>NZ_JBEPDK010000001.1:0-1605450 GCF_040300265.1 Kribbella sp. NPDC000426 | reverse complement strand
AGCCCTGCCACCTACGAATCAACCCACGCCACCCACCAACAGGTAGCGTGAACCAACCTCACACCAACCCTGTCCGTCGAACCGGGTCAACGCCAGGGTGCGTCCGCTGACCCACGGCCTGCTGTAGGCGAGCGGATACGGAACGCCGAACTCCGTGCGGAGGACGCCGATGAAGGTACGCAACTGCGACATCGGAATCTGCTTCCGGCGGCGGTATGCGCTGAGCCAGCCCGCTTCGATGAACTCTGCCCAGCTGACCGTACGACGACCGACGGGCTCGCTCCGGATGATCGGGTCATACTGCACACCGCTGCGCTGGCCACCCTCAAGCCAGTAGTGGAGCGTCGCCGCCGGCAGGCCGAGCAGGCGTGCTGCCTCGACCTCGGAGAACAGCTCGCGCTCGAGCGTAGAAGGTGCGGTAGCCACATTTCCAAGTCTGCCAGACAGATCGACGGTCACTGATGGCTCCTTTCTGGTGTCGAGGGCAACCAACGCTGTGGCTCGTGACTTAGGCGAGGTCGGACCATGGCGCGGGTGGGGTGGTGGTGAAGAAGTGGAGGATGTTGAGGAGGCGGCTGGTGGTGGGGGCGGTCCAGTGGCGTTGGGCGGGCCAGGGTGGGGCGGGGAGTTTGGCCAAGGCCCAGGAGAGGTGGAACCAGAGGATGGCGGCGGCGAGGTCCTGCTCGGTGGTGGGGGAATGGGCTGCGTAGGTGGGGAGGAGCTTGGCCACCTGGGTCAGGGGGAGTTTGGCGAAGTCCATGGCGCGTGGGGCCCAGGCGGCATCGCCCCAATCGATCAGGGCTCGGAGTTCGTTGTCGGGGCCGGCGAGAAGGTTGTGTGCGGCAACGTCTCCGTGGATGAGGACCTTGGGTCCACTGTCGTCGAAGCGTTCGGCGAGCCGGGTGAACCAGCCGGTCAGCCAGCTCGCGGTTGCCGGGTCCACGTAGCCGCGGGTGGCTAGGTCGTCGACCGTCCGCCACGGATCGCCCCAGTCGTCCTCCGGCACGCCGGGCAGTTCCACAACCCGTCCCGGCCGGGACGCGCGGCCATCACCGTGCTGGTCCAGTGCCCGTCCCGCCTCGGAGCCGCTGCCATCACCGCCCGCATGTGGTCGATCAGGATTCGTGCCAGGCTGCGGCGGACGCTCGAGTTGGTGGAGGCGGGCGAGTTCCTCGGCGAGGCCGGTCGGGACGTCGGTTGGCTCGGCGCCGTGGACGCGTTCCATCACGACATACGGAGCGGCGAGGAGGTGGTTGGTTTCGTCGTACTCGACGATCTCGGGGGTCAGGACGCCGACGAGCCGGGCAGCGGGGACGACGTGGGTCTCTTTGCGGAGGTCGTCCTCATAGCCGGGGCGGGAAGCCCGGAGGAACAGGTCGTCGCCGAGGACGAAGGCGCGGTTGGCCACGCCGCCCGCGACCTCTTTCACGTGTTCTGCGTCGACGCCGTGCCGGCGGGCGACAGCGGTCACCTGGTGCAGGAAATCGTGATGCTCGGGCAATCCACTTCTCCGTCGCGCGCGGGACTCGCCACTCATGCCCTCAGGGCGGGGTGAGGCGGCATCCACCGAGTTTGATGTACTGCGGGCGTGCGTGTCGATGTAGATCCGGAGACCGTCGGGCGACGAGAGTTCTACGCACTGCTGAACTCTGTGGTGGTACCGCGACCGATCGCGTGGGTGTCGAGCCGCTCGGCCGACGGCGTGCTGAACCTCGCGCCGCACTCGTTCTTCACGGTCTCGTCCGTCAAGCCGCCGATGGTGCAGTTCACCTCGGTCGGGCGGAAGGACAGCCTGAACAACGTCGAGGCAACCCGCGAGTTCGTGGTGAACTTCGCCGCGGAGCCCCTGTACGAGCAGGTGAATGCCTCCGGGACGAACTTCCCGCCGGAGGTCTCCGAGTTCGAGGCGATCGGCGTGACCACCGAACCGTCGCGAACGGTCTCCGTCCCACGCGTCGCGGAGTCCCCGGTCGCGATCGAGTGCACGCTGCACACCACCATCGAACTCGGTGACTGCACGCTCGTAATCGGACAGGTCCGGCACATCGCGGTCGACGCCGCGATGATGGACGGCGATCACCCCGAGGTACGTCGACTGCGCCCGCTCGCCCGTCTCGGCAAGGACGAGTGGACCACACTCGGCGAGGTCCGCTCGATCACGCGCATCCGCCATTCCGACTGGCCTGGTCACTTCACACCTCCTGGTACCAAGGATTAGTTGCTAAGGGCACCTGTCAGGCCCGCGACGGCGGCTCGGACGTGGCGAGGACCTTCGTGAGCGATTCGAGCTCAGCGGACAACCGCAATGGCGTGTAGTCCGGCGATACCGTCGTCGCCGGAAACCAACGGAAGTCCGGCGTCACCAGGAAGACCTCGGGTGACAGCGGGCCGGGGTCGTGGGCGTGGCTGCGCGCCGCAACGTTGAGCAGCAGACCCAGCGCAGGGATGACGGACAGGTCCCGAATTACGTGCAGCATGAGGGTGTCTCGCGCCGGCACAGCCGCGAGCACACCGTGTGGCGCATGATCCACACGCAGGGACTCGCGCAGAACGGTGTCCAGGACCAGCGCGCGCGAGGCTGCGAATGGCGTACCGGTGATGAAGTCGACCTGGAGATCCTCGTGGTCGACATGCTCGACGTGGTCGGTCAGGTCGCGCAGATTCGCGAGGCCGAAGCGCTCGGCATCGGCCCAGGTGATGCCCATGTCCGCGGGCTCGAGGAACATCGTCACGATCCCGTCGTCGGTCGTGGACGGCACGGACAGCAGACCGGGCAGGAAGTCGGGCCGGTCCGCGGTCCACTCGGCAGGGAGCGCGTCGCGGGGGACGAGGCGTTGGATCAGCTCGCGCTCGGGATCTGTCGGCGGTGTCGGTGGACCCTGCCGGAGCTGCTCCAGCAGTTGATCGAAGTGCTCCTCGACGAGCACCGGCCAATCGCCTTCGTCGAACTGGGCGACGATGCGGGCGAGGTTGCTCAGACCGAGCACCGGGTTGTCGGCGGAGCGATCGGCCGGCACCAGAGCCGCGCCGCCCTGGTACGCGAGATCGAGCCCGCGCTCGGCCGCCGTGGACAGGGCGAGGTGAACAAGTCGGTTGGCCTGGCGTCGGGACAGCGGTGTCAGGGTGGGGTCGGGACGGTCGGAGTTGTTGCCCTGGGCATATTCGGTGATTGCGTGGATGGTCATCGTGATCCTCCTTCTCGGCAGAGAAAGTACGAGGATCGGCGCCCGCCGGAGACTGTGATTCCGAATCTGTGGACAACTCCCGGGATACTCTGCGCAGACCCGTCCGGGAGCCCGAAGGAGCCTGTATGTCCAGCAGCCCGTCGTCGCGGCCGACCTCCGAGACCCGGCTGTCGCTGTCGCACATCACCGCCCAGAACGAGACCAACCTGCTGGGCACCGTGCACGGCGGGGTGATCATGACGCTGGTCGACTCGGTCGCGGGTGTCGTCGCCGCTCGGCACTCGGGCGGGCCCGCGGTCACGGCGTCGATGGACGAGATGGTGTTCCTCGTCCCGGTGCGGGTCGGCGATGTCGTGCATTTCAGCGCGCAGGTGAACTGGACCGGGCGCAGTTCGATGGAGGTCGGCGTCCGGATCACGGCCGATCGGTGGGACGCGGTAGGTCCGCAGATGCACGTGGCGTCGGCGTACCTGGTGTTCGTCGCGGTGGACGAGGAGGGCAAGCCACGCGAGGTGCCGCAGGTCGTCCCGGTGACGGACGAGGACCGGCGGCGGTTGCGCGAGGCCGAGATCCGCCGGAGTCACCGGCTGGCCCGCCGCGCGGCGATCATCGCCTCCCGCGAGCAATCGGACGAAGACGAAGCCGGTGGCAGATGAAGATCATCAGCGATGCGCGCCGGAACCCGTCGGCCGTGTTGCTCGTGGTGCAGTTGCTCGGCGTGCTGGTCTACCCGGCGATGGAGGGATCGCGGCCCGGCCGGGTCGCGTTCGAGATCCTCGGCATCGTCGTCCTCGTCCTCGCGGTCTTCTCCGTCCGCGCGACTCCCGGACTCACCTGGGTCAGCATCTGCCTCGGCATCCCGGCCGTCGGACTGTCACTGCTCGACGCGTTCGATCCGACCGATCCAGTGGTCGCGATCTCCGCCGTACTGCACGCGGCCTTCTACTTCTACGCGGCGTACAGCCTGCTCCGCTACATGCTGTCCGATCATGACGTCAGCGTCGACGAGCTCTTCGCGACCGGCGCGACTTTCACCTTGGTGGCTTGGGGTTTCGCCTACCTGTACGTGTTCGTGCAGGTCCTCGTCCCCGCCAGCTTCACCGCGGCAGTTGACCCGAGCAACGATCGCACCTGGATGGAGCTGCTCTTCCTCAGCTTCACCACGCTCTCGAGCACCGGCCTCAGCGACGTCGTCCCGATCACGTCCTGGGGACGATCGGTGGTGATGATCGAGCAGCTGGCCGGTCTCGGGTACGTCGCCATGGTCGTGTCCCGCCTCGTCGGCCTCACTCTCACAAAACGCAGCAACACCTAGACGCGCCGCCACCCGGCCAACAGATCGGCCGCTGCTCGTGCGGCGACTTCCGGCGCCTTGGTCATGGCGGCGACCCGGTAGCTGACTAGCGCGCCCTCGTGGAGCAGCAGAAGGCGATCCGCCAGCTCGCCCGGATCTGCGAGACCGGCGGCTCGGGCCTGCGCTTCGAACTCGGACCGCATCCACCGCTTCTGGCCAACGATCACCGGCATCGCCGGGTGGTCCGGCGCCGCCAACTCCACGCTCGCGTTGATGAATCCGCACCCGTTGCGCGATCCGGCCAGCCAGTCCGTCAGTGCCGCGAACAGTGTCATGATCACGTCTTCAGGCGTTGCCGGCCGCCGCGTGGCGAGCTGCTCGTCGAGGAACAGATGCCAGGCGCGGTCGCGCTCTTCGAGGTACGCCGCGATCAGCCGGTCCTTCGACCCGAACCGGTCGTACAGAGTCTTCTTCGTGACGTCCGCCGCCGCAGCGATCGCATCGACGCCGACCGTCCGGATGCCTTGCTCGTAGAACAGCGTCGACGCGGCTTCGAGAATCCGCTCGCCGGCGGGCGTCAGCCGGGGCGCTGCACGCACCTGCCGGTCCACGATCAGTCTCACCTGCTGGTCAAGCATACTGACAGTATACCGACCGGTGTGGTTACTGTCGCTGTCATGACCACGCACAAGGCGCTCACCCTGGCCGCCGGAGCCGGGTTCGTCGTGTTCTGGAGCTGCGGATTCATCGGTGCCCGGTGGGGTACGCAGTACACGAACGCGTTCGACCTGCTCGCCTGGCGATTTCTGGTCGCGGGCGCGATCGCCGCCGCGGTCCTTGTGGTCAGGCGGCCGCGGATCTCCGGCCGGGATCTGGCGACGCAGATCTCGATGGCGTTCCTGACCCAGTTCGTCTACCTCGGCCTGATCTTCACCGGGATCGACCACGGGATCACGGCCGGGGTGACCGCGCTCATCGGCTCGCTGCAGCCGCTGCTGATCGCGACCGTGGCCGGGCCGCTGCTGGACGAACGTGTCAGCCAACGCCAATGGCTCGGTCTGGTCCTCGGCCTGGCGGGTGTCGGTCTGGTTGTAGCCGACGACTTGGGTGCCGGTCACGGATCGCCTCTGTTGTTCCTCCTCCCGATCGGTGGCCTGCTAGGTCTCGTCGCAGGGACGTGTCTGGAGCGCTCTCGCAAGCCGAGTACGAGATCGCTGGATGCACTGGCCGTACAAAGTCTCGTATCGGCTGTTCTCTTCACCGCGTTGGCGACCTCGACCCACAGGATGACTGTGCCGGAGCAGCCCGGCTTCTACGGCGCAGTGCTTTGGCTGGTGCTGCTGGCGACGGGCGGTGGCTGGGGTCTGTACCTGGTCAACCTCAAACTCTCCGGCGCAACGCGCATCAGCTCGCTGCTCTATCTCGTGCCGCCGACCACGATGGTGTTCGCGTTCCTGCTGTTCCACGAGACGATCGGCGCACTCGCCGTCGCAGGCATGCTGGTGTGTGCGGTCGCCGTACTGCTGATCCGGATCGGTGAACAAGTACGCTGCGGGGATGGCGGAGACCCGGTGGCTGGACCAGCGAGAAGCACAGGCCTGGCGCGCGTACATCGCGGCGCAACGAGTAGTGAGTAGCCGCATCGAGCAACAGCTGCAACGAGATGCCGGAATTCCCCACACGTACTACGAGATCCTGGTCCGGCTGTCCGAGGCGCCGGGCAACCGGCTGCGGATGAGTGAGCTCGCGGTTGCGACACAAGGCTCGCGCAGCCGGCTCTCGCACGCGGTCAACCGTCTCGAGCAGAACGGCTGGGTCAAGCGCGAGGGCATCGAGTCCGATCGCCGCGGCCAGGTCGCGATCCTCACCGAGCTCGGCCGCCAGAAGCTGATCGACACGGCGCCCGGCCACGTGGAGGAGGTGCGCAAGTCGATCTTCGACGCCCTCACCGCGGAGCAGGTCGAGCACCTGTACGACGTCTGCGCAACGCTCGCCCGGCACTCCGGGGACACCGTGGACCGCGCCGCGTGGGAGCGAAACTGAGATGAGACGACCGGTCGCGCTGATCGCGCTGACTGCTCTCGCGGTCGCCGGCTGCGGCGACAGCAACTCACCAACCGCAGGGCCGAGCACCGTGCCGTCCTCGTCGACGCCTGTCGAGCTGCCAAGCCAGGAGCCCAGCACTCCAGCGTCCGAGACCCCATCCCCGACGGCGTCCGACACGCCCACCGACTCGCCGAGCTGCATCGACCAGAAGCTGCAGAGCCTGACGCTGCGCGAACAGGCGGCCCAGCTCATCATGACCGGCATCGACGCGAGCGGTATGACGTCCGCCCAGAAGGCCGTCGTGCAGAAGTCCGGCAGCGTCTTCCTGATGGGCAGCAGCGGCAGCCTCGCCCATACTCACACCGCCATGAGCGCAGTGAACACGGCGGCCACAGTGAAGGGCATCAGGCCGCTCATCGCCGCCGACCAAGAGGGCGGCCAGATCCAGCGTCTCAAGGGCCCTGGCTTCGACCGCATCCCCGCAGCAACCGTCCAGGGCACCTGGTCCAGCTCCAAGCTGACCGCGCAGGCGCAGTCGTGGGGCAGCCAGCTGAAGCAGGCAGGCGTCAACGTCGACCTCGCACCGGTGGCGGACGTCGTGCCCAGCTCGCTGAAGTCGCAGAACGCCCCGATCGGCCAGCTCGACCGCGAGTACGGCAACACGCCGGCGGACGCGAGCCGCGGCGTACAGGCCTTCGTGCAGGGGATGCGTCAGGCCGGAGTCGCCACGTCGGTCAAGCACTTCCCCGGTCTCGGGCGGGTGCGCGGCAACACCGACTTCTCAGCGGGTGTCGTCGACAACGTCACGGTGCGCGGTGATGCCTACCTGCAGCCGTTCGCCGACGGGATCAAGGCCGGTACGTCGATGGTGATGATCTCGACGGTCACCTACACCAAGATCGATCCGAAGAACCGCGCGATCTTCTCGCCGACGGTCATCCAGGGCATGGTCCGCGGCGACCTGGGCTGGCAGGGCGTCGTGATCACCGACGATGTCGGCGCAGCAGCCGAGGTCGCATCGGTCCCCGCCGGCGCCCGCGCGACCCGGTTCGTGGCGGCCGGCGGGGACATCGTCATCAACGCCAAGGCCGGGCTGACCACGACGATGGTGAACGCCCTCGTCGCCAAGGCGCAGGAGGACAAGTCGTTCGCCGCGAAGCTGACGAGTAGCGTGCGGCGTGTGCTGACGCTGAAACAGGATCACGGCCTGGTGAGTTGCGGATGACGGAGGAGGAGCCCGACTACCGCTTCACGCTGGCGAACGAGCGCACCTATCTCGCCTACCTGCGGACGTCGCTCGCCTGCTACGCCGGTGGACTGTCCGCCGTGCAGTTCCTCGACCTCGGCCCGGATCGCTGGCCGGCCCGGATCATCGGCGTGATTCTGGTCTGCGCCGGGATCGTCACGACGGCCGGGGCCTTCCGCCGCTGGCAGCAGAACCTGATCGCGATCCGGCGCGGCGGCGCGCTCCCGGTCACCCGGCTGCCGTTGATGCTCGGGGCAACGATCGCGGTCGTCGGGCTGATCGGCCTGCTGTTCTCACTGTGGCGATGAGCACACCGGATCCCGGCCGGCAGCCGGAGCGGACCTTGCTCGCGTGGCGTCGTACGGCGCTCGGACTGATTGCCAACGGCATCCTGCTGCTTGCCTCCGGCCACGGTTCCTCGGACGTCCGCACCGGGCTCGGAATCGTCGTACTGGTGCTGTCCCTGGGCTGCTGGACCGCTGTCAGCGCCGTCTACCGCCGGACCGCGGGCGGCGCGACCCACTTCCTCGGCCACCAGAACGTACTGCGGGTCGCGGCCGGTCTGGTCCTGGTCGTCGGGCTCTTCGATCTGTACGCCGTGGTAACACGATGAAACCGATCGGTTACCGACTGTGCAACGCTGCGCGGCCCAGTTCATCAACACGCGATACGTTGCCCCGGGCGGATGCCGCATCGACCGGATGTTCCCCCTAGCATGTTCACGGTTTGTCCCTCGTTCACCCGGAGCTTGAAGTGCCGTTACGTCTGCGTCCGAACGACCCGACGTTCTACGACCTTTTCACCGAGTCCGCCAACCACCTCGTGGACGGATCCCGGATCCTGGCCGAATTGCTCGGCAGTACGGCGGGCACCGGGCTGTCCGCGAGCCATCAGATCGCCGCCCAGATGAAGGACGCGGAACACGCGGCCGACGAGACCACCCACTCGATCATCCGCCGGGTGAACTCGACGTTCGTCACCCCGTTCGACCGCGAGGACATCTACCGGCTGGCCTCCGACCTCGACGACGTGATGGATTTCATGGAGGAGGCCGTCGACACGGTCCACCTCTTCAACCTGGAGAAGTTGCCGGAGGAGATCGCCGAGCAGATCGAAGTACTCCAGCGGGCCGCTCAGCTCACCGCCGAGACCATGCCCCGGCTGCGGACCATGAAGGACCTGGCCGAGTACTGGATCGAGATCAACCGGCTGGAGAACACCGGTGACGCGGTCCACCGCAGGCTGATCGCGAAACTCTTCAGCGGTGACTACGACGCGCTCACCGTGATGAAGCTCAAGACCGTGGTCGACCTGCTGGAGGCCGCGATCGACGCGTTCGAGCACGTGGCCAACACGGTCGAGCAGATCGCCGTCAAGGAGAGCTGAGCGTGGAGCTCGCGCTCGTCATCGCAGTCGTAGTCATCGCGCTGTCGTTCGACTACACCAACGGCTTCCACGACGCCGCCAACGCGATCGCGACCTCGGTCTCGACCCGGGCGCTCACCCCGCGGGTGGCACTGGCGATGGCCGCGGTGTGCAACTTCGTCGGAGCGCTGGCCGGCACCGAGGTGGCCGAAACCATCGGCGAGGGCATCATCAGCATTCCGGCCGGCGAATCCGGCCTGGTGATCGTGATCGCCGCACTGCTCGGCGCGATCACCTGGAACCTGATCACCTGGCGCCTCGGCCTGCCCAGCTCCTCGACGCACGCGCTGATCGGCGGACTGGTGGGCGCCGGACTCGCCTCGGCGAGCGTCGTGCAGTGGTCCGGGATCGTCGACAAGGTCGTCGTTCCGATGGTGCTGTCGCCCGTGATCGGCTTCGCCGGGGCCTTCGTGCTGATGATCGCGATCCTCTGGATCTTCCGGCGGCGCAACCCGGGCAGGACGACACGAGGCTTCCGGATGGCTCAATCGCTGTCGGCCGCCGCGGTCGCGCTCGGGCACGGTCTGCAGGACGCGCAGAAGACGATGGGCGTGATCTTCCTCGCCCTGCTCGCCACCGGGCACGTGAACGAGAGCGACGGCATCCCGCTGTGGGTGAAGGTCTCCGCCGCGACCGCGATCTCGCTCGGCACCTACTCCGGTGGCTGGCGGATCATGCGGACCCTGGGCCGCCGGATCATCCACCTCGACCCGGCCCGAGGGTTCGCCTCCGAGTCCGTAGCGGCAGGAGTCCTCTACGTGATGGCGATCGGCCTGCATGCGCCGGTCTCCACCACCCACACGATCACGTCGGCGGTGATGGGTGCCGGTGCGACCAAGCGGCTGTCGGCGGTCCGCTGGGGCGTCGCCAGAGGCATCGTCACCGCATGGGTGCTGACCATCCCCGCCGCCGGGTTGGTGGCCGCACTCGTCTACGGCGTTGCGCATCTGATCTTGCAGTAAGTCGCAGCCGAGAGTTCATTTCGAATTCACCCACTAGGCCTACCGTCGATCGACGGTATCCGTCCGTCCGCCTAGGGGGAGTGATCGCGATGGACCTCTCGTTCCTCGTCGTCGTGGTGATCATCACCGCGTTGGTGTTCGACTTCACCAACGGCTTCCATGACACCGCCAACGCGATGGCAACATCGATCGCCACCGGCGCCCTCAGACCCAAGGTCGCGGTCGCTCTCTCCGCGGTGCTCAACCTGGTCGGCGCCTTCATCTCCACCGCGGTGGCCAAGACGATCTCGGGCGGCCTCGTCGACGACTCGAAGATCACCGTGCCGATCATCTTCGGCGGCTTGGTCGGCGCGATCCTGTGGAACGTGGTGACCTGGTACTTCGGCCTGCCGAGCTCCTCGTCGCACGCCCTGTTCGGCGGCCTGATCGGCGCCACCTGGGTCGCGGCCGGCCGCGACGCGGTGAACTTCCAGAACGTGGTGCAGAAGATCATCATCCCCGCGGTCGCCGCGCCGGTCGTGGCCGGCGGGGTCGCGCTGCTGGGCACCTTCCTGGCCTACAAGATCACCAGGCGGGCCCGGAAGACGTCTGTCCACGACGGGTTCAGGAGCGGTCAGATCGCGTCCGCGTCGATGGTCTCGCTCGCCCACGGCACCGGTGACGCGCAGAAGACGATGGGCATCATCACGCTGGTGCTGATCGCCTCGGGCAGCCTCACGAAGGGTTCGGGGCCGCCGCTCTGGGTGATCATCTCGGCCGGCCTGGCGATCGCCCTGGGCACCTACTTCGGTGGCTGGCGGATCATCCGGACGATGGGCAAGGGCCTGACCGACGTCGAGTCGCCGCAGGGCTTCGCCGCCGAGACCAGCTCGGCCTCGGTTCTGCTCGCCTCGGCCCACCTGGGCTTCCCGCTGTCCACCACCCAGGTCTGCTCCGGCAGCATCCTCGGCTCCGGCTTGGGCCGGCGTCGCGCACAGGTGCGCTGGTCGGTCGCCGGGCGGATCGCGATGGGCTGGCTGTTCACGCTGCCGGCCGCCGCGGTCGTCGGCGCACTGTCCGGCGAGGTCGCCAACTCGGGCAACGCCGGAGTCGTCGTTGTCGCGGTCGTTTCGGTCGCCGCGGCTGGTGCCATCTACGCCGCGTCCCGGCGCAAGCCGGTGACGGCGAAGAACGTCAACGAGTACCCGAGCCGCGCGCCCGCCACGCCCGCCACGCCCGCCACGCCCGCCACGCCCGCCACGCCCGCCACGCCCGCCACGCCGGCCGACCCGGCCGACCCTGCCGCGGCCGCCTGAGAGGAGTACGGCGATGCACATCAACTGGAACGCACTGAGTCATGTCGCTCTGGTCAGCCTGCTCTTCGGGGCCGGGCTGCCGATCCTGTTCGCATTCGGTGTGGCCGCAATATCACGGCGGGCGGTGGCGATCGAGGAGAAGAAGCCGCCGTCGGTCGTGGACAGTTCGGTGGCCGCGTTCTGCTTCGCGGCCTGTGTGGCGGCGGTGCTCTACGGGCTCTACCTGATGATCCCGCAGTTCCACTGACACAGGCACGACCGTGTACGGACTCGCACATCTGATCTTGCAGTAAATTCCCCGGATCCATTCATTTCAAATTCACTCACCGGGCCTACGGTCGATCGACGTTGCTGACCGTCCGCCTAGGGGATGTGATCGGGATGGATCTGTCGTTCCTTGTCGTCGTGGTGATCATCACCGCGTTGGTGTTCGACTTCACCAACGGGTTCCATGACACCGCCAACGCGATGGCGACGTCGATCGCCACCGGCGCACTGAAACCGAAGATCGCAGTGGCCATCTCGGCCGTGCTGAACCTGGTCGGTGCGTTCATCTCCACCGAGGTCGCCAAGACGATCTCGAGTGGGATCGTCGACGACACCAAAGTGACCGTGCCGGTGATCTTCGGCGGCCTGGTCGGCGCCGTGCTCTGGAACCTGATGACCTGGTACTTCGGCCTGCCGAGCTCGTCGTCGCACGCGCTGTTCGGCGGCCTGATCGGCGCGACCTGGATCGCCTCCGGGAGCAGCGCCGTGCACTTCACCACCGTCGTACAGAAGATCATCATCCCGGCCGTCGCCGCTCCGATCGTGGCCGGCGTAGTCGCGCTGCTCGGTACCTTCCTGGCCTACAAGATCACCCAGCGGTCGCGGCAGAAGTCGGTCAACGACGGATTCCGGGGCGGCCAGGTCGCGTCCGCCTCGCTGGTCTCGCTCGCCCACGGCACCGGTGACGCGCAGAAGACGATGGGTGTGATCACGCTGGTGCTGATCACCTCGGGCAGCCTGGCCCCGGGCTCAGCGCCGCCGGTCTGGGTCATCTTGTCCGCCGGTCTGGCGATCGCGGCCGGCACCTACCTGGGCGGCTGGCGGATCATCCGGACCATGGGCAAGGGCCTGACCGAGATCGAGTCGCCACAGGGCTTCTCGGCCGAGACCACCTCGACTGCGGTCCTGCTGGCCTCGTCCCACCTGGGCTTCCCGCTGTCCACCACGCAGGTCTGCTCGGGCAGCATCCTCGGCGCCGGTCTCGGCAAGCGGCTGGCCCAGGTGCGCTGGACGGTGGCCGGCCGGATGGCTGTCGCCTGGGTCCTGACTCTGCCGGCCGCCGCGATCGTCGGCGCGCTGGCCGGCCGGGTGGCCGCCTCCGGCACCCTCGGTGTGGTGATCATCGCGATCCTCGCGGTCGTGGCCGGTGGCGCCATCTACGTGGCGTCGCGGCGCAAGCCGGTGACATCGGAGAACGTGAACGACTACCCGAGCTCCACCCCGGCCGCCACCACGGCCGCGGCGGCCTGAGAGGAGTACGGCGATGCACATCGACTGGAGTTCACTCGGCCAGGTGGCACTGGCCAGCCTGATCTTCGGGGTCGGCCTGTCGGTCCTGTTCGCGCTCGGGGTCAGCGCGATGGCGCGGCGTGCGGTCGCGATCGACGAGAAGCGGCAGCCGTCGGTCGCGGACACCGGCGTCGCGGCGCTCTGCTTCGCGGCCTGCCTGGCCGCAGTGCTCTACGGGCTGTACCTGATCATCCCGCAGTTCCACTGAGACCTGTCCAACAGCAGCTCTGAGAGGTACGACGGGCGGTCTGGCGGCTGCCCGTCGTACGGCTTCTCAGAGGCTCAGCGGTTCCAGCGCCGGACCGACTTGGCCACGTCCTTGGCCCGGATCGAGCCGAGGTTGTACTCCCACGCGGCCAGCAGCCGGTCACCCAGCACCTCCGCGTCGAGGTACATCCGCGGCCGTACTGCGACTGCCCACGTCGCAGCGGCGGCGTGGCCCTGCTGATGCAGCAGGTGGTCCACCGTCGCCTCGATGCGGCCCACCTGCTCGTCCCGCAGGCCGTCACAGGCCCACTCCTGCAGGATCCTGGGGTCGTCGGCCGTCATCCGGGCCAGATAGGTCAGCGGGCCGCGCCAGAAGCCCCTACTGCCGATGCTGTCCAGCGTCTCGAGCGGGAACCAGCCGTTCTGGTTGCGCCGGCCGTTGACCGCGGACTCGATCTCGCGGGCACGATCCTGGTTCAGCCCGCGGATCGCCCAGTCGACGAAGAACGCCCCGGCGTCCGGGATGTGTTCGGCCACATGCGGCGCCGGTGTCATCGCGCCCGGGTCGAACAGATGCAGCTCTTCCGGTGAATCGAACAAAACCTTCCCCGCCCGCTCGTGTCCGCGGGCCATCGGCACCCGCCGCACAGGGACCCCCCAGGTTCCTGCTCTCTCAACGAAAGCCTTCGTACCCTCGTTCCGCCCCGAGGGTCAAGGTCCTGTCCGCCGTCTTAACGGCGTTTGGCAGCCCGGCGGGCGAGCTCCTCCTGGTCCAGTCGCTCGGCCTCGGCCGGGGTCGGCGCGCTGCCGCCGTACGACGCGGGCAGCCACCAGGCGCCGGCCGGCTGCTCCGGGTACGCGCGGATGGTCTCGTCGAGCATCCCGGCCATCGCGGACCGCAGTTGCGCGGTCGCCTCGGCCGGGTCGTCGTCCCGGGTCACGGTCATCGGTGCGCCGATGGTGATCGAGATCGGGCGGTGCCGGGAGAAGTCCCGCGGATGGTCCTTGGTGAGCATCCGCTGCGTGCCCCACAGGATCATCGGGACGACCGGTACGCCGGCTTCCGCCGCCATCCGGACCGTGCCGGACTTGAACTCCTTCAGCTCGAAGGAGCGGCTGATCGTGGCCTCCGGGAACACGCCGACCACCTCGCCCGCGGCCAGGTACTCCAGCGCCTGCTGGTACGACGCAGCGCCCGCGTCGCGGTCGACCGGGATGTGGTGCATCCCGCGCATCAGGGGGCCGGAGTACCGGTTGCGGAACAGCACCTCCTTGGCCATGAACCGGACCAGCCGCTTGCTCGGCAGAGCGCCGTACCCGCCGAGGACGAAGTCGACGTAGCTGATGTGGTTGAGCGCGATCAGTGCACCGCCGGTCCGGGGCACGTTGTCCGCACCGGTCACGCGGAGCTTGAGGTCGAGGACCTTGAACGAGGTCCGCGCGAAGGCGATGACAGGCGGATACACAAGGTCGCGCATCCCTAGACGCTACAGGCTTCGTCTAGAGTGCTGGTGACAACTTGAGATCGCGGGAGCTCGCACCGTAGTGGGCTGAGAGGGCGGCTGGACCAGGATCTGACCTGGCCGGCGCCGCCGACCGCCGAACCTGTCCGGGTAATTCCGGCGTAGGGAGCACCAGCATGGTGAATGTCAGCACGATCCGTCCGGCCGTCACCACGGGTCCGATCTCGGGCTCGGAGAAGATCTATCGCGGGGAGCTCGGCGTACCGGCTCGCCGCGTGCATCTGACCGACGGCGAACACTTCGACCTGTACGACACCTCCGGCCCGTACACCGACGCGTCGGCGCGGATCGACGTACAGGCAGGGCTGCCGGCGTTGCGGCGGGAGTGGATCGCCGGGCGTCCGGACCTGACCCAGCTCGGCCACGCGCGAGCCGGGACGATCACCGAGGAGATGCGGTACGTCGCCGTCCGGGAGGGCGTCGATCCGGAGTTCGTCCGCGCCGAGGTGGCGCGCGGGCGGGCGGTCATACCGGCGAACCGGCGGCACCCGGAGAGCGAGCCGATGATCATCGGCAAGAAGTTCCTGGTGAAGGTGAACGCGAACATCGGTAACTCCGCCGTCACGAGCTCGGTCGAGGAAGAGGTCGAGAAGCTGGTCTGGGCGACCCGGTGGGGCGCGGACACGGTGATGGACCTGTCCACCGGGAAGAACATCCACGAGACGCGGGAGTGGATCCTGCGGAACTCGCCGGTGCCGATCGGGACGGTGCCGCTGTACCAGGCGCTGGAGAAGGTGAACGGCGATCCGGCCGCGCTGTCGTGGGAGGTGTACCGCGACACGGTGATCGAGCAGTGCGAGCAGGGTGTCGACTACATGACCGTGCATGCCGGCGTACTGCTGCGGTACGTGCCATTGACCGCGCGGCGCATCACCGGGATCGTGTCCCGGGGCGGGTCGATCATGGCGGCCTGGTGCCTCGCGCATCATCAGGAATCGTTCCTGTACATGCATTTCGCGGAGTTGTGCGAGATCCTGCGCGAGTACGACGTGACGTTCTCGCTCGGTGACGGGTTGCGGCCCGGGTGCATCGCGGACGCGAACGACGAGGCGCAGTTCGCGGAGCTGCGGACGCTGGGTGAGCTGACCCGGATCGCCTGGGAACACGACGTCCAGGTGATGATCGAGGGTCCCGGTCATGTGCCGATGCACAAGATCGCCGAGAACGTGCGGCTCGAGGAGGAGCTGTGCGGCGAGGCGCCGTTCTACACATTGGGGCCATTGGCAACTGATGTGGCGCCCGCGTACGACCACATCACGTCGGCGATCGGCGCCGCCCAGATCGGCTGGCTGGGTACGGCGATGCTCTGCTACGTCACGCCCAAGGAGCACCTCGGGCTGCCGGATCGCGACGACGTGAAGACCGGCGTGATCACCTACAAGATCGCTGCCCACGCAGCGGATCTGGCCAAGGGGCATCCGGGTGCGCAGGCCTGGGACGACACGTTGTCCAAGGCAAGGTTCGAGTTCCGGTGGGAGGACCAGTTCAACCTCTCGCTGGATCCGGACACGGCCCGCTCGTTCCATGACGAGACGCTGCCGGCCGACCCCGCGAAGACCGCGCACTTCTGCTCGATGTGCGGGCCGAAGTTCTGCTCGATGCGCATCACCGCCGACATCCGCGCGTACGCCGAGGAGCACGGCCTCACCTCGACCGAGGCGATCGAGGCCGGCTTTGCCGAGATGTCGGAGACCTTCAAGGCCGCCGACCAGAAGCTGTACCTGCCGCTGGCCGACTGAGAACCCTGGTCCGGCCCGGTTCACCGTCCTCCCGGGCCGGACACGGGGAGTAATCGGGTGAAGCGATTCAGGTTTTGTCCTTCACTCTACGTGAATAAGACTGTAGCCTTAAGCCGTTCAGAAGGAGGTGCAGGGCGATGGTCTTCGTTCTCACGGTAGATCAGCGTGGCAGCCGAAGCACGAGCGATCTCGTACCCGAGCTACTGAACTCCCTGAACCGCCGCCCGCGCCGGTCCGGACTGCTGCGGAAGTTCGAGCGGACCGCCGGCGACGAGGTGCAGGGCGTGCTCTCCGAGGCCCGGCCCACCGTCGACGTGATCGTCGAGCTGCTCCGCGCGGACTCGTGGTACGTCGGCCTCGGGGTCGGCGAGGTGACCGAGCCGCTGCCCCGCAGTACCAGAGCCGGCAGCGGTGCGGCGTTCGTCTTCGCCCGCGAGGCAGTGACGCGGGCCAAGTCCAGCCCGCACCATGTGAACGTGGTCGGCGCGGACTCGCGGGTCGCGGAGCAGGTGGAGACGGTGCTGTGGCTGATGGCGTCCGTACTGCGGCGCCGGAGCGAGCGTGGATGGGCAGTGGCGGACCTGTTGGCCGAAGGACTCACCAGGCGGGAGATCGGCGTGAAACTCGGCATCAGCCAGTCAGCGGTGACCCAACGTGCGCAGGCGGCGGGGTTCGCCGAGGAGCAGCGCGGACGGGTGCTGGCCGCGGATCTGCTCGGTGCTGGAGCCGCTGCGTGACGGCGCTGGTTCTGTCGTTGACGGCTGCGGGTCTGATCCTCGCTGTGCTCGCCTGGGTGCCCAGATCCGGTTCCAACCTCGAGATCGCGATCAGTGGCGTCATGCTGGCCTGTCTGGCCGCTGTCGGCGTACTGCTGCTCTCAGGTCACGGAGTGGCCGGCTGGGCCGAGCGCTGGTGGAATGTGCTGCTCCTGCTCGCAGGAGGACTGGCGGTGACGGGCGGCGGTCCGCTGACAACCTCTGTGCTCGCCTTGGTCGACCGGAACAACACCAGAGCCCAGTCGACCCAGAAGGCCGGCGAGGTACTGCGTGGAGGCGCGCTGATCGGGTCCCTCGAGCGGACCGCGATCTACGCCTCGCTTGTAGCGGGCTGGCCGGAAGGCATCGCCGTAGTACTGGCGATCAAGGGCCTCGCCCGCTATCCAGAGCTCCGCAGTCCGGACCAGCCTGCGTCGGTCACTCCGCAGGCCGTCGCCGAGCGCTTCATCATCGGCACCTTCACCAGCGTCCTCTGGGCAGTGACCTGCGCGGGTCTACTGCGCTCACACTGACGTCAGCCGCGGATGACGATGTCGCCTGCGACCTTGTCGTGCCAGGTCTGGCGTTTGTCGTCCCACAGCGGCCAGAGGACGTTGAGGACGCAGAGCTGGTTGAAGATCTGGGCGCAGACCTCGCGGCCCAGGTTCTTGCCCATGCCGATCAGCTGACCGGAGTGCGCGTCCACGACGCGCAGTCCGGTCACCTTCTTCCCGAACGACTGGCCTGTGCGGCCCTGCTGGACGATGCGGTTCCACACCCAGATGCCGAAGGCCACCAGGAATCCGGCGATCATCGCGATCCCGCCGCCGGCGCCCAGTTCTTCCTGGTCGCCGTCGATCACCAGTGCGGCCAGCACTCCGGCGACCGACGGAATCGCCAGGATCAGCGCATCGACCAGTGAGGCGCCGACCCGGATCGGCCAGTCCGCCAACCGGCCGGGCGGCGCGTAGCCGTACCCGCCGCCCGGAAAGCCTTGCCCGTAAGGGTTGTAGCCCTGCACGGGGTACTGACCAGGCGGCGGGTACTGACCGTCGTACGGCCCTGAGGGAGGGGTGCTCACGGCAGGTCAGAGCTTGATGACGTAGGTGTTGTTGATCTTGTCGGCGAACGTCTGCCGCTTCTCGTCCCACAGCGGCCACAGGTAGCCGATGTAGCAGGCCGCGCCGTCGAGGATGTGGGTCAGCTGACGCAGGAACGTCTTGCCCGCACCGATCGGCTGACCGGTGTCGGCGCCGACGAGCTTCAGGCCGAGCACCTGCTTGCCCACGGTCTGGCCGGTGCTGCCCTGGCGGATCAGGATGTTCCAGATCGCCAGGCCGACGCCGACCAGGTAGAAGATCACGCCGATGATTGCGAGCGCGGAGTTGTTGGTGTTACCGGCGATCGCGGAGCCGATGCCGCTCGGCACGCCGATGATCAGCGCGTCGACGAACCACGCGCCGACCCGGTTCGGCCAGGCCGCCAGGTTGCCGGGGGTGCCGCCGAAGCCCGGCTGGCCGTACGGCCCGAAGCCCGGCTGCTGGCCGTACTGACCAGGCTGGGCGTACTGACCCGGCTGACCGTACTGACCCTGCTGCTGCCCGTACTGACCGGGCTGCTGGGGATAACCCGGCTGCTGCTGCCCATACTGGCCAGGCTGGCCGTACCCCGGCTGCTGACCGTAACCCGGCTGGCCGCCGTACCCGGGCTGCTGCCCGTACTGGCCCGGCTGCTGCCCCGGCTGACCGTACTGGCCGGGCTGGCCGTACTGACCCGGCTGCTGTGGGTCCTGCGGGCCGTAACCCGGCGGTGGCGTCGGAGTGCTCACGACGATCCCTTCTACTGAAGACATATTGAGGAGTGAGTTGCAGGCTACGGGTCCGACGGCTCAGACCCGTCCACGGATCCCACCGGTTGGGAGTTACCGTTGTGGGGTGAGCGTCTCGCAGAGCGTCGTACTCCGGCCCGCCGGTCCGGTCCAGCCGTTGGACCGTCGGGTGTGGGGCCTGTCCGCGGTCGGTGTCGGCGGGTTCGCGCTGGCCGGGCTGTACCAGCTGTCCGGCGACCGGATCGGCGTACCGTGCATCCTGCACGCCACCACCGGCCTGAACTGCCCGCTCTGCGGGTCGACCCGGATGGCAGCCGCCTTGCTCCGCGGCGATCTGGACGCCGCCTGGCACTTCAACCCCGTGATCCTGGTGCTCGGCCCACTCGTCGGTGTTGCCGTCGGCTACCAAGTGCTTGCCTGGAGCCTCGAATCGCTCCGGCTGGTGCGGCTGCCCAGGCTGTCGATGAGCCCGCGGGTCGCCGACTGGCTGATCAAGGGCGTCATCGCCCTGCTCGTCGTGTACGGCGTCGCCCGGAACCTGAACTGACGCCGTCGCGGGGCCGGGCCGGCCCCGCGACGAACGAGGTCAGTTGGACGCGAGTCCGATGATGTAGAACAGCAGCCCGAGGCCGGTCAGGGCGGCGCCGCCGATCCACGCGACCTTCGCCAGCGTGTCCGAGCGGCCCTGCTCACGGAACTTGCCCTGGGCAATCAGGCCCAGCACGATCGAGGCCGGCGTACAGATCACCAGGCAGACGATGCCGATGATCGCCAGCGTCTGCGGGGTGTTGTTCTGCGGTACGGCGCCGCCGCCGTACCCGTAACCGCCCTGCCCGTACGCGCCGTACTGGCCGGGCTGCTGACCGTAGGCACCCGGCTGCTGCTGTCCGTAACCGCCTTGTTGCTGGCCATAGCCCGGCTGCTGCCCGTATTGACCGGGCTGCTGCTGGCCGTAGCCCGGCTGCTGCTGCCCATATTGGCCAGGCTGACCAGGCTGCTGGCCGTACTGACCCGGCTGACCCGGGTACTGCTGCTGGCCGTACTGCCCGGGCTGCTGCTGGCCGTACTGGCCCGGCTGGGGCTGGCCGTACTGCCCCGGCTGCTCGGGCTGGCTCTGGCCGTACGGATTCGGCTGACCGTACTGGCTCGGCTGTTCACCCGGGGTCTCGGGAGTGTCCTGCGGCCGGTTCTGGTCGTTCTGGTCGTCGCCGGGAGGTGGCGTCGGAGTGCTCACCGCGGTTCCCTTCTGAGAACGTCGAGGAATCCCCGAAGGCTATCTTTTCCACAGGTTCGCGGTCACGTCCCCACTCCGGTCCGTGGAACCCTTAGGGTCTCGTCTGTGACTGAGACCCCTCGTGAACCCGCGCCCGGTCAGGGCCCTGGCGGCGATCCCGACCGCCATCTCCCGGTGCAGTACCCGACGCCGCCCACTTTCGAGGCCGCCCCACCAGCCCAGCCAGGTCCCTACGGGATGCAGCCGGGCGCGTTCCCGCCGCCGGTCGGCGGTCCGTACCAGCCGCAGCAGCCGTCGCAGCCCCAGCAGCCGCCGGGCGCGTTGCCGGCCGGTCCGGTGCTGGTGACGATCGGCGACATCTCCGTGGAACAGCAGCGGATCGTCACGCCGGCCGGCGTCCTGCCCACCCACGGGACGAACTGGTCGGCGATGGACATGTCGCGGACCGAGGAGAAGATCCCCGGCTGGGCGATCGTGCTGGCGATCATCTTCGCGCTGGCCTGCCTGCTCGGCCTGCTTTTCCTGCTCTGCAAGGAGCGCCGGACCACCGGCTTCGTCCAGGTCACCGTGCAGAACGGCAACCGCACCCACAACACCCACGTCGGCGTGAGTTCGCCGCAACAGGTGGCCGACGTCCTGGCCCGGGTCAACTTCGCCCGTTCGCTCTGCGTCTGACCCAGGTCTGAAACGCCGACGGCCGCCGTGACGAGCTCGTCACGGCGGCCGAGGGTAGCGCAGATCAGCCGAAGCGGCCGGTGATGTAGTCCTCGGTGGCCTTCTCCGACGGGTTGGAGAAGATCTGCTTGGTCGGGGCCATCTCGATCAGCCGGCCCGGCTTACCGGTCGCGGCCAGGTTGAAGAACGCGGTCTGGTCCGAGACCCGGGCCGCCTGCTGCATGTTGTGCGTGACGATGACGACCGTGAACTGGTCCTTGAGCTTCTCGATCAGGTCCTCGATCGCCAGCGTCGAGATCGGGTCCAGGGCCGAGCACGGCTCGTCCATCAGGATCACCTCGGGCTCGACCGCGATCGCCCGGGCGATGCACAGCCGCTGCTGCTGACCGCCGGACAGGCCCGCGCCGGGCTTGTCGAGGCGGTCCTTGACCTCGTTCCACAGGTTCGCGCCGTGCAGGGACCGCTCGACCACCTCGGTCAGCTTCTTGCGGTCCTTGACGCCGTTCAGTTTCAGGCCGGACGCGACGTTGTCGAAGATCGACATCGTCGGGAACGGGTTCGGCCGCTGGAACACCATGCCGACCACGCGGCGGACGGCGACCGGGTCGACCCCGGAGCCGTACAGGTCCTGCTGGTCCAGCAGCACCTTGCCCTCGACCCGGGCGCCGGGGATCACCTCGTGCATCCGGTTCAGGGTCCGCAGGAAGGTGGACTTGCCGCAGCCGGACGGGCCGATGAACGCGGTGACCGAGCGGGGCTCGACCGTCATCGACACGTCCTCGACGGCCTTGAAATCGCCGTAGTAGACGTTGAGGCCGCTGACCTCGATGCGCTTAGCCATATCGACTCAGAACCTCTCAGACTATTTCGACTTGATGGTGCTGAACCGGGCGACGAGCCGGGCCAGCACGTTGAGGACAAGGACCAGCAGGATCAGCGTCAGCGCGGCCGCCCAGACGCGGTCGTTGGCCGGCTGGAGCGCCATGTCGTTGCGGTCCTGGTTGATCATCGTCGGCAGCGCGCCCATGAATCCGCTGAACGGATTCAGGTTGATGTTCTTCGAGTAGCCGACCAGGATCAGCAACGGCGCGGTCTCACCCATCACGCGAGCCAGACCGAGCATCACGCCGGTGACGATGCCTCCGAACGCGGTCGGCACGACGACCTTCAGGATCGTCTTCCACTTCGGTACGCCGAGCGCGTACGACGCCTCCCGCAACTCGTCCGGTACCAGCTTGAGCATCTCCTCGGTGGACCGGAGCACAACCGGGAGCATCAGCAGTACCAGCGACAGCGACACCGCGAACCCGACCCGGTTGAAGCCGAGCACCGTGATCCACACCGCGTAGATGAACAGCGCGGCGACGATCGAGGGGACACCGGTGAGGACGTCGATCATGAAGCTGACCACCCGGGCGGCCCGGGTGCCCTTGGCGTACTCGACCAGGTAGACCGCGCCGAGAACCGCGATCGGGACCGCGATCACGGCGGTGATCAGGCCCATGATCAGTGTGCCCATGATCGCGTGGTACGCGCCGCCGCCTTCGCGGCGGACGGTGATGCCGCGCTGCGACTGACTCCACCAGTCGGCGCTCAGCAGCAGGTGGTAGCCCTTGGAAACAACGGTGTAGAGGATCCACAGCAGCGGGATCATCGCCAGCACGAACGCCAGCGTCACCAGCACAGTGGCCAGGGTGTTTCGGAAGGCGCGGGAGCCTGACTTGCCGGTCAGATCCAGCGCCTTGCCCTCGAACGCCGCCGTGTCGGCGGTCGCGGTGGTCATGATCCAGCTCCTTCGGCAGCAGTGGCGCCGGCCTTGCGGTTGCGGCGCGGCCGCTTCGAGCCCGGAGCGCTGCGCTCGACGATGATCCGGGCCGCGGAGTTGACCAGGAACGTGACGACGAACAGCACCAGGCCGGCCGCGATGTACGCGCCGGTCTTCTCCGGCGAGTCGAACTCGGCGGCGTTGTTGGCGATCTTCGAGGCGAACGTCTCGCCGCCGGCGAAGATCGACGAGTTCCACGGGTCGTTGCCGTTCGGCACCGACAGGATGATCAGGACGGCGACGGTCTCACCGAGCGCCCGGCCGAGGCCGAGCATCGAGGCGCTGACCACGCCGGAACGCCCGTACGGCAGGACCGCCATCCGGATCATCTCCCACTTGGTCGCGCCGAGTGCCAGCGCGCCCTCGCGGTGCGAGATCGGCGTCTGCGCGAAGATCTCCCGGCTGATCGCGGTGACCACCGGCAGGATCATGATCGCCAGTACGACCGACGCCGTGAAGACGACGCCGACGTCGCCGCCGGCCGGCGCCTTGAACAGCGGTATCCAGCCGAGCGCGTCCGAGATCCCGCTGATCACCGGACGCAGGATCGGGGCGAAGAACAGGATGCCCCACAGGCCGTAGATGATCGAGGGCACGGCGGCGAGCAGGTCGACCGCGTGCGCGACCGGGGAGGCCAGCCGCTTCGGGGCGTAGTACGTGACGAACAGCGCCACACCGATCGCGATCGGGACCGCGATGATCATCGCGATGATGGAGCTGATCAGGGTGGTGTAGAACAGGGCCGCGATACCGAACTGCGGGTTGTCGCCGCCGGGCTGCCAGATCCGGGAGAACAGGAAGCTGCTCTTGTCGTCGGCCAGTGCCGGAATGGCCAGTGCCAGCAGGAAGATGCCGACGAACGCGACGATCAGGACCACCAGGCCGCCGGATCCGCGGGCGAGCCCGCCGAACAGCCGGTCGCCGAGATGGCCGACCGGGCCGAGTTCCATCTTCTTGCCCGGTTCCGCCGGCATCGTGGTCGCGGGCTCGAGGCCGGACTCGGTCATGACTTCGGCGGGTTGCTGTGCCTCGTGCTCGGCGTGTTCCTCGGCCAGGCCCTCGAACCGCGGGGCCGGTCCCGCATCCTCGTGGACCAGGTCCTCGATCGCGGGATGTTCCTGTCCGGCGGCCGTGCCGTCCGGCCGGTCGGGCGGTGCCGTGCCGTCTGGACTACTCATCGATGGTGCTCCAAGCGCCTCGGTCGTGAATCTGTCACGTCTGGATCTGACGAGGCGAGCCCCGGCCGTCCTCCGATGAACAATCGGAACGCCGGGGCTCGCATCAGTTACCGCTTCGAGGTCAGCTGATCGCCTGGATAGCGGCCACGACCTTGGTCTGGATCTCGTCCGGGAGCGGCGCGTAGTTCAGGTCGGTCAGCGATGCCTGGCCGTCCTTGCTCGCGAAGTAGCTCAGGAAGCTCTTCACCATCGCGGTCTTCTCGGCCGTCAGGCCCTTGGTGCAGGCGATCTCGTACGTGACCAGGACGATCGGGTACGCGCCCGGGGCCTTGGTCGCGTAGTCCAGCTTCAGGGCCAGGTCCTTGCCGGACGCGTCGGCGGGCTGGGCCGCGGTCAGCGCCTTGCCGGCGGACTCGGCGCTCAGCTCGACCGGAGTACCCGAGCCGTTGTCGATCAGCGCGATGCCGAGCTTGTTGTCGATCGCGTACGACCACTCGTCGTAGGTGATCGAGTTCTTGGTGCTCTTCACGGCCTCGGCGACACCGGAGGACTTCTCCTTGCCGGAGCCGGTGCCGGCCCACTTCTTGGCGGGCTCCTTGGTCCAGGCGCCACCGCCGGCGGCCTTGAGGTACTTGCTGAAGTTCTCGGTGGTGCCGGACTCGTCGGAGCGGAAGAACACCGAGATCGGAGCCGACGGGAAGGTGACGCCCGCGTTCAGCTTGGCGATTGCCGGGTCGTTCCAGGTCTTGATCGTGCCGGCGAAGATCTTCGCCGCCGTCGGGCCGTCGAGGACCAGCTTGTCCACACCGTCGACGTTGTAGGCGATGGTGATCGGGCCGACCACCATCGGCAGGTCGATGGCCGGGTTGCCGCCGCAGCGCTTGGTGGCAGCGGTCATCTCGTCGGGCTTCAGCGCCGAGTCGGAGCCGGCGAAGTCGACCTGGTTCGCGTTGAACTGCTTGATGCCCGCACCGGAACCGGTCGGGTTGTAGTTCACCGTGACGTCGGCGCACTTCTCGTTGTACTTGCTGATGACTTCCTCGATGGCGTTCTTCTGCGCCGTGGAGCCTTCAGCGTTCAGAGTGCCCTGCGGGCAGTCTGCACCGGCGGACGACGTCGAGGAACCGGGGCTCGAGGAGCCGGACGGCTCAGGGTCACTGCCACAGGCGCTCAGAGCGAGAACGCCGAGGGATGCCACGGCGACGGAGCCGACGCGGAGCAGGCGATTGACGGACACGAGAGTGTTGCCCTTCTGCGGGAATCAGACTTCTTGAACTTCCACAGACGGTAGGGAGAGCAGGTGACCGACCGGTCCGTCGCTGGTGAACGAGCGGTGAACGGTTCCAGTAGCGTGTGCGACGCCCGGCATGCCGACAGGCAGCCATTAGGTGAACTGAGTTAAGAGCCGTCACTCTCCGTCGATGTAAACGGCTGTTGGCTCACGTTCCGGTAACGCTCAGCGCACTGTCAACGTGAACGATCGACTGCCTGTCGTCTGGATCGGCAGCCCGTAGTACGTCATCCCCGGGACGGCAACACGGTACTGCGTGGTCGTGCCGCGCCCGGCGGCCCGGATCGACATTGTTGCCTTACCTTTAACAACCGGCACGGTCAGCACGCTGCGCCAGTACTTGCCGTCCCAGCGCTGCAGCGCGCCCTTCACGGTCCCGCCCGGCTTCACATCGACGGTCAGCTTCACCATCTGACCGACCTGCGCGGTGGACACGTTGAACCCGGCAACAGCGAAGTTCGCCAGCGTGGGGATGTACTTCGTCCCCGAGGTCGCTAGCGCCGTGACGATCGAATAGCCGTTCCAGGCCGGGGCGTAGAAGCGATACTCCCGGCCGCCGACCGCGACCGGCTGTGCCTGGAACCCGGACAGGTCGTACGAGGTGTAGCGCCCGGCGTACTCCCACGGCTTGGCGGAGTTCGCCCTGGTCTGCATCGTGATCGGGATCCCGGCCCCACCGAACAGCCGGCCCTTGCCGCAGTTGCCCGGGTCGTCGCACAGCAGCGCGCCCGCGATACCGGAGATCGTCATCGGCTTGCCGAACACGCCGTACGCCGGTCCGGTTCTCAGGGCGAACTTCATATCCGTGTAGTAGACGTCGTCGGGTGACGCCCCGCCCCACTCGTTCGTCGCTATCGCCCTGACCGACTGCGGACGCGGGAGCGGCGGCACGACCGCCGTCGTGGTGCCGAACGGGTGCGCGAACCGCTCCGTCTTGTCGGCGGGGTCGGACCAGACCGTCACGACGACCTCGCCGACCTTGCCGACCGGCACGTCCAGCGGATCGCCCGGGGTGCTGTCCTTCGGAGCGGGTGGGGTGGTCCAGGTGAGCCGCAGCGAACCGTCAGCCTGCGGAACCGCGGCAGTCACGGTGGGTGCCCCGGGAATGGTCGTGTCGAACCAGGGGGAGTACGCGGCTGGACTGTCGCCTGTCGCGTCGGTCGTCAGGACGGCGACCCGCGCGATCTTTCCCCACTGGACGGCCCAGCGGTGGTTGAAGTCGTTGTCCTGCGTTGTGAACCATTCCGTCGGAGCCGTGCCGTCCTGGTACTCGATGCGCAGCTTGTTGGCAGCCCCGGCGTCCGTCCACGTCACCCGCATCAAGCTGGTCGCCGGATCCGACCAGCTGACCTGCACATCGGTCGGTGGCGCCGGTGCGGCGTGGGCGGTGGTGGTCTGGAGCGCGGCGAGAAGTACGGCGGCGGTCGCGGTCGCGACGGTTCTGCGCATGGCTGAGTCCCCCAGGTGAAGTCGCCTGGAGGTCACCCCTGCCACCAGTGCGAGATCGGATCGTAGCGCACGGTGGATGTGAGGGTCAGCTGGAGAAATCCTCCGGGGCGACGCTGTCGAGGAACTGACGGAAACGTTCGAGCTCGGCCTGTTCCTCTTCGGGGGTGGCGATACCGGCCTCGCGGAGTACCTGTTCGGTACAGCGGATCGGCGTACCGAGGCGGACGGCGAGCGCCACCGAGTCGCTCGGTCTGGCGGAGACGCGGGCGCCGTTGGCGAGCACGAGTTCGGCGTAGAAGACGGCGTCGCGCAGCTCGACGATCTCGACTGCCTCGATGTGGACGCCGAACGCCTCGATCAGGTCGCGCATCAGGTCGTGGGTGAGCGGCCGCGAGGGACGCAGGCCCTGCTCCTCGTACGCGATCGCCGTTGCTTCGACCGAGCCGATCGAGATCGGCAAGTAGCGGTAGCCCTCGGTCTCGCGCAGCATCATCACCGGGGCCCGGTTGGGCGATTCCATCCGGATCCCGATCAGTGTCAGTTCTCGCATCATCGTCATGGTGCGCCCCGAACCTCTCCTCAGACCGGCACCCGGTGGGGCGCCGGTTCCTCGGGTAGGAACATACCCGTCACCTCCAGTGTCACCCGGCCGCCCCGTCGGGTGTGCCTGGATCGTCACCGAGCCGTGTCGCAGAGCTACGGCGGACCGAAGCGTTCATGCACCAGACGGCCGTCGGCGAGCCGGTGAGCGACCAGGAACGACCCGGTGGAGAACTTGCCCACCTTGAGCCCCAGCTCCCGGGACAGCGCCGGCAGCACCGGCCGGTGCGAGCAGACGACCGTCACCTTGCCTGCTCGCCACACCCGCTCCGCCAGGCCGCGCAGGCAGTCCGGGTCAGCGTCGTACCCGCGCTCCGAGATCTCCGGCCACAGGTGGATATGCCGGTCGATAGAGGCGGCGTACGGCGTCACCGTGGCGACACAGCGCTCCGCGTCGCTGCTGATGAGCCGATTCGCGCCCAAAGCCGCCAGTACGTCGGTCAGCCGCTCCGCAACCGCCGCACCGTTGCTGGTGAGCGGGCGGATCGTGTCCTTGGCGTCCCAGTCCTTCCGCTTCACCGCCTCCGCGTGCCGGACCACCACGACTGTGGCCACCACGGGTACGGCGTGCTCCAGTCCGTCGAGGATGTCCACGTCGCGCGGGTAGCTGAGCTTGTTACGGGCCTTGTCGACCGGGAGCCAGCTGATCTCGTCGACCTCGTCGTTCGGCTCGAAGTCGCGGTCGTCCACCGGTACGGCGGACCAGTAGTGGACCAGCTTCTCCGCGGTCCCGCCGTTCTTGCGTACGGCGTACCGCTGCACGCCGAGCGGGGGACCGAGCAGGACCTGGACTCCGGTCTCCTCCTCGATCTCCCGGCGCGCTGCGATCAGCACGTGCTCGTGGGCGGTCAGCTTGCCTTTCGGGAGGGACCAGTCGTCGTACCTGGGGCGGTGCACCAACAGCACCTCACGGGTGTCGCGGCGCTCTCGCCAGACGACACCACCCGCGGCGATAACGGTCGCCGGGTTGCTCATACCTTCACCTTAGGAAATGTGCTCCGTCGGTCAGCTGATTGGATCGATCGCCCGGCGGCGTCCGCGTGTCGCGATCAGGCGCTCCTGCAGGTCGCGCAGCGGCTGGCCGTCCGGGCCGTTCAGTTGCGGATCCCAGCTGTCGTCCGCCTGCAGCCACCAGGAGCCGGTGGTGTCGTCCATCGCCAGGTCGAACATCTCACCCAGCTCGATCACGTGATCCGGCTCCCGCAGCTGCACGAGCACCTCGACCCGGCGGTCCAGGTTGCGGTGCATCAGGTCGGCCGAGCCGATCCACACCTCCGGCTCACCGCCGTTCTCGAACAGGAACACGCGGCTGTGCTCGAGGAACCGGCCCAGGATGCTGCGGACGCGGATGTTCTCCGACAGGCCCGGTACGCCGGGACGCAACGTGCAGATACCGCGGATCCACAGGTCGATCGGAACGCCGGCCTGGGACGCCCGGTACAACGCGTCGCACACTGCCTCATCGACCAGGCTGTTCACCTTGAACCGGATGCGCGCGGGGCGACCGGCCAGGTGGTGCTGGACCTCGCGCTCGATGCGCTCGAGGAGGCCCCGCCGTACCGACTGGGGGGCGACCAGGATCCGCCGGTAGCCGGCGCTGCGGCCGAAGCCGGACAGGTGGTTGAAGAGCAGTGCGACGTCCTCGGTGACCACCTTGTCGCTGGTGAGCAGGCCGAGGTCCTCGTACAGCCGGGCGGTCTTCGGGTGGTAGTTGCCGGTCCCGATGTGCGCATAGCGGCGCAGGCCGTCCGGCTCGTCGCGGACCACCATCGACAGCTTGCAGTGTGTTTTGAGACCGATCACGCCGTACACGACGTGGCAGCCGGCGTGCTCGAGCTGGCGGGCCCACTTGATGTTCGCCTGCTCGTCGAAGCGCGCCTGGATCTCCACCAGCACCAGGACCTGCTTGCCGGCCTCGGCCGCGTCGATCAGCGCGTCGACGATCGGCGAGTCACCACTGGTCCGGTACAGGGTCTGCTTGATGGCCAGTACGTGCGGGTCGGCGGCGGCCTGCTCGATGAAGCGCTGGACGCTCGTGGAGAACGAGTCGTACGGGTGGTGGACCAGCACGTCGCGCTGCTTCAGCGCGTGGAACATGTCGGCCGGGTTGGAGGTCTCCACCTCGGCCAGATGCGGATGCGTCGACGGGACGAACCCGGGGTACTTCAGCTCGGCCCGGTCCAGGCTGGCGATCGTGAACAGACCACGCAGGTCCAGCGGGCCGGGGAGCTCGAACACCTCGGACTCGGTCACGCCCAGCTCGGACAGCAGCAGCGCCTTCACCTGCGGGTCGATCGACTCCTCGACCTCGAGCCGGACGGGTGGGCCGAACCGGCGGCGCAGCAGCTCCTTCTCGAGCGCGGCCAGCAGGTTCTCCGCGTCGTCCTCTTCGACCTCGAGGTCCTCGTTGCGGGTCACCCGGAAGGTGTGGTGCTGGGTGACCTCCATCCCCGGGAACAGCTGGCCCAGGTGGGTCGCGATGACGTCCTCGAGCGGGACGAACCGGCCGTCGGCGACCTTCACGAACCGCGGCAGCAGCGGCGGCACCTTGACCCGGGCGAAGTGCTCGCCGCCGGTGTCGGGGTTGCGGACCACGACCGCCAGGTTGAGGCTCAGGCCGGAAATGTACGGGAACGGGTGTGACGGGTCGACCGCCAGCGGCGTCAGCACCGGGAACACGCGCTCCCGGAAGAAGCGGGTCATGTCCTCGCGTTCGCTGTGCTCCAGCTCGTCCCAGCGGAGGATCTCGATGCCCTGGTCGACCAGCGCCGGCTGGACGGACTTGCGCCAGGTCTCGGCCTGGCGGTCCATCAGCTCGCGGCTCCGGGCCAGGCTGCGGTCGAGGACCTCGCGGGGGAGCAGACCACTGGCAGCCCGTACTGCGACGCCGGCCGCGATGCGGCGCTTCAGACCGGCGATCCGGACCATATAGAACTCGTCCAGGTTGCTGGCGAAGATCGCGAGGAACTTGGCCCGCTCGAGCAGCGGGATCCGGTCGTTCTCGGCGAGCTCCAGGACGCGCTGGTTGAACGCGAGCCAGCTCAGCTCCCGATCCGAGAACCGGTCAACGGGAAGATCGCCGGCCGCACTGATGTCGTACGGCGGCTCGACGTCGTACTCCCGGTTGTGGGATGCCAGCAAGTCTCCAGCCACGCTGACCAGGATCGCACCCTTTGGTGAACTCCGGGTAGCCGTCCGCGCGTTGGCCGATGTGACTTTTCCTGGCCCGTTCGTCGCTTGCGGAGGGCGCCCCGCGGCTGCGGTTGCTAGCGTCACTCCTTGTGAACTCACGACTGGATTCGGTACTGCGCGACACGGTGACCGGTTTGCAGGCCAACGCCCTCACCCCGCTCTACGCCCTGCCCGCGGCCGTCCGGCGCCGCCTCGCGGGCGCACCGATCCAGATCGACGGCAACATCCTCGACGCCGACCTCCAGTTGCTCCTCCGGGTCGACAACCTGTTGCCTCGCACAACCAAAACCGATGCGGCCACCGCCCGCGCCCACTTCCGCAGCCTCTGCCGACTGATCCCCGGCACCCCCGCGGAACTACAGCGCGTAACCGACCTGACCGTCCGTGGAGCCGACGGCCAACTGGGCGCCCGGCTCTACATACCGCGTGAATCCGGCCGGGGCCTGCTGGTCTTCCTCCACGGTGGCGGCTGGGTCGTCGGCGACCTCAACACCCACGACGGCCTCTGCCGCGCGATCGCCGCCGACGCCGGGATCCGAGTCCTGTCCGTCGACTACCGTCTCGCCCCCGAAGCCCCCGCCCCCACCGCTGCCGAGGACGCGATCGCCGCCTTCACGTGGGCCGTCGAACACGCCGACGACCTGGGCGTCGACCCTGCCCTGGTCGCTGTCGGCGGCGACAGCGCGGGCGGCAACCTGGCCGCCGTACTGACCCAGCAGACCGTACGCCGAGGCCTCCCGCACCCTGCCCTCCAAGTGCTCCTCTACCCATCGGTCGACCTGGTAGCCCGCCGCCCCAGCCGAGACCTCTTCTCCGAGGGCTTCATCCTCAGCGAGAACGACATCATCTGGTACCGCGACCACTACACCCCCGACCCCACCATCCGCCCCGACCCGATCGTCTCCCCCCTCCGCGCCGAGGACCTCACCGGCCTCCCACCGACGTACCTCACCACCGCCGGCTTCGACCCCCTCCGCGACGAAGGCATCGAATACGCCCAAGCCCTACGCGCCGCCGGCAACCACCTCACCCACCTCCCCCACCCCACCCTCTGCCACGGCTACGCCAACCTCCTAACCGTCCCCGGCAAAATCCGCCAAGCCCACACCCACCTAACCAACCACCTCAGAAACGCGCTGTATTAGCCCGTCTCGTCTTCCTTGATCTCCATCTCGTACATCACCCAGTTGCCGTCGCTCGGAGACAGGGAGAACTCCATCGTTCCGGTGCCACCTGCCTGTGGGACGGGCGAAGCGCCCGGCGAACTGCGCTCGAAATATGTTCCGGCTTTCACCGCGGCGGACCCACCCAACCGCCCGCCTTCGCCCCGATAGATCTCTTTGACGGCGACCAGGTGATCGGCATAGTCGCCCTCCAGGCCGCCGTTCTTCACGTTGATCTTCCGCGAGTAATCCGCAATGCCCCTGCAGCCCTCGCATCCCTTGTCGCTCTTGGCCAGGAGCGGGACCGTGTCCCCAGTCGCGTAGCCGTAGTTCAGCAACTCGACGTAATAGCCGATGAATGCCGCCCCGGCAGCCAGACTCAACCCGACCGCCTTCACTGGCCGCACCGGCACCGACGTCGGCAGTCCGCCACTCACGACTGCCGCGCTCGAGGCCCCCAAGGTCGGCGACGGCGACACCGTGTTCGCCTGCCAGGCTCCAGAACTCACCCGTCCGCAGGCCGCCAGGAGTGTGCAGACGCTCAGGCAGACGACGAGACGACGAGACTGCCTCTTGCGGAATCTCACCTGTGCAGGCCTTCCGTCCGCGCTCAGCTCAGCGCCCGGGATCCACAAGCACAGGCACAGCCTCACGAACCAGGAGCGGGGTGGCTGGTCCGGTGATGGCGACGGTGCCTTCGACGTACTGCCAACCTGTACCGGCTACGTTGAATCGGGCCGCGTAATCGGTAGTCACCGTGAGACTGACGTTGCCACGGTTCATGTACTTGTGAGTGATCTCCTTGGACGGGTACGGCTTCCCAGGAGTGCTGGTCGTCAAGGCAGGACTACCGTCCCCAAATCGCCAGGTGTAATTGATGGGCGTAGCCTCGACCACCACCGGGAAACCGAGGAGTGTGACGGTTGTCCGCGCCACCCCGTTGTCCTCGGTGTAGACGATCGTGTCCAGGTTCACCAACGTCCGCCCGTTCGGCTGCACCTTCACAGGAAGCCCTGGAAACATGATGTCCTTCGTCTCTGACCGGACCTCCTCCCAGGTGACATCCTGGGGCCTCGGAGTCACCACCCGGGGCTCACGGCGGCGAGACATGTTGCGCTCATCCACGCCCACCGGTTGACACCGACTGGGACCAGGCACAGTGCCGTCCGGCTGCATCCGACCACAGACACCGATGTTGAGCTTGATGTCGTCCCGATCCGAGATCGTGGTTGTCAGATCATCCTTGGAGCGGCGGGGTTTGCTGGTGCCTGCTGCCGGGTGTTTGGGTTTTGACGAGGTCTTCTTCTCGGGCTTGCCTAGATCCAGTCGGTTGGTCGTGCGTTGCGTCGCGCCGGCCGTCACCTTGTCCTTGTTGTTCTTGACCTTCACAACAGGAGGCTTGACCGGATCCCGCGTAGACGTCGTGGCCACCTGCGAGACGCGTGCCTGGTCAGGTGATGCCCAGACACTCACCGACGCCGTCAGGGTGGCGATTGAGAACGCGGCAATGCCGACTATCGCTTTCATTGCTTTGTCTGCTTCATCTCATACATGACCCAATTGCCGCCCTTGGCAAACAAGGCAAATTCGCGCGTGTATGTCGATGGCTTGCTGGCCAGCGGCGTATCGGCCTGCGTCTCCTTGCTCGTGTACGCGCCGACGCGCAGGGTGGCCGATCCACCAGCAAATCCAGGTTTTCCCTTGGTCAACTCCTGTACATCGGTAATGTGCTCGTGGTAATCACCGGCCAGCAGACCGTTCGCCGCGTTGGACTTCGCAATGAAGTCTGCATATGCCTGGCAATTCCCGCAGCCCGCATCGCTCGCGCTCAGCAGTGCGGCCGTGTCGCCCGTGTCGGCTGCATAATTCATCAGATCGCTGTAGTAGCGGACGAACTGGTCTGCTGCCGCGAGCGTCACCCCCTGCGCGGGCTTCGGTCGCTCCGGCGCAGTTGTTGGTGTCGCGGATCCAGATCCGGGACTCGTGGTGCTGGTCGGTGCGCTCGCGGATGAGCTACTACTCGTGCCGGCTGACGGGCTCGGTGGGGCCGTGTTGGGGCGGCCTGCTGCTGGGCTGCCGTTCGTGCAGGCGGTTAGGAGTGTGGTGGCGCATAGGCAGGCCAGGAAGGTGAGGGTTGGCCTGTTGCGGTGTGTCACGAGTGTCTGCCCTCCGTAGTCGAAATGATCGTAACGGGGGTGTGGGGCTCGGTTCGATGTCAAAAGGTGCAGTTGTGGATAAGTGGGTTGGGGGCCAGGAGCCGCCCGGCTGGGGGGTTAGAGGCTCGGACGGCTCCTGGTTGGTGGTGGGACGGGTGGGGGCGGGGGTTATGACGCGAAGTGAGGGGGTGACTTCGGTGTGAGGTCGTTCACAGGCATCTCGCGCAGGCGTCGTCGTGGGTTCGCGCCTTCCCCGGGACCTCGGTAGGTCGCGCTGGTAGGTCGCGTTGGTGGCTCGTGCCGCCGGCACCTCACGCAGGGGTGTCAGGCGATGGCGTCGGGCAGGCGCGCCACCCGGATGCGTCAGGTGGGGGCATTAGGCGGTGGCGTCACGGAGGCGCGCCGCGCAGGCGCGACACCCGGGGGGCATCAGGCGGGGGCGTTAGGCGGGCGTCAGGCGGGCGCGCCACGCGGGGCATCAGGCCGGGGGTGTCAGGCGGGTGGCGTCAGGCGGGGGCGTTATGCGGTGGGGTCAGGCAGGCGCGTCACACAGGCGCGTCACGAGGGCGGGCCACGCGGGGGCATCAGGCGGGGGCGTCAGGCAGGCGCGTCACGCGGGGGCATCAGGCGAGGGGCATCAGGCGAGGGGCATCAGGCGAGGGGCATCAGGCGAGGGGCGTCAGGTGGGCGCGCTGCACGGGGCGTCAGGTGGGCGCGCCGCGCGGGGTGTTAGGCGGGGGTGTTGGTGGGGGCGTATTGGACGTCTAGGGCGGCTGTGGTGAAGGCGAGGGAGGTGTAGAGGGCTCGGGCTGGGGTGTTGGTGCCGTCTACGTAGAGGACGATGGAGTCTAGGTTTCGGTCGTCCTGTAGGTGGTGGAGGCCTTGGAGGGTTAGGGCTTTGCCTAGGCCGGAGCCTTGGTGGGACGGGGAGACGCCTACTACGTAGACCTCGCCTACGCCGTCCTCGACCTTGGTCCAGTGGAAGCCGGCCAGGGCGTCGGTGGTCGCGTCGACGGCCAAGAAGAAGCCAGCAGCGTCGAACCAGGGTTGCTGGATCCGCTCGGTCAGGTCCTCGGCGGTCCAGCTGCCCTGCTCCGGGTGGTCGGCAAACGCCGCCGCATTCACCGCCAGCCAGGCGGAGTCGTCCTTGCCGGGGACAAACGTTCGTACGGCGATCCCGTCCGGCCACACCGGTTCCGGCAGCGAGGCCCTGGTACGGCGGAGGAAGTAGAGCTCACGTGTTACCTCCAGACCGAGTCGCCGGGCCAGCTCGTCCGAGCCAGGCAGGCGTCCGTGGGCCCAGACGCGAGTGCGGGAACCGCCGTGGTCGAGCAGCATGCGCAGCAGCGCCGTGCCGTAGCCCTGCCGACGGGCGGAAGGGGCGACGACCAGTTCGGCCGAGCCGTCGGGGGACAAGGCGGCGTACCCGACGAGGTTGCGGGCGCTCTGCAGGCCGGTGACCTCGATGGTGCCGGGATCGCCTTCGTACGCGAGGACGTGGACGTCCTCGGGGTGCTCGCCGTCGAGGTGCAGGAGGGTGCGTTCGGACAGCGGGTTCACGCCGTCGCTGTGTGCTGCCGCGCGGGCGAGTTCCGTGACGGCGGCGGCGGTGGCCGAGGGCAACGGTGAGGGAACGGCTTCGAGGGTCACCGGAACACAGTAAAAGAGTTCAGCTGAGTTCATTCTCAGGTTCTGGAAAGAAGGTTTGCTGCTCAGGTAACTTCAGCGGACTCACAACCACAACAACGGAGTTGACATGGCCCTGACAGGACGGGACAAAGCGCGGCCGGGGGGACGTCGAGCGGTGGGACTGCTCGCCACCGGGACGGCCGTGGTGCTCGCCTTGGCCGCGGGGGGATCCGTGAGCCAGGCAGCCGGCGCCGCACCGACCGGCACCCAGGCGGCCCAGGCCCAGGCGCAGGCCCAGGCACAGGCGCAGGCACAGGCACAGGCGCAGGCACAGGCGAAGAAGCCGAAGCCGACCCACACCCAGATCCAGCTGCTCGCGATCAACGACTTCCACGGCAACCTGGAGCCGGCGACGGGTTCGGGCGGCAACATCAACGGCATCCCGGCAGGCGGCGCCGCGTACCTCGCGACGTACCTGAAGGACCTGCGGGCCGCCGCGAAGGCGAAGGGCCAGGACTCGGTCACGGTCGCGGCCGGTGACCTCATCGGCGCCTCGCCGCTGCTGTCGGCCGCGTTCCACGACGAGCCGACGATCGAGGCGATGAACGGGATGGGGCTCGAGGCTGCGTCGGTGGGTAACCACGAGTTCGACGAGGGCTGGCACGAGTTGCTCCGAATGCAGACCGGCGGCTGCCTGCCCGACGGCGACGGGCAGAACAACCAGAACTCCTGCCCGGACCTGAAGCACCCGTTCACCGGCGCCAAGTTCAAGTACCTGTCGGCGAACGTGTTCTTCACCAACACCCAGAAGACCCTGTTCGCGCCGTACACGATCAAGACGTTCGCGGACGGCCAGAAGGTCGGCTTCATCGGTATGACGCTGGAGAACACCCCGAACATCGTCACGAAGTCCGGTGTCGAGGGCCTGACGTTCAAGGACGAGGTCGAGACCGCGAACGCGCTGGTCCCGGTGCTGAAGAAGAAGGGCGTGAAGTCGATCGTCGTACTGCTGCACGAGGGCGGTTTCCCGGCCGACCCGAAGGCGTACAACAGCTGCCCGGGCATCTCCGGGCCGATCGTCGACATCAACGCCGGCCTGGACCCGGAGATCGACGCGATCATCTCCGGCCACACCCACCAGGCGTACAACTGCTCGCTGACCGACAAGGCCGGTAAGCCGCGGCTCGTCACCAGCGCGTCGTCGTTCGGCCGCGTCGTCACCGACGTCCGGCTGAGCATCGACAACGCGACCGGCGACGTCGACCGGGTGAACACGCTGGCGAACAACCAGATCGTCACCCAGGACGTGGTGCCGGACCGTAAGACGGCCGACCTGATCACGAAGTACAAGACGCTGGTCGCGCCGATCGAGACCAAGGTGATCGGCCACATCACCACCCCGTCGGTGGTACGGACGCCAGACGACTCACTCGAGTCGCCGCTGGGCAACCTGATCGCCGACGCGCAGTTGGCCGACCCGTCCGTGGTGTCCGGCGGGAAGACCCCGGTCGCGGCGTTCATGAACCCGGGCGGCATTCGCGCGGACCTCGCGTCGAACGGCGGTGAGGTCACCTTCGGGCAGGCGTTCACCGTGCAGCCGTTCAACAACTTCCTGGTCTCGATGGACATGACCGGCGCGCAGATCAAGACCCTGCTCGAGCAGCAGTTCTCCGGCGTGAACGGTCCGGACGCGCCGAAGTTCAAGGTGCTCCAGGTTTCGGGTATCACCTACACCTGGAACCCGGCGGCCGCGGCGGGCTCGAAGATCGTGGCGGACTCGATCAAGATCGGCGGCCAGCCGCTGGTGGACGGTACGTCGTACCGCATCGTCACGAACAACTTCCTCTCCGACGGCGGCGACGGCTTCCCGGCCTTCACCACCGCGACGAACAAGTTCTTCGGCGGCCTCGACATCGACGCCTTCGCGAACTACCTGACCGCCCACGACCCGTACACCCCGGTCGCCACCGACCGGATCTCCATCGGATCCTGACCCGCACCGAGAACCGGTACGTCGCACACCCTGTGCGGCGTACCGGTTTTTCGTCCGCACCGACCTTCCTGGTACCTTGCGTGCTCAGGCACTTACGGAAGGTGAGTGAATGGCGCACGTTGCTCCGACCTCACATCGGCGGCCCGCTCGGGCGTCGCATCGTGGGCACCGCAGCGATGCAGGTGATGGGTCGGTTCGGACCAGCAGTTGGCTCGGGTTGGCGTTCGCGTTCGTGGTCGGCTGGCTGCTGACGTTCCAGGCGCACGTCGGGGTGCACGCGGCCGGGGTCACGTTGCTGGTGATGCTCGTGCCGGTCACGATCGGGACGTTCGTGGCGGGGTTCCGGCAGGGCGTGGGGTCCTGGAAGGCAGCGCTGTGCGCGGCGGCCGGCCTCGCTTTTACGCTGCTGAAGTTCTTCTTCTGAGCGGGCCGGGCTCAGGCCTTAGCCTCGGCGGGCTCGCGGGTGGTCGGCGGTACGACGAAGCGGTAGCCGACGTTCCGCACGGTGCCGATCAGCGACTCGTGCTCGGGGCCGAGCTTGGCGCGCAGGCGGCGTACGTGGACGTCGACGGTCCGGGTGCCGCCGAAGTAGTCGTAGCCCCAGACCTCCTGGAGCAGCTGCTCGCGGGTAAACACGCGGCCCGGGTGCTGCGCCAGGAACTTGAACAGCTCGAATTCCTTGTAGGTCAGGTCGAGCGCGCGCCCGTTGAGCTTCGCCGTGTACGACGCCTCGTCGATCACGACGTCGCCGCTGCGGATCAGCGTGGACTCGGGCTCGTCGTTCCGGGTCGCGGCGAGGCGGCCGATGACGAGCCGCAACCGCGCCTCGATCTCGGCCGGGCCGGCGGTGTCGAGCAGCACGTCGTCGGCGCCCCAGTCGGCGTTGACGGCGGTCAGACCGCCCTCGGTGACGACCAGGATGAGCGGTACGTCGATGCCGGTTGTGCGGATCAGCCGGGAGGCGCTCCGAACGGCGACCAGGTCGCGGCGGGCGTCCAGCAGCACGGCGTCAGCGTCCGGGGCGTCGACCAGCGCGGCGACCTCGGGCGGCAGGATCCGGATCTGGTGCGGGAGCAGGGCGAGCGAGGGCAGGACCTCGGTGGAGGCCTGCAGCGCGTTCGTCAGCAGAAGCAACGTGCTCACGCCGTCTCCTTGTGCTGATCATCGGATCCAGAGGATGCGATGCGGTCCTCGTGCACGTCAGGCCCCGGCGGCGTCGTTGCCGGGGGCCTGAGACACACTGGGCAGAACAGCAAGCTGACATAATAGCCGAAGACTTAACCGATTAGTGAGGCGCCGACCAGATGCCGGAAGTCACCATCAGGTACTTCGCTGCCGCTCGTTCAGCCGCGGGGGAGTCGTCTGCGACCGCCGAGGCAGGCTCGATCCGCGACCTGGTCAGCACCGTTTCGACGGACCGGCCGGAGCTGGCGCGGGTGCTCTCGATCTGCACGTTCCTCATGGACGGCGAGCGCGCCGACCCGGCCACGCCGCTGCGGCAAGGTGCCCTGGTCGACGCGCTGCCGCCGTTCGCCGGCGGCTGAGGAGAGCTTCCGCCGGGGTACATTCGGCGCCGTGGCGATGGAGTCGGGGACGCTACTCACTACGGTGGGGCGGGCGGGGGTCCTGTTCGGCAAGGCCTGGCCGCGCCTGTTCGCGGTCTTTCTGGTGGCCCAGCTGGCCCACCGCGGTCTGCAGTGGGTCGCCGTACAAGCAGGGGCCAAGGCTGAGGCTGCCGGTATCGCAGTACTCGCTCTGCTCGTCGTGGTCTCGCTCGCGATGTACGTGGGCATGTTCTTGGTGCTGCGTGGCGAGTTGCCGTTCCACCGGCGGGCTGTTGCCGAAGGCACCCTCGCACCGGACGGCATGGAGCCCGGCAACGAGCACAAGCCCCTCGACGCGCTGGCTGCGGCGCTGCTGCCGTTCCTGGCGTTCTACGCGGCGTACAAGTTCCTGCAGAACGAGGCGCTCGACTACGAGTACCAACTGGCGGTTCACAAGGTCAACGAGACCGCTGCGACCGTTCTGACCGGCGGTACGGTGCCGCAGCCGTCGGAGGGACTGCAGTCGTTGTCCACCTGGCTGTTCATCGGCCTCGGCCTCACGGCGTACCTGCTCCGCTTCGCATTCAAGAAGTGGAAGAAGGAGAAGGAAGGGCCGGTCCGCAAGCTGTTCGTCACCTACCTCGAGGCGCTGTGGATCTTCGTGGTGGTCTACCAGGCCACGTCGGTCATCCCGCCACCCATGACGTGGCTGAAGGAGCGCGTGGTCTGGCAATGGCTCCACGACGGCTACACCTCGGTCCTGGACCAGGTGCTCGGTGTCGACCAGGTCCGCGCGGTGTGGGACACGGTCACCGGCTTCGTCGCGGCGGGCATCGCCGACCTGTGGGACGCCGCCGTACTGCCGTTGATGTGGATCACCATGACCGCGGTCATCTACGGCCGCGTCGTGCAGAAGCTCGACGCACCACGCTGGAAGTTCGACCGGATCACGCATCGCTGGCAACAGACGCCGCGGATCGTCCGCATCGCCGGGAACTCGGTGGTCTCCGACTGGAAGGACCGCTGGATCCCGGTGGCCAATGCGTTCCGGCTGGTCGTCCGATCCGGGCTGCGGCCGATGCTGGGGTACTTCCTGGCCTGGGCGGTTGTCACGTTCGCAGCCAGTGCAGTGTGGATCGCGCTGAAGCTCTGGGTGCTCGGCCCGCACACGCTGCAGTTCTGGCTGGTCATCGACGAGCCCCTGAACCTGCTCACCGACGGGCTGAAGATCTCCCTGCAGGTCAGCCTGCTCGCCGCGGCGTACGACCGGATGATCGGCGGACTGGCCGGCTACCTGACGCCCCGGACCCGCGCTGTCCACGAGCAGTCGGCGGGAGACCACGGCGTCACCGACCTGAGTGCTGCTACCTCGGGAATGCCAAGTACTGAGGGAGCTTCGTAGCGAAGGTGATCGTCGGCTGCACGCTGCCGGCGACAGACGTCGGTACGACGAACACCGCGACCGTCTCGAACGGCTTCCCGGCGACCGGCTTCACGTAGTACTGCGCCAACTTCCCGCGCCAGCTCTCCGGCTTGTCGTCGTACCCGCCCGTGCAGCCGGTCGGACGGTCCTGGTAGTCGTCCGCGATCAACGTGTCGTCCCAGATACGGCCGTCCGGCGCGCGCAGGTGGAGCTGGCAGCCGCCGAGCCCGTCGAGCGCGGACAGCTGGTTCACCTGGATCCGGAAGTACACGCGGATCCGCGTGGTCCCGTCCGGCAGGGCGTCACCCGAACCGGCCCGCACCGGCCGGGGATCCTGCTCGACGCTCGCGCCGTACCAGATCGCGTTGTTGTACGACGTACCGCCGGCCGACACGACGACGGGGTCGCGGGGCTCAGCGTCGTACCAGGACTTGTAATCGCTCCGGGTGGTCCACCAGCCGGCGAGCGGGATCGCCAGCACCAGGGTCGCCAGCGCGGCCGTGTTCTTGCTGAACCAGCCACGGCGGGCCCGTCGCGCGCCGGTCATGTGTCGCTCGCAGGGGTCAGCTCCACGACATCCTGGACGTTGACCGTGTCGGGTCCGAGCGGGACGGTGACCTGCGGCTCCAGGTCGTTGAGGATCGACTTCTCCATCACCAGCAACGTTGCCCCCGGCACCTTGCCGGCCGGCATCTCGACCACGAACGACCCGCGGACCGGGATGTCCGGCGAGAGCTCGGTGCCGGTCAGGTCGACCTCGTCCAGACCGTTGCGGTTGGCACCGAGATACGTGACGCCGTCGGACGACCTGATCCGGACGTTCGCGACGTGGATCGGTTCGCGGGTGGCGGTGATCGTCGCGTCGACCACGACGAAGTCGGTGAGCGTGTCCCGGTCCGGCGTCGAGTGCGGGATGCGCAGCTTCTTGCCGACGCGGACGTCGTTGACGGTCAGGTCGAACCGCGGCGTCTTCACGGTGCGGCCGATGATGCCCTTCACCGGCGTGGGGTCCTGGATGTCCTTCTGCGTCGGGGTCAGGCGGTACAGGCCGACGATCGTGACCAGCACTGCCAGCGTGAGGCCGAGATTGAGTATCCTCCGCTCGGTCACCGGCGGATCACCTTCACGGTGCTGTCGGCAACCACCTTGTCCGGGAGCCACTTCTCGTGGTGATCGAGGATCGACTCGTCCTCGTGCTCGTAGCCCTGCACGGTCAGACTGACCTCGGTCGGGAGTTGCGTGGCCTTGGGCAACTTCCAGACGTACGCGACGTCCTCGCCGGCGTCGGGTGTGAGGACCGGGTTCATGGTCGCGTCACGCGCGTTGGTGGTGCCGAGCGGCGGATCGGTGTCCTTCACCCCCGGTACGCCGATCAGCCGGATCAGGTCCGACGGCGGCGTCGTACCGGTGTCGTCGGTCACCTTCAGCTTGGTCACGACCGCGATCAGCGCACCGCCGTCGTCCGGGGTGAACAGCGGCTTCAGGTCCTTCAGCGTGACGACGCGCTGGATCGTCACCTCGAACTGGCCGGCGTCGATCGCGGTGCCCGCGGCCACGTGCGGAGTCTCCGCTCCGGCCTTCTTCAGACCGCCGAACGCCGCGGAGACCGCCAGCAGCACGACGGCCGCGCTGACCGACCACGTCCGCAGTGAGCGACCGCGCACCTTCAGATCCTGGAACTCCGGGAGCTCTTCCGGCTCCTCTTGTTCCGACCCCCCGCTCCCCGTTTCCTGCACGGCGGAAGCGTAACCAGCCAGAGGGCCGCGTCAGTCGTCCGGGCGACCGCGCAGGCGCTTGGTCTGGCCGCGGCGCTTCTTGTCGTCCAGACGCCGCCGTACGGACGCCTTCGAAGGTTTCGTCGGCCGCCGCTTCCGGGGCGGCGGGGCGATCGCGTCACGCATCAGCGCGACCAGGCGCTCGCGGGCAGCCTCCCGGTTACGCCACTGCGACTTGTACTCCGAGGCCGCGATCGTCACGACCCCGTCCACCAGCCGCGACTCCAGCCGCTCGAGCGCGCGCGCCTTCAGTACGTCGCTCAACGCCGACGTCCCCGCCACGTCGAAGCTCAACTCCACCCGACTGTCGGTCGTGTTCACCGACTGCCCACCCGGCCCACCCGACCGCGAGAACCGCCACGCCAACTCCCCCTCCGGAATCACCACCCCGGCCCGCACCACCAACCCACTCTCCACATGCCCATTAAGACAGACGGGTTCTCAGTGGGTGAAACGGGTGGTTGAGAGGTGGATGAGGGGTCGTACCGTGGATGATTGTGAGTCTTGGAGTGTGGGTGCTGGTCGGGGCTGTGGCCGCCGGCGTGGTGCTGAGTGTGCTCAAGGCTTGGGTTGACGGACGGTTTCGTGGGAAGAGCGAGGACGACGTGGAGCGGGTGACGGCCGCGGAGGTCGGTGGGGAGCTCGGGGAGCGGGCGACGCTGCTGCAGTTCTCGTCGGCGTTCTGTGCGCCGTGCCGGGCGACCCGGCGGACGCTGGCCGAGGTCGAGAGCATGGTCGACGGAGTACGCCACGTCGAGCTGGACGCGGAGTCCCACCTCGAGCTGGTACGCCGGCTCGACATCTTGCGTACGCCGACCACGCTGGTGCTGGACAGCACCGGAGCCGTGGTGAAGCGTGCCAGCGGAGCACCGCGCAAGCCCGACGTGATCGCCGCGCTGGCGACCGCGATCGACCGCCAGGCGAGCTGACCACCGTCCGGTAGGTGCAACCGAATGGCGCATGCACCTGCAGGTAAGTAAGACTCTCCGCGTGAGCTCTCCAGCCGGTTGGTACGACGACCCCGCGGACCCGACCCAGCAGCGGTACTGGGACGGCAGCACCTGGACCGACCAGCGCCGCGCGCAACAGGGCCCGGCGCCGTACCAAGGGCAGTTCGGCGCCCCATCGCAGTACGGCCAGGCAGCCCAGCACGGCCAGGTGTACGGCGGTGGCGCTGCGCCCACGGAGCCGACCCGTCCGGCGCAACCGCAGTACGGCCAGTACGCCCCGCCGCACCAGCAGCCTCAGCAGCAGCCGCAGTACGGGCAGTACGCCGGACCGCAGCAGCCGCCGTACGGCCAGCAGTACCAGCAACCGCAGTACGGGCACCCGCAGCAGCAGGGTTACGGCTACCCGGGCAAGCCTCCGCACACCACCCCGGACGGCCAACTGCTCTCGGGCTGGTGGCGGCGGGTGTTCGCGCGGATCATCGACTCGATCATCGTCGGCATCGTCGGGCTGCCGCTCACCGGCTACTTCTACTACAAGTACTCGCAGGTCCTCTGGGACTACTTCAAGTCCACGATGGACGCGGCCGAGGCCGGCACCCCGACGACCTCGACCACGCTGCCGCCCGAGGTCTACAAGTGGATGATCCCGGCGATCCTGATCGGTCTCGTGGTGTCGTTCATCTACGAGTACCTGTTCCTGACCAAGAAGGGCGCCACCCCGGGCAAGATGCTGCTCGGGATCGCGGTCCGGCTGCGGGAGGTCCCCGGCAACCCGCCCGGCTCGGCGGTCGCCAAGCGGTACGGCTTCGAGATGGCGCTCAGCGTGCTCGGCGCGATCCCGCTGGTCGGCACGCTGGCCGGCTTCATCGCGCTGATCAACTACCTGTGGCCGCTGTGGGACGACAAGAACCAGGCGCTGCACGACAAGGTAGCGGCTACCAACGTTGTCCGCGTCTGATATCACCATGTGATCAGTTGTCTCAAGTAATGGGACCACGGTCGGCACACCCGGCCAGGTTCCGTACGCTCGATCCGTGGTTTACACGACATGGCTGACGAAGCGCAGGGCAGTGGACAACTGCCGGGTGCGCTCATCGCTGTGTCGACGCCGCTGACCAGGCGGCGTCCCGAGCGCTGCGGAACCGGTCGCTGAGCACGGTTCCGCGTACGTCGTCTCCCCGCACACCCGGGCGGGTCCGGCTCGACAGCCCTCCTCCTCGCAGGAGTTGTCATGTCCGAATTATCGGCGGCACAGAAGGTTGATCCGCGCGGGCTGCGGTTCGCGGCCGGGGTGACCACGGTCGTCCTGGCGTTGACGCTCGTACTGAACAACCCGTGGCCGCTGGCCGTGCAGGCCGTGGTGTTCGCGATCTCGGTCGCGTTCGGCGTGCAGGCCTCGCCGTACGGGCAGCTGTTCAAGCGGCTGGTCCGGCCCCGGATCGGCCCGCCGCAGGAACTGGAGGACGCGGCCCCGCCGCGGTTCGCCCAGCTGGTCGGCCTGGTCTTCGCGGTCGCCGGTCTGATCGGGTACCTGACCGGTGTCACCGTGCTGGGCGTGGTCGCCACCGGATTCGCCCTGGTCGCCGCGTTCGTGAACGCGGCCGTCGGGCTCTGCCTCGGCTGCGAGGCCTATCTGCTGATCCACCGCATTCGTACGCCAACCACCGCTACCAACTGAGAGGCAGCACACATGAGCAGGGAATCCGCGCTCGTCTCGGCCGACTGGGTCGAGGAGCACAAGAATGACGACGGCGTTGTCCTGATCGAGGTCGACGAAGACGTCTCGGCGTACGACGCCGGCCACATCGCCGGCGCGATCAAGCTGGACTGGAAGGACGACCTGCAGGACGCGGTCCGTCGCGACTTCGTCAACCAGGAGCAGTTCAGCGCGCTGCTGTCCGAGCGTGGCGTGAAGAACGACGACACGGTCGTGCTGTACGGCGGCAACAACAACTGGTTCGCGGCCTACGCGTACTGGTACTTCAAGCTCTACGGCCACGGTGACGTCCGCCTGCTCGACGGCGGCCGCAAGCGCTGGGAGCTCGACAGCCGCGAGCTGACCGACGAGGTCGTCAAGCGCGACGCGACCGAGTACGCCGCCAAGGCCCCGAACCTGGACATCCGCGCGTTCCGCGACGAGGTCAACGAGGCCATCGGCGTGAAGAACCTGGTGGACGTGCGGAGCCCCGACGAGTACGCCGGCCGGCTGCTCGCCCCGGCCCACCTCCCGCAGGAGCAGGCGCAGCGCGCGGGTCACATCCCGACCGCGGCGAACATCCCGTGGAGCAAGGCGGCCAACGACGACGGCACCTTCCGTGCCGACGACGAGCTGAAGACGCTGTACGCCGACGCCGGCGTGGACTTCGGCAAGGACACGATCGCGTACTGCCGCATCGGCGAGCGCTCGGCGCACACCTGGTTCGTGCTGCACGAGATCCTCGGCCAGGAGAACGTGAAGAACTACGACGGTTCCTGGACCGAGTGGGGCTCGCTGGTCGGCGTACCCGTTGCCCTCGGCGACGAACCCGGAAAGGCCTGACACATGTGCGGAGCAACGAAGGGCGGCCTCGACCTCAAGGGTGTCGACGTCGACAAGGAAGCAGTGATCCAGGGCCAGGTGCTGCGCGGCGAGGAGCCGGTCGGCGGCGCGTACGTGCGGCTGCTGGACTCCACCGGTGAGTTCACCGCCGAGGTGCCGACGTCGGCCACCGGGCACTTCCGGTTCTTCGCGGCGCCCGGCAGCTGGACGCTGCGGACGCTGGCCCCGAAGGCCGACCCGGTCGACCGCCAGGTGGTCGCGCAGTACGGCGAGGTCGCGGAAGTGGCCGTCACCGTCTGAGCAGTCGGTCGTTACACAAGGTGCCACCACCACCCATCGGTGGCCCACCCTGAAGTAAGCACGAAGGGCCCGGACCTTGCGCGTCCGGGCCCTTCGGCATGCCCGGGATCGCTTACCCGGCAGGGATTTGAGGTCATCGCATCCGGGTTACGGGTCGGCGGGGGAAATCTCGTGGGCCGAGCAGCAATGTAACGGTTAGGTCTCAGAGCGCGGTCGGCTCGTCACCTACCGCAATCGGCTGAGTTGTGTCTGTGTCCTGACCCGCGCTTCGGGTCACGTCATCACTCAGGGAGGAGGGGTCAATGCGACCCCGCATCGGATACAAGAAGCTCGCTGCCGTCGGAGTTGCGGCGGTCGTCGGCGTGGCTTCTACGATCGCGCTGACCTCGGGTTCGGCGTCCGCCTCGCCGGTTTTCGGATACAGCGGTTACTCGTACGGCACCGACGTCGAATCCGGCCTGGCGAACAGCGGTCCGCAGGTCATCAGCAAGTTTGGTTGCACCACTGACGCCACCAAGCACGACAAGAACGACCTGTCCACGGCGAACGTGAACAACCAGGCGATCGCACGCTCGGTGAAGACCGACACGCACGCGTTCAACAACAAGAGCGGAACGGGCGTCACCAGCACCGCAACGGCGGCCGACATCCGCGTCGGCAACCTGGTCACGCTGACCGGCGTGAAGACCACGACGACGGCCAAGTACTCCAAGGGCCAGCTGTCGTACACCGGCGACACGACGTTCGCGGGCGTGCGGATCGGCGCGATCTCGGTGCCGTCGCTGCTCAAGCCGAAGTGGAACACCAAGATCGCGGTTCCGGGTCTCGGTTACATCGTGCTGAACCGGGTCGGCGGCGTGAAGACCGCTTCCGGTATCTACTCGTACGCGCAGGCCGTTGTGCTGCACGCGACGGTGAAGAACCAGTACATCCCGCAGGGCGTCGACGTCGCGGTGCTGAAGACCCGCGCGGAGATCTCGAAGCCGGCGACCGCACTGGTCATCGGTGACGCCTACGGCACCAAGGCCACGGCCGACAAGCTGGTCGTCTCCGACGCGACGTCCCTTCAGACCACCTGCCAGGGCACTGAGGGCAAGACGGTCCGGGTCGCGGTCGGCGAGCTGAACATCCCGAAGGTCGCCTACGTCGGCGGTGTCTACACCACCAAGAACGGCGCCATCGGTGCGGACAAGTCCTACATCAACTTCACCTCGCACGTCGCGGGCGTGAAGGTGGGCAGCCTGTCCATCGGCGCGATCGAGTCCTCCGCCTCGGCGTGGAAGACCAAGGACAACAAGGCCGGCGTGAGCTCGTCCTCGACCATCGCCTCGATCCGGGTCGGCGGCAAGTCCTACGCGGTTCCGACCGGCGAGAACAAGACGCTGGAGATCCCGGGCATCGCCCGGCTGACCTTCAACCAGGTCATGCGGCAGAAGCGCTACATCTCGGTGAACGCGCTGGTTGTCGAGGTTCAGGGCCTGAACACCAAGGTCGTCGTCGGCCACTCGGCCGCGGGCGTCGTCAGCTGACCTCGGCAGACGCCATCTGAGTCGAACCTCACCGACCCAGAACACCCCGGCCCCCGGATCCCGCACGGATCCGGGGGCCGGTTCTTTATGCGTCCAGGATGAGCGTCACCGGGCCGTCGTTGGTGAGGGCGACGTCCATGTGGGCGCCGAAGCGGCCGCGTTCCACCTTTGCGCCGAGGGATTCGAGGGCGTCGCAGAAGGAGTTGTAGAGGGGTTCGGAGACGGGGCCCGGCGCGGCGTTGTTCCACGACGGGCGGCGGCCCTTGCGGGTGTCGGCGTACAGGGTGAACTGGCTGATCGCGAGGATCGGGGCGTGCTCGTCGGCGGCGGAGCGCTCGCCGTGGAGGATGCGCAGGGTCCAGATCTTCGCGGCCAGCGTGGCCGCCTTCTCGGCGGTGTCGTCGTGGGTGACACCCAGCAGGACGAGCAGTCCGGGCCCGTCGATGGCCCCGACCACCTCGCCGTCGATGGTGACCGATGCCCGGCTGACTCTTTGTACTACGGCTCTCATGAGGCCATCCTCTCCTGCCGGAGATCGTCCGGTGATCGGACCTCAGGACCGGCAAATATCCGCTTTCGCGACCGATCTGGCAGGATTCGTCCATGGCGTCGACTCTGATCACTGTTGCTCCCACCGGTGCCGAGACCGCGAAGGCGGACTGCCCGGCGTTGCCGACCACGCTCGACGAGCTGGTCGAGACCGCGAAGCGGTGCGAGGCCGCGGGAGCGGCGATGATTCACATCCACATCCGCGACGGGGAGCACAAGCCGACCCTCGACCTCGGCCGGCTGACCGAGACCGTCGCCGCGGTCCGGGAGAACACGGCGCTGATCGTGCAGCTGTCCACCGGCGGTGCGGTCACCGATCCGTACGATCACCGGCTGCGCGTGCTCGACGCCGTACCGGACTCCTGCTCGTTGACCATGGGCACGGTCAACTTCGGCGACGACGTGTTCATGAACCCGTGGCCGTTCGTCACCGAGCTCTACCAGCTCACCCAGGAGCGCGAGGTCGTGCCCGAGTTCGAGCTGTTCGACCTCGGCCATGTCGCCGCGTTGCACCGGCTCCTCGGCAAGTACGGCCTGCCGTACGGCGGGCGCGTGCACTGCGACCTGGTCATGGGCGTCCCCGGCGGCATGCCCGGTACGGCGGATGCGCTCGTTGCCGCGGTCAACGCGTTACCGGACGCCGTGACGTCCTGGTCCGCCACGGGCATCGGTCGTACGGCGATCACCGTCGCGCTGGCCGCGCTGTCGAAGGGCGGCAACCTCCGCGTCGGCATGGAGGACACGCTGACGCTCGCGAAGGGGCAGCCGGTCACTCACAACGCGGAGCTCGTCGAACGCGCCGCAGCCCTCGCCACGCTCGCCCAACGGCCGCCGATGTCACCGGACGAAGCGCGCTCCCTGCTGAACGTGAAGCGATGAAGTAGCTGACGATCCCGGCCGCGACAATCGTTGCCTCCAGCAATAACCAGTCGCGGAGGTAGTCGCGCGGCAGGATCGTCGGGTTCACACCTTTGCCCTGACGCAGCAGCAACGGGACTGCGATCAGGCTGGTGATGCCGACGTACAACAGCGTCGTCCGGACGGCGCCGATGGTCCGATGCCCGTCCGGTCTGCTCGCCCACCGCGTCACCAGCCAGCCGGCGGTGACGGTCAACGGCACCAGGAAGAAATCGTCTGCCACGACCGCTCCGGCCAGCCACAGCGGTAACCGGATCAGGCCGTGCAGGTCGACCGTAGTGGCCAGCTTCCAAACACCCCATAGGCCTAGCAGTACGCCGGCGCCTGCCAATCCGATCCGGGTCTTCATGCGATGACCTCCAGCCGATGAACCCACTTGGTTTGGAGTACGCCGGGCCGGTTGGGGGCGATGATCCGGGCCGGGAAGCCGTGGTCCAGCGCCAGCTCCTCCCCGTTCAGCCGCAGTGCGAGCAGCGTCAGCGGGTCGGACGCAAACTGCTCGGGGAGCTCACTCGTCGCGTAGAACCCGCCTTTCTCCATCGACACCACCCGCACTCGCGAGTCCGCCGGCGCGCCACACAGCTCGAGCAGATCCTTGATCCGCACGCCTTCCCAGCGTCCGCCCTGGCTCCAGCCCTCCACGCAGGCGATCGGCAGCGCCGAGCGGCTCTGCGGAAGCTGCTGGAGTTGCTCGAGGCTGAGCGAGAGCTCGCGTGCTCCTCCTCGGACCGTGAAGCGCCAGCTGTCGTCGATCCCGGTGACTCCGGCCGCTTCCGCCGTACGGTTGATCGGAAGTCCTTGTGGGCCGATGTTCGGCTTGCGTGGCGCGAGTATGGCGACCGGTCCGAGCGCGGGCACCGATTGGCCGACCGAGGTGATGCCTACCAACGTGGCGGCGCCGGCGACGGTACGGAACAGGCCGCGGCGGGTGAGGCCCGAGACTGCCGGGGGCAAGGAGGTCGGCACGATCTCGGCGATGCGCCGCCAGTTCGCCCGGATCAGCGGGAGCTTGACGGCGATGTGCACGAGGAGTGCGCCGACGATGATCCAGGCGAGTGCATAATGCGTCTGGCGGAACGGGAACGGCCACGGGTACCACTGCAGTGTGTTGAGGAAGCCGGTGAACAGCTCGAGGGCCATCGCCGACACCAGCACCAGGATCGATCCACGCTCGAGCATCGTCTCGAGTGCCTTGCGGCTCGGCGGCCACGGAAGCTTCGCGAACAGCTTCGGATAGACGGTCCACAACTTTGCCAGCAGCAACGGAACGGCGACGGTCCCGCTCAGTACGTGCAGGCCCTGCGTCACGCGGTACAGCGTGGCGGGGCGGCTGGGGATCGCGAGCCAGCTCGGCGTGTCCTGCTGGAAGTGGCTGTAGAGCCCGGTCAGGAAGCAGATCACGACCGCGGTGCCGAGCCAGCGGCCGATGACCGTCGCCACCCTCGGGTGGTGCAGGGACGACGGGAACGACTTCTCGGTCGGCGGCGCCGGGAGCTTCATGTTCCTACTACAACCCCGCCGGGGACGTCTGTACGGCGTACACCGGTTACTGCTCGCGAACGTCGTATTACTGGTCGCGAACGAGATCCGCCGGGAACAGTTATCCACAGGTCTGCGTCTGTACGGCGGATGGTGATACCGATCGGGGCATACTCTGAGCGAACTGATCGGTGGCTGGAGTGATTTCCGCGGGCTGATCCCTCTTGGCGGACGGGGCGAAAGGAGTGCGGCGGAGTGAAGACGCAGGAGCGGTCGTCCGAGGAAGACGAGCGTGCGATGGCGGACCTGGCCGAGGTCGCGGACTGGCGATCGGTCTGGGGCCCGCCGGACACCGGCATGGACGCGATCCGTGCGCTGGTGAACCGCGTTACCGCCGCCACCGGCTGGCGTCCGTGGGCGCCGGGCAACATCGACCCCGATCGGTACACCTGGGGTCTGGTGACTCAGCGCGAGACCGTGATGCTCGTGCTGCCGGACGCCGTGCTGCCGGAGAGCCCGCGAAGCGGCTGGTCGGCGTACGACATCGCTTCCGGTGAGCTGCCGCTGGCCGAGGACGGTCTGGACGACCATTGGCCGGGTCAGCTCGAGCTCGCCCGCCGGTACTGGGGGCCGCCGGTCTTCGTCGGGCCGGGGAGCGATCTCCGCGTTCCGCCGGAGTGGCGCAACCGCCGCCGGCACCTGGCCGTCTGGCTGCGTCCGGGAGCCGAGATCCACCTGTACGCGTCCCAGCCGAGCCCGGACGACACGGCTGCCGGATTCGGGTACTCCGTCTATGCCAGCGAGGTGGCCTGATGGCTGAGGAAGAAAGCGCCGAACACTACCTCCAGATCCTCGTCGCCAAGGGCCGTGAAATCTGGGACCAGTGGAAGCGGATGACCGGCGCCATCAGGGACAACTGGGGCCGTCGGCAGGGCACACGCGCCGTGGTCGAGGAGGGTCTCAGGCGACGGAGCTGGGACCAGGACCAGTACAACGCGACGCAGCAGCAGGACCCGCGCGAGCGCACCCAGGACTACGAGCGCACGGCCGCCGAGGTCCGCGCGGCCGAGGAGATGGCGGCGGAGAACCGCGGCCTCGAGCAGCAACGGCAGGCGCTCCAGGCCGAGGTGGACGACGCCCAGCAACGGCTCGATCAGCAGGACGCCCAGCTGAACAACGACCGCGACCGGGACGGCATCCCCGACGACTACGAGAACCGGACCGACCGCGACCGGGACCACCGCGACGACGCGACCGAGCGCCGTGACGAGATCGACGAGCAGAACGACGCCGCCAACGACCGCGACGGTGACGGCGTCGACGACGCGGTCGAGGATCGCGAGGCACAGCAGGCCCGCGACGACGAGGCGAGGCGGAAGCAGCAGGAGGAGGACCGCCGCCGCGATCAGCAGCGCGAGGAGGGCGTCGATGCCGCGGATGCCGTGCCGGCCGCCGTCGGCGCAGCCGAGGCCGCCAACGCCCTCGACGACGAACTGAACGACGAGCGCGCCGATGGTCTGCAGGAGCAGCCCGCAGCCGAGGCCGAGAACCTGCAGCAGGCCGAGACCGACGCCGCCGAACAGGACCAGGCCAACCCCGGCACGGCCGAGCAGGCCGATCTACAGCAGCAGGACCTCGGGACCGACGGCCAGCAGCAGAACGGCCAACTCCTCGACGAGAACGGCGCACTCCGCGACTCAACAATCGGCGCCGACCCCCAGCAGCAAGCCCCGGACCTGAACCAGCCCGGCGAATTCGTCGACCAGGACGGCGCCGTACGGAACCAAACGCTTGGTGCCGAGGCCGAGCAGCAGGGCACGGATCTGGACCAGGGCGGCGAGTTCGTCGACCAGGACGGAGCTGTGCGGAGTCAGACGATCGGTGCCGAGGCCGAGCAGCAGGGCACGGATCTGGACCAGGGTGGCGAGTTCGTCGACCAGGACGGCGCCGTACGGAACCAGACGATTGGTGCCGAGGGGCAGCAGGAGGATCTGACGCAGAGCCAGCAGACTGCTGGTCCGGATCAGCAGTTGTCGGAACCTGAGGTTGCTGCGCCGGAGCCGCAGGAGGCGCCCGAGCAAGGACAGCAGCAGGTGCAGGCGGCCGAGCAGGGGATGGGTGAGCAGAACGCCACCCAGGCGGGGCCGCGGGTGAACGCGCAGCAGGTCGGGAACGCCGCGCAGTCGGGCGTCGACCAGAGCGCGTCGCTCGGTTCCGACGAGCAAGGCCAGAGCCAGGGCGGTCAGGAAAGCCAAGCCCAAAGCCAATGGCGCCCGCCCGCCGAGGAACCACTGCTCGATCAACAACGTGCATCGAGCGGCCCGAACCAACCCGGCAGCGAGATCCCACCAGGCGAGCGCGACACCCTGACCCGCACCCAGCAGGGCCACGCACCCGCCGCCGGCGCAACCAGCCGCGAAGGTGGCGGCGTAGCCACCAGCGAACGCCCCGGGACCCCGTCCCAGCAACGCGGCCAAGACCGCAACCGCGCCGACCGAGGCCGAGACGACGGCGGCCGAGAACGCTAACTCACCCAACCACCATCGGTCCCCCGCCACGCACTACAGGCGGGGGACCGCCGCCTTTCCCGACCTCCCACCGACGGACCTCTCCCGGGCCCCTCGGCCGCCTCCGCGGATCAGCCTGAGTGCGTCGAGTCGTGGGAATTGGCTGCTAGGAATCGCCCATTTTCACGACTCGTGGTTTGGGGTGTCAGCCGAATGCCACGAGTCGGCGGGAGCGGGTGAGCTGGCCGCGTGGGGAGTTCAAAGGATTCGGCGCGGCAGAGTACGGCGAACCAGACGGCCTCGCCGGTCAGCCGCAGACCGTGGTGCCGGCTGCCACAGCTGGAGCGGCGACGGTGAAGGCCTGGTTGGCACGCTCGGCTTCCTAGGCGCCTGCGGTCAGTTGGATCACCAGCGTGCCTGACATCTCGCCACGCCAACCGAGCCTGCAGGAACCCGTTCGCGGGGGAGCGGGGTCCGGGGAGTCTCGTGCGGGAGGTCACGTCGTGGGGGGCGGGGTGGGGGGGAGGGATCCTCTAGAGTGGGGGCGTGCTGCATGTTGTGTTCACCTCGTTGCTGGTGCTGGTCTGTGTGTTCATGGGCTGGTTCTCGGCGTTTGTCGTCTATCGGCTGTATCGCGGCCGCCACGCGGGCTGAGTGATTCGATGGCGTTCGAGATTCCGCAGGACCTGCACCCGGACCTGATGCCGCTGGCGTGGCTGCTCGGTCGGTGGGAGGGGCGTGGGCACGGCGACTACCCGACGATCGAGAAGTTCGAGTTCGGGCAGCAGATCGACTTCAGCCACAACGGCAAGCCGTACCTGCACTACGTCAGCCAGACGTTCGTCGTCGGCGAGGACGGTACGAAGGTGCGACCGCTAGCGGTCGAGACCGGGTTCTGGCGGCCGCAGCCGGACAACAAGGTCGAGGTGATCCTGGCGCACCCGACCGGTTTCGCCGAGATCTGGTACGGCGACATCGACGGCGCCAAGATCGAGCTGCAGACGGATGTCGTCGCACGCACCGTCAGCGCGAAAGAGGTCACCGCCGGCCACCGCCTCTACGGCCTGGTCAACGGCGAACTGCTCTGGGCCTACGACATGGCCGCCGAGGGCCAAGCCCTCCAGCCCCACCTCTGGGCAACGCTCGTCCGCTCGTAGACCCCGTCCAGAGCTACCCGGCCTCGGCCGAGCACGAGCCCGGGCCAGGGCGTCGGCCCGGCCCGGGCTCTCGTCCTGCCCTCAGACCTTGGGGCGGCTCGGAGTGATGCGTGTCGCGAGCGAGGTCCAACTGACGATGTCGCCGCGCTTGTACTGCATCGGGTCACCGTCACCGTTGAGCGGTGCCGTGACCGTAGCGACCTCACGCAGACCGATGAACTGGCCGGTCTTCGAGTCGATGATCAGCTCCTTGCGGATACCCCAGAGCTCCACCAGACCGATCGCCCGGCCGGCCTTCCCGTCCAGATTGACCGTGTCAGGGAGGAGCTGGATGCCATGGATGCCCCGCAGCGCCTTGTACAGCGTGGCCCGCTGCTCTGACGTCGCGAACCCGGACACCAGGATGCTCCCGGCGCGCTCGAACGCCCTGTAGTCGCCCTGTGCCGGAGCATCCCCCAGACCCGGCCAGGCGTGGTCGTTCTTCCGCAGTGCCGCGAGCAGAGCGGCCGGGTCCCGGGGCAGCCCGGCGACGAAGGAGGTCGACGGGCTCAGCCAGCTGCCCTTGCAGTTGTTCGTCGCACCCTTCGGTTGCATCAGGATGCCACCGCCGGTCATGACGGCGCAGGCGTCCGCGGTCTTGATCTTCTGCGGCTTGATGTTCAGCGGATCTGTCCTGTGCCAGAGCTGCTCGGCAGCCTTGCTGGAGAACTTCTGCTCGGCGCCGAGTACCGAGATCGCGGTGAACGGCGGCGTCTGGGTGGAGGGGATCCACCAGTCGCTGACCGAGAGTCGAGTGCCGTGGTAAGCGTTTCGCGGGCCGAAGTTCCATCCCGCCAGGCTCCGCTGGGTGACCTGCCGGTACTGACCGGCCGGGATCGGCGCGTCCGGGGCGCCGGTCGACTGGTCGGCGGCGGTCGCCAGGAACGTGCCGGCGTCGGCCACCGCGCCGGGTGCCACCGTCCCGTCGTTCTTGGTGACGACGTCGTTGACGAGGAAGCCGACGGCGAGCGTTCCGGCGAGGGCGCCGGCGAGTACCATCCGGCGGCGTCCGATGGAGCGGCGTTCGGCGCGCCGCGGGGTCAGCGCCCGCTGACGGGCCTTGGCGAGGGCCAGCGGGGTGGCCGGCGGTACGTCGTCGTTCAGGCGCTTGAGCGCATCGATCTCGGTCATGAGAGGTCCTCCTGGAAGTCGGGGCCGAGCGCGGCGCGCAGGACTCGACGGGCACGGTGCAGGCGGGACGCAACCGTCCCGGCGGGGATTTTCAGGGCAGCGGCGATCTCGGGATAGCTGAGGTCTTCCCACGCGTAGAGCAGTAGGACGTCCCGGTCGGTCTGCCGGAGGCCGGCCAGTACGCCGGCCAGAGCGCGGGAGGTCGTCTCCGCGTCGACCCGATCGGCGACCTCGGCGGAGAGCGTGTCAGCTTCGGCTGACGCAGTGCCCGCATCCGAGCGCGAGTACGCGCGGTACTGACGGATCTCGTCACGTCGTCGGCGGCGGATCAGATTGGTCGCGATGCCGTACAACCACGGCAGCACACCGGACGACTCATCGAATCGGTCTCGGCGCTCGAAGGCGATCAAGAAGGTCTGGCCGACGAGGTCATCCGCCTCGCCGGTACCGAGCCGGCGAGCGATGTACCGATGGATCGCGGGCGCGTGCCGGTCGAACACCAGCGCGAAGTCGCCCGGCGTCCGAAGGCTCGTGGAAGCTGGTATCGGGGCTGGTATCGGGGCTGGTATCGGCGGCGGGCCATGGATCTCAGGTATGCGTTCGCGACCGAGCGACGCTGTCCGCGGTTGGTTCATATCTGCTGTTGCCCGATCCCCTCGCCGCGCTTCGCAGACGCTGAAATTGCGGACGATGCCCTAGCTCTCCGCCACCCAGGAGTACTCGACCTTCGGGCGGCCGCTGCGGCCGTCGTAGCGTTGGGTTCGCAGGGCTTGGCCTTGGTCGGCCAGGTGCTCCAGGTAGCGGCGGGCCGTGATGCGCGAGGTGCCGAGGGAGGTGGCGACCTCCTCGGCGGTCCAGCCTTCGCGGTCGGCGAGGAGTTGGACGACGCGGTCCAGGACCGAGCCGGCCAGGCCCTTCGGCACCGACGAGACCGTTGCTGGATGCAACAAACGGTCGACCTCGTCCTGATCCGCGACGACCTGGCCGGCCTCGGCGGCGCGGCGTTGCCGGGCGTACGCCGACAGCCGGTCCCGCAACGTCTCGAAGGCGAACGGCTTCAGCACGTACTGGACGACGCCGATCCGCGCTGCGGCCTGGACCGCGGCGACCTCACGGGCCGAGGTGACCGCGACGACGTCGGTTTGGTTGCCAAGAGCACGCATTCGCCGGACGACGTCCAGCCCGTGCCCGTCGGGCAGATGCATGTCGAGCAGTACGACGTCCACGTCGCCCCGGGCGAGCACCTGCAGCGCGCGTCCCGCCGTACCGGCGATGCCCACGCAGGCGAAGCCCGGCAGGCGATCGACGTACGTGCGATGGGCTTCCGCGGCGACGGGATCGTCCTCGACGACGAGGACGCGGAGGGGGTCAGGCACTCGCGCCCACCGCCCGCGGCAACCGCACCCGTACGGTCAGCGCCGGTACTTCGTCCAGCTCGGAATCCGGATCAACCATCAGCGAACCCTGCCACCGCTCGACCGTGCTCCGCACCAGCACGAGCCCCAACCCGTGCCCGGGCTCGGCCTTGGTCGACCACCCGCGCTCGAACATGTGCGCCAGCTCCACCGATCCCAGCTCGGCCCCGGTATTCGTCACGATCAGGTCGATCGCGTCGGTCAACGCCGCCGCCCGGAACTCCACCTTCCGCGGTGCCGGCCCGCCGCGCGCGGCCTCGATCGCGTTGTCCAGCAGGTTTCCGACCACGGTGACCACGTCCTGGGCCGGCAGCCGCGTGTTCAGCTGGTCCGGCCCGAGGTCGAGTGAAAGAACCACGCCGCGTTCCTGCGCCTGCGCCAACTTTGCCAACAGCAACGACGCCAGCACCGGATCGCCGACCGTACCGACGACCCGGTCCGTCATCGCCTGCGCGAACTGCAGCTCCGACACCGCGAACTCCCGCGCCCGCTCCGGCCGCCCGATCTCGATCAGGCTGACCACCGTGTGCAGCCGGTTCGACGCCTCGTGGTTCTGCGCCTGCAGGGATTCGGCCAGACTCCGTACGGCGTCCAGCTCGCCGAGCAACCGCTGCAGCTCGGTGTGGTCCCGCAGGGTGACGATCCGCCCGCGGCCCGACGGCTGCTGGTTGACAACGACCACGCCTTGCGCGCCGAGATGCAGCTCGTCGTACGCCGTACGCCCGGTCCCAAGCAACTCGGCCAGCGGAGCGCCGAGATGGAGCTCTTCCAACGGCGTACCCGCGGCGACTTCCCGCAATCCGAGCAGACGAAGGGCTTCGTCGTTCGCGAGCTGCACCCGCCCGTCGAGGTCGAGCAGGATCAGGCCTTCGCGCGCCGCGTGCAGCACGCCTTCGTAGAAGTCGAGCATCCGCGCCAGCGATTGCGTACCCATGCCGCGCGTCGCGCGACGTACCCGCCAGGTGACCAGGGCATTCCCGGCGATCGCGACCCCGAGCATCAGGCTAGCGATCCCGAGCATCGAGCGCAGGTCGAGCCGGGCCAGCTCCCACCAGCTCGGCGCGGTCAGGCCGGTGGCCGCCGCGTCCCGCACAGCCTGGGCCCGGGACCGGCTGACCATCACGATCCAGACCATCGCGATCAGGACGGTCACCGTGACCGTCTGCAGCCAGAGAACCTGGCGGCGCAGCTCCCACGGTCGGTGTCGCATGCGGACAGTTTGCCCCGAATCCGCACTGCGAACGATATGAACGAAATGAGCACTTCTCCTGTGCGTCACGTCACAGTTACTCACCAAGTACTCACCAAGCCTCTAACCGCCCCAACCACCCCTCCGCCAGGCCGATACAGGGAGTCCCACCAATGTCGAGCCCGACCGAACCCCGCCCGACTCCGGTTCGTAACGACCGGACCCATTTCCTCTACATCGCCGTCATCGTCGCCGTCCTGCTCGGCATCGGTGTCGGGTTCCTGTTCCCGGACTTCGCGGTCGAGCTGAAACCGCTCGGCACCGGGTTCGTGAACCTGATCAAGATGCTGATCAGCCCGATCATCTTCTGCACGCTGGTGCTCGGCATCGGCTCGGTCCGGCAGGCCGCGAGCGTCGGCAAGGTCGGCGGTCTCGCGCTCGTCTACTTCCTGGTGATGTCGACGGTCGCCCTCGCCATCGGTCTCGTGGTCGGCAACCTCGTGCAGCCGGGCGCCGGGCTCGACCTGACCGACAAGCTGCGCAAGACCGGCCAGGCCCAGGCGGCCGGAGCGCACGAGGGTACGACGGACTTCATCCTCGGCATCATCCCGAAGACGCTGCTGTCCTCGCTGACCGAGGGCGAGGTGCTGCAGACCGTACTGGTCGCGCTGCTCGTCGGATTCGCACTGCAGGCGATGGGTTCGAAGGGCCAGCCGGTCCTCACCGCCATCGGTCACATCCAGCGGCTGGTCTTCAAGATCCTGTCGATGATCATGTGGACGGCGCCGATCGGTGCGTTCGGCGCGATCGCGGCGGTCGTCGGTGCGACGGGCTGGGATGCGCTGGTCAGCCTCGGCAAGATCATGCTGGCCTTCTACATCACCTGCTTGCTGTTCGTGATCGTTGTCCTAGGCACCATTCTCCGAGTGGTCACCGGACTGTCGATCTTCCAGCTGTTGCGGTACCTCGGTCGTGAGTTCCTGCTGATCGTGTCCAGTTCGTCGTCGGAGACCGCCCTGCCCCGACTGATCGGAAAGATGGAACACCTCGGCGTCGACAAGTCGGTGGTCGGTATCACCGTGCCGACCGGGTACTCGTTCAACCTGGACGGTACGGCGATCTACCTGACGATGGCGTCCTTGTTCATCGCCGAGGCGATGGACCAGCCGTTCTCGATCGGTCAGCAGATCTCCCTGCTGCTGTTCATGATCGTGGCCTCGAAGGGCGCCGCCGGCGTCACCGGTGCCGGGCTCGCCACGCTCGCCGGCGGTCTGCAGTCGCACCGGCCGGAGCTGGTCGACGGTGTCGGTCTGATCGTCGGGATCGACCGGTTCATGTCCGAGGCGCGCGCGCTGACGAACTTCGCCGGCAACGCGGTCGCGACGGTCCTGGTCGGGCACTGGGTCGGCGAGTTCGACAAGGAGCAGGCACGGCAGGTGTTCGCAGGCGAGGACCCGTTCGACGAGGTCGCCTTCGCCGCCGGCGACACCCACGCCGGCGACGTCCCCGCAAGCGTCCCCGCCGCCCCCGCCGCAGCCCACCAAACCGACCACTAGGCGGCCCGACCACCTGCGGGCCGCCCACCTAGACCAACTTGCACCCCTCCACGCGCTGCCCGCCGGGCCACAGACCGGCGGGCAGCGCTCTGCAAACGGGCCACCGAGGACTGCTACTTCCCCGCGAGGAGATCAATCACCGGGGCGAAGTCCTCCAGGTAGCCGGCGTTCACGCTGATGTAGCTCGCGCCGATCTCCTCGCGTCGACGCTCGAGCTCATCGGCCATCTCCCGCGGAGTGCCACGGAGCAGCATCAGCGAGTCCATCGCCTCGAGTTCCTCAGGGTCGACGCCGGAAGCGCGCTTCGTCCACGGCGGCAGCGGCCGCGTCCCGGCGGCCAGCAGGTTCATCGAGAGCTCGATGTCGTCCGCGCGTGCCCCGGCCAGCTCACGCAGTTCACGAGCGACAGCCGCAACCTCCGAGCGGGGAGTAGTCGCGTCCTTGGCCAGCGAGACGATGTCCGCCCGCTCGGCCGCGAGCGCGAGCGCCTTCGGACCGCCGGCCGCCAGCAAGACCGGAGTACGGCGCTCGCCGTCGAGTCCACGCAGCAGGTCGAGGGTCTCGACAACCTGCTCCCGCCGCTCGCGGGCCGTTCCCCAGTGCAGCCCGACCTCGGCCGTCTGCTGCTCGGCGACAGGCCTGCCGGTCCCGATGCCGAACTCGAACCGCCCGTCGGTGAGCACGGTCAGGGTGTGCGCTTCCCAGGCGGTCTGCCGCGGTGTCCGGAGCGGAGCCGCCGCGACGTACGTACCCACCCGGATGTCAGCGACCGCAGCGGCGGCCGCGAGCGACGGGAACGGCGACGGCAACTGGAGCCCGTCGGGCATCAGCACGGTCGAGTACCCGAGGTCCGCCGCCTGGCGAACGGTCTTGATCCACTCTTCACCGGTCGTCGGACTGCCGACCACACCGAACCGGAATCTCATCGCCCTGTCCCTCCGTCGTTTGATGCCTCCAGCCTCCCTGCGCCAGGGGTCTGTCCACATCCCACGACGGGAGGCGTTCGCCGTACGCCGCGCGACGTACTCTGGTGACATGTCACGCAAGCGCAGCCCCCTGCTGGACCGGCCCGGCGCGGTCGAGGCCGACGGACTCGACGCCGGTGTCGCCGCGCACTACGGCTCCGACCTCCGCGAACAGCGGGCCCTGGTCGCCGGTGAGGCGTTCGTCGACCTGTCGCACCGCGACGTGGTCACGATCACCGGCCCGGACCGCCTGATCTGGCTGCACGCGCTGACCACGCAGTACTTCGAAGGCCTCAAGCCTGGTACGTCGACCACGGCGCTGCTGCTCTCGCCGACCGGTCACGTGGAGCACGTGATGTACGGCGTGGACGACGGCCAGACGTTCTGGCTGCACACCGAGCCCGGCGCGGCTGAGGCGCTCGTCGACTGGCTGCAGAAGATGGTGTTCATGTCTCGCGTGGAGATCGCGGACGTGACTGACGACTACGCGATCATCTGGCGCCCAGGTGCTGCGGAGGGTGAGCACCTGACCCGCAGTGGCGAGGACTCGCTCGGTGGGCACGAGGTGTTCCTGCCCCGCGCGGAGCTGGCGGGCCTCGAGGGTCAAGCGGCCGGTGTCTGGGCGTACGAGGCGCTCCGGATCGAGGCGGGTGCGCCACGGTTCGGGCTGGACACCGACGAGCGCGCGATTCCGAACGAGCTTGGTTGGCTCGGGGTCGGCGTACACCTGAACAAGGGCTGCTACCGCGGGCAGGAGACGGTCGCGCGCGTACACAACCTCGGCCGGCCGCCGCGGCGGTTGGTGCGGTTGCATCTGGACGGCTCGGTGGATCGCTTGCCGCAGCACGGCGACGCCGTACTGGCAGGGGAGAAGCAGGTCGGGGTGATCGGGTCGGCGGCTCGCCATCACGAGCTCGGGCCGATTGCACTGGCTGTCGTGAAACGCAACGTCGACCCCGAGCTCGTGCTCGATGTGGTGGCGGCGGACCAGCCGACGGTGAAGGCGAGCCAGGAGGTTCTCGTCGACCCCGAGGTCGGGCTGCACGTGCGCTCCCGGCTGTGAGGGGAATCATTCGCAACACGGCGTTTTGCACCTGTACAGTTCAGCCGTGACCGAACCTGTGATCCTGGCCGACGTCGTCCGCAGCGACTTCGTCGAAGGCCACCACCGCGGCTCTGTCGTGGTGACGCGTCCCGACGGCAGTGTGGACTGGGCCGTCGGCATCGTGGACGAGCCGATGTTCCCGCGCTCGTCCAACAAGCCCATGCAGGCGCTCGGCATGCTCCGCAACGGGCTGCCGCTCACCGACGAGCTCCTGGCGCTGGCCGGCGCGTCGCATTCCGGTGAGCAGTTCCACCTGGACGGCGTACGACGGATCCTCGCGACGGCCGGTCTGGACGAGGGCGCGCTGCTGACACCGGTCGCGTACCCGCTGGACGACGAGACCCGGGACACGTGGGTCAAGGCCGGTCACGGCAAGGAGCGGGTGGTGATGAACTGCTCGGGCAAGCACGCTGCGATGCTGCTCACCAGCAAGCTCAACGAATGGGACCTCACGACGTACCGGTCGCCGGATCACCCGCTGCAGAAGGAGATCCGGACGGCGATCGAGGACACCGCCGGCGAGAAAGCGTCGTACGTCGCGGTCGACGGCTGCGGCGCCCCGATCTTCGCGCTCACGCTGTCCGGCCTGGCCCGCTCGTTCGGCCTGTTCGCCGGTGCGGCCCCGGAGACCCACGAGGGCCGGATCGCCGACGCGTTCCGCGCGCACCCGGAGTACGCCAGCGGGAGTACCCGCGACGAGGCCGAGCTGATGCGAGCCACCGAGGGCCTGTTCTGCAAGGCCGGCGCCGAGGGCGTGTACGCCGTCGGTCTCGCCGACGGCACCGGGATCGCGCTGAAGCTCGAGGACGGTACGCCGCGCGCCCGCAAGGTCGTGATGGCCGCAACCCTCCAGCGCCTCGGCATCACCAACGAGACCATCGAGAACCACCTCCACTTCGACCTCACCGGCGGCGACAACATCGTCGGCGCAGTCCGCCCACACACCCCGACGTTCGCCTGACCAACGCGTCCTCCGACGGAGGGCCGCAGAGATACCTCGTACGTCGTACGCACGTGGACGCCTGCGTTCCTAAGGTGGATGGCATGGACGAGGCGATCGTGGTCGGGGCCGGGATCGGTGGGCTGGCGGCTGCTGCCGCGCTGGGGCAGGCCGGGTGGCGCGTACGGGTGCTGGCGGCGGCCGGATGACCGGGATCCACCGCCGCCGGCTGCACCAGGCGCTGGCGGACACGCAAGACGCGGACATGGTGCTCGGCGCGCGAGTGACCGCCGTCGAGCCCGGTACGCCGGGACGCGAGCGCGCCCGGGTCACGTGGGAGTCGGCCGACGGCGTACACAACGCGCAGGCGGACCTGGTCGTCGCCGCGGACGAGATCCGCAGCATCACCCGCAGCGCGCTCTTCCCGAACGCCTTGCGCTACAGCGGTTTCAGCTGCTGGCGGGCCGCGATCACGGACACGACCGTCGACGACCGGTTCGCGATGACGTGGGGTCCGAACGCGGAGTTCGGCGCGCTGCGGATCAGCGCCGACGAGGTCTACTGGTACGGGTACGTCGCGATGCCGAGCGGTCGTGTGATCACCGACGAGGTCCGCGCGGTCCGCGAGTACTTCGCTGCCTGGGCTCCCGACGTACAGGCGTTGACCGAGACGACGGACGAGGTCATCCGGCATGACGTGTGGGTGCTCGACCGGCCGCTGCCGCGGTACACGGTGGGACGGGTGGTGCTGATCGGTGACGCAGCGCATCCGATGCTGCCGACGCTCGGGCAGGGCGCGAACTCGGCGCTGGAGGACGCGGTTACGGTCGGGCTGGTCCTCTCGGCCGGCGGCGACCTTGCGGCAGGGCTGCAGCGGTACGAGGAGGAGCGCTATCGGCGTACGCGACGGCTGGTGAGCCGGTCGGCGCAGATGGGCCGGATGGGTGCGGAGGTCGGGCCGCGCGGTCAGGTACTGCGGAACGCGCTGCTGCGGATCACGCCCCCGCGGGCGGCGCTGCGGAACGGCACGCGGATCTTCGAGTGGATGCCGCCGCGGTCATTTGGCGCGTAGGCGGTCGACCGGGGGCGACGGGATCGGGAGCGACGCCGACGGCACGGGCAGGTCGTACCCGGCGTACAGGCGGCGGCGGATCGCCTCTAGCGGGAAGGTCTCGCGGTAGATCGCGAGCTTGACCGTCACGCCCTCCAGCGTTGCCCTGAGCAACATTTCCTCGATGGCGGGGTCGGCGGCGCCGCGGGCCGCGAAGACGTCGCGGATCGCGTCCTCGACCAGCGACAGCCGATCGGACTTGGCCTGCTCGACCCGGGCGAACACGTCGTGGGTGGTCGGCAGCATCATCAGGCTGATCGCGAGCCGCTGGATGTGCAGCGTGGTCGCGGCCGCCATCAGGGCGCCGTCGATGATGCCGGCCAACCGTTCATCCGGTGTTCCCTGGATGGTCAGGATGCCGGCGATACCGTCCAGCCAGCGGTCCAGGAGCTCGGCGGCGAGCTGTTCCTTGGTGGCGAAGTAGTACGAGACCAGGCCGCGGGAGACGCCCGCCGCGGTGGTGATGTCGGAGATCGAAGCGGCCTCGTACCCGTTCGCGGCGAAGACCTCCAGCGCGGCCGCCAGGATGCGCTCGCGGGAGCGTTCGCGCATCTCCTGGTTGACGGTGGCCGATCGCGGCACGGATTCCTCTCCTGGTCGAAGCCCTGAAGCGCCGGGCAACCCCCCATTCGCGTGCCCGGCGCCCCGGGGCTGACCCCCCGTGATTGCGGCCCCTCCCCAGGCGCCGTCTATAGACTGGACGTCCAGTCAACAAATGTCAAAGGTCTGCCCGGTTCGTGGGACACGCGCAGTAACCGGTAGGATGGAGGGGCTGCGCCCTGTGTCGAGTGGCACGTGAAACCAGCCGTAGCCACCGCCAGAACCCCCTGACTGCTTGGAGCGCTTCCTCATGTCTGTCCGTAACGACCTGCGCAATGTCGCGATCGTGGCCCACGTCGACCACGGGAAGACCACCCTCGTCGACGCGATGCTGTGGCAGTCCGGCGCGTTCGGTGCCCACCAGCACGTCGACGAGCGGGCGATGGACTCCGGCGACCTGGAGCGTGAGAAGGGCATCACGATCCTCGCCAAGAACACCGCCGTCCGGCACAAGATGGCCAACGGCGAGCAGATGACGATCAACATCATCGACACCCCCGGTCACGCCGACTTCGGCGGCGAGGTCGAGCGCGGACTGTCGATGGTGGACGCGATCGTGCTGCTGGTGGACGCCTCCGAGGGCCCGCTGCCGCAGACCCGGTTCGTGCTGCGCAAGGCGCTGGCGCGGAAGATGCCGGTGATCCTGGTGGTGAACAAGGTCGACCGTCCGGACGCCCGGATCTCCGAGGTCGTCGACGAGACCTACGAGCTGTTCCTGGACCTGCTCGACCACGACGCCGACCAGAGCGCGCTGGACTTCCCGGTCGTCTACGCGTCCGCGCGGGCCGGCCGGGCGTCGCTGACCCAGCCCGCCGACGGCGGGATGCCGGATTCGGAGGACCTCGAGCCGCTGTTCGAGACGATCCTGAACAACGTCCCGGCCCCGGAGTACACCGAGGACGCGCCGCTGCAGGCCCACGTCACCAACCTCGACGCCTCGCCGTTCCTCGGCCGGCTCGCGCTGGTCCGGGTGCACGAGGGCACGCTGAAGAAGGGCGCCCAGGTCGCCTGGTGCAAGCACGACGGGTCGATCGAGCGGGTCAAGATCACCGAACTGCTGGTCACCGAGGCCCTCGAGCGGGTGCCGGGCGAGTCGGCCGGCCCCGGCGACATCGTCGCGATCGCCGGTATCCCGGAGATCATGATCGGCGACACCCTCGCCGACCCGGAGAGCCCGAAGCCGCTGCCGCTGATCACCGTGGACGAGCCGGCCATCTCGATGACGATCGGCACCAACACGTCCCCGCTGGCCGGTCGCCAGAAGGGCACCAAGGTCACCGCCCGCCTGGTCAAGGACCGGCTCGACAAGGAGCTCGTCGGCAACGTGTCGATCAAGGTGCTCCCGACCGAGCGGCCGGACGCCTGGGAGGTGCAGGGTCGTGGTGAGCTGGCGCTGGCCATCCTGGTCGAGCAGATGCGCCGTGAGGGCTACGAGCTGACCGTCGGCAAGCCCCAGGTGGTCACCCGCGAGATCGACGGCAAGCGGCACGAGCCGGTCGAGCGGCTGACGATCGACTGCCCGGAGGAGTACCTCGGCACGGTCACCCAGCTGCTCGCGGTCCGCAAGGGCCGGATGGAGCAGATGACCAACCACGGCACCGGCTGGGTCCGGATGGAGTTCCTGGTGCCGGCGCGCGGGCTGATCGGCTTCCGGACCGAGTTCCTCACCGACACCCGCGGTACGGGCATCGCGCACCACGTGTTCGAAGGGTACGAGCCGTGGTTCGGCGAGCTGCGGACGCGCCCGAGCGGCTCGCTGGTCGCGGACCGGGCCGGCGCGGCGACGTCGTACGCGATGATCAACCTGCAGGAGCGCGGCACGATGTTCGTCGAGCCGACCACCGAGGTGTACGAGGGGATGATCGTCGGCGAGAACTCGCGCTCCGACGACATGGACGTGAACATCACCAAGGAAAAGAAGATGACCAACGTCCGGTCGTCCACCGCCGACGAGTTCGAGAAGCTGGTCCCGGCGCGCAAGCTGTCGCTCGAGCAGTCGCTGGAGTTCTGCCGCGAGGACGAGTGCGTCGAGGTCACGCCGGACGCGATCCGGATGCGCAAGGTCGCCCTCACCCAGATCGAGCGCTCCAAGCTGGGCCGCAAGAACAAGAACTGAACTGCTAGCTGGAAGTGAGACGCCGAGTCATGGTGGACCGCGCGGTTGTCGACGGGCTGTTTCCGCAGGACCTTCCGGAGCCGGAGCACTGGGAGCAGCAGTTCCCCCGGCGTGAGCTTCCGGAGGGGGCGAAGGTCACGCGGTTCGGGCCTTCGCCTACCGGGTTCGTGCACATCGGCGGGATCTACACGGCGATGATCGATCGCGATGTCGCGACCGATTCCAAGGGCGTGTACCTGGTCCGGGTCGAGGACACCGACCAGGCGCGTGAGGTCGAAGGCGCGCTGGAGCAGTTCGACCGCGCGTTCTCCTACTTCCGGATCAGCTCCGACGAGGACCGGCGTCAGGGTGCGTACGGGCCGTACGTGCAGTCGCAGCGTGAGCAGATCTACCTGACCTTCGTGCGGCACCTGCTCCGCCAGGGCAAGGCGTACCTGTGCTTTGCCACCAAGGACGAGCTCGCCGACATCACCGCCCGCCAGCAGGCCGCGAAGGTCCCCACGGGGTACTACGGGAAGTACGCGCTGTGGCGCAACGCGGATCCGGCCGACGTGCAGGCGAAGCTCGACGAGGGTGCGCCGTACGTCGTGCGCTTCCGGGCTCCCGACGACGCCGACGGGCAGCGGACCAGTTTCGTCGACGCGATCCGCGGCCGGCTCGAGCATGAGGCGAACCGCAACGACGCGGTGATCCTGAAGTCCTCGGACCAGTCGCCGCGCCTCCCGACGTACCACTTCGCGCACGCGGTCGACGACCACCTGATGCGGGTGAACCTGGTGATCCGCGGCGACGAGTGGATCTCGTCGGTCCCGCTGCACCAACAGTTGTTCGCGGCGCTGGAGTTCGACCCGATCACGTACGCGCACGTCGCGCCGCTGATGAAGCAGATCCCGGGCGGCAAGCGGAAGCTGTCCAAGCGCAAGGATCCTGAGGCCGGCGTCGACTTCTACATCGGCGCCGGGTACCCGGCCGACGCGGTGCTGTACTACCTGCGCGGCCTGGCCAACGGCCGGCTCGCGGAGATGCCGCTGGCGGATGCGCTGACGACGCCGATCGATCTGGCCCAGTGTGGCGTCGCTGGTCCGCTGGTCGATCTGGTGAAGCTCGAGGACATCAGCGCCGACTACATCGCGACCCTCAGCGGTCAGCAGATCCTCGACGCGGTGCGGGTGTGGGCGACGGAGTACGACGCGGAGCTCGTGCCCGTGCTCGACAACGAGCAGGAGCTCGCGCTGCGGGCGCTCGCGGTCGAGCGCGACGGCGTCGAGAACCCGCGCAAGGACCTGCGCAAGTGGTCGGACTTCCGCTCGGCGTACGGCTTCTTCTTCACCGAGCTGTTCGTCCCCGTCGACGGTCCGACCGACGAGCGCCTGATGCCGCTCGGCGTTGCGCCGGACGTGACCACTGCGTTCGCGGGCGATCTGGTGGCCGGGTACGAGCATCGCGACGACCCGCAGGAGTGGTTCGACCAGATCCGTTCGCTCGCCGCCAAACACGGCTTCGCGCCGAACGCCAAGGAGTACAAGAAGGATCCGGAAGCGTACGCCGGTTCGATCCGCGAGGCCTCGCAGCTCGTGCGCGTCGCGATCACCGGTGCGACGCGGAGTCCCGACCTGCACGCGACGGCGCAGGCCCTGGGCGAGTCCGAGGTGCTGCGTCGGCTGCAGGCGCTGGCCGGCAAGTAACTCCTGTGGCGTAAGTGGCTGCTGGGAAACGCGTAGGGCACGAAGTGGACACGGTGGCTCACAGTGCGCGACCGCAACTACATCGGTGTGATACATAATTCACGGTCGCCGGTGGGGGAAGAAGTTTTGATTCGTTACCAACCAGACGCCATGCGGCGACGTCTGTCTTGTGGAAGCACTCTTTGGGGGAAGGACAAGGGAAACATGGGCATTCTGCGTAAGGTCTGCGCAACTCTGACGGCCGTTGCGTTCGTGGGCGTCGGCGCGCTTTCGGCGACCACTTCGGCTGAGGCCGCGCCCCAGGTTGCGGGGTCGGCGCAGAAGTCGGCGACCGCGCCGAAGCCGGCGGGGCTGCCGCCGAAGGCGGTGACGAAGGCCCCCGCCTCGTCCACCAGCAAGCTCATCGCGAAGTACAAGATCGACCGGCGGTGTGTGACCAAGGGCCGGGTCCTCTGCATCAACAAGAAGACCCGCAAGCTGGTGTACCTGGTGAACGGCAAGCCGATCCAGGTCATGGACGTCCGGTTCGGCGCGATGAAGACGCCGACCCGCAGCGGCGTCTTCAAGGTCTACCGCAAGTCGAAGAACCACGTCTCTTCGCTGTACCACTCGAAGATGCCGTACGCGATGTTCTTCAGCGGCGGTCAGGCCGTGCACTACTCGTCGGACTTCAAGGCCCGCGGCTACAACGGCGCGTCGCACGGCTGCGTGAACGTCCGCGACAAGAACAAGATCGCCTGGGTGTTCGCCCGGGTGCACGTCGGCGACAAGGTTGTCGTCTACAGCAAGTGAGCTGAGCGTTCAGGACAGCGGCCGGGGAGCTACTCCCCGGCCGCTGTCGCGTTCCGGAACGCCTTGTACAGCCGCGGCTCCACCAGACAGAAGGTGCCCTGGGCAACATTTGTCGGCGTACGGCGCAATGTCTCGACCGCGATATCCGCCGCGGACTGCGCGGGCCACCCGTAGATCCCGGCCGAGACCGCGGGCAGCGTCATCGTTTTCACCCCGAGCTCGTCCGCGATCCGCAACGCGTTGCGGTAGCAGGACTCGAGCAGCGCCGGATCCCGCTGCCCGGCGAGATAGTTCGGCCCGACCACATGGATCACGTACGACGCCGGGAGCGCGCCGGCCGTCGTCCACACCGCCGTACCCGTGGGAGTGCCGTTCGGGTACCGCTCGATCAGCTCCGCGAGGATCTCCCGACCGCCGGCCCGATGGATCGCACCGTCGACACCGCCACCGCCGCGCAACGCGTGATGAGCGGCGTTCACGATCGCGTCCACAGGCACCGTAGTGATGTCGGCGGTGCTCAGCACGATCTCCATGAGTGCTTCCTCCGGTACGCTAGGCCAACCAAATGACCGGTGAGGACGTCCTAGAAGTGTAGGGACGTGGTCTGTTCAGAGGGGTGTCCGATGCGTGGGCTGATCATTCGCAAGGTTTTGAGCGGGTTGATCCTGGGCGGCTTGATTGCGACACTCCTGAGTTCTGGAAGTACGGCGACGGCGAGCACGTCCGATCTGAAGACGGTGCCGTTCGAGGTCAGCGGTGAGCTGCCGATCTACCCGAAGGCGCTGTGGAAGAACGGCTCCAGCGGGACGAACGTCCGCAAGGTCGAGGCGCGCCTGGTGCAGCTGAAGCTGCTCGAGAAGAAGTACCTCGACAACGACTACGGCACGATGACCCGGTCCGCGGTGAAGAAGTTCCAGAAATCCAAGGGCATCCCCGAGCTCGGGTACGTCGACCAGAACACGCTGGACCAGCTGGCCAAGGTCACCCACGTACCGACCCAGGCCGAGCTGTACCCGCCGGCGCCGGTGGTGAACGGCAAGAAGCTCGACGCGCGATGCGCGACCGGTGTGGCGCTGTGCATCGACAAGACCACCCGCAAGCTGCGGTATGTCGTCGACGGTGTCGTGAAGATGCAGATGGACGTCCGGTTCGGCGCGGTGAAGACCGCGACCCGGGAGGGCAGCTTCACCGTCGGCTGGAAGAGCCGGAACCACGTCTCGAAGCTGTACGACTCGAAGATGCCGTACGCGATGTTCTTCAGCGGCGGCCAGGCGGTGCACTACTCGTCGGACTTCGCGGCGCGTGGTTACAACGGCGCGTCCCACGGCTGCGTGAACGTCCGTGACCTGGCCAAGATCAAGGTCCTCTTCGACGAGGTCCACGTCGGCGACAAGGTCATCGTCTACCGCTCGTAACGCTCGTACCGCTTGGGCCTTCGGGTCAGAGCGGGCGGGGTCCGCGGCGGCGGCGCAGGCCCCAGCCGCCTCGGCCGCGGCCGGTGGCGGCGCGGAGAGCGGGGCGGGCGTCGACCAGGTAGACGGCGGACGCGACGATGCCGATCAGGCCGAAGAAGCTCAGCCAGCCCTGGAAGAACTGACTCAGCGTGAACACGACCAGGATCAGCACCCAGCCCGGCTTGGTCAGCTTGTCGGCGGCGATGAACACTGCGCGCGGCCGGAACGCCGCGTCGAGCAGCGCGACCAGCTTGAGGACAAGCAGCACCCACCAGATGACCGACAGTGGATCGCCGAACCCGGGGATCAGGTTCTGGAAGGTGATCATGCTATGAGCCTAACGGACAGACCGGGCGGTCCACCTCTGCTGAGTCGCAGCTGTGGACCGCCCGGCGTGGATTCACGCGAACAATCGGTGAATTGTCACCGTCAGTGGTGAGTCAGTCGCCGATCTTGTCGGCGGCGGATCCAGCCGCCTTACCGGCCGCCTTCGCGGTCTTGCGGGCGCTGGTCGCGGTCGCCTTCACGGTGCGGGTCGCGGTCTCGGCCGTCTTCTTCACCGTGGTCCGGGTCGCCTTGGCCTTGCTGACCGTGGCCTTGGCCTGGGTCTCCAGGTCCTCGGTGGCCTGCTGGTGGCGGATCCGCTCGACCAGGTCCTTGCCGCGGCCGGCCAGGTCCTCGTAGGTCTCCTCGGCCTGGCCGAGGACGGTGGTGAAGCCCGCCTGCGCGGTCTTCGGCAGCTCACGCAGCTTGGCCGGAGCGGTCTTCGCGTCGGCGACGATCGCCTCGAAGCGCTTGTTCAGCTCGACCTGGGCCTTGGTGAGCTCGGTCTGCAGGGTCTTCTGGTCCAGCTTGGCGAACCGGGCGGTCACGTCCTCGCTGATCGCGCGGAACTTCTCGACCGCGAGGTCGCCGGCGCCGGCGATCGCGTAGAACGGGGTAACAGGCGTACGGGTAGCCATCAGGCTTCTCCTCGGGGGGTTTTTCAGCAGGTTTCAGTCGGTGGTGCGCTTGCGGGCGGAGGTCTTCTTCGCCGGAGCCTCTTCCGGGGCGGCGTTCTCCCGGACGAACGACGTGTACACGTCCAGCAGGACGCGCTTCTGCCGCTCGTTCAGTGCGGGGTCGAGCAGGACGGCGTCGACCACGCCAGAGGCCTGTCGGCCCTCCTCGTTGTCATCCGGATCGAGGATGCCGGCCCGTACGTACAGCGTCTCCGCGGAGATCCGCAACGCCTTCGCGAGCTGCTGCAGCACCTCGGCCGACGGTTTACGCAGGCCGCGCTCGATCTGGCTCAAGTACGGGTTCGACACACCGGCCAGGTCCGACAACTGCCGCAACGACAACTGCGCTTGCCGCCGCTGCTCGGCGAGGTACTCCCCAACGGAGCCCACCGCCCCAGCCGCCCGATCACTCAACCTGGCCATACCCCCAGTGTGCTAGCAAGCCGCTTGCAATTGCAAGCACCCCGACCGTGAGGCGCCTCACGTGGCCGACCGGTGGAGCGGACTGCTGGGGTGATCAGCGCCGCATCGAGGCCTCGCCCGCACGTCGTGTGACTAGTACGCTCACTGCTTCTGTGATCCAGGGGGGATTGAGCAGATGGAAACGATGGTCGTCCGTAACGTCGGCGAACTAATCGAAGCTGTCGAGCAACTCGCAGGTCCGCGCAGCAGACCGCTGTGGTTTCGCGGGCAGCACGACGCGGAGTGGTCCGTGCAGCCCTCGCTGTTGCGGCCGCGACAGCATTCTGGGCCGTACTCGATCGCTGACGAACGGAATTTCACCCATCGGTTCCGCAGCCGGGCCGCGATCAGATATCCCAATACCCCCGACTATGGCGACCACGCTGGCTGGCTGAGCCTGATGCAGCACTACGGACTGCCCACACGGCTGCTGGATTGGAGCCGCTCTCCCCTGGTGGCGGCGTACTTCGCTCTCGAGCGCTATCTTCCGCGCGACCAAGACGACACTCGGCCAGTGGCTGCAGCAATCTGGGTTTTGGTTCCGCACGCGCTCAACTGGGGCTTGCACGGTCTGGATGTGACGCCGTCCATCAGTTCTGGCGAATGCAGCGCGCTCGTCGCCTCGGCCTTCGGCGACGGGATGCCTCGTCGGCGCTCACGCCGGCGTATGGACGGCGGTCGCATCCGTATCCCTTCCGAAGGTGTGCTGGCGGCGATGGCGTCAGAAACCGATCTGCGCATGTTCGTACAGCAGGGGTGCTTCACCATCCACGCCCGAGAGCAGGGTCAACTGGATCGGCTACATGGCGCCGACGATTTCTTGTTTCGCCTGGTTATTCCGGGGCACGCAGTACAGCAGTTCGCGCGACAGGTCGGGATCTGTGGCTATCGGCCAGGCGACATCTATCCCGACCTCGAACACCTCGCCAGTGAGTTGAGGGGGCAGTACCCGCCCAACACCGTCTACGGAATCAAAGGACTTATCTGACCCGCCCATCGTCCGTTCCTCCTGGCTACTGCTCGCGGAAGACCTTGTGTTGGGCGGCCTGGGCGCGGGGGCGGACTGTGATGCGGTCGAGGTTCACGTGCGACGGGCGGGTGGCGACGTACGCGACGATGTCGGCGATGTCGTCAGCGGTGAGGGGCTCGCGGACGCCGGCGTACACGGCGTCGGCCTTGGACTGGTCGCCGCCGAAGCGGGTCAGGGCGAAGCCTTCGCTCTGCACCATGCCGGGGGCGATCTCGGTGACGCGGACCGGCTGGTCCCAGAGCTCGAGGCGCAGGGTGTCGACGACGGCCTTCGCGCCGTGCTTGGCGGCGACGTATCCACCGCCGCCTTCGTAGGCGACCTGGCCGGCGGTCGAGCCCATCACGATGATCGTGCCGCGGCCGGCGATAAGGGCCGGGAGCAACGACTTGGTGACGGCCGCGACGGCGATCACGTTCACCTCGTACATCCGGCGCCAGGCGTCGAGGTCAGCGTCGGCGACCGGCTCGAAGCCGAACGCGCCGCCGGCGTTGTTCACCAGCACCTGCAGCTGGTCGCCGACGGCTGCGGTCAGCGCGGCGACGTCGTCGGCCGAGGTGACGTCGCACTGGACGGCGCGGCCGTCGATCTCCTTGGCCAGCGCCTCGATCCGGTCGAGCCGCCGCGCGGCGCAGATGACCTCGAACCCGGCCCGGGCGAGGTACCGCGCCGACGCGGCTCCGATCCCACTGCTAGCACCGGTCACCACGGCAAGAGGACGCTCGGAAGTCATAGCCCGAGTCTCTCAAACCCACCGGCCAGGTCCGTGGGCTGTCTCAGTCCTCCCCGGCTCGCCATACCAAACCGTTTGGTATGGCGAGCCCTCAGGAGCGGGCGGCCGGGGCCGGCGGGGTTGGGCCGGGTCGGCTGGGTGGGCAGAGTCGGCTGCGTCGGCTGGCCGCCTGACCGGCCTCGATCCGGTGCTGGCCGGGTCGGCTGGGTGGGCTGGGTGGGCTGGGTGGCGTCGAGTGGCTCGGGTGGTTGGGGCGGCGTGGTGCGGTGGGCGGTGGTGACGACGGCGGTCAGGGCTACGAGGGTGATTGCGGCAACGCCGGCCAGCATGCTGAGCGTTTTCGTGTCTGGGTGGATGAGGGACTGGCCGCGGAAGGCTTGCACCGTCACGGTTGCCATCAGGCCGGCGTACGCGAAGGCGGCGACGCCGATCAGGCGGGCGCGGATGCGTTCGGGGCGGAGCCACGCGACGCGGCGGGCGAGGAGGTGCAGGACGAGCAGGGTGATGAGCAGGAAGTGGATCGCGTGCAGGCCGACGAAGTGCGGGATGCGCAGGTCGCCGCCAACCGTGCTCCAGTGCGTGAGCGGCATGCCGGGACCACCAGGCTCGACGCCGATTCCGTGGCTGCCGGCGAGCGTGACCGGGTGGCCGTACGCGTCGGTGACCTGCTCGCGGCCGCTGTGCGAGCCGACCAGGTAGAACGCGATCGCCATCCCCGCGACCGCCAGGCCGAGGCCGACCCGGATGGCGCGGTTCAGCGGGGCATCGCCGACGCGCTGGAACAGCAGCATGATCGCGACCACCAGGCTCGCGCCGAACAGCCCGAGTACGCCGGACATGAAGACCTTCTGCCCGACCTGGTTGAACGTGTCGGTGTTGTCGTTGAAGTGGCTGAACGTTCCCCGCGCGGCCTGTACGGCGATGAACCCGACGTCGACGATCCCGGTGACCGCGAACACCGTGCCGGTCCACCACCCGAGGCGCCTCGCCTTCCGCAGCTTCGACAGCAGCCAGGCCAGCGTCGCGCCGTACAGGACGAACGCGATGCCGAACTTGAACGGCTTGAGCCAGACGGACTCGTTGAGGATCTCCCGGTTGTCGACCGCGAGGCCGATCCCCGACGCGACGACGAGACCCATCATGGCGAGCACCATCAGCATCAGAGGACGGTGCCAGGACTTGGCTTGCTCGAGGACTGTACGCATGTGATCCATGCTTTCGGCGCGGAGACGTCAACGCAGTGGGGCGAATCCGCCAACGCAGGTAGGGATAGACCCACCCTGAGAGAGACTCCGGGTATGACCAGGGTTGCGTTGCGGGCCGAGCGGATCTTCGACGGTGAACGGGTTCTCGAGGAGAACGTCGTACTGGTGGACGGCGCCCAGGTGGTCGATGTCGTCAGGGATGCCCCGTCGGACTGGGCGGTTCGCGACGTGCCCGGTGGGACGATCCTGCCGGGGCTGGTCGACGCGCATGTCCACCTGACCGCGGACGGCGGGGTCGGTGCCTTGGATCGGCTCGGTGTATCGCCTGCCGAGGCGGCGACGAGCGAGTACGCCGAGGCCATCGGCGCCACGATCGAGCAGTCGCTCCGGATCCACCTCGCCGCCGGCGTCACCACCGTCCGAGACCTCGGCGACCCCCACGACGCCGTACTCCGCTGGCGGAACGCCGCAACTCCCAGCCGAGCCGCAACTCCCGGCCGAGCCGCAACTCCCGGCCGAGGAGCGGCTCCGGGCTTGCCTACCGTGGTTGCTTCGGGTGCTCCGCTGACGAGCGTTCGTGGGCATTGCTGGGCTTTCGGCGGTGAGGTCTCCGGACCCGACCAGATGCGTGCCGCCGTACAAACACGAGCCGAGCGCGGCGCGGACGTCATCAAGATCATGGCCAGTGGCGGCGTCCTCACCCCCGGCACAGACACGATGAGCCCGCAGTTCAGCGTCGAAGAACTGCAGGCCGCCACCGACGCAGCTCACGACCTCGGCCTGCCCATCACCGCCCACGCCCACGCGTTGACCGCAGTCCAACAGGCCTTGAGCGTCGGCGTCGACGGGATCGAGCACTGCACCTGCCTGACTCCGCAAGGCGCAGTCGTCGACGACGAGCTCGGCCGTGCGCTCGCCGCATCCGGAATCGCCGTCTGCGGCACGCTCGGCTCGGACCGCTCGATCGTCGTACCGCCCGCAGTCCTCGAGCTAGCGGTGAAGGCCGGGATCGGGGAGGCCATCCTGCAAGAGGCCGTACGCCGGCTCTACACCGCAGGAGTCCGGCTGGTCGCCGGCTCCGACGGCGGCATCGGCCCTGCGAAACCGCACGGTCTCCTGCCTGCCACGCTCGCGGAGTACGTCGAGGCCGGCATCCCACCCATCGCCGCCCTCACAGCGGGTACGTCGTCCGCCGCCGACGCGCTCCGCGTCCAGAAAGGGCGCATCCGACCCGGTGCGGACGCCGATCTCCTCGTCATACCGGGCGATCCGACCGAAGACATCGCAACGTTGGCCACCCCAACGGCTGTCTACCTGGCCGGCCAGGACGTCACGCCTGACGCGTCGGCAGCGCGATGATCTGACGCAAGTTGACCGCACGCCGCCGGCTCACCGCGAACGTCACCACGTCCGCGATGTCCTCCGCGGCAAGCGGCCCGATCTGCTCGTTCATCGACGCGATCAGATCCTGACCGCTGCTGTCGAGGTGCGTCGCGAGCTCGGTGTCGGTCAGCCCCGGCTCGACGTTCGTCACGCGGACGTCGTACGGCGCGAAGTCCGCGCGGAGCGACGCCGACAGCTGGGTCAACGCAGCCTTGGTCGCCCCGTACACGGCGTACCCGGGGAAGACCACGTGTGCGCCGATCGACGAGATGTTCACCAGGTCGGCGGTCCTCCCTTTGCCGGCGGCCGAGAGCAGGTCGGGCGTGAACGCCTGGACCAGCCGCAGTACGCCGGTCACGTTGGTGTCGATCATCCGGGTCCAGTCGTCGAGTCGGCCGTCCTGGATCGGTGCGGCCAGCATCACGCCGGCGGCGTTCACGACGAGATCAGGCCGACCCAGCCGGTCGTGGATCTGCTGGACACCGGCATCGACCGAGGCCTGCGACGTGACGTCGAGGCTGACGCCGATCGTCCGCGGCCCGAGTTTGCCGGCCAGGTCGTCGAGCCGGTCCTGCCGCCGCGCTACCAGCGCGACCGACGCGCCCGCATCGGCCAATTGGGTGGCGATCGCAGCCCCGATTCCGCTTGCGGCGCCGGTGACGACGGCAACGCGGCCGGTGAGATCAGTCATGGTGTTCCTCCAGGTTTCGGTTGATGTCACCGATCCTGGAGCGGTCGCCGAGGCTTACCCAGGTGTCTGTCAAGCCTGGTTCTGGCAGGACCAGGTTGCGTTCCGGGCCGCCCTGGATACTGGAGGCATGGATCGTCGAGCGGAGCTGACCGAGTTCCTCAAGTCGCGCAGGGCCCGGGTACAGCCCGAGGACCTGGGGCTGAAGGTGTTCAACGGCCGCCGCCGCGTCCCTGGGCTGCGTCGCGAGGAGCTGGCGCAGGCGGCCGGGGTGAGCGCCGACTACTACGTCCGGTTCGAGCAGGGCCGGGCCGAGAACGTGTCCCAGGAGATCCTCGACGCGGTCGCCGACGTACTGCGTCTGACCGACGACGAACGCAAACACCTTGCCCTGCTGGCGAAACCGGCCCGGCGCAAGGCACGACGCCGTACGGCGGAACGCATGCGGCCCGGCCTGCAACGGCTGCTGGACTCGATGCCCGACGTACCGGCGTTCGTCCTGGGCCGGCGCATGGACGTGATCGGGTGGAACCGACTGGCGGCGGCCCTGATTGCGGACTTCGACAGTCTGGAGCTGAAGGATCGCAACATCCCGCGCATGGTGTTCCTCGACCCGGCGACGCGTGACTTCTACCCGCAGTGGGAGGCAGTCGCGGACGAGACCGTCGGCTACCTGCGGATGTACGCCGGCCGCTACCCCGACGACCCGGAGCTCGCCGAGCTGGTCGGTGAGCTGTCGATCCGCAGCCCGGAGTTCCGCGAGCACTGGGCGCGGCACGACGTGAAGGACAAGACCTTCGGTACCAAGACGCAGCACCACCCGATCGTGGGGGACATCACTGTGCAGTACGAGACGCTGCAGCCACCGGGCGAACCGGACCAGCTGCTCGTCACCTACACCGTCGAGCCAGGATCGACCTCCGAGCAGAATCTCCGCCTGCTCGCCAGCTGGACCGCAGCGGATAGGGAGAACTCCCGATTCCCGGCCGAGACCCCGGAGTTACCCTGACCCCGTGAAGAAACCCCTCCGGCGGGTCGCGATGATCAGCCTGCACACGTCGCCGCTCGACCAGCCGGGGACGGGGGACGCCGGCGGGATGAACGTGTACGTGGTCGAGCTGTCCAAGCAGCTCGCCGGTCTCGGGATCGAGGTCGACGTGTTCACCCGCGCGACCGCGTCGGTGCTCCCGGCGCGCGTCGAGCTGCTGCCGGGCGTAGTGGTCCGCAACGTCGCCGCCGGACCGTACGAAGGCCTGACCAAGAACGAGCTCCCGTCCCAGCTGTGCACCTTCGCCCGAGCCGTACTGCGCGCCGAGGCGATCCACGAGCCCGGCTGGTACGACGTGATCCACTCGCACTACTGGCTGTCCGGCCAGGTCGGCCTGCTCGCCCGCGACCGGTGGGCGGTCCCGCTGGTGCACACCATGCACACGATGGCCAAGGTCAAGAACGCCAGCCTCGCGGAGGACGACGTACCGGAACCGCCTGCGCGCTTGCTGGGCGAGGAGCAGGTGGTCGAGTCCGCGGATCGGTTGCTGGCCAACACCTCGGACGAGGCGCGAGAACTGATCGAGCTGTACGGCGCTCCGCCGGCGAAGGTCGGCGTCGTGAATCCTGGCGTGGATCTCGAGCTGTTCAGCCCGGGTTCGCAGGCAGCGGCCCGGGCTGAGGTCGGCCTGCCGGAGGATGCAGTCGTACTGGCGTTCGTCGGGCGGATCCAGCCGTTGAAGGCGCCTGACCTGCTGATCCGGGCGGCAGCGCGGATGCTGGAGCGGGATCCTTCGCTGCGCTCGCGGCTCGTGGTGGCGATCATCGGCGGGCCGTCGGGGAACGGGATGGAGCATCCCGAGTCGCACGCCGAGTTGGCGCGGGCGCTCGGTATCGAGGATGTGACCCGGTTCGTGAAGCCGATGGAGCGGGCGCGGCTGGCCTCGTGGTACCGCGCGGCCTCGGTCGTCTGCGTTCCGTCGTACTCGGAGTCCTTCGGGCTGGTTGCCTTGGAGGCGCAAGCCTGCGGTACGCCGGTTGTCGCGGCGGCCGTGGGCGGTCTGAGTACGGCGGTGGTGGACGGGCGGACCGGGTACCTCGTGCGCGGGCACCGGGTCGACGACTTCGCCGACGCGCTGGCCCGGATCGCGACGGATCCGGCCACTCGCGAGAGCATGAGCACCGCGGCGGTCAAGCACGCGCAGGGGTTCGGCTGGGAGGTGACCGCCCGGAAGACGTTGGCGGCGTACGGGACGGCAGCGGACACGATGGCGGCGGAGATCGCCGCGGAGGTGGCCGGGTGAGAGTTGCAGCGGCGGACGTGATCCGCCAGGTGCTGACCGAGAACGAGCTCGAGTTCACCGAGGCGTCCCCGGGCGCGTTCTCCGCGGATCTGCCAGGTGAGCGGAAGCTGAAGACGACGGTCACGCTGACCGTGGGGCCGCAGGCGGTTCAGGTGCACGCGTTCGTGGCCCGGCACCCGGACGAGAACCACGAGGCCGTGTACCGCTGGCTGCTCGAGCGGAACCTGAAGATGTACGGCGTCGCGTTCGCGGTCGATCATCTCGGCGACATCCACCTGGACGGGCGCGTCCCGCTGCACGCGATCACGCCGACCGAGGTGGACCGGCTGCTCGGCGCCGTACTGGAATATGCCGATACGTCGTTCAACACGATCCTCGAACTGGGCTTCGCGTCGTCCATCCGGCGCGAGTACGAGTGGCGGGTCGCGCGCGGTGAATCGACCCGAAACCTGGACGCTTTCAAGGGCTGGCTGGAGCCTCGGTAGTCTGAGCGCATGACCTATCGCCTGATCCTGCTCCGCCACGGCACGAGCGACTGGAACGCCAAGAATCTCTTCACCGGCTGGGTCGACGTCGACCTCAACGCCGGCGGTGTCGAGGAGGCCCAGCGGGGCGGTGAACTGCTGCGCGACCGCGACCTGCTCCCTGACGTCGTTCACACCTCCGTGCTGACCCGGGCGATCCGCACCGCGAACATCGCGCTCGAGGTCGCCGACCGCCAGTGGATCCCCGTCCGGCGCTCCTGGCGGCTGAACGAGCGGCACTACGGCGGTCTGCAGGGCAAGGACAAGAAGCAGACCCTCGAGGAGCTCGGCGAGGAGCAGTTCATGCTGTTCCGCCGCTCGTACGACACCCCGCCGCCGGCGATCGAGCGCGGCTCGGAGTACGACCAGGCCGGCGACCCGCGGTACGCCGGACTCCCGTCCGAACTGCTGCCCGCGACCGAGTGCCTCAAGGACGTCGTCGAGCGGATGCTGCCGTACTGGTACGACGCCATCGTCCCCGACCTCCGCGCCGGCAAGACGGTCCTGGTCGCCGCGCACGGCAACTCGTTGCGCGCCCTGGTCAAGCACCTCGACAACCTCGACGAGCAGACCGTCGTCGGCCTCAACATCCCGACCGGCATCCCCCTGTACTACGAACTCGACGACGACTTCAACCCGCTCACAACCGGCGGCGAATACCTCGACCCCGAAGCCGCCAAAGCCTCCATCGAAGCCGTCAAAAACCAGGGCCGCTAACCCCACCCCGCCAGCCGCGCCAAAGGCCACACCTTCGGCGCGGCTGTTCTGCTACCCGGGCTTCGCCGGGGAGCGAGACCCGAGCCAAGCGCCCGTCCCGGCCCAGACGGCTCCCGGGAAAAGATCATGCCTTCGGCTGGCTGTGTTGTTGCCCGCTTCGCCGGAGAGCAGGAGCGCTCGACCGGCACGTGTTCCGGTGTGGGCGATTGCCGGGGGCTGTCGCCGTACCGCGGCTTACACGCCTGGGTCGAGGTGCTTGGCGCGGAGTTGGGTCAGGCGGGCCTGGAGGGTGGGGTGGTCGGCCAACGCTTCTGCGTTGGCTTCGAGCAGGTCGCGTTCGGTCCGGAGGAGGTCTTTCATCCGGCGCTCGACCGCTGCCAGGTGGGCCTTCAGCTCGGTTGGGGTCAGGGCAGAGACGTCGGTGTTGACCAGGCGGTCGGTCTCGGAGGCGTCTGTCATGCGGCGACGATATCCGCCGCCCCCAGCAGCGAGTAGCCCCCGGCAACCATCCAACCGCCCGACTCCGCCGGCCCGACCTCACCAAGCCCCTCAACCGGCCATCGCTCATAACCTCGCGTCCATAGGCGGTTGTTTCACCGCTTGCACGAAATAACACGGACGCCGGCAAATGACCCGCTCTGACATCACCGCCTCCCGCTGCGGATGGTCAAGCGAGGCCGGGCCCCTCAGATGGTGGGTTGACCCCCAAGATTCTTGCGGCCGAACCCACCATGAGCGGGCTTGACCCCTCAGATTGCGTACGGCGATGCGCGGGGCGGCCGGTTGGGTGGGCGGCGGGGCCGATTCAGCTGTTGTGCTGAGGGCTTGGTTCGCGGGCGGATGCGGTCTCCGGCGGAGCCGGCAACAGGACCGCCGCGCTGTAGGCGCGTCGTTGCGGGCTCGGGTGGTTGCGCCGGGATCTCGGCTTGGCGGTGCGTTTCGTGCTCCGGTGGGCGGGATCAGTTGTTGCGGTGGAACGTCGGCGGGGTGGCCGAATGCGCTCTCCGGCGGAGCCGGCAACAAGACTGTCGCGCCGTAGGCGTGTCCTTTTATGCAAAACAGCCCTCGGCGACCTGCCGAGGGCTGTTTTAGTGGGTGGTTACTCGCCTACGAGTTGGTCGTAGTACGAGGTCTCGCGGACGGTGTCTACGCCGTTGAAGGTGACGTCGGGGATTGTGCCGTAGCCGGTCAGGGCGGTGGCGGCGCCGTTTGCCTTGCTCATGGCGTACAGGGTGCCGGTCTGGGTGTTGTTGTCGACGCCCACGATCAGCAGCCCGCCGCGGGTGCCGCAGTTCTCGACGACGAGGGACTCGAAGTTCTGCCAGCCGCCGGTGCGGATCCGCTTGAGGATCGGCTTGGTCGTGGCGGCGACCGGGATCCGCACGCTCCACAGTGCGCCGGCCGTGGTCGTCATCAGCAGGGTGTCGTACGCCGCGTTCTCGCTGATCACGGTCATCGTCTTGAATCCCTTGAAGCCCGGGAACGAGCCGTACGACTTGATGCCGGCGCCGGCGATCGCGTACCGGTACAGGCTGCCGTTGCTGTTCAGGCCGTACAGGAACTGGTGGCGGGCGTTGTAGGTGTTCAGGTTCGACGTGGCGATCGTCTTGAAGCTGGTCCAGCCGCTGCCGACCTTCTTGAACGTCGCGAGCGGGGCCCGGCCGTCCTCGTAGATGTAGGTCGTGTGCCGGTACAGGTTCCCGCCCTGCAGCAGGAGGCCGTAGTAGTAGAACTGGGTGAGCGCGGCGTTCGACGCCAGGTACCACGTCGCGTTGGCGCGGGTTCCGACGAACTTGAACGCGTCGTACTGCAAAGCCTCCGGCGGCCGTCCGGCGATCACGTCGGCCTCCGACACGGTGCCCGTCGCGCCCGGGAAGGCGGTCGAGATCAGGCAGGCCGAGCCGGCCTTGGTGGTGTTCGTCTGCTTGGTCCGGTCGGACCAGGGCTTCGAGCCGGTCGTACCGGCGGTGGCCGGCGCGGACACGACGGACGCAGCGAGCAGGCCCATCCCGGCCATCGCGAGGGCGAGTCGTTGCAGTCTCATGGGCGGATCCTCTTTCAGGAGAAGTCTTTCAGGTCACTCCTCGTCCCATCGCAGGCCGAACACCCGGCGTTACATCGGGAACCGTACGTGACCAGATCGAGACATCCCTTGAAAACGAACAACCCCCGGCAACCGACCAAATGGTTGCCGGGGGCTACCGAAAACTCAGTTGCCGTTCGGGTTGGGTGCGGAGGCGCCGGCGCCGGAGCCGGCCGCGGTGCCGCCGATGGCGACCGGGAGCTCGCCGGTGACCAGGTAGACGACCCGGCGGGCCATCGCTACCGCGTGGTCGGAGATGCGCTCGTAGTAGCGGCTGAGCAGGGCCATGTCGACGGCCACCTCGACGCCGTGCGGCCACTCGTCGTCCATCATCAGGCGGAACTGGTTGGAGCGGAGCTTGTCCATCTCGTCGTCGCTGGCCTCGAGCTTGCCGGCGGCCTCGACGTCGCGGGACGCGATCACGTCACCGGCCGCGTCGACCATCTTGCCGGCGACCGAGCCCATCGACTCGATCACGTCGTGCAGCTCGGTGGGGATCGCGGGAGCCGGGTAGCGCATCCGGGCGATCTTCGAGACGTGCGCGGCCAGGTCGCCCATCCGCTCCAGGTCGGCGACCATCCGCAGCGCGGCGACGAGCATCCGCAACTCGTTGGCGACCGGCGACTGCCGGGCCATCAGCTCGAAGACCTTCTCCTCCACGCCTTCGCCGGCGGCATCGAGCTGGATGTCGGCCGCGATGACCTCTTCGGCCCGGCGGATGTCGGCCTCCAGCAGCGCGGAGGTCGACCGGCGTACGGCGGTGGACACCGTCCGCGTCATCCGTTCCAGTTCGGCGAGGATGTCGTCGAGCTGCTCGTGGTAGGTGTCGCGCATTGTGTTCGATTCCGATCTGTGGTGTCCGATACCGCCCTGGACGAGGTCGGCAGCACAGGTCCCGTACCCGTCCAGAGGTGACCGTATGCCGTCGAGGTTGCCGGACGGCGACGAGTGGTGAACGACCGATGAACAGTTAGGTCGTGTCCCGGTCATCCGGTGCTCATTCGGTCTTTCCCTGCTGGTTGCCCGCGTAGCATCGTTGCCGTGGACCCCACGCTGGCTGCGGTGCTGGGCGGCGTCATCGGCGCGGCCCTGGCTCTGCTTTCGCTCGGTGCGATGATGCTTTCCGAGCGGGCCCAGCGCAAGATCCCGGAGACCTCGGACCCGATCGTCCCGGCCGGCGTCGCCACGGTCCTGTCCGTACTGCGCTCCTCGGCGGTCGTGATGGGCCCCGAGGACCAGGTCCTGCAGGCCAGCGCCCCGGCGCACGTGCTCGGCATCGTCCGCGGTGAGCGGCTGGTGGTCGACGACATCCTGACGATGGTCCGGCAGGTCCGCCGGGACGGCGAGATCCGCCAGCAGGACCTCGAGATCGTCCGCGGCCGGCTCGGCGCCACGCAGTACGTGAGCGCCCGGGTGGCCCCGCTGGGCAGCCAACTGGTGCTGGTGCTGGTCGAGGACCGGACCCGGGAGCGCCGGCTGGAGGCGATCCGGCGGGACTTCACCGTCAACGTCAGCCACGAGCTCAAGACCCCGGTCGGCGCGCTGATCCTGCTCGCCGACGCGGTCTCGGAGGCCTCCGACGACCCGGAGGCGGTGCAGCGGTTCTCGGACCGGATGCGGATCGAGGCCTCCCGGCTGAGCCGCCTGGTCAAGGAGATCATCGAGCTGTCCCGGTTGCAGGGCGACGACCCGCTGGAGAACCCAGGCCCGGTCGACGTCAACGGGATCATCGAGACAGCGGTGGACCGGTGCCGGATCGACGCCGACGACCGCGACATCAAGATCGTGGTGAAGACCGAACCGGACCTCGAGGTGATGGGCAGCGAGGACCAGCTCGCGATGGCGATCGGCAACCTGGTCGAGAACGCCATCAACTACAGCCCGGACGGCACCCGGGTCGCGGTCGCCGCGCACCCGATCGGCGACCTGGTCGAGGTGACCGTGTCCGACCAGGGCGTCGGCATCCCCAGCAGCGACCTGGAGCGGGTCTTCGAGCGCTTCTACCGGGTCGACCGGGCCCGCAGCCGCGAGACCGGCGGTACCGGGCTCGGCCTGTCGATCGTCAAGCACATCGCCTCCATCCACGGGGGCGACGTCCGGGTGTGGAGCGTCGAGGGCCAGGGCTCCACCTTCACCGTGAGACTCCCGCTGCGGCTCGAACCCGCGCCGGGCCAGACCGACTCCTCCAGCCAGGAGGAGCCGGCCGTCCCCCTGACGCCTACCCCGTCAGGTCAGATCGCAAAGGAGACAGCTTCGTGACCCGAGTGCTGGTCGTCGAAGACGAAGAGAGCTACAGCGACGCGCTGTCGTACGTGCTGCGCAAGGAAGGGTTCGAGGTCGCCGTCGCGGAGACCGGGCCCGATGCGCTGGACGAGTACGACCGCGCCGGTGCGGACATCGTCCTGCTCGACCTGATGCTGCCGGGTCTGTCCGGCACGGAGGTCTGCCGGGCGCTCCGCAGCCGGGGCAACGTCCCGGTGATCATCGTGAGCGCCAAGGACACCGAGGTCGACAAGGTCGTCGGGCTCGAGCTGGGCGCGGACGACTACGTGACCAAGCCCTACAGCCCGCGCGAGCTGCTCGCCCGGGTGCGCGCCGTACTGCGTCGTGGGCAGGACGTCGAGCTGCTTCCGGACACGCTCGAGGCAGGCCCGGTCCGGATGGACGTCGAGCGGCACGTGGTGACGGTGTCCGGGACCGAGATCCGGCTGCCGCTGAAGGAGTTCGAGCTGCTCGAGATGCTGCTGCGGAACACCGGCCGGGTGCTCACCCGCGGTCAGCTGATCGACCGGATCTGGGGCGCCGACTACGTGGGCGACACCAAGACCCTCGACGTACACGTGAAGCGGCTGCGCTCCAAGCTCGAGAAGGACCCGTCGAACCCGCAGCACCTGGTCACCGTGCGTGGCCTGGGCTACAAGTTCGAGTCCTGAGTCACACCCCTCGCAGGTCGCGACGGCCTGGGAGGTTAGCTTAGGCTCTCCTTAGTTGAGGCAATCTAAGGAGAGTCATCATGTCCTGGTCCCGTACGCGGGTCGTCAGCGCGGTCACGACCGTGCTGCTCGCCACGACCACGCTCGCCGCTTGCGGCAGCGACGGCGACAAGCAGGCCGAGACGGCCGATTCGTCACAGTCCGGGTTCCCGGTCACGCTGAAGAACACGTTCGGTGACACCACCATCACCAAGAAGCCGGAGCGGATCGTCACGCTCGGCTGGAACGCGCAGGACGTCGTCTACGCGCTGGGCGAGACCCCGGTCGGGATGCCGAAGGTCACCTACGGGCCGACCCCCGACGGCGTCACCGCGTGGGACGCGGACAAGTTCGACAAGTCGAAGACGACGCTGCTCGACACCGGGGACAAGTACCCGTTCGAGAAGATCGCGGCGCTCAAGCCCGACGTCATCCTGGCACCGTACGAGGGGTTCGACGAGGCGACGTACAAGACGCTGAGCGGGATCGCGCCGACCGTCGCGTACCCGGGGGCGCCGTGGCAGACCACCTGGCAGGACCAGACGCTGCTCGTCGGTGAGGCGCTCGGCCGGAAGGCCGACGCGGAGAAGCTGATCACCGGCATCGAGGACAAGATCAAGCAGGTCGCCGCCGAGCACCCTGAGTTCAAGGACAAGACGATCACGGTCGGCTCGTTCGGCGCGGACAACTACGTCTACATGCCGGGCGACCCGCGGGTGCAGATCCTGAACGAGATGGGCTTCAAGAACGCGCCGGGTGTGGAGGCGCTGGAGAAGACCAACACCAAGAAGGAGTTCTCGCTCGCGATCTCCAAGGAGAAGGTCGTCGACGTCGACGCCGACGTGCTGATCGCGTACGTCGACGGGATCGGTACGCAGAAGTTCCTGTCCGACCCGGTCTACTCGGCGCTGCAGGCGGTCAAGAGCGGCGGGGCGTACGCCGTGCAGGACCAGCAGGTGATCTCCGGGATGAGCGCGGTCAGCGTGCTCAGCGTCCCGTGGGTGCTGGACAAGATGCTCCCGGGCCTGTCGAAGGCGGCATCGGCGAGCAAGGGCTGAGCTTGTACGGCGGGCCTCGGCCACCGGTTCGCCGTACGAAGAAGAACGGGCCGTCCCGCGCCGGGGCGGCCCGTTCTGTATGGACCTAGGACCTACTCGTTCCCGACCGGGGAGGGGGAGTAGTGGTTGTCGGTGAGGACCGGGACGTACGCCGAGACCGGTGCGGCGTTGCCGAACGTGATCGTCACGTTGACCATCTGACCCGGCTTCGCGCCGGTGACGATGATCGCCGGGCCGGCGTCCTCCGCGCCCGGGGTCGGGGCCGACGGTGTGTCGGTCGGCGTCGCCGAGGGGGTCCCGGACGGGGTCGCGCTCGGCGTGGCCCCGGCCTCGGCGATCGGCGGGGTGTCGGTGCCCGGCAGCCGGAGCGCGGTGTGCGGCGCCAGGTCGATCGGCTCGGTCAGGCCCTCGAACTTCACGTCGGTCGGCTGGTCGGAGCCCGCCTGGCCGTCCTGGGTCCCGGCTGCCGCCTGGGTGATGCCGACCAGCGTGTCGGCCTCGTCACCGTCGTTGACGATCACGCTGTGCAGTTCGCCCTTGCCGTCGGCATCGGCCAGCACCAGCATGTTGCGGACCTTGAGCTGGCCGGACTCGAAGTTCGTGCCCTCGGCGGCCTGGTACGGCTGCAGGGTCGGCGCATCGAAGCTCGCGCTGCACGCCGCCAGCGCGATACTGAGAGTGGCGGCGGCACTCGCCAGCGCAGTACGCCGGGCGAACCGCGAGGACAACGTGATCGGCACTGGAATCCCTCTCGTGCAAGCTGATTCGACACTGTCTACGACAGTTCGTGACGCCGTCAGGCGGCCGCCTCCGGCGCCCCAAAGCGTAGCCCTCGGGCTCCCCGGGCCCGACGGCGGGATGCCCCCGGAGGGGGCGGTAGGCAACTGCTCGCGCGCGTACGAGGCACGCACGAGAGCGTTTGTCAAGGCGAGAAGTGGGCCCTGACCAGCGCAAACGCCAGAACCGGACCACCGGCCGCGTGGTAGGATAGATCTTGGAAAGGGGCACTTCACACATGACTTTCACAGTCGGCGAGACGGTTGTTTACCCCAATCACGGAGCGGCCGTCATCGAGGACATCGAGACCCGTCAGATCAAAGGTGAGGACAAGACCTATCTGGTCTTGAGGATCGTCGCTCAGAACGACCTGGTCGTCCGGGTCCCCGCGTGCAACCTCGATCTTGTCGGCGTGCGTGACGTCGTGGATCAGGCCGGCCTGGAGCGCGTCTTCGACGTGCTGCGTGCACCGCACACGGAGGAGCCGACCAACTGGTCGCGTCGTTACAAGGCGAACCTGGAGAAGCTGCACTCCGGTGACGTGCTGAAGGTGGCAGAGGTCGTCCGCGACCTGTGGCGCCGTGAGCGTGACCGCGGTCTGTCCGCCGGTGAGAAGCGGATGCTGGCGAAGGCTCGCCAGATCCTGGTCTCCGAGCTGGCCCTGGCCGAGCACACCAACGAGGACAAGGCCGAGGCCATCCTCGACGAGGTCCTCGCCTCCTAGGACTGTTGAGACAGTCCGAGTTGCAGTTCTGAATGACTAGCGCGGTCGTGATTCCCGCGGCCGGGTTAGGGCTGCGGCTCGGTGGACAGACACCGAAGGCATTTCGAGAGGTCGGTGGCGATTCGCTGCTGGTCCACGCGGTGCGTGGGCTGAAGGCAGCGACCGCCGCCGACCTCAGCTGTTTCGTGGTCGCCGTGCCGCCGGGTGCCGAGGAGAGCGTCACCAAGGAGCTCGAGCCGTACGTCGGGGACGCGCAGCTGCTCGTCGTCGCCGGTGGCGCCGAGCGACCCGATTCGGTCCGGGCTGCCCTGGACGTGGTCCCGGTCGACGGGATCGACTGCATCCTGGTGCACGACGCGGCCCGGGCATTCGTGCCGGCCGATGCGATCGAGCGGGTCGTCGCGGCGGTCCGCGCCGGCGCCGACGCCGTCGTACCGGTGGTGCCGGTGACCGACACGATCAAGCGGGTCGGGCCGAACGGCGAGGTCGTCGACACGCCCGACCGTTCGACGTTGGTCGCCGTCCAGACACCGCAAGGGTTCGCCCCGGAGGTACTGCGTCGCGCGCACGCGGCCGGCGCCGATGCCGGCGTCACCGACGACGCGATGATGTGCGAGCGGCTCGGGGTCACGGTGCAGACGGTCGAAGGCTCGCCGGACGCCTTCAAGGTGACCCGCCCGCAGGACCTGCTGCTCGCCGAGGCGTTGCTGGCGGAGAGGCGGCTCGGATGAGGATCCCGCGAGTCGGCAACGGTATCGACGTACATCCGTTGGAGGACGGCCGTCCGATGTGGCTGGCCGGGCTGCACTGGCCGGACGAGGCGGCCGGGCTGTCCGGTCATTCCGACGGCGACGCGGCCGCCCATGCCATCTGTACTGCGTTGCTCACGGCAGCGAAGCTGGGCGACCTCGGCTCGAACTTCGGCACCGCCGAGCCCGAGTGGGCCGGCGCGGCCGGGGTCGCGCTGGTCGCGGAGGCCGCGCGCCGGGTCCGGGCCGCCGGGTTCGAGATCGGGAACGTCGCGGTGCAGATCGTCTGCAACCGGCCCCGGATCGGCACCCGCCGCGAGGAAGCCGAGAAGGTGCTCTCGGCTGCCTGTGACGCGGAGGTGTCGGTGAGCGCGGCAACGACAGACGGCCTCGGCTTCCCGGGGCGAGGCGAGGGCATCGTCGCTCTCGCGACCGCCCTCATCTATTGATCCTTGAGCACCCGCCAACCGTCTTCAGACGCTGTCTGTGGTTGGCGGGTACTCAAAGTCGACCGGGTCCGGGGAGAAGCGGGCAGCTCGGGGATCCAGCTCGTTGCCTTGGCGTTGGGTGAGCGGGGTGTAGAGCTCCGGCCGTCGGCCCCGGAGCCAACGCCGACCGGTTGCCAACGGCACCAGATCCAGGTCGAGGTCGGCGACCACCACGGCCTCGGCAGGCACGGGTGTCTCGGCGACGATCCGGCCGTACGGGTCGAGGATCATCGCGTTCCCGGTGCGAAGTTCGTCGTCGTCCTTCCCGACACCGTTGCTGAACAGGACGAACATGCCGTTGTCATGCGCCCGCGCCGGTAGCCATCGCATCAGCCAGCCGCGCCCGCTCGGCCCGTTGAACGCCGCCTCGATCCGCGCGCGATCCCCGCTCTCCCAGACCTCCAGCGGGATCGGCTTCATCCCGTGCGGGCTGCGCGAATTCGTGCCGCCGGTCTGGTGCGGCGCGATCAGAACCGTTGCACCGAGCAACGCAGTGATCCGGACGTTCTCGACGAGGTTGTTGTCCCAGCAGATCAGTACGCCGGCGCGGAAGCCCCAGGGCGTGTCGAACACCGTGTACGACGACCCGCTCGCGATCTGCTCGTGCTCGAACGCATGCAGCTTCCGGTGCACGTGGACGGACCCGTCCGGCAGGCACACGGCGTACGCGTTGAACAGGATGCCCTCGGCGAGCTCGAGGAAGCCGACGCCGATGCCGGCCTCGAGTTCCTTGGCCAGGGCAAGGACCCGCGTGACCAGCGGTCCGTCGGTCGGCTCGGCCAACTCGTGCAGCCGCTCGGGCGTGTGCCGGCGGAGATGCCAGTAGCCGAGCAGGCACAGTTCGGGGAACACGACCAGCCGCGCTCCGTCGGCGACCGCCGTACGGGCCAGTCGCCCGATGGTGGCGAGGTTGGTCGCGGGCTGGTCAGGGGTCGGCTCGAACTGGACGACGGCGGCGCGGAAGGACGTCATACGCCCATCGAAACGCCGAGCGGTCTATGACGTCCAATAGCTGTTCGGGGCGATTCCATATCCTGGGGTTATGGATCTCCGTCTGCTCCGGGCGTTCGTCACGGTGGCCAGGCTGCGGAACTTCGGTGCCGCGGCCGAGGAGTTGTCGACCAGTCAGCCGGCGCTGACCAAGCAGATCCAGGTGCTGGAGCGTCGGGTCGGTGCGGTGCTGTTCAGCCGGGGCCGGCATGGCGCCCGGCTGACCCCGGCCGGGGAACTGCTGCTTCCTGACGCTCTGGAGTTGCTCGACCGGTCCGAGGCCTTCGAACGGCGGGCCGCGCAGGTCGCGTCCGGGGCCGAGGGATCGCTGGCGATCGGATTCGGACTGTCCGGTATCGAGTTGGCTCCGAAGGCCGTCGCACTGTTCCGGAGCCGGTGGCCGGGAGTGACGATCTCGCTCGAGGACATGTCGTCGTCGGTGCAGTGTGAGCGATTGCTGGCCGGGAGTCTGCAGATCGGGTTCGTCCGGTTGCCGGTGCCGGCCGGTCTCGAACACCTTCGGTTACGACGGGATCGGCTGACGCTCGCGGTCCCGGCCGGGCAGAATCTTCCCCGCGACCTGGTCCACTGGATCGACTCCCGCCCGTTGATCCGGCTGACCCCCTCGCGGGGACCGGGCCTCGCGGCGCAGATCAACAGTCTGTACGCCGAGCTTGGTTGCCACCCGCAAGTACTTCAGGAAGCCGGTGATCTACAGACCGTGCTCGCTCTGACCGCAGCCGGAGCGGGGCCGGCCGTCGTACCGCAGTCTGCTGAGCGGATCGCGCCGCCGGAGGTCCGGCTGGTGCCGCTGCCGGGACGCGCGGCCACCTGGTGGATCGGGACTGCCTGGGCGACCAGGACGCCACTGACCGAACGCTTCGTGAAGGCTGCCGTCGAGGTGGCCCGGCAGGCCGGCTGAGGCTGCCTATGGGCCGGAGCTGAAGCCCGGGTTCACGACGTGCCGGACATTGCCGTGCAGGCGGCGGTTGTGGACGGCCGCGGCCGCGATGATGCCGGCGGCAACGAGCAGGCAGAGGATGCCGCCGACGAGATCCGCGGTCACGTTCTCCTCGCCGACGAACTCGGGCTGCAGTACGCCGTGCTTGTCGAGGATGACCGGGACCGTGCCGCCGGGGAAGTCGTGCGAGCCGTGCTTGGTGAAGTCGTAGCTGTGACCGTTCGGGCAGTCTGCCGTGAACTCGTACACCGGGTCGCCGTCGTACCCGCGGACGTGGCAGGTGATCGTCGTACCGATCTGGGAGAGCGCGACCGGCGTCGGCGTCATCACAAACGGCACCGCGGCGAGTCCGCCGGCCAGCGCCCCGAAGTACCCGAAGTTGCCGCCGCCCAGCGTCGCGACGCCCATCACCAGGAAGCCGACGCCCAGAACCAGCACGAGGACCGACAGCACGATGTCGTGCGGCGGGAACGTGTACAGCCCACCGGCCGCGACCAGCAGCACCCAGCCCAGCACGATGTGATGCCAGGTCGGCCCCTTCGGCGACCCCGGCCGCCGCAGATGACGCCCGGCGACGATCACGATCACGATGATCGCCGCCATCCCACCGAAGAACTCGATACCGATCCGCATCGGCTAGCGCCTCCGGGGCAGCGGGGGGAGTTCGTAGGAGTCGAGCCAGGCGGCGAAGAGGTGGCGGAGGGCTTCCTCGTCCGGGCTGAACGTGGTTGCCAGGGCGATGAACTCGGTGGTGGTTACGGAGCCGTGCCGGTGGACCTTCGTCCAGGTGTGCAGGAGCTCGAAGAACGCCTCGTCGCCCAGGTGCTTCCGCAGTACGTGCAGGGTGATCGCGCCACGCTTGTACAGCCGGTCGTCGAACATCAGCTCCGGGCCGGGGTCCGACAGCATCAGGTCCTGCGGCAGACCCTTCAACCGGGAGTGCGCCTTGGAGACCTGCTGGTCGGCGGTCAGGCCGCGCGACTCCTCCGACCAGAGCCACTCGGCGTAGCAGGCGAAGCCTTCGTTCAGCCAGATGTGCTGCCAGCTCGCCGGGGTCAGGCTGTTGCCGAACCATTGGTGCGCCAGCTCGTGGGCGACCAGCCGCTCCGATCCGCGCCGCCCGTCGACGTGGTTGCTCCCGAAGACCGAGATGCCCTGTGCCTCGAGCGGGATCTCCAGCGGGTCGTCGGTCACCACAACCGTGTACCCGCCGAACGGATACGGCCCGAACTGCCGGCAGAACAGCTTCATCATGTCCTGCTGCCGCCCGAAGTCGTTACGGAACTCCCGGGTCAGCCGGCCCGGCAGCATGCCCTTCGTCGTCACCGGTGTGGTGGCCAGGCCGACCTCGTCGTACGAGCCGATCTGCACGGTCGCGAGGTACGTCGCCATCGGCGCCGCCTGGTCGAACACCCACGTCGTCCGGCTCGCCTTCACCCGGCGCGACACCAGCCGTCCGTTCGCGACGACCTGGTACGGCGAATCCGTGGTGATCGCGATCCGGTAGTGGGCCTTGTCGCCGGGGTGGTCGTTGCACGGGAACCAGGTGGCCGCGCCGCTCGGCTGGCTCGCGACGATCACACCCTCGGTGAGCTCCTCCCAGCCGAGCTCGCCCCACGGGCTGTCCTCGGGCTTGGGGTTCCCGCCGTACTGGATGTCGACGGTGAACTCGGCGCCGTCGGGCAGGTTCGCGGTGATGTAGAGCTTGCCCGCGCGCTGGGTGAAGCGCTGCGGGCGGCGGCCGTTGACCAGCACCTTGGACGCGCGCAGTCCGGACAGGTCGAAGCTGAACCGGGACAGCGCCTGGGTGGCGAACGCCGTGATCGTCGCCTTGCCGCTCAGCCGGTTGCTGTTGACCCGATAGTCGAGCTCCAGGTCGTACGACTCGACCTTGTAGCCGGCGTTTCCATGGGTGGGCACATAGGGGTCAACCATCAGCCCTGCCAGGGACCGATCGGATTCCCAGCCCAGCGCGTGCCATCAGGCACACCTTCACCACGCATCACGAGAGACACCGGCCCGATGGTAGCTCCTGCTCCAACCGAGGCGGCCGGGAGGACGATGCCGTGGGGCCCGAGGGTTGCTCCCGGCCCGAAGGTGACTGTGCTCATGGAGAGAACTCGATCATGAAAAAGGTGCGTCTGCAGCACGCAGCCGCGATTCACCGTGGCACCGTCGCCCAGGGTGACCAGATCTGCCTCCGGCAACCAGTACGTCTCGCACCAGACGCCCTTGCCGATCTTGGCTCCGAGTGACCTGAGCCACAGGTTGAGGACAGGCGTGCCGGCCGCCGCGTTCGCGAACCAGGGCGCCGCGACCAGCTCGACGAAGCTGTCGACGACCTCGTTGCGCCAGACGAACGAGCTCCACAGCGGATACTCGACCGCGCGCGTCCGGCCCACGATCAGCCACTTCGCGACGGTTGCCATCCCGCCCGCGACCGCGCCGGCGGTCAGGATCACCGCGCCGGACAGCAGCAGCGCGGGCAGCGGACCGAGCCAGATGTCGAGCGCCTGCAGCGCGAACAGCACACCGAGCGCGATCAGTACCGTGCACATCATCGGGACGAAGCGGCACAGCTCGACCAGCGCCCGCGCGACCTTCAGCTTGTACGGCGGGTTGAAGGTCCGGCTCTGGTCCCCGGCGACGGCCTGCCGGCGGAGTTTCACCGGGGGCGACCCGAGCCACGACGTACCGGCCTTGGACTTCTTCGGAGCCGCGGACAGTACGGCGACCAGGCCGTTCTTCGGGACGCTCCGGCCCGGCGCGGTCATACCGGAGTTGCCGAGGAACGCGCGCTTGCCGACCTTCGCGCCGGCCACATGCAGCCAGCCGCCGCCCAGCTCGTACGACGCGATCATCGTGTCGTCGGCAAGGAACGCGCCCTCGCCGACGGTGGTCATCTTGGGGAGCAGTAGCACGGTCGAGGCCTCGACATCGCGGCCGATCTTCGCACCGAGCGCCCGCAACCACCACGGCGTCAGCAGGCTTGCGTACAGCGGGAAGAGGAACGTGCGGGCCGAGTCGAGCAGCCGCTCGGTCGCCCAGACCTGCCACCCGATCCGGCTCCGGACCGGGTAGTGCCCGGGCTTGATCCCGATGCCGAGCAGCCGTACGCCGATCAGCGTGAGCACAGCCGTCGTCGCGAAGCCGACGAGCGTCATCAGCGGGATCGCTTCGAGGGCCTTGAGCGCTGCGTCGCCGAGCGTCTGCGTGCCCTTCACATACTGTCCGAGCACGACGAAGGCCGCGGCCGCGGCCGCCACCGGGATCAGCGACATGATCGCGGACTGGGCGCCGTACGCCGCGACCCACCACGGCGCGCGGGCGGGCCGATGATCCGGCCACGGGTGCCGGGCGCGGCCGATCCGGGCCGCGGGCGAGCCGGACCAGCGCTCGTTCGCGGGCACCTTGCCGGAGACGGCGGAGCCGGCCATGATCTCGGCGTTCCGGCCGATCTCCGCGCCGGGAAGCAAGGTGCTGCGGGAACCGACCACGGCTTCAGCACCGACCGTCACCGGCCCGACGTGCAGTTGGTCGCCGTCGATCCAGTAGCCGGCCAGGTCGACCTCGGGCTCGACGGACGCGCCGCGACCCATCGTGAGCATGCCGGTCACCGGCGGAAGCGTGTGCAGGTCCACGCCGCGGCCGACCTTGGCCCCGAGCGCGCGGGCGTAGTACGCGATCCACGGCGCGCCCGCGAGGTTCGCGGCTCCGGCGGCGTCGGCGAGGTTCTCGGCGGCCCAGAGCCGGACGTGGACGTTGCCGCCGCGCGGGTACGTGCCGGGTTTGAGGCCGCGCAGCAGGATCCGGGCGCCGAGCACCGCGATGCCCATCCGGCCGGCCGGGCTGATGAGAATCAGCCAGCCCGCCAGGATCCACCACCAGGACACGGTCCGTGCCCAGGGCAGCGGAGCGATCAGCTCGGCGAGCAGGTTGTTCAGCGTGAAGACGTACACCAGCCAGCGGACGCCGACGACGGTCTGGAGGATCAGGGTCAACGCCGTCTGCAGGAGCTGGGTGCCCTTCGGCGTCGGCCGGATGTCGCGGATCTCGACCGGCTCCAGTGCGGCCGGCTGGAACTCGTCGAGCCGCTCGGCCAGCGCGCCGAGACGCGGGTACTCGTAGATGTCGCCGACGGTGACATCGGGGAACTGCTCCCGCAGCGCCGAGACCAACTGGGCCGCTGCGAGGCTGCCACCGCCGTGCAGGAAGAAGTCGTTGTCGGCGCTGGTGACCTTGGCGCCGAGGACCTTGGTCCAGCGCTCGGCCAGCCAGCCCGCGGTGCCGGTCAGCTCAGCGGCCGGGCCGTCGGTGTCCATGCCGGGCAGCGGCCAAGGCAGCGCGTTGCGATCGACCTTGCCCGACGTCCTTGTGGGCAGCGTGTCGACGACGGCGAGCAACGGCACGAGCGCCGCGGGCAGTGCTTCACGCAGCCGCTCGGTTGCCTTGGCGTTGTCGAAGGAGGTGGCGTCGTCCGGTACGACGTACCCGACCAGGAGCTGGTTGCCTGCGGCGCTGTTGCGTACGGCGGCTGCGGCGCCGGTGATACCGGGCAGCGCCTGCAGGGCAGCGTCGACCTCGCCGAGCTCGATGCGGCGACCGCCGAGCTTGACCTGTTCGTCGGCGCGGCCCTGGAACAGCAGGCCCAACGGATCGGACCGGACCAGGTCGCCGCTGCGATACGCACGCTCCCAGCCGAGGGTCGGCATCGGGGCGAACTTCTCGGCGTCCTTGACCGGGTCGAGGTAGCGGGCCAGGCCGACCCCGCCGATGATCAGCTCGCCGATCTCACCGTCCGCAACTTCGTTGCCTGCGGCATCTACTACGGCGAGGTCCCAGCCGTCCAGCGGGAGACCGATCCGGACCGGGCCTTCGCCGGTCAGCTGGGCGGCGCAGGCCACCACGGTCGCCTCGGTCGGGCCGTACGTGTTCCAGACCTCGCGGCCGTCGACCGCGAGCCGCTCGGCGAGCTCGGGCGGGCAGGCCTCGCCGCCGAAGATCAGCAGCCGGACCTGATCCAGCGCGTCCGGCGGCCAGAGCGCGGCCAGCGTCGGCACGGTGGAGACGATAGTGATGCCTTGGGCAACTAACCACGGACCGAGGTCCATGCCGGTCCGGACCAGGGAGCGTGGTGCCGGCACGAGGCAGGCGCCGTGCCGCCAGGCCAGCCACATCTCCTCGCAGGACGCGTCGAACGCGACCGACAGCCCGGCCAGGACGCGGTCGTCCGGCCCGATCGGCTCGCTCTGCAGGAACAGGCGAGCCTCGGCGTCGACGAACGCGGCGGCGCTCCGGTGCGTGACCGCGACACCCTTCGGTACGCCGGTAGAGCCCGAGGTGAAGATGATCCACGCGTCGTCGGTCGTCTCCGGGCCCTGCGTGCTCCGCGCGGCGGCGGTCGCCGTCGGGGCGTCCATGCGGGCGGAGTACGGATAGTCGAAGGAGCCGTTGGCCGCGTCGTTGTCGAGGATCGGTTGCTGCTGCGGACGGGTCACCGTCAGCTCGAGCTCGTCGCCGACGGTGGCCGCGACCGCTGCTTCACCGAACACCAGCTCGGCGCGTTCGTCGGGGTCGTCCGCGTCGACCGGAACGTACGCCGCGCCGGCCTGGAGCGTGCCGAGGATCGCGACGTACAGGTCGTTGTGGCCGGACGAGATCCGGACGCCGACGCGGTCGCCGGGACCGATTCCTGCGGCCGTCAGGCGGTTGGCGAACTTGGTCGTCTGCGCCAGCAGTTCGCGGTAGCTGAGGCTGACGCTGCCGTCATCGAGCGCCGGCTCGTCGGCGTACCTGTTGGCCGTCTCTTCCAGCACATCCACAAGCGTCCGCGCGGCCGTCGCCAACTCCCCGCGTCGCAACGTCACGGCCGGATAATACGCCGACTGGTTAGCAGCTGGATAACCCGAAGCAAACACCTCAATCGCTTGTTGTGTCCCGATCGTGAGCAAACGCCTTGAAGGTACGGGCGGGACGACCGAGCGCTTGCTCGATGTCGAGCGTCGGTTCGCCGCCGTGTCCGTCGGCGATCGAGGTCAGGACGCCGGCGAGAAGCTCGGCGCCGGCCCGCGGAACGCCTTGGGCTACCTGCTGTTCGGTGTATTCGGCCGGCGTCACCGCGACGTACGCGACGGGCAGGCCGGCCTCGGTCAGATGCTCGGCGGCTTCGCTGAACGTGATGGCTTCGGGGCCGGTCAGATCGTAGGTGCGACCATCATGATCGGCGGTTGTCAGGGCGGCGGTGGCGACGTCCGCGATGTCGTTCGCGTCGACGAACGGCGTACGTCCGTTGCCGGCAGGTAGGGCGAGGGTGCCGGAGCGGACCGCGTTCTTCCACGGGCCTTCGGTGAAGTTCTGCGCGAACCAGTTGGGGTGCAGGATCGTCCACTCGGCATCGGAACCGCGGACGGTCTGCTCGACGGCGTGCAGGGGATGGCTGGTCTCCGATGCGCGGGACGCCGACAGCAGGACGAGCCGTCGTGCGCCGGATGCGAGCGCCAACTCCGCGAACCGGGCCAGGCGGTCTCCCGGGCGGATCGTCGGTTCCATCAGGTAGGCGGCGGTGATGCCGTCGAGCGTCGGGGCCCATGTTTCCGGGTCGTCGAGGTCGAGTCGTACGTCGCTGCCGGCGCGCGACGCCGTACGGACGTCGTGGCCCGCGGATCGGAGCCGGGCGGCGATGCGGCGGCCGGTGGTGCCGGTGCCGCCGAGGACGAGGAACGTGTTCATGGGACAAGCCAACTGGAGTCGGTGCAGACGATCCATGGGAGAGCGTCGCCGATCCATTTGTGATCGTCTAGCTTGGAGGGGTGGATGTCCTGAGTGATCTGCTCCAGCGGGCGCAGGCGACGGACGCGCTGGTCCGGCAGATCATCGCGCGCGGGCCGTGGTCGGTGACGTACGCCGACGTGCCGTCGCTGTCGGTTGTCGCGACGCTCGGCGGTAGCGCCTGCCTACGGCTGGACGACGGCGTACCGACGACGTTGGCGGCTGGTGACATCGCGCTGATCACGGGAGTCGCCAGCTACACGATCGCGGACGATCCGGCGACGCCGGCGTACTACGTGATCCGGGGCGGGCAGAAGTACACGATCGACAGCGAGCCGGTGGAGTGGAAGGGCGAGTACCTGGCGCCGCGCACGTACGGTGACGGGCTGCCGGGCGCGACGACGATGGTGCGTGGCGCGTACGACTTGCGTGGTGATGTCGGCCGGCGGGTGCTCGCGCTACTGCCGCCGCTGGCTGTGGTGTCTGCTACGCCGCAGACCCGTCCGGCGCTGGATCTCTTGACCACTGAGGTCGCCCGCGAGGAGCCGGGGCAGGACGCCGTACTGCGGAGACTGCTCGACTTCGTGCTGGTGCTCGCGCTACGTGCATGGTGTGCGGAGGCGGGAACGCCGTCCTGGTATCAGGCTCTCAGCGCGCCTGGCGTTGGTGATGCGCTCCGCCACCTCCACGAGGACCCGGCGCACCGTTGGTCCGTCGCGGAGCTCGCCGCCAAGGTCGGCCTGTCCCGTGCCACCTTCGCCGCCCGCTTCACCAAGCTGGTCGGCCAGCCGCCACTCACCTACCTCACCGCCTGGCGCATGACCCTGGCCGCCGACCTCCTCCGCACCACCACCGCCACCATCGCAACTGTGGCCCACCAAGTCGGCTACGACGACCCCTTCGCCTTCAGCGTCGCCTTCAAACGCGCGTATCACGAGCCCCCAACCGACTGGAGAACCAGACAAAAGACCTGAACGAAAGGAAGAAAAGAAAGAAGAGAGATTTGGAGTGGTGGCCGCCGAGTCGTGGATCACGGCAGATTTTCTGAACCACTTTCCACGACTCGACGGACGTGCTCAGCCGGGGACGTTGATGGAGTTGTCGTGGGAGGGGTGGGGTTTGGGCATGGCGGGACGGTAGGTCCGGGTGGTGGGGACCCCTCCCGAGGTCAGTCGTCGAGGATGTCGAGGTCGGCGGGGACCAGCGTGGTTGTGAGGAGGAGTGCTCGGAACAGGTTGTCGTTGAGGGCGTTGCCGACGGGCTCGCCGACCTCCTCGCGGGTCAGGCCGGGTACGCCGTCTCGGGAGAGGCGGGTGCGCACGTTGGAGACCAGGTGCTCGACGCGCTTGGCGGTCCAGTTCTCAGACGGTTGTAGCTCGGCCAGTTGGTCTGCGGCCTGCCGCCAGGACAGGGGCAGTGGGTGCAGGTCGTGTAGGAGGTAGCGCTGGCCGACGACGGTCAGCGCGAGCTTCTCGGCCGGAGACAGCTGCCAGATGCGCGGCGGCTGCGTGGGGTCGCGTGGTCGCAGTACCGGCCGGGTGCCACTGTCGCCTACGACGTACACCTCCAGTAGGTGCTCGCGACCGCTGGAGCCCTGGACGAACAGCGGGGTGTACCCGGCCGCGAGCGGCATCGGGTCCTCGCCGGCGAACAGTGTCTGCTCGCGTGGGAACCGCACCGGCAGCCGCCCGGTCACCGCGACCCACCACTGACCGGTCCGGTAGCTGATCGACCCGTGCATCCGGCTGACTCGCGGATCGTCCTCACCGACGCACACATGGACCTCAGGGCGATTCCGCCCGAACAGAATCGTCCGGTGCGGCCCCGGGTCGACGGTCAGACCGCCGCCGACGCTCAGCACGTACATCGTGCCGGGCTGGGCGTCGGGTACGCCGCCTGCCAGGCTGGCCTGGCCTTGGGGAAGACTCCGGATCGGCTCCATGTCAGGCCTTCGGCAGCTTCGGGACGGCAGCCTGGGCGAGCTTCGTCGCCAGTCCGCACAGTGAGGCGGGCTTCGCCGAGCCGCCGACGGACATCGTCACCAACTCGACGGCGTCCTGGCCGTTCGAGTCGACGTACGTCCGGTAGACGATCACCACCGCACAGGTCTTCGGACCGTCGTTCTCGTTCGACAGGAACGCGGACCGTCCGCCCACCGTGATCGGCTGCCCGTCCGACGCGTCGAGCGGCTGGTTGCGGTCGAAGTACAGGTCCACCGACAGGTCACTCGTCGTACTTTCCCAGCCGCACGACCAGTTGCCGAAGGACGTGTCCGGATGCGTCGCGTCCACACCAGGGATGAGCTTGAGTGCCTTGCTGTCCAGCAACGTGCACGCGTTGACCCGCGCCAGCGACGTTGCCGGCAAGGGCTCCGTACGCCGCGGGATCGGACCTGCCTGCACTACGCCGATCGCCTTCTGCGTAACGGCTTCCGCCATCGCGCACACGTCCATCCCGGCGCCGTCCGTGTGCTTGGCCTCCACCTGGATCTGCGTACGGTCGGACAGCACCAGCACCCGCTCGCAGTCGTCACCGCCGGACTTCACTCGCGTCACGGTGCGCAGGTTGCCGGTGAACTTCTGCACCGCACCTCTCGGCGAGTCGGTGTAGGGCAGGTTCAGCTCTGCCCGGACGTCGACCTCCTGGTCGCCCGTACCGGTCACCACCACGTCGCACCGGTCGAAGTTCCCGTACGCCGGCTCGAGGGTGGTCTGCCCGAACCGGCTGAGTGACTTCTCATCGATCAGGGCGCACGGATCAACCGTCATCGGATCCCCGACCAGCCCGGCTGCTGGTGAAGTGGAAGCGGTGGATCCACGGGTCGGCGCCGGCGTCGTGGCTGGAGCTGACGGCTCCGGTGATCCCGACGGCTCAGACGGCCCCGACACTGCGCGCCCGATCAGCACACCCAGTACGACGACAACCGCGAGACCGGCTGCCGTGACCGGAATCGCCCAGCGCTTACGGCTCTTCGCTGGCGCGATCGCAGTACCGCCGAGCTCCTGCACCACCTCGGCGACCGACGGACGCTGCTGCGGGTCGACGGCGAGCATCCGCGTGATCAGCGGCGTCAGCTCGCCACCGTGGCGCAGCGGCTCGAGTTCGCCCTGGGCGGCGCGTCGCAGTACCGCCAAGGGATTGGGGTCGGTGCCGAACGGTGAGTGGCCTTCCAAGGCCGTGTAGAGCACCGCACCGAGGGAGAACACGTCGGATGCCGTCGTCGGTTCGTTGCCATTGGCCACTTCCGGGGCGAGGTGGGCGGGCGTGCCGACGGTCGAGCTGTCGGTGAGCGTGGCCTCGGCCCACAGGCGGCGCGAGATCCCGAAGTCCGCGAGCTTCGCCGTACCGTCCGGAGTCACCAGGATGTTGGCGGGCTTGAGATCGCGGTGGATGATCCCGGCCGCGTGCACAGCCTGCAGTGCGGACGCGATCTGTACGCCGATCCGTGCGACCTCAGCCGGCGGCAGCGTGCCGAGCTCGTCCAGACCGCGCGACGGCAGGTACTCCAGCACGAGCCAATGCTCGTCGCCGTCGGTCACGACGTCGAAGATCGTGACCACGTGTGGATCGTGCAGCCGGGCGCCGGTCCGTGCCTCGCGGCGCAGCCGGCGTCCGTCCGCGTCGTCCACTCCGGGATGTGCACGCTTCAGCGCCACCGTGCGGTCGAGTTGCTGATCGTGCGCACGCCAGACCGAGCCCATACCGCCCGAGCCGAGCGGTTCCCCCAGTAGGTAGCGGCCCCCGATCAGGCGGCCGCTCACTGCCCGGCGTTCATTTCACTAGGTCCGCAGATACCGCGAAGGTGTCGCATGCCTTGTTGGCGCCGATGTTGAAGCCGTTCTGGATCCAGAAGCCCTGGCTGGTGGCCAGGCCGTGGGTCCGCTCGTCCTCCGGCGTGTCCGGGGACTCACCGAAGCTGTTGCTGGACTGCTCCTTGAACTCGTCCAGCCGCTTCGTCAGCGGGTAGGACTTCTCCACGGCCTTGCTGAACACACCGCCGAAACAGGAGGCCTGCAACTCGTTCCGCCGCGAGCTCTCCAGCTTCTGGTCCGGGTGGTCCTGCAGGTAGACGGCACGCGCGTAGAACAGACCGGTGACGCCCTGCACGTGGTGTCCGTACTCGTGGGCGATCGTCATCAGGTACGCGAGGTCCTGCTGCGGTCCGAAGGCCTTGTTCATCTGCTTCACGTCGACGTACATCACCTGGTTGCCGTAGCAATAGAACGCCAGGACGCGGCCGGACAGCGGCTGGAAGTTGCCGCACGCCGTCTGGACCGGCTGGTCGAACACGACCAGGCCAGGGTCCGGCTTGTCCTGTCCGAGCTCGTGGAAGACCGGACGCCAGGCGTCGTTCAAGCATTTGAAGAGGCGCTGGTAGTAGACCTTCTGCGAGGCCAGGCTGCCGCTGCCGAGGTTCGCTGCCGGGCAGTTCTGCTCCTGGAGCGGACCGGTGCGGTAGACATCGGCGTTCAGCAGGTAGTCCTCGGCGGACCCCTTCTGCGGGTTCGTGGTCGGCGTCGGCACGATCGACGGACCGGTGACCCCGGGCTCGGCCGTGTCGGTGCCGCCCTTGTTCAGCAGGGCGGACATGACGGCGAACGAGACGCCGAGGAAGATCAGCAGCACGAAGCCGAACAGGATCAGTCGCAGCGGGCCGCGGCGGCGAGGCGGCGGCTGGAAGCCGTTGAAGTGCCCTGGAGGTCCGTAGTACGGCTGCGCCCACTGGCCCGGATACTGCTGCTGCGGGGGGCCGGGTGGGTACTGGCCCTGCTGCGGCGGCCACGGGGCTGCCTGCGGCGGTGGCAGGATGCCGGGCGGCGGGCCGCCGTACCCGTACGGGCTGCTCACTACTCTGGCCTCCAGGCTGGTCGGTCGAGTTCGCTGCACGAACCGGCACGAGACTACTCTCGACCCATGTCACCGAAGCGCCGCCTCCTCCCGGCTGCCCTGCTGATTTCCCTGACCGCGCCGGTAGCGGGCCTGTTCGTTGCCCTGAGCCCGGTGTCTGCGCAGGCAGCGGGTCAGGCCGACGACCAGATCACGGCGTACACCGCGGATGCGACGCTCACCAAGGACGGGCAGCTCCAGGTCAAGGAGACCGTCGACCTGAACGCCGGCGGTACGACGTTCAGCCGGACGTTGACCACCCGGGTCCGGTCCGACTCCGAGCGCGACCGCACGTACGGCCTGAAGGACGTGTGGGCGACGGTGAACGGCCAGCCCGCCCAGGGCTTCCAGAACCAGAGCACCGACGACGGCCGCAAGCTCACGCTGAACGTGTCCGGTCAGTCGAAGATCGTCTACAGCTACACCGTGGACAACGTGGTCGCCGACTCGACCGAGGGCCGCGAGGTGAGCTGGCCGATCGTGCAGGGCTTCGCCGTCGCGGTCCCGACGGCCGACCTGAGCGTCAGCGTCCCGTTCGCGACCTGGGTGACCTGCTTCGCCGGCCGGACCGGTTCGAGCATGCCGTGTACGTCGTCCCAGCTGGGCGAGTCCGCCGACCTGCAGATCCAGCAGAACGGCGTACCGGCGGGTGGCCGGCTGACCTTCCTGACCGGGCTGAGCGACCAGGCGACGGTGCAGGCGAACGCGCAGTACTCCACGCGCTGGTCGCTCGGCCGCGCGTTCACGGTGGACTCGAGCACGATCGGCCTGGCCGTGATCGTGTTCGGCATCGGACTGCTCGGTGCGGTCGGCCTGTGGTTCTTCCGCGGGCGCGACGCGGCGAAGGTCGGTGCGGGCGCGCCGGAGCGTCCGGTGCTGGACGGCGCCGACGGACCGCAGTTCGCTGCGCCGGACGGCATCCGGCCCGGTCAGGTCGGTACGGTCGTCGACGAGACGGCCGACGTCGTCGACATCACCGCCACGCTGCTGGACCTTGCCGTCCGCAACTACCTGACGATCGTCGAGCAGCCGCGCGAGTCGCACTTCGGCAAGCTGGACTGGGAGCTGCAGCGGCTGCACCCGGGCGGACCGGAGCTCCTGCCGTACGAGAAGGCCTTGCTCGACGCGGTGTTCGCCGATGGCGACACGGTGCTGGTGTCCGCGCTCGGGCCGTCGCTGCGGCCGCGGCTCAACCTCGTCCGCGAGCAGCTGTACGCCGACGTGGTGACGCAGGGCTGGTTCAACAACCGCCCGGACGCCGTGCGGAACCGGTGGACCACCGCGGGCGTGGTGCTGCTCGGTGCGGGCGTCGTACTGACGATCGTGCTGGGGATCGTCACGAAGTTCGGTCTGGTCGGTTTCGCGGTTATGGCGGCCGGTCTGGTGCTCGCACTCGTCGGCCAGGCCGCACCGGCCCGGACCGCGCGCGGTGCCGCCGTACTGGGCCGTGTGGCTGGTCTGCAGCACTACCTGGCCAACGAGTCCTCGTCGACCCTGCCGCAGAGCCACCGGCTCGAGTTCGCGTCCCGCTGCCTGCCGTACGCCGCTGTTCTCGGGCTGACCGAGAAGTGGGCGCTGGAGATCGCGGCGACCGATGACGACGACGACCCCGACGCCGGCATCGGCTGGTACTCCGGACCGGAGAACTGGCACCTGTCGGACATCGGGGAGTCGCTCAGCAACTTCGTGACCGCGTTCGGCGGCTCACTGACCACCGCCCGCCGGCTCTTCGGCTGACGGGCGGCGGTCACGCTCTACGGCGCTAGTTGAGCCGGACGTCTGCTGCGGTGAACGTGTTGCAGGCGTCCGGCTTCTTGTTGTTGAAGCCGGTGACCGACCACTGGTAGTTGCTCACCCGGTTGCCGTGGTCGTGCACGCGCGGCCGGGCGTAGTCGTCACCGGAGTGGGAGATCAGGAACTTCCAGTTCGCCAGCAGCTGGCCGTTCATCGGGGTGAACGCCGCGTTCGCACCGAGGTAGACGGCGCCAAGGCAGGTCGCCTGCAGTTCGCGCCGGCGGCTCTCGAGCAGCTTCTGGTTCGGCGTCATCGACTGCTGCCGGGACATCGACGAGGCGAGGATCCCGCTCAGCTTCTGCACGTGGTGCCCGTACTCGTGGGCGAACGTGTTCAGCATGACCGCCCGCGCGTAGACCGGGTTGGTCTTGTAGTACCCGTTGTCGACCGCGAACGGCAGGTAGATCGTCTCGTTCGCAGCGCAGTACGCCGCCCGCACGCTGCGCTGGATCCCGCACGGTGACGGCGTCTTGCCGACGTACACGATCGCCTTCGGGTTGCGGAACGGCAGGTTCGCCTTCTTCATCGCCAGCCACCAGGTGCGGTTGAGGCAGGGCAGCAGGCGGTTGTAGTACTGCTGCGCTGCCGCGACCGTGACCGGTGCGAACGGCGGCTCTGCGCACTTGGACGCGGCGACCGGGCCGACCTTGTAGAGCGCACTGCCCTTCACGACCTCGTCCGCGGTCGGGCCGCGCGGGGTGGACGGACTGGGCGAACTCGACGGGCTCTCGGACGGCGACGAGGAGGACTCCGACACCGGTGCGGTGGGGTTGTTCGTCGCCTGGTTGTCGTCGCCGCCGAGGCTGCGGACGATCAGGGTGATGCCAGAGCCGACCACGAGTACGGCGAGTGCGACCAGGCCGATCAGCAGATTGCGCGAGACCTTCTTCTTCTTGCGACGTCGGCCGCCTGGTGGCTGCGGGATCGGGATCGGCGGGTACTGCCAGGTCGGCGCCTGCTGGACAGGCTGACCCATCGGGCCGATCTGTCCCGGCCCGCCCTGCGGTGCGGCGTGGCGGGGACCGGACTGCTGCTGCTGTGGTGGGAGCGCGTTGCTCCAGGGCGAGGAGGGCTGCTGACCCTGGTTGGGCGGGCCCCAGAGGTAGGAGCCTTCGGAGTGCGGACCGTTCTGGTCCCGCTGCTGTGGCTGCGACGGCGCCGCCTGCCAGGCACTCGACCCGGACTGGCCGGTCGCTGACCATCCCTGGCCGCTACCGGTCTGACCGGAGCCGGTGTCCGAGGACTCATCCTGCGCGTCGTTGTCGCCCGCAGAGCCATCCCGCAACGTCCACGACTGCGCAGACCAAGACGCACCAGCCTGACCGGCTTGCGGCGAGCTGGCGTGCCCGGACTGGCCGGACTGGCCGGACTGCGAGCCGGACTGCGGGGCGGTCGACTGCGACGGGTTCGGCTGCCACTGGTTGTGCCCGGTGGACTGCGCGGGACCCTGCTGGGACGGGCCTTCGGGGCCAGGCTGGTTGGGGCCCGGTGGGGTCGGGGCGGACTGCGACCAGAAGTCCGACTGCTGGTTGGACGGCGTCGGGTTGGTCTGCCACGGGTCAACCTGCGGCGGTGGACCCGACTGCCAAGAGCTCGGCGGGTTGGGACCGGCCTGACCTGGACCCGGTTGGTTCGGACCCGGTTGGTTCTGGCCAGGCCGACCGGGGCCTGCTTGGTTCTGGCCTGGCTGGTTAGGCCCTGCTTGGTTCGGACCGGGTTGTGGTCCGCGCTGCTGGGGGCCGGGTTGATTGGGGCCGGGCTGATTGGGGCCAGGCCGACCCGGCGGGTTCGGGCCCGGGCGGTTGGGACCGGACTGCTGGGCACCCGACTGCTGGGGACCGGCCTGCTGCGGGCCTGACTGTTGCGGACCGCGCTGGCCTGGGCCGGGCTGGCCCGGGCCGGGCTGGTTTGGGCCCGCGGGCTGGTCGGGGTGTTCGCGGCGGTTGGGGTTCCAGCCGCCGTCGAACCAGTTGTTGGCCGGCGGTTCGGCCTGGGACGGGTTCTGGAATTCGCGCTTGGCGTCGGTATCACCGGACCACCACGACTGCCCGGGCTGACCGTCGCCGGCGCCGGGCTGGCCAGGGCCGGACTGGTTGCCTGGGGCGCCGGGTCCGTTGGTGGCGGGGGCGTGCCGGCTGTCCCCTGGCGCGCCTCGGCCCTGGTCGGGGCCTTGCTGGTCTGCGCCGGGGCGGTGGGGGTTCTGCCCGGGACCGTGCTCCGGTGGGCGGCTCGGCTGATCGTCAGCCGGGTCGCTCCCCGGGGTCTGGTTCCAGTTGTCCGACATCGATGCTCCTCACGACCTTGCTCGGTGGGGGTGCCGGATGCCGATTCCCCCGGACATACTTTGCGCGATCCGGACCCACCAGGCTAGCTACCCCGGCCAGTCGCTTCGAACTGATTCGTCACTCGGGACCTACTGCACCTTCGCCGCCGGTGCGGCCCAGGTGTTGCACGCGTTCGGGTTGCGTCCGTTCCACCCGCGCAGCGCCCAGTAGTTGTGGATCGGCGGGGCGCCGTGGTCGTGGCCGTTGTCGATGGTGTTGGCGATCAGCCACCGCCACTGGACCAGCGACTGGCCGGTGATCGGGTAGGTACGCCGGTTCGAGCCGATGAAGATGTCCGAGAAGCATGACGCCTGCAGCTCCAGCCGCCGGCTGTCCTGCAACTCCTGCGCGTACGTCGCCCGCTCGTACCGGATCCGCGCGTACGCCGCCAGCATCCCGGTCATGCTCTGCACGTGGTGCCCGTACTCGTGGGCGAACTGGTGCAGCATCCACATCCGCGCCCACACCTTGCTGTACGACTCGGAGTACTTGTTGTAGTTCCCGACGTCCTCGGTGAGGTTCATGTAGATGGTGTCGTTGGTGCCGCAGTAGAACGGCGGCCCGCTGTCGCTCTTCGATCCGCACGGCGACTGGACCGTGCCGGTGAACGTGATCACCGAAGGCGATCGGTTCCGGCTGCCGGCTTTGGCGATCAACGGCGACCAGGCCTTGTTCAGGCAGCCCAGCAGGTTCTTGTAGTTGGCCCGGGCGCCGGCCGCGGTGGCGGGTCGCGACCCGGACTCCTTGCAGTTCACCGACCTCATCGCGCCGGCCTTGTACAGCTTGTTCCGCAGCACCAGGTCGGTGTCGCTCGGCCCGGGGTTGGTCGTCGGCCTGGTCGTGGTCGTCGAGCGGGACGTGGTCGGCACCGGCGCCTGCGTGGTCGGCCGGGTCGTGGTCGGCCGCACGGTGGGCTTGGTGGACGGCTGCCCGGACGGCTCGGACGACGGCTCTGCGCTGGGGCTGTACGACGACGTGGTGGTCGGCTCGGCGTACGACGGGTCGCCGTTGTGCTTCAGGATCGACGAGGCGATCTTCAGTCCGATCACGCCGATCACCACCACGCCGAGGACCACGAACAGCGCGATCACGCCGCCGCGGCCCTTCTTCGGCGGCCGCGGTCCACCGGGCGGAGCACCCGCACCCCAGCCGAACTGCGGCTGGCCGTGGAACGACTGCCCTTGGAACGGCTGCCCCGGGAACGGCTGCCCCTGGTAGGGCGGACCGGGCGGACCTTGGTACGGCGGCCCCGGCGGCGGTCCTTGGGGCGGGCGACCGGACGGTCCGCCGTACCCAGGCGCTTGCTGCCCAGGACCCGGCTGCCCCGGCCCGGGTTGTCCCGGCCCCGGCTGCCACGGCGGTGGCTGCTGCGGCGGGTACTGCTGCCCGGGCGGTGGACCCCATTGGTTGCCTGACACAGCGGTGACGCTACCGGAGCCCAGGCTCAACTTACCCTGGCGGGTGATGCCGACCAGGTGTTGCAACTCGCCGGGTTACGACTCGCGAAGGCGGCCCGGCTCCAGGCGCCGTGGCTGGTGGTGCTGCCGTGGTCCCTCGGGTACGGCGGCCGGTCGCCGCTGTTGTTCACGTCGTACAGCCACATCTGGTACGCGTACCCGGTGATGCCGTAGCTGCCTCGGTTGGCGCCGAGGAACACGTTGCCCAGACAGGAGGCCTGCAGCTCGAGCCGCCGGCTCAGGAGTAGCTGGCCGTCGGTGGTTGCGTCGTACCGCAGCTTCTCGTAGGCCTCGCCGAGCCCGGTCATCCACTGGACCGAGTGCGCGTACTCGTGCGCCACCGTGAAGCTGCCGACCATCCGGCCGAACGTCGGGTTCTGCTTGTAGAAGGTGATGACCGACGGCGACTCCATATAAATGGTGTGAGTCGTCGGGCAGTAGAACGAGCGCCCCGGCCCACTGCCGCACGGTGTGTTCACCGTGCCGCCCCAAACGACCAGTCCGGGCGAGCGGAACCGGCCACCCGACGCAGCGACCTGTCGCGGCCAGGCGCGGTCCAAGCAGGCCTTGATCGACTTGAAGTACGCCAGCGCCTGCGCACCATTACCCAGACCCGTCTTCGCCTGCTTGCAGTTCACCGTCCGCATCGCACCGGTCTTGTAGAGCCGGTGCGTCGCGATGTACGTAGCCGGGTTGACCTGCACCGGCTTCGGCGGCGCCGTGGTCACCGTCTTCTTGGGAGTTGGCGCAGGCCGCGTCGGCACAGCCTTGGTCGGGCGCACCGACGTAGTAACAGTCGGCGGCGCGGCCACAGTCGGCTCGTCACCACCGCCCTGCGAGAGTTTGACGAACAGGAACACGCCCCCGGCAGCGACCACCGCGACCAGGGCAACGATCAGTAGCACCGCGCCGCCCGACTTCTTCGGCGGCGGTTGGGGCGGCAAGGGACCCCAGCCGAACTGCGGTCCGGGCGGTGGCGGAGCTGCGTAGTACTGCGGCGGCCGGGGAGGAGCCGGGTAACCCTGCTGCGGCGGCGGGCCGAATTGCCCGGGAGGCGGTCCCCATTGGTTGCCTGACACCCCGCAGACGCTATCGTGCCCGGTGTCAACCTCCCCTCTTTCTACGGTGTGATTGGGCGATGCGTCTACGTCTCCTCGGGCTCTCCCTGTGTGCCCTCGGCCTGCTCGGCCTGTCGACTGTCCCGGCGGGCGCGACTGGATCTTCGGGTTCCAGCGCTGCCGCCGACCCGGTAGTGACCAACTACGACAGCCAGGTCCGGGTCGAACGTGACGGCCTGCTCCGGGTCGCGGAGACCTGGAAGCTCAGCAACGTGAACGGGACCTTCACCCGGTTCATCGTCACGCGGGACCACCTGCCCGACGACATCGACCACGTCCAGGAGATCGGCGACCTGCAGGTCAAGGCCGGCGGCCAGGACAAGAAGGCGGACGTCAAGACCGACGGCGACGTCACATCGATCGCGGTCCCCGGCATCGACAGCGGTACGACGGAGCTCGACTTCTCGTACACGGTCAAGGGCGCGGTGGCCACGGTCCTCGACGGCACGGAGGTGCGGTTCGCGCCGCTGACCGGGATCAGCATCCCGATCCAGCAGGCCAACGTGGTCTACAGCGTCCCTGAGGTTTCGCACGTCTCCTGCTTCGCGGGCCCGATCGACAGCAACATCCCGTGCACGCTGGCGCAGATCGGCGAGACCTCCGGTCCGACCTTCCAGCAGGCCAACCTGCCGCCGGGCAACACCGTCCGGATGGCGGTCGGCTTCCCGAAGGGCCAGATCGCGGCCAACTCGATCGTCGAGTACCGCCACACCTTCAAGCGCGCTTTCTCCACCGACGCAGCCCAGCTAATCACCGCTTTGGCCGTGCTGCTGCTCGGCGCGATCGCACTGTTCGCCCTGTACCGCCTGCGCGGCCGTGACCAGGTCGACCCGCGTCGCGTCGTACCGGCGTCGCTGTTCAGCCTCGGGACCGATGCCCGGATCAACTTCTCGCCGCCGTCGGACCTGCGGCCCGGCGAGGTCGGCACACTGATCGACGAGCGGATCGATCCGGTCGACGTGACCGCGACGATCATCGACCTGGCCGTCCGCGGCCACATCACGATCGTCGAGCAGGAGCACAGCACGGAGTACTCGCGTCCGGACTGGGAGCTGCGCCGGGTCTCGAACGCTCCGTCGGAAGAGCTGCAGCGCTACGAGAACGTGCTGATCCGCGCGATCTTCGGCGACGCCGACTCGGTGCTCGTCTCCGAGCTCGGCCGTCAGGTCCGCGCCAACCTCGAGCAGGTTCAGGACGCGCTGTACGACGGTGTCGTGAAGCGTGGCTGGTTCAGCGAGCGCCCGGACCGGACTCGGTCGCTGTGGGCAACGATCGGCATCGCCACCACGGTGGTCGGCGTGGTCGCGACCGTCCTGCTGGCGCTGCTGTCGACCTGGGGTCTGCTCGGCATCGCGATCACCCTGGTCGGTATCGGACTGCTCGTCGTCGGGCGCTACATGCCGGCCAAGGCTCCGGCTGCCGGACGCGTCCTCGGCCAGGTCGCTGCGATCCGCGGCGAGCTGCTGGAGATGGACGTCAGCGAGCTGCCGACCGACCAGCACGCCGAGCTCTGCTCACGCGCCCTGCCGTACGCCGTCGTACTGGGCGGCTCGGAGCGCTGGATCGACGCACTGGTCGCCACCGACACCACGCCGGACCAAGAGGACGAGGGCTTCACCTGGTACCGCGGCCCGCGCGGCTGGCACCTGCAGTACCTGCCTGACTCGCTCCGCAACCTCACCACGAACCTGACGGGCGCACTGTTCGCCCGCTAGTCCATAAGAGAACAGAGCCCGCCACGCCGCCCCGGCGTGGCGGGCTCTGTCGTTTCTGGACCTACCAGTTGTGCTGCGGCCCGACTGCCGGCGGCAGCGGCACACCCTCCGGGTGGATCACGTAGACCAGCCCACCCGAGTGCGGCACCCAGGCGTTCTCGAAAGCGGCCCGGTCGTACGTCGTGCGCACCTGGTCGTCACTCGCGATCAGATGCGACGCCGGGTCGTTCACCACCACGTTGCCGGCGGCATCGAATCCGACGATCACCATCAGGTGCCCGTTGGTCCCGTACCCCGCACCGGGCAGATCGCCCTTCTTGAACGACAGCGAGGCCACCAGCGGGATCCCCGCCTTGATGAACTGTTCCGCCTCGGTCAGCGACCGTAGCCGGGTGATGAACCCGTCCACGCCACGACTCCCGGCGTACGCCGTGTTGAACGGCCAGTTGCCGGCACCGTCGTACGAGTAGTCGAAGACGGACCGGGCCGAGTTGTCCACCTGCGGATCCGGATCGGACGGATCGACCCATGCGGTCTCGGCCGCGGTCGGACCGGCGCCCCAGTAGTCCAGCACCATCGCGGTCGACGTCGCCGAACACCAGGCCTCGCCACCGCCGTCCCACTGCGGGTAGTGCCCGATGTGCGTCTCCTGCGAGTACGTCGGCACGTCGAGCACCATGCCCTCCGCGCCGCCGAGGGGGCTCGCGGCAACCTTCTTGTCGGACGGCAGCCGGGAGGCCATCGCGCCGACGGACCGGACGACCGGTGACTGCGTCGTACCACTGAGCCGGTACAGGGTGACCTTCAGCTGCCAGCGATCCAGCCAGTGACCGGTGGCTGCCTGGAAGGTGTCGACGGCAACAGATCCGTTCGCATCACCTTGGCTCGGCACCGACGTCCGGTGAATGTCACCGGCCGCAGTGTCGTCGCCGCTGTTCCAGCGACCCATGACGTACCACTTGGTCGTGGCGCCGGTGTCAGTGACGCCGGCCATCGAGACTTCGATCCAGGTCCCGGGCGGGGTGGTCGCGTTCCAGGAGGCGACCAGCTCGGTCAGCCCGAAGCCGGTGCTGACGTGCGGCGAGATCCAGCTGGTCTGGTCGTAGCTCTTGGCGGTGCCGTCGCCGAACGGGTCGACGTACGACGTGGTGCCGGTCGAGGTACCGAAGGTGAGGGCGCCGTCGGAGACGGTGGTGCCGAACTGGTCGCCGGCCAGGAAGTCCGTGGACGACGTCCAGGTGCGATAGGCGATCTCCCGGGCCGGGGCGACCTTGACGGCTTCGCTCGGCAGAGTGCCGGCGCTGAGCACAACCGCCCCGACGATCAGGGCGGTGACGGAACGGGCGGAGGTCATAGTTTCGACGGTAGACCCGGTTGGCACTCCCTGCCATGCGAGGGCGCGCCGACGGCAAAATACTTACGAACGCTTGTCCCACTCGTCGTGCAGCATGGCGAAGACGAGCTCGTCGGTCCACTCGCCCTTGAGGTATTCGTTCCGCACGAAATGCGCCTCCTGGCGCAGGCCGAGGCGCTTGAGCAGATTGACCGACCCGTCGTTGCGGGCGTCCAGCCGGGCGATGATCCGGTGCATGCCGAGCTCCTCGAACCCGACGCGGAGCAGCTCGACGGCGGCTTCGCTGGCGTACCCGTGGCCGGCCGACTCCGGGTGGAAGACGTACCCGATCTCACCGGTGCGCTGCTCGACGCTGTTCAGGAACAGCACGACCTCGCCGAGGTGCCGGCCGGTCTCGCGGAGGATGACCGCGGCGGTGAGCGCTTGACCGTCGCGGTCCATCGGTACGTCGGCCATCCGGCCGGCGAGCGCCTCCTTGACCTGCTCGGGCGTCCGTACGTCGTACAGCAGGTACCGGGTGACGTCCGGGTTCGACTGCAGTTTCAGCAGGTCGTCGTAGTCGGTCTCGACATAGCGACGCAGGGTCAGGCGGTCAGTCTCGATCGGCAGCGTGTAGCTCACCGATCGAGACTATGCGACCGCTGCAACAGATTTAGCCGTTCGCCAGCGCCTGCAGCCGGGACATGTCGCCGTTGAAGCGGTCCTGGTCGATCGGCGTCGAGCTGTACTGCCAGATGGTGTGGAAGGGCCAGCCGCCGGGCAGCGTCCCCGGCGAGGAGGCGTACTTCGCGACCCACAGCGGGTTGGTGGAGTTGAACGCGGTGCTGTTACCGGTGCAGCGGCTCCACCAGTCCAGGTTGGTGTAGATCGGTACGTCGCGACCGGTGCGGGCCTTGTACGTGTTCGCGAAGTCCCGGATCCACGCGACCATGGACGCCGCGCTGAGCCCGTAGCAGGTCGCGCCGTACGGGTTGTACTCGATGTCGAGGGCACCCGGCAGCGTCTTGCCGTCCTTCGACCAACCGCCGCCGTGGGCCAGGAAGTACGTGGCCTGGTTGGCGCCGCTGGAGTCGTTCGGCGTGGCGAAGTGGTACGCGCCGCGGATCATCCCGACGTTGTAGGAACCGTTGTACTGCTGGGCGAAGTACGGGTTCGTGTAGTAGTTGCCTTCGGTCGCCTTTGTGTAGGCGAACCGCTTGCCGGCATTCCACTGCGCGGTCCAGTCGACATTGCCCTGGTGACTGGACACGTCGATACCTTCGACGCTGGCGGCGGGTGCCATCACCGCGGGCGCCGCGGCCAGGGTGTTGTTCTGGACCCAGCCCATGTAGGCGTCGCCGGCTTTCTCGATGCCGTGCTGACGGGCCTGGGCGGTCGGCTGGTGGGACGAGGTGCTGCCATCGCTGTCGATGGTGCTTGCTTGGGCGGAGCCGATCGAGGCCAGCAACAGGCCAAGAGTCACGGCGGCACCCGTGAAAAGGGCGGACTTCACGGTTTCCTCCAGAGCGATGAGGGGCGGACAGAGCGCTCGGAACTCATTCTTACCCGGCTCCGGAAAGAATCAACCTTTGAAGCTGTGGTGCAGGTGATTATTTACCTACGTAACCTCCCGTTACCCTTGACCGGTGACACTTCGTTTGTACGACACCGCGACGGCAGCAGTGCGAGATTTCGAGCCGGTCCATCCGGGCAAGGTCGGGATCTACCACTGTGGGCTGACGGTGCAGGGTGCCCCGCATGTCGGGCACATCTACAAGGAAGTCGTCTTCGACGTACTGCGCCGCTGGCTCGAGCGCTCCGGCTACGAGGTCACCGTGATCGCGAACGTGACCGACATCGAGGACAAGATCCTCGCCAAGTCGGCCGATCGCGGCGTCCCGTGGTGGGCGCACGCCTACGAGTTCGAGCGCGAGCTGCACTGGGCGTACGACGTGCTCGGCTGCCGCCCGCCGACGTACGAGCCGCGCGCCACCGGGCACATCCCGGAGATGATCGAGCTGATCGAGCAGCTGATCGCGGACGGGCACGCGTACGTCGCTCCGGACGGATCCGGTGACGTCTACTTCGACGTGAAGTCCTGGCCGACGTACGGCGCGCTGTCGCACCAGCGGATCGACGACATGGAAGCAGCCGAGGACGCCGACCCGCGCGGCAAGCGGGACCCGCGCGACTTCGCGCTCTGGAAGGGCTGGACCGAGGCCACGCCGCGGACCGCCTCCTGGCCGGCGCCGTGGGGACGCGGCCGTCCGGGCTGGCACATCGAGTGCTCGGCGATGGCCGGGAAGTACCTCGGCGAGGAGTTCGACATCCACGGCGGCGGGCTCGACCTGCGCTTCCCGCACCACGAGAACGAGCTGGCCCAGTCGACCGCGGTCGGGCAGAAGTTCGCCCGGTTCTGGATGCACAACGCGCTCGTCACCACGGCCGGCGAGAAGATGTCGAAGTCGATGGGCAACAGTGCCGTCGTGCGGAACGTGGTCGAGCGGGTCCGCCCGATCGAGCTGCGCTACTACCTCGTGCAGTCGCACTACCGGTCGGTGGTGGAGTTCTCGTTCGAGGCGCTTGACGAGGCCGCGAAGAGCTTCCAGCGCGTCGAGAACTTCGTCCTCCGCGCTACCGAGGTAGCAGGATCAGTGGAGCCGGCCAAGGACCTGCCGGCGGCCTTCTCGGCGGCGATGGACGACGACCTCGGCACGCCTGCGGCAGTAGCAGTCCTGCACAACGCAGTCCGTGACGGGAACAAGTTGCTGGCCGACGCCTTCGAGCCGAGCGTGCGTGGCTTCGACGGCGCGATCCAGGAAACCCTGGCCGCGGTGCGCGGGATGCTCGGAGTGCTCGGTTTGGATCCGCTGGGCGAGCCGTGGGCCTCGCGGGCGTCCGGTGGCGAGACCCACGAGCTCACCGAGGTCGTCGACGGGCTGGTGAAGGCACTGCTCGAGCAGCGCCAGGCCGCCCGGGAACGCAAGGACTTTGCCGCCGCGGACGCCGTCCGCGACCGGCTGAAGGCGCTCGGCGTCGTCGTCGAGGACACCCCGCAAGGACCGCGATGGTCGCTTGCATCAACAGACGAAGGAAGCTGAAGTGCCAGGCAGTAGTCAGCGTAAGGGCGCCATCCGGAAGAAGCCGCGGGGCAACCCGACGGCCGGATCCGGCGGGCGGGTTCGCCGCGGTCTCGAGGGCAAGGGCCCGACGCCGAAGGCGGTGGACCGGGTCAAACACCCCGCGCACAAGCGGGCCAAGGCGGCCGAGCGCGCCAAGGAGCGCGAGCGCGCGCCCCGGCGCCAGCAGCGCAAGGACAACGACGCGACCGTCGAGTGGGTGTACGGGCGCAACCCGGTCGTCGAGGCGCTGCGGGCCGGCGTGCCGGCCTCTGCCCTGCATGTTGCCGAGGGCACGGAGCGGGACGCCCGCCTGCGCGAGGCGCTGCTGGTCGCGGTCGAGACCGGTGTCTCGGTGCTCGAGGTGCCGCGGACGGAGCTCGACCGCGTCACCGCCGGCGGTTCGCACCAGGGCGTCGCGCTGCAGATCCCGCCGTACGAGTATGCGCACCCCGACGACCTGGTCGCCCGGGCGCACGACCTTGGCCAGGTGCCGCTGATCGTCGCGCTCGACGGCGTGACGGACCCGCGGAACCTCGGCGCGATCACCCGGTCGGCGGCCGCGTTCGGCGCCCACGGCGTCGTCGTCCCGGAGCGTCGTACGGCGTCGATGTCGGCGTCGGCCTGGAAGACCTCCGCCGGCGCCGCGGCCCGCATCCCCGTCGCCCGGGCCGGCAACCTCAACCGGGCCCTCAAGTCCTACAAGGACGCCGGTCTGCTGATCATCGGCCTGGACATGGACGGCGCCGTCGAGCTCCCCGAGCTCGAGGCCGCCACCGAGCCCGTGGTCCTGGTCATCGGCTCCGAGGGCAAGGGCCTGGCCCGCCTGGTCCGCGAGAACTGCGACCTGATCGTCTCGATCCCGATGACCAGCGCCACCGAGTCCCTCAACGCCGGCATCGCCGCCGGCGTAACCCTCTACGAAATCTCCCGCCGCCGCGCGAGCTGACCACATGACGGCGCCCCGGACCGTGAAGGTCCGGGGCGCTGTCATGTTGAGGGTCAGTAGACGCTGACGCCGTAGCGGGAGAGGGCTTCGGTGACGGGCTGGAAGTAGGTTGTGCCGCCGGAGGAGCAGTTGCCGGAGCCGCCGGAGGTGAGGCCGAGGGCTACCGAGCCGGCGAACAGCGCGCCGCCGGAGTCGCCGCCCTCTGCGCAGACGTTGGTGCGGATCAGGCCGGTGACGGTGCCCTCGGCGTAGTTCACCGTGGCGTTCACTGCCTGGACCGTGCCGCTGTGCACACCGGTGGTGCTACCGCTGCGCTTGACCGCCTGGCCTACGGACGCGTTGCCGGCGGACGTGATGTCCTGCGAGGAGCCGTTGTACAGATCCACCGTGCCGGGGTGGTTCGTGTACGAGGTGCTGTACTTCACGATCGCGTAGTCGTTACCCGGGAAGCTCGAGCCGTACGTCGTGCCGAGCAGGGTGGTCTTGCTGGAATTCGAGTACCAGCTCGACGCGATGTTGCCGCAGTGACCCGCGGTCAGGAAGTAGTACGTGCTGCCGCTGCGGACGTTGAAGCCGAGCGAGCAGCGGTACTGCCCGCCGTAGATGGCGTCGCCGCCGGCGATGTACTTCGTCAGCTTGCCGGACATCTTCTCCAGCGTGACCCGGCTGCCGAACTGCTTGGTGACACCGGCCAGCTGGGACAGCTTGGCGCCGGTCACGGTGTCGTCGTACGACACGATGATCCGGCCGTCCGGATTCGTCTGCCACGCCGTACCCGGGATCGTGGCGTCCTTGCTCAACGTGGACGTGATCGCGGATGCGGACAGGGTGGCGGGGTTGACCGGCGCGGCCGAGGCCTGCGACGCCAGAAGTCCGGCGGCAGCAAGCCCGGCCGCGGCCAGGAGAGCGGTGGTACGACGGAACGGGGACATGTTCACGGTTTCAGCCTCCTCACGATGAGGACGCCTTCGGGGCGGGGCGTCCTTGACTTCAACCGTGTCCAGTCCTACCCCCAATCTCCCTGAGTATTCAAGAGGTTCCGGAGAGTAGGGGAAACCTGCGCCTAGTAGATGGAGACTCCATACACGTTGAGAGCTTCCACTACCGGCTGGAAGTAGGTCACACCACCGGTCTTGCAGTCGCCGGAGCCACCGGAGGTCAGACCGAACGCCCACTGCCGGTAGAACAGCGGACCGCCCGAGTCGCCCGGCTCGGCGCACACGCTGGTCCGGATCAGGCCGGCCACGCGTCCGTCGCCGTAGTTCACGGTCGCGTTCAGTCCGGTCACCCGGCCGCTGTGCAGGCCGCTGGTCGCGCCGGAGCGGTAGACCAGCTGGTTGAGGCCGGGGTTCATCGCGGTGGTGATGTCCTGCGAGTGCCCGTTGTACAGGTACACGCTGCCGCCCGGGGGCTTCATCTTGATGTCGGTGCGGTAGACGACCAGCGAGTAGTCGTTCCACGGGTAGCTGGCGTTGACCACCGCGCCCGTGTACACAGCGTGGTTCTGGTCCTGGTACCAGCGGGCCGCGGCTACGCCGCAGTGACCGGCAGTGAGGAAGTAGTACTTACCGCGCCGCTGCACGTTGAAGCCGACGGAGCACTTGTACTCGCCGCCGAACGTCGCCATGCCGCCGCTGATGTACTTCTGCAGCTTGCCGGGCAGCTTCTCCATCGTGATGTTCGAGGCGAGCTGCTTGGTCAGACCGGTCAGCTTGGTCAGCTTCGTGCCGGTGACCGTGGAGTCGTACGACACCACGACGGTGCCGTCCGGCTTGGTCATCCACGCCGTACCGGGGGTGTTGATCTGATTGTTGAGCGTCTCGGTGATCGCTCTGGCGGACAGTCGTGGCGGCTTCACCGGGTCCGCCTTGGCCGGTACGGCGGCGGCCAGGGCGAGCGCGGCAGCCGCCATGACGGCCGCTGTTCGTCGCAGGGTTTTCATAGTCATCAGCCTTCCGGGGCGTACGGCTCTGATGCGCAAGATGGCAGCAAGAGGACGATCCCCAACCTTAAGGGGACTGCTGGTTCAGTCCAGGCGCAGGGAGTGCAGGACGAACGAGGCGAGTTCGCGGTAGGCCTCGGCGTCGTTCAGGCCGGTACGCCGGGCGATGTCGCCGCGCTGGATCGCCTGCATGGTGTGCGCGATCATCTCGGCCGCGAACGCGATGTCGACCTGCCGGAACATCTTGTTGTTGATGCCGTCCTCGATCAGCGTCCGGACCCGCTCGGCGGCGATCCGGGTGTTCCGCTCGTACACCGACCGGGCCGGTGCGAACGTCGCCACGTCGTCCAGGAAGGTCCGGCTGGCCGGCCGCAGCGCGTCCGCGACCGCGTTCAGGTACGCCGCGATCCGGCGGTCGTGCCGGGTCTGCCGCGCGACCGCGGACTCCACCTGCGCGGTGGCATTCTTGAAGTAGTGCTTGACCACCTCGACGGCGAGCTGTTCCTTGCTCGGCGCCAGCGCGTACAGGGTCGTCTTGCTGCAGCGCAGCTCGGCGGCCAGGTCGTCCAGGGTGAAGCGGCTGAACCCCTGCTCGAGGAACAGGGACAGGAGCCGGTCGAGGAGCTCGGACTGTCGGCGGGTCCGCCGCCCCGGAACGACTGTTGTCATATCGAGACAGCATAGAACGATACGGAACTATGTGCTTCAGTATCGTTCCTAGTATCATTTTGGCAGTTGTTGAAGAGGGGGTTCCTGATGCCTGTCGACCGACTCCTGCCGACCGACGAGTCCATCGACCTGCTCGCCCTGGTCCGGGACCTGTGTGAGCACGAGCTCGCTCCGCATGCCGCCCGCGCGGAGGAGAGCGAGACGTTCCCGAGGGACGCGTTCCGCACCCTCGGCAAGGCCGGTCTGCTCGGCCTGCCCTACCCGGAGCAGTACAGCGGCGCCGAGCAGCCGTACGAGGTGTACCTGCAGATGCTCGAGGAGATCGCGTCCGCGTGGATGTCCGTCGGCGTCGGCGTCTCCGTGCACACGATGACGTCGTACGGGCTGGCGACGTTCGGGACCGACGAGCAGAAGGCCCGGCTGCTGCCGGACATGGTGGGCGGCGAGCTGCTGGGGGCTTACGCGCTGTCCGAGCCGCAGGCCGGCTCCGACATCAGCTCGCTGACGACCAGGGCTGTCCGGGACGGCGACTCGTATGTGCTGAACGGGACGAAGGCGTGGATCAGCCACGGCTCGCACGCCGACTTCTACACGACGTTCGCGCGGACCTCGGACGACCCGAAGCACGGCATCTCCGCGTTCCATGTGCCGGGTTCGGCGGAGGGGCTCAGCTTCGGTGCGCCGGAGCGGAAGATGGGTCTGACCGGGTCGACCACGACGCTGGTCAACTACGACAACGTGCGGGTTCCGGCCGCCAACCTGATCGGCGCGGAGGGCGACGGTATGCGGATCGCGTTGTCCGCGCTGGACTCCGGCCGCCTCGGGATCGCGGCGTGTGCGATCGGTCTGGGGCAGGCAGCGCTCGACGTTGCCACGTCGTACGCGAAGGAGCGTCAGCAGTTCGGGCACGCGATCGCTGACTTCCAGGGGATGCAGTTCCTGCTCGCCGACATGGCGGCCGCGGTCGAGTCCGGGCGGGCGACGTACCTGCATGCCGCGCGCCGGCGTGATCTCGGGCGGTCGTTCACCCGCGAGGCGGCGATCGCCAAGCTGGTCTGCACGGACGCGGCGATGAAGGTCACCACCGACGCGGTGCAGGTGCTCGGTGGGTACGGTTACACCCGGGAGTTCCCGGCCGAGCGGTACATGCGCGAGGCCAAGGTGACCCAGATCTTCGAAGGCACCAACCAGATCCAGCGACTGGTCATCAGCCGCGAAGTCCTCAGGAGCGTGTAGATGAAGTTCAGCCCGTCCGACGTCGCCCTCGTCACCGGTGGTGGTTCCGGGCTCGGAGAGGCGACGGTACGACGGCTTGCCGCCGACGGACTGGGTGTGGTGATCGTCGACCTGCCGTCGTCCGCGGGCAAGGCGGTCGCGGACGAGCTGGGCGACCGGGTGGTGTTCGCGCCGACCGACGTCACCGACGAGGCCGGCGTCACGGCCGCGCTCGACGCGGCCTCGGCGCTGGGTACGTTGCGGGTGGTCGTGAACTGCGCCGGTGTCGCGACGCCGGGGCGGGTCGTCGGCCGCAAGGGACCGTTGCCGCTAGCAACGTTCCGGCAGGTGATCGAGGTGAACCTCATCGGCACGTTCAACGTCCTCCGGCTGACGGCCGAGCGGATGATAGAGCTGCCGGCGGGCGAGGACGGCGATCGTGGCGTCGTGGTGATGACCGCGTCGATCGCGGCGTACGACGGTCAGGTCGGGCAGGCGGCGTACGCGTCGAGCAAGGGCGGGATCGTCGCCCTCACGCTGACGGCGGCGCGAGACCTTGCAGACAAGGGGATCCGGGTCGTCACGATCGCGCCCGGCACGATGGAGACGCCGATGCTCGCCGGCCTGCCCGAGGAGACCCGGACGGTGCTCGAGCAGCAGGTCCCACACCCGTCGCGGCTCGGTAGGCCGTCGGAGTACGCCGCGCTGGTGCGGCACATCCTCGACAACCAGCTGCTGAACGGCGAGGTCATCCGCCTCGACGGCGCGCTGCGGATGCCGCCGCGCTGATGCGCTTCCGCGCAATGCTGCTGCGGGCGGGCTCGCCGTTCGCGCAGCTGTGGTTCCGCGTCCGCAAACCCACGACCTTCGGCGTCAAAGCCCTGCTGCGACAGGCGGACGGCCGCTTCCTGGTCGTCCGCCACTCGTACGCCGACACCCGCCGCTGGGCACTGCCCGGCGGCGGCTACAAGCCGGCCCGCGAGACGCCCGCGGAGGCGGCAGCCCGGGAGATCCGCGAGGAACTCGGCATCGCCCTGCCGCCCTCCGCCTTCACCGTGCTGGACACCACCGTCACCACCCTCGAAGGCAAACACGACAACCTGACGACCCTCACCGCAACGACCGCCGACGGCGGCCTGCGGCTCTCACCCGAGATCGCCGAGGCCCGCTGGATCAGCGCCCTCGAGGAACTGGACGATGCGCCCGTCTCCCGCTGGTTGCTGCGAGCCGTGGGTCGGTAGCGGTGGGTCACCACTCGGCGAAGGAGCCGTCGGTGTGGCGGAGGATGGGGGAGCGCCAGCGGTGCGGGTTGGCGGCGGCCGCGCGGACTACGTCCTCGTTGACCTCGATGCCTAGGCCGGGACCGGTCGGTCGCTCCACATGCCCGTCGGTGAAGGTGAACACGCCAGGGTCGACGAGGTAGTCGAGCAGCTCGTTGCCGCCGCCGTACTCGATGCCGAGGCTCTGTTCCTGGATCAGGAAGTTCGGCGTCGCGAAGTCGATCTGCAGGCTCGCCGCCAGCGTGATCGGCCCGAGCGGGCAGTGCGGTGCCACGTTCACGTCGTACGCCTCGGCCATGGCCGCGATCCGCCGTACCTCGGAGACGCCACCGGCATGTGAGATGTCCGGCTGTGCCACCGCGATCCCGGTCGTCAGCACGTCCCGGAAGTCCCACCGCGAGAACAACCGTTCCCCGGTCGCGATCGGGATGCTGGTCGACTCCGTGATCCGGCGCAGATCGCGCGAATACTCCGGCGTCACCGGCTCCTCGACGAACAGCGGCAGCAGCGGCTCGAGCAACGGCAGTAGTTGCCGGGTGGCCGCCGTACTCAACCGTCCGTGGAAGTCGAGCGCGATGTCCACGCCGTCGCCGAGTGCGGTCCGCAGCGCCTCGACCCGCGACGCCATCCGCCGTACGTCGGCGGCACCCGGGATCGGCGGCAGCGCCTCGGACACGTTGATCTTCACCGCGGTGAACCCGCTCGCGACCTTGGCCAGCGCATCGTCGACGAGAGCCGCGTTGTCGACACCGTGCGCCCACGTGTACATCCGGACCCGCTCACGCACCGGCCCGCCGAGCAACTCGTGCACCGGTACTCCGTGATGGCGCCCCTTGATGTCCCACAACGCCTGGTCGATCCCCGCGAGCGCACTCGACAGCACCGCACCGCCGCGATAGAACCCGCCCTTGGCCAGCACCTGCCAGTGTTCCTCGATCCGCAACGGATCCGTGCCCACCAGGTATTCCATACCGGCCGCAACCGCCCCCTGCACCGCCTCGGCCCGCCCCTCGACGATCGGCTCCCCCCAACCACTGATCCCCTCATCGGTATCAATCCGCAAGAACTGCCACCGCGGCGCCACCAGAAACGTCTCGTACCCAACGATTTTCACGTTTCAACCCTAGACAACTTCTCCTGTGGACAACCGCCGGAGGGGCTCCGAACGGCTGTAACTTCTCTGCCGATCAACGAGAAGGGCGGTGTCAGACAAATATGTACTACTCTGAAGCTATGGCTGAAGTACCGATCCGGATGCTGAATCAGGAAACGGCCCGGGTGTTGGCCCGGGTGAAGCAGGGCGAGGAGATCGAGATCACCGAGCGCGGCGTCGTCGTCGCACGGTTGATCCCGGCGAAGCCGTCACCGATCGCGCGGCTGCTTGCAAGCGGTGGCTTCCGGCCGGCGCTGTACACGAATCCCATCCCGCGCCCGAAGGGTGAGGTGCGCACAGACAACGAGGCCGGCGAACTCCTCGAGCGGATGCGTGACGAGGAGCGCTACTGATGATCTACCTGGACACGGCCGCGCTCGTGAAACTCGTCCGTCGCGAGGTGTCGTCGGACGAACTCGCGGACTGGCTCGACGAGCAGGAGGATCGTCTTCTGGTTTCCTCGGCACTGGCAGAGGTGGAGCTCCCACGTGCACTTCGACGGAGCGAGCCGGCATTGCTCACCTCCGCTCCGGTCGTCTTGTCACGGATCGGCGTCTGCGACATCGATCCGGCGGTGCGCACTGCCGCGGCGGCCTACGACGAGCCGTCGCTGCGTGCACTCGACGCGATTCATCTTGCGACAGCAGAGTTGGTCATCGGCGACGATCTGACCGCGTTCGTCACCTATGACCGTCGGCTGCTGGCCGCCGCGAAGGCGATAGGTCTCCCGGTGAAGAGCCCTGGGCTGTCCTGACTGGACCGTGGTGCTCAGCGCGGCAAGGACGGGATCGGGCTGACGGGGTCGAAGAGGTCGGCGCCCTGGGTCTGGTGGTGAGGGCCGGTCTGGATGATGTTCAAGGCAGGTGACTGGTGGTCGACGGAGCAGGTGGAGTACGAGACGTGGACCGGCCACGACTGGTCGCTGGTGCGGAGATGGATGACGTACTCGCGGCGGGCGGGGTCCTGGCAGCCGGCCGGTGCCGGGCCCGGGCCGGAGCGTGGCTGGGGCGGGCTGAGGAGTTCGCCGGTCAGTTCGAGGACCTTCTCCGGCGGGACGCTCGAGCTTGCGATGAGCGAACCGTTCCAGTATTCGCAGACCGAAGCGGCGGTGATCTGGGCTGTCGGCTTGCCGGTCGGTTCGTCGGCGGGCTGCTGGGGGGTGCAGCCGTAGTAGTCCGTGCCGGTGATGGATCGAGCCGAGTCGAGGATCGTTCGACGCAGCGCGTCGTCCTTGGTCAGCACGCTGAGCTTCACGCCGCCGACCACGCGGGTCTCCTCGGTCCAGCCGCCGTCGTACCGCTTGATACCCGGCGCTTGGACGTCGTTGAACCAGAGATACGGCTGTCGTTGAGCCAGCGGCAGGACCGCGGTGTTGCAGGTGTAGACCTTGCTCGCCGGCCAACCGTTCAGCCGACCGATGGCAGGCACTGCCGCGTTGCCGAGGAAGGTGCACGGCGCCGGTCCGGACACGTACTGCGTCCAGCTCGACGGGACTTGTACCTGGACCGTCCTGAAGGACTCCCAACGCCAACCGGGCGCCGGGTTCTGGGCGACCTGCGGATCGGTGCGCAGCTGTAGGTGGGTTGCGGTGATCGCGGTGGCGACGGCCGCGGCCGCGACGACGACCGCGCCGATGGTGCGGCCGGTGCGGCGGCGACGTAGGCGGGTGTGGACTGCGGCCAGGAGGCGGTCGTCCGACGGGGCGTCCGCGGCGTGTTTCGACAGGCTGTCGGCGATGAGTTGTTCGGAGCGGTCCATCAGTGCTTGACCTCCTCGGTGGTGATGGTGGTGCGCAGGCTCGCCAGGGCGCGGTGGATCTGGGAGCGGACGGTGGCGGGTGAGCAGTCCAGGATCACGGCGATCTCCGCGTCCGGGAGGTCCTCGTAGTACCGCAGTACGACGGCTGCTCGTTGTTTTGCGGGCAAGGTCGCGCACAGTGCCCACACGGCGTCATGTTCGGCCTGGGTGGCGGCGTGGTCCGGGGTGGCGTCCGGCGTAGCGACGTTCTCGGTCGGGGTTTCCCGGCGGAAGAAGCGGCGCCAGCGGGAGATGTCGGCGTTGACGATGGAGCGCCGTACGTAGGCTTCCGGGTCCTGGACGCGGCAGATCTTCGTCCAGCGTGAGTACGCCGCGATCAGCGCGTCCTGGACCGCTTCCTCCGCGCGGTTGTGGTCGCGCGTGACCAGGTACGCGAACCGCAGCAGCGCACCGCCGCGCTGAGTGACCCAGTCGTCGAAGTCGGGTGTCTCCATCCGGCACCTCCCACCCTGATCACGTCGCGGAGGGCCGGAACGTTGCAAACCTCAGTCGGGCTCGGGAAGAGACGGTGTCGGCAGTGCCAGCTTCTCGTCCGGCTTGGCGGCGAGTACGTCGTTCACGTACGAGCGAGCCGCCTCCATCGTGTCGACCTCGTGGCCGGCTTGCTCCGACAGGAACCAGCGGTGCTCGAGGACCTCGTGGAAGACCTCGGCCGGCTCGAGCTTGCGGTTCAGGTTGCGGGGGACCGAGCGGACGACCGGCTCGAAGACGTCGGTCAGCCACTGGTGGGCGACGATCTCCTCGTCCTCGTTCTGCTGGTCGGTCGCGGCCGCGAACGCGTCCAGGTCGTTGAGCAACCGGCGGGCCTGGTTCTCCTCGACGTCCAGCCCGGTGAGGCGGAGCAGCCGGCGGGAGTGGTGGCCGGCGTCGACGACCTTCGGCTGGATGCGGACCTGGCTGCCGTCCCAGTCGGTGATGATGTCGATCTCGGCGACGTCGAAGCCGAGCTCGTTCAGCCGCCGGATCCGCGAGTCGAGCCGGTGCATCTCGTCGGTGGCGAACTCCTCCGGCGCGGTCAGCTCGGCCCACAGCGCCTCGTACCGCTTCTGGATCGACTCGACCGTCTCCTGCGGGTCGATCGACTCGTCGAGCAGACCGCCCTCCTGCAGGTCGAGCAGTTCGCCGAACAGGTTGATCTCCGCGGTGTACAGATCGTGTGCCCGCTGCCCGTCGGAGATGTCCTGGTGCAGCTCGCCGGTCTCGGCGTCCACCAGGTACGCCGCGAACGCGCCGGCGTCGCGTCGGAACAGGGTGTTGGACAACGAGCAGTCGCCCCAGAAGAACCCGAGCAGGTGCAGCCGCACGATCAGCGCGACCAGCGCGTCGATCAGCCGGTTGACCGTGTCGGGCCGGAGCGTGCTGGAGAACAGCGCGCGGTACGGCAGGGAGAACTGCAGGTGCCGGGTGATCAGGATCGAGTCGATCGGCTCGCCGTCGCGGTCGACCCGGTCGGTGATCACGCCGACGGGCTCGACGGACGGGGCCTCGAGGCGTTCGAGGTCGCGGAGCAGCCGGTACTCGTGCATCGCGAGATGCTCGAGGACCTCCTTGATCGCGTAGACCGTGCCGTTGACCCGGACGAAGCGGACGACGTGCCGCGAGATACCGCGCGGAAGCGCGACCAGCTGGTCCTCGGGCCAGTCCTCCAGCGGGACGTCCCAGGGGAGCGACAGCAGGCCGGTGTCCGGGCGGGTGGCGACGAATCGGGGCACGGCTCCCAGTCTGTCAGGAATCCTGAGGGTTCAGCTGTCCATCTCCTCCTAGTCTCTTTCCCGCTCCCAACACAGAGCGAAATCGACGCAAGTGGTTGCAAATTCTTGCGTGATTAGGCGTACAGTTTGCGCCATGACACGACGACTTGCAGAGGTGGCCAAGAAGGTCGGCGTCAGTGAAGCCACCGTGAGCCGCGTCCTGAACGGGAAGCCGGGAGTGTCCGAGGCGACCCGCGAAGCGGTGCTCACCGCCCTCGACGTGCTCGGGTACGAGCGTCCCACCCAGCTGCGCGGTGACCGCGCCCGGCTGGTCGGTCTGGTCCTGCCGGAGTTGCAGAACCCGATCTTCCCGGCGTTCGCCGAGGTCGTCGGCGGTGCGCTCGCGCAGCAAGGTTTCACGTCCTTGCTCTGCACCCGGACGGTCGGCGGTGTGTCCGAGGCCGACTACGTCGATCTGCTCCTGCAGCAGCAGGTGTCCGGGGTGGTGTTCGCCGGCGGTTTCTACGCGCAGGCGGACGCGCCGCACCAGCACTACGAGCTGATCCAGGAGCGGAAGCTGCCGACCGTGCTGGTCAACGCGGCGGTCGATCACCTCGGCTTCCCGCAGGTCTCGTCGGACGACTACGTCGCCGCGGAGATGGCGATCGGTCACCTGCGAGCTCTCGGTCACCTGCGGATCGGGATGGTGCTCGGCCCGCGCGACCACATCCCCTCGCGGCGGAAACTCGAGGCGTACCTGGCTGCGGACGAGGCCGATCCGAAGCTGGTCGAGCACACGATGTTCTCGCTCGAGGGCGGGCACGCGGCCGCGACCCGGCTGGTCAACAACGGCGTCACCGGCATCGTCTGCGCGAGTGACATCCTCGCGCTCGGTGCGATCCGCGCAGTCCGTCGGGCCGGCCTGAGCGTGCCGGGCGAGGTGTCGGTGATCGGGTACGACGACTCCGCGATGATGAACTGCACCGACCCGCCGCTGACCACCGTCCGCCAGCCGATCGACGCGATGGGCCGGGCCGCGGTCGACATGCTGGTCGCGCTGATCGAGCGCGCCGTCGTACCGGCCGACGAACTGCTCTTCGAACCGGAGCTCGTCGTCCGAGCCTCCACCGCACGGGCCCGCATCTAGACGTCACGCAGTACCTCGGCAGCCGCTGACCGCTTTGGTCGGCGGCTGCTGTCGTTTGCTCTCTGGCGGGTAATCTCCCACAAGAAGTCACGTTTTTGCAATCTCCAATCGAAGTATTGCGATCATGCGTCCAGTTCCCTACGGTGTCCACACGATCCGAGGGAGAGGGTGGAAATGACGACAACGCGCCGCGGGCTCAGCCTGCTGCTGGTTGCGGGACTCGGGCTGGTGGCCGCGTCCTGCGGGTCGGACGACGGGAACAAGCCGGCCGCCGGGGGAGCGTCGGACGGACCGGTGACGATCACGGTCGGCTGCGAGCCGCCGAAGAGCAATCCGAAGGAGCGCGAGGCCTGGGAGGCGGATGTCGCCACGTTCCAGAAAGCGCACCCGAACATCACCGTGCAGGGCAAGGACGCGTTCCCCTGCATCAACCCCGACACGTTCCAGGCGAAGCTGGCCGGCGGGACGCAGGAGGATCTGTTCTACGTCTACTACACCGACGTACGGAAGATCATCGACAAGAAGCAGGCCGCCGACATCAGCCAGTACGTCGGCAGCGTCGGCGCGGTCAAGGATCTGCGTCCGGACGTGATGGGCGTGTTCAAGGACGGCGACAAGACGTACGGACTGCCGCGCAACAACTACAACATGGGCCTGGTCTACAACCGCAAGCTGTTCACGCAGGCCGGCCTGGACCCGGCCAACCCGCCGAAGACCTGGGAAGAGGTCCGCGAGGCGGCGAAGAAGATCGCGGCGCTCGGCCCGGGCTACGTCGGGTACGGCGAGTACTCCGCCGGCAACACGGGCGGCTGGCACTTCGCGGCCGAGCTGTACGCGCGCGGTGGGTCGATGGTGAGCGACGACGGGAAGACCGCGGCGTTCAACAGCGACGAGGGCAAGGCGGTGCTCGAGAACCTGAAGAAGATGCGTTGGGACGACAACTCCATGGGCACCAAGCAGCTGCTCCAGTGGGAGGACCTGATGCGGATGATGGGTGGCGGCAAGCTCGGGATGATGGTCGGTGCGCCCGATGTCGTGCAGTCGGTCAACAACGACTTCAAGGGCAAGTTCGACGACTACGGCGTCACCGCCGTACCGGAGTCGGACGGGAAGTCGTCGCTGAGCGGCGGCGACGGGTACATGTTCAACCCGAAGGCGTCGCCGGAGAAGATCAAGGCCGGTCTGCTGTGGCTGGAGTTCCATGAGTTGACGCCGGGCAAGGGGCAGTTCGACTACGCCCGGTCCAAGGAGCAGGGCCGCCCGGTCGGTCTGCCGATCCCGGACCTGTACGGAACCAGTGCCCCCGGCAACGAGATCACCGCGTTGCGCAAGCAGTACGCGACGGTCCCGGTCGACAACTTCGCGCCGTACGTCGCTGCCCAGGGCAACATCACCAACAAGCTCGAACCGCCCAAGGCGCAGGAGCTCTACGCGGTCCTCGACGTGGCCATGTCCGCCGTCCTCACCCGCAAGGACGCCGACATCAACAAGCTCCTGTCAGACGCCGAGAGCAAGGCGAACAAGATCCTGGCGAAGAACACGTAATGACGGTGACCGAGGAGCAGGTCCGTCGTCCCCACGCAGTGGGGGCGGCGGACCCGCGAATCCCAGACGGCCACGGCGCCCTGCGGCGGGCGTTCGGGCGGAACCTCACGGCGTACGGGTTCTTGTGTGCGGCTTTGATCTGTTTCGCCTTGTTCTCCTGGTATCCGATGGTTCGGGAAGTTGTGCTGAGTTTCCAGCAGAACAACTTTGTGGATCCGGGGGTTTGGGTCGGGTTCGACAACTTCCGGACGGTGATCGCGGATCCGGCGTTCCGGTCCGCGTGGTTGAACACGGCGGCCTTCAGCGGGTTGGCGCTGGTGATCGGGTACGCCGTACCGTTCGTGCTCGCCGTCGTGCTCAACGAGCTCAAGCACGCGAAGGCGTACCTGCGGTTCGTCGTGTACCTGCCGGTGATGCTTCCGCCGGCGGTCGCCGTACTGCTGTTCAAGTGGTTCTACGACCCGGGCGCCGGCCTCTTCAACCAGGCGCTCGACGTCGTCCACATCCCGCCGCTGAGCTGGCTGGACTCGACGAGTACGGCGCTGATCAGCCTCGTGATCGTGTCGACCTGGATGAACCTCGGCACCGGCACGCTGATCTACCTCGCCGCGCTGCAGAGCATCCCCGGTGACCTGTACGAGTCCGCGGAGCTCGACGGCGCCGGCCTGTTCCGGCGGGTGTGGCACGTGACGATCCCGCAGACCAAGCTGATCCTGCTGGTGATGCTGCTCCTGCAGATCGTCGCGACGATGCAGGTCTTCATCGAGCCGTACCTGCTGACCGGCGGCGGCCCGGAGAACGCGACCGTGACGGTCGCCTACCTGATGTACCAGTACGCGTTCAACTTCGGCGACTTCGGCGGCGGCTCCGCGCTCGGCCTGATGTTGATGATCGTGCTGCTGATCTTCTCCACGGTCTACCTGCGTGTGTCGCGCGAGGAGGACGCCCGATGAGGACCTTGGTCTCACCGCTCGCACTCCGCAGTCCGCGTGGTCGGGTGATCTACTGGACGATCCTCACGGTGACGGTCGTCGGGTTCACCGGGGCGTTCGTGTTCCCGCTCTACTGGATGGTGACGGGCGCGCTCAAGTCACCTGACGAGCTCGCGCAGATCCCGCCGAGCTTCTTCCCGAAACACTTCGACCTGCACGTGTACGTCGACGCGTGGGAGCAGCTCCAGCTCGGAGTCTTCCTGAAGAACACCGTGCTGTACGCCGGTGGCGCGTGGCTGTTCACGCTCGCGGTCGACGTCAGCGCGGCGTATGCGTTGTCGAAGCTGCGACCGATCTTCGGGAAGCTCGTGCTCGGCGCGATGCTGGCAACGTTGATGATCCCGCCGATGGTGCTGCTGCTGCCGACGTACCTGGTCGCGAAGGACCTGCCGATCTTCCACGCCGACCTGCTGAACACCCCGTGGGCGATTTGGTTGCCGGCGGCAGCGAACGGCTTCTTCGTGTTCCTGCTGAAGCGGTTCTTCGACTCGATCCCGCGCGAGCTGCTGGAGGCCGCGGAGATCGACGGCGCCTCTCCCGCGAGGATCCTGTGGTCGATCGTGCTGCCGGTGTCGCGCCCGATCATCGGAGTCGTGTCGATCCTGTCGGTCGTCACGGTCTGGAAGGACTTCGTCTGGCCGCTCCTGGTCCTCCCGGAGACCGACAAGATGTCGATCAGCGTCGGCATCGCGTCCCTCTCGGCCCAGATGCCCCAGAACGTCCTCATCGCCTCCCTGGTCATCGCGAGCCTGCCCACAATCCTGGTGTTCTTCGTGTTCCAGAGGAGCATCATGGCGGGCTTGACAGCCGGAAGCCTAAAAGGATGAAAGCGCCCGCCCCTCGCTCCGCTCGGGGCGGGGAAGGAACGGGAGCCGGCCTCCACGGAGGTCGGGTTGGACACCGCCTGGTCGGGGCGGGCTGGAACTGGACACCGGACCTGCGCTCGGGGCAGGCATGAAAACATCACCGGCCCGAGCGGAGCGAGGGTCGGCTGAGAGGAGATTTATGGCTGACGAATGGTGGCGCGGAGCGGCTATCTATCAGGTCTATCTGCGGAGTTTTGCCGACGGCAACGATGACGGTGTCGGGGATCTCGGCGGGTTGCGGGCCAAGCTCGGGTATCTGGCCGAGTTGGGGGTGGACGCGATCTGGCTGAACCCGTGGTACCCGTCGCCGATGGCCGACGGTGGGTACGACGTTGCCGACTACCGCGCGATCGACCCGGCGTTCGGCACGCTCGCGGAGGCCGAGGCGTACATCGCGGAGGCGCACGCGCTGAACATCCGGACGATCATCGACATCGTGCCGAACCACGGCTCCGACCAGCAGGACTGGTTCGTCGAGGCTCTGCGCGCCGGCCCGGGGTCGCCCGAGCGGGAGCGGTTCCTGTTCCGGGCCGGCCGGAACGATGGCCCGCCCAACGACTGGCAGTCGATCTTCAACGGGCCCGCGTGGACGCAGGTCGAGGACGGCGAGTGGTACCTGCACCTGTTCGCGCCCGAGCAGCCCGACTTCAACTGGCGAAACCCGGAGGTCGTCGAGGAGTTCCACGACATCCTCCGGTTCTGGCTGGACCGCGGGGTCGACGGCATCCGGATCGACAGCGCCGCCGTACTGTTCAAGGACCTGGACAGCGTCGAGGAGTCGTACACCGACCACGACGAGGTCCACGAGGTATATCGCGGCTGGCGGCACATCACCGATCAGTACGACGGCCGCTTCCTCGTCGGTGAGATGTGGATGCCGGACCAGGAACGGTTCGCGCTGTACCTGCGGCCGGACGAGATGCAGACCGCCTTCAACTTCGACTTCCTGTCCCGCCCTTGGGAAGCCGAGGAGCTGAAGGCATCCATCGACCTCACCCTCTCCACCCACGTCCCGATCGGCGCGCCCCCGACCTGGGTGCTGTCGAACCACGACGTGACGCGACCGGTAACGAAGTACGGTCGGCCCGACACGTCGTTCTCGCACCAGGATCGCAAGCACGGGATGCAGACCGACCTCGTGCTGGGTGAGCGCCGGGCCCGTGCGGCCGCGCTGCTCGCCATGGCCCTCCCCGGGAGCCTCTACGTCTACCAGGGCGAAGAGCTGGGACTGCCCGAGGTGGAGGACCTGCCCGACGAGCTGCTGCAGGATCCGATCTTCGCGCGCTCGGGCGGCACGGACCGGGGACGAGATGGTTGCCGGGTGCCACTGCCGTGGTCGGGGAAGGAGCCGCCCTTCGGCTTCGGTGTCGGTACGCCGTGGCTCCCGCAGCCGGCGGACTGGAAGAACTTGACGGTCGAATCCCAGCACGACGACCAGAACTCGATGCTGGCCCTGTACCGCACCGGACTACGGATCCGGCGCGAGCTGCTCGGCGACGGCACCTTGTCCTGGGTCGAATCCGCCGCCGACGTGCTGGTGTTCCGCCGGGAGAACCTCACCTGCGTGACGAACCTCAGCGCCGACCCGATCGAGCTGCCGCCGCACGAGGAGGTGCTGTTGACCAGCATCCCCCTCGACGACGGCAGGCTCCCGAGCGACGCGACCGCCTGGATCAGGTGAGCGAACGGAACCGACGCAACCGCAGGCTGTTGGACACGACGAACACTGAGCTGAAGGCCATCGCGGCCCCGGCCAGCATCGGGTTCAACAGACCGGCGGCGGCGAGCGGCAGCGCCAGCACGTTGTAGGCGAAGGCCCAGAACAGGTTTCCCTTGATCGTGCGCAACGTACTGCGGGACAGCCGGATGGCGTCCACAGCCGCCCGTAGATCACCGCGCACCAGCGTTAGGTCGCTTGCTTCGATCGCCACGTCGGTACCAGTGCCCATGCTAAGGCCGAGGTCGGCCTGGGCGAGCGCGGCCGCGTCGTTGACGCCGTCCCCGATCATCGCGACGACGCGGCCCTCGTCCTGGAGCTTCTTCACTGCGTCGACCTTGCCGGCCGGCAGTACTTCGGCGATCACCTCGTCGATACCGACCTCGCCGGCGACCTTCGACGCCACCGCTTCGTTGTCCCCGGTCAGCAGCACCGGGCGGAGTCCTAGCTCCCTGAGCTCCCGGATCGCCTGCACCGACGTCGGTTTCACGGTGTCCGCGACAACGAGCACGGCCCGCGCGACCCCGTCCCAGCCTACGGCAACCGCCGTACTGCCCTCCGCCTCGGCGTGTTCCTTCGCGTGTGCGAGGTCATCAGGCAGGTGCTGGCTCCACTCCTCCAGCAGCCGCGTCCGCCCGACGAGTACGGCGTGCCCGTCGACGATCCCTTGTACGCCAAGGCCTTCGACGTTCCCGAAGTCCTCGACCTCCGGCAGCTTCCCGGCGGCCGACGCGGCCCGGGCGACGGCCTGCGCGATCGGGTGCTCCGACGAGTTCTCGAGCGCGCCCGCCAACCGCAGTACCTCGGCCCGCTCCTGACCGGGAGCCAGCAGTACGTCGACCAGCTCCATCCGGCCCGTGGTGACGGTGCCTGTCTTGTCCAGTACGACGGTGTCGACGCGCCGCGTGGACTCCAGGACCTCCGGGCCCTTGATCAGGATGCCCAACTGCGCACCCCTGCCGGTCCCGACCATCAACGCGGTCGGCGTGGCCAGCCCCAACGCACACGGGCAGGCGATGATCAGTACGGCGACTGCCGCCGTGAACGCGGTCTCCGCCGGCGAGCCGTTGCCCAGCCAGAAGCCGAGTGTCGCCAGCGCAAGCCCGATCACGATCGGCACGAAGATCCCGGACACCTTGTCGGCAAGGCGTTGTACGGCGGCCTTCCCGTTCTGCGCATCCTCGACCAGCCGGGCCATCTGCGCCAGCTGGGTATCCGCGCCGACCCTGGTCGCCCGGACGACGAGCCGGCCGCCCGCATTGACGGTCGCACCAACGACTGCGTCCCCGGCGCCGACCTCGACCGGCACGGATTCGCCGGTCAGCATCGACGCGTCGACCGCGCTGCTCCCGGTCACGATCACACCGTCCGTGGCGATCTTCTCTCCCGGCCGGACGACGAACTCGTCGCCCACGACCAGCTGGTCCGCCGGGATCCGGGTCTCCGTGCCGTTCCGCAGTACTGCGACGTCCTTCGCCCCGAGCTCCAGCAGAGCGCGCAAGGCGGCACCGGAGCGACGCTTGGCCCGCGCCTCGAAGTACCGCCCGGACAGGATGAACACGGTGACGGCAGTCGCCACCTCGAGGTAGATCTCCTCGGCGCCGCTGCCGCGGGACGGGATCAGCGTGAACGGCATCTTCATGCCCGGTTGGCCGGCCGTGCCGAGGAACAGCGCGTACAGCGACCAGAGGAACGAGCTCACCACGCCCAGCGAGATCAGTGTGTCCATCGTCGTCGCGGCGTGCCGCAGGTTGGTCCAGGCGGCCTTGTGGAACGGCCAGGCCGCCCACGTCACCACCGGGAACGCCAGCGTCAGCGACGCCCACTGCCACGAGTCGAACTGCAGCGCCGGGATCATCCCGAACGCGACCACCGGCACCGTGAGCACGATGCTCGCGATCAGCCGCTGCCGCAGGGGCTTCAGCTCATCCGGCTCCTCGGCCTCGGTCGTGACGGCCGGCGTCGGCAGGGCCGCGGTGTAACCGGTCTTCTCGACGGTCGCGACCAGGTCGTCGGTCGAGACGCCCTCGGGGTACGTCACCTTCGCCTTCTCGGTGGCGTAGTTGACGGTCGCCGTGACGCCGTCCATCCGGTTCAGCTTCTTCTCGACCCGGGCGGCGCAGGAGGCGCACGTCATCCCGCCGATGATGAGCTCAACGGACTGGTTGCTCATGTTCGTGTCCCTCCTCTTCATGCGCTGCGGACGTCGGTACGGCGGTGGGCGGGACGATCGTGGTGCCGTTGGAGTCGACGTGGACCGTGAACTCCGCGGTGTGAACGGCGCCGGCGTGCTGGAAGTCCAGGAACAGGCTGTACGTCCCCGCGGTCGGGAAGGTCGTCATGAAATCGATCGACGGCCCGCCCTTCATCCCCGGCTCCGCGTGCTGCGCCGGATGGTTGTGCAGGTAGGCCAGGTCGCCGCTGCGCAGTGAGACCAGGTGCCCGAAGGCGCCCAGGTACGGCTGCAGGTCGGTCACCGGCTTGCCGTTCTTGCTGATCGTGAACGTCAGCTGCGACTCCTTGCCCGCAACTGGCGTGCCGGCGAGCGTCACGTCGTACCCATGGATACTCGTGACGGCCGCGGGATCGTTGAGCGGGACCGGGACGTACAGGCCGGTGACGTTGACGTCCGTGCCGAGCGTGATGTTCTTGTCCAGGCCGGCCGGCTGGAAGTCGGCGTACATCCGCCACGTCCCGCCGGCAGTGAATGTGAACGGGATGCTCCACGTCCCGTCCGCCGCCAGCGTCGGGTGCACGTGGTGGAACCCGGACAGGTCCCGCCGTACGACGATCAGATGCAGATCCTTCTCATGCGTCTTCGTGTACTGCGTGACCGGTTTGCCGTCCGGCCCTTGAATCGTGAAGCGCAGCTCGGTCTTCTGTTTGGCGGTGAAGAACGTCGCGGCCGGCGCGAATGTGTACCCGGCGTCGGACACCGCGAGCCCCGGCAGTTGCCCGCCGGCGTCGTGCCCGCCCATGTCGCTCATGCCCATCTCCTGCTGCGATTGCGATGGCGTGTCGGCCGCCGCGATCGGATCGACCGCGGCACCGATGCCGTACGCCGCCCCGAAGGCGAGCGCCAACGCACCGGCGAACGCGCCGAGCCGGAGCGCGGCGGCCCGGCTCACGACGCCGCCAGTTCGTAACCCGCCTCGTCGACGGCCTCACGCACAGCGGCCTCGTCGAGCACGGCCTCACTCGTCACATGCACCGCAGAGGTGCCACCGGCAACGAGATCGATCTTGATGTCCTGCACGCCGACGAGCTTGCTGATCTCCTCGGTAACCGCCGAAGTGCAGTGCGCACACGTCATACCGGAAACGGAGTAAGTGGTGGTGGTCATATCAATTGCTCCTCAAGTAATTAGCTACAAACCGACCGGCTGGCATCGCTCGGGTGATCGCGCCGGGTGGCTAGCTGCGAACCAGGCGGGCGATTGCGTCGGAAGCCTCGCGGACCTTCTCCTCGGCTTCCGGGCCGCCCTTCTGCGCGGCCTCGACCACGCAGTGTGAGAGGTGCTCGTCGAGCAGCTCGAGCGAGAACGACTGCAACGCCTTCGTGGCCGCCGACACCTGGGTCAGGATGTCGATGCAGTACTTGTCCTCCTCGACCATCCGCTGCAGACCCCGAATCTGCCCCTCGATCCGCCGCAGCCGCTTCAGGTGACTGGTCTTCTCAGCCGTATATCCGTGTACGTGCTCGTCGCTCATCTCAAACTCCTCAGCTACCCCTCGGGGGTATGTCGACACCAAGAAAGTACCCCCTACGGGTATCGAATGCAAGTCGCGAGCGATACCCATAGGGGGTATTTGTCCCAGACGTGGTCGGCGTCACCACCAGATGTCCGTTGCGCGCAGCGAATACGTGGCGCGGGCGGGTGCTTTGATCCAAGATTGAACGGATCTGTTGGCCAACCGAAGGAGCTGCTTGTGAACGCACGTCCGCCGTTGCCTCCATTCACGCGAGAGACGGCCGTACAGAAGGTTCGTGCCGCGGAGAACGCATGGAACAAGCAGGATCCGGAGGCGGTGTCGCTCGCCTACACCCCGGACACCTACTGGCGGAACCGCGACGTCTTCGTGAACGGGCGGGCCGAGGTCGTCGAGTTCCTGACCCAGAAGTGGGCGCGCGAGCTGGACTACCGGCTGATCAAGGAGCTCTGGGCGTTCACCGACGACCGGATCGCGGTCCGGTTCGTGTACGAGTCGCACGACGCAGCCGGCCAGTGGTACCGCTCGCACGGCAACGAGAACTGGGAGTTCGACGAGAACGGCCTGATGCGGGTACGCCGCGCCAGCATCAACGACCAGTTGATCGCAGAATCCGACCGCCTCTTCCATTGGGACGCTCCAGGCCCGCGCCCCGCCGACCACCCCACCCTCACCGACCTAGCCCTCTAACCCCCAGGCAGTCGAGGTTGGGGAGGATCTTGTCCCGATACGGGCAGAAAATCCTCCCCAACCTCGTCGGGGGTGGGGAGGCGCAGGGTGATGAACAAATCTGTCACGCTGTGCGTCTGGTCAGTGACGAGAGGGGTGTGGATGGCCGACGTGGCTATCGGTACGCGTGGTTTGCGTAAGACGTACCGGACGCGCCGGGGCCGCAAGGTGGTCGCGGTACAGGGGCTTGATCTCGAGGTCCCGACGGGTGGTGTGCACGGGTTCCTCGGGCCGAACGGGTCGGGGAAGACCACTTCGATCCGGATGCTTCTCGGGCTGGTTCGGGCTGATGCGGGGACGATGACGGTGTTCGGCAAGACGGTGCCGGCGCAGTTGCCTGAGGTTGTCGGCAGGATCGGCGCGATCGTGGAGTCGCCGAAGTTCTTTCCGCCCTTCACCGGTCGGAAGAATCTCGAGCTGCTCGCGGAGGCGATCGGCGCGCCGAGGGCGCGGGTCGGTGAGGTGCTCGAGCAGACCTCACTGGGGGAACGCGGCAACGACCGCTTCCGCTCGTACTCCCTCGGCATGAAGCAACGTCTCGCGATCGCCGCCACGCTGCTGAAGGAGCCCGACCTGCTGATCTTCGACGAGCCGACGAACGGCCTGGACCCGGCCGGTATCAGGGAGATCCGCGAGACGATGCGCGGCCTCGGCGACCAGGGCAAGACCGTGCTCGTGAGCAGTCACATCCTGGCCGAGGTCGAGCAGGTCGCCGATACGGTCTCGATCATCGGCCACGGCCGGCTCCTCGCTTCGGGGACAGTTGCCGAGGTCATCGGCGGCGGTACGGCGCCGACCGTGAAGGTTGCTGTTGGCAACCACGAGGCCGCGACCCGGATCCTCACCGCAGCCGGCATGACCGTGCGGGCCGACGGCAACTACCTGCTCGTCGAGGGCGCTCCCGATCCGGCCGACGTGACTCGGCGGCTCGCGCACCAGGAGCTGTACGTGTCGGAGCTCGTCCCGGTCCGCGCCGATCTGGAGTCCGTGTTCCTCGAGCTGACCCAAGGCGAGGGGCTGTGATGATCCGACTCACGAAGGTCGAACTCCGCCGCCTGACCGCGCGCCGGCTCACGTTGATCGGCGTGGCCGGGCTGTTCCTCATCACCGCGCTGCTGCTCGTCGCCACCTGGTTCGACGCCCAACCCCTGTCCGCGGCCGAACAGCAGCAGGCGGAGCGTCAGTTCCAGCTGGCCCACAAGGACTGGGTCGACCACGCAGCCGAGAACCGCGCGCAGTGCGAGGCGGACTGGAAGACCCAGCCCGACCCGAAGCCGACGGTCGACGACATGTGCTCCTACCCGGAGCCGAAGCTGGAGGACTACGGCAAACCGCCGACGGTCTTCGCGCAGATCATGCCGGACCTGCTGCAGGGATCTTCGTACTTCTTGGCGTTCGCCGCGTTCCTGATCGGGGCCAGCTTCCTCGGCGCGGAGTTCAGTTCCGGTGCCATCGGCAACTGGTTGACGTTCGAACCGCGCCGGCTCCGGGTCTACGGCAGCAAGCTGCTCGCGGCCGCGACCGGCTTCGTGCCGATCGCCGCGGTGGTGCTCGCGATCGTGCTACTCGGCACGTTCCTGATCGTCGACCACCTGGGCGACACCGCCGGTACGACGAGTAAGACCTGGGGCGATCTCAGCGCGATCGGCGGTCGTGCCGTGCTGACGACCGCGCTCGCGGCTGCGCTCGGCTGCATCGTCGGCCTGCTGCTGCGCCATACGGCGGCCGCGATCGGCCTGGTGATGGCCTACCTCGTGCTCGCCGAGGGCGTGTTCGCCGCGTTCCTGGAGAAGGCCCAGCCGTGGCTCGTGAAGGTCAACTTCGACGCCTTCGTTCGCCACGACGCGCAGTACTACGTCACCGAGTGCAAGACCGGCAACGACGGAAGCTACGTCTGCGACTACGTCCAGAAGACGCTCACGTTCGAGCACGGCGCCTGGTACCTGGCGATCCTCGCCGTGCTCGCGATCCTGCTCGGCGGATGGGTGTTCCACCGCCGCGACATCAACTAGCGAGGCGCCGCCGCCGTCGTACTGCGCCGAGAAGGACGATCCCGAGCGTGAGCACGGCGGCGGCCCCGCCGATCGCCAACCCGCGGCGCAGCCCGGGCGGGACGAACGTGCAGTCGACCCGGTCCGCGCTCCCCGACAGCGGAACCGCGATCAGGCCGCCGTAATCCCTCGGCACCTGGGCTTTTCCGCCGCCGACCGAGCACATCCAGCCGTCGATCTTCGGTGCGGCGACCACGGCGTACCCCGTGCTGCCGGGCCGAAGCGTCGCGTGCAGGGTATGACCGCCGGCCTCCACGTCGGTCGCTCCACTCGCGCGCAACCGCCGGACCGCCTTCGCGAGCTCCTGGTGGTTGAGGCATCCGATCGCGTCGCGCGGCGGGATGCCCTGCGGGTCGTCGCCGAAGTTGAGCTCGATCAGCACGATCCCGGTCTTCGGCACGGACCCGAGGGAGATCATCGCGCTGCTCGTGTTGATTCCCGGCCGCCGTGTCGCGCTCAGCTCGTGCCACTGTCCGTCAGCCAGCCGCGCCCGTCCGCCGACCCGCGGCATGAACAGGTACGCCGACGTACCGGGCGTGCAGGCCGCGACCAGCTTCACGTCACCGGTCTCGAACCGCGTCCCCTTGTACTTCGGGACCTCGTACACCGTGCTCCCGAGCAGCCGCTCCTGGATCTCGTAGGCGTTAGGGGCATTCGTGTCGACGAGAGTCGTCGCGCCGAGCCGCCGCCGTACCGTCACCAGTGGCGGCGCGTCGGACCGGGTGATGTCCGGCTTGCCGTCGGCGACGAGCCGCATCCGGGCACCGACCGAGAAGATCGCGTCGGTGACCGGGTTGTCGAGAGTGAGCGACGCGCGCCCGTACCCCGACCAGCCGAACCCGAGACTCGTCAGCAGCTCATTGGTCGAGTGCGGCAACAGACTGCTGTACAGGCCGGCGCCTTGCCCGCCCAGCAACATCGGGTCGTTCGGCGTGATCGACGTACCCGGCTCGGTCCGGTACGCAGGCCAACGCCCGGCCGCCCGGAGCGCGTCGTACCGTGCCGTCTGCTTGTCGTCCCAGGCCGCGGCCGAAGCGCCGAGGATCTTGCCGCGGTACTGGTCGGTGATGACCGCGGTCCAGGTCGTCTCCACCGCCACAACCGCCAGCAGTACGGCGAATGCCGCCGCCACCGGCCACTTGACCCGCCGGGTCCCATCGAACCTGCGCAGCGTCCAGATGATGCCGAACGCAACCAAAGTCACGGCTCCGGACGCGATCAGAACGCTGATCGAATGGTCGCTGAGCAACCGGCTCCCGTTGGACAGCACGGCGATCAGGGCCAGCAACGCAGCGCCGCCGAGCAAGGCGATCGGGCCCGGCAGCTTGTGCGAGACCGAGACCCAGGCGAGCACCACGATCACGCCGCAGAGCACGAACGCCTCGCGGTACTGGCTGCCGTTCGGGGTGTCGAACGCGTGCCAGAACTCCTGTGTCGGCGGCCACCTGAACGACAACGTGATCAGGACGGTCGTGATCACCCAGACGAGCTTGGTCAGCCACGGCACGAACTTGTTGAACGGCATCGTCAGTGCGAGCAGCAGCGCGACGGTTCCGACGTACAGGCTCGCGGTCCGGCCGACGCCCTCGGTCAGCGGCAGCAGGCGGGACAGGAACACGTCCAGCGCGGACGGGTGGAAGATCCCGGACGGCGACGGCGTTGCGTCGCGGTTCGTCAGGATGATCGGTAGCAGGATGGGCGCGACCAAGGCCATGCCGAGCACGAACGAGATGCCGTGCCGCACGATCGCCCGCAGCCGCAGCGACCACTTGAGGTCGCTGGTGAGCACCCGGGCGAGCAGGTAGATCCCACCCGCGATCGTTGCCATGTAGGCGGTGTAGAAGTTGGACAGCCAGAACAGGCCGACCACGAGCACACTGAGCAGCCGGTTGGTCCGGCGCAGTGACCACTCCGCCACCATGAAAAACATCGGCAGGGCGATCAGGCCGTCCAGCCACATCGGCACGTACGATCCGTCGTCGAGCGCCCAGCCGCACACGCCGTACGAGACGCCCAGCATCGCGGCAACCCAACGGGGGCCGGGACGCATCTTCATCAGTAAGGCTGCCATCGCGGCCGCTGCCAGGCTCAGCTTCAGGGTGGTGATGACGTAGACGGCCAGGTCGATCTGGTGGCGCGGGAACAACCCCACGAGCAGGGACAATGGGCTGCCGAGATCGACCCCGAAGTCGGCCAGGAAACCGACTCCGAACGCGCTCTGCCAGTTGAACAGCATGTCGCCCTGGGCCCGCCCGTGCAGGACGTCCCACAGGTGGGCGAAGAAGGGGACGTACTGCGTGCCAAGATCGTTGGTACTGCGCGACAGCGAACCGAAGGGATAGGTACCGCGGATGATGCCGGAGGCGGCGAACACCGCCGCCACGACGACGAAGGCGACAACGGCCGGCGGCAGCGCCGACCGTCGCCGAACTGCCCCTGGTGATTCGCCGTCCGCTGAGGCCACCGACCGTCCCCTTGCTCTTCCTGGAAGTTGCGCATGAGCCCGACAACGCGCCTGAGCCTAGTGGTGCCGTGTTACAACGAGGTCGAGGTGGTCAACCGGTTCCACGAGGCGCTCAGCCGTGAGCTGTCTGCCTCCGGCCGGCCGTACGAGATCGTGTACGTCGACGACGGCAGCAGTGATGGGACGCTCGAGGCCCTTGTCGGGTTGGCAGCCACCGACGACTCCGTCCGTTATCTGTCCTTCAGCCGCAACTTCGGCAAGGAGGCCGCGATGCTGGCCGGCCTGCGGTACGCCACCGGCGACGCGGTCGTGATCATGGACGCCGACCTCCAGCACCCGCCGGAGTTGATCGGCCGGATGCTCGAGGAGCACGAGCGCGGGTTCGACCAGGTCATCGCCCGGCGGAACCGGACCGGCGACCCGGCCACCCGGACGCTGTTCGCCCGGGCGTACTACTGGCTGATCAACAAATGGGCCGATGTCGAGCTGACCGACGGGGTCGGCGACTTCCGGCTGCTGTCGCGGCGCGCGGTCGACGGTCTGCTCGAGCTGAACGAGTACAACCGCTTCTCGAAAGGGCTGTTCGCCTGGATCGGGTTCGAGTCGATCCTGTTCGAGTACGACAACGTGAAGGCGGCACCGGACCGCAAGAGCCGATGGACGTTCCGCCGACTGCTGGAGTACGGGCTCGACGGGCTGCTGTCGTTCAACAACAAGCCGTTGCGGATGGCCATCTACGTCGGTCTGCTGCTGACCGCAGTCGCCGCCGGGTACGCGATCTGGGTGCTGGTCGCGGCGCTCCTGCACGGCGTCGACATGCCCGGGTACGTCACGCTGATCGCGGCGATCACCGGGCTCGGCGGGCTCCAGATGGTGATGCTCGGCGTGATCGGCGAGTACATCGGCCGGATCTACTACGAGACCAAGAAGCGCCCGCACTACCTGCTCAAGCAGACCAACATGAACCCGGTGGACCGCCTGCAAACGCCACCGGCCCCCGGTGGACGAACCACCAGGGGCCGGTAGAAACAGCTACCTGAGGAGATCAGGCGGTCAGCCGCTCCTCGGTGGAGGTGGAGAAGAGGTGCAGCTTCTCCGGCACCGCCGCCAGGCGGACCGTCGAGCCCTTCTCGACCTGCATGCGGGCGTCGATGCGAGCAACGATCTGCTGGTGCTCGCCCGAGTGCTCCGCGGTGCCGTACAGGTACGCGTCGGCGCCGAGCTCCTCGACCACGGCGACCTTCACCGGCAGGCCCTCGTCGGCGACCTTGAAGGCCTCCGGGCGAACGCCGACGGTCAGGGTCTTGTCGCTACCGGCCTTGGACAGCACCGAGCGGTCGATCGGGATCGTGTAGTCGCCGAGCTTCGCGCCGCCGTCGGTGATGTCGGCGGTCAGCAGGTTCATCGCCGGCGAGCCGATGAAGCCCGCGACGAACTTGTTCTTCGGGTTGTCGTAAAGGTTCAGCGGGGTGTCGACCTGCTGGAGCAGACCGTCCTTGAGGACGGCCACCCGGTCGCCCATCGTCATGGCCTCGACCTGGTCGTGCGTGACGTACACGGTCGTGACACCGAGACGCTGCTGCAGCTCGGCGATCTGCGTACGGGTCTGCACCCGCAGCTTGGCGTCGAGGTTCGACAGCGGCTCGTCCATCAGGAAGACCTGCGGGTTACGCACGATCGCGCGACCCATGGCGACACGCTGACGCTGACCACCGGACAGTGCCTTCGGCTTGCGCTCCAGGTACTCCTCCAGGCCGAGCAGCTTGGCGGCCTCCATCACGCGCTTGGCGCGGTCCTCCTTGGACACGCCCTGCATCTTCAGCGCGAAGCCCATGTTGTCGGCGACCGACATGTGCGGGTACAGCGCGTAGTTCTGGAACACCATCGCGATGTCCCGCTCCTTCGGCGGACGGTGCGTGACGTCGCGGTCGCCGATGTAGATCGAACCCTCGTTGACCTCTTCGAGGCCGGCGAGCATCCGGAGCGAGGTGGACTTACCACAACCCGACGGGCCGACGAGCACCATGAACTCGCCGTCCTCGATCTCGAGGTTGAGCTTGTCGACGGCGGGCGTGTCAGAACCGGGGTAGATCCGGGTCGCCGCCTTGAACGAAACAGTAGCCATGACGATTTCTTCCCTTCACCGGCAGGAACGTGCCGGACGATCCGAGTAAAGGCACCCCCAAGGCGGGGGAGTCCGCCTATCCTCGCCCGGCCCGCTCGTCCTGACAAGGTATACGGCGTGTGACGTGTCCGTTCTGTTCACGTTGTGGACATCCCCACGCAGTCTGCAAGTTCTTGCAGGATCTTGCTGAAATGTCAGGCGTGGGCTGGGTACAGTGCCGGGCGTGAGCAGCAGAGCGCGGCTGGCGGACATCGCGGCCAAGGCGGGGGTCAGTGAGGCGACGGTCTCGCGGGTACTGAACGGCAAGCCGGGGGTGGCGGACGAGACCAAACAGTCCGTCCTGACCGCGCTCGACGTTCTCGGGTTCGAACGGCCGACCCGGTTGCGGCGGCGGTCGGCGGGGCTGATCGGGCTGGTGATGCCGGAGCTGATCAATCCGATCTTCCCGGCGTTCGCCCAGGTGATCGAGTCCGCGCTGTCGCAACGCGGCTTCACCCCGGTGCTCTGCACCCAGTCACCCTCCGGAGCGACCGAGGAGGAGTACGTCGAGATGCTGCTCGAGCGCGGCGTCTCCGGCATCATCTTCGTCTCCGGGCTGCACGCCGACACCGGCGCGGACCACGCCCGGTACCAGGCACTGGTGGAGCGGCGGCTGCCGGTGGTGTTCGTGAACGGGTGGCTGCCGTCGGTCGAGGCGCCGTTCGTGTCCTCGGACGAGTACGCCGCGATGGAGCTGGCGGTCGCGCATCTCGTCGCCCTCGGCCACCGCCGGATCGGGTTCGCGTCCGGACCGGAGCGGTTCATCGTCGTCCAGCGGAAGCTGGCCGGGTACCGGACCTCGATGAAGGCGCAGCTGGGGGTGTCGAACGAGGATCTCGACCCGATGGTCGCGCTGAGCATGTTCGGCGTCGAGGGCGGCGAGGCGGCGGGCCGGCAGTTGCTCGACGCCCACGTCACGGCGGTCGTCTGCGGCTCCGACATGATGGCTCTCGGCGTGATCCGGGCGGCCCGCCAGCGCGGCCTCGCCGTACCGGGTGACGTCTCGGTGGTCGGGTACGACGACGCGCCGATGATGGAGTTCACCGACCCGCCGATGACCACGATCCGCCAACCGGTACAGGCGATGGGCCTCGCCGCGGTGCAGTCCTTGCTGGAAGAGGTCCGCGGCCACACCACGCCGCACACCGAGTTCCTGTTCCGCCCCGAACTGGTCGTCCGGGGCTCGACAGGTCCGGTCAGAAGGGATACCTGAGCCGCAGCCCGGGCGGGGTGGTGGAGTTGCTGGCGTAGATCGACGTGATCTCGGCCGGCGTCAGCGCCCGGTTGTAGAGCCGGAAGTCGTCGAGAGCGCCGCGGAGATGCTGTTTGGCGTCCAGCCGTTGGCCGAGGTGGATCTGGAACGGTCGCTTGGGACTGACCGAGCCGATGGCGCCGGTGACGGTCGCGGCCGATGCGCCGTCGACGTACAAGGTGAAGGTGTTGCCCTGGCGGGACAGCGCGAAGTGGTGCCAGGCCTGGTCGTTGTAGGACTTGGTGGTGGCGAGCGTGACAGCGGTTCCGCCGCTCTCTGCCAGCGCGCGGAGGCGGTTGCTGGCCGGCTCGGCCCGGAGCCAGAGTTGGGAGAACCCGTCGCCCTGGTTGTAGGCCCAGAGCAGCGGCTGGTCGGCGGTGCTGGCGCCGTACTTGAACCAGCCGGTCCAGGTGAAGTCGCCGCTGCTGACCGCGAGCTTCTCCGCGAACGGGAGCTGCACGTAGTCGTCGGTGCCGTCGAGCGAGATCGCCGTACCGAACTTCCCGGCGACCGAGACCGGGCCGCGGAGGTAGCCGGAGAGATTGTTGCCGGAGGCATCAGGTGTGGTGGGTACGCCGGAGGTGTTGCCGTCGGGCAGCCCGAGATCGGTCTCGGTGAACGTGGTGAACCAGATGTAGCCGGTCGACCAGTTCACGGCTCGTTCGTAGACGAGCGCCACGGTGTTGGCGTTGAGCTGCGTCATGTCGGTGTAGGCGCACATGCCGCCGTAGATGACCGTGCCGCCGCCGGGATCGACCCACTCGGTGCCGCCCTTGAACGTCGAGCGGATCGTCAGGTTCTCCCGGGTGTCGCCCTGCCGGGTCGGTGACGCGAGCAGGACGCGGTTGTAGCGATCGCCGCGGTCGGTCGCCCGCAGCTCCAGCGTCGACGCCTGCACCGTCGGTACGGCGAGACTCTGCTCGGCCGCGTCGGCGTGGAACCCGGTGGAGAACGTCTCGCCGGCGTCACTCGAGATCGCCGAGGCGACGGTCGACGGGTTCGTACCGCCCTCGTCGCGGGCAAAGGCGAAGATCGAGCCGTCAGGCCGCTCGAAGGTGGACAACTCTTGGACGCGGAGCGCCGGATCGGCGGAGTCGTCGTGGGCGCCGAGGTGCCAGGTCACGCCGCTGTCGTCGCTGTACAGGAGCGCGCCGCCGTGGCGGTCGCCGTCGGTCGTCGCGTAGTGCGCGCCGACGACGAGCCGATCCGGATGCGGCCCGCGCCGCAACTGGATGCCGTGCGACGGTCCGGTGGCGTAGCTGCCCCACTCCGGCAGCTTCACGCTGGTGGTGATCTCCACGGGCGGTGACCACGTCGCCCAGTTGTCGTCGCTGTACTGCGCCCAGACCGTGTTGTAGTCCCGCGTCGTCAGCAACGCGATCCTGCCGGTCTTGGTGTCGACGACCGGTGTCGGATTGTGTGCCGTCGAGGTCTTCCCCTCGTGGACCGGAACCGGAGCGCTCCAGCTCGCACCGCCGTCGGTAGACCTCACCATCACCACGTCGTGCGTGCCGACATCTCCGCACGTCGGCTTCCGCCCTTCGGCGAACAGCACCAAGGTTCCGTCGTTGCCCCGAACCAGCGCGGGGATCCGATAACAGGTGTATCCGTAGGTGTTCGGCGACAGGATCGTCCTGCCTTCGAGCCCCACGCCGTACGCCGGACCTGTCAGACAGGCCGTCACCAGCACAAGTAGCGCAAGTACCACCCTCGCGGCTCTCATGCCCATCAGTCTTCGGGAGAACCTGCAGGTCAGGCGGGTCCTGGCGGCGTGTCGTAGTACGTCCTATGTCCTCCGCTGTCCTCCGCGAAAAGCTCCGGCCCGGAAACCGTCCCCTGCCGGGCGGCTCCGGGCCGGAGGTTGTGGGTTACTTGGAGGTATGGAAGGCGGCGTTGCCGGCAGCAGCGGCGAAGCCGTTGGCCCACAGGGCGTTGACCTTGGAGCGCTCGGTGGAGTCCGGGTACGGGTTGGTGCAGGACGGGCCGGGGCCGCCGCCGGACATCAACTCGGAGCACGGGCCGGAGTAGTGGTCCGGCAGGCCGAGGACGTGGCCGGTCTCGTGCGCGACGATCCGGGTCTGGTCGTACTGCTGGGCCTGGGCGTAGTCGATGAAGATGTAGCCGCTGCCGTGGCCGTCGGTGGATGCGTACGAACCGCGCGGGTCGTTGCCCTCGGTGTAGTAGAAGTCGTAGTTGCTGCCCTCGACGAGCTTCACGTTGCTGACGCTCGAGTTCCAGATCGACGTACTGGACGCGATCCGGGACGCGAAGCTCGGCGCGTCGACGGCGTATGTCACCGTGACCGCGGTGACCTTCCGGCCCGACTTGGCCTGGCTGGCCAGCTTGGCGCGGGCGGACTTCATCACGGCGTCGTAGAACGCCTTGGTGGCGGCTTCGTCCTGCGGCGAGCCGACGTACGCCGCGCGGGTGGCGGTGGTCGAGACGTGTGAATCTGGGGCCGGCGCGGCAGTCGAGGGGGACGCTGCCAACGCGGGCACGGCCAGCGCGGCGGCGGCAAGCCCCGCGAGACTGGTCAGGATACGGCGATGCGACATGGAGGGCCTCACTCCGAATCGGTGGCGGATAGCGACGGGCGGATTACCGATCGCCACCATCGGATGCTCCCAAGCTCCCAGGATTTCCGCACCCCATCGGGAAGAACCGAGGGGATAACCCGCGAATAACCGGCGCCGTTCTATGCCACACATAACCCTGGGGCTATGCGTGCCGGAGCCGGCATCGGCAGGGCGGTCAGCTGTTCCTCGGTGATCCGGCGCGGTTGAGGCTGACGCAGCGTGTAGTTCTTCATGCCGGCCTCGATCATGTCCGCGACCGGTACGCGTTCCACCGGCTTGCCGAGAGGTATGCCGTCGTACACGTTGACGGCGTCGAGGGTGGTGACCGTCGCGATCCGATCCGGACGTCGTACGGCGAGGTTCATCGCGGTCCAGCCGCCGATGGACAAGCCGAGGAGGTTGAATCGCTGCTCCGGAAGGGCTGCGAGCGTCTGGTCCAACCAGGCCGCCTTGTCCTCGTCGGAGCTGATCGGCTCGGTCTGGACGCTCATCCCCGGCTCGCCGAGCAGGTCGATCGCGTAGACATCGGTGATGGTCGGCAGGTGCTTGAGGAGATCGGCCCACACCGGGGTCCGGACGACGTACCGGGCAACAGGACGAGTGGAGCGAGTCCCTCGGCACCGCCGAACCGGTACACGCGGACCTCGCCGTACTCCGTGCTCACGTCACGAACCACCGGAATCTCACCTTCACCGAGGAGGCGCGACGGGCGCAGCTGATCGACGTCACCACCGAGCTGGTCGCCGATCTCGGGTACGCCGCGACGTCGCTCGGGCGGATCGCGGACCGCGCCGGGATCACCAAGGCAGGTGTGCTCTATCACTTCCCGTCAAAGCAGGCCCTGGTCGAGGCGGCCCATGCGCGGGTGCTGTCGGAGCTGGTGGAGGCCGTTGCTTCGGCCGTGGACGCGGCGGGACCGGCCGCGGCGCCGGCCGACTCGAAGGCGCGCTGGTCATCGGTCGCGGACCTGCTGTCCGCGGCCCGTGCGGCGCGCGGAATCACCGGAGAGACCGATCTCCGGTCCGCGGCGCTGGTGATCGGCGGCGGTATCGACGCGATCGTGTCCGAGTCGCTGAGCGATCCGGAGTACGACGCGAGCGCCGCCGCCGAGGTGCTTGTCGGGGTCGTCGAGGGTGGGTTGTTATGACTCGCCGGGGATGCCGACGTTGAGGAGGCGGGCGCCGGGGCCTCGGGTGGCCAGGCGGTCCTCCTTGTTGTAGAGGTTGCAGCGCTGCAGGCTGAGGCAACCGCAGCCGATGCAGGTGTCGAGGTCGTCGCGGAGGCGCTCGAGCTCGGCGATGCGCTCGTCGAGGCGGCTTCGCCACGTCTTCGACAGCTTGCTCCAGTCGGCGCGCGTCGGCGTCCGGTCCTCGGGCAGCGAATCCAGCGCGTTCTTGATCTCCGCGAGCGCGAGACCGACCCGCTGGGCCGCCTGGACGAAAGCGATCCGCCGCAGCGTGCTCCGCTGGTACTGACGCTGGTTGCCGGCCGTCCGCCGGGACGCGATCAGGCCCTGGTCCTCGTAGAACCGCAACGCCGACGCCGCCACCCCGGACCGATGTGCGATCTCCCCGATCGAGAGCCAGTGCTCCTTGCTCGGGCCGCTCTCCCCTTTTGCAACTGCCTCCTCCGCCATACCGCCACCCTAGAACGGCGTTCCAAGAACTCAAGCTCGCTTGAACTGTTCCGGGTGGGTGCCGGGAGCACCAGTCGGGTCGGTGGTCTGGTCGCCGGCGACGTGGTCAGGGTGGCGGTCACGATCGGTTATACTTTTATGGTGTCGGTGCGCGCGTCGCGTCACCAGAGATGTTCCCAGGCGCTCCGACCCGTCGGTTTCGGCATCCGCCGAGGACCCGGCGACATGGGTGCAACGCGATAGCACCCGCAGGTCGATGCCCGTCTCCTGCTGAGCACGTTGTCCGGTCATGATTCGTGACCGGAGCTTCGCTGCGGCTGCGATCCGGCGCCATTCGTCCGTGAATCCGAGAGAGAGTTTGCGTGACCCAGCACCACCAGCACGATTCCGAGTCCGCCGACGGGCGGGCCAAGAAGCCCCGGCACAAGAAGTACCAGAACCAGTCGTACGGCGAACGCCTCGCCGCGAACGCCTCCTACGAGGCACCGCGCGAGGACCGCGCGCCGGTCAAGGGCTACCGCTCCGAGCAGCCCCGCCCGGACCGCGGCCAGCGCAGCTACGACCGCGCCGACGACCGCAACCGCGACGAGCGTCCGCGCTACGAGAACCGCAACCGCGACGACCGTCCGCAGTACAACCGGGACGACCGTCCGGCGCCGCGTCGTGACGACCGCTCGCAGTACAACCGGGATGAGCGGCCGCGCTACAACCGTGACGACCGCCCGCAGTACAACCGTGACAGCCGCGACAGCCGGGACAGCCGTGGCGACAAGCCGCAGTACAGCCGTCCGGAGCGCACCGAGCGCCGCGACGACCGTGGTGACCGGCCGCAGTTCCGGCGCGACGACAAGCCGCGGTTCGACCGCGACGAGCGTCCCCGGTTCGAGCGCAGCGAGCGTCCGTCGTACCAGCGCGACGACCGTTCGTCGTACCGCCGCGACGACAAGCCGTTCGCCCGGCGTGCTTCGCAGGAGGCACGGCGGGGCGAGTTCGAGCCGCAGCCGGAAGACCTCGGCACTGTTGCCGATGACAACCAGTTTGCCGCGCTCGGGATCGCGCCGCGGCTGGTGCAGCGGCTGGCCCGCGACGGCATCACCGCGCCGTTCCCGATCCAGGCCGCGACCATCCCGGACGCGCTGGCCGGCAAGGACGTACTTGGCCGCGGTCAGACCGGTTCCGGCAAGACCCTCGGCTTCGGGCTCCCGACGCTGATGCGCCTGGCCGGCGGCCACACCGAGTCGCGCCGCCCGCGCGGGATGATCCTGGTCCCGACCCGTGAGCTCGCGATGCAGGTGCACGACGCCCTCGAGCCGCTCGCGCACGTGATGAACGTGTCGCTCAAGCTGATCGCCGGCGGTCTTCCGTACCCGAAGCAGATCGAGGCGCTCCGTCGTGGCGTCGACCTGCTGATCGCCACCCCGGGCCGCCTGATCGACCTGTGCGAGCAGGGTGCGGCCGACCTCGGCGCCGTGGAGATCGCGGTGCTCGACGAGGCCGACCACATGTGCGACATGGGCTTCATGCCGGCTGTCACCACGCTGCTGGACATGACGCCGCCGGAAGGGCAGCGGCTGCTGTTCTCGGCGACGCTGGACAACGACGTCGACACGATCGTGCGGACGTACCTGAAGGACCCGGTCACGCACTCGACCGAGTCCGGCCAGGCCACCGTCACCACGATGGAGCACCACCTGCTGGTGATCGAGCCGGCGCACAAGCAGTCGCTGACGGCCGAGCTGGCCAGCCGCGACGGCCGGACGATCGTGTTCGTCCGCACCAAGCTGGGCGCCGACCGCGTCGCCACCCAGCTGCGCGACCGCGGCGTGATGGCCGCGGCCCTGCACGGCGGCCTGACCCAGGGCGCCCGCAACCGGACGCTCGAGCAGTTCAAGGACGGCTCGGTTCCGGTGCTGGTGGCAACGGATGTCGCGGCTCGCGGTATCCACGTCGACAACGTCGGTCTGGTCGTCCAGGCCGACCCGGCGGCCGACCACAAGGACTACCTGCACCGTGCCGGCCGTACGGCGCGGGCCGGCGGCGAGGGCGCGGTCGTGACCCTCGTGCTGCCGCACCAGCGGCGTGGGATGGTCCGGCTGGCCGAGTCGGCCGGTGTCGACGTCGAGCCGGTCCGGGTCCGCCCGGGCGACGAGGTGATGACCGGGCTGACCGGCGGCAACAAGCCGTCCGGGTACCCGGTGAAGCTCCCGGCGCCGAAGCCGCGCAACAAGGGCGGCCGCGGTCGCTTCGGCGGCGGCAGCACCCGCCCGGGTCGCGGTCACGGTGGTGGCAGCGGCGGTCCGCGCCGAAGCAGCGGTCCGCGCAAGTCGTACCAGCACTGACGCTGACACAGCAAACGGTGGGTGGGGATAGGCAATAGCCTCTTCCCACCCACCGTTTCGTGTGTAATGCCCTCAGGTGAGGACGGCCCAGAGGCGGGCCAGGATGGTGTCGATCTCGTCGGCATCCAGTGGGACGAGCTCGAGCATCAGTTCGCCCTCGTCCGTCCGATCCGTCATCACGTAGATGGACGGCGTACCGGCCTCCAGCTCGGTCGCGACGCGCTTCGCGTCGGCGACCTTGAGCAGGACCCGCGAGACCTGCAGCCCGGTCGGGTCCTTGACGGCCTCAGCGGCGACGTCGGGGATCCGCGAGGCCGCGGTGACGAACGCGTCGACCTTCGCGAGCTCGTCGGCCTCCCACTTCACCCGGTCGAACGCCTGCCACTCCTCGAGGGCCGCGAGTACGCCGACGATCGCCTCCTTCGTCGGCTTCATCACCCGCCCGATGCCCTTCTCCTGGGCCCGCAGCGCCTGCACCAGCGGCCAGCTCCCGGCAACCAGCCCCGCGGTCGGCGAGCCGAGGTACTTCTGCCCGCTCACCAGCACCAGATCCGCGCCGGTCGCCAGCAGGTCGGCGATCCGCGGGAACTGCGCAGCCGCGTCGACGATCGCCGGTACGCCGCGACGGTGCGCGGCGCGGACCGCGGCGACGAGGTCGATCGGCTCGCCGCGGGTCAACCGCGATGCCACCAGCATCAAGCACGCCACGTCCGGCCCGTCGAGCTCTTCTTCCAGCTCGGCGATCGTGCAACCGTCCTCGTCGCCGGCCAGGTCGACCTGCGCGCCGGCGAGCCGGATCCCCTGCAGGTTGGTGTGTCCGTAGTCGATCACCTGACAAGCCGGCAGCACGACGCGGTTGTGCATATCCGTTGCATCCGGCAAAGCCGCAGTACGCCGGGGGTCGCCACCGGTCATGGTCGCCGCGACCGCGAGGGTGACACCGGCCGCGGTGCAGTGCACGACGGCGCCCGCCTGGGCGCCGGTCACCTGTGCGATGGCCTCGCTGGCGCGGTCGCCGAGCTCGTCCATCACGAAGAATTCGGGCAATGCCTGTGCGACCGCCTCCGCCACCCCGTCAGAACTGCGGGACACCCCGAGCGGGGTGAACGTCCCCTTGGCGTTGATCACCACACTCAAGCGATAACGCTCATGAATTGTCATGGTCTAGCTGACAGTAGTGGTCACGCACAGCAATTGGCGAGAGTCTGGACGTGAGTTATTGACCCCGATGCTACTGGTGAGTCATTCTCACTTTTACTCGACCTGAGGAGGGAACCGTGCCCCGCCCCGCACTCCGAACCCGCCTTCGCCTCATGACCGCCGTCGCTGCCGTCACCGCCGTGCTCGCCGCTCTTCCGGCGCCGACCCAGGCAAGCCCGCAAGCAGTTGCCGCGACCCCCACGGATTATTGCCTCGAGCAATGTCGCGACATCCTGCCGCCGGGTCAGAACGGCAACGCGACCTTCACGGATCTCCTTGCTTTCAAGGCTTTGGGCGTCCGGCCGGCGCACTTCAGCGACACGGTCAAGCCCTACCAGGACCTGGTCTGGAACTCGCAAGGCATCACCGACGACGGCCTCGCGCCGTACTACGACGACTCGTCGTTCGGCGTGAAACCGGACGACGTCGCGAGCACGATCCACCCGCGCAGCGACGTCACGATCGTGCGGGACAAGTCGCGCGGCATCCCGCACATCACCGGCACCACCCGGCTCGGCACGATGTTCGGCGCCGGGTACGCCGGTGCGCAGGACCGCCTGTTCGTGATGGACGTGTTCCGTCACCTCGGTCGCGGCCAGCTGACCCCGTTCGCGGGCGGCGCGGCGGCGAACCGCGAGTTCGAGCAGGAGTTCTGGCGGACCGCGCCGTACACCGAGGCTGATCTGCAGCGGCAGTTCGACGACGCCGACGACCTGTACGGCGCCGACGGCGTGAAGATGCAGCAGGACATCCAGGCCTGGGTCGACGGCGTCAACCACTACATCGACACGGTCGGCATCGCGTACCCGGGCGAGTACGTCGCCCTCGGCCTGCAGTGGCCGACGCCGCACTGGAAGGTGACCGACGTGGTCGCCACCGCGGCCGTTGTCGCGGGCATCTTCGGCACCGGCGGCGGCTCCGAGGTCACGTCGGCGCTCGCATTGCTCGAAGCGCAGGCGAAGTACGGCGTTGCCGAGGGCACCAAAGTCTGGGAGTCCTTCCGGTCGCAGAACGATCCCGAGGCCAGTACGACGGTGCACAACGGCACCTCGTTCCCGTACGGGACGACCGGTCCGAACCCGGCCGGCCGCGCGATGCCGGACCGCGGCTCGGTCACGGCCGAGCCCGAGGTGATCGATCAGACCGCGAACAAGACAGCCGCCGCCAAGCCCGCGCCCGCAGGATCCGCCGCCTTGAAGGGGATCTTCGACAAGGGCCTGTTCCCCGACGGCTTCGGCAAGAAGGGAATGTCGAACGCGCTGGTCGTCTCCGGCGCCCACACCCAGAGCGGCAACCCGATCGCGGTCTACGGCCCGCAGACCGGGTATTTCGCGCCGCAGCTGCTGATGCGCCAGGAGCTGCAAGGCCCTGGTGTCAGCTCACGCGGCATCGCGTTCGCCGGCCTGAACTTCTACACGCTGATCGGCCGCGGCCCCGACTACTCGTGGAGCGCGACCTCCGCGGGTCAGGACATCACCGACACGTTCGCCGTACCGCTGTGTGAGCCCAACGGCGGGACACCGACGAAGAACTCGCAGTACTACGAGTTCCGCGGGCAGTGTGTCCCGATCGAGCGGCTCGAGCGGCACAACGCGTGGTACGCCAGCCTCGGCTCGTCCGAGCCCGCCGGGTCGTACACGTTGGTTGCCCTGCGCACCAAGTACGGCATCGTCACCCATCGCGGGACGGTCGGCGGGAAGCCGGTGCTGTTCACGAAGAACAGGTCGACCTACGGCAACGAGGCCGGCTCGGCACTCGGCTTCATGCAGTTCAACGACCCGGACAAGATCCACTCGGCCGCGGACTTCCAGAAGGCCGCCGCGAACATCGGGTACACGTTCAACTGGTTCTACACCGACAAGGATTCGATCGCGTACTTCAACTCCGGCGACAACCCGGTCCGCGCGGCCGGCGCCGATCCGAACCTGCCGACCTGGAGCTCGTACGAGTGGCAGGGCTGGAACCCGGACACGAACCGCGCGACGTACACGCCGCCGGCGCAGCATCCGCAGGTCGTGAACCAGGACTACCTGACCAGCTGGAACAACAAGCAGGCGCCCGGGTACTCCGCTTCGGACGGGCAATGGGGCTACAACGCGGTGTACCGCAGCCAGCCGCTCGACGACCGGATCAAGGCGGTCATCAACAGCGGGCAGAAGTTCACCCGTGGCAAGCTGGTCGAAGCGATGGAGGACGCGGCCACGGTCGACCTGCGCGGCGACCAGGTCCTGCCTTACCTGCTCAGAGTCCTGAAGTCCGCGCCGATCACCGATCTGGCCGTCGCCGACGCGGTCGCCAAGCTGACCGCCTGGCAGCAGGCCGGCGCCCACCGCAAGACCCCGAACGCGTCGTCCAAGACCTACGACAACGCCGACGCGATCCGCATCCTCGACGCGTGGTGGCCGCTGCTGGTCCCGGCCGAGTTCAAGGACCTCGGACCTGACCTCTACAACGCGATGGTCGCCAATCTGAAGATCGACGAGCGCCCGAGCGCGCAGGGTTCGTCGTTCCAGAGCGGCTGGTGGGGCTTCGTCCAGCGGGACCTGCGCAAGGTCCTCGGTGATCCGGTGAAGGCAGCTCAGCCGGTGACGTACTGCGGTAGCGGGTCGCTGGCCGCGTGTCGTGCGACGCTCACGGAAACGTTGCTCTCAGCAACGAAGGTGCCGGCCGCCCGGACCTATCCGGCGACGGCGGACTGTGCCGCGGGCGACCAGTTCTGCGCGGACCAGATCGCACATCAGCCGATGGGCGGCATCACGCAGGACCGGATCGCGTGGGTCAACCGGCCGACGTACCAGCAGGTGGTCGAGTTCCCGGCGCGGCGTGGTGACGACGTGGCGAACCTGGCGGCGGGGAAGACCGCGACCGCGAGCAGCTACGAGAAGGGGTTGTTCAACTCGCCGCCGGCGCAGGCCGTCGACGGGAACCCGAGCACCCGGTGGGCGAGCGACTGGTCGGATCCGCAGTGGCTGAAGGTTGACCTCGGCAACGAGCAGACCGTACGCCGGGTGGTGCTCGACTGGGAGACGGCGTACGGGAAGGCGTACAAGGTCGAGGTCTCGCGGGATGGGGCGGCGTGGCAACAGGTGTACGCGACGACGACCGGGGACGGCGGCGAGGACGTGGTGCGGTTCGCGCCGGCCCAGGCGAGGTATGTCCGGGTCACCGGGACGCAGCGCGCGACCTCCTACGGGTATTCGCTGTACGAGTTCCAAGTGTTCAGATGGTGATGCCAGGATGAGGGCATGAACCAGAACTTTCCTCCGAACCAGCCGTTCCCGCCGCAGCAGGGCTTCCAGCAGGGCCCGCCGCCGGGGTACCAGGGGCCGCCTCCGGGCTACCAGCAGGGGCCGCCGCCGCAGGGGTACGGGCAGCAGCCCGGGTACGGCCAGGCGCCGGGCAACTACCAGCCCGCGCAGAACCCTGCGCCGCATGTCGCGCCGCAGGGTTCGCCGTACCCGGTGCTGGTCTCGACGATGAACGACCTGCCCGGGTACACCGCGGACAAGGTGTTCGGCGAGGTGTTCGGGCTGACCGTGCGGAGCCGCGACTTCGGGTCGAACTTCACCGCGAGCTTCCGGTCGCTGGGCGGCGGCGAGGTGCCGGAGTACACCCAGATGCTGGCCGAGTCGCGGCACGTCGCGGTGATGCGGATGTGCCAGATGGCGCAGCAGATGGGCGCGAACGCCATCCTCGCGATGCGGTTCGACTGCAACGAGATCGCCCAGACGATGAGCGAGGTCGCGGCGTACGGCACGGCGGTGATCGTGCACAAGGTCGAGCCGCCGCGGCCGCAGGACACCACCCCTGATGAGGATGATGCGAATGACGGCTGACCTGTTGTTTCCGCCCGGATTCCGGTGGGGGGTCTCGACATCGGCGTACCAGATCGAAGGTGCCGTGGCCGAGGGCGGCCGCGGCATCTCCACCTGGGACACGTTCTGCGCCGAGCCCGGCAAGATCCTGAACGGCGACACCGGCGCGGTCGCGTGCGACCACTACCACCGGTACGCCGAGGATGTCGCGCTGATGCGGGAGCTCGGGGTGGACACCTACCGGTTCTCGTTCTCCTGGCCGCGCATCCAGCCGTCGGGAACCGGACCTGCTGTCGCCGCCGGAATGGACTTCTACGACCGGCTGATCGACACCCTGCTCGGCGCCGGGATCCAGCCGGCGCCGACGCTGTACCACTGGGACACCCCGCAGCCGCTCGAGGACGCCGGCGGGTGGCTGTCCCGCGACATCACCGACCGCTTCGCGGAGTACGCCGCTCTGCTCGGCGCCCGGTTCGCGGACCGCGTGCCGATGTGGATCACCGTCAACGAGCCGATGGTGCTGACGCTGATGGGGTACTCGCTCGGCGCACACGCTCCCGGCAAGGAGTTGTTGTTCGACGCGCTGCCTGTCGCGCATCACCAGCTGCTCGCGCACGGCCGCGCGGTGCAGGCGCTCCGAGCCGCCGGCGCCACCCAGATCGGCATCGCCAGCAACCACGCTCCGACCTGGCCTGCGAGTGACAGCGCCGAGGACAAGGAAGCGGCCGCGCTGTACGACAACCTGATCAACTGGCTGTTCGCCGACCCGATCCTGCTCGGCGAGTACCCGAACGGCATGGGTGACGCGATGCCCGGCCCGGTCGCCGACGATCTGGCGATCATCTCGACGCCGCTCGACTTCTTCGGCATCAACCACTACGCGCCGGTCTCCGTCGGTGTCGCCACCGGCCAGGCCGACACCGCGGCGACGGACGGGGTGCTGTTGCCGCCGGGCCTTCCGTTCGAGCCGCGGACACTGACCGGTTACCCGACCACGGACTTCGGCTGGCCGGTGGTGCCGGACGCGTTCGGCGAGATCCTGCGGATCTTCCAGGAGCGGTACGGCGACCGCCTGCCGCCGATCTACATCACCGAGAACGGCTGCGCGATCAACGACGGGCCCGTCGACGGCGTCGTCGACGACCAGCGGCGGATCTCGTACCTGGACGGCTATCTGCGGTCGCTCCGCGCCGCGATGGACGACGGCGTCGACGTCCGCGGGTACTTCCAGTGGTCGCTGATGGACAACTTCGAGTGGGCCGCCGGGTACTCGCAGCGGTTCGGCCTGGTGCACGTCGACTTCGAGACGCAGGAGCGTACGCCGAAAGCGTCGTACCACTGGCTGCGTGAACTGATCGCTCAGAGCCGGCGATGATTCCCGAGCCGGGGGTGGTGCCGTCCGCGCTGGCGGAGCCGACCGTCCGGGTGCGGCCGGGGTGGACGGCGGCCGTCGTACTCGCGAACGTCGGGGTGTTCGCCGCCTGGCTGGGGCCGATCCAGGTGCTGCTCGCGAAGCAGTCGGAGGCGGTTGCTCCGGGCAACAAGGAGTTCGTGTTCGGGCTGGTGACCGGGGTCGGTGCGGCGGTCTCGGTGTTCGCGAACCCGGCGTTCGGCGCGATCTCCGACCGGACCACGTCGCGCTTCGGCCGGCGGGTGCCGTGGGTGGTGGCCGGGGCCGTCGGCGGCGCGGTCGGGTTGGGGATTCTGGCCGGCGCGCACCTGATCGTGTTGATGCTCGTCGGTTGGTGCCTGATGCAGCTGTTCGGCAACGCTCTCCTCGCCGCCGCGACGGCCGTCGTACCGGATCGCGTCCCGGTCGCCCAACGCGGCGGGGTCGGCGGCTGGGTGGCGATCTCGCAGGTCCTGGGGGCCTTGGTCGGTACTGCGCTTGCCGCCGCCTTCGACAGCTATGCCCTCGGGTACGCCGCCTGTGCCGCGTTCTTGGTGTTGTCGGTGGTGCCGTACGTGGTGCGCAGTCATGACGTGCAACTGGTGGAGCGGCCAACGTTCGTACTGCGCGACTTCCTTCGTGGGTTCTGGATCAGCCCGCGACGGTATCCGGACTTCGGCTGGGCATGGCTGACGCGGTTCCTCTTCAACGTGGGCAATGCGCTCGGCACGCTGTACCTCTTCTACTACCTGCAGGACAAGGTCGGCGTCGACGATCCGGACACCGCCGTACTCATCCTGACCGCGATCTACAGCGTGTGCGTGCTGACGACTGCGATCACTTCCGGCCGCTGGTCGGACCGGTCGGAGCGCCGCAAGGTCTTCGTCACCGCGTCCGGCTGGGTGATGGCTGTCGCCGGCGTCGTACTGGCGGTGTGGCCGACCTGGCCGGGGGCGATCCTCGGCGCGATCATCCTCGGCGCAGGGTTCGGCGTGTACCTCTCGGTCGACTTCGCGCTGCTCACCCAGGTCCTGCCGAGCGCCCGCGACCGGGCGAAGGACCTCGGCGTCATCAACATCGCGAACTCGCTGCCACAGGTCCTCGCGCCCGCGATCGCCGCCCCGATCGTGAAGCACCTCGGCGGCTACCCGGTCCTTTATCTGCTGGCGTCCGCGGTCACCGTGCTCGCCGGCGTACTGGTCCGCCAGATCCGCTCAGTCAGTTGACCGCGGCAACAACGTGCTGACCAGCGCGATGGCTACCCCGAGCCCGGCGGCCACCAGGAACACCGAGTCGAAGCTGCCGATGGTCGTCAGCACCGCCAGGCCGATGGATCCGCCGACCTGGCTGGCGGTGTTGGCCAGTCCACCGACCACGCCCGCATCACCCTCGGGTACGTCGGCCGTCACTGCGGCCATCAGCGTCGGGAACGTCAGCCCGATGCCGACCGCGATGAGCAGCGTCGGGCCGAGCACGCTCGCGAAGTACCCGCTGCCGGCTTGAGCGAGCCAGCCGAACCCGATCAGGAAACAGCTGCTTCCGGCCAGGATCAGCCTTCGTACGCCGGTCCGCGGCAGCAACGCGGCAGCCAGGCGCGCGACGATCACGAAGGTCACCGCAGCGGGAGTCTGCCCGAGCCCGGACCGAAGGGCGCTGTAGCCGAGGACGTCCTGCAGGTACAGCGAGGTGAAGTACCACATTGCGATCGCGATCGCTCCGAACAAGAGCAGCATGCCGTTGCCGACGGCCACTTTCCGGATGGCGAACAGCCGCAAAGGCATCATCGGCCGGGCGACCCGTGCCTCGACCACGACGAAGATCGTGAGCAGGAGAAGGCCTGCGACGCCCGGTACGACGACGTACGCAGACGTCCAGCCGTGATCGGCGCACTGCATGACGCCGTAGATCAGAGCCGCCAGCCCCGCGGTCCCGGTGACCGCGCCGACGAGGTCGAGCCGCTCGCGTCGGCTCGCCCGCGCGCCGGCCAGCGACAGCACGGCTGCACCGATCAGCGCCGCGCCGATCGGCACGTTGATGAGGAACACCCACCGCCAGGACAGCCCGGTCGTGATGGCCCCGCCCGCGACCGCGCCGGCCATCCCGCCGATCCCGCCCGCGGCGGACCAGGCTCCGAACGCCCGGGCACGTTCACCTTCGGCCGTGAAGTTGGTGTTGAGCACGGCCAGCGTCGCCGGGGCCAGCATGGCGGCGCCCACACCCTGTACGACGCGGGCCGCGACCAGAACACCCGGCGCCGACGCGAGGCCGGCGAGCAGGCTGGACGCCGAGAACAGGAACAGGCCGGCGACCAACATCCGGCGTTGGCCGAACAGATCAGCGGCGCGACCACCGAGCAACATGAATCCGGCGAACGTCAGCAGGTAGCCGTTCACCACCCACGCGAGGCTGGTGGCGGTGAAGCCCAGATCCCGTTGGACAGAAGGCAAAGCGACGTTCACGATCGACGCGTCGAGGATCACCATGAACTGGCTCACGCAGGCCAGTGCGAGCACTGCCCAGCTGGATCGCTTGAGTGATGACGACGAGGTTGCGGGCATGTCGAAGTACCTTCCTCAGTGGTCGGCGAGTGTCGGGTAGTCGGTATAGCCGCGGTGATCGCCGCCGTAGAACGTGGCCTGGTCGGGCCGGTTGTACGGGCCTTCCGCGGCGAGGCGGGTGGGCAGGTCGGGGTTGGCGAGGAACAGCGCGCCGAAGGCGATCAGGTCCGCCGTACCGTCACTGATCAGTCCCAGCGCGTCCGGGCCGGTGCGTTCCGCGGGAGTGTGGGGATTGAGGATGAAGGTGGACGGCCACTGTTTGCGCAGGCGGATGGTCAGGTCGCGGTCCGGGCCTTCCATCAGGTGCAGGTAGCTCAGGCCCAGCGGGGCGAGCCGTTCGACGAGGGCGCCGTACGTCGCCTCCGCGTCGTCTTCGGTGATGTCGTTGTTCGGGACGCCGGGCGAGATGCGGAAGCCGAGGTTCTCGGCGCCGATCGCGTCGGCTACCGCGGTCGCCAGCTCGACGGCGAAGCTGACGCGTCGCTGGGCCGAACCGCCCCAGCTGTCGGTGCGGCGGTTGGTGTTCGGCGCGAGGAACTGGTGGATGAGGTATCCGTTGCCGCCGTGCAGTTCGACGCCGTCGAATCCGGCGGCCATCGCGTTGCGTGCGGCGGCCACGTAGTCGTCGATCGTGCGGCCGATCTCCGGACCGGTCAGTTGCTTCGGCGTGACGAAGTCCTGGGGTCCGTCATGGGTGAATACCTGTCCGCGGGCGGCAACTGCCGAGGGAGCGACGGGATGCAGGCCGGCCGGGAGCAGGCTCGGGTGCCCGATTCTGCCCGTATGCAGGAGTTGTGCGTAGATCACGCCGTCGGCCTGGTGTACGGCGTCGGTCACCGTTCGCCAGGCTGCGATCTGTCCGGCGGTGTGCAGACCTGGGGTGTCGGGGTAGCCCTGGCCGACCGGCGACGGCTGGGTGCCCTCGGTGACGATCAGGCCGGCGCCGGCGCGCTGTGCGTAGTACTCCGCGGTCAGCGGCGTCGGGCTGGCGCCGGGGCCGTACGCACGGCTGCGGGTCATCGGGGCCATCGCGATGCGGTTGGCCAGGCGCTTGCCGCCCAGCTGGTGGGAGTCGAATGCAGTAGGCATACCTGTTTGAACAGGTAATTGACTGAGGTGATTCCAATGCTCGCTGTGATCCAGCTCACACATGGTTCTTCTACCTGCGGAAAGTCCTTCGGAGTGGGGTGGCGCCGCTAATGGCTGCCTGAACAGCTATGCTCGGTGAGGTGGATACTCACCCCGCGTCGATGCCGGCGGAACCGTTGACCAATGCCATCGTCCGAGTGGCCCGTCTGCATCGGATGATCGCCGCTCAACTCCTGCGTCGCGTCGGACTGCGGCTGGGGCAGGAGCTGGTGATGATGCAGTTGTGGGAGCGCGGTCCGCAGAGTCAGACCGAGCTCGTCCGGACGCTCGGCTCGGACTCGGCCACGATGACGCGGACTGTCCGGCGGCTGGAGCAGGCCGGGTTCGTGCGGGTCAAGCCGAGTACTACTGACAAGCGGGCGACTGTCGTTGAGGCCACCCCGGCCAGTCAGTCGGTGCGGCACGAGGTCGAGCGCATCTGGGCCCGGCTGGAAGAGAGTGCTGTCGGCGATCTGACGCCTGCTGAGCAGGCCGAGGCGCTGGTCGTGCTGCAGCGCATCGAGGACAGCCTCGCTCGCGCCGCAACACCGCCGGTCTAGTCGCTCAGTCTGCTTGGTCGGCGGCTGCTCGGGCGACGGCGCGGCCGAGGGGGCTGGTCGCGGTGACCTGGATGTTCTCGAGGCCTAACCAGGACGCCATCAGGCGGAGTTCGGTCACGAGCGGGCCGGCGGGGTCTTCGGTGTCGGGCTCGGGGGTGAGGGTCGGCACGACGAGCGTTGACGTCTTGCGGTCGGACTTCAGGTCGACTCGGGCGACGAGGCGATCGCCCAGCAGGAACGGGAGTACGTAGTACCCGTGGATGCGTTGTGGGGCCGGGGTGTAGATGCTGATCCGGTAGAAGAAGTCGAACAGGTGGTGGGTGCGGTCGCGGTTCCAGATCAGCGGGTCGAACGGGGAGAGGAGCGCTTGGGTGTTGATGGGGCCGTCCTCGGCCTCGTGCCACCGGTAGCTCTGCGGCTTGACCCCTTCGACGCGGACCGGGATCAGTTCGCCTGATTCGACCAACTCGCCGATCACGGCGCGACCTGTTGCTGCAGGCAACGGGAAGTGCGCCTGACCGCTGCCTCCGCAGAGTTCCTTGAGAGTCCCGACGCCCAGGCCGCGCGCCGCGATCCGGATCAGTTCGCGCCGCGCCTCGTCCGCGGTCGGCTCGGGGGCGTTCAGTATGTCGGCGGGCAGGACGCGCTCGGTCAGGTCGTAGATCCGCTCGAAGTGCCGGCGGCCCGCGATCGTCACCTTGCCCGCGCAGAACAGGTACTCGATCGCGATCTTCGCGTCCTGCCAGTTCCACATCCGCCCGGTGCCCGGGTCGGGATCCGGGTCGGTGCGCTTGCGCCGTACGCCGTCCGGGCTCGCCTCGCCCGCGGTCAACGGGCCGTTCTCGGTGATCATGCGGAGGACCTGGTCGACGTACCCGGGTCGCTCCGCCGTCAGCCGCCGCATCCCCTGGACGACCGACCAGGGCGCGGTCAGGTCCGGGCTGAGCTCCTCATCCCACACCTGCCGCTCCGCCGCCCGCATCCGCCACCGCATCAACGGGTACGCCGTCAGCGGGATGAGCGCGGCCTTGTGCCCCCAGAAGTACTCGAACAGCTCCCGCTGCGCACCCCACGCCAGCTCGTCCAACGTCGCCCGCGGATACTTCCCCGCCCGCGCAAACACCGGCAGATAATGCGATCGAGTAAGCACATTCACCGAATCCAGCTGCAGTACTCCGGCCGCCCCAATGGCCTTCCGCACCGCCCGCACATCCCCCCGCTTGGGCCGCCCACCCCCAAACCCCTGCGCCCTCAGAGCAACCCGCCGAGCAACCCCCACCGAAACCTCATCACCCACGGCCGCCATAAAACCGAACCTAGCGCTTCAGTGCGGCCATCCTGCGGTGGCGGTGGTTGCGGTACCAGAGGGACCAGGTGATGAGGAGGGCCAGGGCGGCGACGTGCATGGCGGGGGAGAGGTTGGCCATGGTGTTGACGGGGAGGGTGTAGACGAGGATCAGGCGGATGATCGCGTCTGCGAGGAGTACGCCGCCGAAGACTGTGGTCAGCGTGGTGAAGTGTTGGCGGAACGTCGGTTGGGTGTGCCAGCGGTCGTCCCACTCGGCGAGGAGTTGCGGCTTGGCGGCGTTGGCTTTTCGGGCGATGGTGTAGACGAGCGGCCGGCCCAACAGACAGGAACCCAGCAGCAACAGCCCGGCCGCGCCGGACAGCACCGACTCCTTCGCGAGCAGGATCCGCGGATCCCCGGTGAGCAGCGAGACGACGAGCAGCAGGGCGAACGTCCCGCCGACGAACGCGGCGAGCCCGTTCAAACGACGCCGTACGACGGCAATGCAGGCGACCCGCACCAGCGCGGCGCCAGCGGCGGCCGCGAGGGCCGGGAGTACGTCGTACCCGAGGATGCGGCCGGCGTAGTAGACGACGAGCGGCAGACCGATGTCCCAGAGCAGACCGGCGAGGACCTTACGCATGATGTGAACCCTTCTCTTAAGATACTGCTAGTAGCTTAAGAGCGCCTCATTCAGCGAAGTTAGGCCGAATGTCATGAGATACCCTGAGTGTCGTGACGACGAGGCGACGGGGTGCTGCGCTGGAGGAGGCGATCCTGCAGGCGGCGGTCGAGGAGCTGACCGAGGTCGGGTACCGCGAGCTGACGATGGACGGTGTCGCGGCCCGTGCCGGCACCGCGAAGAACGTGATCTACCGGCGCTGGGCGAGTCGCGCGGCGCTGTGCATCGCGGCGTACCGTCACATGCTCCCGAGTGGGGCCGACTCGACTCCCGACACCGGCTCGCTCCGCGGTGATGCCCTCGCGCTGCTCACCCGTGCCAACGACCGCCTGTCGGCCCCGGTCGGTCGCATCCTGCGCCAGCTCCTCGCCGACATCCAGTCCGACCCCGAGCGAATGCGCGAACTCCGCGACCAGGTCGCCCGCGCCGGCGTCTCGCACTGGCTGACTGTCCTGGCCCGCGCCGCGAGCCGCGGCGAGGTCGGCCAGCAGGCGCTGACTCCGCGCGTGGCCACCGTCGCTGTCGACCTGCTCCGCAACGAGTACGCCCTCAACGGCGCGACCGCGGTCTCCACGGAAGTCCTGACCGAGATCGTCGATCAGGTCTTCATCCCGCTGACTACGCAGGCACCAGCTCAGCCTCGTAGCTGAGGTTCAACCGCCGGTACGCCGCGCTCAGGAACGCCAGCAGTACGACGATCAGCATCAGCAGACTCGCGGCCACGAAGGCGAGCGCGATCCCACGCGCCTGTCCGTCCCCGAGCAACCACCCGAACGTCGTACGGCCGGATGCCGAGTCCATGTACGGGATCAGCAGGAACTGCGCCGCCGGACCGACCGCGAACGCGGCGACGGGCGTGGAGGCGGTTTCGATGCTCTGCGCGAACCCGAAGATCCGCCCCTGCTGCTCGAACGGGACCAGCCGCTGCAGGATCGTCTGCTCGGCCGCCTCCCCGATCGGGACCAGCAGCATGAACCCGAACATCCCGATGACCAGCAGCGACTGCCACTCGCGGACCGCCGTGCCCATGCCGACGATCGCGATCGCGACATTCGCGACCAGCAGGACCCGCAGCGGCGACCGCCCGAGCCCGAACCGCGCGACCAGCGCACCGCCGGCGATGAAGCCGATGCTGGTGACGCCGAGCACCAGACCCCACGACTGCACCGAGAACAGGTTCAGGCCGTACGGGTCCATCAGCGCCATGAAGACGCCCATGATCAGGTTGTTGAAGGTGCTGAACAGAACCAGCGGAAGAAGCCCGGGTACGCCGCGCATCGTCCGCCACGCGCCCCGGATATCGATGCGGGCGTGCCGGTGGTGCGCCGGCCGCGGCTCGTCGATGTGGATCGCGAGCAACAGATGGATGAGTACGACGGCGGTGAAGACGACCGCGATCGCGACCGTTCCGCCCATGCCGACGAAGCCGACCGACAGCCCGCTGAGGACGCTGGTGACCAGGTGGGCCACGCCATTCACGGTCCCGACGAGCCCGTTGGCCTTGTCGCGGCGGTCAGCCGGCACGAGCAGCGTCACCGCGGTCGACAGCGCGATGCTCCGCAGCTGACCGGCGGTGCTCCCGACCAGGACCAGCAGGGTGAACGCCCAGAACCACGGCCCGTGCCAGTCGCTCAGCCGCTGGCCGGCGACGACGTACAGGCCACCGGCGAGTGTGAACGCGACGCCGGTGATCGAGCTCGACATCGCCATCGCCGTCTTCTTGCGGTGCGAGTCGACCACCGCACCGAAGATCGTGCCGCTGGCCGCGCCGATCAGCATCGAGACGCCGGAGACGACCGACGCCGCGAGCACCGAGTGCGTCACCAGGTACACCCAGAACGCGAACCCGAAGCTCAGGAACGTGGTCGTCACGTTCGCCACCAACGTGTTGATCAGCAGTTGCCGGAAGGTCGTGTTCATACACCTACGTCGAACGCGAGCTCACGAAATTGACATGGCCGACCGCAGTGCCTCGAAATCCTCCGGCTCGAGCGGGACCAGGCCCCGCCTGAGCTGGTAGCCCCAGTTCGGCTGCCGGGTCAGCTCCAGCTCGACAGATCTGAGATCCGCTCGGCGTACGGGCAGGAACTCGATCCGCCGGCGCCAGGGCTGCACGATGCCGTGGGAGCCCATGTTCATCGCTTCCGCCTGGTACGGCGCGGCGTCGGCGACCACGCCCAGTGCAGTGAACGCGCGGAGCGGCTGCTTCTCGCCGTACCGCTCGGTCGGTGAGTAGATCACGAACCCGTCGCCAGCGCGCAGCCGCGCGACGCCGTACCGCTTGCCGTGGTTGAGCTGGATGAAACCGCCCTCGACCGCTCGCTGGGTGTGGTCCGCGGAGACCACACCCAGCCAGGCGCGCTGCACAACAACAACTGTCATGCCCCTACTGTCCGCCGGAATATACGACATCTTTCGTCATGATTTTCCGGCGGAGTTTGACGATCAGCGGCCAGGCGATCATCAGCAGGATCGCCGCGTAGATGACGTACGCGACCGGTCCGCCGACCAGCCCGGACACATCGCCGTTCGACAACTGCAGGGCCATCCGCGCCTGCCGTTCGGCGATCGGACCGAGGATCACGCCGATGATCAGCGGCAGCACCGGCAGACCGAACCGGCGCATCCCGAAACCGAGCAGCCCGAGCAGCAGAAGCAGCAGCAGGTCCAGCGGCTGCGCGTTCACGGCGTACGCACCCATCGAGGCGAAGAAGATGATCCCGGCGTACAAGTATGGCCGCGGGATCTGCAGCAGCTTCGCCCAGGCCGGCGCCAGCGGCAGGTTGAGAAGCAGCAGCATCAGGTTGCCGATGAACAGGCTGGCGATCAGCGCCCAGACCAGCCGCGGTTCGCGCTGGAACAGCAGCGGCCCGGGCTGGATGCCGTACGACGTGAACGCGGCCAGCATCACCGCCGCGGTCGCATTCGTCGGCAGGCCGAGCGCGAGCATCGGTACGAGCGTCCCGGCGGCCGACGCGTTGTTCGCGGCTTCCGGCCCGGCGACGCCCTCGATCGCGCCGTGCCCGAACTCCTCCGGATGCTTGGACAGCTTCTTCTCGGTCGCGTACGACAGGAACGTCGGGATCTCCGCACCGCCGGCCGGCAACGCACCGATCGGGAACCCGTACGCCGTACCGCGCAGCCACGGCTTCCACGAACGACGCCAGTCCGACTTGCCCATCCACGGCCGGCCGACCGGAATCACCGTGCCCGGGTTCCGCCGCAGATGGGCCGCGACCCACAACGCCTCGCCGACCGCGAAGATGCCAACGGCAACCACCACGACATCGATGCCGTCGGCAAGCTGCGGTACGCCGAACGTCAGCCGCTGCTGGCCGGTGACCTTGTCGATCCCGACCAGCCCGATCACCAGCCCGAGCAGCAGCGCCGCGAACCCGCGGATCCGCGACGATCCGAGCACCGAGGTCGCACCGGCGAACGCGAGCAACATGATCGCCAGGTAGTCCGGCGCACCCAGACTGATCGCGAACTTCACCACCTGCGGCGCGACCAGCACGAGCAGCAGCGTCCCGATCGTGCCGGCCACGAACGACCCGATCGCAGCGGTCGCCAACGCCTGCGCGGCCCGGCCGGCGCGGGCCATCTTGTTGCCCTCGATCGCCGTCACCACCGATGACGACTCGCCCGGCGTGTTCAACAGGATCGACGTGGTCGAGCCGCCGTACATGCCGCCGTAGAAGATGCCGGCGAACATGATGAACGCCTGCACCGGCTCGAGACCGTAGGTGATCGGCAGCAGCAGCGCGACCGTCATCGCCGGCCCGATGCCGGGCAGCACGCCGACCGCCGTACCGACGGTGACGCCGAGCAGCGCGAGCAGCAGATTGATCGGTGTCAGGACATCTGCGAATCCCTGCAGGAGGTCCATCACAAGATCCCTTGCAGTACGCCGGCCGGCAGGTTGACGCCCAGCCCGATCGCGAACGCGTAGAACGTGATCAGCGCCAGCGCGACGGCGATGAACAGGTTGCGGATGTGATGCCGGCTGCCGAGCGCGAACGCGGATCCCCAGAACAGCAGGGTCCCGCTGATCACCCAGCCCAGCGGCTCGATCAGCGCCAGGTTGACCACGAACGCGGCGATCAGCGTGAGCACGGTGCGCCAGTCGACGGCGGACGTCACGTCGACGTCCTCGCCCTCCTCGGCCTCACCGGTCCCGCCGCGAGCCACGTCCACGGCGTACAGGGCGGCGACGACGAGCAGCAGCACGCCGAGCACGATCGGCACCGGCTTCGGGCCGATCGGATCGTTGCTATTGGCAATGTGCCGGAGCCGGGCAGCGTCGACGATCACCAGGACGCCGACCACCGCCAGGAATCCGCACACTCCGTACTGCGCACGATCCGGCCGCCTGGTCGCGGCCTCCGTCATGCTGCCAGTCCCAGCTTCGTGAGGATGTCGGCGACCGCCTTGTCCTGGTCGGTGAGGAACTTGCCGAACTCGTCGCCGGTCACGAACGCGTCGGTCCAGCCGTGCTTCTCGAGCTCGGACTTCCACTCCGCGGAGTCGTGCATCTTGGTCAGCGCGTCGATCCAGACCTTCTTGTCCGCGTCGCTGATCCCCGGCGGCGCGACGATGCCGCGCCAGTTCGTGAACACCAGATCGATACCGGACCCCTTCAGCGTCGGCACGTCCTTCAGCGCCTCGATCGGCTGCTCACTCGTCACCGCGAGTACCCGCACCTGACCGCTCTGGACCTGGTCGAGGAACTCGCCGAATCCGCTGGCCCCGAAGGCGATCTTGCTCCCGAGCAGCGCGGGCAGCAGTTCGCCGCCGCCGTCGTAGGAGACGAAGTTGACGTCCTTCGGCTCGATACCGACCGCTTGCGCGAGCTGCATCGGCAACAGGTGGTCCGGTCCGCCCGGCGACGAGCCGCCGCCGACCGCCATCCCCTTCGGGTTCGCCTTCCAGGCCGTGACCAGGTCGCCGATCGTCTTGTACGGCGAGTTCTTCGGTACGACGATCGCGCCGGCCTCCTCGATCATCTTCGCGATCGGGGTGGTCTGGGTGAGCGTCGCCTTCGACTTCGAGGTGTACGTCGCGCCGACCACGCCGAGCCCCATCTGCATGGCGAGCTTGCCGTTGCCCTTCTCGTTCACGACCCGCTGCAGGCCGACCGTGCCGCCGGCGCCGGGCAGGTTGAACACCTGGACACCGGTCGCGATCTTGGCGTCCTCCATCACCTTCGCGGCGACCCGGGCGGTGGTGTCGTACCCGCCGCCGGCCGCGTTCGGCACCATCAGCCGCAGCCCGGTGGCGGGCTTGCCGCTGTCGGCGTTCGAGTCGGATTTGTCGGCGGTCGCGCCGCAGGCGGTCGCGCCGACCAGCGCGAGCACTGCTGTCGTGACCCAGAGCATCGGCCTCATGGCGGTGTCCTTTTCGATGGGGATCAGGTGGCGACGATCGTGGACCTCCGGCGGGTACGGCGTCTGCGTTGTGGCCGCATCGGTGGTTGAGTTCATTGTGGTCACAGGCGGAATCTGGGTGAAGTGTGGAACTGCGGCACCGCAACGGCGATCATGCGGCAGGACCTACAGGAGGTGACGATGGCCGTCAGGCTCGGAAGACGACCGACTTTGGCCGGGCAGCTGCTGGTGCTGCAGCTGGCCATCGTCGTGGTCGTGCTCGTTGCCGTTGCCGCGGTCTCGCTGGCCCAGTCCGCCGCCACGTTCAACCGGGTCGAAGGGCGCCGGGTGACAGCGCTGGCCGAGCAGCTGTCCGGGAGCCAGACGCTGCGGTTCGGCATCCGCCATCCCGCGCCGGCGGAGGTCCTCGCACCGTTGCTCCAGACAACGTGGACGCAGTCCGGCATCACCTCGATCACGGTCGCCGACGCGCAGGGCCGCATCATCGCGGCCACCAACCCGACCACGATCGGCAGCTCGTTGCCCCTCGGCGACGAGTGGGTGGCACAAGGCCGTGGGTGGTCCGGCGAGCTGCGGCTCGGAGACGGGAAAGAGCTGGTCTCACAGGTCCCCGTGCTCAGTCAGGGCACGGATTCGAACGGGCGTCCGGACGGGACGCTCGGCGATCAGATCGGCACCGTGATGGTCGGCGAGCGCGCGCCGTCGATCTGGCAACGCCTGCGCGGCGCATCGTCGTACCTGGCGATCTATCTCGGGATCGCCTGCGTGCTCGGGCTGCTCGGGTCGTGGTTGCTGGCCCGCCGGATCAAGCGGCAGACGCTCGGGCTCGAACCGCGCGAGATCGCCGGTCTTGCCGAGCACCGGGAGGCGATGCTGTACGGGCTGGCAGAGGGAGTCGTTGCCTTGGACCCCCATCTGCGAGTCACGCTGGTGAACGACGTCGGCCGCCGGCTGCTCGACCTCCCCGCGAACGCGGTCGGTCGCAGTCTGGACGATCTCGGCGTCGAGGGCCGGTTGCGCGAAGTACTCGCCGGTGACGACGAGGCGCGCGACGCGGTCGTCGTACGGCGTGGGCGGGTGCTGGTGATGAACCGGATGGAGGTGACCAAGGACGGGCGGTCGCTCGGGTCGGTGACGACGCTGCGCGACCGGACCGAGCTGGCGCAGCTGGAGCGCGAGCTGGGGTCTTTCCGCTCGTCCGCCGAGCTGCTGCGGGCGCAGACGCACGAGTTCGCGAACCAGCTGCACACGATCTCGGGCCTGATCCAGATCGGGGAGTACGACGAGGTTGTCACGTACGTCGGTGCGCTCAACCGCTATCGTGAATCGCTCGACCTGACCGTGACCCGGCGGGTCCACGACACCGCGGTCGCCGCCCTGCTGATGGCGAAGTCCTCGCTCGCGGCCGAACGCCGCGTCGAGCTCCGCGTGTCCGAACGGACCACGCTGCTCCGGCTCGACCCCGCGCTGTCGGCCGACGTCGCGACCGTGGTCGGCAACCTCGTCGACAACGCGATCGACGCCGCGGCCCAGTCCGGTACGCCGCTGTCGCCCGCGTGGGTCGAGGTCGAACTGCGACAGGACGCGACCAGTGTGGAGATCGTGGTCCGCGACTCCGGTCCGGGCGTGGCGCCCGAGCTGGCGCAGGAGGTGTTCGCGCACGGCTTCACCACCAAGGCCGCGGCCGAGGGCGAACGCGGGATCGGTCTCGCGATGACCCGGCTGATCTGCCGCCGTCGCGGCGGCGAGGTCGCGGTCACCAACAACGCCGACGGCGGCGCCGCGTTCGTCGCCCGGATGTCCGCCCAGCGCACGCCCGAGGGAGCCCGATGATCACGGTCCTCGTCGTCGACGACGACTTCATGGTCGCCCGCATCCACCGCGGATTCGTGGACCGCGTGGACGGCTTCGAAGTCGTCGGTACGGCGAACTCCGGCGACCAGGCGGTCGCGGCGCTGTCGTCGCTTCGTCCTGATCTGGTGCTGCTCGATCTCTATCTGCCCGACGTGTTCGGCATCGAGCTGATCGCGCGCCTGCGCGCCGTACGGCCTGATGTGGACATCCTCGTCATCACCGCGGCCCGCGAGGCCGACGCGGTGCGGGGCGCAGTACGGCAGGGGGTCGTCAACTACCTGCTGAAACCCTTCGGTTTCGAGGATCTGCGGGCGCGCCTGCAGGAGTACGCGCGCCGCCGGGCCAGCGTCCCCGACCAGGTCACGTCCCAGGCCGACGTGGACCGGGTTCTTGCGCCGGCCCGCCCAACCGTCAACCGCCTGCCGAAGGGCCTCAGCCAGGAGACGACCGACCTGGTCACCGCCGCCCTCCGCACCACCCCCGAAAACCTCTCCGCCGCCGAATGCGCCGAAAAAGTAGGCATCTCCCGCGTCAGCGCCCGCCGCTACCTCGAATTCCTCTGCACCCAAGGCCAAGCCCAAGTAACCCTCCGCTACGGCACCACCGGCCGCCCCGAACGCCGCTACCACTGGAGATCCTGAAGTACTGCGTCTGCAGGAAATAGGAAGGGGTACTGCGTCTGCCCCCGCGTGCTACGCGGGAGCTTCCTTCGTCGCTACGCTCCTCAGCGCCCCCGCTACGCCCGACTACCCACCCACCCCCCGGCTCATCGCCGGTGCATCCCTTCCGGCTGCCGCCGGAACCTTCCGGGCTATCGCCGGGAGTGGCGGGCTGCCGCCCGCGGGTTGCTCGCTGCGCTCGCAGCGAAAGCCCGCGCGACCGTCACCATGACACAGCCCCCGGTCGAAAGCACTGGCCACGAGCCGCCGCGCCCTGCCGGCCACCCCGCCCCGACAACGTCCCACCCCACTAGCCCCCCGAACGGTCATCAGGCCAACGGGAAACGCCATCAATGGTCACGCAGCACAACGCACCCAGCGTCCACGCCGACCTCAACGCCGAACTCCTCGACACCAGGCCATCCCACCGCCTTCCAGAGATCGATGCTGTCCTCGGTCACGTCCCAGGACGACGGTCACGAACTTGTTGGTGGCGCAGGGTGTGACGCTGCGGGCAGCGCGGCCTGGCCGAGGCTGAGTTGTGCGTGCTCAGGATCTTTATGAATCTGGATGGACGCTGGCACAGGTTGGCCGCGAACTGGGACAGCTACCTGAGACCGTCCGCAATGCACTGCTGCGAGTCGGCGTGCAGATGCGAAGGCCGCACAAGTTGGCGACTGAGGAGATCGCGGAGTGCGCACGCCTATACGGGCAGGGGCAGTTGACGGTGCAGTTGGGTCAACGGTTTGGAGTCGATGATCGCACGGTGGCACAGGCACTACGAGAGGCTGGGATCAAGTTTCGCTCGGCTGGTCTAGCGGGACGCCAGCGGATCTAGGGAACCAAACTTAAGACTCTATTGTCTAAGCAACTCCGAAGCCCCAGGAGACAGAGATTCAAGTGACCGTTCTACTCGCGATCATCTTCGTGACCGCCGCCGCAGCCGAGGTCGCCGGACTCGGCCTCATCGTCCTAGATGTTCGCGAGAGCAGGCGCCGCTGGGACTCGTTCGAGGAGAGCACCAACCAAGAGGCTGAACTCATGGAACAGAACCTCGTATACCGGCTCGACAACCTGTATACGCGGTACGGCTTCACCGGCAACCAGGTGCTGAGAAGCATGTGGGTCACCGAGTCGCTTGTAACTATCAACCGTCGTCGCCAGAACCTTGCGATCGCTTTGCTAGGCGTCGGTATCGGCCTCGGACTTCTTGGCAACCTCCTGGGCCTGGGCTGATAGTTCACCGCCATCCAGGCGAGAGCAAGATTCTATGTGCTAGCCACAAGCTTTGAAGTCATCCGGGTCTGCCTTACTCAACGGAGGCGGAAGTCCTGGCCCAGCTTCCGACAAGCTCGAAATGTAGTACTGCTCAGCTTCACCACCGACAATCTTATAGTCTCCCGTGTCAGGATGCACGAGTGTTGTATGGCTCGCGCCGTTCACCAAATACGTAATAGCGATGTCAAACTCGAAATACTGATCACAAGCAGATACGTCAATCGTGACCTCGGCCGGATCTTCCTGAGAGACTGTGAACGTCTTCCCAAGTGGATTGTTCTTCACTTCGGGTGCAGGCTTGCCTTCGCTGTCATTCAGGACGCCGAGATCCTTTAGGTCACGCGGGCCAGGCTTTACAGATTTATCAAGATTCAACTCAAACATGCGGATCGGGATGTCGCCGCAACCACCAGAGGCGTCCGTCAGTGCCCAGCTTGGTCTCTGCGGTTTCGCAAGATGCACATTCGCATTGATGTCCGTCACCGCGACTATGTCTTTAGTGCGACTCGAAAGCACCAACTCGATGCTGCCTTCTCGATACGGATAGCCAACTCCAGTGTCTAGGATTGAGGAGGTGTCCGGGCTGCCGTATGAGAAGGTGCTTGGCGGCGCAGCCTTCCCGGCCGGTGCCATAGGTACCGGAGAGCAGTCGTTATATGGCCACTGCCTCGCAACAACCAGAACGTCGCCTCCCAATTTCTCGTCGATCTTGTCGAGCAGAGCAGGGAGGTATCGATCACGAACTGGGTCCACAATCGCACCAGCTATAAAGCTGATCACCGTCGTGATTGCGAGAAAAACCGAGCCGAATCGTTTGCGCTTTTCGGGCTCCTCAACGGATGACTTCACTTTCTTTTGCTTCTTACTCACATGCCCCCCATTCAACGGCTCCCAGTGGGCGGGCCGCCGAGCCGCAACTACCCCGACAGTCCGCCCCGAGCAGACCAACCCCCATGGGATCGCTACGCCAAATTCCGCGGCGTGGCGCTAAGACGGCTTCCAGATTTCTAAGCCGGACGCCTCGACGTCAGCGAGGACGAACGCCACGCTGTGCCGAGCACGAGTGACGGCAACGTACAGACCGCACGCCGTTCCATCGGCCAAGCTTGTTCCCTGAGCAATGAACTTGGCGACGGTGCTCGGAGGAAAGATCATGACGTGGTCGGTCGTCAGGCCCTTCACCTTCCCGAAGTTCATGAAGGGCAGATCAACGTCCGCTGCCGTCTTGACCGTGTCACGAATGCACATCGGGTCGAATGCCGCGACGTAGGCGCCGACGTCCTCGAACCGGACGGCGAACACTCCAGTGTGGTCAGCTTCAGACTCGTGCATCGATACCGTCGGCTCGAAGCCATACTTGGCGATGATGGTGTCCGAGAACGTGGCGATGATCTGGTTTGACCGCCACGTCGTACTCAGATGATCGATATGGAGTCGGCCCGCATCCCGCTGCTGCTCAAACCAGTCCACCATCTTCAAGCCTCGGAACTGCCTGAGGTTCTGGTCCCTCGCATTCGTGTCATACACCGACTGGCGGATGTCCCCAACCATGTAGACATCAATATCCGATTCGAGCAGTGCTTGGACGATGTGCAGATCACATCCGGTGAGATCTTGGACCTCGTCGATGTAGATCTCGTCGTACAGCCGGGACAGTCGGTCGATGACGGCACCGCCGCTGATCTTCGAGACCTCGTGCGCGAGCTTCGAGAGGTACAACTTGTATGCGTTGTCGTCGCTGTCGAGATACCGCGGTGCGCCTGTTGCGAACCTGCCTCTGGCTGGCTCCCCCTCGAAGTTGAGCCCTCGAAGTTTGTGGCCAGGGAACAGCAACGGCAGATACGGCCGGATCCAGTGCCGCATCAGGAACGCGTACCACCCAAGCACCTCAGGGGCTTGTCCGGCTGTGCAGGCGCGCTGAAGTCGACCTTCAAGCTCGGCTTGACCAGTCAAGGTGTAGGTCAGAGTCAGGATTCGCCGCCCCGCGGGAGCGCCGGCGCAAGCGTCAACTATCGACTGAGTCTTGCGAGCGCCCGCAACAGCCAGCGTCACTCTATTCATGAGTGAAGTTGACTGCATCGATGAAGTACTCCGGGAAGGTTAGCTCCGACTCCGTCTCAGCAAGGCGCAGAGCACCTTCCGTCTTGTGCGAGCTCATCCATTCCTCGGTGGTGAGGGCGCCGTCGTAGCCGAGCATCGCGCGAATCTCGGGCTCGCCGTTGACCTCGATCATCTGTGGTTCCAGCGTCTTTCCGTGTGCCGGGTCGCCGATGAACAACTGTCGTACGCCGTCCTCAAGAAACTCCGCGTACATGTCATTCCAGTGATCTGCCGGCTTGCCATCGTTGTCTCTCAGCACCGCTACCTTACGCTTCAGGGCTGCGCACAATTGAAGGCTACGCTTCAGCGCGACCCCTCGCATGGAGATCACGTCCACGCCCATCTCCATGGGTGCCGCGCCATGCCGGTCGGAGAACGCGCGCTCGAAGAGCATCTCGTCGGACGGCCCCTCAACGAGAACGACGTTGTCGGCGAGCACCAGGCGCAAGGTGTCATATCCGGATAGACGTTGGAAGTAGCGCACCGTGTCGGCCGGCAATTCGGAGAACTCGGCACACTTGCCGCGATAGAGCAGTACAAGCTTGTCCAGGCCGAGGCGGTTCAGCACGAAGGAGCTGTGCGTCGTCAGGAAGACCTGCCGATCGCCAGCGAGATTTTCTATGCGGCTGATCAGTCGGGTCAAGCTCGTATGAGACAGATGATTCTCAGGTTCCTCAATGAGGACGAAGGTCGTCTTGTCGGCCGTGCGGTTCATGGCTAGCGCGACCTTCACGGCGGCCTGCTGACCTTGGCCCGCCATCGCGAAGGGAATCTCCTCAACTTGCGGCACGATGCCGGCTTCCCATGACGCGTTCGATGACTGGTCTACCTGGAGCCCAAGGTGCCGGTCATGAAATAGCGCCGAGTCTGCGGCGATCCGCTTGTTGGCCTCGCCAAGCGCTTCCTCGGTGATCGTGTGGCGAGCGTTTCGGTGTGCTACCGCGATCGCCGCCGCCTCCTTTGGCTCGACATAACCGACCAGCATCTCGCGGGTGTGGTAGTCAACACCCGAAGTCGACCGGATCGTGTGGCTATCGATGACAGACACCCCCAGGCCAGGATGACGACGCTTCATCGGACCATCGGCGAAGTCACGCCAGATCACGTCGTAGTACTCCACGGGTAAGATATCGGGGCGCTCGTCGTTATCTATGTACTCTTGAAACTCGACGTCGAATGTCGCGCTCGGCTTGATGTGGATCTGCACTCCAGGACAGTCCTCAAGCAGCGAGTTGTGAACGCCACGGAGCGCCTGCACGTCGGCGGCTTTCTTCTCGAAGTACAGCTCGATGAGAATCTCCGGCGGCGCGCCTGGCGTGTCGGTCTTGAGCGAGTCGAAGTACTCGTGAACAACTGTCCGATTGAACCAGAACGGGTTTAGTTCCTCCCCGATACGCCGACCGTTGACGCGACCCGTCAGCGCCATGCCGACTGCCTCCATCAGCGTGGATTTTCCAGCCTCGTTGTCACCAACAAGAATATTCATCCCCGCCTTTGGGCGGAAATCTAGCTCCTCAAAGAGCCGATAACCCTTGATCACAATACGCTCGATCATGCAACGCCCCCATTTATCGCATAAATTCTTACAGGGACGTGAGTAATCACCGAGCCGTTGGCGCCACCTTGAATCGCAATCGATCCCAAGGCGGCTTCCCCCCAGCAGCGCGGCCGCGCCCTAGCGGAACACTATGCAGGCGGTCACCCTGCGTGCAAGGCCTTCGTCGCAGATTGTGAGCATCGTGTGCTTGTCGTGACCGTCTACCTGTCAGTCAGCCTCAGGACCAGCCGATCGAAGATCGGCGAATCGGGGAAGGGCTGCTTCTCACCGAGTTGCACCCAACCCCATGAGCGGTACGCCGTTTGTGCAGGCACGTTGTCCTTACGCACCAGCAGCTCGGCGACAGCCTCGGATCGCCCTTCTAGCAGCATGTCGTGCACTCGACGGCCGACGCCCTTCCGCTGATGCTCCGGGTGCGTCGCGAATTCGCGGAACATGTACATCGGGACCGACTCAGTTGGAAGATCCCACTCCGGGTAGGTCGAGTGAACGTCGTCCCAGATCGGCCCGTGCTGGTCTCGCGGACTCCCGAAGGCGTAGCTGACGACGGTGCCGGCGATCCGCGCGGCGACCAGCTCGAAATCGCGGCCGGGTAGGTACAGCTCAACCAGGCGTTCCCAGAACTGGTCTGGGTGGAACCACGGATCGTGCATCTGATCATCGTGCGATGCGGCGTACACCGGCAAGATGTCATCCCGCAGTTTCACTGTGGAGTTTGCGTCGTATCGCTCGATGGCTAGCTGGTCGAGGCCGCTCATACCGCACTGACAACCCTTCTCGAAGTCGAATCAACCTGCGCTGAGTTCAAGACACTCACGGAACTCGACCACGGCCGGTTTCGAGGCTTGGAGCGTTGGTACAGCACCGAGCACTTCCTTGGCCAGGGCAACGATCGGCCGGATCTGATCCCTGCTGGGAAGGCTTTGAAGTGCGGCCGATGCGTGCTCCACTCCTGCGGCAACGTCGCCGGTGTTGACCATCCAGAGCGCACGCTGCAGTTCAATCTGCGCTGGGCCGCGTCGGTAGGTCGTGGGATAGGCCTTGATCGCCCGGTCCTGGGCCGCGGTCGCTTCGCGAGCATCTCCGAGGTAGGTGAAAACGTAGCTCTCGGTGAAGCGAAGCCGATCCTCCGGCCACCCGTAGATCGAGTCCCGGTTGTCGATTGTCTCGGGCGGCAGACTGTCATAGATGGATCGCACTTCATGTAGCGCCGCTTCGGCTTCTGCGCGACGGCCAGCCAACGCGAACGTCTGGGCTTTGCCGGACATCAGTTCGGCACGATCGGTGGGGGTGGAACCGTTCGCGAACGACTCCGCCTGCTCGATCATCTGCAGGATGGCCGCAGCCGGCCGAGCCTCATACAGGCCGCGGACAACCTCACGACCGCGAATCCACATGATCGTGCTGGGATCGCCAGACTCTTCGGCGAGATTGCGAGCAGTGCGCCACCAGCGGCGCGCCTGGCGGACGTCGCCCACGTTGGCGATGGTCATGGCCATCAAGGAGGCGAGCGTCGCGCCGTACTGGCGAAGCTCGTTCATCGGCGTCGACCGACTACCGCGCTCGATCGCAACTTGTAGGCCGAGCATGTCGACCATCAGGGACTGCAAGAGTTCCTGTGGGGGCAGACTGATATAGCTGTAGCCGTACTCCCACACGATCTCGCGCCACTCATCCGCAGCGGTATCAGCCCTCTCCTCGGCGAGACTGAGTGCCAAGCCATGGCGAGTCGCTTCAAGCGCAAGACCTGGTGCAATCGCACTAAGTGAGGTGGCACTTCCTAGGCCCAGGAATTGGCGGCGATCCAGCATGTCAGCGTCTCCTTCGGCTGCCAGCAGTTGTACCGCCAGAGCGGTGTAACTGCGCGCATCCAATAAGGGCGGCTCGTTGCTCGGAGGCGCTAGCAACTCCGACAGCGCACGAAGCTCACCTTCGGCCTCTAACACCCTATCCAGATGATCTGCCATATCTGGGCGAGGGGCGCGTACGCCGCGTTCGAGGTCGGAGATCTGCGACTTGCTGTAGTGAGCGAGATTCGCCAACCCACGCAGAGATAACTCACGCTTGGTACGCCAGAACCGCAACCCGGCGCCGAACGTTTCCCCGCGCATTGGCCGATTCCTCTCTGGGCGTCCATGTGTCCATGGACACTCCCCGGACACTCTGCATCTTCCACGACACGAATCGTGACGGCAAGGTGAGACATAGTTTCACTGTCCGTGATCGGCGACCCGCAGGGGGATCAGACCGAATGAACGTCTACAGCTGGATCTTGATCATCGGTACCGCCATCGTCGCGGCCCTGATGGTCCGCGACATCGCGCGGGACGTGCGAGGCGAATGATGACTGCCACTCCGCTTCCGCGCCCCACTGATCGGCGCGTTCGTGTCTGGTTCGGCGAGCACGTGATCGCGGAGTACACCGCCGAGCCTGCGAAGGCGATTCGCTATCAGGCGGCCATGACACGCCGCTTCTACAGCTTGCGAGTGACGATCGAGCCGGCCATTCCAGCGGTGAATCAAGATGCTGCCGACTCGTGAACGGCCAGCACCGCCGCGGATGGTGGTCCCGAGCGTGGGATCGGCTAGTCGCAGCCTTCCGCCGCTGGATGGAAGAAGAGCGATGACCGACTACACGAGGCCGCTTCTCGCTGGCTACGCCAGGCGGGATCTCTATCTGACCGACGCACAGGTCGACCAGCTCAAACAGGAACTCACCGAATTCGCCGAGGTCGAGGGCTTTGCGATGGGTTCGGTGTATGTCGAAGGTCGTGACACGGCGCCCGCCGCTTTCGACGCCTTGATGACTTCCGTGAACCGCTACGAACCCACTGCCGTCGTCATACCCGATTGGCGACACCTCGCGCTGGTTGGCCACCCGCAGCGTGTGAAACAAGAGTTCGAGCGCGGCACGGGAGCACGTTTCATGGTGCGGGGTCCATCTCATGATCCGGCAGGTCCAGCGGGGAGTCGTCGTCCTCAGCCTCTCGCGTGCAGTGGATCGCTGCGCACCCGTTGGTCCTGCCTTGACTGGTCCCCGGTCGAGTCTTCCTCTCCCCTGTGGAGGGCTCGACCGGGCGCCCACAAGCCGGCTGGCGCGGAGCGTGAGGCGAGTCCGTCCTGCGCCAGCCGTTCCAGACCTCCGAGGCGCATGACGTGCCTTGGGGATGTCCCGCCGCTCGTCGCCTTGCCCACACCGGCGAGGAGCGGCGTGTGGGCCAATGCACCATCACGCTCCGCATCAGCGTGGATGCGCAGCGATACTGAGAACAGCCCGATTGAGGAGTGATGTTGATGAGCGAAAGCGCAGTCAGGCCGTGGGGCCTCAGCCGAGCCAGCGAGTTCGCGGACACGGCGCCGCTGGGTTACACCACGGTTGAGGTCGACCCGGCAACGCAGCTGGGCCGGTTCACGGATTTGGATGGCGGGGTGGTCGACCCGATGATGGCCTCGCCCAAGCACGGATCGGGAACCACCACCAACCCGCGCACCGCCACCGGCCAAGACGGCGGCGGCGGTCCGGCTCCCGACAGCGACAACGGGTACGACGGCGATCGCGACTAATGTCTCCTACCCCCACGCGTCAGCCGGTCGTCCTTGTCGTCACTGGGACCGACGACGTCACGGCAGATGCCGTCATCGCTGAATTGAATCGGCGTGGACGCTGCGAGGTCGCCCGGGTCAACCCGGGCGACTTCCCGCGCGACGTCAACATGTCTGCCTCACTCGACCCAGAATCGGGGCGATGGGTCGGGCCGCTCATCACCCCGAGCCGGCAATTCGACCTCACGGATGTGACCTCGGTGTACTGGCGCCGTCCGACGCCGAGCACCTTCCCAGGACTGGACGAGGAAGCAGCCGAGTTCGCCAAGGTTCAAGCACGCGAAGGGTTTGGCGGCGTGCTGTCTGCCCTGCCGAACGCTCGCTACTTCAACCACCCGCACCGCAATTGGGCCGCCGAGTACAAGCCGAGTCAGCTCAGCGTGGCCGCCGAACTCGGCTTCACGGTGCCGCCGACGCTCATCACAGCGAACCTGGCCGCGGCACGGGCCTTCGCCGACAAACATGCCCCGATCATCTACAAACCGCTTCGAGTCACGGCGATCACGCGCGACGGGCGACCGCAGGCCATCTGGACGCAACGCGTCGAGCCCGATGAACTCGACGACTCGATCGCCGGCACGGCTCACCTCTTCCAAGCCGAGGTAGTCGGCAAGGTCGCCGACCTGCGAGTCACCGTCGTTGGTGACGAGGTGTTCTGCGTCCGCATCGAGTCCTCGGTTGAACGGCTGGACTGGCGATCGGACTACGACACACTCTCCTATGAAGCCGTCGATCCCTCAGCCCAGTTGGTCGAGCAGATGCAGCACTATCTGAAGCGATTTGGCCTCAAGTTTGGTTGCTTCGACTTCACTGTCGACTCCCACGACGTGCCGTACTTTCTGGAGTGCAACCCAAACGGGCAATGGGCCTGGATGGAACCGTCAACTGGGCTCCCGATGACAGCCGCCTTCGCGAACGTGCTGGAAGGAAACTTGTGACCCCCGACCACCCCACCTGGCACGCGGCGGAGCTGCGCAAACAACTCGCCGAGGACCTGGCCAGGGCCGGCCATGTGCGCTCGGCAGAGTGGCGAGCGGCTGTCGAGAGCGTGCCGCGGCAAGAGTTCATCCCGGAGTTCTTCGCCAAGATCGATCGGATCGACGGGCCAACGCTGTGGGACCCGATCTCAGCTGAGCGATCTGGAGATGATCGCTGGCTGGAAGTGGTCTACGAGGACATCTCGCACGTCACCCAGCTAGACGGCAAGACAACGGCGGCCGACGTAGTCGAGGCGGTGGACGGCAATCCCACGTCATCGTCGACCATGCCGAGTCTGGTGGTCCAGATGTGGGAAGACCTCGAGGTCGTCGACGGCAACCGTGTACTGGAGATCGGCACGGGCACGGGGTACTCGACCGCACTTGGGTGTCACCGGCTCGGAGAAGACAACATCACGTCAGTCGAGGTCGATCCTCAAGTGGCAGCGCGAGCTGGGCGAGCTCTCGGCCGCGCCGGCTACCGTCCGCACCTGGTCGTCGGCGACGGCGAGGCGGGATCACCAGACCGAGCGCCATACGACCGGATCATCGCGACGTGCTCCTTCCGATATGTGCCGAGCGCGTGGCTTGAGCAGTCCAAGCCGGGCACGATCATCCTCGTCACGCTGTCGGGATGGATTGGCGGCACGGGGCTCGTCAAGCTGACCGTGACCGGCGACCGGACAGCCGAAGGGCAGTTCCTGCCGGGGTACGTCAGTTTTATGTCCGCCCGAGCGCACAACCCGGAGCCTGCCATCATTCCCAACCTCTCCGAAGGTTCGGGCTCGCGCGAGACCGAACTCGGGCCAGAGGTTTTAACAGCTTACGGACCCGCCCAGCTCGTCGCCCAGCTCGCTGTACCAGAAGCACAGCACATCAACTTTGGCCCTGGCGGCGATCTGCCGGAACACCTGCTGGTGCAACCGGACGAATCGTATGCAGCACTTTCAGGCACCGCGGCAAACTGGACCGTCGAGCAAGGCGGGCCGCATCGGCTCTGGGATCAAGTAGAGACTGCTCTCGCGGGCTGGCGCCAGGCCGGCGAACCAGACATCGAGACCTTCCACGTCACCGTCAAACCGGGTGAGCAACAGGTGCAGATCCCGGGTGGGCCAAGCTGGCGACTGCCGTCCGGCGGCGAGACCGGTAGCCAATCAGGACTCGGCCGGCTACAAGTCACGCCCCACACAGACCGCTGCCCTGGGACGGATGGCTAGCGCTGCACAGGTACGGATTACTAGCTGCGACCTCTGGAATGCTGACGTCCTCGATGATCCCGGCTCGAACCACGCGGTAGACGTGGATGCTGCCGATTGGCTCTGTCGTGTGCGCTGCCGCGTACTCAACGGTCACCAGCTTTCCAGAGTTGTTGTACGACCGCCTCACTTGCAAGGTTCGCGGCTTGGTGCGGTATTCGCATCTGAGGGAGAGGTACGGACATCATGACCGACACCCGACGACCGGTCCTGTATGCCCTGGTGACGGGATCGCCCGCGGCTCGTGACATCGGCAAGCTCGTTGAGCTGGCTCAGGCTGATGGATGGGAAGTGTGCGTGATCGCCTCGCCTGAGGGCCGGCGATTCATCGACGCCGACGCGCTCTCCGCACAGACCGGCCATGTCGTGCGCACCTCGTACAAGGACCCCGAGGCACCCGACGTCTTGCCTCCGGCCGACGCCATGATCGTTGCCCCCATTACCTGCAACAGCCTCGCCAAGTGGGCTGCAGGGATCTCTGACACGCTGCCGCTGGGGCTTCTGGTTGAGGCGGTAGGGAAGAAGCAGCCTGTCGTGGCCATGCCATTCTCGAACTACGCGCAGACCAGGTTCCCGGCGATTCAGCAGGCGATTGAGAGGCTGTCGAGTTGGGGAGTGACGGTGCTTGTGGGGGATGACGTCTACAAACAGCACGAGCCTGGCACCGGCGACAGGTACATCCACCTCTTTCCTTGGCAGCTCGCCTGGCAATCCCTGCTCGACCACCCGTGGCGTGCCTCGGCGCGGTGAGGCTGTGCATGAACTGCAGCCGGTAAAGGCCTCGGTCGGGGCCAGGGTGAAGACGGAGACCGGGAGACGAGAAGAACATGGCGACATTTGGCGGTCCCCTCGACCACAGTGGTCTTGTGGGTGACGCGGCCTGGCTTTCGCCGCGAGCGCCAGCGAGCAATCCGCGGGCGGCAGCCCGCAACTCCCGGCGGTAGCCGCAACTCCCGGCGGTAGCCGGAAGGGATGCACCGGCGATGAGCCGGGGGTGGGTGGGTAGTCGGGCGTAGCAGGTGCGCTGAGGAGCGGAGCGACGAAGGAAGCGCCTGCGTAGCACGCGGGGCAGACGCAGTACGTCAGTTCTCGGCGGCGCGGGCGGCTGCTTCTATTTGGGAGCGGTGGGCCTCCCAGTCGACTTCGGGGGCGCCGGTGGGGGCGCCTAGTTGTTCGCGGAGGATGTCGGCGTGGCCGGTGTGGCGGTTGGTTTCGGCTACTACGTGGACGAGGATGTTGAGGAGTTTGACGTTCGGCCGGGGCCACCAGGAGACGAAGCCGGGGGCGTCGATCGGGAGGGTGTCGATGGTGGTGTCGGCGTACTCGCAGGCGCGTTGGTACGCCGCGACGACGTCGGCGCGGGACTCGTGTTCGCGGACCCACATGTGGTCGTGGTTCGCGTAACCGGGGTCGTCGAAGGTCGGGATCGGCTCGGGGTACGGGCGGCCGAAGATCTCACCGAAGTACCGGGCCTCGGTCAGCGCGAGGTGTTTGACCAGGCCGAGCAGGTTGGTCCCGGTCCGGGTGAGTGGACGGCGTACGTCGTACTCCGAGAGCCCGTCCAGCGTGGACAGCAGCGAGTTCCGGACCCAGCGGAGCTCGTCGTGCAGATAGGCCTTGGCGAATTCGTCGATCATTCGACCTCCTCGACAGTCGCGGCGTGGCGTTCGGCGAGGGCGTGGTAGACGGCGGCGTTGTGGTCGACGAAGAGCTTCGCGGTGCCGTCGAGCGGGACGATCTTCTTGGCCGGGCTGCCCATCGCGACCGACTCCGGCGGGATGACGGCGCCCGGTGTGACGGTCGAGCCGGCGGCGACCAAGGAGCGCTTGCCGACGACCGCGCCGTCGAGCACGATCGCACCGTTGCCGACCAGCGCCTGCTCGCCGATCGTGCAGTCGTGGACCAGGCACTGGTGCCCGACCGTCGCGTTCGGCCCGATCTCGCAGCCGTTGTGGCCGACGTGGATGACCGTGTTGTCCTGGATGTTCGCCCCGGCGCGGATCGTGATCGTCCCCAGGTCGGCGCGGATCACCGCGCCGTACCAGATCGAGACCCCGGCCTCCACGACCACATCCCCGACCAGCGTCGCGGTAGGCGCGATCCACGCGTCCGGATGCACGGTCGGACGCTTACCTTCGAACGAATACAACGGCATGCGCCACACCTTAATCAGCTGACGGTGAACCCCGAGATCGGCGTACCGGGCGGCAGGTCGCGGGTCTGGGTGTGGATCTGACCGAGGATGTGCAGCGACACCACGAAGTCCAGGACCTCGACGTTGCCGACCCCGAGCTCGCCGCCGAGCTGCGGCGGATGCGCGAACGAGTACACCTGGTCGGGACCCGGTACGACGCCACGACTCTCCGCGCCGAAAGCCAACCCGGCCAGCAGGTACTGGTCCTGCCCGTCCTCGGTGTTCAGCTCGGCGCGCAAGTCGTCCGCGGTCGCCCATGGCCGCGTCAACGTCCCCTCGAGCGTGTCCAGCCACCAGAACCCGTCCGCTGCCTGGAAGAACACGTCACCGAACGGCGAGGTGAACACCGGCGTCTTCCCGCCCAGGTCGAGAAAGCCCCAGGATTCGAGGGCACGCGTGTACTGCTCCGTCGTGAAGGTCCGGGTCAGCTCCATGCGCCCGAGGCTAACGTGCACAGGGGTGAAAGGGATTTGAAAGGACCTGGTGCGAGGTTACGGTGACTAGGACCAGCGAGGAGGGTGGAATGACGGAGATCGCGAAATCGGGGGCCGCGGTGATCAACCGGGCCGACGGGCGGGACGACGGGGAGGAGTGGACCGAGAACTACACCCAGTTGCCGGGTGGGGCTGGGGTCTCGTTGATTCTCGAGTCGACCACGAAGGAAGGCGCCGGGCCGCGGCTGCACAAGCATCCGTACGCCGAGACCTTCATCATCCGCCGCGGTACGGCGACGTTCACCGTCGGCACCGAGGAGATCGTCGGCCGGGCCGGACAGATCCTGGTCGTGCCGGCCGACACGCCGCACAAGTTCCGCACCGGCCCGGGCGGCTACGAGGCCGTCCACATCCACGCCAACCCGACCTTCGAAACCATCTGGCTGGAGTAGTCAGACCGGAGCGAACGCGCCCAGCAAGGTCGCGGTGATGTACGGCGCGGCCTCGTCGGTGGTGATGCGGCCGGCCTGGAGTTCGCCCGCGGCGCCGTGCATGACGTTGTGCATGACACTGACCAGCCACGAGGTCGGCAGGTCGGTGCGGAAGACGCCGTCGGCGCGGCCGCGTTCCAGCAACCGCTCCACGCGGGCCATCGGATCGGCGTGCAGCTCTTGCACCCGTCCCGGCGGCAGCGCGTCCTGAGCCGCGAGCAGCAGCGCGCGGTACTGGTCGACCAGCTGCCAGCTCGACTCGATCAACCGGCCCAGCGCCTCGCGCGGATCGCCGGTCAGATCGACCTGCCCGAGTGTCTCCTCGCCGTCCGCGATCGCCTGTACGAAGACCGCGTCGACCAGCTCGGCCCGCGACGGGAAATGGCCGTACAAGGTCACCCGCCCGACCCCGGCCGCCTTCGCGATCTCCGACGTACTCGCGGCCGGATCGCGGGCCAGGCACTCCGCCGCCGCGGTCAGGATCGCCGCGATGTTGCGCTGCGCGTCCGCCCGCCGGGTCGTCACCGCCATCGACCGCCTCCTCATCTCGAACACCGCTGTACGAATTCCTCTTGTCGAACACCAGTGTACGAGTTACGGTAGCGCTCTAACCCGTACACGCCTGTTCGACTTAAGGATGATGACCGATGAACCAACCCGATCCCCGGCGGTGGCGGCTGCTGGGGCTGCTCGCCGTCGCGCAGTTCATGCTGATCCTCGACGTGACCGTGGTCGCGATCGCGCTGCCGAACATCCAGACCGATCTCGGGCTCAGTCGCGAGACCCTCACCTGGGTGGTGAGCGCGTACACGCTGATGTTCGGCGGCCTGATGCTGCTGGGCGGTCGCGCCGCCGATCTGTTCGGCTCGCGCCGCGTCGTACTGACCGGCCTGATCGTGTTCACGCTGGCCTCGCTCGTCACCGGCCTGGCCGGAAGCCCCGAGCTGCTCCTCGGTGGCCGCGTCGCCCAGGGCATCGGCGCCGCGATGCTCTCGCCGGCCGCGTTGTCCGTCGTCACCAAGACGTTCGACGGCGACGAGCGCAACAAGGCACTCGGCATCTGGTCCGCGATGGGCGGTGGCGGCTCCGCGATCGGCGTACTGCTCGGTGGTCTGCTCACCGCCGGCCCCGGCTGGCAATGGGTCTTCTACATCAACCTGCCGATCGGCCTGATCGTGTTCGTCCTTCTGCTGCGAACGCTCCCCAAAGACCGGAGAAGCGACCAGCAGGGCCGCCTCGACGTACCCGGCGCTCTTCTGGTCACAGCAGGCACAGGTGCGGCGATCTACGCGCTCATCAACGCCGGCGACCGCGGCTGGCTCTCGGCCGCAACCCTCGGCACGCTCGCCGGCGCTCTGGTCCTGTACGGCGTCTTCGCCTGGGTCCAGCGCTCCGTCCGGTCACCGCTGATGGACCTCCGGATCCTGACCCGCCGACCCGTTGCCGCCGGCACCTTCATGTTGCTGATCGCAACCGCTCTGATGATCTCGATGTTCTTCCTCGGATCCTTCTACCTGCAACACTTCAAGCAGTACGGCGCACTCCGCACCGGCCTGCTGTTCTTGCCGGTGGCAATCGCCGCGATCGTCGGCGCGCACCTGGCCGGCCAACTCGTCGGACGGGCCGGCGCCCGCCCGGTCGCGGTCGCCGGATTCGTCATCACCGTGATCGGTGTCGCTCTCCCAGCGATCTGGGCGGGTGCTGCCGTGATCGTGACCGGGATGACCGTCGGGACGGTGGGACTCGGCGCCGCGTTCGTCGCGTCGTCGACCACGACGTTCGCGCAGATCGACCATCGGGAGGCGGGCCTCGCGTCCGGCATCCTGAGCACGTTCCACGAGTTCGGCGCCTCGCTGGGCGTGGCGGTCGTGTCGAGTGTGGCCGCGGCCAGTCTTGCCGGCACCGTGTCGAGCGGATTCGCGCGCGGGTTCACGTTCGCCGCGATCACCGCAGCGGTGGCGGCGGTCCTTGCGTTGATCGTCGTACCGGCGTTCAAGCCTTCAACCGGAGGGGTTCATGTCCATTGAGATTCGCCGCGCGGTGGTCGCGGATGCAGAGCTCGTGCTGACCATGCTGGGGGAGCTGGCGGCGTACCAGGATCAGCAGCAGTACGTGACGGCAAGCGTCGCGGACTGGCAAGGGTTCCTCGGGCGCGAGGAGGTGATCGTGCTGCTGGCTGAGGTGGACGGGGTTGCGGCGGGCTACGTGTCCGCCCTGCGCCGGCCGTACCTGTGGGTCGGTGGCGATCAGCTCGCGCTCGACGACCTGTACGTCCGCGAGCAGTTCCGCGACGCCGGCGTGGGTCGCAAGCTGATGCTCGGCCTCGCCCGGCACGCGTTGCCGGATCGGCTCCCGATCGGCTGGGGCCTCCGCCTGGAGAACACGGCCGGCTACCGCTTCTACGAACGACTCGGCGCCAAGCTGGTCACGAAGACCGCAGCCAGCTGGTCCGCGGAGGCGTACGAAAGTCAGCTCAGCGAATAGGTGGCCGCGACCGGGAGATGGTCGGAGGCCAGGCTCGCCGGGACGGTCACCGCGGTCGTCGCCAGCTGCGCACTGTGCAGCTGGTAGTCGATCCGCTTGGTCGGCAGCGGTACCGCGCTGGTGAACCCGAGCCCGAAACCCTTCTCCGGCCAGGTGTCGGTCCAATGGGTGGTCAGGGTCTTCACCTCGGCCGACGACGGTACGGCGTTGAAGTCGCCGACCAGGATCGTTGCCTCGGGCGCATCCTTGAGCAAGGCAACGATCGCGTTGACCTGCTCGATCCGCTCGCCGTCGTTGATCGTGGTCAGGTGCGTGTCGGCGAAGCGCAGCGGCGTACCGCCGACGTCGATCAGCGTCTCCAGCAGCCCGCGCTGCTCGCTGCCCGGGTGCAGCGGCAGCAGACTGTTGCGCGAGTCAACGATCGGGTACTTCGACAACACCAGCGTGCCGTACTGCCGACGGGGTTTGCCCGGCTCGAGCGGGTCCCAGTCGAGGTTGGCCGCGAACACGTAGTTCATCTTCAGCCGCGCCGCCAGCCAGGCCGGCTGGTCCACCCAGTTGCTGCGTGCGTCGAAGTACTTGTCGACCTCCTGCAGGCCGACGACCGACGCGCCCGAGGCCTCGATTGTCTTCGCGACCCGCTCGAGGTCGAGCTTCCCGTCGACGACGCCCTGCCCGTGATGGATGTTGAACGTCAGAGTCTTCACCGTGGTGGCCTCCGCCTTCGCCTGAGCCGTCAATGGTGACATGACGAGCAGCAACGACCCGGCCAGGGCAGCGAACATCATCGATCGACGCATTGCCGCAGTATCACATCGGAAAGGATCAGCGCCCGGAGCTTGCCGAAACGCCATGGCCCGACGGCGAGTTGCTTCCTACCGTGAAGTGATGCGACGGACGGTCCCGCCACAGGCCTACTTCATCGTCAGCGCGGTCTTCCATTACCTGGGGCCTGCGTTCGCGGTGCTGTTGTTCGCGCGGATCGATCCACTCGGCGTGGCCTGGCTGCGGATCGCCGCGGCCGGGTTGATCTTCTCGATCTGGCGGCGGCCGTGGCGCGCATGGCAGCCTCTCTCCTGGAGCACACGCCGGCTGGTGATCGCGTGGGGCGCCGTCCTCGCGGTGATGAACTGCTGCTTCTACCTGGCGATCGATCGCATCCCGCTCGGCACCGTCGCCGCGGCCGAGTTCGCGCCGGTGATCCTGCTCGCGGCGATCGCCGTGCGTTCACTGCGCAACCTGCTGGCGCTGGTATTCGCAGTCGCCGGCGTCTACGTGCTGACTGACATCCGCCTGTCCCACGACTGGATCGGACTGGTCTTCACCGCACTCAACGCGGTCCTGTTCGCGGCGTACGTCGTCCTCGGCCATCGCATGTCTCGCGTCGAAGGCCTGCGCCGGATCGACGGTCTCGCGCTCGCGATGGGAGTGGCGACCGTGCTCGCGCTCCCCGTCGGCGTCCACGCGGCCGTTCCCGCGTTCACCGATCCCGGGTTGCTCGCGGCGGCGGTCGGAGTCGGCGTGTGCTCGTCGGTAATTCCGTACGTCGCGGATCAGCTCGCGATGGCGCGGTTGAAGCGGTCCACGTTCGCGTTGATGCTGGCGTTGCTGCCCGCCACGGCGACGGTGATCGGTGCCGTCGTACTGCGGCAGTTCCCGCGGCCGGCCGAACTGGCCGCGGTCACGATCATCGTCGTCGCGGTCGGACTGCATCGTGACGCTAGATCGCCCTGAGCGACAGCTCCTGCCAGTCCGCCCAGGTCTTCAGCCGGTCCTCGTACGCCTGCTTCACCAGCTCGTAGCCCTGGCCGAAGAACACGTGCAGCGGCGGGTTGGGGGAGTCGGCGAGCTCGAGGATCGCCGGTCCGGCCGCGGCCGGGTCGTCGAAGTCGACCGACGCAACGTAATCCATGAGCGCCTGACGCTGGCCGTCGTACAGCGGGTTCGGTGTCGCGGCGACACCGCCGGTCAGGCCCTCGGTCGCGTAGCCGCCCGGCTCGACCACGGTCACCTTGATCCCAAAGCCTGCGACCTCCTGGGCAAGCGCCTCGCTCAGTCCTTCGAGCGCCCACTTCGATGCGCAGTACCCGCTGCCGAGCAGGAACCCGGTCAGCCCGGCGACGGACGAGATCTGGATGATGTGGCCGCTGCCCTGCTCACGCAGGTACGGCAACGCTGCCTGGGTGACCCAGACCGGACCGAAGAAGTTGGTCTCCATCTGGTCCCGCAGTTGCTGCTCGGTGAACTCCTCGACCGCCCCAGACAGGCCGTAGCCGGCGTTGTTCACGATCACGTCGAGGCGGCCGAAGTGCTCCTTCGCCTGCTCGACGGCCCCGAAGACGGCGGCCTTGTCCGTGACGTCGAGCTCGAGCGGGAGTACTGCGTCGCCGTACGTGTCGACCAACTCGGTGAGGCTCTTGCGGGCCGTCGCGGCCACCCGGTCCCCGCGGGACAGGGCAGCTTCGACGAAGTGGCGACCGAGGCCGCGGGACGAGCCGGTGACGAACCAGACCTTGCCGCTCGTCGGGCTCATGCCGGCCTCACGTTGTGGTTGCCGCTGAACAGGTTGGCCGGGTCGTACTCACGCTTGACCGTCGCGAGCCGCTCGTACGTCGCGGCCGGGTAGACCGCGGCCACATCGGCATCATCGGCCTCGGACAAGAAGTTCGCGTACGCGCCGGTGACGTGCGGCGCGAGCTTGTCCCAGAGCGCCTGCCGGGCCGGGGCGGTCGGCGCGATGACCGGAGGCGGGCCGATCGTGGTCGTGGCGAACATCAGCTCCGCCTCGCGGTGCGCGTACGCCGTGGCGTCGGCCGCGACCTGCGACACGGCCCCGCCGACGGTGCGGACGGCCATGATCGGCGAGCCCTGGGACGCGCCGGTCTCGGCGAGGATCCGCAGTACCTCGGGGACGGAATCCTTGTCGACAAAGGCACTCCGGGTCGTCAGCTGGATACCGGGCGGCGGGACCACGCCGTCGACCAGGACCTCGGCGTACGGCCGGAGCGCGACCTCGTCGGCGAGCACCGTCCCGAGCTTGCGGATCGGGTCGATCGCCTGGGCGGCCAGGTCCGCGTCGTCACCGTCGTACGCGAGCTCGATCTCCAGCGGCGCGTCGGGGCCGCCGAGGAACGGGTTCGCGAACGCCGCGATCGACGTGAGCTCGGCCGGTGCGGTGCGCTGGTAGGCGGCCCAGCCCTGGAGCACGTCGGCGATCTCGTTCGCCGGGAAGGCGATCTTGCCGAAGTAGATGTCGGTCGTCGGGTGGGCCGCGAACTCGAACGCGGTCACGATCCCGAAGTTGCCGCCGCCACCACGGACCGCCCAGAACAGCTCGGCGTTGTCGTCTGCCGACGCCCGTACGACGTCACCGGCCGCGGTCACGAGCTCGACAGCGACCAGACTGTCCAGCGCCAGACCGTACTTGCGGACCTTCCACCCGATCCCGCCGGACAGCGTCAGCCCGCCGACGCCCACACTCTTCGTGTCACCCGAGGAGATCGCGAGCCCGTGCGGCGCCAGCGCGGCCGCGACCTGTCCCCAGGTGGCACCGCCGCCGATCCGTACGACGTGCCGCTCCTTGTCGACCAGCTCGATCCCGGCCAGCTTGCCGAGCTCGATCACCACACCGCCGTCGTTCGTCCCGAACCCGGCGAACGCGTGCCCGCCGCCACGGACCGCCAGCGGCAGCCCGCTCTCCGCAACATAAGCGACCGCCTTGCGGACATCCTCGACACTCGCCGGCCTGAGGACGTACGCCGGGCTGCCCCCGACCAACGCGGTCCGGCTCGCGACGTCGTACCCCGCGTCGTCCGGTCCGACGATCTCTCCACCGAATCCTTCGATCACTGCGCTCATGACGTTCCTTTGCGTTTGTCCTCATCGAACAAACACCTGACGCCGGGCAGGCAACCGATGTGACGTGAACAAACGCACATCACACTTCGCGGGGCTATTTCGTCTGTGGTGTCGAGTCCGGGCGTGGTCGCTCGACGCAGGGGGTGACGACATCCTCTGTGAAAGGACATTCGAGATGACTGCTCACGATGTGACCGTTTCGGCCCGCGGTGTTTCCACCAGTGCGCTGCTCACCGGCGGTGCCGTCGCCGGTCCGCTGTACGTCGTGGTCTGGCTGACCCAGGCGTTCACCCGGGAAGGCTTCGACATCACCCGCCACCCCGCCAGCCTCCTCGCCAACGGCGGACCGGGCTGGATCCAGACAGCCAACTTTGTCGTGAGCGGCCTGCTGTCCATCGCCGGCGCCATCGGCCTCCGCCGCGCCATCGGCCTCCACCGCACGATCGGGCACCGGTCGCGTCCGCTTCGCGCTGCCGGCGGAAGCTCGCCTGCCCCCCGTGGTCGGGTGTGGGGCCCCTGGCTCGTGGCCGTGTACGGACTCGGCCTGCTGCTCGCGGCCGCGTTTCCGGCCGATCCGGCAGCCGGCTTCCCGGCCGGGACGCCGGCCGACTACGCCGAGATCAGCGCCCGCGGGATGGGCCACTTCGTTGCCGGCACCATCGGCTTCTCCGGTCTGATCGCCGGGTGCCTGGTGATCGCCGCGCACTACCGGTCGATCGGTCGTCGCGGGTTCGCCCGTTTCTCCGCCGTCACCGGCATCCTGTTCTTCGGTGCCTTCGCCGGGCTCAGTGCGGGTGCGGGCAGCCGGCCCACGATCATCGCGTTCGACGTGGCCGTCGTACTCGGCTGGACCTGGCTCACCGCGGTCTGCCTCGACAGGCGCGCATAAGAACGGCCCTGGGAGCCTCCTGAGCTCCCAGGGCCGTCGGCTCAGTGCAGGCGGATCGTGACCAGCGTCGTCTCGATGCCGCTGCCGACCAGGTTGCCTTCGGCATCGAACGCCGCCGGCCCATCGGTCATCCCGAAGTCGTTGTCGTTGATGACGACCAGGGTGTCGCGGACGAGCGCGACGCCCTCGATCTTCTTCGGTGCGCCGTTGACCGTGTTCAGGTCGAGGAACAGCTGCTTCTTCAGGACCGGTACGCCGGTCGCGTCGGCTTCGTACGACGGGGTGGTTGCCGCGTCGTCCCACTTCGAGCCGAGGGTGTTCGCGGACGGCCGCAGTACGACGCGTTGCAGGCGGGCGGCGTTGTCGGTCCGCTCCTCGACCAGCAGGGTTTCGGGGCCTGCGGCAACGACCGACGAGATCTTGAGTTCGCTGGTGTCGTCCTCACCCGGGTCGACGACGCCGACCGGATCGAACTGGTACGCGTACTCGGCCGTCAGCTTTCCGCGGTGCGGCGAGAACCGCAGCAGGCGAGTGTTGAGCGACGCCTCGCCGACCTTCTTGCTCGGGTTCGAGAGCGGGCTCTGCAGGGCGATGACCAGGTCGCCGCCGGGTAGTTGCGCGAGCCCCTCGAAGCCGCGGTTGATCTTGCGGGTCAGGAAGATCGCCGGCAGCGACTCGATCACCGGGTAGTCGGCGCCTTGGAGGTTCAGGCCCTTCGGGACGTACCGCGCGAGCACCTGGCCGCGGCTCGACACGTGCACCAGCGACGGGCTGTACTCGTCGACCAGCCAGAACGTGCCGTCGTTCGCGCGCACGATGCCTTCGGTGTCGAGCCCGTTCGGGTTGATGCCGAGGCGCGTGGACGCGTCGAAGGTGTAGGGGAGCTCGTCGTGGCTCTCCTGGTTGGACAGCCCGGTGACAGGCTTGCCGTGCCGGGTCGTGATCGGGATCGCGTCGATCACCTTCAGCTTCTTGCCGTCGACCTTCACCTTCACGATCGCCGGATCGAAGCCCGGCACCGGGAACGTCCGCCGGTTCACGCCGTCGACCTTGATCTGCCCGTTCGGCCCGCGATCCGTCACGGTCCAGAACTCGCCACGCTTACCGGCCGGGTAGATGTCACTGCCGATCCCACCGAGATCGACCTTCCGGTCGTTGTCCACCGACCCACGAATCAACCCGTTGGAGAACTTGGCCAAGGAGATGTCAGGCAAGGTCGCCGTCCCCACCACCTTCGGCTCCCGCTCACCCGCCACCGCACTAGGCGCCGTACCCGCCACCAACGCAGCCACCCCCACCACAGAAGCCGCCACCACCCACTTACCACGAACCATCCCAAGCTCCCCTCACAGCAGTCCCCGCGACCCTCCCCACCCCACATGAACCCCAAATGAACACCACCCAATCCCCACCCAAAGCCTGAGCGCGGGACGATCCACGCTGATCTGTGGGTACAACTGCTTGTTCGTCAGCACCTCTGACGGGATGGCGGTTGTGGACACCGGTCTGGGGGCTAGCTTCTTCGGGTACGGCGAGTGCATCGAACCGCTCGTCGGCCAGCTCGAGGTGGGCATGACCGGCGCCGGCTTCTCCCGCTCGAACCTGGCGGCCGTCGTCTTCACGTGTACCGAGCTGTTGCCGGGTGTCCACGCCGTTCTCTCGCGAGGTCATACGCCGGGGCACTCCGCGGTCCTCCTGCAGTCGCGGGGAGAGCGTCTGCTGTGTGTCGGCGACACGTTCTACGACCCGCTTCAACTGACGCACCCGGATTGGGCCACGCCGTGGGATCTGGATCAGGAGGTGTCGATCGCGAGCCGCCGGGCAATTCTCGCCCGGGCGGCGGACGAACACCTCCTGATCCACGCGTACCACTTACCCTTCCCCGGCCTGGGCCACGTCGAGCGAACGGCTGCTGCCTTCAGCTGGCATCCCGTCCACTAGACGCGGGAGCGCATTTCGGTGGCGAAGGATTCTTGGAGGCGGGCCATGGCGGCGGCTTCCTGTGGGTCGGCGAAGAGAGCGGGGAGGTCGGCGGGGTTTACGTCGTAGAGGTGGGTCTGGATCCACCAGATGTTGCCGGCCGGGTCCTTGATGCGGGCGCCGCGGTCGCCGACGATCTTGGAGGTGGTCAGCTCGGTGACGATGGTGGCGCCGGCGGCGACGGCGCGGGCGACGGTTGCGTCGGCGTCGTCGACGAACACGCTGAGGAAGCTCGGGGTGTCCGGCCAGTCGGGCTGGGAGTCGAAGGCCATCACGACCGAGTCGCCGATGGTGATCTCGGCATGCCCGATCGTGCCGTCCTGGTTGGCAACGGCGAAGGCCGGCGCGGTGCCGAACGCCTCCTGCACGAACTCGAGCCAGGCCGCGGCCCCACGAACAGCCACGTACGGAGTAACAGTCGACTTACCACCGGGATATTTGCTCATGGCTACAGCCTCCTCTCAGTAGTGGTCAGCTTCTGTCCTCTACTCAACGCTGGCCGGGGATGAGCATTAGTTGGCTCCCTAGCGGTAGCAAGCCACGCCGAGCTCCGGTGAGATAGGCCCATGACGACGTTCGTGCTGGTTCCCGGTGGTTGGAAGGGGTCGTGGGCTTATGAGGCGGTGGTCCCGTTCCTGGAGGGGCATGAGGTCCACGCGCTGACGCTGACCGGCTTGGCGCCGGATGACGACGAGACGGCGGTCGCAACCGCCAACCTCGACACGCACGCCGACGACGTACTGCGGTTGCTCGAGCGCGCCGACCTCACCGACGTCACGCTGGTCGGCCACAGCTATGCCGGCATGGTGATCACCGCCGCCGCGGATCGTGCCGCCGGCCGCATCTCGCGAATGGTGCACCTCGACGCGTTCGTACCGCGCGACAGCGAGTCCTGGTGGTCCCTGGTCAACGACTACTTCCGGAATCTCACCATCGAGGGCAGCACGACCAGCGGGTACGCCGTTCGTCCGCCGGGCAACGGCGATCCCCGCCGTCGTCCGCATCCGCTCGCCTCGTTCATGCAGGAGATCCGGCTCACCGGCAAGGTCGACGAGATCCGTCGCCGGGACTTCGTGTACTGCGAGGGATGGGCGGACCAGACGCCGTTCGCCGGCCTCCACACCCGGCTCCGGGCCGATCCGGCCTGGCAGGTCCACGAGGTCCCGACCGGCCACAACGTGATGAACGAGGCCCCGCAGTTCGTCGCCGACCTCCTGCTCAGCTGAGACAGCTGCGAACGGCGTCGACCAGGCGAGTCGATCGGGCGTCGCCATGCCCGATCATCCTGTTGGCGGTGTACGCGAACGCGATCCCGTGCTCGTCGTCGCCGAAGGAGAACTGGCCACCCGCGCCGTCGTTCGCGAGGCTGCGAGGACCAAGCGTCGGACGGAACGGGGAGTCGAGAAGGAACCCGGATCCCCACCGCGCACCCGCGTCGAAGCCCAGGTAACTAGTGCCGGACGACACCTCTCGAGCCGCGTCGGAAACGGTGTCACGCGACAACAGCGGCTCGGCGCCGTCGAGCCCGGTGATCGCCGCGGCGTACACCCCGGCGAGCCCCGTTGCTGAGGCCACGGCACCGGCGCCGGGCAGCTCCATCGCAAGCAGGGCAGGATCGTTCCAGCCGTGCGGCTCGTCGATGCCGGGGAACACCAACGCGCCGTTCATCGTCACGATGCGCATCAACAGGTGCTCGGGATCCAACGCCGGCGGACGCCCTTCGGACTCCTCGAGCCGAGCCAGGTCAGACAATTCCGAAGCCGGCAACCCGATCCAGGCCCGCAACCCGAGCGGCTCACCGATGACGGTGCGGAAATATGCCCCCGGCAACTGTCCGGTCAGCCGCCGCACCACCTCGCCGAGTACGAACCCGAACACATGCCCGTGATACTCGTACGTCGTCCCCGGCTCCCACAGCGGCTTCTGCTCCTCGATCGCGGTGATCACCGGCGTCCACGCGGCAATCTCCTCGAACGACGGCGTCGCGTCCAGCACCGGGATACCGGCCCGGTGCCCGAGCACCATCCGGCAGGTGATCTCGTCCTTGCCGTTAGCAACAAACGACGGCCAGTACGTCCCGATCGGCTCGTCCAGCGACAACTGCCCCGACTGAGCAAGCAGATGGACGACGACGCTCACCAGCCCCTTGGCACACGAGAACACCGGTACGACGGTCTCCTCCGACCACAGCCGTCCCGGCGCGGCGTCCCCGTCCCAGAGCTCGACCACCTTGCGCCCTCCGGCGTACACCGTGACGGCCGCGCCCAGCTCCGGGAACAGCGAGAAGTTCTCCGCGAAGGTGTCCGCGACCGCGCCGTACCCCTCGTCCACCCAACCCTTGCTCATACCGCAGACGATAGGTGCGACGCGGTCGTCACAACGACTGAATTACGGCAGCACCCACCTCTGGTTCGTCGCGCCCGTGCAGGTCGCGAGGATCAGTTTGGTGCCGTTGGCGCTCAAACCGCCAGCGGCATTGAGGCACAGGCCGGATGCTGCATTGACCAGCGTGCCATTGGTCTGCGGCGTCCACCGTTGGCCGGGTGAACCGTCGCAACTCCACAACACCGCCGGGGTGTTGAGCGTGGTGGTGCGAGCCGACAGACACTTGCCCATCGTGCGCACGGTCGCATCCTCGAGTGACGGCACCCACAGTTGGTTCGCCGACGATTTGCAGGTGTACAGAGTCGTCGGCGTACCGTCCGCGGTCGCAGCCTGGTAGACGTCGATGCATTTGCCGCCGATCCCGGTCACGAGCCCCGTGTCCTGGAAGACGCCGAACTCCCACAGCGAGTAGTAGCTGCCGGCAACGGCCCGCTTCGTCGCGTTGATCCGCACGTACCGCGCGTAGTTCGGTGAGAACACCAGGCTGTCGGTGCCGCCGTCACCGCTGACCGTCGACGCGACGGTCTTCCACGTCCGCCCGCTCCCGGAGACCTGGATCTGGTACGACTTCGCGTACGCCGTCGACAACCAGTTGAGCAGCACCCGGTTGACGACCTGCACCGATCCCAGATCGATCCGCAGCCACTGCGGATCGGTGCGCGCACTCGACCAGGCGGTCGTCATCGACCCGTCAACGGCCTTGGACGCCTCGCGCCCGGCGAGATAGGTGCTCGAGGCAAGCGCCGGTCGACCCCGGGCGATGTTCCGCTTCACGCCGTACGACGCCGTGTACGTCGTGGCCGCGGCCGGCGCGAAGAGGTTGTGGTCGCGCGCACCGCCGTCCGACCACGACGCGAACCGGTACAGCTGGTTTGCCGAGGCCTGGGTCGGGTCCGCGGACACCGAGACGCTCGACCCGACGATCACCGTGGAGGTGAACGGGGTCTTCGCCGTCGTGTTCAGCGAGGTCACCGGCAACCCGGCCGGCGAGGTGGCGAGCCGCAGCCCGACCGTCTTCGGATCGAGCCGCACGCTCTTCGTGTCGGTCAGCCCCTGCGCATCCGTCGCCGTCAGCTTCAGCTCGAGGTACGACGGATACTCGTGATCCGGCGCCGTGAAGCTACCGCTCGCCCCGGTCATCGACGTGATCGTGTGCGTGTGGCAGTCGCTCGGACAGTGATGCATGATCAGCGACCAGGTCAGCGCCGACCCCGGCAACGTCCCTTGTTCCGGATCGGTCGCCGAGCCAGAGAAGCTGATCGTGTCCCCGACCTTCCACGTCGTCGCCGGACCGGGCGACGTGATCAGCGCTGTCGGAGCCGTGTTCGCCACGTTGATCTGCATGGACGTCGCACCGGTCGTATGACCGTCCGACACCTTCAACCGCGCGACGACTTCTCCTGCCGTCGTATAGGTGTGCTGGACGGTCGCGGCCGTCGAGTCGTCGTACACACCGTCGCCGTCCAGGTCCCACGCGTACGTCAACGCGTCGCCATCGGCGTCGTTGGAGGCGGTCCCGTCGAACGTCACCGTCAACGGCGTCGGCCCGCTCGACGGGTCCGCGTGGATCACGGCGCTCGGGGGATTGTTGGTCGCGTCGTACACGTACCGCAGGATCCGGCCGTTGTCGTAGTCGACCGCGAACATGTCCCCGCCCGGACCGGTCTGCAGCTTCGTCGCGCCGTACCCCGAGGCGAACACCTGGATCTTCGCGGGATCCGGCAGGCCGTTCGAGCCGGGCATCATCGCCCAGACGCAGCGGCGGCTGTAGTCGGAGAAGAACAGCGCGCCGTCGTACTCCGCCGGGTAGTTCCCGCTGCCGTAGAACTGCATGCCGGAGATCGACGAGCTGCCGACGGTGCAGGTTTCGCCGGTCACGATGTGGTCGCTGTGCTTGTACGCGTAGTACGGCGCCGCGACCGCGGACGGGCCGGCGGCGTACAGGTTCTCGCAGAGGTTGACATTGATCGCGTCGTACCCGGGCTGCCGGCCGGCGCCTTCGTAGCAGGGCCAGCCGAAGTTCGTCACACGAGCGGTCGGGTCGACGATCCGGTCGATCTCCTCCCAGGTCGAGTAGCCGACGTCGCCGATCCACATCTCCTTGGTTCCCGGGCGGAACGTGAACCGCATCGGGTTGCGCAGCCCGTTCGCGACGATGCGGCGCGTGTTCAGGTCGGCGCTGCTCGACGCCGGGTTGCCCGGCGCGGCCTGGCCGGTGTCGGGGTCGATGCGGATGATCGAACCGTCGAGGCCGGTCGGATCGCCGGTCGTCCGTACGTCCTGTGCCCGGAGCGCTCCACCTTCGGCGGTCGGCGGCGTCAGCGTCGCTCCGACCGGAGCGGGACCGTCGCCACACGGGTTGTCAGGTGTGAGGTCGGATGCGGGAAAGCTGTCCTGGCCGTAGTCGACGTAGTTGAAGCTCCCGCCGTCACCGCCGCCGGCGTACAGCATGCCGTCCGGGCCGAACTCGATCGAGCCGATCGAGTGGCTCGGGAACACCTGGCACCAGTCCTCGACCAGCACTTGCTCGGCGCCGTTCTCGTTGAGGACCGAGAGCCGCGCACTGGCCTGGCAGCCGTCGGCGGTCGGGCCTGGTGGCGACGGACAAGGGTCGTCGTTGGTGTCCGGCGTACCCCACTTGGGCGTCGGGCCGCCGATCAGGCCGTCGTGCGTGTAGAGAACGTAGATCCTTGGATCCGTTGGGAAGTTGGGGTTCAGGGCCATCCCCAGCAGGCCGCGGTCCCAGTAGTTGTAGACCTCGGTGCGCAGGTCGGCGTACACGCTCGGCGTCGGATCGTCGAGCGAGTCGAAGACCTTGATCAGGCCGCTCTTCTCGGCGACGAACACGCGGCCGTCCGGCGAGAACGCGACGTTGGTCGGATTCGTCAGGCCGGTGAACACCACCTGCTCACTGAATCCGGTCGGCGCGACCGCGGCCTGTGCCGGCGCGATCACGGCAAGCGGCAGCAACAACAGGACACTCAACGCAGGCAGCGCATGACGCAGCCATGTGGCGGATAACCTCACGAAGCCCCCCAGCCTCCCAAGTCCGGTGCTTGCCCTCACAGCCCCCTGCGAGCACTCGGATCGCTCGTCAGGATGACTTGCGGGTCGCGGCCGCGCAACCCCCGAAATGCATTCGTTTCAAACACTCAACCGACCATCACTCGTCCGATCCGATCGGGCACACTGGGCTGATGATCCGTAGCGTCCGGGAGTTGCCGACAGTGCCGGGCGTGTACCGTTTCCGCGACGATGCCGGGAAGGTGCTGTATATCGGTCGTGCCCGCAACCTGCGGCGGCGCGTGCAGTCGTACTGGGTCAATCTCGGCGACCGTCCGCACCTGGCCCGGATGGTACGGCGGATCGCCCGGGTAGAAGGCGTTTCGTGCGATTCCGAACACGAGGCGGCGTGGCTGGAGCGCAATCTGCTCGAACATTCGAAGCCGCGCTGGAACCGCGTCGAGGGCGGCGCGGAGGTTGTCGGCTACATCCGGCTCGCGACCGGATCCAAGCCAGGGCTGAGTTTCTCGCACACAGTCAGCGGTTCGTTACCGCACTTCGGTCCGTACCTCGGTGGCCTGCGGATCCGGCAGGCGATCTCGGGGCTGCATCGCGTGTTGCCGTTGCAATACACGGTCTCCGGAGACGGGTCCGCCGAGGAGTTCGGGCGGCTGTTCGGGATCGGGCCGGGGGATCGCGAGGCGCTGGCGCGTACGGCGATCGCCGTACTGGAACGGGATCCGGCTGCGGTGGCGACGTTGCGGGCAGAGCTGGTGCGGCGGCGGGATCGCGCTTCGGCCGGGCTGCGGTACGAGTTCGCGGCCAAGGTGCAGGGGGAGATCGAGGCGCTCGACTGGATCGTCGCCGAGCAGAAGGTCGCTTGGCTCGAGCCGCGGGATGCGGAGGTGTACGGGTGGGCGGACGGGGTGCTCGTGCGGTTCGAGCTGCGGGCCGGCCGGATGTGCACGTGGACGCAGCGGGCGGCGGGTGAGGCGACGGCTCGAGAGCGGGTCGCGGCGACGCCGGAGCTGTGGCGGACGTTCGCCCAGCGGAACGCCGAGCTGGCGGCTCGTCTGCTCAAGGTGACTTCTTGACTACGTAGCATGCTGTCCCATGACGCAGCCGCCGGTCCCTCCGAACCAGCCGCCGTACGAACCACCGGGCCAGCCGCCGTTGCCGCCGCTCTTCCCTTCCCAGCCGTCGCCGAAGCGGTCCCGAGGGCTCGTCCTGCTGGTCAGCGGTCTTGTGCTGCTCCTCGGCATCATCATCGCGGCCGCCGTCATCGTGATCGTCAACCGGGGCGACGACGGGAAGAAGCCGGCGGCCGAGCCCTCGGCCCGCACCAAGCCGTCCGACCCGACCGCGGTCGAGTTCCGCCGCGTCCTCACGGTCAAGGCCGGCACCTGCCCGACCCCGTCGCCTGCCGGTACGGCGTGCGACGCGAAGGGGATGCGGTACACGCTCGGCAAGGTCGAGCTCGACGGCAGCAACGTGACCGACGTCAAGGCGGCGATCCAGGAGAACGGGGCCGGCGGCTGGTACGTCGGTCTCACCCTCGACTCGAAGGGCGCCACCCTGTTCGAGCAGCTGACTGCCGGGCTCGCCAAGCAGACCCCGCCCGCGAACCAGCTGGCGATCGTCGTCCGCGGCGAGGTCGTCACCGCCCCGAGCGTCCAGTCGGCGATCGCGGGCGGCAAGACCGAGATCTCCGGCGGCTACGACCGGGACTCGGCGTCACAGCTCGTCGAGAAGATCACCGGCTAGCCGCGACGTACTCCGCTTTGCCTGCGTACTTGAACCGGACGATCGCGTGCGGAAGCGGCCCGGGCCAGCGCGAGTGCTCCACGCGGCGGTAGACGAAGTACCCGTCCTTGACCTTCGCGACGCCGACGTACCCGTCCGCCGTCTCGACGGTCACCCGCGGGGGAGTCCCGCGCGGCACCGTGCCGAACACGGTGGTCACGCTCGAGCCGGGCTTTGCACCCCGACCTTCCGCGGCGCTCTTGCGCAGGACGATCCCGTTCTTCGCGCCGCCGGGTACGACCGAGTGGCTAGCCCCGTTGCCCCACTCGGTCGTGCAGAACGCGATGGCACCGCCGGCCTTGGGCGACCGGACCATCGACATCCCGAACGTGTCCTGGACGTAGAGAACGACCTTCGGCCACAACCAGCCGTCGGACGCCGAACCGTCCCCCTTGGTGCAGAGCCCGGTACTGCCGCCGGGCGGCGCGGACAGCTCTGAAGTGTCCGGCGTCCGGCTCGGCGACGTGATCGGGGCGACCGGCTCCTCGCTGGAGCGGTCGATCGTTCCGACTGCGACCGTCGTCGCACCCGCGATGACGGCGACCGTGGCTGCCGTTGCGATCGCGGTGACGACGCGGCGTCGGCGTACCTGCCTGCGGCCCGTCCGGACCAGCGTGTCGACGTCGGGGACGTACGGCGCCTGCGCGTCGACGGCCTCGGTCATCAGGTCCTTGAGGTGGTTGGTCATGTCAGCCTCCCAGTTCGGCGAGGTCGAAGTCGGCGAGGGCCGGGTGCAGGCGGAGTTTGTCGAGCGCGCGCATCGTCTGGCTCTTGACCGTGCCCGGCCGGCAGCCCAGTACGTCGGCGGTCTCGTCGACGGACAGGTCGTCGAAGTACCGCAGTACGACGCAGGCCCGTTGCCGCTCGGGGAGCTCGGCGAGAGCCTGCGTGATCACGAGCCGACGCTCGGCACGGCCGACGTGGTCGGTCGGATCGGCCTCGCCGGTGAAGTAGGTGTCGCCGCCGACGACCTCTGTGCTCGACCGTCGTCTCAGCCCGTCGAGTGTCGCGGAGACGACGACCTTTCGCGCGTACGCGACGATGCCGCCCTTGCGGTACAGCCTCGGCCAGCGCCGGTACAGCCGCAGCAGCGCCTCCTGGGTCGCGTCCTCCGCCCGTCGACGGTCCCCGCAGAGCAGGTACGCCGTACGCCACATCGCGTTGGCGTGATGGGTGACGAACGCGGTGTACTCGCCCTCCGCCTCGCTGTCCAACCTGGCCTCCTCAACTCGCGCTGCGCAATAAACGCGTCGTCGTGAGATTCGGTTGCATCAGCGGTTGGCGGTCAGCGGTTGGTGACCTCGAAGGCGACGATCGCGGCGGCGACGGCGACGTTCAGGGACTCGACGCCGGCATGCAGCGGGATCTGCAGGTCGGAGTCGGTGGACACGGTGATGCCGTTGGTCTCGCCGCCGAGGACGTACACGGCGCGCGGGGCGAGCTCGGCCTTGAACAGCGAGTCCTGCGAGCGGGCCGAGAGCCCGTAGACGTGGTACCCGGCGTTCCGGAGCAGGTCGACCGCGGCCTTCGCGGTGGAGGTGTTGACGATCGGCGCCTGGAACGCGATACCGGCCGAGGCTTTGATCACGAGCGGCCCGACGTGCGGCGTACCGGCCCTGGGCAGGATCACCCCGTCGAAGCCGGCGCCGGTCGCGGTCCGCAGGATCATGCCGACGTTGCCCGGGTTCGTGACGCCGTCGAGCAGGAACACGTTCGTCGGCCGCTTCCCGCGGTCCCGGACGAACTCCTCCAGCGGGGTCATCCGCGGCGCGTCGACGTCCGCGACGACACCCTGGTCGTGCTTGCCGTTCCCGGCCAGCCACTTCACGCGGCTGGCCGTCGCCCGCTCGACCGGCGTCCCGTACTTCTCCGCGGCCCGGAGGATCTCCTGCATGGAGCCCCCGGTCGCGTTGTCCGCGAGCACCACCTTCGCCACCGAGAGCTTCGGATCGTGCAACGCCTCCAGCACAGGCTTCCGCCCGTAGACGGTGATCCATTTGTCCCGCGGCGACTTCTTCGATTCCACCCGCCTACCGTAGCGCCGGGTTGGTCGCCTTCCCGTCCAGCCAGAGCATGTTGCTCGGGTCGGAGTGCGTGCCCGTGGTGCCGACATGCTTGTCGCTGATCTGCGGCCCGTTCTTGATCACGTGCACGAGCGCCATCGCGTGCCCCCGCCCGAGCTCGTAATCCGCCTTGAGCCAGTCGCAGATCACCCCGGCCTTGACGTCGCCGTACCCCTTGGCCTTGGCCTCGTCGACCAGCTCGCGCGGGGTCCGCCCGGTCTTCTCTTCGATCTTGTCCAAGTACGCCTGGAACGACATGTCCGTCTCCTCCTGTGATCGTTCGTACGCCTGGGCGTCGAACGGCCGGTCAGGAAATCGACAACTGCTCGAACACTTTCAGTACGGCGGCTGCCGAGCGGTCGATATCGTCCGGACCGGTGGTCCAGTTCGAGACCGAGATGCGCATCGCGGCCTTGCCCTGCCAGGTGGTGCCGGACATCCAGCACGTGCCTTCGTTCTGTACCTCGGTGACCACGCGACGGGTGGTGGCATCGTCGCCGAACCTCACCAGGACCTGGTTGAGCACGACGTCGTTGAGGACTTCTGCTCTGCCGGCTCTGAGGTTTTGTGCAAATCGATTTGCCATCGCGTGACAGCGGTCGACGATCTCGGCGATGCCATCCCGCCCGAGCGCGCGGATGGCGGCGTACACGGGGATGCCGCGGGCTCTGCGCGAGAACTCCGGGTTGTAGTCGAGCGAGTCACGCTCGCCGTTCTCGTCCTGGATCAGGTACGCGGCCCGGATCGACATCGCGGCCCGGTGCGGCTCGGGATGCGCGCAGAGCACGATGCCCGAGTCGTACGGCACATTCAGCCACTTGTGCGCATCCGTCGCCCAGGAGTCGGCTCTGTCGATCCCATCAACTAGTTGCCGAAGGCCCGGACTGACTGCTGCCCACAATCCGAATGCACCGTCCACGTGGACCCACGCCTGCTGTGCGTGTGCGATCTCGCAGATCTCCGCGATCGGATCGAACGCACCGGTGTTGACGTTGCCGGCCTGTGCGCAGACGATCGTCGGTCGGTTGATCGCGCTACCACGGCCGCCGGCGGCCCGGCCGGGATCCGCATCGAGCGCCTCGGCCAGCGCGTCAGGGCGCATCCTCCCTTGCTCGTCCACCGCGATCGGCACGATGCTGTTCGTTCCCAGGCCGAGGAACCGCAGCGCCCGATCGATCGTGTCGTGGCGCTCCGCTCCGGCGAGCACCCGGATCGGCGGTGCGCCGATCAGCCCGTCCCGCTCGACGTCCCACCCGGCCCGGCGCAGTACCTCATGCCGTGCCGCCGCCAGCGCCGTGAAGTTGGCCATCTGCGCACCGGTGACGAACCCGACCGAGGTGCCCGTCGGCAGCCCGAACAGCTCGACCAGCCACCGCGCGGTGACGTCTTCGACCACGGCGGCAGCGGGCGAAGCGGCGTACAGACCCGCGTTCTGATCCCACACCGTCGTCAGCCAGTCCGCAGCCAGCGACGCCGGCGTCGCGCCGCCGAACACGAACCCGAAGAACCGCCCACTCCCACTCGGCAACAGCCCGTCATCGACCCCCTTCGCAAGGTGTTCAACCACCTCACGCGGATCCGTCGGCCCGGTCGGCAACGGCCCACCAAGCGCCTCGTGCAACTCTTTCGCCGTCGCCCGCGGCCCCACCCGGCGCTCCGGCAGCCCCTCCAGGTAGATCATCGCCCGCTCGTACGCCTCGGACAGCGGCCCCTCCCAATCAACCATTCCTCCTTTGTACGCCAGTCCCGGCGCTACAGTTCGCAGATGCGGATGCGGAGTCAGTGGCCGGCGATCGTCGGCTACTCCTTGGTCGGCGCGGCCACCCAACTCGTCTGGCTCAACTTCGCCGGCGTCACGACGGTCGCCGCCGACCGCTACGGCGTCTCCGAAAGCGCCATCGGCTGGCTCGCCCAGGTCTTCCCCCTCCTGTACGTCGTACTCGCCATCCCCTGCGGCCTGTTGCTGGACCGCTGGTTCCGCCCGGCGCTCCTCGCCGGGGCCGTCCTGACCGCCCTCGGCGCCTTGGTGCGCCTGATCGGCGACGACTTCGGCTGGCTCCTGGCCGGCCAGATCCTCGCCTCGATAGCCCAACCGCTGGTGTTGAACGCCGTCACCGGCATCACCGGCCGCTACCTCGCCGAAAAGGACCGTCCCACCGGCATCGCGGTCGGCACGGCCAGCATCTTCGCCGGCATGGTGATCGCCTTCCTGTTGTCGGCCATCTTCACTACGGCGTCGTCCCTGCCGACCACGCTGTGGATCACCGCAATCTTCTGCGTGGCAGCAACCGTCATCCTCGCCATCGTCGTACGCCGCCGCGGCCCCTTCGACCCCACCCATGAACCCACAACTGTCGCCTACTTCGCCTACGAACCGCTGACCCCGCAGGAAGAGCCCAGTGATGCGTCGGCGGTGCACGCAGGCACCACCTCGCCCGCCCGGACTGACCGTGGGGCACTCGCGGCCGCTTGGGGTGATCCGCTGATCCGCCGCCTGTGCGTGCTCGCGCTCTTCCCGTTCGGCGTATTCGTTGCCATGAGCACCTTCGCCCAGGCCCTCCTCGAACCGGCCGGCGTCAGCGGCGGCACCGCCAGCACCATCCTGCTGGTGAACGTGATCGCCGGCGTACTGGGCAGCGCGCTCATCCCGATCCTCGTCGTACGCCGCCATGCCGAATCGTGGTTGCTCGTCGTCAGCCTCACCGCAACCGCCGCGGCCTGCGTTCTACTCGCGGTCGCCCCCGGCGTACTGACCGGATTCGTCGCGATTACCCTCATCGGCCTGCTCTTGCTCCCGGCTCTTCCGATCGTGCTCGAGCTGGTGGAACGCCGTACTGGAGAAGCCGAGGGCACCGCCGCCGGCCTCATCTGGATGTCCGGCAACCTAGGCGGCCTGATCGTCGCCGTAGTGGTCGGCCTGCTGGTCGATCACCCGGCCGCTGCGTTCCTCGTGATGGCGGCGATCGCCCTCATCGCCGTACCGGGAGCTCGTGCTCTCCGCGGCCCGATCGCCGAACTCCGATCGCAGTCCCAACCGTAGCCAGCAACCCACCAGCCCCGGCGGTGACGAACGTCGTACGAGCGTCTGTGTGCTGCAAGAGCAGTCCGCCGAGCACGTACGAGAGCCCCGCGGCCAGCCCGATCGCGCCGTACAAGTTCCCGAACACCCGACTCCTGAGATGCGCCGGCACGATGCGCTGCAGGTGCGTGTTGATCCCGACATCGACGCCTGCGATCCCGAGCCCGCGGATCACCTGCAACGCCAGCGCCGCCCAGATCGCCCACGCGAGTCCGGTCACCAGATTCCCCAAGCTGCTCACCGCGAACCCGAGGAGCATCAACGTCGGCATCTTCATGCCCTTCGCGTACCTCGCCAGCAGCAGGAACCCGACGATCAGCCCGATCCCCACCCCGGCGTACAACGTCGCTGACGCCGAGTCGCTCCCATGCAACTCGTCCTTCGCCAGGAACACCATCGCGACGTCGTCCACCCCGTTGAACGCGACCGTCGCGAAGAACCCGATGCCGATCACCCGGACCGCCTTGGCCCGCCAGATGTACCCCAGCCCGTCCCGCGCGTCCTTCAGGAAGCTGTGCCCCGACGGCTCAGCCCGCGGCACCCGAGGCAACCGACTCAACATCCCCGCCGACACGAAGAACGTCACCGCGTCGATCAACAGAATCCCGCGTACGTCGGTCACCAGGAACAGCCCCGCCGCGATAAGCGGCCCGACCGCCTCCAACCCGTACGTCCCCGCCCCCAACGCCGAGTTGGCCGCCTCCAACTCCTCGTCCTTCACCAGCCCCGGCATCGCACTGCGCGAACTGGCCTGAAACACCGTCGCCGTCACACCCCGGACCGCAACCATCACCAGCAACACCGGCAACGGCGGCAGAAGAACCCCCATCGCGACCGTCAGCACCCCCTGCACCAGGTCGCAGACCACCATCACCCGCTTGAGATCGAACCGATCCCCGATCGCCCCCGCCAGCGCCCCGAACAACCCCGGCACAAAGTCCCCCGCCAACAACACCAACGCCACCGCCAGCGCCGCCCCCGTCGCCCCCTGCACCCACAGCAACAACGCCACCAGCCCCAGCGAGTCCCCCAACACCGAGACCGCCCGAGCCCCCCAAAGCCACCGAAACCCCACCGACCCCCGCAAGACACCCCACACAATCCTCTACTATGGACCAGCACACCGGCCGGTGTGGCGCAATTGGCAGCGCACCGCTCTTGTAAAGCGGGGGTTAGGGGTTCAAGTCCCCTCACCGGCTCCACAGAAGTACAGCTGGGGAGTAAGCCGGCCCCACGCGCACTACGCAGACGCTCCGCTCCTCCCACACCTGCTACGCGCGCTCCCGCCCTCCCCCCGGGCTCATCGCCCGGAACAGTCCGCCTGGCGTCCGGGCAGTAGCCTTGGCTGGTGTTCTCGCCTCAAGGCCCGTCTCTGCGTGAACTGGCGGTCCAGGCGCTGTCTTCGGTCGAGCGCGGCTACGATCTGCTCGCTCCGAAGTTCGACCACACGCCGTTTCGCACCCCCGAGAGCATTCTTGACGCGGCCACCGACGCGCTGCGTCCGCTCGGGCCGTTCGCCCGAGGACTGGACGTGTGCTGCGGCACCGGTGCGGGCATGCGAGTCCTGCAACGCCTGTGCCGAGAACGGATGACCGGCGTCGACTTCAGCGCTGGCATGCTCGCGCAGGCGCGCGATGCGCACCCGGACGCCGAGTGGGTACGAGCCGACGTCCGGGCGCTGCCCTTCGCCGACGTCTTCGACCTGGCGGTCAGCTTCGGAGCGCTAGGGCACCTCCTGCCCGCCGAACGGCCCGCACTGTTCGCCGGGGTGTACCGCGCGCTACGGCCTGGCGGGCTCTTCGCCTTCCCGATCGGCGCGCCGCCACCCATCACCTCAATCTGGTACTGGGCGCTGCTCGGGTTCGATCTGGCGATGCGGGTCCGGAACGCCGTTTGGCGTCCCCGGTTCGTCATGTACTACCGCACGTGCCCGCTGAACGCGGTCCGCAACGACCTGGCAGCAGCCGGATTCATTGTGACGACGGTCCCCTTGGCGGCTCTGGGCCGGCGCGAGGACGGCAGCCCGCGGTGCTGGCTTGTCCTCGCGCGCAGAGCCAGCACGCCCTGACTGATCGGCGCGTCTCGCACTGTGCGCGGGCCTTCGGCGTCTCGCTCGGTTCGTATGCCGTGGCTGGAACCTTTTCGGGTTCTTGGACACAAGCCGGGTGCAAGGAGCCGAGTTTGGGACGAGATGGGAGTGCGTATGCGTGTGGATATGACCGGGGCCGGCCGGTGTTAGCCCTGCAGGAGGGGCACGATGGGGTGGCGATGGCGAAGAGTAGTGACCGGAAGCTGTGGGAGCGGGCCGCCGAGGGGGATTCGGGGGCCTTCGCGGAGCTTTACGATCGGCATTCGCGGGCTATCTACAACTTTCTCTACCGGCGGACCGCCTCCTGGAGCGACGCCGAAGACTTGACCTCGGCGGTGTTCCTGCACGCTTGGCGGCGACGTACCGAGGTTGTTCTCGACCGCGAGTCCGCCTTGCCCTGGCTGTACCGGGTCGCGGAGTACACGGCGCGGAACGAGTGGCGGTCGAAGGCCCGGTACCGGCGGGCGATCGCGGCCGCCAACCTGCTGACCGAACACGTCCGCGATCATGCCGACGAGGTGGCCGGACGGCTCGACGACGACCACCAGGTCAGCGCCGCCCGCGAGGCACTGAAGCGACTGTCCAAACCTGAGCGCGAGATCGTCGAGCTGTGCTTCTGGGCGGGCCTCGACCAGCAGGCGGCTGCGGTCGCGCTGGACGTCCCGATCGGCACGGTCAAGTCCCGCTTGTCCCGAGCCCGCAAGCACCTGCGAGAGCTCAACCTCGTTCCTTTCCTGGAGGCATAGTCATGAACACCCAGCTCACACCCCCACCGGACCACGACCTCCGTCCGGCCACCCGCAGCCGGCAGCGCGACGAGTTGATCGCCATCATCGATCACGAGTCTGCTCAGGGCGCTCCTCGTCGTCGGCTGGTCCCGCTCGCCGCGGCCGCAGCTGTCGTCGCAGTTACCGCCGGTCTCGCGATCGGCGTACCAGCACTGCGCGGCGACAAAGCTCAGCCGCCGGCCTCCGGGGCGGGCGTCGGTGCGGCGACACCACCTCTCGAGCCGCTGTCCACGGCCGAGCAGAACAGGTATGCCAAGGCATGCAACGGCAATGCCGCGGCAATTCCCGATCCGGCCGCGCGGGGCTACACCGTCTTGGACGGGTTCAAATGGGTGAATCCTCCCGCCGGCACCACTGCGCTCGCCTGGATTGTCATCAAGAAGCACTCCAAGGACATGGCCGCCGCCTGCGGGTTCGATGCCAAGGGCAAGCAGACGGCGTTCGCCTGGGGAATCAACGGCGAGACCAAGATGGACGTGGTCGACGGGGGCAGTACCGGCGGTGGGACGTACACGAAGTCCGTCGCCCGCGTCACCATCGCCTTCGGCACCGGACCGGCCACCGAGGCCGTCCTCCGGAAGGGTTTCTTCTTCGCCCCGATGAAGTACGTGGACACCCTGACCCGCCCCGCTCCCACCGACCCGCTGACCTACACGGTTCGTGGGTACGACGCCGCTGGGAAGCTCATCTATGCGAGCCCGAAGACCTACCGGGAACTGAACGCCAAACTTGACGGCTGCTTCACCAACCCCGAGGGCACGAAGGTCGTCTACGTCGGCGGCGGACGGAAGGGTACGCCGCCGGTCAGCCAGTGCCGACGCGGTGTCGCCTGGAACTGGTGAGCTCAGTGCATGTAGAGACCTCCGTCTACGTTGAGGGTGTGGCCGGTGATGTAGGCGGAGGTCTCGGACATCAGGAAGGCGATGGCGGAGGCTACATCCTGGGGTTGGCCCAGGTGGTTGATCAGGAGGGTGTCGACCAAGGCCTCGCGGCGTTCGGGGGTTAGGGGGCCGCCCATGATGTCGGTGTCGATGGGGCCGGGGGCGATCGCGTTGACGGTGATGCCGTGGGGGCCCAGTTCTCGGGCCAACGCTCTGGTCAGGCCGAGGACGCCGGCCTTGGCTACGGAGTACGGCGTTTTGCTGTAGGTGCCGCCGCCTAGCTGGGCTGAGGTGGAGGAGACGCTGACGATGCGGCCGTAGCTGTGGCGGACCATGGATTGGGCTACTCGGTGGGTTACGTAGTGGACGCCGTTGAGGTTGATGTTGATTACTCGGTGCCACTCGTCCGACGTGAGCTCGAGGTAGGGGATGGGGGAGGAGACGCCGGCCAGGTTGGCCAAGGCGGCGATCGGTGGGAGGGCGGCTTCTAGTTCGTCGATCGCCGCCACGACCTGGGATTCGTTGGAGACGTCGGCGGTTGCGGCGTGGGCCTTGACGTTGTAGGTGCTGGTGATTTCTGAGGTCAGGGAGTCGGCGGGGGCGATGTCGAGGACGCCGATGTTCCAGCCTTGGGAGGCCAGGAGCAGAGCGGTGGCACGGCCGATGCCGCGGGGGGAAGAGGCGCCGGTGACTATGGCGGTGCGGTTCACTTGGCGGCTCCGTAGTCCTGACCGGGTTTCCAGTCGGAGAAGGCGTAGTCGGATTCGGAGACCTTGGCGCCGGCGGCCTTGGCCTTGGTCAGGGCCTGGGCGCGGTCGGCGGAGGTGGCGTCGCTGAGTTTCTTCAGTTCGGCCTTGAGGTCCTTGATGGAGCCGGCCAGGTAGCCCTGGACGATGTTGCCGACGTGCGGGGTGACGGGTTTGCGGAGGGCGTCCACGCGGGCCTGGGCGGGGTTGCGGACGATTGCCTGGGGCATCAGGAAGACGTTCGACTTACAGAAGTCGATGCCCTTCTTGTACGCGTCGACAGCGTTCGAGGACGCGACGAGGTCGAGATTCAGCGGTGGCTGGTCCATCGCCTCGATCATGCCCTTCTGGTACTCCTCGGTCATGAAGGACGCGATCAGCTGACCGGCGGCGTCAGGGTTCTTGCTGTCCGCGGAAACGAAGTACCCCGCACTCGGCCGGCCGCGGTAGCACCAAGGGTTCGTACCGGCAGTCGGCACGAGGATCTGGCCGGACGCGAGCTTGTCGACGATCGGCGGTGCGAGCGCCTTCGAGCCGCCGGCGCACCAGACGCCGTCGATGAACGTGCCGACCGCGCCGGAGGCGTACCGCGTCCGGGCGTCGACGACACCGAAGTTGTTCGAGCCGGGCATGATCAGCTTGTCGTCGTTGAGCGACTTCAGGAACTCGATCACGGTCACATAGGCGTCGTGGTGGTACGCGTACTCGCCGGTGGTGAACTGCAGACCCTGGTACCCCGGGAATCCGGCCGCCTGCGCCATGTCGTCGACCTGGTCGCGAATGCGGCCGCCGTCCGCCCCGATCGCCAGCGTGAGCGGCTGGATCCCGGCCGACTTGAGCTTCCCGAGCGCGTCCTTGAAGGCCCCGTAGTCCTTGGGAATGTCGTTCGGATCGAGCCCGGCCTTCGACCAGTGGTCCTTGTTCGCCCAGACCAGCGTCGAGCTCTGCCGAAGACTGAACATCGGGAATCCGTAGAGCTTGCCGTCCAACTGGGTGATGCCCTCGTTGAACGCATCCTTGGGCAGTTTGGCCTTGATATCGGCCGGAATCGTGACCTCGTGGACCCATTTGCCGCTCACCAGCGCCGGCAACGGCAGCCCGACCACGTTGGAGTAGACGTCCGGCATCTTGTTGGCCTGATGCGCCAACTGCAACGCCTGCGTCGCTTTGGAGGCGTCGTAATACGTGTGGGTCACGTTCGTCTTCAGCGGCCCGGACTGCTTCCGGGCCCAGTCGTCGTTCAGATGCTTGAACGAGCTGAAGTGGTCCCACCAGTCCAGCGTCCCAGTGGCGCCGCCGCTACTGGTGCTGCTCGAGGGGCTGGAACTCGAGCACCCGGTCGCGGCCCCGACAGCGGCCAGCACCGATGCGCCGAGCAAACTGCGACGTGTCATTCCAGGCATGTTTCGACTCCTTGGCTCAGGACTTCACTGCTCCGGAGATTCCCTCGACGAAGTAGCGCTGCATGAAGATGAACAGGACGACCACGGGGACGATCGAGATCACGCCGGCCGCGGCCATTCCGGACCAGTCGGTGGCGGTCTCTCCGACGAACGCCTGCATGCCGACGCTCACGGTCCGCAGGTCGGGCCGGCTGAAGGTGAACACCAACGGCAGGAAGAACGCGTTCCACGTGGTGATGAAGGTCAGTACTGCGACGGTCGCGGTGACCGGCATTGCCAACGGCAGCATGACCGAGAAGAACGTCCGGACGAAGCCGGCGCCGTCGACGAGCGCAGCCTCCTCCAGCTCCCGCGGGATCTGCCGGAAGTAGCCGAAGTAGATCAGGATCGCCGACACGTACGCCCCGCCGCTGAGGGCCAGGATCATCCCGGTGAGCGAGTCGATCAGGTGCAACTGCATCGAGATCTTGACCACCGGGATGATCGTGTAGCCGGTGGGGACGAACAGCGTCGCGACCAGTACGCCGAGGAACAGCTTCGACCCGCGGAACTTGTAGCGGGCAAGGACATACCCGGCCGTCGCACACCGGATGGTGACGATCACGACGGTGATCGCCGTGACGACGACGGTGTTGATCAGGTACCGGCCGAAGTGCGCGTCGTTCCAGGCCCGCGCGTAGTTGTCCCAGACGAACTTCGACGGCCACAGTTTGAGCCCGCCGCTGAACATCTCCATGTTGTCCTTGAGCGACGCCGACAGCATCCACAGGAACGGGAAGATCCACAGCACCGCGATACCCACCAGGAAGATCGCGGCCAGCCACCACGGCAGCCGGTGCAGCACCCGCCGGTGCCGGTCCGTGCGTTCGACAACAGCGGTCATCGCTGCTCTCCTCTCAGCCGGCGCCCGGCGTACACGCCCCACAGCTGGACGGCGCCGACGATTGCGACCAGCAGCCCGAAGATCACCGCGGCCGCGGACGCGTGCCCGAGCTGCGGGATCGGGGCGGCGAACGCCCACCGGTAGATGTAGATCTCGACGATCTCGGTGTGGAAGTACGGCCCGCCCCCGGTCAGCGTGTACATCAGATCGAAGTTGTGGAACGTCTCCTCGACCGTCAGCACGGTGATGATGATCAGGAACGGTTTGAGCATCGGCAGCGTGATGTACCGGAACAGCTGCCACGTGCCGGCGCCGTCGATGCGGGCCGCCTCGTACAACTCGTACGGGATCGTCTGCAGCGCTGCGAGCCAGTAGATCATCGTGACGCCGAAGAACTTCCAGATGTACAGCACGGCCGCGGTCGGCAGCGCCAGGTGCTGTCCGCCCAGGAAGTCCACGCCGCTGAAGCCGAGCTTCATCAGCACGGAGTTGATCGGCCCGGTGCTCGGATCCAGGACGAACCGCATCACCACGCCGATGATCGCCGTCGTGGTCACCACCGGGATGAAGAACGCCGACCGCAGTACGCCGATCAACGGCAACTTCGGCGAGTTCAGGACGATGGCCAGCAGCAACGTGAGCAGCACCCGCGCCGGTACGACGAGCAGCATGAACAGCAACGTGACCTTGAACGAGTTCCAGAACAGCGGGTCCGCGAAGACTTCCTTGTAGTTGCTCAAGCCAACGAACTTCTGGCCGGAGTCGAAGCCGTTCCACTCGACCAGCGAGTACCAGTAGCTCGCGATGATCGGATAGATCGTGTAGACGCCGTACAGCACCACGGTCGGCAGCAGGAAGACCCAGATCCAGGTCGTCTTCTTCCAACCGTGCCGCGGTCGCTGCTCGACAGCTCGTACGTCGGTCCGCCGCCGGGCGAGTTGCATCGATCTGCTCGTCATGACCGGGCTACCTGATCTGGCTGATCGCGAACGTACGCGGGTCGTTGCCGAGCCGGTCGCCGTTCTCGAGCGAGTCGACCGCCGCGAGCTCGTCCTCGGTCAGCGTGAAACCGTCGAGGTCGAAGTTGGCCCGGATCCGCGCCGGCGTGACCGACTTGGGGATGACGATGTGCCCTCGTTGGAGGTGCCAACGCAGTACGACGTGGGCCGGCGTCACCTGGTGATCGATGGCCAGCGACGCCAGCATCGGATGGTCGAGATCGCCGCCCTGGCCGAGCGGCGAGTACGCCTCGACCGCGATGGACCGCTCGCGGCACAGGTCGGTCAGCTCACGCTGCTGGTACGTGGGGTGCAGCTCGAGCTGATTGACCGCCGGCACGAGCTCACTCTCCTTGGCCAACCGCTCCAGGTGCTCCGCCAGGAAGTTGGACACACCAACGGCCCGGACGCGTTCATCGGTGTAGATGCGCTCCAAAGCACGCCAGCTGTCGACATACAGATCCGCCGCGGGGTTGGGCCAGTGCACGAGATAGAGGTCGACGTACTCCAGCCCGAGCCGCTTCAACGTCTCGTCGTACGCCGTCAACGTCGACTCATACCCGTGCTCGCCGTTGCGCAGCTTGGTCGTGACGAAGAGCTCCTCGCGCGGCAGCCCGCACGCCCGTACGGCGGCGCCCACGCCGGCCTCGTTGTTGTACGCCGCAGCGGTGTCGATATGCCGGTAGCCGATCTCGACCGCCTGCTCGACCGCACGCTGGGTGTCCTCCGGTGGGATCTGGAAGACGCCGAACCCTTGCTGCGGGATCTGTACTCCGTTGTTGAGAGCAACCATGGTCAGCTGCCCGGCTCGAGGATCAGCAACGATGCTGAGGGCAACGGCAGTGAGACCTCAACGGACACGTCGCCGTCAACCGTCAACTGACGTTCGGTCTCGAACTCCTCGAGACCCTGCCGGCTGGTGATCTTTGCCAGTTCTTCAGCGGTCGGATCCTGCGGCGAGCCGAGCGACTGCCATACGGTGAAGGAGTTGCTGTGATCGGCGTCGATGCGCAGATGCCGCAACCGGTACGATCCGGCCGGCAGGTTGCGCAGGTTGACCGTCACCGGGGCCAGGTTGTCGCTGGTCTGGTATTGGTCGTCGATGTGCCGCCAGATCAGTACGGCGACGCTCCCGTCCTCCGAGCGCGACGCGAGGGCGTCGACCTCCTCGGGCATGCTGCTGCCGTCGGTCTCCTCGAGCTCGCCGACGTGCCAGGCCGCGTCCGAGGTCGTGCGAAGTCGATCCGGTCCGAGCAGTGACAGCATCCGATACGCGTTGAGGAACGGTTTCTCGACGCCACCCGCGGTGAGGAAGGACCGGGTGCCTTCGAAGTAGCGCTCGGCTTCGAAGTAGAAGCTCCAGGAGGTGGCGTAGGCGACCTTGGCCGGCTCGGTGTCGTTCAGATCCAGGATCTTCTTCATCAGCTTCGCCTGGAACACGGGGTAGTACTCCGTGTTCTGGAAGCTGTAGTTGCGGTTGTCGTACCGTCCGAAGTGCGCAGGCACGGCCGCGTCGCACTCGTCCACGATCACCGGCAGGTCGGCGTACGCCTCGTAGGAACCGATCAGACGGTTGAACTCGCGGACGTCGTACAGCATCTTCGTCGACGATGGACTGAGGTGCTCCGCAGCCGGCTCGGCGAAGGGTTTGTAGTCGCGGGTCGGGAAGTGGCAGCCCTTGGTGTGGTAGGAGATGAAGTCCAGCGGCTCGTTGCGGCTCGACGTGTAGTCCAGGAAGCCGCGGAGGAAGTTCAGGCCGCCACTGGTGACCGCAGGCCCGCCGACCTTTGCCTCGGGCAACACGTCGCGGATCGCTTGGACCGTTGCGGTGTAGAGCTCGTTGTACTGGTCGAGGGTGCCACGCCAGTAGAAGATGTCCGGCTCGTTCCACAGCTCCCAGAGCCAGGTCTTCACCTCCTCTTCGCCGTAGCGCTCGAGGCAATGCTGAACCGTCGCGCCGATCAGCCCGCCCCACTTGGCGTAGTCGCTGGGCGGATAGCCCCACGCTCCCGCCTCGTAGCTCGTGTACGCCGTCGGGCTGGAGACCACGGTCAGCTCGGCGGCCTCGGGCGGCAGCAGATCCCGCGGGGTGAAGCCGAGCTCGACCAAGAGGTGATGGCCGGCGCCGACGATCGCGTCGTACGCCTGGTCGAGCAGCGTGAAGTCGTAGTACGGGTTGCCGTCGGCGTCCTCGTGGTACACGTTGCCGGAGCTCCAGTGTGGAATGCCGAAGCCGCTGCCGGAGCAGTACATGTAGTGCGGCCGGACGAAGTACCCGGCGCCGGAGAAGTCGGCGAACGTCTGCAGTAGGCGCTTGCCGGTGGGCATGTAGGTCCAGTTGAACTCGTCGTACCCGAAGCTCTCCCAGATCCGCGCGAGCGGACCCTGGACCTGTCCGGCGTCGACGTCGATCGCGGCCGCGGTGACGTGCGGCGCATCGGGATTCCGGGGAGCGGCCGGCGGGAACGGACCGAGGGCCGTGCGTCCGGTGTGAACCGCTGTGTCGGTGGTCATCGTCGTGACCTCTCTCTGCCCGGGTGACCGGGCTGCCTCACGGGGTCGGCCGACTTCGGCGTCGGCGCTGCGCCGCTCTGCCTGAGTGGAGGCTCCGAGTCTGCTCTTGTTATCGATTTACTGTCAATGACTTACTGTTTACAATCTACAGAGAGACCCGACGACGGTTATGGTCGCCGAGCTCGGATACTGGCGGTAGCTGCACTGAGGAGGTGGTCGGGCATGATCCCCGACGATGTCGTGTCCCCGCTGCCGTCGCAGCGCGGGCTTGGTGACCTGGTGACCGACGTACTGCGGGAGATGATCACCGGCGGCAAGTTCCAGCCCGGCCAGCATCTGAAGGAGACCGAGCTCGCCGACGCGCTGAAGGTCAGTCGCGGGCCGATCCGGCAGGCGCTGACCCGGCTCGAGGAAGAGGGCCACGTCGAGATCCGCCGGCACCGCGGCGCGTTCATCAGCACGTTGACGAAGACCGACGTCGAAGAGGTGCACACGCTGCGCGGCGCGATCGAGAAGCTGGCCGCCAGCCGCGCGTGCACGCGGATGCAGGGCGCGGGCTTCGCCGAGATGGACGCGGTCCTCGAACAGATGAAGAGCGTCGACACCAAGATCGACCCGGAGGACGCCGTCCGGCTCGACCTCCAGTTCCACGACATCATCTACGCGTACTGCGACCACGCCCGCGTGCTCCGGGTCTGGGAATCGATCCGCGGTCAGGTGACCGTCTTCCTCAGAGCCCGCAACGCGAGCTTCCCGGACTTCCTCGACGTCGGCTACAGCGAACACAAGGAGCTCAGAGACGCCTTGGCCCTGGGCGATCCACAGGCCGCCCAGGACGGCATCGACAAACACATCCTGGGCGCCTACGAACGCCTGAAACGCCTCAACCTCCCGGACCGTTGAGGCCGGACCGGCGCGCTGACCGTGCCCGTCGCGGACTCGCCGGGCTCATCGCGCCGGCCCGAACCAGCTGGTGAGGGCGGTGTGCAGGAGCGCAACATCCGGGGCGTCCTCGGGCCCGCGCGCCCAGGCGATGACGCCGTCGGGGCGGATGAGGAGCGCGGTCAGCTGGTCGTGGTTGATGCGCTCGACCTCGTGGACATCGACCCGGTCGTGCCAGGCGGTTGTCGCCGCGATCGCGGGGTCGCCTGCGGGCGCGATCAGGAGTGGCCGACCTGCAGTGGTGAGTTGGCTGAGCGACGAGTCGCCGAAGGTCAGCTCCGGGCAGTAGCAACCGATCAGAGGGTGGTCGTCGGGCTTCAGGTAGGAGAACCCGTAGCGGGTGGAGAGCCCGCCGAGCAGGCGGCCGAAGTACTGATTCACTTCCTTGATGTCCATCAGCTCGGACACGATGTCGCGGAGCGCGTCGGTGTGCGGGCCGGGGCGCATCAGTGCCGACTGGGCGCGGGTGTTGTCGAGGACGGCGCTGCCGGCCGGGTGGCGCTCTTCGGTGTAGCTGTCGAGCAGCCCGTCGGGAGCCGTGCCGTTGACCGTCGCCGCGAGCTTCCAGCCGAGGTTGACCGCATCCGGAATGCCGAGATTGAGCCCCTGCCCGCCGTTGGGCGAGTGCACGTGAGCCGCGTCGCCGGCGAGCAGGACGCGCCCCAGCCGGTACGTCGTTGCCTGGCGGGCGTTGTCGGTGAACCGGAGCGCGTCGCTGACCTCGGTAATCGTGACGTCCACGTCGGCGACCCGCCGCACGCTGGCCTCCAGCTCCTCGGCGGTGATCTCGCCCCGCGGTACGTCGGGGCCCTCGAGGAAGTCGAACGTCCCCAGCACACCCGGGCCGTGGATCAGCATGCCGCCGGCGAGCCGGCCTGACGGCGGGAGTCTGTCCGGGTCGGCGAGCTGAACCTGCGCCTGCCGGGCAGTCATCAGCGGCGCCGTCCCCGGGAAGTCGAAGCCGGCCATCCGGCGGATGGTGCTGCGTCCGCCGTCGCAACCCACCAGGTACTCCGCTGTCAGCACTTGCTCGCCGTCCGGTGTGTCGACGGTGACCGAGACGCCGTCCGCGTCCTGTGTCAGTGCGGTCACGGCGTGCTCACGGCGTACGGCGATGCCGAGCTTGGCGACGTGGTCGGCGAGGATCCGCTCCAGATCCGGCTGCCAGATGAGCCGGCCGGTGCGGGCGGGCTCTTCTTGCAGGTCCGGATCGATCTTGTGGATCCAGGCGAAATGGTTCTTGGCGCTGCCATGGTCGCGTTTCTTCTCCTCCTTCCGCTCCGGCTGGCAGGCTTCGAGCGCCGGCCCGAGACCACGACGCTCGAGTGCCTCGAACGCGAGCGGTCCGACCCCGCGGGACTTCCGCTGCGGGGCAGGCTCGGCAAGCCGCTCCAGGACGACCGGGGTGATGCCGGCGAGGTGCAGCTCGATCGCCAGAGCCAGCCCGACGGGCCCGGCGCCGACCACGATCACTTGGTTGGTCATGAGAATCTCCTTGTTTTGTTGGTCGGAAATGCCAACGCCGGGAGCACCGGCAGAACTGAGAGGGCAAGCGCCCACGCGAAGGTGGCGCCGTACGCCGCGGCCGGATGGCCGGTGTGCCGGCCCAGTTGGGCCTGCAGGATCAGCGCGAGCACCGCGGTGCCGATCGAACCGCCGACGCGATTCATCACGTTCAGCGCGCTTGCCGCCCGTGGGGCCTCGTGGCGCTCGACACTGCCGTACACCGTGGCCATGCCCGGGGCCATCGTCGCGCCGATGCCGGCGCCGCGGACTGCGAGTGCGGCGAGCATCGCCCAACCAGGCAGGCCGGCGCCGAGGAAGACCAACGGAACGGTGCCGATGAGGCTCAGGGCAATGCCGACCAGGATCACTCCGCGCGGACCGATCCGATCGGTCAGGCGGCCGGCGAAGTACGAGATCAGGGCGGCGCCGAGGGCTTGTGGAGCGAGGGAGAGGCCCGCCTGGATCGCGCCCTGGTGCTGGACCTGCTGGAAGTAGAGCGGGAGGACGAGCATCGAGCCGTACAACGTGGCGCCGAGGAGGAACGAGTTTGTCGTGGCGGCGGCGAAGCCCCGGCGGGCGAAGAGTCGCAGGTCGATCAGCGGGGTCCGGCTTGTCGTCAGGGCATGGACGCCGTACCCGAGGAGGAGCAACGCGCTCGCAATTAGCGGCAGCAGGGCGCGCGGTGAGCCCGCGCCGTGGTCACTGGCCGAAGAGAGCCCGAAGATCAGCCCGGCCAGGCCGGGCGACAGCAGACCGAGCCCCAGCCAGTCGAGTCGCTCGCGACCGGTGTGGTGCGGGCTGTCCTTCGGGACGACTCGCAGCGCGACGAGCAGGGTGACCAGACCGACCGGGACGTTGACGAAGAACATCCAGCGCCAGTCGAGGTCCTGCACGATCGCTCCGCCGATGACCGGACCGGCGACCGGCGCGAACAGGACCGGAGCGACCAGCACGCCGACGATCCGGCCGAGCTGATCCGGCCCGGCTGCCTGAGCCAGGATGCCTTGCCCGATCGGCTGCATCATGCCGCCGCCGATGCCCTGGAGGATCCGGAAGCCGATCAGCGCGGGCACCGACCAGGCGAAGCCGCACAGCACCGATCCGGCCACGAACAACGCGACCGACGTGAGCCACATCGTCCGGCCGCCGAACCGGTCCGACGCCCAGCCCGATAGCGGCATGACGATCGAGATCGCCAGCAGGTAGCCGGTCGACACCCATTGCAGCGTGGACAAGGGACCGCCGAGGTCTCGCCCGACGGCGTCGATACCGACGCTCACGATCGTCGCGTCGAGGCCGGCCAGCACTGCGGCGAGGCTGAGCACTCCGCCCAGGCGGAGGAGCCTCGGGTCGAGCGGGGTCAGGCCGGTCGGTGCCTGTGCCTGTGCCGGTGCCCGTGTCGGTGCCTGTGTCGCCATCTGCGCCTCCTTCGGGTTCGAATGAAGCTTAGGTCAGACCTAAGATTATGACAAACCCAAAAATGTCATGGACCTAGAATCCGGTACTATGGGCGGCATGAACGCGGAGGGTCCGGGGCTCAGGGAGCGGAAGAAGCAGGCCGTCCGGCAGCAGATCTCCGATGTGGCGACGCGGCTCTTCCTGGAGCGCGGCTTCGAGAACGTCACGATCGCCGAGATCGCGGACGCGGCCGGCGTCGCCAAGATGACGGTGACCAACTACTTCCCGCGCAAGGAGGACCTTGTCTTCGACCGGCACGCCGAGCTGGTGTCGCATGCCGCGCAACTGGTCGCCGAGCGCGCGGCCGGGGAATCGGCGCTGGCCGCACTCAAGCGCGGCTATTTCGACGCGCTCTACCGGGAGGACGCGTCGACGGGGATCGCCGGCGTGCGCTTCGTCGAGCTGATCACCGGCAGTTCGGCGCTGCAGGCCAGGTTGCGGGAGATCGACGAGCAGCGCGAGACGGCACTGGCCGCCGAGCTCGCCGCCGAGACCGAGACGCCGCCCGACGACATAACGGTGATGGTCGCGGCCGCCGAGTTGGCCGCGGTCCACCGCATCCTGTTCCGGCAGGCCCTGCAACTCACCCTGGCCGGCGAGCCGCGCGAGACGATCGTCAGCCGCCTCACCACGATGGCCGAAGAGGCCTTCACCAGGCTCGCCCCGTCACTCGGCGACTACGCGGTCCGGTAGGTCGCCCACTCGCGCGACCGGAGTGTCGTCCGGGGATTCCGAATTGAGGACGGGAGCGACACAATGTGTGATGGGTGAAGGGGGTAAGGGTGACTGCTGGGGTGGAGTCGGCTCGGGCTGTTCTGGATGTGGCTCGGGTGGTCGAGGAGTCGTTGGCGGGGGATGAAGGGCCGGACGAGTACGCCGTGGAGGCGCTGGTTCGGGTTGCCGGGGACGAGCTCGAGGCCAGTGGGCGGCAAGGATTCGAAGCCGTCGAGGCCGCGGACACGGATGTCGCCGCGGTGCTGATCGCGGCGGTGGTGCAGGTATCGGCCGGCAACACGTTGATCGCCGCGGGGCAAGCCGTCGGAGAGACCGACGCGGCCGCAGGCTCGGTCGGGGAGTACGGCGTTGCGGTGGCGCGGCTCGCGGATGTGGTCGACACGCTGGACGGGCTCGAGTCCGGTGCGGGCCGCAGGCAAGGGTTCGACGCGACGGCGGCTTCGGAATCGGTCGAGGCCGCGGTGAAACGGGTTCGCGATGCCGCTGAGCGTGTTGCGGACGGGATCGCCGCGACTGCCGCCGGCACGGTGACCGAGGCGTTCAAGCAGACGACGAAGTTGGTGCCGGAGAAGATCCGCGACGTCGCCGACAAGATCGGGGAAAAGATCGATCTCGGCCAGTACGCGGGTCGCCTGGTGAAGCTCGGCGTCCGGGCGGTGCAACGGGCACTCGATCTGTTCATGCGGATGTTCCCCGGCGGAGCGCTCGCCCGCATGCGTGCGGATGTGAAGGTCCTCTACGCGCGGCTGACCGGCGCGGAGCCGATTCCGGCCACGGTCGGGTTCGTCATCGGGGTCGACGACGTCAAGGCGTACCTGAAGCTTTACGGCGGCGACCGGATCGAGCAGCTCGACAAGGCCGCGGCCGACGTGGAACAGCTCGGCACGAAGTACGCGGGTCTCGGCAAGCTGGCGACCAACCTGATCGAGGGGATCGCCGTGGCGGGCACGGTGATCGGCCTGCTGCAACTCGCCGTACCGCATCTCGGGCTGATCGTCGCCGGTGCGCTCGCCGCGGTCGTCGCCGGAGTACTGCTGCTGGCCATGGACTACGTCGGCGACCGGCCTGTGCTGCACACGATCCGGGGCGTCAAACTCGTCCTTGCCGACGCAATCGGGTGATGGGGATGGCGCGACCCGCTCTGGCAGATCGGGTGGCCGCTGTCTGCGAACAACTGGAGCTGGCCGAACGGCAGCTGGACCTGCCGTTCATCCGCAACCTGCTCGAACCGGAGGTGGCGAACACGCTCAGCGGGCAGCTCGGCGACTGCCGCAAGCGTGTCGAGCGAGCCTTGCGTACGGCGACCGAGGACTCCGGCTGGGACCTGTTCGCCACCGAGGAGAAGGCCGCGCGACAACTGATGGCCGAGTTGTTCGCGCTCGTCCAAGGCGGCCTGTTCAGCTCGGCGGGGCTGGACAACGGCATCGCCGCGGCAGCACGCCGACTGCTGCAGGAGGTGCAGGAGTTCAGCCGCGTGTACCGCGGTGTGCTCATAACGTTCAGTCCGGACACCGAGAGCGTCGACCACACGATCGGCCTGGTCCGGCTGCGGTTTCCGGGCACCACGGTGTGGGATCTGCCGTTTGCGGTCCATGAGTTCGGCCACCACGCCGTCCACGAACTCGCACACATCGACGCCGCTCACCGTGACGAGCGCCCGCTGCGTGCACTCGTCACCGGCCCGTTCGGCACCAAGGCCGGCATCGACGAATCCCACGTCCACGAACTCATCGCCGACGTCTTCGCAACCGTGGCCCTCGGTGCGACGTACCCGATCGCCTGCATCCAGCGCCGGATCAACGCGAAACAACGCGCCGCCGACGGTACGACGCACCCGTCCTGGGAACGCCGGGTCACCACGATGATTGCCGCGCTCAACCACATGACCAAGCTCACCGACGACAAGCGGTACGCCGCCACCGCCGCCCAACTCGTCCTACCGGCCTGGCAAGCGCTGACGGACCAGGCCACGCCGCCCGACGCCCCGGAGCCGAAAGCCCTTGCAATCAAGGCCGTCGAGGTACTCGCACGGCATGCCCCGAAACTCACCTACAACGACAAGGAAAGCGCCGTGCTGGTGAAGGCCGAGCTGACGAGTGCCGCCGAACCCGGGCCGCCGCGGCCACCCGAAGTGCCGCCCAACGCCGGCCCTGCCGCGATCGTCGACGCGGCCTGGCGGTGGCGGCGGCAGCACCCGGACGCGACGCCGCTGCAGCGATCGCGGGTCGACAAACATGCCATCGCGCTCTGCGCCGCCGTACCGACCGATCGGGGGAATCGATGACCCAACAGCCGTTGCTGCGGATCCGGCTCGAAGTGCTCGTCAACGACATCAACAAGGTCGAGCGCGCGATCGACCGGGCCAAACAACGCGGCTGCGAGCTGGACGCGGTCATCAGTTCGATTACCGACGGACACCGGTCGGTGGTCAAGCTGATCCAGCAGCTGGCCAGACTGAACGACCAGACCGCGGGCGCGTTCCGCCGCAACGACGAGCTCGCCGAACTGCTCGACGATGACGAAGGGTCGTCCGACCTCCGCGACCAGATCGAGGCGGCCGAGACCGACTTCAAGGAGCTGGACCGCCAGGTCAACGCGATCCGCCGGGAGCTGCGGCGGATCCGCAAGACGACCAAGGAGGTGAACGCCCGCTTCACCAGCGAGAACAGCACGCTGCAGAAGGAGTGCAGCGAGTTGCGCGGAGACGTCGAGAGCCTGCTCGAGCGGGTCCGGGCCGCGGGCGACGACAAGCCGCGGCAGCGCGGTTTCTGGACCGACTACGAGAAGCTGCTCGACGAACGGGCCCGGCCGTTGTTCGGCGAGTACGTCGACTTCCTGGGTGGGCTCACGATGCGCGACACCGGTCTCGACGACCGGGTCTGCGAGATGACCGACGTATTGCTCGGGCGGTTCAACGCGATCATCGGGGACTTCGTGCCGATCCCGTCGCGGACGGCCGCGCTCAGCAGCGCGCTGGACAGTGTGATCAAACTCGGCTTCCCCGAGTGGTCCATCTGGGGTGTGCCGCTGGTTGCGCACGAGGTCGGCCTGGCCTTGAAGGACTCGCACGAGGTGAAGCGGCTCCAGGAGCAGTTCGCCGACAAAGCGACCGAGGAGCAGCTGGCCGAGCTGTACGCGGACGTCTTCGGTGCCTACACGCTCGGCCCGGCGTACGGCTATGCGGCGCTGCTGCTGCGGCTGCACCCGCACCACGACGAGCCGATCCGTGACACCGAGGCGAAGGACGTCGATCGGGCCCGGCTCATCCTGCTCGCGCTGGAGAGCGCGGGCGATCCGGGCACCGGTTACCAGACCGAGGTCGAGCGGCTCAAGGACACCTGGGCCGAGGCCGTGGTGACGAAGGCCGCTCCCGGGCACGAAGCCCAGGCCGAGGCCGATGCTCGCGGGCCGGCGGCCGAGGTCGACTGGATCGACAACTTCGTCGCGACCGCTCGCGGATTCCTCAAGGAGAGAAGGTCGTTGCGGCCGTTCGACGAGCAACGCTGGACCGAGGCGAAGGCGGTCTGGCGGGAACTCCAGGACGGCCGGGCGATGTTCGACGACGACGTCGACCTGCTCGCCGTGCTGAACCACGCATGGGCCGCCAGGCTGCAGGATGCCTCCGCGGTCGGCGAGCTCACCCAACAGGTCGAGGCCATGTGGAACGGGCCGAAGCAGCGGAGGCGGTCACAGTGACACCGGAGGTACCACCGCGCAAACCTCGGCTGCCGCGCACCGAGGTGACGGAGTCGGTGACGACGATCGTCTCGGACCGTTCCCGGTCCGGGACCATGCAGGAGCGCTACATCCGGATCTGGGCCAAGGTCGAGCAGGCCAGGGCCGACTTCCGCGCCGGCCGGTTGCCCGACCCGGTCAGCACAGCACGGCGGTTGCTCGAGGAGGTCGAGGCGGCCTGGCCGACCCGGCAGGCAGCGGACCAGAACCAACAGGCGATGCTCGGTACGGCGGCCTTCCTGCTGGCTGCCGCTCTGCGCGACCAAGGAGACGAGGCTCAAGCGCGCCGGTACTTCGAGCAGGCGGTCACCGCGTTCGAGCGAGCTCCGGAATCGACGGACATCCGGGGCGACCTGGCTGCGGACCAGGGATCGGCCTTGCTCGCGCTGGGGCGCGCCGAGGAGGCCGTCCAGGTTCTCCGCCGAGCGTTGGACGATCTCGGCGAGTCCCTGCCGGTGGTTCGGCGCAACCTGGCGGCGGCGCTGGCAGCCTCCGGCCGCGAGGAGGAGGCGATCGACCTGCTGGCGGCCGGCGTCGTACGGGGGACCTTCGATCCGGCGACCCACCACCTGTTGGCGACCCTGCTCGACCAGGCTGGTCGACCGGCCGCGGTCCGGGAGAAGGCCTGGACCGATGCGGCGGAGGCCCTGCTCGCGGCGGAGGAGATCGATCAGGCGATCGACGCGGGCCGGCGGGCTGTCGAGGCCAATCCCAGTGGTCCTTCATTGGCAGCGCTGGGCCGCAGCTATGCCGCCGCGGGGTGGTACGACGAAGCGGCTGCCGCGCTTCGCGAGTCCGACGGCTTCAACGCGTCGGCGTGGACCCGGCTGAACCTCGCCGATGTTCTGGCCGCGCTCGGGGATCTGGACGGTACGGCGGACGCCGCGCTAGCCGCTGTCGCGTTGTCGACCGATGGCTCCGTGCTGACCAAGGCCGCTGCACACCTCTTCGACGCGGGCCGGTTCGACGAGCTCGACGGAGTACTCGAGACGCTGGCGCCGACGGATCCGGGCCTGGCGGTGAACCTCCGTGGTCTGGCTGCGCTTCGTCGCGGGCAGCGGGACGAGGCGCTCGCGTTGCTGCGTGCCGGCGTCAGCCAGCTACCGGACGACACGTCGATGCTGTGGGACGTGGCGGTTGCGCTCTACGACCTCGGAGAGTTCGAGCTCGCGATCGACGTACTGCGTCGAGTACAGGAGTTGGACGCGACCGATGTGCTCGCGCTGGCGCAGATCGGTGTGCTCGAAGGCGAGCTGGAGCGGTACGACGAGGCCGAACGGGATCTCCGTGCGGCGCTCGACGAGATCGACGATCCCAGCACGCACGCATACCTGGGGCGGCTGTTGAGCCTGACCGACCGGCCGGCAGAGGCCCTCGAGCATCTGCAGATCGCGGTCGACCAGGGATACAGCGGGCCGTGGACGTTGACCGACTACGGACTCGCGCTGAAGGACGCCGGACAGAACAAGGAAGCCGAGAAGTTCCTCCGGCAGTCACTCGAGCTCGAACCCGAGCAGCCGAACGCGCTGCTGACCCTTTCCGCGATCCTGCTGGACAGGGGTGATGCCGCCGCGAACACCGAGGGCGGTGAACTGGCCCAACGCTTGCTGGCGTTCGACCCGGCGTCCGCATCCGGCTTGGGCATCCTCGGCGAGGTGCGGCGGCGCGAGGGGCGTTACGACGAAGCTGTGGAGCACTTCGAGCGGGCGGTCGAGATGTCGCCGGAATGGGCCTGGGCGCTGGGCAGCTACGGGCAGGCTCTCCGCGAGCGGTACGACCAGCGCGGAGCTCCGGACGACGCCGCGCTGACGCGCGCGGCCGATCTGCTGCAGCGTGCGCTGGAGATCGAGGCCGACGAGACCTTCCTGCGCGCCGAGCTCGCCCTCGTTCGGACTCGGCAGGACAAGTACGACGAGGCGGTCGAGCTCCTCGATCGTGCCCGGGAGCTGGATCCGCAACCCGCTCTGACCATTCCGCTGGCGACCGCCCTGCGTGGCCGGTTTCTCAATTCCGTTGCCCCAGGCAATCAGGACGACCTGGTCCGGGCCGAGCGCATCCTGATCGGGGAACTGGCCGCGGCGACGGCGGCCGAGGTGCAGGACGACGCGTTCGTCGCCGGTCTCAACGGCGAACTGGCTGAGGTGCTCGCGCTGCTCGGCCGGCCGGACCACGCCCATCAGAAGTTCAAGCTGGCCTCGAAGTTCGACCCCGAGGTCGCCTACTACCGGGTCCGGCGTGGCCAGCTGTACGCCGACGCGGGCGATCTGAAACGGGCGCTGCGGTGCTACGAGCAGGCGATGGAGCTCGAGCCCGACTACCCGGATCTCCGGGTCCTGCAGGCGGACGCGCTGGTGAAGCTGCACGACTCGCCTGCCGCGCGGGCCGTCCTCGACGAGGCGCTGGCCGTGAAGCCCGACGACGAGTCCGCACGCTTCAAGCGCTACCAGGTGCTGTGGGAGGCGGAGCGGATCGCCGAGTCGGTCCGCGACCTCGAACTGCTCGCGGAATCACCTGACGTGCTCGCCGCGCGCGGCGAGGCCTTACGGCTGCAAGGCCGGTACGACGAAGCCCTCGCACTACTGAACCGTGTCCTGTCCGATGAGCCCGGACACCAGAGCGCGCTGGCGACGACGGGCACCGTTCGGCTCGCTCAGGGCGACCTCGACGGAGCCCGCTCGGCGTTGGAGCAGGCAGTCGCCGCGAACCCGGCCGAGCCGTACGCACAGGGCCGGCTGGCTGACCTGGACTTCACCTACGGCGACGCCGAACGGGCACTGTCACGGCTCAAGGTGCAGCTGGAGGATCAGCCGGACCCTGGGCTGCGGGGTGTCTACGTGGACGTGCTGACCAAGTTGGAGCGCTGGGAGGAGGCCGAGTCCTGTATCGAGAGCGCCCTGTGGGACGACGCCGACAACCCACTGTTCGTGGCCAGGCTCGGCTGGGTGCTCCTCGAAACCGATCGGACCGAGGAGGGCATGCGCAACCTGCAACGGGCAGTTGACCTGCAAGGCGATCTGCTCACGCCGCTGGTGGACCTGGCGTATGGCGAACTGCGTGCGGGCCGTCCCGAGGAGGCCGATGCGGCCGCGGTTCGGGCCACCGAGGCCGCCGCTGACGAACCTGGCGGCTGGCTGGCTCGGGCGCGGATCGCAATGACCGTCGGGGATTTTCGCACCGCGGTCGAGACGGGCCGACGCGCGGCCAGCTGTTGGTACCAGGTCTCCAGCGTGTACGACCAGCTCGGCTGGGCGTTGCGGTACTGGCCCGAGAATGCCGCCGGGGACAGGGTTGCGACGTACGACGCGGGACTCCGTCTGGACGCGCTCGACCCGTGGATGATGGCGGGCCGGGCGGATGCCTTGCGGCGGATGGGCGACTCGGACGGCTCAGGCGAGACCTACGAGCGAACCTTGTCGCTGCTCCGCCTGCGGACCGGGGCGGACGCCAACGTCTTCGGGCTGCAGGGTTGGTGCCTGTTCCAGCTCGGCCGGTACGACGAGGCCACCAACGCCTATCTACGCCGCCTCTCCTGGCCGGCCCGGACGGCGTCGCCCCTGTTCGAGCTGGCGCTGATGGCGGCCGTGAGCGATCGCCGGTCCGAGGCGGAGTCGTTCCTGGAGCGGGCCGTCCAGGAGACGGCCCGCGAGCACCCGGCGGTCAGGAACGGAATCGTCGCAGTCGCCGCGAACGAGGCGGAGCACGAACGCGCGCGGTTGAGCGACGACGTCTGGCAGAGTCTGCAGCACGCCTTCGCACGCGCGTCCGAGTCCGCGAGGCGACCGGCCGGAGCGTAGTCGAGGTCAGGCTGGTTGGCCGAGCCAGGTTTGGAGGGCTGCGGCCAGGCCGTCGTGGGTGTTGTCGTTGGTGGACCAGGCGATGTGGCCGTCGGGGCGGAGGAGGAGGGCCGTGGGGGTGTCGGGAGTTGCCGGCTTGGTGTCGACGAGGTGGAGGCGGTCGGACCACGGCGCGGCCAGGTCGCGGAGTTGTGGGGAGTCGGTCAGGTTGAAGAGGACCGCCTTGCCGTCCTTGAGGTGGTCGGCGAGGCGGGTGCCGTCGGCGAACTCGAGGTCGGGGGCCGACGTTCCGACGAGGACGTTGTCGCTGCCGAAGTCGTAGCGCTGCCAGGCGCCGGAGAGCTTCTTGGCCAGGTAGGTCGCGCCGTCGGGCGTGTTCAGGAGGTCCGCGACGACCGGGCGAAGAGCTCGGGCGTGGCTGTCGGTGCGCATGATCGTGATCTGGGCACGGGTCCAGTCGAGGACCCATTCGCCGATCGGGTGGCGTTCGGTGGTGTAGGTGTCGAGCAGGCCGTCCGGCGCCCAGCCCTGGATAGTGGCGGCCAGTTTCCAGCCGAGGTTCACGGCGTCGCCGATGCCGAGGTTGAGGCCCTGACCGCCGAACGGCGAGTGCACGTGCGCGGCGTCGCCGGCCAGCAGCACGCGACCGAGCCGGTACGTCGTTGCCTGGCGCGCGTTGTCCGTGAACCGGGTCGCGGTAATGACCTTGGTGATCGTGACATCGGCGCCGGTCACGTTGCGGAGGCTGGCTTCCAGCTCAGCCGCGGTAATGGGGGCGTCGCGGTCGATCGGCGGGCCGTCGAACTCGACGGTCAGGATGCGGCCGGGGATCGGGCCGTACGCGTAGATGCCGGTCGGGGTGCTGTTCCAGCCGAGGGTCAGGTTCTCGGCGCCTTCCAGCTCGACCATCGCCTGGTGGCCGGTGATCTCGGGATCGGTGCCGACGAAGTCGAAGCCGGCGAGCTTGCGGACGATGCTCCGCCCGCCGTCGCAGCCGACGAGCCAGCCGGCCGACACTTCCTCGTCGCCCAGCACGACGCGTACGCCGCTGTCGTCGGCCGTGTAGGTGGTCAGCTCGACCCCACGGCGTACGTCGGCGCCCAGTTCGACTGCTCGTTCGCCGAGGACCTGCTCGATGGTCTGCTGCATGACCAGGAAGATGCTGGCCGCGGGGCCGGCGTCGCGGAACTCGGGGTCGGTGAAGTCGACGTGCTCGGCGCCGACCAGGATGCCGCCGAAGTGGCCGGCGATCGGCGGGCGCTTCATCGGTGGCGGCGCCGAGGCGCCGGCCGGGCGGGCGAACTGCTGCATCATCCGCTGCTGGTGTTCCTGCAGCGTGGGCAGCAGACCCCTGCGGTACAAGGCTTCTGCGGTCGGCAGGTTGATCGAACCCGCCTTGATCGTCAGGTCCGGCTCGGTCAGGCGCTCGACCACCAGGACACTCACCCCGGCCAGTCGAAGCTCGCAGGCCAGCATCAGTCCTACCGGCCCGGCGCCGGCCACCACTACGTCGTAATCCATCTCAGCTCCCAGATTGGCGTCACCAAATAATGTACCCGGTCTAAATTTAGATCAAGTATGCTATCCGTCATGGATGAGCGGCTCGGTCTGCGCGAGCGGAAGAAGCGGGAGAGCCGGCGGCGGATCGCGGATATCGCGTCGGGGTTGTTCATCGAGCGCGGGTTCGACAACGTCACGATCAACGAGGTCGCCGAGGCGGCCAACGTCGCGCGGATGACGGTCTTCAACTACTTCCCGCGCAAGGAGGACCTGTTCCTCGACCGCCAAGCGGACCTGGTCGACGATCTGAGCCGGACCATCCGCGAGCGCGAGACCGGTCTATCCGTCGTCGCCGCGGTACGGCGCTATCTGCATGAGCTGCTCGCTGCCGGCCACCCGCTCTCCGGCGCGCGGGAAGGTGCCGAGAGCTTCTACCGGATCGTCGACGCGAGCCCCGCGCTGGTACGCCGTACCCACGAGCACACTCGCGAACTGGCCGACGCGCTCACCAACCTCCTCGAGACCGAGGTCGAGCCGGGCCTGCAGGCCGCGGTCGTCGCCAACCTGATCGCGACCGCGGTCACGATCGTCCCGCGCGTCGCCGTCGACAAGCTGCTCGCCGGACAGCCGGGCGAGCAGGTGCGCCGCGAGCAGGTCGCCGTCATCGACCAGACCTTCGACCTGCTCGAAAGCGGGATCGGCACCTACGGCAGCTGAGTTGCGGAACCAGTTCCGGAACCGGCAGGGGGTGTTGGCGGGCGCGCCCGCGACCTAGAGTCGGCCTGCTTGTAAGGGCTTTCCACCTGAGCTTGGAGGGTTTGTGAGGCGGACTCTTGGGTTGGCGGTTGTGGTCGGGGTGGTGGCCAGCGGGTTGGCCACGGGTGGGTCACCGGCGGTGGCCCAGCGCGGGGCGGTGGTGAGCGGGACGTACTCGAGCGGTTCGGCGCAGACCTGGCAGCCGCTGCCGTCGACGTACGTCGGCGCGGATGACAACGGCCCGGTCGACGCGACGGTGGTCGTGGATCCGAGCACGCTCCGGCAGAAGTACTCCGGTGTCGGGTTCTCGCTCGACGAGACCAGTGTGTCCAATCTCTGGAAGCTGACGCCGGCCGAGCGCGAGCGGGCCGTCAAGCTGCTGGTGGACCCGAAGACGGGTGCCGGGTTCGACCGGTTCCGGCTGACGATCGGGAGCCCGGATCTGATCGAGCACCTGCCGTTCTGGTCGTACGACGAGTTGCCGGCCGGCGTGACCGAGGACCGCACGCTGAAGTACTTCTCGATCAAGCGCGACGTCGATCTGCACATCGTCGACACGGTGAAGCTGATCCAGAAGTACAACCCGCGGGCGACGTTCTTCGCCTCGGCGTGGAGTGCGCCGGCCTGGATGAAGACCAACAACCGGTTCACCGGCGAGGTCGCGCTGAACCCCGGGAGCACGACGTCGTACCACCAGGTGGGCAAGCTCCGCGACGACTGCATCGACGTGTTCGCGAAGTACTACGTGAAGTACCTGCAGGCCTACGCGAAGCACGGGATCACAGTCGACGCGCTGACGTTGCTGAACGAGCCGGGGATCGATGTGGTGTATCCGGCGATGGACATCAGCGTCGAGCAGCAGCAGAAGTTGTCGGTGGCAATCAAGCGTGAGGTGCGCAAGGCGGGACTCCGCACCGAGCTGTACGTGCACGACTTCAACTTCTGGGACTGGCGGGATCCCAACAGCACCGAGACCAAGAACTACTACCGGATCTTCAACGATCCGCAGACGCGTAAGGCCGCGGATGCGATCGCGTTCCACCCCTACTGGGGCGACCCGACGGTGATGCGGGATGCGTTCGAGGAGTTCGGGAAGCCCGTGCACATGACCGAGACCAGTGACTTGTCGCCGGCAACGATCCTGAACTACTTCCGGCTCGACGCGTCGTCGTACATCCTCTGGGCGCAGACGACCGACCAGGACGGCGGCACGCTGCACTGGACGCCGGCGCGGGACAACAACGTCGACTGGGAAGAGGTCGGCCGGACGACGAAGTGGCCGAACCGGCTGGTCACCGTCGACACGAACACCAGGACGTTCACGGTCCGGGACGAGCTCTACGCGATGGGGCAGTTCGCGAAGTACCTCGGTCCCGAGCACACCCGGGTCGAGTCGAGCGCGCCGGCCGGCGGCATCAGCAACGTCGTCTACAAGGATGCCCACGACAACTTTGTCGCGATCGTGGGTAACTCCAACGCAGCACCCAGCAAGGTCCGCGTCACCCTCGCGGGGAAGTCGTTCACGGCGACAGTGCCGGCGAACGCGTACGCGACGTACCGCTGGCACGGCGACGTCCCACACCGCGATCACGCGCCGGTGTTCGCGCAGATCCCTGATGTCGTTGCGGATCAGTACGCCACGACAGCGGTGCAGCTCCAGGCAACCGATCGCGACCGCGACAAGCTCGCGTACTACGCGACTGATCTCCCCGCCGGGGTCAGCCTCGAGGGCAACACCCTGACGCTACATCCGACGGTCGCCGGCTCCATGGACCTCAAGGTGCGGGTCACCGATGGTGCATCGCACGACGAGGCCACGGTGCACGTGACGGTCAGGCCGCACGGTGCGCCGGTCGGCGAGAAGGTGGAGGCGGAGTCGTACGTCGCCCAGCACGGTTGGACCGAGGGCGGCGCCAACTTCATCGAGAGCAACGCGGCCGCCAGTGGCGGGAAGAACGTCGGCTGGACCGCGCCCGGCAACTGGTTGCAGTACCGCGTCGACGTAGCCCAGGCAGGCACCTACAACCTCGAACTGCGAGTCGCCAACGGCACCGGCACTGCGGCGACGGACGCCGTCTCGATCCGCGGTGCCGCGGGCGCGACGCTGGCCAAAGCAACGGTCCCGGACACGGGTGGTTGGGCCAACTACCAGTCGATCACCGCGCAGGTGACGCTGCCGCAAGGCGATCAGGTGATCACGGTGTACTGCGAGACCGGCGGCTTCAACCTCGACTACCTTCGGCTCACCGGCTGAAGGTGGTCAGGAATCAAGAAGCGGCGGAGGGTCGGCCGAATCTAGCTTGAAGGCATGACAAATCTTCGTGGTGTGGTTCTGGAAGTGGCCGACGTTGCAGGGACCGAGCTGTTCCTGAAGGAGGCCTTCGGGCTGGACGACCGGGTGCGGGTGCGTGAGTCGGCCGCGGAGACGAGCGGTTTCCGCGGCTTCACGCTCTCGCTGACGGTTGCGCAGCCGAGCACGGTGACCAGCCTGTTCGAGAGCGCGATCGCCGCCGGCGCGACCGTGGTGAAGCCGGTGACCAAGTCCCTGTGGGGGTACGGCGGAACGCTGCAAGCCCCCGACGGCACGATCTGGAAGGTGGCCACGTCGGCCAAGAAGGACACCGGCCCCGCGACCCGCGAGATCGACTCCGTCGTCCTGCTGCTGGGTTGCGAGGATGTGGCCGAGAGCAAGAAGTTCTACGTGGACAACGGCCTGACCGTGGCGCGGAGCTTCGGGCGCAAGTACGTCGAGTTCGAGGCCGCGGGTCCCGTGAAGCTCGGCCTCTACAGCCGGAAGGCGCTGGCCAAGGACGCCGGCGTACCGGCCGAGGGCGCTGGGGCGCACCGGATCGCGCTCACCATGGACGCGGGCACTCACGTCGACCCCGACGGTTTCGCCTGGGAGCCCGCGGCCTGATGTGTCAGCGCCAGTCGCTGCGGTCGGCCGTGCTGCCGGGGACCGGGTCGAAGGAGACCTCGGCCGCCGGCACCCGCCTCCCCGACTCGGTCGTGAACGAGACGTCGACGGGTTCGCCGGACTTGGCGTGCCGCACGACGGTGGGGCCCTGGTCGCGGGGGACGTGGACATCGCCCCACTGCTGGAGGGCGGCGAGGACGATCTTGAGGTCCTCGCCGGCCGGCGTCAGGTGGTAGTCGCAACGGGTGCGCTCCCGCTCCGCCCGGTACTCACGCCGCTCCAGCAGACCCGCGTCGACCATGGCCGTCAGGCGGTTGGTGAGGATGTTGGGCGCGATGCCGAGCACGTCACGGAAGTCCGCGAAGCGGGTCGTGCCCAGGTGCGCCTCGCGGAGGATCAGGAACGTCCACCGGTCGCGCAGCAGGTCGAGGGCGCGGGCGATCGAGCAGTTCGGTCGGCCCGCGGTGCGGGTGCTCATGACACCTCCTTGCGGGTGGTGTGGAGGATGGCCGCCGCCAGGATCAGGATGGCCAGCGTACCGATCACTGTGACGCCGAGGAGCAGCGCCGTACTCAGGCCAGACGCCGTGGCGACCAGGCCGAGGGTGAGGGCGATCGCGCCCTGCAGGATGTAGGCGACCAGGTAGACGGCCGCGACGGTGGCGCCCCGATGGTGCGCCGGTGCGTGGGCCGCGATCAGGCCGAGGCCGCCGGAGAACAGCAGTCCGTACGCCGTGCCGCCGACGATCGTCGTCGCGATGAAGAGCGGGACCGAATGCGCTGTCGCTGCGAGCTCGAGCAGGCCGAGGTCCACGAGGGTGAGTACTGCGCCGAGCGGGACCAGCCGCTGCGCGGGGAACCGGCGGCCGATGATCGCCGTCGTCCCGGTGGCGACCGAGAAGATCGCGAGCAGCAGGCCGATCACGAAGACGTTCCCGGTGCCGACCAGGTCACGCACGATCTCGGCGCCGAGGGCCAGGAAGACCGAGCCGAACGCGTACGCGCCGGTGACCGCGAGAGCCGCCGCGAGGTACAGCAGACGGGTGCCCTTGGCAACGGTGATGGGACGCGGCCGCCAACGGCCCTGCGCCTCGTCCCGCGTGTGCCGTGGCATCCGCCAGATGGCCGCGAGGACGCCGACGATAACCGCGACCAGGACCCAGTAGTCCAGGTGCAACGGAGCTGGGGCGTACTCGATCAGCCCGCCGCCGACGATCGTCGCCAGGGCCAGCCCCGCCGCGGTCGCGACCGTCGTGATCGACGCCGCTCGGTGCTCCTTGCCCCGGGCGCTGAACTCGACCGCGGCCGCGGTCGCGGGGGTCAACGCCAGGCCGACGCCCGCGCCCATCAGCGCTCGCCCGGCGTACACCCAGCCCACCGACGGGGCGACAGCGAAGAGAAAGACGCCGGCGAGCATCGCGCCGACGCCGTACAGCATCGTGGTCCGGCGGCCGATGTAGTCGGACACCTGGCCGAAGATCAGCAGGAACGCGACCAGGACCACCGGGTAGACGGCGAAGATCGCCGTGGTCGCCGTCGGGGTGAGGTGCCAGGTCGAGGCATAGAGCGGGTACGTCGTGGTCGGGGCCGCGCTGGTCCACAGGCTGATGCCCGCGACGGCGGCCGCCGTCCAGAAGCTACCGCGCCGGCTGAGGCTGCGGCGTGATCGCGGGGCAGCCGAGACCGGGAGGTCGAGAGTGCTCACAGAGGGGTCCTTTCAGGGACGGCTGAGTTGCTCGATGAAAGTCAGAACACCTGAGTTGCTCTGAGCAATCCAGAACTGAGTGTGATCCCCGTCACTTGACGTCCCGAGGTGTCTGCAGCATGGTTTACAGCGCTGCAATACAGCGCTGTAAATGGTGAATGGAAGGTTGTAGATGCGTCCCGACATCGTCATCGTGATGACCGATCAGCAGCGGGTGGGGCTGACTCGGCGGAGTGGGTATCCGGTCGACACCATGCCGTTCGTCGACGGCCTGGCGGCCGGCGGCACCGACTTCCGGCAGGCCTACACCGCGGCGCCGGCGTGTGTGCCGGCGCGGACGAGTCTGCTCACCGGGCGGTTCCCGAGCGCGCACCAGGTCCGGCAGAACAGCAACGCGCAGTACGCCGGCTTCTCCCAGGACCTCCTCGACGTACTGCGGGCCGCGGACTACCAACTGCACTTCGCCGGGAAGCCGCACATGCACCGCGGCGCGAAGGACTTCGACACGTTCGCCGGCCCGTACTTCCACACCCAGGGACCCGAGCGGGACGCGGACGAGAAGGCGTTCGACGACTGGCTCGAGCACCTCGACCACGGTGTCTCCGACGAGCCCACGCCGTACGACGTGCGCTGCCAGCTGCCGCACCGGATCACCACCGACGCACTCGAGGCCGCGCGAACCGCGGACCCCGACAAGCCCGCCCTGTTCTGGGTCTCCTACCCCGAGCCCCACAACCCGTACCAAGTCCCTCAGCCGTACTTCGACCTGGTCGCCCCCGAGGACATCCCGGACCGCATCAGCGGGCCCGAGGCAGCGGAGATCAAGGGCGGCACCTACGCCTGGCTGCGCGAACTCCAGGAGGACAAGCGCCCCGGGTACGACGAAAACTGGCGCCGGTACGCCGCGAACTACCTCGGCATGCTGCGGCTCCTGGACGACCAGATCCGCCGCCTGCACGAGGGCCTGAGGCAACGACCGCGGCTGACCGTCGTGCTCGCCGACCACGGCGACTACGTCGGCGAGTACGGCCTGCAACGCAAGGGCGCCGGTCTCAACGACTTCCTGATGCGGATCCCGCTGATCATGACCGGCGACGGCATCGCGATCCAGCAACGCGACGAGCCGGTCTCGATCGTCGACGTACTCCCGACCATCTGCGAGGCCGTCGGCCGGCCGATCCCCGACGGCGTCCAGGGCCGTAGTCTCCTCCCGCTCGCGCAGGGGGAAGCAGCACCCGAGGCCGAGTTCGGCAGCATCATCGCCGAGCAGGGCTTCGGCGGACGCGCGTACGACGTGACCGCGCGGCCGCCGCTGCACTTCGCGTACGACGGCCCGACCTTCGACGAGCTCAACACCGTCACCCAGTCCGGCGCCGCCCGGATGCTCCGCAGCGGCAACTGGAAGCTGATCGTCCACGCCGACCTGGCCGGTGAGCTGTACGACCTCGCACACGACCCGGCCGAGCTCGACAACCTCTTCGACGACGAACGCCACCTGGCCGTCAGGGCCCGACTGCTGCACCAGCTCGCCCGCTGGCAAGCACGGCTGACCGACGACCTCCCCAACGGCAACTACGTCCCGCTGCGCCTGCCCCACAACTGGCGCTGGGCCCAACGCAGGGAGAACCAATCATGACCAAACTGACCCGCCGGACCCTGCTCGGTCTCGGCGCCGCCACCGCCGCCGCGACCGTCCTGCCCGGTTGCTCGGGAGGCAACAAACCGCTGCGCGTCTCCTGGTACGGGCCCGACCCGGTCACCAAGGCGCTCAACACCGCGCTGGCCGCGTGGAAGTCGAGCGGCGGCGTCGAGTACTCCGCGGAGAGCGCGCCGTTCGACGACTACTGGGACAAGCTGGCGACGCAGACCTCCGGCAACAACGCTCCCGACGTACTGCGGATGTCGATGAGCTACTTCAGCGACTACGCCGGCCGGAGTGCGCTCAAAGACCTCGGCTCGTCGGGGATCGACACCTCGGGCCTAGACAAGGACGTCGCCGACAGCGGTGTTGCCAACGGCAAGAACTACGGGATCGGGCAGAGCTCGATCAGCTACGCGATGTACGTCGACGAGGCCGCGGTCAAGCGCGCCGGCGGCACCGTCCCGGCACAGGGCTGGACATGGGACAAGTTCGCCGAGTTCGCCCGCGACTACAGCGGATCGATCCAGGGCTCGTACGGATCGACCGACCAGGCCGGCAACTTCCAGCTGTTCGAGGTGTACGCGCGCCAGCACGGCACCGAGCTGTTCTCCGACGACGGCGGGAAGCTTGCCACGAGCAAAGACACGGTCCAGGAGTGGTTCGAGTACTGGGCCGGGTTGCGCAACGCCAAGGCCGCCCCGCCGCAGAACATCAGCGCCGAGACGACCGCGATCGAGAAGTCGCTGGTTGCCAAGGGCAAAGCACCGCTGCAGTTCGGCTGGGTCCAGCAGGTCACGTTCTACCAGCCGCTGGTGAAGAGCCCGCTGTCGGTGCTGCCGGTTCCGCAGGACACGGCCGGTGATCTCAAGGGCCAGTTCATCAAGGGGCTCGACCTGTGGTGTATCTCGGCCGCGAGCAAGCATCCCGAGGACGCGGCCAAGCTGATCGGGTACCTGCTGAACGACGAGAAGGCGATCAAGACGATCGGCATCCTGCTCGGCGTACCGCCGTCGAAGAAGGCGCGTGACCTGGTCTCGGCGGATGCCGGCTCGGCCGGTGCCCGGGCGATCAAGTACGTCGAGGACATTGCCGGCAAGGTCGGTCCGTCGCCGAAGCCGTGGCCGAAGGGGTACGGCGAACTGCTGACCGGGTTCGGCCGGATCGCGGAGAACATCGGCTTCGGCAAGACCAAGCCGGACGCGGGCGCGCAGGAGTTCGTCGACCTGGCCGGAAAGACCCTCGGCCAGTGATCGGAAGGATCCGTCAGAGTCTCCCGGCGTACCTGTTCCTGCTGCCGTGGCTGATCGGCGTCCTCGGGCTGACCATCGGCCCGATGCTCTTGTCGCTGTACTACTCGTTCACCGACTATGCGCTGCTCAACACCCCGGAGTGGACCGGGCTGCACAACTACACGGCGCTCTTCCAGGACCCGCGCTACCTGCATTCGTTGCGCGTCACGTTCATCTACGTCGGCGTCTCGGTGCCGCTCGAGATGGCGTTCGCGCTCGCGGTCGCCGTACTGCTCAACCGTGGGCTCAAAGGTCTCGCCGTCTACCGGGCGCTGTACTACGTGCCGAGCCTGCTCGGTGGCAGTGTCGCGATCGCGTTGCTCTGGCAGCAGATCTTCGGCAGCGACGGTCTGCTCAACGACGTACTCGGCATCTTCGGGATCCATGGCCGTGGCTGGATCTCCGAGCCCGGTACGGCGTTGTGGACGCTGATCGTGCTGCGGGTCTGGCAGTTCGGCGCGCCGATGGTGATCTTCCTGGCCGGGCTGCGGCAGATCCCGGACGACGTACTCGAGGCTGCCGAGGTCGACGGTGCGGGCCGATGGCAACGGTTCTGGCGGGTCACGCTACCGCTGCTGTCGCCGGTGGTGTTCTTCAACCTGGTGCTGCAGATCATCGGCGCGTTCCAGGCGTTCACGCCGGCGTTCGTGATCAGCGGTGGCAAGGGCGGCCCGTCGGACTCGACGCTGTTCTACACGCTGTACCTGTACCAGCAGGCGTTCGGCAACTTCCGGATGGGGTACGCCGCCGCGATGGCCTGGGTGCTGCTGCTGATCATCGCGGTCTTCACCGGACTGAACTTCGTCCTCGGCCGCACCTGGGTGTTCTACGGAGACGAAGGGGTACGCCGATGAAACGCGTGCTGGCCCATGCCGGACTGTCCGCCGGGGCACTGATCATGCTCTACCCGCTGCTCTGGATGGTCAGCGCCTCGTTGCGGAAGAACACCGACATCTTCTCCCACCCGGGCCTGATCCCGGAGCATCCGACGCTCGGCAACTACGCGCTCGGGTGGTCCTCGACCGGAACGAGCTTCGGCGTCTACATCATGAACTCGCTGATCATCTGCGCCGCGGTCGTGATCGGCAACCTGATCACCTGCTCGCTGACGGCGTACGCGTTCGCCCGGATGACGTTCGTCGGCCGCAAGACGTTGTTCGGGGTGATGCTCGCGACGATCATGCTGCCCGGGCACGTGACGCTGATCGCGCAGTACTCGATCTTCCGGAACCTGAACTGGATCGACACGTTCTGGCCGATGATCGTGCCGAGTTTCCTGGCCACCGACGCGTTCTTCGTGTTCTTGATGGTGCAGTTCATCCGGTCGATCCCGGTCGAGCTGGACGACGCGGCCCGGATCGACGGCTGCGGCTACTGGGGGATCTACCGGCGGATCATCCTGCCGCTGCTGTCGCCGGCGCTGGTGACGACGGCGATCTTCTCGTTCATCTGGACCTGGAACAACTTCTTCAGCCAGCTGATCTACCTGTCGACCAGGACCAAGCTCACCGTGCCGGTCGCGCTGCGCGGGTTCCTCGACGCCACCGGCAGTTCGGAGTGGGGCGGCCTGTTCGCGATGAGCGTCGTCACGCTGGTCCCGGTGGTCGTCGTTTTCGTGGTCTTCCAGCGCCGGATCCTGGCCGGGATGGCCCATACCGGTCTCAAATGACAGCATTGCTCCCATGAGACCCCGTTTGACCGATGTCGCCGAGGCGGCCGGGGTGTCGATGAAGACGGTGTCGAACGTCGTCAACGGGGCCGAGCATGTCCGCGAGGAGACCCGGCAGCGGGTGCTCGCCGCGATCGACAAGCTCGGGTACCGGCCGAACATCGCCGCCCGCAACCTCGCCCAGGGCCGCAGCGGGGTGATCGCGCTCGCCGTACCGCAGCTCGACCGTCCGTACTTCGCGTCGCTCGCGGCGCGGATGCTCGACGAGGCCGAGGCGTTCGGGTGGATCGTGCAGTTCCACCAGACCGGCGGGCGGCGGGAGGCCGAGCTCGCACTGCTCAACGAGCGGCATCCGGCCAGGCTCGACGGGATCGTGATGAGCCCGCTCGGCCTGACGCCCGAGGATGTGGAGGGCCGTGATCCGACGCTGCCGCTGGTACTGCTCGGCGAGAAGGCCGGCGCGGAGCACCACGCCGACCATGTCGGGATAGACAACCGGGACGCCGGGCGCGTGGCCACCGAGCATCTGTTGTCGCTCGGGCGGCGACAGGTGATGGCTCTGGCGCCGGGGCCGGGCATGGAGGACGAGCGGATCAACGGGTACCGCGACGCGCTCGCCGCGGCCGGGCTGCCCGTCGACGAGGACATCGTGCTGCCGACCGGCGGCCTGCGCGGTCAGGACGCCGAGCGGACGCTCGGCGAATGGCTGGATTCGGGCCACCCCGCGCCGGACGCGATCTTCGCAGCCACCGACTGGCTGGCGATGGGTGCGATCCGAGCGCTCGTACTTCGTGGTCTCAAGGTCCCGCAGGATGTCGCGGTGGTCGGGTTCGACGACATCCCTTATGACCTCGCCACCCTGCCCACCCTCACCACGGTCGCACCCGACCGCGTAGCCATCGCCCAGCTCGCATTGCAGGCCCTTCGCGACCAGAGGCCTGGAGGCGAACCAGTCCGCCTCCAGGCCCCGTTCAGTCTCGTGGTGCGCGAGAGCACCACCGGTATCGGTTAGCTCAGCCGGCCAGGGCGAGGGAGATCGTGGCGTAGTTGAGGACTGCGCCGAGCACCTTGCTGTCGGCGGTCGAGCCGGCCGTCGAGATCTCCACATCGGCGTTCTTGCTGCCGTCCAGGCCGACGTACCGGGTCGCGACCCAACGGGTGGTGTTGCCGCTCTTGTAGGTGTAGACGACCGTGCTCACGGTCAGCCGGCCCTGGTGGTTGGTCGAGTTCATCCCGACCGTCGAGGTGCCGACGATGTGCAGACCGCGGGTGCCCTTGAGGGCGGCGATCTTGCGGTTGAGCGCGGTCACGGTGGTGATGTTGTAGTTGTAGTTGGCGTCGAACCGGATCATCCGGTTGTTCGCGCTGTCGTCGAAGCGCGCCTGCCAGTTCCCGAGCTCGACGTCGCGCCAGGTGGTCGGCAGCACCGCCATCGCGTGGTGGCCCTCGCTGTAGCCCAGGAAGAACCGGGTCTTGTACCGCACCGGCGTCGACGCCGTGCTGTTGCTTGCGGCAACCGTCTTGATCTGCTCGGTGGCGGCGTTGCTGGGCAACGCCCCACCGAGCACGAGCGCCCCCGCACCCGCCAGCGCCATGACTCCGGAGACAGCCCCCGCAACGATCCCGAACCGCTTCATCTTTCTTTACCCCCAGCTCATTTCGCCGCCTCCTTGGCTGCGCAGCGGATGAGACTCCGGCTCGTCGAGAAAAGTTGCCGCCGAAGTCTCGACGTTTTGCGGGCGGTCCGATGAGACTGGCGGCATGGGTGGGGGAATGGTGTCGATGCTGTTCACCGACATCGAGGGATCGACGGTGCTGCTGCGGCGGCTGGGGGATCGCTACCTCGATGCGCTGGAGGGACATCGCCGGATCCTGCGGGCGGTCTGGTCGACGTACGGCGGGACGGAGATCGGGACCGAGGGCGACAGCTTCTTCGTCGTGTTCGAGACGGCCGGCGATGCGGTGCGGGCGGCGGTCGACGGACAGCGCGGACTGGCGGAGCACCGATGGCCGGGCGGCGAACGGCTGCGCGTGCGGATGGGCATCCACACCGGTACGCCGGGTGTGTACGACGGTGACTACTGGGGGATGGACGTCCATCTCGCAGCGCGTATCGGCGCGGCGGCGCACGGTGGCCAGATCGTGGTCTCGGCGGTCACCGGTCAGCTCACCCAACTGCCCGACGGCGTGACGCTGCGCGACCTCGGAACGCATCATTTGAAGGACATTCCGGAGCCCGAGCACCTGTTCCAGGTCATGATCGAAGGCCTGCAGACCGACTTCCCGCCGCCACGCACCATCGGTACCTCGACCAGCCTCCCGGCTCCGGCGACCGCGCTGCTCGGTCGTGAGCAGGACGTCGACCGCATCGTGGACCTGCTCGACCAGCCCGACGTACGGCTGGTCACGCTGACCGGTCCCGGTGGCTCGGGCAAGAGCCGCCTCGCGATCGGTGCGGCGTCGAAGGTCCCCGGCGGCGTGTACTTCGTCCCGCTGGCGGCGGCCACGTCCGAAGCCGTGATGTGGACGACGATCGCCGAGGTACTCGACGTACCGCCGCGGGAACGCAACCGGATCGTCGCGTACCTGGCGCAGCGCACGCTCCTGCTCGTCCTGGACAACCTCGAGCAGCTCCCGGACGCCGGCAAGATCGTTGCCGAGATCATCGAAGGTGCCGCCCACGTGAAGATCGTCGCGACCTCGCGCCGGGCGCTGGGCCTGGTCGGCGAGCACCTGCATCCCGTGACGCCGCTGCCGGTCACCGACGAGGACTCGGCCGCCGTACAACTCTTCCTGGAGCGCGCCCGCGCCGTACAGCCGTCGTTCAGGTACTCCGAGGAGGTGCTGGAGATCTGCCGGCGGCTCGACGGACTCCCGCTCGCGATCGAGCTCTGCGCGCCGCGGGTCCGCCTGCTCAGCGTCAAGGAGCTGCTGGCCCGGGTCGACCAGTCGCTCGACATCGCGTCGACGAGCAGCGTGACCCCGGAACGTCAGCGCACGTTGCGGGAGACGATCGCCTGGTCGTACGAGCTGCTGAGCCCCGACCACCGTCGTACGTTCCGTCGCCTGGCAGCCTTCTCCGGTGGCTCCGACCTGACCGCGATCCAGGAAGTTGCTACTGGCATTGATCCGCTGGAAACCCTGGCAGAGTTGAACGACGCCAACCTGATCACGCTCGCCGAAGGACCGGAAGGTACACGGGTCCAACTCCTCGAGACGATCCATCAGTTCGCCGCCGACGAACTGCGGACGACCGAGGAGTCGGCAGCGATCCACGGCCGGCATGCGACGTACTACGCCGACCTGGCCGAGCGCCTCGAGATCATGAAGCGGACCATGGCCGAGCCGCCGATGGACCGCTCGAAGGCCGACCTCGACAACTACCGCGCCGCGCTCGCCTGGGCGACGGACCACGACGTCCGCACGGCGCTGCGTCTGTGCTCGGCCGTCGGCTGGGTCTGGCAACTCGGCGCCTACCGCGACGAGAGCCGCCGCTGGCACGAACAAGTCGTCGCAGCCGCCGGTACGACGTCCTCGCCCGAGCTGGCCGCCTGCCTGCGCGGATTGAGCAATCTCCTGCTCCAGCAGGGCGAAACCGACCGCGGGTACGAGATTGCCGCGCGAAGCCTGGCCATGTCGCGCGAGCTCGACGACGCAGCCGGCATCGCGTTCGGGATGACCGTGCTCGGTACGGCGCAACGTCAGCGGGGCGAGCTGGACGCGGCCAGGCAGACCCTGACCGAAGCCGTCGAGCGACTCCGCGCCCTCGACGACAGTTGGCGACTGGCCCGGGTCCTGGGACACCTCGGTGGCATCGAGGAGGCGCTCGGGCACTTCGACCGGGCGGAAGAGTTGCTCCGCGAAGCCCTGAGTATCAGCGAGTCTCTCGGGGACGCGTTCGAGATCACCATCCACGGGCAGAACCTGGCTTATCTACTGGCGCTCGCAGATCGGGTCGACGAGGCGGCCGCACTGGCCCGGCGCCTGACGCCGACCGTGGTGGCGCTCGGCAGCCCGACTCTGACTATGGCGTTCTCGAACACCGCGATGAACATCCTGCTGCGCCGCGGCGATCCGGCCGGCGCGGCCGCACTGTTCGGCGCCGAGGAGGCGATGGGTGAGCGGCTGGAGATCGTCAACCCGTACGCGGACGAGGAACTCGCGGAGGCACTTGAATTGGTCGGCGATGCACTTTCCCGCGCGGACTGGGAGCGCCACCGGCTGGCGGGTCGCACCGAACGCGTCGAAGATCTGCTCTCGAGGCTGGATTTCTGAGCGGCGCGGTTGTACAAGGCAACGGCGAGTGGTTGACCCCCGTGAAGGAACCCCACCATACTGCTTGCACCGCCATCAGGGCGGTCTGTGGGGGCAGTTGTTACTGGGGATTCGAAAATGGGGATGGGGGGCTATTGCTTATGCATGCCTGGAAGTTGTTTCGTGCTGCGCTGGTGACGGCAGTCGCCGGCGCGACACTGGTGGCGGTCCCGGTGGCCGCGCAGGCGGCACCGCCGACGAGCGCCATCGAGGTCAGCACGACGTCGGTCGCTCGTGGGCAGACCTTTACGATCAAGCAGACGGTGTACAACTCGGACTCCGGCACGGTGCTGGGCGGAAAGGCGACGCTGTACGCCAAGGACGCGACGCTGCCGGACATGGTCGACCTGGTGTCGTGCCCGGAGGCCACGGCGTGTGACACGCTCGGGACCAGCGTCCGGGCCGGGACCGGCGACGTAGCGCCGGGTGCGTCCAAGACCATCACCTTCACCTTCCGGGTGAAGGACGACGCACCGCTCGGGACGATCCAGCTGCAGCACCAGTTCGTCGGCGAGAACTTCTCGTTCGAGATCATCGACGGGCCGGAGCTGACGATCAAGGAGGCGCCCGCCGACATCGCCGTGTCGATGAGTGGCAAGGCGTCGGGATCGCGGATCACCTACACGATCGGCGTGACGAACAACGGCCCGAGCGACGCGACCGGCGTCCGCGTGGTCGGTGCCTTCCCGGCCAACCTGGCCTACGTCAGCTCGACCTGCACGCGAGTCGGGTCGACGCGGTCGGTGAACTGCGACGTCGCATCCCTCGCCAGCGGCGAGACTGCGACCCGCACGCTCACCGTGTCGGCGGGGTTGCTGACGATCGGAACGCTGACCTCGACGGCGACCCGGACGGCCAGCTCACCGGTCGACCCGCTGGCCACGAACGACAAGGCCACCAAGGTCTGCCGGGCGCTCACCTGGTTGATCGTCACGTGCTAGCAGCACACTGAACACGCACTGAAACAGCAGGACGGCCGGCGGCCGCGGGTTCTCGAGCCCGCGGTCGCCGGCTTCATTTTTGTCTCATGCCTTGCATCCGGGGGCGGCAGAGGTTTACGGTCCGGGTTAACGTTTAAGTGAGTGTTAGTGAGCACTTCTTCGAAACTTGGAGCAACTATGATCAGTCGGCGACGGTTTCTGCAGGTAACCGGAGCGGCGATTGCCACCTCGACGACGCTGGCGGCCTGCGGTGACGGCGGCGCGTCGAGCGGTGGCGCGAAGGCGTCCGGTGAGCTGAAGCTCCCGACGTACAAGCCGTTCGAGGGGCTGCACCCGGACTTCCCCGGGGCCGAGTCCGGCCTGGAACCCGGGTTCCTGAAGTTCCCGGCGGACGCGATCTCGAGCGTGAAGGCGCCGCCGCTGAAGAGCTCGGTGACCGCGCTGACCGAGACGTTCGCGACGCCTCCGCCGCCGATGGGCAGCAACCCGATGTGGCAGGCGCTGAACTCCGCCCTCGGCGGCGAGCTCAAGCTGACCATCGGCACCGACCCCGGCTACCCGGAGAAGTTCGCCACGCTGCTCGCCAGCGACTCGCTGCCGGACCTGATGTGGCTGCCGCCGAACCAGGGCATCCCGAACATCGGCCCGATGCTCGAGGCCAAGTTCCAGGACCTGACCAAGTACCTGTCCGGTGACGCGGTGCTGGAGTACCCGAACCTGGCCGCGCTGAAGCCGGCGTCCTGGCGGACCGCGGTGGTGAACGGGAAGATCTGGGGCGCGCCGATCCCGTCGACGCCGTTCGGCCAGGTGATGATGGGCAACCCGAAGACCTGGGCGAAGGTCGGCGGCCTGCAGTGCTCGACCGCTGACGAGTTCTTTGCCAAGTGCAAGGAGTTGAGCAACGGCACGAACTACGCGCTCGAGCCGGCGATCATCAACATGCTGCACATGTTCGGCGAGTGGTTCGGCGCCCCGAACGGCTGGCGGGTGAACCAGGACCGTTCGCTCACCTACCTCTACGAGACCGACAACTACAGGGCCGCGGTCGAGTACGCCGCCAAGCTCTGGGCCGCGAAGGTCTTCTACCCGGACCTCAACCTCGCCGACGCCACGCCGAAGACCGTGAACGGCCAGATCGCCGCGCAGGTCACGGTCGGTCCGCGGGCGACCGCCGACTTCCGCAACCTGGACCCGACGCTGTTCGTCGACACGATGATCCCGTTCGGCCACGACGGCAAGGCCAAGCCGACGTACGACATGGGCTACGGCACGGTCGGGTTCACGCCGTTCAAGAAGACCGACGAGGGCCGGATCCGCGAGCTGCTGGCGCTGATGGACTACCTGTCCGCGCCGTTCGGCACGAAGGAATACCTGATCAAGAACTTCGGTGTCGAGGGTCAGCAGTACCAGCTCGACGCGCAGCAGAACCCGGTGCTCACCAAGGCCGGCAACCAGCAGGCGCCCGGTCTGGTCAGTGCGCTGCAGATCATGAACTCGCCGGAGAGCGTGATCTTCAACCCGGCGTACCCCGACGACACCAAGAAGATCTACGCGACCGAGCAGCAGCTGCTGAAGTTCGCGATGCGGAATCCGACCGCGGGGACGTACTCCGACACGTCGAGCAAGCTCGGCCCGAAGCTGACCGCGGCGTTCCGGGACACGATCGTCGACATCGTCACCGGCCGGCAGAAGATGGACGCGTACGACGCGGCGCTGAAGCGCTGGAAGTCCGGCGGCGGTGACAAGATGCGCGACGAGTTCGCGGCCGTGCTCCCGTCGAGCGTGCCGGTCACCGGCTCGTGATGCTGAAATCGAGTCCGCCGAAGCGGCAGGCGAAGGTCGGCCTGCCGCTGGCGGCGAAGTGGCGCCGGGACTGGCAGATGGTGCTGCTGATGATCCCCGGCGTCGTCTTCCTGCTGGTGTTCTTCTACCTGCCGGTGCTGGGCAACGTGGTCGCGTTCCAGGACTTCCAGCCGTACCTCGGCATCATGCACAGCGAGTGGAACGGCCTGCAGAACTTCGTCAACCTCTACGACAACCCGGACTTCTGGGACGCGTTGCGGAACACGCTGCTGCTGGCCGCCGTCCAACTGCTGCTGTTCTTCCCGGTGCCGATCGGGCTGGCGCTGATCGTCGATTCGCTGGTCAGTAACCGGCTCCGGCGATGGTTCCAGACGATCGCGTACCTGCCGCACTTCCTGTCCTGGGTGCTGGTCGTGACGTTGTTCCAGCAGTCGCTCGGCGGCGCGGGGTTCGTCAACAACCTGCTCCGGCACGCGGGGCTGGACCCGATCCCGTTCATGACCAACCCGGACACGTTCCCGCTGCTCGTGGTCGCCCAGCTGGTCTGGAAGGACGCGGGCTGGGCGATGATCATCTTCCTCGCGGCGCTGACCACTGTGGATGTGTCCTTGTACGAAGCCGCGGCGGCGGACGGTGCCGGGCGGTGGCGGCGGATGTGGCACATCACGCTGCCGTCGCTGCGGACGGTCATCGTGCTGCTGCTGATCCTGCGGATCGGCGACATCCTCAGTGTCGGATTCGAGCAGTTCATCCTGCAACGCGATTCGGTCGGCCCGGGCGCGGCCGAAGTACTGGACACGTTCACGTACTACGCGGGCGTGGTCGGCGGCGACTGGAGCAGCGGCGCGGCGGCCGGCCTGGCCAAGGGCGTGGTCGGCGCGTTGCTGTTGTGGGGCGCGAACTCACTGGCCCACCGGCTCGGCGAGCCGGGCATCTTCCAAAGGCGCGGCGCATGAGACCCATCTGGAAAGAGCGGCCATCTCCTGGGTACCAGGCGATCAAGGCCTTGATACTGGGCGGTTTCGCGCTCGCGATCGTGATCCCGATCCTGGTCGTCATCTCGACGTCCCTGGCCAGCGATCGCGACATCATCGACGCCGGCGGGTACGTGCTGTGGCCGTCGCATCCGACGTTGAAGGCGTACCAGACGCTGTTCGGCGGCGGGTTGATGGGCCGGGCGATCCTGGTCAGTGTCTTTGTCACGCTGGTGGGTACGGCGATCGCGCTCGCGGTCACGATCGCGCTGGCGTACGCGACCTCGCGGCCGGTGCTGTTCGGCCGGCCGGTGTTGCTGATGGTGCTGTTCACGTTGTTGTTCGCGCCGGGGATCATCCCGATGTTCCTGGTGGTGAAGCAACTCGGGCTGCTCGACAGCCTGTGGTCGCTGATCCTGCCCGGGGCATTAGGCGCCTTCAACTTCGTTGTCCTGCGCACCTTCTTCATGAATGTGCCGGGTGAGTTGCTGGAGAGCGCGCGGATCGACGGCGCGAGCGACTTCACCATCCTGCGCCGGATCGTGCTGCCGCTGTCGAAGGCCGTGGTTGCGGTGGTCGGGCTGTTCTACGCGGTCGGGTTCTGGAACGCGTTCTTCAACGCGCTGCTGTACTTGAACGACACGTCGAAGTGGCCGGTCCAGGTGATCCTGCGAACGTACGTGTTGCAGGGCAAGTCGCTGTCCGCGGACCAACTCGGCGTACATCCGCCGTCGCAACCGCAGTCCCTGCAGATGGCCGTCGTCGTGGTCGCGCTGGTCCCGATCGCCATGGTGTACCCGTTCCTGCAACGGCATTTCACCAAAGGTGTCATCACAGGTGCGGTCAAGGGTTAGGCAACGGCCTGATCTGCGACAATCGTCCTATGTCCTCACCTGCTCCCGATCGGCCGACGCTACGTATGGTGGCGAAGGAGGCGGGTGTCTCGGTCGCGACCGTGTCGTACGTGCTGTCCGGGCGGCATCGCAGCCACACGATCAAGGACACCACCGCGGACCGGGTCCGGGAGGCGGCGACCAAGCTCGGGTACCGCCGCAACGACGCGGCGCGGGCCATCCGCACCGGGAAGTCGGACCTGGTGCTGCTCTCGCTCAGCGTGCTCGCCGACCCGTGGTCGCAGGCGGTCGCGGCCACGGTCAGTACCGCGGTGACTCCGCTCGGCAAGACTGCGCTGATCGTGGCCGACGGCGACTGGCGCAACGTGCTGGCGAACCGGACGCCGGACGTGATCTTCATCGACAGCGTCAAGCCGGATCCGTCGCAGATCGCTGAGCTGGAGGCGTTTGCGGCCCAGGGCGTGCAGATCGTCGCGTTCAGCGAGACCCTCGAGCCGGAGGGCTTCGACGTGATCCGGTCGGGTGCCGAGCCGCGGTGTCATCTCGCGGTCGAGCACCTGCTCGAGCACCACGACCGGGTCGGCGCGCTGACCTCCCGGACGATCGGCTTCGCCCGCTTCGACGCCTATCTCACTACGTTGCGCGCGGCCGGCAAGCCGATCCGGGACGACGACATCGAGGTGTTCGAGCAGCATCCCGAAGGTGCGTACCGGGCCGCGATGGCGTTGCTCTCCAAGCCGGACCGGCCGACCGCGATCTACTGCACCACGGATTTCGCCGCGATCGCTGCGGTCCGGGCAGCACATCGGCTGCGGATCGACGTACCGCGGGAGCTGGCGATCGTCGGCGTCGGCAACACGCCGGAGGGCGAGCATCTGGACCCATCGTTGTCGACGGTCGGGCCGGTCGATTTCAACGACGCGCTGGCGCAGATCATCGTGAGCAGGCTGACCGATCGAGAGGGTGCGCCGGGTGAGGTGTTCGACTTCCCCTGGCAGCTAATTGTGCGCGAGTCGTCCCGGGCATGACGACGAGGGGGAGAATGCTGCCGCCGCACAGCGACGCGTGGACGGTGGTGGACGTCGGCGAGTCCGACACGACGGTCTACCGGCGGGGCGACGTCTTCGCCAAGTGCTGTGGGGTTTCCGGCGTCTCGGACCTGGCCGCCGAGCGTGATCGGGTTGCCTGGCTCGCGGGGACTGGGATTCCGGGCGCCGTCGTCGTCGACTGGCACGAGTCCTCGGACGGTGCTTGCCTGATCACATCCGCTGTACCTGGTGTGCCCGGCGACGCACTTCCGCCTTCGGCGCACGGTGCGGCGATGCGGAGCTTCGGGTCGGCGTTGCGAGAGTTGCATGCGTTGACCGATTGCCCGTTCGACCGCCCGCTCGCGTCGGTGATTGCCACGGCGACGGACGTCGTACGCCGGGACGCGGTGAACCCGGACTTCCTGACCGACGAATGGCGACTGCTGAAACCGTCCGAGCTGCTGGACCAGGTGGTTGCCGAGAGCCCCTATATCGAGAGTGTGCTCGAACCGGTCGTCTGCCATGGCGACGCTTGTCTGCCGAACGTCTTCTTCGATCCCCGGACGCTCGAGGTCACCGGGCTGATCGACCTGGGCCGGCTGGGCCTCGCGGACCGGTACTCCGATCTGGCGCTCGCGACGATCCAGTTGCACGATGAGTGGTCCGCCGACCCGGCGCCGTTCCTCGACGCGTACGGACTCCCGGAGCCCGACTCGCGCCGCTTGCAGTTCTTCCGTCTGCTCGATCCACTCACCTGGGGGTGATGCGCATGCAGGTAGAGCTCGTTGCATTCCTCGTCTCCCGCGAGCACGCCTTCGAGGGCCGGCCCCAGGACGGACCGCGCCCGGATCCCGAGCCGGTCGCGCGGACCTCGATCGAGATTCGCGCCGGCCTGGGCATCGTCGGCGACAGGTACTACGGCCAGCAGGTCCACAAGAACGCCGCGATCACGGTGATCGACGCGGCGTCCCTCGACGAGGTCGTCCGGGTGCTCGGGCTGCCCGGACCGCTCGACCCCCATCTCACCCGGCGCAACATCACCGTCCGCGGCTTCCCGATCGACTCGCTCGCGGCCCATCGCGGGGCCGACGGCACCCGCGTCCCCGGCCGCCGCTTCACGCTGGACTCGGGGGCGGGGCAGATCACCTTCCAGGCCAATCGGCCCGCCAATCCGTGTGCCTGGATGGACGAGGTTCTGGCGCCCGGTGCGATGAAGGCATTGCGCGGTCATGGCGGCATTCGTACGACGCCGCTGACATCCGGCGTACTCCAGCTCGGCCCGGCGGAGCTCACGCTTCTGGAGTGACGGTTTCGGGTGGTTTTCGGTGGGGTGGCTTACCTTCGGATGGTGAGGCTGGGGGTACTGCTGCTGTTGTGCGCGCTGGTCGGATGTAGTGACACGAGTCCGGCCGGTGATCCTCCGCCCACGCCCTCGACGTCGGCTACCGGCTCTCCTGCTCCTACTCCTACTCCGACTCCGGTTCCAACGAATCGGCCGAGCACGCCGCGCACGACGCCGAAGCCGCCGCCTGCGGCCGGGCCGGTCAGCATGGCGATTCCGGCCGCCGGCGTACGAGGGCTACGGGTGGTGGCCTATGTAGGTACGGCGGACGACCGGCCGGGGACCACGATCCAGAATCGGGGCGTCGCGGCGAGTCCGAGGGGACAGGCCGGCGGGGTCGGCCCCGGCGAGATCGGGAACTTCATCATCACCGGACATCGCGTCAGCCACGGCCGGCCGCTGGAGCGGGTGCCCGAGTTGCGGAACGGGGACCACGTCCTGATCACCGCCGGCCGGACCGTGTACGACTACGTGGTCAGCCGGACGATGACGATCTCGTTCCGCAAGCCGGCCGAGAAGGCGCAGCAGAACGCCGCGGTCCCCGGGAAGCCGGGCGCTGCGCCGAGGCAGGCGATGCTCACCATCTCGACCTGCGCGACCATCGAGGACCACGCCGCCGGCAACTACTGGCACGACGAACTCGGCAACCCCGAACACCGGATCAACAAGATCGGGGTTCTCGTCGCCACTCGTCCGGCCTGACCCGAAGCTACTTCCGGCCGAGCTTCCACCACTTCGGCTTGTTCATCTTGATCTCGTCCGGCGTCATCGGCGGCGGAACGGGCGGCCGCGACTCCTCGGTGAGGAAGTCGCCGGACTCGGTGTCGTACGGCGTGACCCCGAGCTTGCGGCTGATCGCCATCACGATCGGGATCGACCGCGGGCCGTCGTTCAGGTAGAACGTGATGTCGCGGACGTCGACGCCCTTGCCGATCGTCATCTCGACGTCGTAGTCCGGACTTCGCAGCGCCAGCCACGACGGCTTGCTGGTGTCGACATCCGGCACCACCTCCCGGACCGCGGCCACCACGTCGGTCGCCGTACCGACCGATGGCGGCTCGTAGTCGATCGGCATGTCGTCGAGGCGACGTACGCCTCCTGGCCCGCGCACCGCATAGACAGCCCAGCTCATGCCCCCAGCATGCCAGGCGGTCAGCGCTTCCGGGCCGCCAGGATCGCAAAGGTCAGATACTCGCCCTGGTCCGTCTCGAGCATGTCGAGCGAACCGTCACGTCGCTCGTCCCGGTAATCCGCGACCGCGCGGGACCATCGGAGCCAGTCCGACCAGCCGTTCTGCTGCAGCCGGGCCGCGGTCACGTCGACCAGCTCGGTGATCTCCCACTGGAAGCGCCACCAGTCGGCGGTGTGCCAGGCGAGCGCCTCCCAGCCGACCACGCTCTTGATGTGCTCCGGGATCTGGCCGAGCTCGCGGAGCTCCTTCGTCATCGCCGGCGTCGCGACGCCGAACTGGCCGCCCGGTTTGAGGAAGCTCGTGATGTAGGCGAGGTAGTTGTCCGCGGTCCCGAAGTACTCGTATGCGTCGACGCAGACGATCGCGTCGAAGAAGCCCTGCGCGAACGGCAGCGTGTGCGCCTCCGCCTTGAGCGTCACCACCCCGTCCTGGGGTGCGATGTAGGCGGCGGCCTCGGTCGGGTCGACCCACAGGTCCGCGGCCCACACCTGTACGCCGTACTCCTTGGCCAGGAAGACGGAGGTGGCGCCCTTTCCAGATCCCAGGTCCAGCACCCGCATGCCGGGTTGCAGGTCGAGCTCGCCGGCGAGATCCTCCAGCAGCCACAAGGGATTCGGGCCCATGTCACGCGCCAGCAGCCACTCGGCGTCGTAGGTGTTGGCCCGCGGATAATCTTCGTGCTTCAGCTCCACCACGCGCACAGGGTAGCGGTGTGAAAACCGGATGTGCCTGGGATTTTCGGACGGCACAGTGGGTGGATGGTTGATCTTGATCCGTTGATCCATGAGTTCTACCGGGACCGGTACGTCGAGGACGACCGGCTGATCCGGTCCGGACACGGCCGCCTGGAGTTCGTCCGGACCCAGGAGGTGCTCCGGCGATGGCTGCCGCCCGCGTCCGACGTACTCGATGTCGGCGGCGCGACCGGGATCCACGCGCGCTGGCTCGCTGCGGACGGCCACCGGGTCACGCTCGTCGACCCGGTCGCGGAACACGTCGAGCAGGCGGCCACCGTGGGCACGTTCAGCGCCGAGATCGGGGACGCCCGCCACCTGCGGCAGGCTGACGCGAGTGTGGGTGTGACGCTCCTGCTCGGTCCGCTGTACCACCTGGTCGAGGCGTCCGACCGCGCCCAGGCGCTGTCGGAGGCGCTCCGGGTGACCCGCCCCGGCGGCCTGGTCATCGCCGCCGGGATCAACCGGTACGGCGGCCTGCTCGAGGCCGGCAGCAACGGACACCTCAGCGCGGAGAACCTGCACGTCTACACAGAAGCGTTCGCCTCCGGCCGCATCGACGGCAAATCCGGCTTCACGGTCGCGTACTTCCACCACGCCGACGAACTGGCCAACGAACTGACGACCGCCGGTCTCACCGATGTAGAAGTCCTCGGAGTAGAGGGTCCCGCCGCCAATGTCCTCCAGAACACCCCGCCCGACGCGGTCGACCCCCTGCTCCCGTCCGCCGTCCTCCTGGCCCGCCAGGTCGAGTCCGACCCCAACCTGCGAGCCGCCAGCCAGCACTTCCTCGCCAGCGGCCGCCGCTGATGCCCCTTTGGGCAACGCTGTCCAGAGCGTGACGGTCGCGAAACGATGTCAATAGCTGCAACTCGGGTTTCGGTGAGGCGGTCCAGGCCGTAATATCAGCCGTCGGCCGGCACTGGGGGTGTTCCGGCCGTTCTGGTGAATGGGTGGGACCGGCATCAGGCCGGTACTGGGGAGAACTGGGGAAGTCATGGCCGACAAGCCGGCGCCCAAGCCTGGTCACTTCCTGCCGGGTGGCGAGGGAGAGCCAGGCTCGACGGAGGCTCAACGCCCGAACGTGGCACCGCCGGCCGGTCCGCTGGCCGCGCCGACGCCGCGACTGGGCGGCGAGGCCCCGCCGACCCCGCCTCAGCTCCAGGGGACCCGGATCGACTCCCGCCGTACGACGCTGTCCGGCAGCCGGCTCGGCCCGCCGCCGGCCGACGACCGCGCGGCCGCGGCGTACCAGGAGGTGTTCCACCCGCAGCCGATCCCGTTCGACCCGACGAAGCGGCGGTCGAAGGGCCTGGTCGCGCTGATGGTCGTCGCCGCGCTGCTGTTCGTCGGCGGCGGCGTGACGTTCGCCGTCAAGGTGTTCTCGTCCAACAGCTTCAGCGTCAACCCGATGGTGACGCCGTCCGTGAAGCCGACCGACGGCCCGACGACCACCGAGCCGGTCGGGAAGGGTACGCCGGACGCCGACATCGTCGGCAAGAACGCGATCTACGCGGCCGGGGCGATGCCGGTGGTGAAGTGCCAGGAGCCCGCGTTCCGCCCGACCTCGATGGAGAACGTCCGCTCGTACTACGAGGCGCTGACGGCATGTATGGACAAGGCCTGGAAGCCGATCATCACCAAGGCCGGCTTCGAGTTCCGGTCGCCGCGGCTGATCATCTACAACGAGGGCGACGAGACGGCGTGCGGCGTACAGAAGGATCTCGCGCTGTACTGCGCGGACGACCAGGGCGGCAGCGCGACGATGCCATGGCAGAAGATCGTCGAGGACTACCCGAAGCACAAGGCCGAGACCCGCGCGGAGATGGCGCAGTCGTTCGCCTTCGTGTACGGCGTCCACGTGCAGAACCTCACCGGGATGGCCGACGCGTCCGACAACCTCGCCGACACGGCCGCGAACAAGGCCAGGATGTTCGAGCAGCAGCGGCGGGCCGCGCTCCAGGCGTACTGCTTCGGCGCGGTGTTCTTCGGCGCGGCCAAGAACAGCTTCCCGCTGCGCGGTGAACTGCTGAACCAGTGGAACGGGCTGATCAAGCGTCGCGGTGACGACATCACCAAGGACAAGACCCCCGACCACGGCTCGAGCAAGAGCCTGGCCCTGTGGATGAACCAGGGCTTCGCGACAACCAACCCGGGTAGCTGCAACACTTTCGTCGCAGCATCCGCGAAGGTCAGCTGAGCAAGATGGGAATGGCCGATGCCTGAGTCCGAGGACGCTACGCCGAAGCCGGGACACTTCCTGCCCGGCGGCAGCGAGGAACCGGCCCCCGGGTCGCGTCCGCTGGTCCTGAAGAGCCGGCAACCCGACGGTCTCGGGAGGGCCCGCTCGGTCACGCTGGACGACTCCCCGGCCCGCCGCAAGGCCCGCCCGATCCCGACCGAACCCGGGACCGCGAGCGAGTACAGCGGCCCGCCGGTCGCACCGCTCACCGGCGGCCCGCTGCCGCCGCTCACCGGCACTCGCCGGATTGGCGGTCAACGGACAACAGGGTGGCACAAGAACCCGTCGCGCGGCGTACCGCAGTTCTCGACCGAACCACCGCCGGTCAAACCGCCGCGTCACTACTCGCACCGCGTGATCGCCGGCCTCTCGGCGCTGGTCCTCGTGATGCTCACCGGCGCCACCGTCGCCGGGTTCAAACTCATCAACTCCTACGACACGAGGGTCGACAACCCGCTCTCGCAGCCGTCGGTGAAGAAGTCCCAGATCCCGATCCCGACCCCTCCGGACCCCACCGTCACCGTGACCGTCCCAGGCATCCCGGACATGGTTCGCCTGCAGAAGAACAAGATCTATACGTCGGGGAAGGTCGCAGCGGTCAGCTGCAAGGAGCCCGCGATCAAGCCGGACTCGCAGTCCGCGATCCTGCGGTACTACCAGGCGCTGCTGCCGTGCCTGAACAAGGCGTGGGAGCCGATCGTGAAGCGGGCCGGGTACGACTTCCGGGCGCCGAAGCTGAGGCTGCAGACCAGCCAGGCCACGTCCGAGGACACCTGCACCGGTGAGTCGGATACGGCGTTCTACTGCGGTTACGACGAGAGCATCAACATCAGCTGGAAGAACGACCTCGCGTACTACAAGAACAGCCCTGAAGGTGCCCGGGTCTGGATGCTCGACACCATGGCGCACGAGTACGGCCACCACGTCCAGAAGATGACCGAGATGCTCACCGCCGAGGACTCCCGCGAAGGCTGGACGAACTCCAAGGCGATGAAGCTCGAGTGGTCCCGCCGCCTGGAACTGCAGGCGACGTGCTTCGGCGCGGCCTTCCTCGGCGCCAACAAGAAGCCGCTCGGCATGTCCGGCGAGAAGCTGCATGTGTGGCAGTGGGAGACACAGCACTCCGGCGACGAGTACAGCACGAAGAAGCTCCGCGACCACGGCTCTCGCAAGAACAACTGGGCCTGGGCCGACCCCGGCTTCAAGTCCGCCAGCCCCGCCTCCTGCAACACCTTCACCGCACCCCCCACCAAGGTGAGCTGATGCGCCACGGCCCGGCGGCGGTCGTTGCTCTGGCCATCCTGCTGTCCGCCGGCTGCACGCCGTCGCACGCGCCCGCGGCTGTCTCCGCATCAACTGCCGCTTCAACTGCCGCGACCCCTACTGCGACTCCGAGCCCGACGCCGGTTGCGCCGTCGACCACGCCGTACCGGTCGCCGGAGGACAGATTCCTGCTGCACAACAAGATCTACTCGGCCGGGCGGATTCCTGCGGTGCCCTGCAAGGTGCCGCAGATCGCGCTGCGGACGCAGAAACAAGTGCAGCAGTACGCGAACGCGATGCTGGTCTGTCTCGACCGAGCCTGGAGACCGATGGTCGCACGCGCACAGGCCGAGTACTTCGCCGCGACGGTGTACACCGTCAAGCAAGGCGCCAGGACGGCATGCGGGCCATTTCGCGGCAAGTACGCCGGGTTCTACTGCGCGACGAACTTCGGGATCTATCTCGACTGGCAGCAGTTCGTCGAGGACGGCGATCGCGACCGGGTATATGCCGCCGCGGATCTCCAGTTCGCGTTCGCGCACGAGTTCGGCCACCACGTGCAGGAGCTGGTCCAGATCTCGTCGTACTTCGACATCCGGTGGTCAGCAGCTACCGGCCCCGCTCGTCTCGAGCAGATGCGCCGCCACGAACTGCAGGCGTCCTGCTTCGCGTCGGCCTTCCTCGGCGCGAACCAGCAGACCCTCGACCTGCGCGGCGTCAAACTACAGGACTATCGCCAGGCGGCATACTCCGGTGACGACGACGCACCAGGAACCCCGCGAGACCACGGATCCCGCCAGAGCAGCACCGCCTGGGCCAAGGCAGCCTTCCAAGCCAAATCCCCCTCCGCCTGCGACACCTGGGTCGCCCCCGCAAAGCGAGTCACATGAACCTCCCCATACACCTAACCGCAGCCGCCGCCGCACTGTGCGCCCTGGCTCTCACTGCCTGCACACCGACCAGCCCGCCGACCCTCGCAGCGCCGACGCCGACGTCGACCCCAACACCGACGCCGACTCCGAGGCCGGTCGCGGTGGTCACTACGCCGTCGGATCCGATCTCGATCGACCTGGCGGACGGCGTCATCCACAACAAGCTCTACACCGCGGGCAAGGTTCCGACGGTGCGGTGTGCGTTGCCGCGGCCGGACCTGACGTCCAAGGCGGGCATGGTTGCGTACGCCAAGATGCTGGTCGCATGCATGGACAAGGCGTGGGCGCCGATGGTGGAGAAGTCCGACGCCTACCTGGTGCCACCGGAGGTCTTCGCTTACAGCGTCCGCCACCCGAAGGCCACGCCGGAGTGCCAGGATCCGCCGGCGAACTCCGACGCGTTCTACTACTGGAGCGGCATGACCGGGAAGATCTGCATCGAGTGGGACGAGTTCCTCAACGCGGACCATCCGGTGGAGAACCTGGTCGACTTCGAGCAGCTCGTTGCGCACGAGTACGGCCACCACGTCCAGCGGTCGGTCGGCATTCTCACGCTGTACAACGAGCTGATGCGCGGGAAGTCCGAGGCCGGCCAGCTCGAGGTCATGCGCCGCAAGGAACTGCAGGCGAGCTGCCTCGGCGCCGCGTTCCTGGGCGCCAACAAAAGAACCTTCGCCCTCTCCGGCCGCCGGCTCGGCATCTGGCGCTCGATCGTCCAGCATGTCGGCGACGAATACAGCACGGTCCGGGACCACGGCTCCCGCAAGAACCACGGCTACTGGACCATCCGAGCCTTCAGCACCGCCAACCCCGCCTCCTGCAACACCTTCACCGCCCCGGCAAAGCGCGTCAGCTGACTGTTACCGGAGTTTGAGTTTGAAGCCCTCGTGGGAGTTGGTGAAGCCGAGGTTCGTGTAGAAGCGGTGGGCGTCGGTGCGGGACTTGTCCGAGGTGAGTTGGACCAGGGTGCAGCCTCGGGTGCGGGATTCTTCGATGGCCCATTGGATGAGCCGGGTGCCGAGGCCCGAGCCGCGGGCGGGGGCGGCGACGCGGACGGCTTCGATCAGGCCGCGGGTCGAGCCGCGGCGGGACAGGCCGGGGATGATCGTCAGCTGCAGCGTGCCGATGACCTCGTCGTTGCGATCAGCAACCATCAGCAACTGGTTGGGATCACCATCGATCTGCTCGAACGCGGCCAGATACGGCGTGAGGTCGTCGACGGACTCGCGGGTGGCGCCGAGCTGGTCGTCGGCGATCATCGACACGATCGGGCCGACATCGGCGGCGGTGGCACGGCGGATCACGATTTCGGGCATGGTCGCAGCATCTCAAACTTATGCAAACACTTTTCCTAGCGGGACCCGCCGTACCGGGCTGTTTGCCCTGCGCAACCAAGGGTACGAGTCATACTGGACACCACTGCATCCGCCCGTGTGCCGGGGTCGTGTGCAGTGCTGCGCGACAGCGGATGCGGGCCAATTCGGAAGGAAGTCCCGATGTCCGCATTAGCGATCGACTTCACCGGGCCGTTCGAAGATGCCTTCAGCAAATTGCTGTCGTTCATCCCGAACCTGCTCGGCGGTCTGGTCATCCTGGTGGTCGGCTACTTCGTGGCCAAGGTGCTCGGCAAACTCGTCGGCAAGCTCCTCGGCCGGGTCGGGTTCGACCACTGGATGGAACGAGCCGGCGTCTCCGGTGTGCTGCAACGGTCGGGCACGGGGCTGACCGCTTCGGCGATGCTGGGCAAGGTCGTGTTCTGGTTCGTGTTCCTGATCAGCTTCACGATGTTCGCCTCCGCACTCGGCGTACCGGAGATCTCGAACTTCATGAGCAACATGCTCGGCTACATCCCGCGGATCTTCGCCGCGATCGTGATCATCTGCCTGGCCGCGCTGTTCGCGAACTTCCTGGCCGCGATCATCCGCGGTGCCACCGGCAACGAAACTCTCGCCAAGGTGGGCAAGTACGCGATCCTGGTGTACGCCGCGTTCGCCGCGCTCACCCAGCTCGGGATCGCGGTCCAGCTGACCGGCAACACGCTGCTGATCGTGCTCGCCGGCGCCGCGCTCGCCCTCGGTCTTGCTTTCGGCCTCGGGGGCCGCGAGATGGCCGGCCGCGCACTCGCCAACCTGTTCGACCGGGAGAAGATGGTGAAACCGGCCGCACCCCAGGACCCGATGAACGGTACGCCGTCGTACCCGAACCAAGGCGCCTACGACAACGGCTACCAGCAGCAGATGCCCCCCGAGCAACAGCACCCAGCCGCCCACAGCGCCGGCTACTCCAACGGCACCCAACCCAACGCCAACTGGCAGCCCGGCCAGTAGCCAACCAAGCGCTCTGGAGGGGAACCTACAACCCGTTCCCCTCCAGAGCGGAAGAGGGAAAGAAAGAGCAAGAAGAGAAGATCTGGAGTGGTGGCCGGCTTCGGTGACCGTCCGCAGGTTTGCTGCGCTGTGGAGTGTGTCAGGACAGCAACCGACCCGTCAGAGACTCCGGTGCCACTGGGTCAGTAGCAGGCGGCTCGGCCCACGTTCGCCGAGTCGTGGAGAGGGGTTCTGAAAATCTGCCGTGATCCACGACTCGGCATTCGGGATCGGATCCATTCGCCACGACTCGGCGAGGCCGTGCGCAGGTCGTCGGGGAGGGGAGAGGTGGGCATGATTCGCCGGGCCGTCTGAGGGGTCAACCCCCGAGCTGGCCCCTTGGCCCCTCGCATGCAGGGCGGCAAACCCACCAACTCAGGGGTTAACCCCTGAGACGTTCCACCGCGAACAGCTTGATCGGCTGGAACATCTGCGAGGCCGAAGCCGCCGGTGGCCGAGGTGTCGCGTTCCGGAAAGATGTTGGCGCTCACTGGCAGCTATGTTCCGGAAAGCTGGTCCGACCCGTGACGGCGTGCAGGTGAACCTCCGGTCGACGGCCGGAGCCAGCCATGACTCCAAAGCCGTCTTTCCTGGCTGGCTTGAGTCTTCAGCCCGATGTCTTCTTCCTCTGTTCTTCGCCTGGGCCGGCCTCGTGGGGTCAGTCGTCGGTGGTGTCGGGGCCGGTTGCGCGGACGTTTTCTACCTTGCGCATGGCTTCGCGGAGGTCGGTCAGCCAGGTTTCGCTGTGCTGGGCGACGAGCTTGACGCACCAGCCGAGGGCGTCGCTGCGGGAGCGGGCCACGCCGGCGTCGACGAGGGTGTCGAGGACCTGGCGTTCGGGCTGGCGGAGGCGAGTCATCACCGGCGCGGAGAGTGAGGTGAAGATGGTCCTGGTCTCGCCGCAGCGGACACCCCAGGCGACCTTGCGGCGGGTGGCGTGCTCGAGCTCGCGGGCGATCTCGATCCGGTGGTCGCGGGTGTCCTCGCGGAACTGCTTGACCCGGCCCGCCTCGGCGGCGGAGCGCTCGGCGTCGCTCACGTCCTTGCTCTGCTCGGGTGCGGGGATCCGGCCGACGATCAGGATCTCGTCCCGGTCGATCGACAGCTCGGTCTCACCCTCGAACCAGTCGCCCGGCAACCGCCCGGTCAGCCAGCCCCGCACCTTCTCCTGCTCGGTCTGTGTACTCATGTAATCATGATTACACCCAAGCAGGACGAGCTCAAGCAATCAGCGGTACTGCACCGTGTACGCCGCGTGCGCGTCGCCCTGGGACAGCCCGACGTTCGACACACCGATCACCAGCGTGTGCCTGGTCACGTCGTTCCGGTACGTCACGTACGTCGTACCGGCCGCGCCCTCGGTGGCGATGCGGGTCCAATGCGAACCGCCCTTCGCGGCCACCTTGTGCAGCTGTGCGGCTGCGGTCGGCGTCGCGTAGTACGCAGTCCACTTCGTGTCGCCGCGTCCCCAGGCCCGGACGAGGTTGTCCGACCACTGGACCGCGTTCCAGGCCTGCGGCTCGCCGCTGAACTTGGCGGTGTACGCCGCGTGCCAGCCGTTCGCCGCGCGCAGACCGACGTTCTGTACGCCGATCGTGAGGTTCCCGCCGCGAGCGTCGTCGTGGTACGTCACGTAGATCGTCCCGGCGGCGCCTTCGGTGGAGACCCGGCGCCAGTGGATGCCGCCAGGTAGTGCCTGCCCGTAGAGGGTGCGAGTAACCGCTGTTGAGGCGTAGCAGTTCGCCGTTGCGGTCGCACCGCTGCCCCAGGCTCGCACCAAGCGGTCGGCGTACACCGCCGCGGAGATGTTCGTCGCAGACGCCAGCCGGCTGCAGCTCGCAGTCGCCGTCGTCGTGCCGGCATTGGCCGGCGCAGCGCCCGCGGTGAGCACGATCGGTGCCGTCACCGCGAGTGCCGCAGTAGTGCCGAGACCTATGATCCTTCGAATCATCATCGACCTCCCGAGTGGATGTGGTCCTATTCGTGGGACGCCACACCACACCCGGGAGTTTGCATCACTCCCGAATGAAACAGCGCTGCAACATCCCACCCTCGCACCGCTCGGGGGTGGCGGGGTCAGGCAGCCGGTGGCGGCGCGAACGCGGCACGCAACCGTTCCTGCGCGCTCTCATCAGCCGCCGTATGGTCCAGACCGAGCAGCGCCGCACCCACCACCGGCGGTACGTCGACCACGCGCGGGACCGCCTTCGGAGCGACCTCGGCAAGCAGACGGACCACGCGATCCAGCAGCACCGAGTGCCCCGCGGTAAGAACGCCACCGCCGAGTACGACGGTGACGCGCTCGCCGAGCAGCTCGAGCCGCCGCAACGCAACGACCGCCATCGCGACGATCTCCTCCGCCTGCTGCTGAATGATGCCCAAGGCAACGGTGTCGCCGGCGGCCGCGACCTGGAACAGCACCGGCCCCGCCTCCAGCTGCCGCTCCGCCGGGAAGTCGCCGAAGTGGAACGCCTCGATCAGCGCAGCCAGTGACGGCATCCCGTAGTGCATCGGCAGCGCGGTGAGCAGTGCGGTCGCCGGACCGCGCCCGTCCTCTGCCCGCGACGCCGACCAGAACGCCTCCTCGGCCAACTGCGCACCACCACCCCAGTCACCGGTCAGCTTCCCGAGCGCAGTGAAGCGAGCAGTCCGCCCGTCCGGCAACATCCCGGAGCAGTTGATCCCCGCACCGCACACCACCGCCACACCACGCGGCTCGTCCACTCCGGACCGCAACAGCGCAAAGGTGTCGTTGGTGACGTACACCGACTCGGCCCAACCGCAGTCCTCGAAGACAGCGGTCAGCTGCTCCACCTCGATCGGCAGGTCGGCGTTCGCCAGGCACGCCGAGATCTGCTGCACCAGCGGTACGTCGCCCACGCTCAGTCCGGCTTCTGCCGCGGCGGCGCGCACCAGCGGCTCCAGTCCGGCGACTGCTGCGACCGGCCCGAGCTTCTGCGGCTCGAACCCACCGCCACGCGCCGTGCCGAGCACTGTCCCGTCCGCGGCGACCAGGGCGACGTCAGTCTTGCTGTTGCCGGCGTCGAAGGCGAGGACTCCGCCCGGGACTAGCGCGCCCACGGGAGGTACGCCTTGTTGTGCGCCAGCAGCTTGTCGGTCAGCTCCTGTGCCATGGAGATCTGCCCGACCAACGGATGCGCCAGCAGCGCCCTGAACACGCGCTCGGATCCGCCCTTCACGGCCGCCTCCAGGGCCAGGTCCTCGTACGCCGTCACATGCGCAACCAGTCCGGCGTACAAGGGCTCCAGCGGGGCGACGGGCTCCGGCGTCGTACCCTCCGCGCCGACAGTGGCCGGTACTTCGATGACTGCGTCGTCAGCGAGGAAGGGGAACGTGCCGTTGTTGAGGGTGTTCACGACCTGCACGTCGCCTGTGTTGTTGAGCAGTGAGGACGCCAGCGCGACAGCGGCCTCGGAGTAGTACGCTCCGCCGCGCTCCTCGAGCAGTGCGGGCTTCTCGTCGAGCTTCGGGTCGGCGTACATGTCCAGCAGCTCTCTCTCGAGTGCTGCGACCTCTGCGGCGCGAGAAGGCTTGGTGAGCAGCTCCTTCACCACTGCGTCGTGTGCGTAGTAGTAGCGCAGGTAGTACGACGGTACGACGCCCAGCTCGCGTACGACGTCGGCCGGCAGGATCAGGTCCTCGGAAAGCTCGTCCAGGTGCTCGGCGAGCAGCTTCGGCAGCATGTCCTCGCCGTTGACGCGGACCGCACGCTCCCAGGTCAGGTGGTTCAACCCCACGTGGTCCAGCGACACCTCCTCCGGTGTGACTCCGAGCATGGCGGCGAACCGACGCTGGAACCCGATCGCCACGTTGCACAGCCCGACGGCCTTGTGCCCGTGCGACAGCAGCGCACGCGTCACTATCCCCACCGGGTTGGTGAAGTCGATGATCCACGCGTTCGGATTGGTACGCCGTACCCGCTCGGCGATGTCCAGCACGACTGGCACCGTCCGCAGCGCCTTCGCGAGACCGCCGGCACCTGTGGTCTCCTGGCCGACACAACCGCACTCCAGCGGCCACGTCTCGTCCTCGTTGCGCGCTGCCTGCCCACCGACGCGCAGCTGCAGCAGTACGGCGTCTGCGCCCTCGATGCCCGCGTCCAGGTCGGACGTGGTGATCACGCGGCCCGCATGCCCTTGTTTTGCGAAGATCCGGCGGGCCAGACCGCCGACCAGCTCGAGCCGGTCCGCGGCCGGATCGACCAGCACCAGCTCCGAGACCGGCAACGTGTCCCACAACCGGGCGAAGCCGTCGACGAGCTCCGGCGTGTAGGTGGACCCGCCACCAACGACTGTGAGTTTCATGCTGTGGCTCCTAGGTGACGGGTGGACCTGCGGTGTCGAAGACCTCGTCGCGGGTCGTGCTCAGGGCGGACTGCAGTGCTCCGGAAAGCACGGGATCGGTGCTGATCGCGGTCATCAGCAGCTGCGGCCTGGGTACGGTCAGATCGGCGAGCTCGTCCTGGACGAGGCCGCGCAGGCGTTCGCCGCCCGCGGTGATGACGCCGCCGGCAAGGACGATCAGCTCGGGATCGACGACCGCCACGATCGCGGCCAGACCGACGGCCAGCCGGTGCGCGAACTCGTTGAGTACGGCGTCGCCCGCGCCCTCGGTCTGCAGCGCGACCGCGATCGCGACTTCCGGCGTACGGGCCTTCAGGCCGTGTTCGCGGGCCAGCTCCAGCACCGGTTCGCCACCGGCGAGTTCCTGGAAACCGCCGGCGTTGTTGCGGCCGACGTTGCGGACCAGCGGCGTACCCGGGAGTGGCAGGAACGCCACCTCGCCCGCGCCGCCGGTCGCACCGCGGTGCAGCCGGCCGTTGATCACGATCGCGGCGCCGATGCCTTCCTCGCCCCACAGCAGCACGAAGTTGTCGTGCTCGCGGGCGTGGCCGACGCGCTGCTCGGCGATCGCGGCCAGGTTGACGTCGTTCTCGACCTCCAGCGGTACGGCGATCGCAGCGGCCAGCTCCTCGAGCAGATGCGGCGCGTGCCAGCCGGGCAGGTGGGTCGCGTACCGCAGCCGGCCGGTCGTCGGGTCGAAGCCACCCGGCGTACCGATCGAGACCCGGTGCAGGCGTTCGCGGTTCAGGCCAGCCTCGCCGGCCGCGCCCTCGATCGCCTTGACCACCCGGTCGACGGTGCCCTTGGCGCTGCGGCCGGGCGTGGCCAGCTCGTACTCGCCGACCACCTTGCCGGTCAGGTCCGCGACCGCGGCCCGGATCCGGGCCGGCGTGACGTCGAGGCCGGCGACGTACGCGATGCCGCCGTTGATCTCGTACAGCTGGGCGTTCGGGCCGGGCCGGCCGGCCGTGGTGCCGCTCGGGCGGACCAGATGGGCCGCCTCGAGCCGCGCCAGCAGCTGGGACGCGGTCGGCTTGGACAGACCGGTCAGGTTGCCCAGCGTGGTGCGGGAGAGCGGACCATGGCTGAGCAGCAGGTCCAGGGCGGCGCGGTCGTTCATCGCGCGGAGCAGGCGCGGCGTTCCGGGTGTCGTTGCCATGAGCCAACCCTGCCGCCCTTCGCCGCTCGCGGGTACTCGCCGCGCTGATCACACGAACTGTTAGGAAAGTTTACTATTAACGCGAGACCGTACGGCGGACTTCGGCCGGTGTCAATCGCCGGTCGTCGGTTAGGGTTACCTAACTATGTCCACTGGGGAGCTGTTGAGGCGGGCGGTCCGGCGGCATCGGGGCAGGATGATCGCGGGGGTGCTGGTGCTCTCGCTGCATCAGGCGACCGAGGCCGCGGTGCCGGTGGCGATCGGTGTGTTCGTGGATCGCGCTGTGTCGACCGGACGTGTCGAGCCACTGCTGTGGTGCGTGCTGATGATGGTCGTGCTGTTCGCCGTACTGTCGAACGCCTGGAAGACCGGTGCGCGGCAGGTGGTGTGGGCGATCGAGTACGAGACGCACCTGCTCCGGCTGGAGATCGCGCAGCGGGTGCTGGACCCACGTGGTCACCGGACCGGGCTGCGGTCGGGTGAGCTGCTGTCGATCGCCACATCGGATGCCGAGAAGGCCGCACTGGTGATGCGAGGTCTGTCTGTCGGTGCAGCGGCGTGTACGGCGCTGATCGTGTCGTCGGTGTCGTTGCTACTGGTCGACGTACCGCTGGGGCTCGGAGTGCTGATCGGCGTACCGCTGCTGGTACTGGGGATCCAGGCGTTGTCGCCGCTGCTGACCCGCCGTACGTCGAGCCAGCAGGAGGCGGTTGCGCAGACGACCGCACTGGCGACGGACCTGGTGAGTGGACTGCGGACGCTGCGGGGGATCGGGGCCCAGCACAACGCGGCCGCGCGGTATCGCCGTTCCAGCGAGGACACTCTGCGGGCAACGTTGCGCGCAGCATCAACCAACGGACTGCAGGACGGCGTGACAACCGCACTCAGCGGTCTGCTGCTCGCTGCTGTTGCCGGGGTCGCCGGCTGGTTCGCACTGCATGGGCGGATCACCATCGGAGAGCTGATCACGGTTGTCGGCCTCGCCCAGTTCGTCGCCGAGCCGGTAGGCACGCTCGGCTACGCGAGCCAGATCATCGCCAGGGCCCGGGCATCCGCGTCCCGCCTGGCGTCGGTCCTGTCGTCGGCCCCGCTGAGTGCTACCGGCACCTCAACCGCTCTGGACCTCACACAGCCCCTCCTCACGCTGGACGGGGTTTCGCACGGCTCCCTGTCCTCGCTGACGCTCGCCCTGCATCCGGGGGAGTCCGTAGGCGTGCTCTGCTACGACCCTCGAGACGCAGATGCGCTGCTGAACGTCGTCGCAGGGAAGGCCCCGGAGCACACCGGAACCGTCCTCGTCGGAGGCACCACTCTCGAAGAGCTCGACGTCGACGTACTGCGGCGAACTGTGCTCCTGGAACGCCACGAGACCGACCTCTTCGAAGGCACGCTGCGCACCAACCTGCTGGCGGAGGCCGGCCTGGCGCGCGTGATGACCGCCGCCGGCGCCGCCGATCTCATCGAAGAGCTGGACCGCCCATTGGCCGACCGCGGCCAGGCATTGTCAGGCGGCCAGCGTCAGCGACTCGGTCTGGCGCGTGCTCTGCTGGCTGCGCCGCCGTTGCTCGTGCTGCACGATCCGAGTACGGCGGTTGATGCCGTGACCGAGGAGTTGCTCGCGGAGGGGCTTGCAGAGGAGCGAAGGGGCCGGACCACGCTGGTGCTGACGAGCAGCCCCGCACTGTTGGGAAAGATGGATCGGGTCGTGGTGATCGACAAGGGCCGCGTGGTTGCTGAGGGCATCCATTCCGAGCTGGCTTCGTCGGACGCCGTCTATCAGGAAGCGGTATTGCGATGAACCTGCTTCCGGTTGCCGGTCCGCGTACGACGTGGTCCGTTCTGTGGCAGGAGATCCGGCGGCTGCCGGTCCTGTCCGTGCTGGCGGCCCTGGTGATCACCGGCGCCAGTGCGGCCGGTCTGGTTGCGCCGTGGGCGCTCGGCCGGCTGATCGACGACATCGCGGGTGGCGGTGACCGGTCCGCGATCGTGCGTGTCGTGGTCATGATCGGCGTGGCGGCGGTCGTGTCCGGCGTACTGACTGCGCTTGGGGTGACGCTGGTGGCGCGGGTCGGTGAGACCGTGCTGGCGCGGATCCGGCAGAAGGTGCTCGATCGGGTGCTGCAGTTGCCGGCGCCGGTGCTGGAGAAGGTGCGGACGGGTGACCTGCTCTCGCGGGTGGGCGACGACGTGGCCTCGGTTGCGTCGGCGTTGACCGAGGTCGGGCCGTCGGTGCTCGGTGCGGCGTTGACGATCGTGCTCACCGTCGGCGGGATGTTCGCGCTCGACTGGCGACTCGGCCTGGCCGGGCTGCTCGCCGTACCGATGTATTTCCTTGCGCTGCGGTGGTATCTGCGGCGGTCAGCGCCGTACTACAAGCAGGAGCGGGTGGCGCTGGGCGAGCGGTCCGAGGCGATCATCGCGTCGTTGCGAGGGAGCGCGACGGTTCGTGCGTACCGGCTGGAGGATCGGCAGCTGGAGAAGATCCGGGAGACGTCGGGGACGGCGCGGGACATCTCGATCACGGTGTTCCGGCTGTTCAGCTTCTTCTCGGCGCGGATCAACCACGCGGAGTTCACCGGGCTGACAGCGATCCTCGTGACCGGGTTCTTCCTGGTGCGGGCCGATGCGGTGACGGTGGGGGCGGTGACGGCGGCGGCGTTGTACTTCCACCGGTTGTTCAACCCGGTCAACGTCGTACTGATGGAGTTCGACCAGATCCAGACTGCTGCTGCGGGCATGTCGCGGTTGGCCGGCGTACTCGACATCGAGCCCGCACCGGAGCCGTCTGCTGGTGTGGGTCCTGCTGACGCGTCGCTCGAGATGGGCGACATCACCCACAACTACGACGGCCCAGCGGTCGTCAGCGGGGTGTCGCTGCGGTTCGAACCAGGCGAGCGGGTTGCGCTGGTGGGAGCGAGCGGTGCTGGTAAGACGACGCTGGCGGCCATTGCAGCAGGGGTTCTGGCGCCATCAGCCGGGACGGTGAAGCTCGGGGGTGTTGACCTCCGCGACCTCGGTGAGGACCGGACCCGTGCCCAGGTTGCGCTGCTCAGCCAGGAGGTGCATGTCTTCTCCGGTCCGCTGGTCGAGGATGTCCGGCTCGCACGACCTGCTGCGACGGCCCTCGAGGTGGAGGCGGCGCTTGAGCGGGTTGGTGCGCTGGCCTGGGTACGTGCGCTACCCGACGGGCTGGACACGGTCGTGGGCGAGAACGGTCATCAGCTGACCGGTGCACAGGCACAGCAGCTCGCCTTCGCCCGCCTGGTGCTGGCTGATCCGCCTGTGGCTGTGCTGGACGAAGCGACCGCGGAAGCGGGCAGTGCGGGCGCCCGGGAGCTGGAGCGAGCCAGCGCTGCGGCGACTGCCGGCCGGACCACACTGGTCGTCGCCCACCGGTTGACGCAAGCCGAGCAGGCGGACCGGATTGTCGTACTCGACCAGGGGCGGGTGGTCGAGTCGGGGACACATGAGGCGTTGTTGGCGGCAGGTGGGCGCTACGCGCAGCTATGGCGGAGCTGGACCGGTACCTCTACGCCTGATCAGCCAGCAGGGCGAACGACACGAGCCAGTGCGTCGACATGAAGTCCCCACCTGTCACCGTAGGCAGCACAGCCTCGACCTGACGGTCCGCCGCGGCCCGCAGTACGTCGGCAACCTCCGGCAGCGCAGGCGCCAGCGTCCGCAACTGCCAGGCCCTGCTCAATGCGAGTCCTGCCAGGTGCGCCAGCTGCCCGTCACCCGAGTCATCGGTAACCGGCACCTCGAGCAGGCCCTGATGCGCACCCTCCTGGCCGAGACCTGGGAGGAACGCGGACAGCCAAACCTTGAACTCCTCACCCGGCAGCACTCGCCGCATCAACTCCGCCTCCGACAGCGCCGGGGAGAGGAAGTCGGTGCCGGACGGCTCGAACCGTGTGTCATAAGCGGTATCGCCCCCGAACCACTCCACCGCTCGTGCCTTCGCAGCCGCCACCACGTCGGCCCGGCCGAGCTCGTCGTACGCCTCGATCAGCAAGGCGAGAGCGAAGGCAGTGTTGAGATGTACCCCGTGCCGCACCGGGTACGCCTGCTTCGGCAACCACGCCAGTACGAGGTCCGCGATCACGTCCCCGAGCGGAGCCAGCGCGTCGGCCCACTTCGTCGTACGGCCCGATGCGACCAGCATGGCCGCCCAGGCCCAGCCGTACGGCCGCTCGTACCCCGGCCGGGCTTTGAGGTAGGCGGCTTCGACAGCGATGTTCTCCGGCGTCAGACGCCGGTCCAGCAGGTCGGCAGGGCGTTGGCCGACCTGCTCCGGTGCCAGCTTGAGCAGCTGCGTCAGGGACCACTGCATGTGTGCGCTGGAGTGCCAGTCGTACGACCCGTGGAAGGCTGGGAACAGGCGGTCCGGCGTCACGTCGACGTCGTCCGGGCCGAGAGAGGCGTGGGAGGAACCGTACGGGTACGGAGTCTCGAGCACCTGGCAGGCGATGTCGGCCCAGGCGGCGGCGTACTTCATAGCACTCCTTAGAACGCGAAGATGTACATGATGACGATGTTGCAAGCCAGCAACGGGATCGCAGTCGGGACCTGGGCCTTGATCGGCCCGTACTGGTCCTTCATCTCCAGCAGCGCCGCGGGGACCAGGTTGAAGTTGGCGGCCATCGGCGTACAGAGGGTTCCGCAGAAGCCCGCGAGCATGCCGACCGCGAACACGACTGCCGGTGAGCCGTGGAACTGCTGGACCAGCAGCGGCCAGCCGACCGCGGCCGTCATCACGGGGAACGCCGCGAACGCGTTGCCCATGATGATCGTGAAGATCGCCATCCCGATGCAGTACAGCGCGACCGCGGCGATCAGCGATCCCTTGGGAATCAGGTGATCCGTGACGTGGCCGACCGCCTTGCCGACACCGGACGCGGTGAACAGCAGGCCGAGCGTGGCGAGCATCTGCGGCAGGATCGCCGCCCAGCCGATGTGCTCGAGCAGCCGACGTCCCTCATGCAGCGGCACGGCAGGCGATTTCGGCCGGAACAGCACCATGCCGACGACCAGCGCCAGGATCGAGGCGACACCGAGGCCGATGATGGTGGCCGAGCCGGTCTCGAGCAGGAGCTGGCCGTTGCCGAGCTTCACCTTCGCCAGCCAGGCGCCGAAGATCGCGGCGACCACCGGGATCACGAGGGCCGGCAGGAACAGCTTGTTGCCGAACCGGTCGGCGAACCGCGCGCGCTGCTCGGGCGTCGTCGTACGCTCCTGACCGCGGCCCGGGAAACCCGCGCCGGCGAGCGCGGCGATAGCGATCACCGCGATACCGAGCAGCCACGACGGAGCCTGCTTGTGCACCACGAACGTGCCGTAACAGAACGACAGCCCGAGGAGACCCCAGAACGCCGCGCTGCCGATGCGCTTGTGGTTGCTGCGATCGGTGAACGCCTGCGCCGCGATCAGCAGGAAGAAGATCCCGCACAGCCAGTAGAACCACTCGACCTTGATCACCGGGCCACCTCCTCGGCCTCGGCGTCGGCCTCGGCGGCCATCTTGTCGAGCGTGCGATCCAGCAGCCACAGCCGCGAGCCGTGGATGAGCAGCGCGCAGATCCCGGTCGGGATCGCCCAGACGGCGATGTCGATCGCCTCGAGTTTCAGGCCGTACGTCGTGTCGACGAAGCCGGTGATCAGCAGGATCGAGCCGATCGCCACGAAGATGTCCTCGCCGAAGAACACCCCGACCGTGTCGGCGCTGGCGGCGAAGCCCTTGATCTTCTCCTGCATCTTCTCCGGCAACTTGCCGTACTTGCGTTCGGCCGCACCCGCGGCCATCGGGTGGATCAGCGGCCGGACGGCCTGCGCGTAGCCGCCGATGCTGGTCAGGCCGACCGCGGCCGTGCCTTGCCGGATCAGCATGTACAGGGCCAGCAGGCGGCCGGTGGTGAGGACCTTGAGTTTGCTGATCAGCTTGCGGGCCTGGTGTTGCAGGCCGTAGCGCTCGATCAGGCCGATGACGGGCAGAGTGACGATGAAGACGGTGACGGAACGGCTACCGGCGAACCCGTCGCCGAAGGCATTCAGGATCTTGACCGGAGACAGGCCGCCGATCAGGCCGGCCACGATCCCGGCCGCCGTGACGACCAGCATCGAGTTGATCCGGAGCGCGAACCCGACGACCACCACCGCAATGGCGAGCAGAACCCACATGGTTCCTCCCGGGAGGGACAGGGCGATTCCGCTCACCATAGGAGATTGTTGAACGATCCTGCAATGGATCATTCGAACAAATTGTTCCCAACACACGAAAACGCGCCGTGACCACCTGGGTCCGGCGCGTTGTGGGGTCAGTGCGGGGTTAGGGGAGTCGCCAGTCCACCGGGGTGCCGCCCTGCTGCTCGAGGAGGGCGTTGACCCGGCTGAACGGGCGGGAGCCGAAGAAGCCCCGGTCTGCGGACATGGGGCTCGGGTGCGCGCTCTCGACGTACGGCGTGCTGCCCAGCATCGGCTTGAGCGTCTGGGCGTCGCGGCCCCAGAGGATCGCGACCAGCGGGCCGCCGCGGGCGACCAGCGCGTGGATGGCCTGTTCGGTGACGCTCTCCCAGCCCTTGCCGCGGTGTGCACCGGACTTGCCCGGCTGCACGGTCAGCACTCTGTTGAGCATCAGCACGCCCTGGTCGGCCCACGGCGTCAGGTCCCCGTTGGACGGCGCCGGTACGCCGACGTCCGCCATCAGCTCGCGGTAGATGTTCGCGAGGCTCCGGGGAATCGGCCGTACGTCGGGAGCCACCGAGAAGCTGAGCCCCACCGGGTGACCGGGTGTCGGGTACGGGTCCTGGCCGACCACCAGCACCTTCACCTGCTGCAGCGGCTGCTGGAACGCGCGCAACACGTTCTCACCCGCCGGCAGATAGGCCCGTCCCGCGGCAATCTCGCCCCGCAGGAACTCACCCATCTTCGCGACCGTGTCCTCGACCGGCGCCAAAGCATCCGCCCAGTCCGGCGCCACCAGATCCGTCAACGTCTTAGGACTCACCCGCCACAGTTTCGCAGCACCCGGGCCCACTGTGCACCCCGGGTTGTCGCCCACTGTTCGCGTGTCGCTCAAACGCTGGTGTTGACCCAGCGTGTACAAAGGTCGCGGCCCCGCAAAGGTATGAGCTTGCGGGGCCTTTGCTATGGGGTTGCGAGCTTTTGCAGGGCGTTGGCGTAGCGGTGGGCGGCGTAATGCTGGGCCCTGCGGGTGAGGGGGCCGCCCAGGCGCGCGTACCAGGTGGCGCCGCGGCTGTAGGCGCGGATGGTGAGGTAGATGCCGTCCGGCTCGCGGGTGACGATGAAGGACTCCTCACCGGACTCGGGGTGGCCTTGGAGCGTGCCGTACGCGAAGCCGATGCGGTCCGGTTCGCTGACGGTCCAGACGACTCGGCAGGGAACAGGCAGGCCGATGCGGTCCAGTGGCGACGGACCGATCAGCAGGCCTGGTCCGAGACGGCCGAGCGAGTTGGTGCCGACCTGCGCGGGTACGTCGGTCGCCGTCATCGGCAGTCCAGCCGCAGGCTGCATCCGCCAACCCAGCAACGCATCCGCAGCCCGCCGAAACACCTCGTCCCCACGCCCGATCCGCTGCCGGTACTCCAACCGGTGATACCCCTCCGGCGTCTCCACATACCGCGTCGCCCCCACGACGTCGTACGTGAGCCGCCGACCCGCTAGATCCTCCAACCTCACCTGTCGGTCAACTGCTCTTCAGGCCGGTGGTGTTGTCTTCTTTGAGGGCGTTGAAGAGGGCCTTTGCCTTGGTGGTGTCCCACTTGACGGCGACGCCGCGGCCGTGGCCGAGTTGGTAGTTGTCGTCGCTGACCGGGACGGTGAGGGTGACGCCGCCGCTGCCGGAGATCGCTCGCATGCCGCGGGCGAACCGGATGAAGTCGAACAGGCTCATGTCCTTGTCGACAGTCAGTGCGTCGACGCCCTTGGTCGCGACGTTGTAGTAGCGCACCGGGTTCAGGAATGTCGACGGCGAGCTGGCCTTCTTCGCGATCGCGCCGACCATCTGCCGCTGCCGCTCGACTCGGCCGAAGTCGTTCTGGCCGTCGGCGTGCCGCGATCGCACGTACCCGAGCGCGTTGACCCCGTCGAGCTTCTGGCAGCCGGCCGGCAGGTTGATGTGCGCCTTGTCGTCGTTCATTGCCTTCGGCAAGCACATCTGGATCCCGCCGATGCTGTCGATCACCGACGCGAAGCCGCCGAACCCGACCTCGACGTAGTGGTCGACGCGCAGCCCGGTGACGTTCTCGATGGTCTGGATCAGCAGCGCCGGGCTCTTGTTGAAGGCGGCGTTGATCTTCTGCTTGCCCTCGACGCCCGGGATGTTGACCGCGCTGTCGCGCGGGATGCTGATCAGCACGGTCGGCCCGGACTTCGGCACGTGCATCAGCATGATCGAGTCGGTCCGCGCCGGCCCGGCATCGCCGCCGGTGTGCAGCCGGGCGCGCTCGGCCCGGCTGAGGTCCTCGCGGGCGTCCGACCCGACCATCAGGTACGTCGTACCCGGGGTCTCGGCGGGCCGCTGTCCGGTCGGCATCGCGTCGATCTTGTCGATCCGGCTCCACGCGTACAGCGGGACCGCGATCAGCATGAGAACGAACAGCAGGACGATCAGTCCGACGGTCCGGAGGAACCAGTTGCGCCGCTTCTTCGGCCGACCGGCCGACTTGGGCGACCGGCTCGCGTATCGCGGGTCGATGGGCTGCGTATCACTCATAGCCACGACGGTATCGGTGTCCGGCCCCCGAACACGTCACCCCACTGAATGGTTTTACACGTCGGAAAGTAGGTCCCGCCTCCGTCAAAGGGAGGAAATCGGGCCCGAGAGCGAACCAGATCGCCGGAACGCGCCCGGCGACATCCCAACCCTGGCGGTGAACAAGCGGGTGAAGTACGCCGGATCGTCGTACCCGACCCGCTGCGCGACCGCTGCGACGGGCAGGTCCTCCTCGGCGAGCAAAACCTTTGCATTGCTGAGTCTTGTGGTCAGGACCAGTTCATGTGGGGTTGAGCCTGTCGTACGCCGTACTGCGTCGCGCAGCTCCTTCACACTGAGACCGAGCTCACTGGCGTAGTCCTGAACGCTCATCGGCGTACTGGCGAGCTCGGCGAGCTGTGCGGCCACGTCATCACCAGTAGTGGTCGCAGCTGCGGCGATCAGGTCGTAGAGAGCACCTGTGAGCTGCACCGGGTTGTGCTGTGTGCTGACGCGCAGCAGCCGGCTGAAGGCACGGTCGACTGGACGGGGGTCAGCGAAGCGGCGGACTGGTCGGCTGACGTCCAGGTGGCCGAGTGTTGTGAGTGCTTCGACCGCAGAGCCGCTGAACAGCGTCCAGGCCTGCCGCCACCTCGTTATCGGCCGGTAGCCGTGCAGTACGCCAGGAAAGAGCCACAGCATCGCGGGCGCTCTGACCTCATGCAGCTGACGGTCAGGTCCGTGTAGCAGCTGACCGCGGCCCTCCTTGAGCCACACGAGGGCGTGGCAGCCGAGGGCGCGTTCTCTCGTGTTCTCCGAGCCGTGTGTTTGCTCGCCGCTGCCCAGGGAGAAGAGTCCAAGTTGGCGCTCAATAGCCCCTGGAGTCAGGTAGATCGACCAGTCTGCCACGTCACAAGAGTCCAAGAAGCTCCTCCCTGTTGTCCATTCCGCTACTCGCCGGGCCGCGGGTGAAATGGACAGGTGCTGACGTCTAACGGATACGTGCTGGACGAGGAGCGGCTGGGACAACTGGTCGCAGTGCCCGCCGACGAGCGTGGTGATCGGGTGCGGTTGCGGTCCCGGTTGCAGCGGGACGGGTATCTGTTCCTGACCGGGTTGCTCGACCCTGCGGTAGTACGTGAGTTCCGCGAGTACTACTTCGGGCTGACGGGCGCTGCGACGGACAGGGCGTCGTACCGGAAGGTCCTGTTCGAGGAGATCGTGCCCGGGCCGGAGTACGCCGCGTTCTGCGCGCAGCCGGCGTTGAAGGGCTGGTTCGAGTGGTTCCTCGGCGGTGAGTCGTTCCTGCACCGCCGGAAGATCATCCGCCAGACGTCGCCGGGCGAGAACGGCATCGGTACGGCGACGCAGGCGCACTACGACCTCGTGTACCTGCGCGACGGCACTGACCAGGTGTTGTCCGCGTGGATCCCATTGGGCGACTGCCCGGTCAGCCGCGGCGGACTGACCTACCTGCAGGGCAGCCACCACCGAGTGCTCGAGGAGGAGGCCGCGGGAAGGCTCAAGCGGCCGGCAGCATCCATCACTGCGGACCTACCCGCCCTGGCCACGGAGTACGACGCCAACTGGCTGGTGACCGACTACGCGGCCGGCGACGTGGTCGTCCACACCGCGCACACGGTGCACGCCGCCTTGGACAACGTGTCGACCGAGCTACGGTTGTCGACAGACATCCGGTACCAGCTCGCCGATGACGCCATCGACGCCCGCTGGCAGAACCACTGGCACGACCGCGACGGCCTCTGACCGATATCCGGATACCTTCTCGCTAACGACAATCATTTCGGTTAAGGTGCCGCTCGGAAGTCGAACCGAGTCTGAGGAGAGCCGTGAACCGGAATGAACTGATCGCCGGCGTGGCACACAAGGCGGGCATCCCGCGGAACCAGGCCGAGAAGGTCCTCGACGCCCTCGGTGACGTCGTCACCGAGGCCGTGCAGCGCGGCGACAAGGTGTCGCTGACCGGCCTGCTCAGCATCGAGCGCGTGCTGCGGGCGCCGCGCACGGGCCGCAATCCGCAGACCGGTGAGCCGTTGTCGATCCCGGCCGGGTACTCCGTGCGCCTGTCGTGCGGAAGCCGCCTCAAGGCCGCGGCCCGAGGCAACCTCCGCACTGCGAGCTGAGCTGCTGCCGGTTACTGCGCGGACGGCGTGAGGAAACGGATCTGGTCGCAGTGACCGTCGTCGACCGAGTGCTTGACGACGGTAGGACCTGACGCCGGCGGCGTAGCAGCCGCTGCGGCCGACGTGGTCAGCCCGCCGAGCAGGAGTGCCGCCAGCCCGACGACAGCTGTGACGGTGCGTTTGTTCATGGTGCCTCCCTGATCAAGGTAGGACGATCTATCGCGCGTGGGAACGCCTCACCGCAGTCACCCAGTACGGCGTGGTCGGAGTCGGCGGCGTGCTGAAGCGCGCGTTGGGCAGGTAGAGGCGGTTGCCGAACGCGGCGACCGTCGTCGGTACGTCGAAGTCCGCACTGGAGATCTGGTCGACCAGTGTGCCCTTGGTGCCGGACTTGTTCAGCGTGAGGACCGAGATCTGGTTCGAGCGGTTCTGGACGACGTACAGCGTGCGGCCGATCAGCAGGAGGCCGTCGCCGTTGGTCATCAGGGCGTCGCCGATGTCGATCCGCCGGGCCACGCCGGTGCGCGGGTCCACCCGGAGCAGGAAGCCGGTCGACGACTGCACCATGATCAGCGCGCGGCCGTCCGGCGTGAGCGAGATGCCGTTGGCGTTGATGCCGGGCAGGTGCTGGTAGTCGCCGCTGAGCGGAACGATCTGGGGCTTCGCGTTCAGCCGGTGCAGCGACACCTTGTAGAAGACGGGCTGCTGCGAGTCGGTGAAGTACGCCGCGTCCTTGCCGAGGATGACGTCGTTCACGAACGTCGGTGTCGCGGTGGTGAACGTGTAGCTGGCCAGGACCTTGCCGGTGCGGGTATCGATCACCCGCCCGTTGCCTCCGGCGGCGCCGGCGACGAACAGCCGGCCGAAGCGGTCCACCTTCATCCCGAGTGAACCGGTGCCCGGGCCTTGGCTGATGACCTTGCCGCGTCCGGTCCGCAGGTCGGCGGCGTAGATGTCCCCGTCGGCGCGCGAGCCGAAGTACGCCGTACCGCGCGCGATCGCGATCCCTTCGGGCTGGAAGCCGTCGGGCAGCTCGATCCGGGTGGGGAAGGGGGTCGTTGGAGCAGCGGTCGCTGCCGGGGTACTCACGAGCCCGAGCACTACGACGGGCGCGATGAGCAGCGTGGTGAGGCGACGGAAGAGGTGTGCCATGTGGCGGGGTCCTCCCTGATCCGTGTTCTTTACCTGGGAGAACGGTTGGCTCCTGTGGATAGTTCAGACCGGCCTGATCGCGAACCGGGTATGTTCGCTGGCAGCAACTAGATCTGGGACGAAGGGGTCAGGGATGACAGCAGGAATCGACAGCTCGGGGCCGGCCGGCGCGGTGCGGCCGCAGGACGACCTGTACCGGTTCGTCAACGGGACGTGGCTGGCTGAGCACGAGATTCCCGCGGACAAGGCGATCCACGGTGCGTTCCACGCGCTGTGGGACACCGCCGAGCAGGACGTCCGGGCGATCGTCGAGAAGACCGCCGCGGCCGGCCACCCGGACGGCAGCGAGCCGCGGAAGATCGCCGACCTCTACACGAGCTTCATGGACACCGAGACGATCGAGCGGCTGGGCGCCGAGCCGATCGCCGACCAGCTCGCGCTGGTCCGCGACGCCAAGGACCTGGCCGGCCTGGTCTCGGTCCTCGGGCAGCTCGAGCTGCAGGGTGTGCCCGGCGTCTTCCACTACTGGGTCGACGCCGATGCCAAGAAGTCCGACGAGAACATCGTCCATCTGACCCAGGGCGGCCTCAGCCTGCCCGACGAGTCGTACTACCACGACGACAACTTCGCCGAGATCCGTGCGGCGTACGTCGCGCACGTGGCGAAGCTGCTCGAGCTGGCCGGACTGCCCGACCCGGCAGGGTCGGCGGAGCGGATCCTCGAGCTGGAGACCCGGATCGCCGACGGTCACTGGGACCGGGTGAAGGACCGGGACGTGCAGCTGACCTACAACAAGCTCGACCGGGCCGGGCTCGAGGAGCTCACGCCCGGCTTCGACTGGTCTACGTGGCTGGCCGGGGCAGGTGTGCCGGAGGAGGCGTTCGCACAGGTCGTCGTGCGCGAGCCGGACTTCCTCACCGCCGCCGCGGCCGCGCTGCAGGAGGTCGAGCTGGACCGGTGGAAGGAGTGGCTGAGCTGGCGGATCGTGCACAGCGCGGCGCCGCTGCTGAGCCAGGCGTTCGTCGACGAGAACTTCGCGTTCTACGGCAGGACCCTGACCGGTGCGCCCGAGCTGCGCGAGCGCTGGAAGCGCGGCGTCGGCGCGGTCGAGCAGGCGTTGGGCGAGGGTCTCGGCAAGCTGTACGTCGCTGAGCACTTCCCGCCGACCGCGAAGGCCCGCATGGTCGACCTGGTGCAGAACCTGGTCGCCGCGTACCGGCAGCGGATCGAGGCGCTGGACTGGATGGGCCCGGAGACCCGGCAGCGGGCGCTCGACAAGCTGAGCGCCTTCGTGCCGAAGATCGGGTATCCGGACGAGTGGAAGGACTACTCGGCCCTCGACGTCGACCCGGCCGACCTGTTCGGCAACGTGCGCCGTTCGGTCGCGGTGGAGACCGCGCGGGACCTGGCCAAGCTCGGCCAGCCGGTCGACCGCAACGAGTGGAAGATGACGCCGCAGACGGTCAACGCGTACTACAACCCGCGGATGAACGAGATCGTCTTCCCGGCCGGCATCCTGCAGCCGCCGTTCTTCGACCTCGACGCCGACGACGCGACCAACTACGGCGCGATCGGCGCCGTGATCGGCCACGAGATCGGCCACGGCTTCGACGACCAGGGCTCGCGGTACGACGGCGACGGCAACCTCAACGACTGGTGGACCGACGAGGACCGCGCCGCCTTCGAGCAGCGCACCGACAAGCTCGTCGCGCAGTACGACGCCCTTGAGCCGGCCGAGACGCCCGGCCAGAAGGTCAACGGCAAGCTCACCCTCGGCGAGAACATCGGCGACCTGGGCGGCCTGTCGATCGCCTACGTGGCCTACGAACTGTCCCGGGACGGCGCCGAGCCCGACGAGGACGGCAGCGAGCGGTTCTTCGCCGCCTGGGCACATGCGTGGGCCACGAAGACCCGACCGGAGGAAGCCGCGCGCCGGTTGACCATCGACCCGCACTCCCCGCCGGAGTTCCGCTGCAACGCGGTCGTGAAGAACATCGACGCCTTCCACACCACGTACGACGTGCAAGAAGGCGACGGCATGTGGCTGGCCCCGGACGAACGCGTCCGGATCTGGTGACTGCGTCCCCGCCGGCCGGCCCGTTCGAGGTCCGGCCGGCTGGGGATCAGCGGTGCAAAGCGGTCTGAGCGAAGACGTTGTCCGGGTCGTAGGTGTCCTTGATCTGGTGCAGGCGCGTGAGCTTCTCCGCGGAGTAGGCGCGGTGCACGGCGCTGGGATCCTCGTCGGCGATCGTGTTGACGTAGCTCCCACTCGTGTAGGGCTCGAGTCCCGCGGAGTAGGTCCGGGCCGCGGCGATGCGGGCCTCGTCCTCGGCGGGGTCGCTCCAGTCGTCGCCGGTGGTGAACTCGACGAGCGCATCACGATGGCTGTACGCCGTGTCGGCGTCCGGCACGTCGCCGACAGCGCCGCCGCACAGCGTCAACCGTGCTCCCGGATTGTTGTCCGAGGCAAGGAATGCGTCGATGGCGGCGTCCGGTAGGGACCGCAGGTAGTGGCCCTTGCAGTACCGACGGAGGGCATGGCGTTCGTCGTCGTCGGACTGGGTCTGCAGGTCCAGGTAGCTGAGCTCCGTTATCCGGCGACCGATCGGTGTGCCGATCCCTTGGTACGACGGGACCAGCCGCCGTCCCTCCTCGGCATCACCGACCCACACGTACCCGATACTCGCGATCAGGCGCCCGCCGTACTCGTCCCGTCGGCCGATCCGCGCCACCGGCGTGGCCTGCCGTGGCGCGTCCGCGAACAGGTCCCGCCAGCCGCGGAGCGCCGTACTTGCTTCGTCCAGGTCGTAGAACAGCTCGACCGTCAACGCTTCCGTCCCGACCGGATGCAGCTGGAACTCGAACGCGGTGACGACACCGAAGCTCCCGCCCCCACCGCGCAGCGCCCAGAAGAGGTCCGGGTGCTCGGTCGCGCTGACCCGCAGTACGGCGCCGTCCGCGGTGACCAGCTCGTACGACGTGACGTTGTCGCACGTCAGCCCGTGCGCGCGAGCCAGCCAGCCGACCCCGCCGCCGAGAGTAAGCCCGCCGACGCCGGTGTGCGAGACGTTGCCGGCCGTGGTCGCGAGCCCGTACCGCTGGGCGGCGACGTCGAGTGCGCCGAGCAACGCGCCGCCGCCGACCCGGGCCTGGCGGCGTACCGGGTCGACCTGCACCGAGCCCATCGCGGACAGGTCGATCAGCAGGCCGTCCTCCACCACCGGGAGCCCGAGGAAGCTGTGTCCGCCGCCGCGAACGCCGATCGGCAGCCCGGCCCCTCGGCCGTAGCGCAGTGCCGCGACCACGTCCGCCGTACTCGCACAGCGCGCGATCAAGGCGGGCCGGCGATCGACCATGGCGTTCCAGACCGCCCGGCCGGAGTCGTAGTCCGTATCCCCCGGCCGGGTCAGGAGTCCGTCGAAGGCCGCGATCGTCATCGCCGGACCAGCCGTCGAGTCGCCGCCAGGATCGAGTCCCGCCGGAACCAGGCGATCACGGCCGCGACGAGCAGGTAGCCGACCGGAATCGCCGGCGACGCACCCAGCGCGATGTTGGTGACCGTCGCACCGACGAGAAGCATCGTCAGCCCGAGCGCGGCGAGGCCGCACAGCCGCGGTACCAGCAGTCCGATCGCTCCGGCGAGTTCGAGCGCACCAACCGCGTAGCGCAGCCACTGACCGGCGCCGACCGTGTCGAAGAGCTCGACCATGACCGGGTCCCCGGTCAGTTTCGGCAGGCTGGCCATCACGCACATCCACGCCAGCACCACCTGCGTCACCCACAGCACCACAACACCCGGCCGAACCCTGCGCGTCGTTGTCGTCGCTGTACTCATCGCTACCTCCAAGAGTCGTTCTGGTACGACGACCCTCCCGTCGCCGACCCACAACCCACATCCGTGCCAACCACGGATCCACCACGGACCGCCCACGGGACGGTCCGTGGATCGGTCATGATGGAGCGCGTGAACGAGGTGTCTGCGCGAGAGGCCGAGGTGCTGGAGGCGCTGGCCGGCCACCGGTCGAACGCGCAGATCGCGCGGGCAATGCACATCTCTGTCCGCACGGTCGAGAGTCACGTGTCGTCACTGCTCCGCAAGTACGGCGTCGCCGACCGCCGCGAGCTCGCCGACCTGGCCGGGTCACGCCGCAACCCCGGGATGAGCGGGCTGCCCGCCGGTCGGACCAGCTTCGTCGGGCGCTCCACCGAGACGACGGCGGTCCGCACGGCGCTCGGGCAGTCCCGCCTGGTGACCCTGCTCGGCCCCGGTGGCATGGGCAAGACGCGGCTGGCAGCTGTCGTGGCGGCCGAGGTCGGAGCCGGTGGCGCGTTCGTTGACCTGGTTCCGGTTCGGGACGGACTGGTGACGCGCACAGTGGCAACGGCGCTCGGACTCACCGAACGTCCTCCACAGAGCCTCGAACAGGTTCTGATCGAGCACCTGCAGCAAGGTCGCTGGCTGCTCGTCCTGGACAACTGCGAGCACCTGGTCGACGAGGCCGCCGGACTCGCGGAACAACTGCTCCGCACCTGCCCCGAGGTGACGATTCTCGCGACCAGCCGCGAGCGGCTCGGCGTACCTGCGGAAGTGACCGTATTGCTCCCGCCGTTGGACGCGGCGACCGAGCTGTTCGCCGACCGGGCGCGCGCCGTCGAGCCGACTTTCACGGCATCGCCCGACGACCTCACGGACATCTGCGCGCGGCTGGACGGCATGCCGCTGGCCATCGAACTCGCCGCGGCCCGGATCGGCTCGCTCGGAACCGACGGTCTGCAAGCTGCACTCAACGACAGACTCCGCGTACTGGCGGGTGGGCGTGGTGTGGACGCGCGGCATCGGTCGCTGGCCGCGGTGATCGGCTGGAGCCACGAGCTACTGGACGACCAGGAGCGATTGCTGTTCCGGCGCCTCTCCATCTACGTCGGCGGCTTCGACCTGGACGCGGCCAGCGCGACCAGCCCCGAGCTCGCCCGGGGCGAGATAGCAGACCTGCTCGGGCGCCTGACCGACAAGAGCCTCGCCGTACGCCGAGGCTCGCGCTGGCGCCTGCTCGAGACGATCCGCGAATTCGCCCGCGACCAGCTGACCGACGACGAACTGGCTACTGCGCAGACCCGGTTGCTGCGCTGGGCCGCCGACACCGCCGCCGCGCTGGAGAACCGCCTCGACGACGCCAACTGGCAACTGCCGTACGACGAAGTGGCCGGCGACCTCCGCGCCGCGCTCGCCGCGACACCCGCGACGCCCGGCCCGGTGGCGCATCGGTTGGCGCGGGCGTTGGGGCATCTTGGGTTTGCCCGGCGGGAGTTTCGGGAGTCGATCGGCCACTATCGAGCGGCAGCGGAGTGTGCGCCGGACGGTGTGGCCGCCGCGCTGGATCTGCGGTCGGCGGCCGATGCCACGCTCGCGATCTCCGACGCGGAGACCGGGGTCCAGCTGCTGCTGGACGCGGCGGACCGAGCAGTTGCTGATGGCAACGTTCGGGCGACGATGCTGGCCCTGGCCGTGATCGCCGCGAACCGGTATCCCACCGGGTCGTTGTACGACCTGTCCAAGGAGCGCAGTCGAGAGCTGCTCCAGCAAGCGGTGGCCAGCGCGCGGCCTGGCGACTCACAAGTGACCGCGTTGCTCGCGACAGCCAAGGCCTGGGAGCACGGCGGACGGCGGATCGGGGCTGATCCGGAGCTCGCCCAGGAGGCCGTCGCTGCGGCCCGGCGCACCGGTGATCCGGTGCTGATCGCGGGTGCGCTCGATGCGCTGACAGTCGCCGCCGGGAACGCGGGACGGCTGCGGGACGCACGCTCGTACGCCGTGGAGCGGATGCGGCTGGTGGGCCCGCTGCCTCGGCATGAGCCGTACGCCGCGGCCGAGATCGTCGACGCTTTCCATGTCGCGCCGACCACGGCGACCGCGGTGGGTGACCTGCGAGCGGCGCTCGCGGCCGTGGGTGCGCCGGACGATCCGGTCGGCGATCATCCGTACATCTCGCTGCCGCGGATGATCCGGATCTACGCGCTCACCGGGCAGTTCGACGCCTGCCTGGAGCACGCCGACGCACTCTGGGATCGCTGGCAAGGCGCGGGCTCGCCGCCGATCGAGTGGATGGCCTCCGCCCTGTCCGCCGCCGCGATGGTGCACGGCCTGCGCGACGACGGCCTGTTCGACCTCTGGCAGTCACGTGCGCTCGAGGTCGCCCGGTGCACGAACGTCAACGACGCCCCCTGGCTGGCCGCGCCATACACCTTCGCCCATGCCCGAGTCGCTGTACAGCGTGGGGGCGGCGAGGGTGCGGTGGGGGTCGTGCGGCGGGCGTTTGCGGAGTTTTCCGAGCGCTGGTGGGCGCCGTACGCGCGTTCCGCCGCGGCGGAACTGGCGGTGGTTGCGGGTCTGCCCGATGCATCCGAGTTCCTCGCCGCGGCGGCGGCGGAGGCTGCCGAGAACGACTGGGCCGCGGCATGTTTGGCTCGGGCTGTCGCCCGGTCGACGGGCGACCTCGACGCTCTGCTGCCGGCCGCCGACGCCTTCGAACGCATCGGTGCCCGCTTCGAGTGCGCCAGCACTCTCGCCCTGCACCCGGACCACATCGCCGAGGCGCGCGCCGAACTAGCGGCGCTGCAGGTGGACGTTCCGTAGTGGATCCGTGGTCACCACGGATGCCGCACCGGACCTCCGGAACCCAGGCTTGGGACAAGTCCACTCGAGCTCTGGAGGAATCATGGGAAACGTCGCGTCGGCCATGTCGATGTCACTGGACGGTTTCGTCACCGGCCCGAACGACAGCCGCGAGTACCCGCTCGGCGAGGGCGGCGAGGTCCTGCACGACTGGCTGGGACCGGCGGCGACGCCCGCCGACCGGGCGGTCCTGCAGGAGATGGTGGACGGTGCCGGAGCGATTCTGATGGGACGGCGTTCGTACGACATCTGTGTCGGGGAGGGCGGCTGGGGTGACGGCGGTCCGGCCGGTGACGTGCCGTGCTTCGTCCTGACCCACCAGCCGCCGGCCGACGCGCCGAAGGTCTTCACCTTCGTCACCGACGGCATCGGAAGCGCTGTCGCGCAAGCGAAAGCTGTCGCGGGCGACCGTACGGTCGGCATCCACGGAGCCACCGCGGCGCAGCAAGCGCTGGCCGCGGGGCTCCTCGACGAGATCCAGGTGCACCTGGTGCCGGTGTTGCTCGGCAACGGGGTCCGCCTGTTCGACCTGCTCGGTGGGACGCCGGTGAACCTGACCCGCGACCGCGTGGTCGAGGCCGGCAGCGGCGTCACCCACCTGCGCTTCGAGGTGATCCGCTAGTCAGGAAGCCATCCAGTTCTGCAGGCCCTCGACGGTGCGGGGCATGGCGTCGGACAGGTTCTCGTTGCCGTCGGCGGTGATCAGGACGTCGTCCTCGATGCGGATGCCGATGCCGCGAAGGTCCTCGGGGACGGTGAGGTCGTCGGACTGGAAGTACAGGCCGGGCTCCACGGTGAGGACATAGCCCGGCTCGACCGTGCCCTTGCGGTAGGTCTCGTTGCGGGCGGCGGCGCAGTCGTGGACGTCGAGCCCGAGCATGTGACTGACGCCGTGCAGCGTGTAGCGCTGGTACAGGCGGCTCTCCGGGTCAAGGGCCTCCTCGGCCGAGACCGGCAGCAGCTCCATCGCGTCCAGGCCGTGCACGATGACCTCCATCGCCGCCTCGTGCCCGGAGCGGAACGCCGCACCCGGCTTGAGCGCCGCGATCCCAGCATTCTGCGCGTCCAGCACCAGCTGGTAGAGGTCGCGCTGGCGCGGCGTGAACTCGCCGCTGACGGGCAGCGTGCGGGTGATGTCGGCGGTGTACAGCTGCCGGTTCTCCACACCCATGTCGAGCAGCATCAGCGTGCCGTCGTTGACCGGGCCGTCGTTCTCGATCCAGTGCAGGGTGGTCGCGTGCGGCCCGGCTGCGGCGATCGACGTGTAGCCGACATCGTTGCCCTCGGCCCGTGCCCGGCGCCAGAACGTGCCCTCGATCCAGCGTTCGCCGTACTGCCGGACCTTGTCCATCTCGGCGAGTACGTCGGAGAACCCGCGGTGGGTGATCGCGACCGCGTCCCGGAGCTGCTCGAGCTCGTGCGCGTCCTTGACCAGCCGCAGCTCCGACAGCGTCGCGGCGAGCTCGTTGTCCTTCAGGTCGTCGGTGCGCGCGCCGCTCAGCAGGGACGCGATCGACTCGTCCTCGTCCCGGCGTACGCGGGTCGGTACGTCGCCCTTGAGCGCGTCGGCGAGCTGGTCGACGTGGCGCGTCTCGACGCCGAACTCCTTGGCCGTCTCGGTCAGCGAAGGACGCCGGCCGGCCCAGAGCTCGCCGTACATCCGGTCGCGCCAGAACTCCTCGCCCTGCGCGCGGTCGGCGCGGGGACGGAAGTACAGCACCGAGTCGTGGCCGCTGGTGCCGTTCGGCTCCAGCACGAGGACGGCGTCGGAGGTCTGGTTGCCGGTCAGCCACACGTAGTCGGTGTGCGGGCGGAAGACGTAGTCGGTGTCGTTCGAGCGAACCTTGTACGTGCCGGCCGGGATGACCAGGCGCTCGCCGGGGAACGCCTGCGACAACGCGTCCCGCCGCTTCGCCGCCCATACGCCGACGTCGCTGAGCGCGAGGTCGTGCCGCTCCGAGTCGGCCCACCCCGAGTTCATGAACGCGCGCAGCTTCTGGCTGGGCTCGTTGTCGTGCGAAGCGGTCTTCGGGGCAGCAGTATCAGCGGTATCAGCTGTGTCAGCGGTGTTCTCGGTCATCCTCGACCAGTCCTCGTCTCAACGCGGGGTGTGCAGTTGGTCGCCGCGGAACGTGCCGCTGTCGGGCAGCGCCTCGGCGGGGTCGGAGCCGATGCGAGTGATCGCATTGTGCTCGTCCACGAAGACTACGCTCGGCTCGAAGACCTTCGCCTCGGCGGTGTCGAACATCCCGTAGGCGATCAGGATGACCAGATCACCGGGATGGATCAGGTGCGCCGCGGCGCCGTTGATCCCGACCACCCCGGACCCGCGCGGCCCCTCGATCAGGTACGTCGACAACCGCTGCCCGTTGGTGATGTCGACGATGTCGACCTTCTCGCCGGGCAGCAGATCCGCCGCGTCCATCAGGTCCGCGTCGAGCGTGCACGATCCGACATAGTGCAGGTCCGCCTGCGTCACCGTCGCCCGGTGCACCTTCGACTTCATCATCTCGCGCCACATGGCCGCCATGATCCGGTCCTCGCGGCCTGCTGTCAGTGGCCGCCGTCACGGCTTTCCGGAACATAACTGGCGCGTGATGGCAGTTATGTTCCGGAAAGGAGGCGTCAGCGGGAGGCGAGTTCGGGCTCGCGCGGGTCGGGAGCGGGCGGGAGGCGACGGCGGAGGGTCTCGCCCTCGATGTCGACGTTCGGGAGCAGGCGGTCGAGCCAGTGCGGGAGGTACCAGGCGCGGCGGCCGAGGAGAGCCATCACGGCCGGGACGATCGTCATCCGGACGACGAAGGCGTCGATCGCGACCGCGAGCGCGAGGCCGAAACCCATCTCCCGGATCAGCGTCTGGCCGGACAGGATGAAGCCGGAGAAGACCGCCGTCATGATCACGGCCGCCGCCGTCACGACCCGGGCGCCGTGGGTGAACCCGTCGACGACAGCTGCTCGCGGCGTACTGCCGTGGACGTGTTCCTCCCGCATCCGGGTGACCAGGAAGATCTGGTAGTCCATCGCGAGCCCGAACACCACGCCGATCAGGAAGATCGGCAGCATGCTGATGACCGGACCGGTCTGCCCCTCGATCCCGAACAACCCGGCCAGCCGGCCCCACTGGAACACGGCGACCACCGCGCCGAACGTCGCCGCGACGGTCAGCAGGAACCCGAGGGTCGCCTTCAACGGCACGAGCACCGACCGGAACACCAGCATCAGCAGCAGGAACGCCAGCCCGATGATCAGCGACAGGTACGGCACCAGCGCACTGCCGAGCTTGTCCGAGATGTCGATGTTGACCGCAGTAGCGCCCGTGACGGATACCTCGGCGCCGCCTGTGTCGGGCAGCGCCCGGATCGCCTTGACCAGGTCGTGCGTCTGCGTCGCGCTCGGACCGGTCGCGGGAATCACCGTCAGCAGGGCCGTGTTCCCAGCCGGGTTGAAGGTCGGCGGTGTCACCAGCGTCACATCCGCCAGCCCGCGTACGGCGGTCGCCGTTGCCGCCGCCGCGGCAGCAGGATCGGCGGACGCGCCGGCGTCGACGACCACCATCAGCGGGCCGTTGAATCCGGCGCCGAAGCCCTCGGAGAGCAGCTCGTACGCCTTGCGCTGGGTGGAATCGGGTGCCGCGGTGCTGTCGTCGGGCAGCCCGAGTTCGAGATCGGTCGCAGGGAGCGCCAGCGCGCCGAGACCGATCACCGTCACCAGCAGCACCGCCACCGGTCGGCGGGTGACCAAGCGGCCCCAGCGACGTCCGGCCGAGACCCGTCCGGCCGCCTCCGGATCGCCGGCCCGCAGACCCGGGATCCGGCCGCCGAGCACACGGCGTCCGGCGAATCCCAGCAGCGCGGGCAGCAGGGTCAGCGCGATCGCGACCGCGAGTACGACGGTGAAGGCGGCGGCCAGGCCCATCTGGGTCAGGAACGGGATGTCGACAACGAACAGCCCGGCCAGCGCGATCACCACGGTCAGTCCGGCGAACACCACCGCGGAGCCGGCCGTGCCGACCGCGCGACCGGCCGCCTCGTCCGGTTCCAGCCCGGTGCTGAGCTCGTGCCGGTACCGCGACATGATGAAGAGCGAGTAGTCGATCGACACGGCGAGTCCGATCATCAGCGCGAGGATCGGCGTACCCGAGCCGATGTCGATGAACCCGCTGGCGGCCGAGATCGCGGTCACCCCGATACCCACCCCGATGATTGCTGACAGCAACGGTAAGCCGGCCGCGATCAGCGAGCCGAAGGTGATCAGCAGGACGACGGCAGCCACTCCGATCCCGATCACCTCGGTCAGGCTCTGACTGTCCTGTGGCTGCATGGCGTCGCCGCCGTACTGGACCGTGAGCCCGGCTGCGCGCGGCGGTTCCACTGCGCCGGCGACTGCCTCCTGCGCCTCGGGGGTGACCTCCTGCGCCGTGACGTCGTACGTCACCTGGGCGTAGCCGGTCCGGCCGTCGGCGGAGATTGCCCTTGCGGTGAAGGGATCCGTGACCCGGGCGACCTGTGGCGCGTGGTCGATCCGGCCGAGGGTCTGCCGTACCTGCGCGGTGTTCGCGGCGTCGGTCAGCTTCTGGCCGGGCGGCGCCTGGAAGACGATCCGGGCGGTCGCGCTGTCGGCGCCGGCCTGCGGGAACCGGTCCTGGAGCAGGTCCGCCGCTCGCTGCGACTCGGTGCCTGGGATCGAGAAGCCGTTGGCCGTCGGGCCGGACAGGGCGGCCGCACCGGCGATACCGGCGGCCAGGAGCCCCAGCCACACCAGAACCACCAGCCGGCGACGGCGGAACGCGAACCGGCCCAGCCGGTACAGGTAGGTAGCCATGCAGCCGATGCTTCCGGCCGCGCTTGGTCACTCGCGTCTGCCGGTCGCGGGCTTCTCGCGGTACTGCGTTCGCCGTACGGGCTACTGCGCCTGCGGTACGCCGGGCCGGACCAGGCCGGTCTGGTAGGCGAGCACCACGAGCTGGGCGCGGTCGCGACAGTCGAGCTTCACCATCGCGCGGTTCACGTGGGTCTTCGCGGTCGACGGGGACAGGACGAGCCGTACGGCGATCTCGTCGTTGGACAGGCCGAGGGCGACCAGGCCGACGATCTCGCGCTCGCGCTCGGTGAGTACGTCGAGGACCGTCGGGCCGATCGGGTTGCCGGGGGAGGGCTCGGCCAGGAAACGGTTGATGAGGCCTCGGACCGCCTTCGGGGAGAGCAGCGCGTCGCCGCGGGCGACCACGCGGATCGCGTCGATCAGCTCGGCCGGCTCGACGCTCTTGCCGAGGAAGCCGCTGGCACCGGCGCGGATCGCGTCGAACACGTACTCGTCGACCTCGAACGTGGTCAGGATCAGCACCTTCACCCCGGCCAGCGCCTCGTCCGCGGTGATCAGCCGGGTCGCCGCGAGACCGTCCACCTCGGGCATCCGGATGTCCATCAGCACCACGTCGGCCCGCTCGGACCGCGCGAGCTCGACCGCCTCCCGCCCGTTCGCGGCCTCAGCAACGACCTCCAAATCGGGTGCTGAGTTCACCAGCACCCGGAACCCGCTGCGGATCAGCGTCTGGTCGTCGGCCAGCAGTACCCGGATCGTCACCCACAACTCCCGTCTCGAGAGGAAGAACAGCATGTACGCCGAACCCGCCACCCGGCTCCGGACCCGTCGTCAAACTGCCACCGACGGCGGCAACTCGCTCGCGCATCCCGACCAACCCGTGCCCGCCACGGGGCTGGTCCGGGCCGAGGCTGTTCCGGGCGAGCCGGCCGCCTACGGCGCTCGCGATCGCGCCGTTGGCCGGGTTGCGGACGGTGATGGTGAGGGCGGTCGGGGTCCGGGTCAGGCGGACGTGGGCCGGGACGCCAGGTGCGTGCTTCAGGACATTGGTGAGCGACTCCTGAACGATGCGGTACGCAGTCAGCTCGATGACGTCCGGGAGGTCGCCGACGGACTCCGGAGCGACCCAGTCGACCTCCACGCCCGCAGCGGCGAACGAGTCGATCAGAGTGCCCAGCTCGTGCAGGGACGGCGCGGGCGCGGTCGGCAGGGGAGAGCCGGAGCGGCGGAGCACGCCCAGTAGGACCGTGAGCTCCTGCAGCACGGTGCGACCGCCGGAGCGGACCAGCGCCAGCGCTCGTTCGGCCTCGTCCGGCTGTGTCCGCAGTACGTGCGCAGCCACGCCGGACTGCACATTCATCAGCGCGATGTGGTGGGCGATGACGTCGTGGAGCTCGTGCGCGATGCGCAACCGCTCCTCGATCACGCGCCGCTGCGCCTCCTCGTCCCGCGAACGTTCCGCGCGGAGGGCCCGTTCCTCCAGCTCCTGCAGGTATGCGCGCCGGTATCGCACGGCCTCGCCGATCGCGCCCGAGAACAGCACGAAGAAGGTCAGGCCGAGATTGTCGAGGACCTCCCCGCCGACGAACAGCGCCTCGGCAATCAGCGTGATCAGGGCCGTGGCGATGACCGCGATCGAGCGGGTCGCGCGGTCGCGGTGCAGGACGACGGTGTAGACCGCGACCCCCATGTACGCGACGATCGGGCTCTTCGCCTGCTCGGCGATCACGTAAGCGGTCGCGACGCCGGTGGTGATCGCCAGCACCAGCATCGGCGCGCCCCGGCGGAAGACGAGCGCGACGGCACCGATGACGGCCAGCACCACCGCCGTCTGGTTGAGCTGGATCCGCTCACCGACGTGTTCCCCGCCGGGAACCGTCAGGTTGATCAGCAGCAGGCCGGCGGCAAGGGCAAGGTCCAGCGCCAACCGGTATCGCCCGAGACCACGGCAGAACCCGATGAGCCGTTCCATCTCTTCACAGTACGTGTTCGTTCCGGAGTTGATGTCGTCCTGAGGCCGTATCCCCGCAGTACTGCGAACGCGGTACGACTCAGGCCGGCAGCTTCGAGGCTTGTACGGCGAGCTCCCGCAGCGCCTCGTACCGCGGACGCATAGCCGCCACCCGGGAGACCTCGGCGGCGACCGGGGTCAGGTGCTCGCCACCCGGCAACGGAGACAGCCCGAGCGCCACCGCAGCCGCGCCGCGCGCACCGACCTCCGCTTCGGCGCAGACCGTCGTCGGACGCGCGAACGTCGCGGTCAGGCAGCGCCGCCACCACTCGGACGCGTCGATGCCGCCGCCGCCCAGTACGACGTCCAGCTGCCGCCCGAACAGCGAGTCGAGCATGCGCAACCCGCGGTCGACCTCCAGCGACGCGCCCTGCAGCGACGCGGCGAGCAGATCCGCCGCAGTGTCGTCGAACGACAACCCGAAGAACACCCCGGACCCGCTCGGCACCGTCGCCGGCGGCCTGGTGCCGGCCATGAACGGGATCGCGATCGCCCGCGACGCCCCGATCTCCACGCCCGCCAGCTCGTCGGCTTCCAGCTGCAGTACGCCGGTCAGCCACGCGTGCAGGTTCCCGGCCGCGGAGAACGCCATACCGGTCACCGCGCGCTTGTCGTCGACCCGGTACCGCCACAGCTCCCACGGCAGCTCAGGCGCGTCGTCGATCGGATGCACGACGCGGACGGCGGCCGACGTACCCACCGTCACAGCAGCGGTCCCAGCGTCGTACCCGCCCGTTCCCACATTCGACGCAGCCCCGTCACCAGTCGGCGGATGCACAGGTACGCCGACCAGCCCCGGCCAGCGGCGTGCGTACTCCGCGGACAACGACCCGGTCCACCCGGTCGGCACGATCGACGGCAACCGGTCCGCGCGTACGCCGGCGATCTCGAGCGCCTCGTCGTCGTACATGCCGGTCGCCAGGTCGAGCGTCCCCGTGCCGGACGCGATCGACACCGACGTCACCCGCTCGCCGGTCAACCGCTCCAGCACCAGATCGGGCAGCCCGGCGAACTCCGCCGGGGAGGCGGTCGACAGCAGCCACGGGATCCGGCGGGTCCAGTACAGCCGATGCAGCCAGGCGCCGGTGCGGGCGTGGAAGGCACGCTCGTCAACCGACGGTTCCAGGTCGACCGAGCGCGTGTCGGCCCAGGTGATCACCGGCGTCAGCGCGCCGCCCTTGTTGTCGAGGGCAACGATCGAGTGCCACTGCGAGGACAGCACGATCGCGCCGATGTGCTCGAGATGCCCGTTCTGCTGCAGTTCGTCCAGGCAGCCGAGCAGGCCCTCGATGTACTCGTGCAAGTCGAGGGTCGCGGAGCCGTCCGAGCCGTACGCCGGTGCGATCTTGTGCCGGGCCAGCGCACCGGCGATCGGCGACGCGTCGTCCTCGGACAAGACCAGTGCGCGCGCCGACGACGTCCCCAGATCCAGGGCCAGGAGACGACCGTCAGTCTTCGGCATGGAGGGCCTTGAGGAAACTCTGCGCCCAGACGTTCACGTCGTGTGCGGCCAGATGCTTGCGCATCGCCTTCATCCGGCGGCCGAGCTGGCGGTCGTCGGTGTTCATCGCGTCGACGATCGTGTCCTTCATCCCGTTGATGTCGTGCGGGTTCACCAGGAAAGCCTGCCGGAACTCGTCCGCGGCGCCGGCGAACTCGCTCAGCACCAGCGCGCCGGTGTCGTCGTACCGGGTCGAGACGTACTCCTTCGCGACCAGGTTCATACCGTCCCGCAGCGGGGTCACCACGGCGACGTCGGCGGCCCGGAACAGCGCCGCCATCTCGGTCCGTGAGTACGACGTGTGCAGGTAGTTGATCGCCGGCGTGCCGATCCGGCCGTGCTCGCCGTTGATCCGGCCGACCAGCAGCTCGATCTCGTCCCGCAGTACGCGGTACTGCTCCACCCGCTCGCGCGACGGCGTCGCCACCTGGATGAACACCGCGTCGTCGACCGAGATCCGCTTCTCGTCCAAGAGTTCGCCGAACGCGCGCAGCCGTTGCCGGATGCCCTTGGTGTAGTCGAGCCGGTCGACACCGAGCAGGATGTGCGTCGGGTTGCCGACCTCCTGCCGCATCTCGGCCGCGCGGGCCGTGGTCTCGGGCTGACGGGCCAGGTTCTCCAGCTCGTTGACGTCGATCGAGATCGGGAAGGCCTTGGCCCGGACGATCCGGTCGTCCGGCAGGTGGATGCGGTCGCCGCGGGTCCGCAGGCCCATCCGGTTGCGGGCCAGGCGGGCGAAGTTCGAGGCAGCGCCGGGTCTTTGGAAACCGACCAGGTCCGCACCCATCAGCCCGTCGAGGATCTGCCGGCGCCACGGCATCTGCGCGAACAGCTCGGTCGGCGGGAACGGGATGTGCAGGAAGAACCCGATCCGTACGTCGGGACGCATCCGGCGCAGCATCGCCGGGACCAGCTGCAGCTGGTAGTCGTGCACCCAGACGTCGGCATTGTCGTCGGCGGCGTCCGCGGCGGCCTCCGCGAACCGGCGGTTCACCGCGACGTACGACTCCCACCACTCGCGGTGGAACTCCGGCGCCACGATCACGTCGTGGTACAGCGGCCAGAGCGTCGCGTTGGAGAAGCCCTCGTAGTACAGCTGCACGTCCTCGGCCGACAGCATTACCGGGACCAGGTGCATACCGTCGTTGTCGAACGGGTCGACCTTCTCGTCCGGGCTGCCGGTCCAGCCGATCCACGCGCCGTGGTGGCTCTGCATGACCGGTGCGAGTGCGGTGACCAGTCCGCCTGGGCTGCGCCGCCACGCCGTACTGCCGTCGGGCATCTCGATCCGGTCGACCGGCAGCCGGTTGGCCACCACTACGAAGGAACTCCTACCGTTCGGCATCTTCAGCGTCATCCACTCAGGTCGTCGTCGTCACCGGGGTAACGGACCCCGATCTGGCTCCGGGTCTCGTCGAGCAGGTCGAGAATCTCGAGGGTGGCGGCATGAGGCAACGCCGGTACTTCGAGGGCCCCCGCACGCAGCGCTTCCATCACTGCGCCTGCCTCGTAGTGGTACCCACGCCCATGCGTCGGCACGTCGATCCGCTCCGCTCCGGAAGCAGTCGTACGCACGTAGTACTCGGGGTGGTGGAAGCGGTGTGGCAGCTGCAAACTGCCTTCCGGGCCGCTGATCGAGGCGACCCACGGGTTCTGCGAGCGCAGGCCGCAGGTGAGTGCGGCGACCGCGCCGGAGTCGTACCGCCAGGCCATGGCGACGTTCAGGTCCACGCCGTCGTCGTTCAGCGAGCCGACGGCCTTGATCTCGGCCGGGCGGCCCAGCGCCATGTAGGCGAAGGTCATCGGGTAGATGCCGCCGTCCATCAGCGAACCACCGCCGAGCGCGGGGTCGAGCAGCCGCGACGGCAGCGAGGGCTTGTAGAAGGCGAAGTCCGCAACGACCTGCTGTGGTTCACCGATCACACCGGCGGCCAGATCCTCGAAGACCGCCTGGACGACCGGGTTCGTCCGCATCCACATCGCCTCGGCGAACAGGGTCTTGTGCTCAGCCGCGACGGCGATCAGATCCCGCGCCTGCTTGGCCGTCAGCGTGACCGGCTTCTCGCACAGTACGGCGACGCCGGCCTGCAGCGCGGTCCGGGCGATCGCGTAGTGCTGCGGGTGCGGCGTACCGATGTAGATGACGTCGACGTCACCGGAATCGATCAGCTTGCGGTAGTCGTCGTAGGCGTTCGGTATACCGAACTCGGCGGCGAACCGGTCCGCGCTGTCCTGGGACCTGGACGCGACCGCGGTGGCGACGGCGTCGTCGGTGAGCAGGCCCAGATCGTGGGTGAACTGGGTCGAGATGTTGCCAGTAGCAACGATGCCCCACCTGACGCGATCTATACCCACTGGGTTAACTCCGGGGTCGGGAACGGTCCGTCTGCTGCGATTCTCGCGGTTTCGAACGCGTGAGCCAAGCGAATGAGCGTGACCTCACTCCGCGCCGTACCGCTGAACGTGATCCCTACCGGCAGTCCGGAGACCATCCCGGACGGTATCGACAGCAGCGGATAGCCGGCCAGAGCGGCGTGCGAGGACGAGCCGCCGAGCACGTGGTCGCCGTTCACCAGGTCGATCGCCCAGGCGGGTGAGTACGACGGACTGACCAGCGCGTCGAGCTGGTTGTCGCGGAGCAGGTCGTCGATCCCGTCCCGCCCGGCGCGGAGCGCGGTGAGGCGCGCAGCGACGTACACCGGGGAGCTGAGGCCCTCCGTGGTCGCGGCCCGCTCGAACAGCTCCTGACCGAACCACTGCAGCTCTACGTCCGCATGCTCCTTGTTGAAAGCAATCAGATCGTCCAGCGTCCGCGGACCGCCAGGGACCCGTGTGGCCAGGTACGCCGCCAGGTCGACCTTCAGCTCGTGAGACAGGACCTGCAGCTGGTCCTCGTCGCCACCTGGCGTCGGCAGGGACAGGTGGTCGACCAGGGTGGCTCCGCAGCTGCTGAGGATCTCCAGCGCGTGTTCGGTGGCCTGGTCGAGTCCCGTGGAATAGCCCCACAGCGGCCCACGCGGTACGCCGATCCGCATGTTGCTGAGGTCTGTGCCCCGGCAGTGCTCGGTGTAGTCCGTCTGGTTGCCGGTCAGGACGGACAGCAGCGCGGCCGCCTGGGTGACGGTCCTGGTCATCGGACCGGCGGTGTCCTGCGAGTGCGAGATCGGGACGATGCCCTGCTGCGGGATCAGCCCGACGGTGGGCTTGAGGCCGACGATGCCGTTCAGAGCGGCCGGGCAGACGATCGAGCCGTTGGTCTCGGTGCCGATCGCGTAGTCCGCGAGCCCGGCGGCCACGGCAGCGCCGGAGCCGGACGAGGAGCCGCCGGCGGAGCGGTTCAGGGCGTGCGGGTTGCGGGTCAGACCGCCGTACGCGCTCCAGCCGGAGGAGGACGCGGCGCCGCGGAAGTTGGCCCATTCGCTGAGGTTGGTCTTGCCGAGGATCACGCAGCCGGCGTCGCGGAGCCGGCGTACCAGCGGGGCGTCGTCGGGTGGCGGGGGCTGGTCGGCCAGCGCCAGCGAACCGGCCGTGGTCGGCAGGTCCGCGGTGTCGATGTTGTCCTTGACCAGGACCGGTACGCCGTGCAGCGGGCCGCGCACGTGCCCGTTGTCACGCTCGGTGTCGAGGCGGGCGGCTTCGGTGAGAGCGGCGGGGTTGGGCGTGCAGATGGCGTTGACCAGCGGGTCCACCTCACGAATCCTGGCCTGCAGCTCGTCCACCAGCGCCGCTGACTTGAATTCCTTCCCCGCCCCACCGCCCCAGTCGGAAGAAGTTGAGCTCACGTCAAAGATCCTGCCAGAGTTGGTGGCGCCCGGCCGTCCGCCGACGACACGCTCCGTGTCGTGTCACAGGTGAATGACATCGCTGTTGTTCAACACGTACAGTGGAGCGCGGACGGACGATCACCGACCGCACAGGAGTTACCACCAGATGGACAGCGCCAACGCCAGCTCTTCCGGCCCCGCCGAGGCTGCGCAGCCTGCCGTTGCCGGGCTCTCCGAGCGGGACGGGGCCATCCTCGCCTTCGAGCGGCACTGGTGGAAGTACGCCGGTGCGAAGGAGCAGGCGATCCGGGACCAGTTCCAGATGTCGGCGACCCGGTACTACCAGGTGCTCAACGCGCTCATCGACCGGCCCGAGGCGCTCGCGCACGACCCGCTGCTGGTCAAGCGCCTGCGCCGCCTCCGCGCCGCCCGCCAGCGCGCCCGCTCCGCACGCCGCCTGGGCATCGAGGTCTGACCATGTCCCGCCCGCGTGGCGACCAGGGTCAAGTCCTGTCCTCACTCGTCGCTGTGGCTGCGGTCGTGGCGATCGTGGCCGGCCTGTTGGTGCTGTTCGGGACCCGGGGGCACGACAGCAAGGCCGACGACTCGTCCGGAGCTGCGTCGAAGCCGAGCAGCAAGCCGTCGAGCAAACCGTCCACTGAGCCGTCGTCCGGTCCGTCGACGGTCGGTGCGAGCATCCCGAGGCCGGGCACGCAGACCACGACCCCGCCGGCGGTGACCCCGTCGACGGCACCGTCCTCGACAGCGCCGCCGTCGACCGCACCCACCGAGCCGGCCTCGAAGCCCACCCAGCCGCCGGCGACGCAGCCGGTGACGATTCCGGTGGAGGAACGGCCGGCGATCGAGGTGTACAACAACACGCCGCGCAAGGGGCTGGCCGACGAGGTCGCGGGCCGGGCGCGGCAAGCCGGCTGGACGGTCGCCGGCTCACCCGACAACTGGCACGGCAAGGTCGCCGAAAGCACGGTCTACTACCCGCCCGGCATGCTCGAGGCCGCGAACCAGCTCGCGCACGACATCGGCGTCGGCCGGAGCAAGGGCGCCCTGGACAACATGAAGAAGGATCGCCTGACCGTGATCCTCACCTCGGACTACGCCGGATGAGTACTCCGGTCATCCAGACCGACTCCGGACGCGCAGGCTGGGAAGCCATCGTCGCCGATCCGGGCACCGCAGTGATCTCGTCCGACTTCGACGGCGTACTGTCCCCGCTCGTCGAGGACCCCGCACTCTCCCGACCAGTCGAGGGCGCTCTGGACGCACTGGCCCGGCTGGCCCGCTCGGTCGGCCAGGTGGCGATCGTGACCGGTCGGCCCGCGCTGGTGGCGACGGAGCTGTCCGGGGTGAGCGCTCACCCCGGTCTGGGCCAGCTCGTGGTGCTCGGTCACTACGGGCTCGAGCGCTGGGACGCGGCGACCGGCAAAGTCACCACCGCACCAGTGCCGCCGGGGGTCGCGACGGCCCGGAAGCGATTGCCCGAGCTGCTGGCCGAGACCGGCGTACCCGAGGCCTTTGTCGAGGACAAGGACAGCTCGCTGGCTGTGCACACGCGGCGGCTGGACGATCCGGCCGGGGCGTTCGAGCTGCTGCGCGGGCCGCTGACCGCGCTGGCCGAGGAGACCGAGCTGCGGTTGGAGCCGGGCAACCTCGTACTCGAGCTGCGACCGCCCGGCATCGACAAGGGCGTCGCTATCCGCAGCCTGATCGAGTCCACCGACGCCAGATCGATCCTGTACGCCGGGGACGACCTCGGCGACCTCGCCGCATTCAAGGCGATCGGCGAGCTACGTTCCGCCGGGCTGAGCGCGCTGCTGCTCGCGACGCGGTCGTCGAACGCGACCGAGCTGATCGAGGCCGCGGACATCGTCGTCGACGACCCCAGCGGCGTGGTGACCGTCCTCACGGCCCTTTCGGACGCGATCTCAGCACGCTGAACGCCTGCGTCACGGTCTTCCCGATGGGCTGGATCGGACGTTCGACGTACCCGCCGTCCTTCAGGTTCGCGAGCCGCTCGAACGGGTTCCGCGACGCCGGATCGCCGGTCAGCAGGAACGAGATCACCACGCCGACGACGTACAGCGGCAGCATCGGCAACCCGATCAGGCAGAAGTACTGCCACGAATGCCGCTCCTCGTGCCGCACCAACGCCGCATCGTCGAAGTACGCCCGCTCGTGCTTGCTCAGCACCACGTTCCCGATCGTGAACGCCCCCGCCACCGGAAACCCGAGCCTGTACCCGTTCGCAAACAACAGCCCGCGCGGTCCCCGGCTGAACCTCGCCCGGCCGAGCACACCCACGAAGGCGCCGACGGGAGTGGACAGGTTGAGGAAGTTCCCCACGATCTTCACCCACTGCCAGCGACTCATGGCACTCAGTATGAGACTCCGGAACGTGCCTGTCTCGATGTCGCAATCATCAGGACACCGAGGTAGCTTAGTGTCCTAAGAATTGAGACATTAGGACATCTGAGATGACGATCTTCAGCACCCCGGATCCGGATCTCGAGGACCAGGAGGTCCTGGAGCAGATCTACACCTACCGTTCCGAGCTCGCGGACGTCTTGCGAGTCCCGCGGCGCTGGGTCGGAGGCTTGCGGCGGAGCATGCTGGCCCGCGCGATCCAGGGCTCCAACAGCATCGAGGGGTACGACGTCGCACTCGACGACGCCGCGGCGGCTCTGGATGACGAGGAAGCACTCAGCGCGGACGAGCGCACGTTCGCCGAGATCCGGGGATACCGCCAGGCACTGGGGTACGTGCTGGCGATGGCGAAGGACACGGACTTCCGGCTCGATGTCTCCGCGGTCCGCGGCATGCACTTCATGATGCTTGGTCACGACCTCACCAAGAGTCCAGGCAGCTACCGGCCGGGTGCTGTCTACGTGCACGATGAGACGACCGGTGAGAACGTCTACGAGGGCCCCCTCGCGGACGAGGTGCCGGCGCTGGTCGGAGAGCTGATGGCCGACCTCGCCCGGGACGACACGTCCGATCCTCTGATCCGTGCCGCGATGGCGCATCTGAACCTGGTGATGATCCATCCCTTCCGGGACGGGAACGGGCGGATGGCGAGAGCGCTTCAGACCCTCGTGCTGTCCAGGGGCGGGATCGGTGAGCCGGCGTTCTCCAGCATCGAGGAGTGGCTGGGAAGCAACACCGAGGACTATTACCGTGTCCTCGCCGCGACCGGCGCCGGCGGCTGGCATCCCGACCGGTCGGCTGCACTGTGGGTGAAGTTCAACCTCCGTGCGCATCACATCCAGGCCCAGACGGTCCGTCGACGCTATCGCGAAGCGGGCAAGCTATGGCAGCTGTTCGACGAGGTGATCGATGAGTTCGGCTTGCCGGAGCGGGTCGCGGACGAGCTCTTCGATGCCTCCCTGGGGTTCCGTATGCGCCGCTCCACCTATGTACGCCGGGCCGGGATCGAGGAGCGGACGGCATCGCGTGACCTAGCGAAGCTCACAGAACTCGAACTCTTGCAGGCTGTCGGAGAGACCAAAGGGCGGCATTACGTGATGGGCGGCCGCCTGACGCTGATCGTGCAAGCGGCGCTCTCGAACCGCGAGGCGCTGGCCGATCCGTACCCCTGGATGCGTCAACGTCTCGCTGCTCCGGCACCCACCGTCCCCTAGTTGTCGGTGGGGTGGGTAAGACTTGGTGGGTGAGTTCGGTGGTGCGGGTCTGGCGGGCGGGGCGGGTGGTTGATCCGCATTCTGTGATCGGAGGGCTTCGGAAGGGGCCGGGGGATCCGGCGTACGTGTTCGACGCGGGGCGGCGGACGGTGTGGCGGGCAACTCGGACGCCTGACGGGCCGGTGCAGCTGCGGTTGACGCCGTACGCCGGTGGTGTGGAGGCCGAGGCGTGGGGTGCGGGGGCGGAGTGGGCGCTCGACGGGGTGCCGGAGTTGCTGGGGGATCGGGACAGCTGGGACGGGTTCGAGCCGCTGCCTGAGCATCAGGCGTTGGTGGATGCGGCGCGGCGGTTTCCGCATGTGCGGGTGCCGCGGACGCGCGCGGTGTTCGAGGCCATGGCGGCCGCTGGGATCGAGCAGGTCGTGACCGGCAAGGAGGCGTTCCGGGCGTGGCGGTTGCTCCTGCGTGAGTACGGCGAGCCCGCGCCGGGCCCGGCCGCTCCGGACGGGCGGCAGATGATGGTGCCGCCCGCGCCCGAGGAGTGGCGGCAGATCCCGTCCTGGCAGTGGCTGCGGGCCGGTGTCGAGGGGCGGCGGTCGCGGGTCGTGCTGACGGCGGCGACGCGGGCGAAGGCGCTCGAGCGGACGCTGGAGTTGACGGACGGCGCGGAGATCGAGCGGCGGCTGCGGTCCCTCCCGGGGGTCGGGGTGTGGACGGCGGCCGAAGTACGGCAGCGGGCGCATGGGGACGCGGATGCGTTCTCGTTCGCGGACTACCACGTGTCGCGCAACGTGTCGTATGCCCTGATCGGCGAGGAGCTGGACGACGACGGCTGTGCCGAGCTGATCGAGCCGTACCGCGGCCACCGGTTCCGGGTGCAGCGGCTGCTGGAGCTGGCCGGCATCACCCATCCCCGCTTCGGCCCGCGCAAATCGCTGCCCACCCACACGCCGGGCGCGACGCATCGCCTGCGCTGAGCCGGAGCGCTTCCGCGGCTGAGATCGGCCGTCTCGGATGGTGGGATCACAAGACACAATATGGACCCGATTGGGTAATCTCGGGGGCAGCTCATCCAGAGGGACTGAGGGAAACGGCCCGTTGACGTCCCGGCAACCCTCCCCGCCGTACGCCCGTCCGGGCCGAAAGCGAGGGAACGGTGCCAAATCCGTCCCGCGCCGAGATCCGGCTCCCGGGGAAGATGAGAGGGGAACCTCACTCATGAGCCAGACCGCCACCCACACGATCCGTGAAGGTGCCTTCGGCAACGGTACGCATCTGAGCTGTCGCGCCTGCGGGGCGAAGTCTCCGCTCGGTCCGTTCTACGCCTGTATGGAGTGTTTCGGTCCGCTCGAGGTCGGATACGAGTACCCGACGATCACCCGCGAGCAGATCGAGGCCGGACCCAAGAACATCTGGCGGTACCAGCCGCTGCTGCCCGTCCCCGTCGACGTGGCCAGCTACCCGAACACCGAGCCCGGCTACACCCGGCTCATCGACGCCAAGAACCTGGCCCGCGAGCTCGGCCTGCGCAAGCTGTGGGTGAAGGACGACTCCGGCAACCCGACCCACTCCTTCAAGGACCGGGTCGTCGCCTCCGCGCTGAGCGCGACCCGCGAGCTGGGCATGAAGGTCTTCGCCTGCCCCTCCACCGGCAACCTGGCCAACGCCGTCGCCGCGGCCGCCGCCCGGGCCGGTATCCGCTCGGTCGTGTTCATTCCGCACGACCTCGAGCGCCCGAAGGTCATCACCACCGCGGTGTACGGCGGCACGCTGGTCGCAGTCGAGGGCAACTACGACGACGTGAACAAGCTCGCCTCCGAGATCGCCGGCGAGGAGGAGGGCTGGGCGTTCGTCAACGTCAACGTCCGCCCGTACTACTCCGAAGGCTCCAAGACGCTGGCCTTCGAGATCGCCGAGCAGCTCGGCTGGCGGCTGCCGCAGCAGATCGTGATCCCGGTCGCGTCCGGTTCGCAGCTGACCAAGATCGACAAGGGCTTCACCGAGCTCGGCAAGCTCGGCCTGGTCAACGCCACCGACTACAAGGTGTACGGCGCGCAGGCGACCGGCTGCTCCCCGGTGGCGCAGGCGTTCCGCGACGGCCACGACGTGGTCAAGCCGGTGAAGCCGGACACGATCGCGAAGTCGCTGGCGATCGGCAACCCGGCCGACGGCCCGTACGTGCTGGACGTGGCCCGCCGGACCAACGGCGCGATCGAGGACGTCAGCGACGAAGAGGTCGTCGAGGGCATCCAGCTGCTGGCCCGGACCGAGGGTGTCTTCGCCGAGACCGCCGGCGGCGTGACCGTCGCGACGCTGAAGAAGCTGATCGCGACCGGACAGCTCGACCCCGAGGCCGAGACCGTGATCATCAACTCCGGCGACGGGCTGAAGACGCTCGACGCCGTGGCCGACCGGGTCGGCCCCAAGGTGACCATCCCCGCGTCGTACGACGCCTTCGTGAAGGCAGGCCTGCAGTGAGTGTGAGCGTTCGGGTTCCGACCATTCTGCGTCCGTACACCCAGGGCGTGTCCGAGGTGTCGGCGGAAGGCTCGACGCTGACCGAGGTGCTCGACTCGCTGGACGCGTCGTACCCCGGGATCAAGGGCCGCGTGCTGGACGACTCGGGCGAGCTGCGCCGGTTCGTGAACGTGTACGTCGACGACGACGACGTCCGCTTCGCCGACGGCCTGCAGACCACGATCAAGGACGGCGGCCAGGTCTCGATCATCCCGGCGGTCGCGGGCGGCTGAGTTTCCGGACGGTGATCGTCCGGATCTGAAGCTACGGTCAGGTCCATGGCGATCAACTGGACCATTGGTGGAGACGCGGCCGACCCACAACGCCTCGCGCGCTTCTGGGCGGCCGCGCTCGACTACGTCGTAGAACCCGGCTTCGACTCTCCCGAAGGCGCCGGCATCGTCGACCCTGCCGATGCCCTGCCGGCCATCGGCTTCCTCCGCGTCCCCGAGGGCAAGACAGCCAAGAACCGGCTGCACATCGACATCCGAGTTGCGGGCCCGGGTTTGCGCGATGCCGCGTCCGCGGAGCGGATGCGCGCCAAGGCTTTGGCTCTGGTCGGTCTGGGCGCCACCCAGGTTCGGGAGGAGTTCTATGGCCCCGACGTCCTGGGCCATATCGTCATGCTGGACCTGGAAGGCAACGAGTTCTGCGTCGGTTGAGTCCTTACGCGATCCACTCGCCGTCGCTCAGGAACCGCCTGATGCTCTCTGCGGTGACGTCCTCGGTGACGGGCGCATAGAACGAGGGTTCGGTGGACAGGTCCGGCATGACGCTTGAGAGTGGGCCGTCGTACGGCTCTGCGTCAAAGGGGAGCTCAAGCGCCTGGATCTTGGGCAGGTATGCCCGGGCGGCTCGGTTGACTGCTGCAGGGGTGAATCCTGAGTACGAGTAGACAATCCCACGGTCGGCGCCAAGGTCCTGCAGCTTGCCAGCGAATTCGTCGATCGTCCCGACCGCAACTGGCCGTCGGTATCGCTTGCACTCGAACGCAACGGTGATCTCCGCGCCGGCGAGCGAGCCGGTTGCCCAGACATCGACTTGACGCAACGCACCGCTCAACAGCCCAGGCAGACGTTGATCATGGCGGACAATTGTTGTCGGATCGAGCTGGGCGATGAACTGATGTACTGATCGCTCGAACTCCTTCCACAGTGGTTCACGGGGCACAGCTGCATGCTAGGCGCCATGGCAGCTCGTGGTCCGGCCGTACCGCATGTCCGGTCTATGCCAATCTGCGAGGTTCAAATGCGCGCTGTCGTGGTCTCGGAGTACGGCGTCTTGCCGATCGTCCGCGACGTACCTGAGCCGTCGGTCGAGGCCGGCTCAGTAGTACTGAAGGTCGAGGCGACCGGGCTTTGCCGCAGCGACTGGCACGGGTGGATGGGGCACGACGCCGACATCGTGCTGCCGCACGTGCCCGGGCACGAGCTGGCAGGGACGATCGCGGAGGTCGGTGCCGGCGTGACCGGCTGGCAGGTGGGCGACCGGGTGACCACACCCTTCATCTGCGCGTGCGGTGTGTGCGAGCAGTGCCTGGAGGGCAACCAGCAGGTCTGCCCGAACCAGCTCCAGCCGGGCTTCAACTACTGGGGTTCGTTCGCGGAGTACGTCGCCGTGCCGTATGCGTCGGTGAACCTCGTCCGCCTCCCCGACGAGATGGACTTCGCGACCGCGGCCGGCCTCGGCTGCCGCTTCGCCACGTCGTTCCGCGCCGTCCACCAGGTCGGCAAGGTCGAGGCCGGCGAACGAGTCGCCGTCTTCGGCTGCGGCGGGGTCGGTCTGTCCGCGGTGATGATCGCCACCGCACTCGGCGCCTCGGTCATCGCGATCGACACCAACCCCGAGGCGCTCGCGCTCGCCCGCCAGTACGGCGCCGCGCGGACCCTCCAAGCCTCGGATCAGGTCGCGACCCAGATCCGGGACCTCGGCGGCGCGCACGTCACCATCGACGCGCTGGGATCCAGCGACATCGTCCAGCAAGCCCTGTCCTCCCTCCGCCCCCGCGGCCGCCACGTCCAGGTCGGCCTTCTTCCGTCCGGCGTCCAACTCGACGTGGGTCGCCTGATCGGCCAGGAACTGTCGTGGCTGGGCAGTCACGGCATGCCCGCGCACGCCTACCCGGAGCTGCTCGATTTGGTTGCTGCAGGCAACCTCAGGCCGGCAGAGCTGATCGCCCGCACGATCACGCTCGACGAGACCCCGACCGCCCTGGCTGCCCTGTCGGCCGGCACCCCCGCGGGCGTCACCGTCATCGAGCCGTGAGTTGTTGCTTAAGGCAAGATCCACAGTTGTGCGATCTGTGGATAACTGAATTCCCTTGTTTTTAAGGGATCTCGCCTTGGGAATTGTCGGTGGTGGTGCCTAGAGTTGGTGCATGGGGACTTTAGGTGAGCGGCCGGCGTGGTCGATGAGTGGCGGCGAGAAGCTGACCACACTCGACCAGGTGGACGCTGAGCAGGCTCGCCTGGAGACCTACCGGCTCCAACTGGTCGCCGGTCTGGACGAGGACGGCTACGCCCAGGAGATCGGGGCGCGGGACACCGTGCAACTGTTGGAGTATCGCTACCGCCTCGACCACACCCGAGCGTTCCGCGACGTGCGGCTCGCCAGAGCACTCCCGAAGTACGCCGCCGTGTCGGCCGCGCTTCCTGTCGTCGGCGGTGCGGTCCTCGGTCAGGAAGCACCCGACTTCCAGCTCCGCCCCGCGCAGGCCGAAGCGATCGTCTCCGGGCTCGAGAAGGTCCCCGACACCGTCCCGGTCGAGGACCTCGACGTCACCGAACGCGAACTTGTCCGCCTCGCCCGCCACCTCCCACCGGCCGAGCTGCGCAAGGCCGCCCGAAGCGCCCGCGACATCCTCGACACCGACGGCCCCGAGCCGGAAGAACGCAGGGCCTACGCCCGCGAGAGCCTGACGATGACCAATGCCGACCGGGGCGTGAAGTTCCGCGGCTACCTGGCCAACGAGAACGCCGAACTCCTCCGCTCCCTGATCCACACCGGCGCCCGCCCACACAAGACCCTCGACGGCGACCCCGACCCCCGCCCCCGCGAGAAGCGCCAGGCCGACGCCCTCACCACAGCCCTAACCCTCGCGGCCACAACCCTCGACACCACCCCCGCAACTCCCTCTGCGACAGCTGACTCCGCGGCGACTGGCTCCGCCGCAGCTATCCCTGCGGCAGCTGACTCCCCGGCGACTGGCTCCGCCGCAGCTATCCCTGCGGCAGCTGACTCCGCGGCGACTGGCTCCGCCACAGCTATCCCTGCGGCAGCTAGCTGCGCGGCGAGTGGCACCGCTGCAGCGACCCCTGCCGCAACTGCTCCCGCCGCGGGCTCCGCCGCAGTCGGCCCCGCGGCAGCTGCGCTCGCCGCAACTGACTCTGCCGCTGCTGCTGGGGTGGATGGTGTTGGGGTGGATGGAGCGGGCAGCAGCTGTCGGGGCATCAGGCCGGTACCGGGGTTCGGGGCCAAGGCGAACCTCACCGTGACGATCGACTGGCAGGACCTGAAGTCGGCCACCGCGGACGCGATCGGCGACACCGTCTACGGCGGCGGCCTGTCGGCCGCGACCATCCGCCGGCTCGCCTGCGACGCCAAGATCATCCCACTCGTCCTCGGTTCGAACTCCGAACCCCTCGACGTCGGACGCTGCGAGCGCCTCGTCACCCGCGCCATGCGCCGCGCCCTCAACGCTCGCGACCGCGGCTGTGTCGTCTGCGGAGCCCCACCCGTCATGTGCGACGCACACCATCTGATCTCGTGGATCGACGGCGGCATCACCGCCGTCTCGAACCTCGCCCTCCTGTGCCGCCGCCACCACATCGACGTGCACAACGGCGACTGGACGATCACCATCACCGACGGCAAAGTCCACGTCGCCCGCCCGACGTGGGCCGACCCGCCAGACACAGTTCTGGTCCCATCGGGTGCGAGGACCCATTCATCAACACCAGGCGTGCTCCTCCGACCCGGGCCGAAATCTCCACCCGGGCGTGAAGCAGCGAGCCTCGCCATCTGGGGCGAACTGCCGAGCCCTGCGCCACCCGACTCACCAAGCAGCCAGGCTCACGCTGACGACGCCCGGTTCGCTCCTTGGGACCCCCGAGGCGCACCGACCCCGCAGACTGCTGGCTGACCGCCTGCCGCCTGCCGCCTGCCGCCTGCCGCCTGCCGCCTGCCGCCTGCCGCCGGGTGCTGCGTGCTGCCTACCGCCTGCCCCCGGGTGCTGCGTGCTGCCTGCTGCCTGCTGAGTGCTGCCTGCTGAGTGCTGCCTGCTGAGTGCTGCCTGCTGGGTGCTGCCTGGCGGCCGTCGCCGGGTGGGTGGGGAGGGTGGTTGACGGGTGGACGGCGAGCGGGCACGATGTGCTGCGGCGTGGCCTACGCCGAACCTTCGTCGATCGCCCCCAGCGCGATCCACCGGGAAGGCAAAGGGACCTCGGGTCTCAGGTCGCAGTCATCGATCCGACCGCCTCGGACGTGGTCGCTGGGGGAGCCGCGCGCCCGGGGTACGGAGGATGACCGTGACCGAGCAATCTCTTCGCCTCGCCGTGGCACAGACCACCGCGACCGCCGATGTCCGCAGCAACGGCAGGACGGTACGACGGCTGATGCGGGAGGCCGCCGCTGAACAAGCCCGGTTGGTGCAGTTCCCGGAAGGATTCCTGTCGGGGTACGCGAAGGAGCAGATCCAGGACTGGGGCGACGTCGACTGGCCGGCGGTTCGCGACGAGCTCGAGCAGATCGTCGCCCTGGCCGCCGAGTTGCGCCTTTGGGTCGTGCTCGGCTCGGCGCATCCGCTGACTCCGCCGCACTGGCCGCACAACAGCCTGTACGTGATCTCGGACCAGGGGGCGATCGTCGACCGCTACGACAAGCGGTTCTGCTCGAACACCGAGATCACCAGGTTCTACAGCCCCGGGTTCGAGCCGGTCGTGTTCGAGGTCGACGGGTACCGGTTCGGCTGCGCGATCTGTGTCGAGATCAACTTCCCCGACCTGTTCACGCAGTACGGCGAACTCGACGTCGACTGCCTGCTGCTGTCGGCGTACCCGGTCGACGAGGTGTTCGAGGCGAAGGCACGCGCCTATGCGTCGATCAACACGTACTGGGTCGGCATGGCCCTACCGTCCCAGACCGCACACTTCATGAACTCCGGCGTGATCGCCCCCGACGGCCGCTACATCGCACAAGCCGACGGCGGCGAGGCCCTGGTGTACGCCGACCTGGACCGCCCGGCGTACACCGTCTGGTTCGACCTGGCCCGCCCCTGGCGACGAAGCGCCCTCCGCGGCGACATCTACCGCACCCGCCGCGTAACCGACCCCCGAAGCGAGGACCGAACCTGCCTCTGACCTACAGGCGGATCAGGTAGACCGTGGGTGGGCGGCCGGTGCGGCCGTGTTGTTGGGTGCCGGTGGGGGCGGCCAGGCCGGCTCGTTCTAGGCGCTTCAGGACTCGGCGGGCGGTGCGGAGTTGGACGGCGAGGTGGTCGGCGACGTCCTGGGTGGTGAGGCCGTCGGGGAGGGTGGCGGTGAGTTCTCGCATGCGGGCGAGGGTCTGGGTGTTGAGGCCGACGCGGCGGGCGAGCAGCGGCAGGCTTTCGGTGCCGCGGGCGGTCGTGGGCTGCTCGCCGCTCGGCTCGATGACGATCTCGACGTCGTCGGACATCGAGACCACGCCGGCGACGGATCCGATCGAGGCGGCCCGGCTGACGGCTCGACGGGCGAGTGCCTCCGCTTCAGCCGCAGTACGGCCGACGCCGAACCCGACGTACGCCGTGCTGTGCCGCGCTGCGAGGTGGTCGAGGAGAGGCATCCGGACGAACTGCTCCGTCGCCTGCTCGAGCAACCCGCGGGTGGTGACGACCAGGTGTCGTCCGTCGGGCAGCGCGGCGAGGCTGCCGCCGAGCGTGATGAGGTCGGCGGCGAGCGCGTCGTCCGGCTCAGGTAGATCGATCACTCCGAGCGCGACCTGCGCATCTCCGACATGCTGGCCGGTCGTCGTCAACACCAGAGCCTGCAAGGTCGAGCGGATCGAATAGCGTGACGGCGCGAGACGCACCGAAGGCATCTCGTTCTCGATCAGGTGGAACGCCGAACCCAGGCAGCTGATCGCGACCTTCGTGTCGTGCTTCTCGCGCGCGGTGCGGTGGAACTCGACGATGTCGTCCGACGTCAGCCCGGGCCGGTAGGGCAGCACGTGGATGTGTTCGGTCGGCAACTTCGCCTCGATCAGCGTCTCGATCACCTCGGACCGGCGCAGCGTGTCGATCGAGAACTGCGTGACGTTGTGTCCGAGCCGCAGCAGTTCGACGAGGGCGCGCAGCAGCGTCGCGCCGTCGTACGAGACGTACATCGCCGGCCGGTCGATGACCCCGGCCTCGGTGGCGATCGTGTACGGGACGACGCCGGTGAACAGGAACGCGTCGACGTCGGAGTGTGCCTGCGAGACCAGCTCGACCGCCTCGGTCTCGTGCCGGTAGGCCAGCGGCAGGAGGGTCGTGCCGCTCGGTGCGCCGGCCGCCATCACGCGCTGGACCAGGTCCTCCGGACCGACCACCCCGACCGACAGCGTCATCGGTCCACCGCGCACAGAGCTGAGTGGATCCTCACGGCATCCTCCGACGACTTCTGGTCTGGCCCTCAACTCGCAGAATAGCGCAGGCAACGCTGAGATCTTGACGTTCGGGGCACACTCTTTTAGTTTCGGTCAAGACCACAATTGCAGTGTGGTGGAGCGTAGGAGGGAGCGCGCCACCTCACTGCCCATGCAGCTCCTCGAGGCAGCCGATCACTAGATCGCGCTCGCCCGGCGGCAGGTCCGGACCGTAGGGATCGTGCGCGGCCGCGGCCGGCACCAGGCCCTCCCATTCGGCTGCCCACAGCATCCGCTGCACGTACCCCTCGATCGGCGCGTAGAACGTCGCCGCCGCGAACCGGTCCAGCCGGTCCGACGCGGACAGGAAACCCGAGTGGTCCCCGGCGGTCCAGGTCCGCAGTACGGCGGCCGACAGCTCCACCTGCGCCGACGCGATCCCGACCAGTGCCGTGTCCGCGCCCCACATGAACGACGGCCCGTACATGCGGTCCTCGCCGGTGATCAGGAGCTTGCCGCTGTCCCGCCCGGCCCAGATCGCGTCCTGACAGCCGATGGCCCGGTCCAGCGTCGCTGTCTTCACGCCCAGCATCGCGTCCAGCGCCAGCAGCTCACGGATCAATGCCGGCGAGTACGGGTACCCGCCAGCCTCCCCGTGCAGGTAGAACCCGACCAGCGGCAGACCGCTCTCCGCAGCGACCCGCTCGTGCAGCGCCACCGCCTGTGCGTCCCCGTCCGGCAGATCTCCCAACGCGGACAGCGGATAGACCATCACTGCATCCGCCCCACCTGCCGCAGCGGCCAGCGCCATCTCCACGGTCGCGTCGGCAGCCTCCTGCAGCCCGGTCACATCAGCAGAGCGGGGTACGCCGACACCCGCCACGATCGGGACGTCCGTGGCCTGCCGCCACGTCTCCAGCACCTTCGCACGGTCGGCGGCCGACAGGTACAGCCCGCGTCCCGTGTGAGCCCACACCGCGAGCCCGCCGACGGACTCCGCCGTCAGGGCGCCGGCGTACTCGGTCAGAGCGTCGTACGCGACGACGCCGTCGGAGTCCATCGGAGTGACGACAGCAGGAAGCAGGGTGCCGCGCAGTCGTTCTACCAGTCGGTGCATAAGGAACCTCTCAGACAGAGTGCCCGAGACCGGGGCGCTTAGGTACGTCGATCCAGCCGTCGCAGTCGGCGAACACGCTCGGCGCCAGCGGGTCCTCGTCGACCATCAGCGGCCCCACCAGGTCGGCAGCGACGGTCGCACCGGGCACGGCGGCGGCCAGGTGTACGGCGGCCAGCGTGGCCACGCCCAGCTCCGGCATCGAGCCTACCTTCACCGCCAGCCCCGCAGCCTCGGCCACATTGGCGATCTGCAGCGCACGGTGGAGTCCGCCGACCTTGAGGATCTTGATGTTCAGTACGTCGGCCGCACCGCGCCGGGCGATCTCCATGGCGTCGTGCAGCGAATGCATGCTCTCGTCGACCATCACCCGTACGTCGAGGCGCTCCCGCAGCCGCACGAGCCCGGCCAGGTCCCAGCGGGGCAGGGGCTGCTCCAGCAAGGTCAGCCCGGCGACACTCATCTTGGCGAGGTACGGGAGGGCCGTGGTCGCGTCGTACCCCTCGTTGGCGTCGAGACACAGCTCGGCGTCGGCAGGGATCGCGGCGCGGACGGCGCGGATCAGTTCGAGGTCCTTGGCCGGGTCCTGGCCGCCCTTGACCTTCAGATGCATGAATCCGCGCTCCGCGTACTCCGCTGCCTCCGCGGCCATCTCGTCGAGCGTGCCGAGGCCGACGACCCACGTGGTCTGCACGCGGTTGCGGACGCTGCCGCCGAGGATGGCGTGGACCGGCCAGCCGCTCAGCCGGCCGGCCAGGTCGTACAGCGCGATGTCGAGGCCGGACTTGGCGACCTGCTGGCCCCGCAGTACGCCGTCCATCACCACATGCGCACCTGCCCGGTCGAGCGGGTCGCGCCCGACCAGGGCCGGGGCCAGGTGCTCCTCGATCGCGGCCTGTACGCCGGCCAGCGTCTCACCGGTGTACGCCGTCATCGGCGAGGTCTCGCCGATCCCGACGGTGCCGTCGGCGGTGTGGACCTCGACGACCAGGCTGACGAGCTCGGTGCTGATTCCGCTGCTGATCTGGAACGGGCGGCGGTACGGCGCGCTGACCACCCGGGTCTTGATCGCGCTGATCGGTCCGGACAGCCCGGATCCCCCGTCCGGCAACCCTGCCGGTTGTGCTGCAAGACTCATAGCCGGCTCCCAAGGGTCGCAATCTGAGCGGAAAGCATTTACGGTCAAGACCGTAAATACCGCGAGCGCTCTCTGTCAACGGAAGGTGGCACCCCGATGCGCCTGGGTCTCTATCTGAACCTCTACGGCACCCCGGACGAGCGGCCCCGGTTGGCCGACGCGGTCGAGCAGGCGAAGCTCGCCGAGCAGGCCGGGTTCGAGTGGGTCGTGCTCGGCGAACGGCACCTGCACCGGCCCGGGTACCACGAGATCCTCACCTCGATGACCTGGCTGGCCGCGCACACGTCCCGGATCGGGATCGCGACGGCGGGGATCGTCGCGCCGTTGTACGACCCCGTCGTACTCGCGGAGACGCTGGCGCATATCGACGTACTGTCCGGTGGCCGGCTAACGGCCGGGTTCGTGCTCGGGTACCGGCCGGAGGAGTTCGCGCTGTACGGCGTGACCCAGGCGGAGCGGGTCGGGCGGTTCGAGGAGGGGCTGGAGATCCTCACGCGGCTGTGGACGTCGGACGAGGTCACGTACGACGGGAAGTTCACGAGCATCCAGGAGGCGTACCTGTCGCCCCGACCGGCGCAGTCGCCGCGGCCGCGGATCTGGAACGGCGGGCGGGTGTCGGCCGTGCTGGAGCGGACCGCGCGGATGTGCGACGGGTGGACCACGTCGTTCAACGAGCTGGACGCGGACCTGCCGGCGAAGATCGCGGAGTACCTGTCCTATCCGCGCGGCGCAGACACGCTCGGCCAGGAGGTCATCCTCTGCCGCGAGGGGTACTGCGCTCCGACGTCCCAGGACGCTCGCAAGGCGCTCGAGGAGCCGCTCCGCGACCTGTACCACGCCTACACCGGCTGGAAGCGCACTTCGACCGACGTCAGCCGCTACACCCAGGGCTGGGACGACATCGTCGACCGCAGCGTCATCGGTTCGCCGGCCGAGTGCTCCGACCGCCTGGCCCACTACGAGGCGATGGGTGCCGACGGCATCATCCTCCGCATCCAGCCGCCGGGCATGTCGCAGGCGGATGCGCTGCGGTCGATCGAGGCCTTCGGGGAGCTGGTGTAGCCCGCCGCGCTAGGTGGCCGTGGCCGGCGGCGCGACCTCGTCGCCCTCATCAGCCTCGTCGGACTCGTCCGGCGGCTTCGCCGGCGCGGCGTCGCTGCTCGAGATCAGGTCGTTGACCCAGCGGGTGGACGGGTCGGCGTCCAGGAGCAGGGCTTTGGCCAGCAGGGACAGCGGGATGGCGAGGATGGCGCCGAGCGGGCCCAGGACCCAGGCCCAGAAGACGAGAGACAGGAACGTGAGCGTGGTCGACAGACCGACCGCGTCGCCGACGATCTTCGGCTGGATGATCGACTGGAAGACGAAGTTGATCACGCAGTACGCGACGATCACCCAGATCAGTGCGGACCAGCCGTTGTCCAGCAGGGCCAGCAGCGCGGGCGGGACGAGGCCGATGATGAAGCCGATGTTCGGGATGTAGTTCGTGATGAACGCGAGCAGGCCCCACAGCCACGGCAGCGGGACGTTCAGCACGTACAGGACGGCGACGTCCACCAGGGCGACGATCAGGCCGAAGATCGTGGAGACGACCAGGTAGCGCGTCGTACCCCGGGCGAAGCTGGCCAGTGCGCTGGCGACTCCGGGGCGTTGTTTCGCGGCGTCGACCATGCGGCTGGTGAAGCTGTTGGCGTCCAGCCCCATGAAGAACAGCAGGATGATGATGAAGCCGAGGTCGGAGAAGACGCCGAGCAGCTTGGTCAGCCAGGTCTGCAGGATCCCGAGCGCCTTCCCGAGGTCGAACGCCTGCAGTACGCGCTGGATCTCCTGGTTGCCGATGCCGCGGTCGGCCAGCCAGCCGCGGACGTCGTTGACCAGCTGCGCGAACGTGGCCTGGTACGTCGGGAGCAGGGTCGCGAGCCGGGCGAGGGACAACGCCAGGGCGGCGGCGAGGCCGAGCAGGATCGTGATCACCACCACGATCGCGATCAGGGCGGCGAGCCACGAACGGACCCCGCGCCGGATCAGCAGCCGGCGCAGCGGACTGACCGCGATCGTGAGGATCAACGCCAGGAACACCGGACCCGCGATACTCGAAAACCCGTGCAGCCCGCCGGCGGTGATGATCGCCCCGGCGGTCCCGAGCAGAACCACCACGCCCCGCGGCAGCGACCACGAGGCAGCCGGGGGCGGGGCTTCGGGGGAGTCAGGCATGTCGTACCTCTCCTCCGCGTCGGACCAGGGGTTCGAACATCTCCGACATCTCCTCCGGCGGCATCACGCGTCCCGGAGGAGGCAGCGCCCGGCGTCGTACGCCAAGGGTGAGTCAGTTCTGCTGCTTGCGCAGACCGGCCTGTACGGCGGTCAGCAGCGCCTTCGCCCCCAGACCGACCAGCAGCAGGTCGCCGAGGATCTGCACCGTGACGACCACCCGAGCCGCCCCGGTGACCGGTGCGATGTCGCCGAAGCCGACCGTGGCGAGGACCGTGACCGTGAAGTACATCGCGTCGGTGCGGTTCAGCGGCTCGGAGAAGCTGCCGGCCCGGTTCTGCTCCATCAGGTAGTACGTCGCAGAGAACACCACGAGGAACAGCGGCAAGGAGGTCGCGAGCGTGTCGACCGCCCGGAGCCGTGGGTACGGCGACCGCGTGATCTCGCGGATCTGCCACACCAGCACCACGGTGACCACAAGGAGCCCGAGCCCGAGGTACACCGCCACGACCCCCTCGAGCCCGTCCAGCGGCAGCAGGAAGTACGCCGCGACGATGACCACCGCTCCCGCCAGCGACCGCAGCAAGGAATTCCGCGCGATCCGACGCCGCTCACGCGGCGGAAGCCGATGGAAGCCGCCGTCTGCCATCCCCCGAGTGCACCGCACGCGTCCCGCTGTGGCATCGCCACTTCCGGGCGAGCTCCTACACACGTCATCCGCCCTGGATGATCCCCGTGAATCGGCCGCCGGGAACCCTAGATCGAGGTGGAGCCCGCTGGAGGGTTGCGGTCGTAACCTGAGGCGGACGGATGGGGGTGGCGGATGGACGTCCAGGTGGTGTTCTGGGCCGTCGTGCTGGCGCGTTTCATCTTGCCGTTCTTCATCCTGCAGTACCCGTTGCCGGCGATCATCGCCTGTCTGCTCCTGGACGGCGTGGACCAGACGATCTTCCAGCTCTTCGGCGCCGACCCGCCGAACTACCAGAGCTACGACAAGGCGATGGACGTGTTCTACCTGTCGATCGCGTACCTCGCCAGCCTGCGCAACTGGAGCAACCCGGGGGCGGTCAAGGTCAGCCGGTTCCTGTTCTTCTACCGTCAGGTCGGCGTGGTGCTGTTCGAGCTCACCGGGCTGCGGTTCCTGCTGCTGGTGTTCCCGAACACGTTCGAGTACTTCTTCATCGCCTACGAGGGCGTCCGCGCGCGCCGCAACCCGATGCGGTACGGGTTCCGGTTCTGGGTGAAGGTCGCGGCCGGGATCTGGATCTTCATCAAGCTGCCGCAGGAGACCTGGATCCACATCCTCCAGCTGGATCTGACCGACACGATCCGCGACGTACCGTGGTTCCTTCCGACGCTGATCGTGGCGGTACTGGCCCTCGCGGCGGTCCTGTGGTTCGTCGTCCGGCCGCGACTCCGGCCGCCCGACTGGACGCTAAGGCTGAGTGCCGACCCGTTGCCGGTGGAGATGGACGAGGCGAGCGAGCGGATGGCCTACCGGGCGTCGCACAACCGGGTCCTCGACATGGCGTCATTCGAGAAGATCGTGCTGATCGGGCTGACCAGCGTGATCTACGGGCGGGTGCTGCCCGGCGTCGAGACCAGCGACCTCCGGCTCTTCCTCGGTATCGCGTTCTTCGTCGTACTGAACTCCGCGATCGGGCTGTGGGGCGCGCGCCGCGGGTACGGGTGGGACTCGGCCGCGTTCTCGTTCGTGGTCCTGCTGGTGATCAACATCGCGCTGGTGCTGGTCGCGGACCTGTTGCTGAGCCGGGGCGACGGTTCGCTGTCGCTGCCGGACACGCTGTTCTTCGTCTTCCTGGTCACCACTCTGACGATGCTCTACGACCGGTACCACCCGGTCAGCGAGTACCGCGCGACCGCGGCAGCCAAAGCCGCGAGCTGAGGAGAGCACCATGTCGGAGCCCGAGGAAACCACCGGCGGAACCCATCGCCGGCCCGGCGAGGTCGAGGTCCCGGAGTGGCCGAGCCGCTGGGTCGGCGGCAGCCTGTTCGCCGGCGTGATGATGATCGTGCTCGGTATGGTCCACGCGTTCCAGGGGTTCGTGGCGATCTTCGACGACACGTACTTCCTGGTCCGCCCGTCCCGCCTGGCGATCCACCTCGACTACGACAACTGGGGCTGGATCCACCTGGGCGCCGCCGTCTTCGTCCTGATCGCCGGCATCGCCCTGCTGAACGGCCGCGTCTGGGGCCGCGTGGTCGGCGTGGTCGTCGCGATCCTCAGCATCCTGCTCAACATGGCGTTCCTCGCGGCGTACCCGATCTGGTCCACGATCACCATCGCCGTCGACATCCTCGTCATCTGGTCGCTGACCGTCCACGGCGACGAGCTACGCCAGATGCTCGACCGCAAGTAGCAGTCAGGCTTTCAGGCCCGACATGGCGATCGAATCGGTCAGGTAGCGCTGGAGCAGGCCGAAGACCAGGAGGCTGGGGACGACGGTGATCGTCGCGCCGGCCATGACCTGGTTGATCGGGACGGCCTGGGTCTGGAGGGTGGCCAGGCCGACGGTCAGGGTTTGCATCTTGCCGGACTGGCCGATGACCAGCGGCCAGAGGAAGTCGTTCCAGTGCCACAGGAAGACGAAGATCCCCAGCGTGGCCAGCACCGGGCGGATCAGCGGTACGACGATCGTGGTGAAGATGCGCCACTCCGACGCCCCGTCGATCTCCGCGGCTTCGAAGAGCTCGTCGGGGAGCTGCATGATGAACTGGCGCATCAGGAACACCGCCTGCGAGTTCGCCAGCGTCGGGACGATCAGGCCCCAGTAGCTGTCCACCCAGTCGAACCGCGAGACCAGGATGTACGACGGGATCAGCGTCGCCTGGAACGGGACCATCAGCGTGGCCAGGAACGCCCAGAACATGATCTCCCGCCCCGGGAACTTCTTCTTCGCGAACGCGTACCCGGCCATCGACGCGAACAGCAGCACGCAGACGACCGAGACGAGCGAGTAGAGCAGCGAGTTGACCGTCCAGCGCGGGATGTCCGAGCTGGACAGCACCCGCGAGAAGTTGTCCAGTGTGAAGTTCGCCGGGTTCAGCGCGTCGGGAAAGGTCCGGCCGCTGGGCGGCGCGAAGGCGACCATGACCATCGCCGCGAACGGGACGATCGTCACGATCGCGGTCAGCGTCAGCAGGGTCGGCAGCGTCAGGCGGGCCGCCGTCCGACGGCCGACCGCCTTGGTCTCACTGACCGCCCGTACCGGCGGGCGTTCGAGCATGTTGACCATCAGTCGTCCCTCCCGACGAGCCGGCGCTGAACGAGCGAGACGACCAGCACGATCAGGAACAGCACCAGACCGATCGCGCTGGCGTAACCGAAGTCGAAGTACTTGAAACCGCTGTCGTACAGGAAGTACACGAGCGAGTAGCTCGAGCGCACCGGCCCGCCGCCGGTCATCACGTACATCGCGTCGAAGACCTGGAACGCGCCGATGGTCTCGATCACGAGCACGAAGAACAGCACCGGGCGGAGCTGCGGCAGCGTCACGTACCGGAACCGCTGCCAGGTGCCGGCGCCGTCGATCATCGCCGCCTCGAGGTACGACTTCGGCACCGCCTGCAGACCGGCGAGCAGGATCAGCATCGAGTACCCGAAGCCCTTCCACGCCGACGTCACCGCGATCGACGGGAGCACGGTGCCGGACTGGCTGAGGAAGTCGATCGGGCCGACGTTCACCAACCCGAGGACGGCGTTCAGCAGGCCGTCCTGCGCGTCGTAGATCCACTTCCAGATGACCGCGGCGAGGACGATGCTCGTCACGTACGGGAGGAAGAAGACGCCGCGGAAGAAGCCGCGCTTCCAGACCACCTGGTGGAGAAGGATCGCGGTGCCGAGCGAGAGCAGGACCGTCAGCGGCACGAAGATCACGGTGTAGGTGACGGTGACGAGCAGGGCCTGGTGGAAGACGCTGTCCGACAACAACCGCGAGTAGTTGTCGAGGGCAATAAAATCCCACTTGCCGCTGAGCCGGTAGTCGGTCAGCGAGAGCAGGAAGGCACCAACCACCGGCAAGAACCGAAACACCAGGAACAACACCAGCATGGGAGCGACGAACAACAAACCGACCCAAGGGCGCCGGATGGACCTGCGCCGACCGGACACGGGTCCCGCCCGACCCGTGCCCGGCACTTGGCGTGCCTCCGTCAACGCTGTCTCGACAGGAGGTCGTTGGCTTGTTTGGCGGCGTCGTCGAGGGCCTGTTGGGGTTGCTTCTTGCCGGTGAGGACGGCCTGGATCTCCGTGCTCAGGAAGGACATCACCTGGCGTGCGGACGCGTTCGGCTCGCCCGGTACGGCGTACTGGAGAGCGTCACGGAACTTCGCCGCGTTCGGGTCGGTCGACTCGGTCTTGGCGTCGTTGCGGGGCGAGTAGAAGCCCGACGCCTTGCTCAGCGGGTCCAGCTGGGCGGGCTGCATCATGAACGACAGGAACTTCTTCGACGCGTCGACATTGTCCGACGCCGCGTTCAGCACCAGACCGCCCGGCAGCCCGAACCCGACCTGCTTCTTCCCGGTCAGCGGCGAGCCGATCTCGATGTTCGCCGCGCCCCAGGTCTTCGTCACCGTAGCGACGTCGGCCGGCACGCTGGTCATCGCCATCGCCACCTGCCCCTTGCCGAACGGCGAGTCGGCGACCACATTGCTCGCCGAGATCGCGGTCTTCGGGATCGCGCCCTCGTCGTACAGCGACTTCAGGAACGTCAGCGCCTCCAGACCCGGAGCCTGGTTGAACGTCACGGACTTCCCGTCGTCGGCGAACACCTTCCCGCCCGCCTGCCACAGCAGCGGGTAGAAGTTCAGGTTCAGCGTGGCCTCGGCCGAGGCCGAGTAGTCCAGCGTCGAGAACCCGGCCGCCTTCAGCTTCGGCGCGGCCGCCTTGATCTCGTCCCAGGTCTCCGGCGGCTTCGCGATGCCGGCCTTGGCCAGCACGGTCTTGTTGTACATCGTCGAGGTGACGGTGTGGTAGATCGGTGCGCCGTACACCTTGCCGTCGACGCTCAGCCCCGGGATCGCGGCCGGCAGGAACTTGTCCTTGTCCGGCGCGACCACGTCGTCGATCGGCTCCAGCGAGCCGCTCTTCACGTACTGCGGGATCTGGTCCGGGATCATCAGCAGGACGTCCGGACCCTTCTTGCCGGAGAACGCCGCCGCGACCTTCTCCTCCCGGTTCGCCCAGGGCTGCATCTCCAGCTTCAGGTCGATGCCGGAGTTCGCCGCCTCGAAGTCGGTCTCGACCTTCTTCCAGTAGGCGTCGCTGGCCGCCTGGTCGGCGATCACCGGGTACATCCAGAGCGTGACGCTCTTCTTCGAGTCCGAGGAGCCCGAATCGCCTCCGCCGCAGGAACTGAGCGCGGCGGCGAGCACGAGCGCCGTGAGTGGTGCCGCGATGCGGCGGACGGTGGATTTCATCGCACCCCCAGGGTGTGTCCGGAAGTCAGGGCCGGAAGTAGTTGCACCGAATAACGGTCAGGACCGAAAGTAGCCGGGGTGAATTTCCGCTGTCAACGGCTGATATCAATCCGGAACAGCTCGGACCCGCTCGTCATCAGTAGTTGGTGGTCTCCCCGGACCCCGAGCCGCCGGTGCGCGTGCTCGACGAACAGCGTCGGGACGGCCTTCTTCCCGGGCTCGATCCGGTAGATCTTGTTCAGGTCGATGCTCACGTAGACCGCCTCCCGGGTGGACACGATGTCCCCGCTGGAGGTCGTCGTACCGAGCGTGAAGGACTTCTTCAGCTTGCCGCTGTCGGGGGCCACTGCGAACACCGTCTTGCCGGCCACACCCCAGAGCAGGCCGTCCGGCCCGATCGTGACCGACGAGACCGTCGCCGCGCCCGGCACCGGCACGGTCTCCCAGAGCTTCTTCTTCCCGGCCACGTCCCACGCGAATACTGTGCCCGCTTCCCGGGTCGGCGGAGTGGTGGTCAGCCCGCCGGCGATCGACGTGCCGCCGTACACGATGCCGCAGTTCGCGGTCAGGCCGAAGACCGACTCGTCCTGGACGACGTTGCGGTACTTCTCCGCCGTACCGGTCTTGGGGTCGTAGATCACCAGCGCGCCGCCGAGCCGGTCGCCGTCGGGCACGGTGCCGACCGCGATCTTGCCGTTCACCTCGGCCAGCGCCCGGGCCCGGGTCTGGAAGATGTCCGGCTTCAGGTTGAGCGCCTGGACCGGGTTGTCCGGCGTACCAGGCGGCCCGGGGGAGTACTCCGGGCTGCTCCACGGCTTCGACGTGTCGTACGAGTAGAGGCGGGCCTCCGGATACGCGCCGACCCAGACCGTGCCGTTCGAGCCCTCCATCAGCGCCTCGACCTGGGAGAACCGGTTGAACGTCGCCGCGCCGGTGTCCGGGTTGACGACGGACACGCCGCCGTTGAGGAAGCCGCCGGCGTAGATGTTGTTCTTGCCGCCGGCCACGGACAGGATCTCGATCGGCTCCCGCCGGACCTTGGTCTGGAAGATCTCGGACTTGCCGGTCTGCGGGTTGTACCGGAACTCCTCGCCGCGCCACAGGGTGCCGACGACGCTGGTCCCCGGGTAGTCGGGCAGGTCGAGGTCGGCGTACCCGATCGAGCGGGCGTTCTGGATCCGGCCGGTGAAGGTCAGCCCGGTCCCGGTCAGGGTCTTGGTGGCCGGGTCGTACTTCTTCAGCTCACTCGCCTGGATCATGTACAGCGAGCCGTCCGCGCCGATCGGCGAGATGTCCAGGCCGTGCTCGTTCGCGATCTCGTCGACCCAGGTCCGCGACGCGATGTCCCAGACGTACATCGGGCCGGGGAACGCCGTACTGACCCGGGTGTAGACGCGGCCGCCGCGGACGTTGAGGTCGTAGACGACCTTGTCCTTCGGGTCGCCCATCGTCGGCGGCGCCGGGATCTCGGTGACGGCGCCGCTGGCCACGTCGATCTCCTGGAAGTACGCGTCGGGCTCGGTGCCCGTGTAGAGCTTGCCGTTCGCGTAGTCGATGCTCTTGACGTACCCCTGGCCGGCCTTGATCGTTCCGTAGTCGCGGACCGCGCCGGTTGCGTGGTCGTACTGGAACACCCGCCCGTGCGGATAGGTGCCGCCGTACACGTTGCCCTGCTCGTCGACGGTGATGCGCAGGATGAACGTCTCGGACGCGAGCGGCCGGCCCAGGTCCTCGGCCGTGGTTGCGCCGGGCTTCAGCCGGTACAGGTGGCCGTTGTTGTACGTGCCGGCGTAGATCGTGCCGTCCGGTGCGGCTGCGACCGCGTAACTGCCGTCCGCGCCGGGCAGCGCCGCGGACAACAGGCTGTCGCCGGTGGCCGGGTCGATGGCGTTCAGGTACGCCGGGCTGCCGCTGGACACGTTCCAGATCGCGGTCTTGCCGTTCGGGCCGGGCGCGACCGTACCGCCGATCAGCAGTACATCGGACAGCGGAACGCCCAACGAGGTCAGCGTCGCCGTCGGCGGACGATGCCCGGCCTCGGCGGCGGGAGTGGTCAGAGTCGTGACGAGTACGGCGGCGAGTGCCACCGCGATGAGCGAGCGGGCTGATCGCATGCGATGCCTCCGGGGTGCCGTATTTACGGTCCTGTCCGAAAGTGAAGCCCTGACCGCATGACGAAGTCAACGTCTCGGGGGAATTTGCCACTACTGGCAGCCGAAGCTGCGGTTTCGGCCTCAGCCGTTAAGGTTGCGGGATCGCTGTGAGCAGGTTCTGCAGCTTGTCGCGGGTGGCGGCGAAGTAGCTGTTCTCGCGGTGCAGGGCGCGGTGGAAGGCGGCCAGCTCGGCCGGCGAGATCGTGTTCGAGAACGTGCTGATCTCGGTCAGGTCGAGCCGGCGGTTGAACAGGTGCACGGTGTCCCGCCAACGATGCAGCAGCCCGACCAGGTCGGCGTCCCGGTGCAGTCCCAGCGCCCCGGACACCAGCGCGAGGTCCACCGCGGACACGACCAGCCGTGGGTACACCTGCCGTGAGGTCGGCGCGTCCGGCGAGAATCGCTCGTCGTTGAGCAGCCGGGTGTTCTCCTGCAGCTCGTCCACCACCGCCCGCAGTACTTCGGTACGCCGCTCGGCCTCGGCCGTGAGCCGCTCGACGAAGATGCCGCTCAACCCGGCGACCAGCGTCAGGGTGTTGACGGCCGGCTCCCACCGCGAGTTCCCCGGCCAGAAGAACCAGATGATACCGAGCACGAACGCCACGCTGAGCAGGCCGTACGTCACCACGGTGACGACGGTCCGCCGGGTCATGTCGCCCAGATGTCGTCGGCGAGGGTGTGCGGCGTCTGGCCGGCCGCGTCCGGCGCGAGCAGGAGCAGCTCCAGACCGAACGGGTTCGGACGGCGGGTGTAGCGGAACTGGGACTGGATCGCCTCGACCGGCGTCAGTTGGCATGCCTCGGTGAGCCGCTTCAGCCGGGTGGTCGAGTACTTCCGGGTCGTGTACAGCCGGATCGTGTCGCCGATCGGCAGCACCACCTCGGTGTGGTCCGGCAGCTCCATCCGGATCTCGGCGTCGGTGTCGTTCTGCCAGAGGATCTTGACCAGCAGCGCGTCCTCGTCCTCGACCTCGCCGATGAACTTGACCCGGTCGTTGTTGATCTTGAGATCGGTGTTGTACCGCAGCGCGCTGGTGACGAACTCCGCGAACGCCCGGGTCTGGTGGTACTCGTCGGCGGCCGCGTCCGCGGTCTCCTGGTCCAGCCGGGTGGTGCTCGCGACCTCGAGCAGCAGCCGGTCCTGCGGCCGGAGCACCCGGGTGAGCGTGCTGAGCAGCTCCTCGTCGCTCTCGAAGTTCGCCAGCGTGTTGCCCGTCAGCGTGAACAGGATCGGGTCGTTGCCGACCAGCCGGGCGAGCATCTGCGCGAGCTCGTCCATGTTGTCGGCAATCGAGAAGTCCAGCTGCACCGGCAGCACCTGCGAGACCGGGAACCGGGCGCCGCGGACGGGCTCCAGCGTGCCCATCCGCAGCATCTCCGAGCTCATGTCGACCGGGATGTAGTACATGTCCCGGTTGTTGCGGCGCATGTCGCTGAGGATCGTGCGGTCCTTCACGCCGGTGCCGACGCCGAGGCTGACCAGGTGGAAGCCGCCGTTCTCGACGTGCGGGCGGACCTTGCGCCAGTGCCGCAGGAACGACTCGGCGCCGGCCTTCATGACCAGGTAGAACGGGTCGTTGGTGGCGTTCGCCCAGGCGATGGTCGGGCCGATACCCCAGTACGAGAAGCCGGACGTGATCTGCTTGCCGTCACCGGTGGTCGACACCGGCCCACGCAGGTCACCGGTCAGCGTCGCGAGCTTGTCGGTCTGATCCTCGCCGACGAGCAGCAGCGACCACGCGAAGTCGTCGTCGGCCAGCGCATGCTCGAGCTTCCGGATCACGGGTACCGGCTCTGCCACGTCTCACCCCTCACACGATGAGACGACAGATTATCGGTTGCCGGACCAGACCGCTGGTCAGATGGGAGTGACCGCGTCGGCTTCGCGGCCCTTGGGGCCGTCGACGATCTGGAACTCGACCCGCTGGCCGTCCTCGAGGGTCTTGTACCCGTCCGAGACGATCTTGCTCCAGTGCACGAACACGTCGTCGATCTCGTTGCCGTCACCACCGGTCTCGACGGCAAGAAAACCGTAGCCCTTGTCGGCGTTGAACCACTTCACGGTGCCGCGCACCATCGGAACTCCTCGACCACGGGACCGCTTATCCAGGCCCCTCGCGATCCCCAAGCCTAACCGAGCCGGCTGCCAGACAGACCGCCGCGCCCACCAGCGCGGCGCTGACCCACAGCGGTCCGCGGAAGCTCGCGGCCCCGATCGCGAGCCCGCCGAGGACCGGCCCGGCGGCGGCTCCGACGTTGAGCGCGGCGGTCGCGAGACCTCCGGTCAGGACGGGTGACCCGGCATCGGCGTACAGGGCGTAGGCGATCAGCGTCGAGCCGACCGCGAACGACAATCCGCCTTGCAGGAAAGCCAGAACGACAGTGGGTACGACGTGTACGGCGGTCAGCGCGAACGCGCACCAACCGAGCAGCAAGATGCCACCGGCAACCAACGTGAGGACGTGGTTGCCGCGGTCGGCGTACCGGCCGGCGACGGTGACCCCGGCGAACGAGCCGAGGCCGAAGAGCGCGAGTACGACCGGCACCCATCCGGCGCCGAGATCGGTGACATCGGTCACGATCGGGGCCAGGTACGTGAACGAGCAGAACGTCGCACCGTTGACGAGGGCCCCGAGCAGCAGCAGTACGACGAGGCGCCGGCTGACCCAGAACCGCCCGATCGTCGTCGGCCCGGCGCTGCGGGCCGGCACCGACCGTAGGATCGCGATCAGCGCGGGCAGCGAGATGATCGCAACCGCCCAGAACGCGGACCGCCACCCGAAGTACGAGCCGAGCAGGGCGCCGGCCGGTACGCCGACGATGCAGGCCAGCGTCGTACCGCCGATCAGGACCGAGGTCGCACGGCCCTTCGCGTCCGGACGGACCAGGCAGGTCGCGGTGGCGAGCGCGATGGCGAGGAAGCCGGCGTTCGCGAGCGCGGCCAGGACCCGGGTGATCAGCAGTACGGCGAAGCTGGTCGTCAGCGCGCCGACCACGTGGACCGCGAGGAACACGGTCAGCGTGACCAGCAGCGTCCGCCGCCGCGGCCAGCGGGCACCGAGGACGGCGATCGCCGGAGCGCCGACGATCATGCCGAGCGCGAACGCCGACGTCAGCCAGCCGGCGGTGGGAATCGAGACGCCCAGGTCCTGGGCGATGTCCGGGCCGAGCCCGGCGAGCATGAATTCGGAGGTTGCCTGGGCGAACACGGCCAGGCCGAGCAGGTACAGCACGAAAGGCATGGAAATACTCCCGTGAACCATCGATGGAATACGTCATCGGTGGTTACGGTCTGTCGGCCTCCGGGCTGGACATGCTGGGGAGCTTAGGAAGCGGCGTACCGGCCGTCTACCGAGTTATCCGCGGCGGGAGGCGGCTAGGCCTAGGACGCCTGCTTCTGACGGGTGGGGAACGACCGCGCCTGCTCCCCTTCGGTGATCGGGGATTGTCGGTCCCGACTGATTGGATTCTGGTATGTCTCGGTTCCGGTTGCACCCGACTCGCGTACAGCAGGCAGCCTTGCTGCTGCAGTGTAAGCACGCGCGATATGTGTGGAACCTGGCGCTCGAGCAGTGGTCGATGTGGACCCGCGACAACCTTCCGTCGCCCGCGTACGTCGAGCAAGCGCGGCAGTTGACGGAGGCGCGGGCAGCGTTCGGCTGGTTGCGGGCGGGCTCGCAGACCGTGCAGCAGCAAGCGCTGCGTGACTTCGACCAGGCTGTCAAGAACTTCTTCGGTGGAACGCACCGGCGGCCGACCTGGCGCAGAGCTGGACTGCACGAGGGCTTCCGTGTCGTCGGCGGTCAGGCGGGTCGAATCATGAAGCTGAACCGGAAGTGGGCGCAGGCACTCGTACCGAAGGTCGGTTGGGTCCGGTTCCGGCTGTCGCGCGCCGTACCCGGCGCGAAGTCCTACCGGATCACTCGCGACCACGCAGGCCGCTGGCACATTGCCTTTGCCGTCGTCCCGGAGCCGATTCCGGCGTCCGGCTCGGGCGAGGTCGTCGGCGTCGACCGCGGCATCACCGTCTCGGCCGCACTGTCCACTGGTGATCTCCTCTCTTGCCCCGGGCTGTCCGATCGTGAGCAGCAACGGCTGAAGCAGTTGCAACGTCGACTGGCTCGATGTCGGCGTGGCTCCAACCGCCGTCAGTTGGTGAAAGCCGCGATCGCGAAGCTGCACGCCCGCTGGGTGGACCGTCGGATGGATTGGGTCGAGAAGACCAGCACCGACCTCGCACGCCGATTCGACGTCATCCGCGTCGAAGACTTGCGCATCGCCCGGATGACCACGAAGCCCAAGCCGAGACCCGTGCCCGGCAGGCCGGGGGCGTACCTGCCGAATCGTCGCCGGGCGAAGGCCGGGCTGAACCGCGGCATCCTGGTCAATGGCTGGGGATTGCTCGTACGACGGCTGGAGCACAAGGCGGCGGGACGAGTCGAACGAGTAAGCCCTGCATACACGTCGCAGACCTGCAGTGTCTGTGGGCACCGCGCGCCGGAGAACCGTGAGAGCCAAGCGGTGTTCCGGTGTGTGGCCTGCGGACATCGGGCCAACGCGGATGTGAATGCGGCGATCAACATCGCGGCCGGACGGGCCGTCAGCGCACGCCGAGAGACGCCCGTACGGGTCTCGTCGAAGCGTGAACCCTAACTCGCTACCTCCGGGTAGTAGTTGGAATCCCCGTCGGTGAGCGGAGGGGAGGACGTCAACCGCGCTCCACCTTGATAAGTGTGTGTGTCGACCGAATCAGACGCGACGCGACGCGGCCAGGCCCAGGATGCCGGCGGTGACCAGGAGGATGGCGCTGGTGACGCCGAGGTCGTCGGTCTGCAGGACGCCGTTCTCGGTCAGCATCCAGATCGTGGCTGCACCGGTCAGAACCGCGCCCGTCACGACACCGGGAACGTCCGGCTTCGTCTTACGTGGCTGCTGGCTCATCCGCGCTCCAGTTTGATACTGCCCAGCCTGACGTCCAGGTCCAGGGTGACCTGTTGCGGGCCGGCCTTGCCGTCCGTGCCCAGGTCGTTGAGTGTCAGCTCGGCATTATGGCCGCCCTGGTGCTGGTCGAGGAAGGCCACGTCTCCCATCTCGGCCGAGAGGTTGCCGGTCACGTCGACGTCCTTGGGCACCTTGACGATGACCTCGCCGGCGCCGCCGTGGACGTCGACCTTCGCGCCCGGGGCGAACTTCGCCTTGGTCAGGTCAAGATGTACCGACCCGGCGTCGAACTGGTAGCTCGTCCCGGTCGCGGTGATGGTCTGGCCGATCGGCGCGACGTAGTTGGTGTCGGCGAAGTTGCGCGGAATGCTCGGGAACACCGTGCTCGCCACCGCACCGGCCGCGAGCAGGATGCCCAGCGGCAGCAGGGCCAGCGTGCGGCCGACGAACCCGCCCAGCAGCATGCCGGCGCCGAGCGTGGCCAGGCCGATGACGAGCATGGTCGCCGTCGAGGCGCCCGCCAGCGCCGCGATCCCGATCGCGAGACCGGTCAGCACGACGACGATCGACTTGATCCCGCGCATGCCCTTCGCGGGCGGCTCGGCCGCCTTGGAGCCGACCGGCGGGGTGGTGGTGCGGGCCGGCTCGTCGACGTACAGGCCGAGAGGGTCGTCCTCGGTCCACACAGCCTGGACCGGTTCGACGGTGCGGTCCTGGGGTCGCTGTGTGGCCGAGGACGACGGACCCGTCGGGGGAGCTGACGGGTCGTTCTGGGACGGCGCGTAGGCCGAAGTTGTCTGCTGACCGGCGTTGGCCGGGGGCGTCGCGTCCTGCGGGCGACCCGTCCAGTTCGTGCCCTGGCCCGTCCAGTTGGCGTTCGGGCCGCCCATCCATTGCTGGCTGCGCCGGCCGCGACCGCCGTGCTTGCGCTGCTTGACGACCAGGAAGATGACCGCGACCACGATCAGCGGACCCGGGATGAAGTGCCCGAAGTTGAACGACGACATCATCGCGATCGCGGCGAACACACAGGCGCCGATCACGACCGGCCACAGCCACGGGTGGTCGGGGCGGACCCGGTCACCGAGCAGACCCTGCGCCGCCGAGCGGTCGCTGCCCTCGTCGGGCATCAGCACCCAGGCGGCGATGTAGAAGATGATCCCGGGACCGCTGAGGATCAGGACGGCCATCACCACGCGGATCAGCACGGGGTCGATGTTCAGCGCGCGGCCGATACCGCCGCAGACACCGGCGACCCAACGGTCCGACCTGCTGCGCCGCCACGTCTGCGGGTTCTGCAGGCGGTCGCGGTCGAACCCACCGGGTCCACTCTGGTTCTGCTCCATGTCATCGATACTCACACCCTGCGCGCGTGCGGAACATCGGGATGCACCCTGACGATCCCCGGAGTCGGCGCCGTGCGAGTGGCCGGCCCGGCGGGGGTCTCGGGGTTCTCCCCGAGGCGACCCTGAGCCGGGCGGGCGGCCGCTGAGGAGGCGGCCCGGGACAAGCCTGCTGGTGTGCGGCCCGTCCACATGTGACGATCGTGGTGATGAGCCAGCCAGCAGCCGCGCCGCCGGGCGGGACCTCCACCAACGGAGGCCAGCCCGAGCCGACCGCTGCCCAGCCTGCCCAGGACGGGCAGTCGGCACAGCCACAGGGGGCGCAGGCTCGCCAGCCGGGCGAGGCCGGTGCGCCCGCCGGGCCGGACCAGTGGCGTTACAAGGGCTGGGGACCAGACGGTCCGGGCCAGTACCAAGGCCCGTACGCGGCGTACGCCGCGCGGATGGCGGCCGAGCACGCCGCAGGCGGCCAGCGGTACGCGGGTCAGCCGCACGGTGGCGCGCAGTACGCGGGTGGCCAGCCCGCGGGTGGCGCGCAGTACGCGCCGGGTACCGGTGGGGGTTGGGCACCCCCGCCTTACGGTCAGGCTGGAGCGGCGGCCGGGGCCGGAACTGTTCCTCCTCGGCAGCCGACGGACCCGCCTCGGCGGGCGTACCGGCGTACTGAGGGCCGGGTTGTCGCGGGCGTGGCCGGCGGGATCGCGGACCACCTGGGCGTGTCCGACACTCTCGTACGCCTTGTGCTGATCGCGACGACCGTGTTCGGCGGCTTCGGCGTACTGATCTATGCGGCCCTGTGGTTCCTGATGCCGCTCGCTCCGGACAACGTGCCGGGTGCACCGGGTCTGGCCGCCCACACCCGCAGCGGGATGCGCTCGGACGAGCCGCCGCCCCCGGTGGCCGAGGCGAAGCAGCGGAAGCGGGAGAAGAGCCGCGGCCAGCTGCCCGCATTGGTGGCCATCGGCATCGGTCTGTGCCTGCTGCTGCAGGTCGCCGGGTTCGGCATCGCCGGCAAGCTGTTCTGGCCGCTGGTGTTCGCCGCCACCGGCCTCGCGCTGATCTGGCGGCAGGCGGACGAGAACCAGAAGGACAAGTGGACGCAGGACATCCGCGTCCCGATCCTCGGGCTCGTGCTCGGCAAGGGCGGCTGGAAGTCGCTGATCCGGATCGCCGTCGGCCTGATCCTGATCGGTACCGCGGTCACCCTGTTCCTGGTCCAGAACGGCCGGCTGTCGATGGTCGGCGACGTACTCATCGCGTTGCTGCTGGCTGTCGTCGGCATCGGCGTGATCGCCGGGCCCTGGGTGCACCGGCTGAGCCGCGACCTGAACTCCGAGCGGGCCGAGCGGGTCCGCTCCCAGGAGCGCGCCGACATGGCCGCGCACCTGCACGACTCGGTGCTGCAGACGCTCGCGCTGATCCAGAAGCAGGCGGAGGACCCGAAGGCGGTGACCCGGCTGGCCCGCTCGCAGGAGCGCGAGCTGCGGTCCTGGCTGTACGACGAGGACGACACCACCGACCAGACCATCGCCAGCGCGGCCAAGCGGGCGGCGGCCGAGGTCGAGGACTCGCACGGCGTGCCGATCGAGGTGATCACGGTCGGCGACTGCGACCTGACCGAGCCGCTGTCGTCGATGGTGCGGGCGGCCCGGGAGTCGATGGTGAACGCCGCCAAGCACTCCGGCGCCGCGAAGATCGACGTGTTCGTCGAGGTCGACGGCGACCGGGTGGAGATGTTCGTCCGGGACCGGGGCAAGGGCTTCGACGTCGACGAGGTACCGGACGACCGGCTGGGCTTGCGGCACAGTGTGATGGGCAGGATGGAACGGCACGGCGGCCGCGCAACAGTGCGGTCCGACCCGGAGACTGGCACCGAGGTGCGACTGGAGATGGACAGATGAGCAGCAGGCGCGTTGTCGTCGTCGACGATCACGACATGTTCCGGGCCGGGGTACGCAGCGAGATCGGCGCCTCGGTCGACATCGTCGGGGAAGGCTCCGACGTCGACACCGCGGTCAAGGCGATCGTCGGCACCGAGCCGGACGTCGTACTGCTCGACGTACACCTGCCCGGCGGCGGTGGCACCGAGGTGATGAAGCAGGTGCACCAGCGGCACCCGGACATCAAGTTCCTCGCGCTGTCGGTGTCCGACGCGGCCGAGGACGTGATCGGCGTGATCCGGGCCGGCGCCCGCGGGTACGTCACCAAGAACATCTCCGGCACCGAGCTGATCGACGCGATCAACCGGGTCGCCGACGGTGACGCGGTGTTCTCGCCGCGGCTGGCCGGCTTCGTGCTGGACGCCTTCTCCGGCGCGATCGACATCGCCTCGGTGGACGAGGACCTGGACCGGCTGTCGCAGCGTGAGCGCGAGGTACTGCGGCTGATCGCGCGCGGCTACGCGTACAAGGAAGTCGCCCGGGAGCTGTTCATCTCGGTGAAGACCGTCGAGACCCACGTCTCCTCGGTACTGCGGAAGCTGCAGCTGTCCAACCGGCACGAACTGACCCGTTGGGCGACCGACCGCCGCCTGGTCTGACGTCCGCTGCCCCCTTCGGGGTAATCTCCACCGACCGGGTGGGATTTCGAGGGGGGCAGCGTCGTGTTGCACTACGTGGTACGCCGGGTCGTGTCCGCGATCAGCGTGGTCGCGGTGACCCTGGTCGCGACGTTCGCACTGTTCTTCATCGCGCCGACGGACCCGGCCGCCGCGATCTGCGGTGAGCGCAAGTGCCCGCAGTCGCGGTACAACGAGATCAGGGCGAACCTGCACCTCGACGAGCCGAAGGTCCAGCAGTTCACGCGGTATGCCAAGGGCATCGTGGTCGGGCGCGACTTCGAGACGTCCGGCGTGGTCCAGCACTGCTCGGTGCCGTGCCTGGGCTTCTCGTTCAAGAACGACCGCCCCGTGACCGGCACGCTGATGGCCCGGCTGCCGGTGACCGCCTCGTTGGTCCTCGGGTACGGCGTACTCGTGCTGACCATCGGTGTGAGTGCCGGCGCGATGGCGGCCAGACGACGCGGTACGCCGGGGGACCGGATGATGATGAGCGGCACACTGCTGATCAGCTCGGTGCCGTACTACATTGTCGGGTTGATGGCGGCGCTCTACCTGACGATCCTCTACCCGATCCTGCCGCGGAGCGGGTGGGTTTCGCCGCTCGAGAGCCCGTGGCACTGGTTCACCGGCCTGATCGCGCCGTGGGTGATCCTGAGCCTGTACGGGTGCACCGACTACGCGCGCTACTCCCGCGGGTCGATGGTGGAGACGCTGAACGAGGACTTCATCCGGACCGCGCGCGCCAAGGGCCTGTCGGACCGGGCCGTCACCTACAAGCACGCGCTCCGCGCCGGGCTGATCCCGGTCGTCACGATCTTCGGCCTGGACCTCGCCGCCAGCTTGTCCGGGGCGATCTTCACCGAGAAGATCTTCGACCTGCCGGGGCTCGGCGTCCTGGCGCTGGACGCGGTCAGCGACTACGACCTGCCGGTGATCATGGGCACGGTGCTGCTCGGCTCGGTGCTGCTGGTCGCGATGAACCTGATCGTCGACCTCGCCTACAGCGTGATCGATCCGCGCGTGCGGCTGCAGTGACGGATCGGGGCCGGATCAGCGGCCCGCCGACGTGTAGGGCAGCAGGGCCATCTCGCGGGCGTTCTTGATCGCGCGGGCGACCTGCTTCTGCTGCTGCACCGACAGCCCGGTGACCCGGCGGGAGCGGATCTTGCCCCGGTCGGAGATGAATTTCCGCAGCAGCGCGGTGTCCTTGTAGTCGATATAGGTGATGCCGTCGCGGTCCAGCGGGTTCTGCTTCGGCTTGCGCTTGCCGGTCGGGGCCGGGCGTCGGGCCATGGCGCCACTCCTTCTTGAATGTCGTTTTCAACTAGCCTAACTCACGCGTCCACGGGTGGCGCGTTTCGGCCAGGGCATGGATTCGCCACCCCGGTAACGGCTGTCCAGGCTTGGTGGCTGTTATACCGTCGACTCTTATGGAGCGGAATCTCACAGCCGATCAGCTCGCGCTCTTCGAGAAGGAGTTCGCGTCGAACCCGCAGTACCGGGTGATGCAGAACGCCGTCACGCAGACGCCGGTCAACAGCATTGCCCTCGACCGTCAGGTCGTCACGTCGATAGACCATTCGGTGTCGAATCTTCTCGACGACTGGAAGGTGACGAACCAGAAGAAGAGCGGCCGGTGCTGGATGTTCGCCGGGCTGAACCTGCTCCGGGTCGGCGCGGCCGGGAAGCTCGGGGTCAAGGACTTCGAGTTCTCGCAGAACTACGTGCTGTTCTGGGACAAGTTCGAGCGGGCCAACTTCTTCCTCGAGGCGATGATCGACACCGCCGGCCGGGACGCCGACGACCGGACGGTGGCGCACCTGCTGTCCGACCCGATCAGCGACGGCGGCCAGTGGAACATGTTCATCGCACTGGTCCGCAAGCACGGCCTGGTGCCGAAGTCGGCGATGCCGGAGACCGAGAGCTCGTCCGCGACCGCCCAGCTGAACGACGCGCTGCGCAAGCTGCTGCGTCAGGGCGCGCGCGACCTGCGGGCGCTGGAGGGTGACGAGGCCCGCCGCGAGCGCAAGCGCGAGATCCTGACCACCGTGCACCGGGTGCTGAGCATCCACCTCGGTACGCCGCCGCAGAAGTTCCTGTGGCAGTGGAAGGACTCCGACAAGGGCTTCCACCGCGACGGCTGGACCACGCCGACCGAGTTCGCCGCGGCGTACGTGCAGCTGCCGGTCGACGACTACGTCTGCCTCGTGCACGACCCGCGGGCGACCAGCCCGGTCGGCAAGACCTTCACCGTCGACTACCTCGGCAACGTCATCGACGCCCCGCCGGTGGTCTACCTGAACGTCGAGATCGACCTGATGAAGCAGCTCACCCAGGACGCGATCGTCGGCGGCGAGCCGGTCTGGTTCGGCTGCGACGTCGGCAAGCAGATGAACTCCGACCTCGGCTTCTGGGACGCCAAGCTGTACGACTACGGCTCGGTCTACGACACCGAGTTCACGCTCGACAAGGCCGAGCGGCTGGTGCACCACGAGACGCTGATGACGCACGCGATGCTGTTCACCGGCGTCGACCTGGTCGACGGCAAGCCGCGCCGCTGGCGCGTCGAGAACAGCTGGGGCGACGAGAAGGCCGACAGCGGCTTCTGGACCATGAACGACTCCTGGTTCGGCGAGCACGTCTTCGAGATCGCGGTCCGCCGCTCGGCCCTCCCCGCCGAGCTCCAGGCCCGCCTCGACGACGAGCCGATCGTCCTCCCCGCCTGGGACCCGATGGGCGCCCTCGCCGACTGACCCACCCCACACCCAACGGACCCCGGCCCCCGGCCGGGGTCCGTTCTACGTTCACTCGTCCACAGGCTCGGTGAGGGCTGTGCGGATGAGGGTGGTGGTTTCGGTGGGGCGTTCGAGGAGGGGGAGGTGGCCTGCCCAGGGGAGGTCGGTGCGTTCTGAGGTGGGGAGGCGGGCGGCCAGGTAGTCGGCGCTGTCGGTGAAGAAGCGGAAGTCGTGGGCGCCGGTGACGAGCCAGACGGGGGCGGTGATGCGCTCGGGCTCGACCGGCCATTCCTCGTTGTCCACGTCGCCGGCGGCCAGTTGGACGTCGTACGCGTGCTGCTGCATGGTGCGGAGGAGGGCGCGGGCCTCGTCGGTGGCGTCCGGGCCGATCCAGCGGTCGACGGTGAGCTCGGTGGCACCGGCCACGTCACCGGCGTCGATCAGCGCGTTCTCCTCGGCCCAGAGTGCACGCAGCGCCTCGTCGGGCTCGACGTTGTCGGTCGGGGCGCACAGCAGCACCACGCGGGCGAACCGCTCCGGCTCCCGGCTCGCCACCTGCTGTACGACGTACCCGCCGTACGACGCTCCGACGGCGGACACCGCGCCCGCGCCGACCTCGTTCAGAACCGCCAGCACGTCACCGGCGTCGGAGTACTTCGCTGCGGGCTCGAGCGGGGTCTCGCCGTACCCACGCAGGTCGAGTGTGATGACCTGGTGGTCGTCGCGGAGGTCTTCCACCAGGGCGGACCACATCCGGGCGTCGGCGACCCCGGCATGCATGAGCAGGACCGTCGGCCCGTCGCCGACCACGGTGTAAGAGATAGTCATGGTCGAACGATCGCCGGTCGAACCGGCTTCCAGCAAACCGATTAGCGCATCCGGATGACGGTGAAGTCCTCGGCGTAGTGGTTCGGCGGGAAGCCGGCGCTCGCGGCCACCTCGGCGAAGTGTGCGCGGATCCCGCTGAGCAGGGCGTCAGGGTCGCGGTGCTGGCTGGTGTGCGACATCAGCGCGGCCAGCTTCTGGTCGAACGTGTCGGTGATGTCGACGTGGTGGTTGACGTCCGGGTGGTCCATCATCCACAGCTCGTCGACGTCCCAGGCCTCCGCGGCCAGATCCAAGTACGCGTACGGATTGCCGGCCGCCGGGTAGAACGCCCGTACGGCGGCCTCGGCCGCGGCCAGGTGGTCCGGGTGGGAGACCTGGAGGCGGGACCACACCCGCTCCGGCGACTGTGTGAGCAGCCGCTGCGGACGGACCGTGCGGATCACCCGGCTGATGTCGCGGACCAGCTCGAACGTCGGCTCGACCGCGCCGTCGGAGTACCCGAGGAAGTGCAGGTCGTGGACCCCGACATGGCCCGCGGCGGCCGTCTGCTCGGCCCGTCGTACGGCGGGAATCTCGGCGCGATCGCGTTCCGGCTCGAAGCCGCCGGCCTGACCGTCGGTGACGATGCAGTAGTGCACGTCGATCCCGGCCTTGGTCCACAACGCGACCGTGCCGGCCCCGCCGAAGTCGATGTCGTCGGGGTGTGCGACGACCACCAGCACCCGCTCGATCTCACTGTCCGGCCGCGGATTCGCCTCAGGCACTGTCACTTGGCGAGCCTAGCCGTTTGCCCGGACGGGCACAGTTGAATTCATGGAGTTCGGTGGCACGTGCGATCCGCAGGACGCCGGCCTCGACCCCGCTGGACTGACACAAGCGGTTGAGTTGATCGAGGCCCGCGGGGCCATCGCGCAGCTGTGTGTCGTTCGCGACGGCCAGGTGGTCGTGGATCGCTCCTTCGGGTGCGCACCGGACGCGTTGTTCTGGCTCTTCTCCGCGAGCAAGGCGTACCTCGCCGTCGTGATCCACCAACTCGTCGAGTCCGGCCGGCTGCACCTCGACGACGCGGTCGCGGCGTACTGGCCGGAGTTCGGCGAGAACGGGAAGCGCGAGATCACCGTCCGTCACGTGCTGCGGCACCGGTCCGGCGTGACGAACGCCGGCTCGTACGTCGGTGAGGTCCGCGCGATGACCGACTGGAACCGCTCGCTCCGCCGGATCGAGGAGACCAAGCCGCGCTGGCCGATCGGCACCGTCGCGTACAGCCCGCTCGCCTACGGGTTCATCCTGAGCGAGGTCGCGCGGCGCTGCAGCGGAGTCCCGATCCACGAGCTCGTACGGCGCTTCGTCCTCGAGCCGATCGGGGTCGCCGACACGTACCTGGGGCTGCCCGGCGACCTGTGGGAGCGGCATGTGCCGGTCCGGGCCGCGGGTCCGCTCGGACCGTTCATCCAGTCCGTCGTGAATCGGCGCAGCACGCGCGAGGCCGTCGTACCGGCTGCTGGGATGTCGACGACGGCGCGGGACCTGGTGACTTTCTACCAGGCGTTGCTCGGCGGCGCGCTGCTGCGGCCGGAGACGCTCGCGGTGGCGTGTGAGCCGAGCAGCGAGGGTGATGTCGACCGGACCGCGCGGGCCCCGATCCGCTGGTCGCAAGGGTTCCAGCTCGGTGGACCGCGGTGGATCGAGGGCGCGTCGACGTCGCTCGGATCGCTGAGCAGCCCGCGGACGTTCGGTCACAACGGCAGCAACTGCTGTATCGGGTGGGCCGACCCGGATCGCCGGATCGCGTACGCGTACCTGACGAATCGGGTCGGCCGTCCCACCGCCGATCTCAACCACCACGCCGCCGTGGCCGACAAGGTGCTCGAGTCCGCCGGCTAGGCCAGCGCGGGCACCTGCAGCCGTTCGGTGATCACGTGGTCGACGAGGCCGTACGACTTGGCGCCCTCCGCCGTCAGCACGTGGTCGCGATCGGTGTCGTGGCGCAGTTGCTCGATCGTCTGTCCGGTGTGCCGGGCCAGGATCGACTCGACCTGACCGCGGACCCGTACGACCTCGTCGGCCTGCAGGATCAGGTCCGGGATCGTCCCCCGGCCACTCGCCGCGGGCTGGTGCAGGACGATCCGTGCATGCGGCAGTACGGCGCGACGCCCGGCCGCACCCCCGGCCAGCAACACCGCCCCGGCCGAGATCGCCTGCCCGACGCAGAACGTCGCCACCGGCGACTGGATGTACTGCATGGTGTCGTAGATCGCGAGCATCGCGGTCATGTCGCCGCCCTCGCAGTTGATGTACAGGTTGATCTCCTGCTCCGGCTTGTCGACCTCGAGATGCAGGAGCTGCGCGATCAGCGCGTTGGCGACGCCGGCGTCGATCGCCGTACCCAGGTAGATGATGCGTTCGCTGAGCAGGTGCGAGTAGACGTCCATGATCCGCTCGCCCCGCGGATGCTGGGCGATCACGTTCGGGATCATGTAGCTGCTCATGCCGCCACCTCCTCCTTCTTCTTCTTGGGCATGACCTGGTCGAACGACTCGACGACGTGGTCGATGAAGCCGTACTCACGGGCCTGTTCGGCGGTGTACCAGTGGTCGTGCAGCGAGTCCTCGTGCACGGTCTCGAACGGCTGACCGGTGTCCTCGGCGATCAGTCCGAGCACGGTGTCGCGGATGTGCCGCAGGTCGTTGGCCTGGATCTCGATCTCTACCGCGGAGCCACCGATCCCGGCCGAGCCCTGGTGCATCAGCACGCGGGCGTGCCGCAACGCGTACCGCTTGCCCGGCGTACCGGCCGAGAGGAGGAACTGACCCGCGCTGCAGGCCAGTCCGATCGCCAGCGTCGACACGTCGCACGGCACCAGCCGCATCACGTCCCGGATGGCCAGCATCGACGGCACCGAACCGCCGGGCGAGTGGATCCACAACGCGATTCCGGTGTCGGGGTCCTCGGCTGCCAGCGTCATGATCTGGCTGGCGAGCAGAGTCCCGTTGTCGTCGTCGAGTACGCCGTCCAGGACGACGACCCGCTGCGCGAGCAACCGCTGCCGGGCCGTCTCGTTGAACATCGGCGGTTTCATGTCTTCTGCCATGTCGTCCACCCTGACCCCGGCGAACCGCCGTACCCCAGCTTTTCTGCTCACGGCAAGTCTGCCCACAGCAAAGCTGCTCTTGTGGCAATGTCCTGCGGGTGATTTTGACTGACGACCTGACCGCGCAGGAACGCACGCTGCTGGAACTGACGGCGACGCCGGCCGCGACCCTGCTCGGCGCCGCGTCGATGATCCTGCGTACGACGCTGTTCAGCGAGGACCCGGCGGGCTGGGTCGACATGTGGCAGGCGCGTCCCGACCTGGCGCGGATCGAGTGGTCGGACGGACCGGAGCTCGCCGACGTCGTCGCGCACCTGGCGGCGAAGGACTACGAAGGCCAGATCGAGGGCGTCCCGGGCCTGCGGATCACGTCGTACGACGACCACAACGCCAAGCTGCTCTGGATCGGCGGGCCCACACCCGTGGTGCTACACCTGACCCGCCAGGTCTCCTAGCCGCTCGTCGAAGTCGGCCGGGAACGTATGTCCCAGTCCCGGTATCCGTTCGATCGTGCAGCCGAAGCTTTCGAGCTTGTCGGCCGCGCCTTCGGCGACCTCGAGCAGATCGTCGTCGGTCCCGATCCAGATCGTTGCCGGCGACAACTTTCTGGCCGCGGTCGCCGGTAGCTCACGCAAGGCCGGCGCGAGCGCGAGCACGCCGACGACCGGCATCGGCTGCGCGGTCAGCGCCCAGTTCAGCGCGGCCCGCCCGCCGGCCGAGAACCCGGCCGCGATCATCGGTACGTCGTGCAGCTCGACGGGCAACACGTCCATCGCGTGCCTGATGTCGGATGCGGCATGCTCCGGATCAGGCCACGTCCGGTAGTTCGTCGACATCCGCTGCGACGACTGCACGCAGATCAGCGCGTAGCCGCGGTCCAGCACCCCGGCCCAGTCCTGCCGAGCGTGCGCGGCGGTCTGACCGGCCCCGTGCAGCGCCACCACCACGCCCACCGCCGGTCCGTCCGGCGCGGCGATCAGCGCCGGAACCGGATCGTCGCTCACCCGCGCTGCGGACACCGCGACCAACTCCTCGAACTCCGGGCGCCCGCGCAGCCCGGCCAAGTCGTCGTCATCGACGAGGATCCCCTGCGCCCACCAAGCGCCCGCCGCGCTCGCTTCCTGCAGCGCCCGCAGCGCTGCGTCGGCGTCACCGCCGGCACCGAGCAGACACGCCTTCAGGTGGGCCAGTTCCGCGAACCACGGCTCCAGCCCGCCGCTCTCGGCCGTGACCAGCTCGAGCGCCTCGCCGTACCGCTCCGCCTCGTACAGCACCTCGGCCCGGTCCACGAGCGCGTCGTACCGCGTAGTCTGATCCATGCTCAGCACCCTAAGTTCCCGGCCGTCCACCGGCGGTTTTCGGAAAGTGTCGGGGGGAGCGCCTAAGGTGTTGAGTGATGACTACGCTGTTCTCGCCTGATGAGCTCCCAGTGCCGCTGGAGGAGCCGAAGACGTCCCGGACCGACCCGGATTCGCTGCTCGAGGGGCTGAATCCGCAGCAGCGCGCGGCCGTGGTGCACTCCGGCAAGCCGCTGCTGGTGGTGGCCGGTGCGGGTTCGGGCAAGACCCGGGTGCTGACCCGGCGGATCGCCTACCTGCTGGCGGCGCGGGACGCGCACCCCGGGTCGATCCTGGCGATCACGTTCACCAACAAGGCCGCCGCGGAGATGCGCGAGCGGGTGGTGGACCTGGTCGGGCCGCGGGCGAAGCTGATGTGGGTCTCGACGTTCCACAGCTCGTGTGTGCGGGTCCTGCGCCGCGACATCAAGCGGTTCGGGATCAGCTCGACGTTCTCGATCTACGACGACACCGATTCGCGCCGGCTGATGACGCTGGTCTGCCGCGAGCTCGACCTCGACGTCAAGCGGTACAACCCGCGCGCCGTGCTGAACTGGATCAGCACCCAGAAGAACGAGCTGATCGACCACGAGACGGCCGCGGCGAAGGCCGAGAACCATCTCGAGGAGACCTACGCCGAGTGCTACCGGACCTACCAGGAGCGGCTCGCCCAGGCGAACGCGCTGGACTTCGACGACCTGCTGATGACCACGGTCAACCTGCTGCAGGCCTTCCCCGAAGTCCGTGAGTACTACCGCCGCCGGTTCCGCCACGTGCTCGTCGACGAGTACCAGGACACCAACCACGCGCAGTACACGCTGATCCGTGAGCTCTGTGCCGAGGACCCGGTCGACGAGAAGAACCCGACCGCTCCGCCGGCCGAGCTGATGGTGGTCGGCGACTCCGACCAGTCGATCTACGCGTTCCGCGGTGCGACGATCCGCAACATCCTCGCGTTCGAGGAGGACTTCGCCGGCGCCGAGACGATCCTGCTCGAGCAGAACTACCGCTCCACCCAGACGATCCTGTCCGCGGCCAACGCGGTGATCGCCCGCAACGAGGGCCGGATGGCGAAGAACCTCTGGTCCGACCAGGGCCAGGGCGAGCAGATCGCGGTGTACGTCGCGGACAACGAGCACGACGAGGCGCAGTTCGTCGCCGACGAGATCGACCGGCTCACCGACGCCGACGGGATCAAGCCGTCCGACGTCGCGGTCTTCTACCGGACCAACGCGCAGTCCCGGGTCTTCGAAGAGGTCTTCATCCGCACCGGCCATCCGTACAAGGTGGTCGGCGGCGTCCGGTTCTACGAGCGCAAGGAGGTCCGCGACGCGCTCGCGTACCTGCGCGTGCTGACGAACCCGGAGGACACGGTCTCGCTGCGCCGGATCATGAACGAGCCGAAGCGCGGGATCGGCGACCGGGCCGAGGCGGCGATCGAGGCGCTGGCGGCGCGGGACCGGATCTCGTTCGCGGCCGCGATGCGCCGGGCCGAGGACGCGCCGGCGATGGCATCGCGCTCGGTGAACGCCGTGCAGGCCTTCGTGGACATCCTCGACGAGCTGACCGCGATGGTCGACTCGGGTGCGCCGCCGGACGACATCCTCGACGTCGCGCTGCACCGCTCGGGGTACTACGAGACCCTGCAGAAGTCGCCGGATCCGCAGGACGAGACCCGGCTGGAGAACCTGGACGAGTTCATCTCGGTGGCGCGCGAATTCGTCGAGGAGCGGACGGCGGCCGGTGAAGCGGCCGATCTGCAGGCGTTCCTCGAGCGGGTCGCGCTGGTCGCCGACGCGGACCAGATCCCGGACGCGGCCACCGACGGCGTGGTCACGCTGATGACGTTGCACACCGCGAAGGGCCTGGAGTTCCCGGTCGTGTTCCTGACCGGCATGGAGGACGGCGTCTTCCCGCATTCGCGTTCGCTGACCGACCTGAAGGAGCTCGAGGAGGAGCGCCGGCTCGCGTATGTCGGCATCACCCGGGCCCGGCAGCGACTGGCGATCTCGCGCGCCGCGGTGCGTTCGGCGTACGGCGCTCCGCAGCACAATCCGCCGTCGCGGTTCCTGGAGGAGATCCCGGGCGAGCTGCTCGACTGGCGGCGCGACGAGTCCGCGATCACCCGCTGGTCCGGCACCGGGACGGTCCGCGGCAGCGGCATCCCCAGCCGGTACGAGCCGACCCGCTCACGCGGTTCGGACAAGCCGGTGATCAGCCTCAACCCGGGTGATCGCGTCGTTCACGACACGTTCGGGATGGGCACGGTCGTCGTGGTCCGTGGCGAGGGGCAGCAGGCGCAGGCCGATATCGACTTCGGGTCCGAGGGCGTGAAGCGGCTGCTGCTGCGGTACGCGCCGGTGGAGAAGATCTGAGTCCCCGGGTCGTCTATGCCGGGCCCGATGGTCCGGTCGCGGCGGCTGAACGTGGCCATCCGTGGCGGGCCGGCGGCGGCCGGTAATCGCAAGTCCACGTCAACCTTTTGGACGGTTGCGTTGCATCTGGGCCGGAGATTGAGACAATCAAGGATCTTCGGCCCCTCCCGGAAGCGTCCTCCCTCATGTCCAAGTCGTCTGGCAACAGCCGCCGGATCATCCTGGCGGGGGCCAATCCTGGGCTGCGGCTGTTCGACGAGCATGGCAAGGTGACGGCGTACGCCTCGATCTGGATGGTCGACTGGTCGATCCGCGGCTCGGGGACGGCGGTCGTGCTGTGGTTCGACGGGATCGTCCGGGTGGTCTCCGAGGACGTCGACCTCGCTTCCTGGCTGGAGCGGTACTTCGTCCGCTCGTTCCTCGAGGTGCAGGGGCTGCCGTGGCACGAGCCGGCCGTCGAGCGCGACCTGGTCCAGGTGTCGATGAACCTCGCGGACGGGCTGAGCGCCAAGGCCGCCGATATCCAGATCGAGATGGGCGGCGTCCTCGACCGGCGGCTGTTCGCGACCGACAACTTCCAGCTCGCCGAGGGGAACCACAGCCTCAGCCTGGTGATCGCGCCGGTCCGGTCGGCGACCGTGTCGATCGGCGGCGCGTCGGTGCCGGGCTTTGTGCAGGTCGACGGGTCGCCGGACAAGCCGGGCTCGTCCGCGTTCCTCACCACCGCCGAGGTCTGGCAGCGCTGACCCCTTACGCTGTACGAATCAGCGTTTGGAGGATTATCAGTGGCTAGTCAGGCGCCGGCGCCGCGGACGCCGCTGAGCCGCGACCGGGTACTGCGGGCCGCGGTCGAGATCGCCGACGCCGACGGCCTCGACGCCGTCACCATGCGCCGGATCGGCGAAGCGCTCGGTGCCGAGGCGATGTCGCTGTACTACCACGTCGCGAACAAGAACGATCTGCTCGACGGCATCGTCGACATGCTGATGGCCGAGATCAACGAAGCCGTCGACCGGCTGACCGTCGTCAACGACTGGAAAGCCGCGATGCGGCACCGCATCCTCACCGCGCGGGCCGTGCTGCTGCGGCACCCGTGGGCGCCACGCCTGCTGGAGAGCCGTACGACGATGCGTCCGGCGGTCGTCATCTACCACGACCGGCTGGTCGGGCTGATGCGGTCGGGCGGCTTCTCGTACGACCTCGCCCATCACGCCCTGCACGCCCTCGGCAGCCGCGCCCTCGGCTTCACCCAGGAACTGTTCGACCCCGCGAACGCGGCCCCGAACCCGGACGCCGACGCCCGCCTGCTCGCCGACCTCGCCGACCAGATCCCGAACCTGGCCGGCATGCTCGCCGAAGTCGCCCACGACGACCCCGACTCCACCATCGGCTGGTGCGACGACCAGCAAGAGTTCGAGTTCGCCCTCGACCTAATCCTCAACGGCCTAGCCCACCTCGCCACCAAGTAACCCCCGCCCCCGCGCCACCCGCCCCCGCGCCGCGCACCGCGCGAGCTCTTGACGTTTCTTACGGTGTAAGTCAGTCTTACGGCGTAAGAGAGACTTACAGCGTAAGGGGTGGGGTATGAAGGCCATCGTTCAGGACAAGTACGGTTCACCAGACGTCCTCCGGTTTGCCGACGTGGATACCCCGCGGCCGACCGGCGACCAGGTTCTCGTTCGCGTTCGTGCGGCCGCGCTGAACGCGCGTGACTGGCACATCCTCCGCGGCGACCCATACATCGCCCGCATGTCCGCCGACCTCGGCCGGCGCCGCCCGAACGAGCGCATCCGCGGCACCGACTTCGCCGGCACGGTCGAAGCAGTGGGCCCCGAAGTCACCCGTTTCCAGACCGGCGACGAGGTGTACGGCGACGCCCCCGCCGCCTTCGCGGAGTACGTCAGCGCCCCCGAGCACCGGATCGAAAACAAGCCCGCCAACCTCACCTTCGAGCAGGCAGCAGCAATACCCCTGGCCGCCAACACCGCACTGATCGGCATCCGCGACGTCGCGAAACTCCAACCAGGCCAGGAGATTCTCATCAACGGCGCATCCGGCGGCGTCGGCACCTTCGCCGTCCAGCTGGCCAAGGCGTACGGCGCGAACGTCACCGGCGTCTGCAGCTGGCGGAATCTCGAGCTGGTCCGATCGGCCGGCGCCGACGACCTGATCGACTACACCACCACCGACTTCGCGCGCTCGGATCGCCGCTACGACGTCGTACTCGATCTGGTCGGCAATCGCTCGCTGTCCGACCTCCGCCGCGTCCTTAAACCCGGTGGTCTGCTGGTCTTGTCCGGCGGCGGTGTCTACAAGGGCGGAAGCCTGCTCGGCCCGATGGGCCTGATGATGCGCGGCAAACTACTGTCGCCGTTCGTCGGTCGCCGGATCGTCCTACTGACCGTGAAAGCGAGCCGGGAGAACCTCGCGACCCTGCGCGAGTTGGCAGCGACGGGGAAGGTGGTGCCGATCATCGACCGCACCTACCCGCTCGCAGCCACGGCTGACGCAATGCGTTATCTAGAGGGCGAACACGCCCGCGCAAAGGTCGTCATCACCGTCTGACCGCCCACCAATTGTCCATCCGCTCCACGACCCGCTGATCGCCGCTCAGCACCCGCTGCAGCCGGAACAGGTACGCCGCAATACCGGCCGCCCCTTGCATCCATCCGACCCCGGGCGGCAGCAGCGGGTCCTCATTGCGATGCTCGACGAAGCGCCAGTACGCATGACTGCCCTCGTGATGCGCATGGTCGAGCAGCGTGTCACCCATCAGTACGGCGAACTCCAGGTCCTGGCCGTCGCCGGTGTCCAGGAACGCGTCGCCCACTCCCGCAGTACCGCAGCAGCGACCGTCGTTGTCCCAGAAGCCCGGATGCAGCCGCTCAGGGATCCCGGAGTACCGGACGCTGTCCAGACAACGCCGATGCCAGGTCGCCGGCGTTTCACCAGCCACCTCCTTCACGTCGGCGTACTCGAGCGCGCTGAACACCAACGCCGTCCCCGCCCCGCCGTGGCACCAGTTGTACGTGAACTCGTCGCCGTGCCGCTCGGCCCACGGAATCACCCGCGCGACCCGGAAACCCTTGTCGTCGTTGATCCCGATGCTGACCAGATGCTCGGCCCCACGCCGCGCCACGTCGATCAGCTCGGGCCGGCCCAGGTCCACGCCGGCGACCGCCAGCGCGGCAGCGATGCCGGCCAAGCCGTGCGAGAAGTTCGGCATCTCGGCTGCCTCGTCGGACCGGAACCGCCGGGATACGAACTGCCAGTTCACGCCGGTCGGAGTCTCCTCCAGCTCGGCCAGCACCAGGTCGGCCGCATGCGAGGCAAGAGCCGCCGCGTCCGAGCCGCGGTGCATCGCCCACACCGCTCCGAGGAGAACCGCCGATGTGCCGAGCGTGACGTCGTTGGCGAACGCACCCGGTTCGTACCGCGGCTCGTCGAGGAAGCTCTCCGGCCAGCCGTCGTCGGTTTCGAGGTCCCGGATCCGTTGCAGCGCGGCGTCCGTACCCGGCTCGTCGAGAGCGCTCAGGATCCCGATCGAGCTGACCTGACCGTCGAAGAAGGTGGTCGAGCTGTCCTTCGGGACGAGGGCACGGATGCGGTCGGCGATCCCGGTCGCCAGCTCCTGCTCGGCGGTCGTCCAAGGACGGGTCAGACGGATCTCGGCCAGCGTGTACGCGAGCCCGCCGATCCCGCTGTGCATGCCGTCGATGTACTCGACCGGCTTGTCACCGCCTGCGGCCTCGGGGATCCACGGCCCGTCCTCGTCCCATCGGACCTGGTTCCGCACCCAGGCCCAGGCCGCCTCGGCCACATCGACGTACGTCATGGCTTGGCGTTCCGCATCCGGATCCCACTCCACTCGAGGGTGCTCGTGACGGCCTCGGCCCAGAAGTCGTGCAGTCGCCGCATGACCCGGAGCTGGATGCCGGCCTCCTCGTGCAGCGCGAACAGGTCGCCGACGCGCTCGGGCGGACCCAGCGGCCGGACCTCGGTCGTGGCGACGACCGCGGCGTCGTGCTCGACGAACTCGTCGGCCGGGAGGCGGTACGCGTACAGCTCGACCGAGCGGATCGCGTCCAGCCAGCCGTACTCGACGGCGTGCACGCGGGTGCCGGAGCCGGCGCCGATGATGCGGTCGCGGTCCTCGGGAGTCGTCGCGGGGCCCACCCATGCCATCGCACGGGGGCACTGCCGCGGGAACCAGTAGTCGGGGGCGCGGTCGTGGCCGACAGCCCAGACGTACGGCGTGACCTTGCCGTTGGTCTTCGCGACGTACGGACGGAAGGTCGTGATGGTCGGATCTTCGGAGAAATGCAGTACTTCGCCGGCAGCCGGGCGCATGCGCCGCAGCTTACTGCTCGGGGAGTGCTAGCCGGCGGTGTACGGGTTGAGGCCGCAGTGGTTGCGGAGCCACGGGTCCGGGTCGACCGCTTGGCCGCCGTCCGGGTGGACCTCGAAGTGCAGGTGCGGGCCGGTCGTGTTGCCGGTCATCCCGACCGCGCCGACCTGGTCACCGGCGTACACGGTCTCGCCGACCGACACGCTGAACTTCGACATGTGGTTGTACCAGGTGACGGTGCCGTCCTCGTGCCGGACCTGGACCTGGCGCCCGTACGGACCGGCCCAGTCGGCGAAGATCACGACGCCCTTCATCACGGCGCCGATCCGGGTGCCGATCGGGGCGGCGAAGTCGAGGCCGGTGTGGTTGTGGGCCCAGCGGCTGCCGCCCTGACCGAAGGTCGCGGTGATGTGGTAGCCGGTAAGCATGATCTGGCAGCGGGTGGCCGACTCGCGGGCGGTCTTGGCGGCCAGGTCGGCCTTCGCCTTCGCGGCGGCCAGAGCGCTCGCGCGCTTCGCGGTCAGTGCCTGGGTGGCGGTCAGCTTCGCGGCGCGGGCCTTGGCCAGCTGCGCGGCGGCGGACTGCTTCTTGGTGGTCGTGTCGGCCAGCTGGACCCGGGAGGAGTCACGGGTGGCGAGCTGGCGCGCCTGGATGCGTGCCGTGGTGATGCCGGACAGCTGCTGCCCGCTGTCCAGGCCCAACGCGGCAAGGTTCACCGCGGAGTTCGCCTGGGTGGGCGACGCCAGGGTGCTGGCACTGAAGCCAACCGCTCCGGCGGCCGCGGCGAGCGCGGCGGTCAGTCCGACGATCTGGGTGCTGCTGGGGGTATTACGCCTGGCGACGCGATGCTTGGCACTATGACGTCCTGCGCCGGGTTTGCGCGCAGCGTTGCCGGGCGTGACGCGGTCTCCCGCGGCACGGTGCTGGGACACAACGTGGCCTTTCGGTCACAGGGGAGGGGCTTGAGAGGAGCTAGGGAGGCTCTTCCCATCCCTGGTCGGGGGTTTATTCCCGCTAGGGACCTGACGCACGATAACGGATCAGTCACGGGGCCACAAACCCTGTCCCGGTGTTTTCCGCCTCTCCTTCACGAAACTTTTGCATGCGCGCCTGCACGTGCATCAGCCGCGAGCGTCCAGAAGGCTGACCGATCAGGCAGTTTTGGGCTGTTCGTCGAGGTGGGCCAGCATCCCGGTGATCTGGTGTACGACGTCGCCGTGGAACGGCAGCGACAGGTGACCGACCCCGTGCACGCGGACATTGCTCGCCAGCAGGTCGGCATGCCGGATCCGGGCCCGCCGCTGCGGCACGATCAGCTGGTCGACGTCGCTGTAGAACGCGACGAACCTGGTCCGGCAGTCCGGCGCCGGCTCGGCCAGCTCGGCCATCAGGTCGCTGTCCGGCCGGACCTGCTTCACGAGCGGCCATGGCAGCAGCTTGGCCGCCACGGTTCCCTGGTGCGGCGTACCGAGCGTGACGCAGGTGTGCACCCGCTCGTCCCCGCCGAGCCGCTGGACGTAGTACCGCGCGATCAGTCCGCCCAGGCTGTGCCCGATGACGTGGATCTGGTCCGACCCGGACTCCTCGCAGATCGCCTCGATCTCCCGGCCCATCCGCTCGGCGGTACGACGGACGTCGAGTGTCAGCGGCGAGTACGAGAACGTGTGGATGCTGCTGAACCCGCGACGGACCAGGTGCCGACGCATCAGCGCGAAGATCGTGTGGTTGTCGATGATCCCGTGCGCCAGCAGGATCGGCGTACCGGCGGCCCGTACGTCGCTGACCAGCAGGCCGCGCTGGGCGGGACCGAGGCCGGCCAGGTTCAGCCGGGCCGGAAGCGCTCGCGAGGTCCCACCTACGAGGCCGAGCGGATACATCGCCAGATGCGTGGTCAGCCAGCCGAGCTCGACGGCGGCGCCCTGCAGCACGCTGGGCGAGAGTGCGGAGCGGGCGCCGTACGCGAGTCCGTCCAGCGCGCCGCGGAGGTCGTCCTGCCAGGAACTCATGGGCGACTCCTCACAAAACCAGACCCCCCGATGGTCCGATCCCTCCAACTATAAATCGAGCCACGGTAACCGGTTCCCGTCGTGCGTGGCGGGGAACACACAGCTCCGTGTCTTATCCGTGAGGTTCTCACCGGTTAGCCTGCGAGCATGCCTGCTACGAGCCCGTTGCGCGTCGTCGTCGCCAAGCCCGGTCTGGACGGTCACGACCGCGGCGCCAAGGTCGTGGCCCGCGCGCTGCGCGACGCCGGCATGGAGGTCATCTACACCGGTCTGCACCAGACTCCCGAGCAGATCGTCGAGACGGCGATCGCCGAGGACGCGGATGCGATCGGCCTGTCGGTGCTGTCCGGAGCGCACATGACGCTGTTCAAGCGGGTGCGTGAACTGCTGGCCGAGCGGGACGCCGAGGACATCGTGGTGTTCGGCGGCGGGATCATCCCGGACGCGGATCTGCAGCCGCTGGCCGAGCTCGGCGTACACAAGATCTTCACCCCCGGCGCGACCACCACCGAGATCGTCGAGTGGGTCCGCGGGCACGTCGGCGACGCCTCTGCGTCACCGGCCTGAGCCCCGCCTGAGCAGCGCCGCTCGACAGCTACCGGAGTCTCGGATCCGCTCCGGAGCGTGATGACGACTGCCCGGAGTCGTTCTGAACAGTCCTGCCCGTTTCAGCCAGGTTACTAATCGGTAATACCGAATCGTTAGGAAATGCCCGGTTGTGCGGGCTTCCCAAACGCGGTCGCATACAGCCATGCGGCTGTCCGTTTCAGAGACCGTCGAGCAGGACTGTGTGTGGCTCAGAACACATCGGCCCCGTTCTCGGTTACTGTCCGGACATGGCGGATCGCAGTGCGGTGGGGGTCTGCGATCAACCAGGCCGGACCAAGCGATACGTCCCATCGGGAGAGGGCAGGTAAACGATGAGGTTTGAACGATCACACGCACGCAGGACGGCCTTCGTGGCTGTCGCAAGCAGCCTCGCGCTGCTCGCCACCGCGTGTGGTAGTGGCGATGACGGAAGCAGCAGCGGCGGGGGCAGTTCGGCCGGCGCGCTCGAGGGCCGGGGACCGATCACCCTTGCCGGCGGCAAGGACACGTCCGGGAACCTGCAGAACCAGATCAACGCCTGGAACGCCTCGCACCCGAACGAGAAGGTCGAGCTGAAGGAGCTGCCCGAGGACGCCGACGCCCAGCGTCAGCAGATGGTGCAGAACGCCACGGCCAAGTCCGACGCGTACAGCGTGCTGGTGATGGACGTGGTCTGGACGTCGGAGTTCGCGGCGAACCAGTGGATCACCCAGATCCCCGAGGACAAAGTGCCCGACCTGGGCAAGCTGATCCCGGCGACGGTGGAGACCGCCAAGTACCGCGACAAGCTGTACGGCGTGCCGATCACCTCCGACGGCGGTCTGCTCTACTACCGCAAGGACCTGCTGACCAAGGCCGGTATCGCGGACGCCCCGAAGACGTGGGACGAGATGACCGCGGACTGCACCAAGGTGGCCGCGTTGCCCGAGGCAAAGGGCATGAGCTGCTACGCCGGTCAGTTCGAGAAGTACGAGGGCCTGACGGTCAACTTCTCCGAGGCGGTCAACTCCGCCGGCGGTTCGGTCGTCGGCAAGGACGGCAAGCCGGACGTCAACACCCCGGAGGCCAAGGCCGGGCTCGAGGAGCTGGTGAACGGCTTCAAGACCGGCGCTATCCCGAAGGCCGCGATCACCTACAAGGAAGAGGAGAGCCGGCGCGCGTTCCAGGACGGCAAGCTGCTGTTCCTGCGCAACTGGCCCTACGTCTACTCGCTCGCGAGCAAGACCGACGGTTCCTCGAAGGTGGCCGGTAAGTTCGGCGTCGCACCGCTGCCGGGCAAGGACGGCGCCGGCGTCTCGTCGCTGGGCGGTCACGACTACGCGATCAGCTCGTTCGCCAAGAACAAGGCGACCGCGATCGACTTCATCAACTTCATGGCGAGCGAGGCCCGCCAGAAGGCGAACATCGAGAAGACGTCGCAGGCGCCGACCTGGCAGTCCCTGTACGACGACGCGACGCTGAACAAGCAGTTCCCGTACCTCGCACCGCTGAAGGCGTCGATCCTCGGCGCCCAGCCGCGGCCGCGGGTGGTCAAGTACGGCGACGTGACGGCTGCCATCCAGGAAGCGGCGTACAACGCGCTGAACGGCAAGTCGACGCCGGACCAGGCGTTGTCCGACCTGCAGACCAAGCTGCAGTCGCTCATCACGCAATGACCGTCGTGCCGGGGCCGGTGTGTGGGGAGGTTATGACCACGCACCGGCCCCGGCCAGTCCCTGCCCGGGTTCCGCCCGGGAAGCAAAGGAGGCGCAGGTGACTGCAACCACGCCGGTCCTCGAACGGCCGGCCAAGGAGCCGAAGAAGCAGCAGCGGTTCAACGAGGGCACCGGCCGGCTGGCCGCGATCCTGCTCTCGCCGACGCTGCTCGTACTCGGCGTCGTCGTACTGTTCCCGATCATGTCGGCACTGCGGGAGTCGCTGTTCCAGAGCGGCCAGCACCTCGACGCGAACGGGTTCATCGTCAAGGGTTCGACGTTCGTCGGGCTCGACAACTACACCGCCATCTTCAAGGGCGACACCGGGCGCCGGTTCTGGAACGCGTTCTACAACACGACGTTCTTCACCGTGGTCTGCATCGTGCTGGAGACGGTGCTCGGCGTCGCGATGGCGCTGATCATGCACAAGGCCTTCAAGGGCCGCGGCATCGTCCGGGCCAGCATCCTGGTGCCTTGGGCGATCCCGACGGTCATCTCGGCGCTGCTGTGGAAGTGGATCTTCCAGGCCGACGGCATCGCCAACACCTTGATCGGCACCCAGATCCTGTGGTCGACCGAAGGCTGGCAGTCCAAGCTCTCGGTGATCATCGCCGACACCTGGAAGACCGCACCGTTCATCGGCCTCCTGGTCCTGGCCGGGCTGCAGACCATCCCGGCCGAGGTCTACGAGGCCGCCAAGGTGGACGGGGCGAACGCGTGGAAGACCTTCACCCGGATCACGCTGCCGCTGGTGAAGCCGGCACTGCTGGTGGCAGTGCTGTTCCGGATCCTCGACACGCTGCGGATCTTCGACCTGCCGTTCGTCCTGGTCGGTCCGCACAAGGACTCGGTCGAGACGTTGTCGATGCTGGCCTACGACGAAGCGTTCAACACCAGATACGGGCCGGCGGCCGCCTACGCGACAGTGCTGTTCGTCTACGTCGCCGTGGTCGCGTACCTGTTCGTGAAGATCCTCGGAGCAGATGTGATCGGTGAGGCCAGGGCCAAGAAGCCCGGCGGTGGTAACGGCAAGCGCTGGCGGAAGAAGAACGCGGCCCAGGGCGCCCCGAACACCGCGGTCGGCGCTGTCACTGCATCAGGTGGAGGTGGACAGTAATGGCTGCCGTAGCTCCCCAGCCGGCCGAGGCCGGTCCGCTGCGCCGGTGGGCGCCGCTGATCGGCGTCGCGGTGATCGTGGTCTACTGCCTGGCGCCGTTCTACTGGATGGTCGTCTCGGCCTTCCGTAAGCCGTCGGACCAGTTCTCGAACAAGATCATCCCGGCGCCGTTCTCGATCCAGAACTTCAAGGACGTGTTCAGCGGTTCGAACGGCTTCGGCCGCGGTCTGCTGAACAGCCTGATCGTGGCCGGGTCGGTGACGATCCTGACGCTGGTCATCGGCATGGTGGCGGCCTACACGCTGGCCCGGCTCGACTTCCGGGGCAAGAACATCGTGCTGGCGATCATCATCACCACGTCGATGTTCCCCGGCATCTCCCTGGTCGTGCCGCTGCTGAAGCTGTTCGTCGACATCAACTGGATCAACACCTACCAGGCGATGATCGTGCCGAGCCTGTCGTTCGCACTGCCGCTGGCGGTGTGGAACCTGACGTCGTTCTTCCGGCAGATGCCGCAGGAGCTCGAGCAGGCGGCGATGGTGGACGGCTGTACGCCGGCGCAGGCCTTCCGCAAGGTCATCATCCCGTTGGCGGCGCCCGGTGTGTTCACCACCGCGATCATCACGTTCATCGCGGCCTGGAACGAGTTCCTGATCGCGCTGAGCATGACCAACAAGAAGTCGATCCAGACGGCGAACGTGATCATCTCGCAGTTCACCGGTACGACCGGCCGCGACCAGCCGTTCGGCAGCCAGATGGCCGCCGGTGTGGTGGTCACGATCCCGCTCGTCATCGCCGTACTGCTGTTCCAGCGCCGCATCGTCGCAGGCCTCACGGCAGGTGGCGTGAAGTGAGCTGGCGCGACCGTGACCGCCGGGACCGGGATGACCGGGACCGGCGGGATCGTGAGGATCGCGACCGCCGCGACCGGGAGGACCGGGACCGGCGGGACGGCGAAGATCGGGATCGACGCGATCGTCTGCGGTAACCGCTACAGATAGGAAACGGCCGGAGCCATGGTGCTCCGGCCGTTTCGCTTGGGTCAGCTCTCGAGCCACACCGCCGCGTCGACGGGCAGTTCCTGACCGTCGAGCGGTTCGCTGGCAAGCAAGATCCGCTCGTGCGCCGGCAGGGCGACCGGGGCGTCGCCGATGTTGACCACGCAGCGGAACCCGGGTTCGCGGGTGAACGACAGCACGCCGGCCGGAGCGTCGGCATCCCACACCAAACGGCCGGCACCGAGCGCCGGGTGGTCATGGCGGATCCGGAGTGCCGCCTTGTACAGACTGAGGTGGCTGTCCGGGTCTCCAGCCTGCGACTCCGCGGTGAGACCCGACCAGTCGGCCGGCTGCGGGAGCCATGGCTGCGCTGTGCCGGGGCCGAAGCCGTACGGCGGCTCTGTGCCGGACCACGGGATCGGTACGCGGCAGCCGTCGCGGCCACGGACGGTGTGGCCGGAGCGCTCCCAGGTCGGGTCGTCGAGCACGTCCTCCGGCAGGTCCTCGACCTCAGGCAGCCCGAGCTCGTCGCCCTGGTAGATGTACGCGCCGCCCGGCAGCGCCAGCTCCAGCAGCGCCGCAGCCCGCGCCCGACGCAGTCCGAGCTCCAGATCTGTCGGTACGACGCCCGCGCCCTCCAGCGCATCCCGCTTGTCGCGGCCGTACCGGGTGCGGTGCCGGATCGTGTCGTGGTTGCTCAGCACCCAGGTCGCCGGCGCCCCGACCGCCCACAGGTTCTCGGTGGTGTGGTCGATCACCTGGCGCAGGTCCTTCGCGTCCCACGTGGCGCGGAGGGCGTCGAAGTTGAACGCGGACTGCAGTTCGTCGGGCCGTACGTACTGCGCGAGCCGCTCCGCCGGGGACAGCCATGCCTCCGCCACGAACACGCGGGCGCCCTGCGGCGTATCGGCGTACTCGTCGGCGATCGCACGCCAGCGCTTGTGGATGGTGTGGACTCCGGGCTGGTCGTAGAACGGGTTCCCGACGTACTTCTCCCGGGTCGGCTCACCGTTGTGCAGCGGTACGTCGGGCAGGGTCGCGTCCTTGGCCATCGAATCGGCCACGTCGATCCGGAACCCGTCGACGCCGCGGTCGAACCAGAACCGCAGGATCGCGTCGAACTCCTCGATCACCTTCGGGTTGTCCCAGTTCCAGTCCGGCTGGGAGATGTCGAACAGGTGCAGGTACCACTGCCCATCCTCGATCTGCTGCCAGGCCCCGCCGCCGAACGCGGCCGGCCAGTTGGTCGGCGGACCGCCGTCCTTGGAGTCCCGGAACCAGAACAGGTCGCGCTCCGGAGAGCCCTTGCCCGCGGCCAGCGCGGCCTTGAACCACGGGTGATCCCAGGAGCAGTGGTTCGGCACCAGGTCGATCAGGATCCGCAGACCGAGCGCGTGCGCCTCGGCGATCAGCGCGTCGGCGTCGGCCAGCGTGCCGAACTCCGGGTTGATGTCGCGGTAGTCGGCCACGTCGTACCCGCCGTCGAGCAGCGGGGACGGGTACCAGGGGCTGATCCAGATCGCGTCGACCCCCAGATCGGCGAGGTACGGCAGCCGGGCGCGGATGCCGTTCACGTCACCGGTCCCGTCGCCGTCGGCGTCGGCGAACGAGCGCGGGTACACCTGGTAGACGACGGCGCTACGCCACCAGTCGTCAGCTGGTCTGGTCCCGGAGTCGGGTGCAGGCTCACTCATGTGACCTAGCCTGACATGAGACACCCGCCGCGCTGTGACCGTCGTCTCAGCCGGGACCCCGGCTGTTGCTCGCGGCACGAGGGTGGCTACTGTCAGAAGCCCCGTACAGGCGAGAGAGGGACCACACTCGTGGATCTGATGGAATTCCAGGCGAAGACGGTCTTCGCCAAGCACGGAGTGCGGACGACCGTGGGTGCGGTTGTCACGACTCCGGAGGAAGCCCGCGCGGCAGCCGAGAAGATCGGCGGCCGGGTGGTCGTGAAGGCCCAGGTCAAGACCGGTGGGCGCGGCAAGGCAGGCGGCGTCAAGCTGGCCTCGAGCCCGGACGAGGCGGAGGAGAAGGCCCGCGAGATCCTCGGTCTGGACATCAAGGGTCACGTCGTCAAGATCCTGAACATCGTCCCGGCCGCGGCGATCGCCGAGGAGTACTACTTCTCGTTCCTGGTCGACCGGGCCAACCGCAACTACCTCTGCATCGCCTCCGCCGCCGGCGGTATGGAGATCGAAGAGGTCGCGCACACGAACCCGGACGCGGTCGCGCAGATCTCGATCGACCCGGCCACCGGTGTCGACGAGGCGAAGGCGCGGGAGATCGCGGAGGCCGCGAAGTACCCGGCCGACGTGATCGACGCCGTCGTACCGGAGATCGTCAAGCTGTACGAGGTGTTCATCAGCGAGGACGCGTCGCTGGTCGAGGTGAACCCGCTGGTCAAGCTCGAGGACGGCAACGTCGAGGCGCTCGACGGCAAGGTCACGCTGGACGAGAACGCGGACTTCCGGCACCCGGACCACGCCGAGTTCGAGGACGTCTCGGCGGCCGACCCGCTGGAGGCGGCGGCCAAGGCCAAGGGCCTGAACTACGTGAAGCTCGACGGCTCGGTCGGCATCATCGGCAACGGCGCGGGTCTGGTCATGTCCACCCTCGATGTCGTCGCGTACGCCGGTGAGGAGTTCGGCGGCCAGAAGCCCGCCAACTTCCTCGACATCGGCGGCGGTGCGAGCGCCGAGGTGATGGCGAACGGGCTGGAGATCATCATCTCCGACCAGCAGGTGAAGAGCGTGTTCGTGAACGTCTTCGGCGGCATCACCGCCTGTGACGCGGTCGCGAACGGCATCGTGCAGGCGTTCGAGCTGCTGGCGAGCCGCGGTGAGCACGTCACCAAGCCGCTGGTCGTCCGGCTGGACGGCAACAACGCCGAGGAGGGCCGCCGGATCCTCGACGAGGCGGGCCTCGCCGGTCTGGAGCGGGTCGACACGATGGACGGCGCCGCCAAGCGCGCCGCCGAGCTGGCTGCGAAGTAAGGGATCGCCGAACAATGTCTATCTTCCTGACCAAGGACAGCAAGGTCATCGTCCAGGGCATGACCGGCTCCGAGGGCACCAAGCACACCACCCGGATGCTCGCCTCGGGCACCAACATCGTCGGCGGCGTGAACCCGCGCAAGGCCGGCCAGAGCCAGGACTTCGACGGCAAGTCGGTCGCGGTGTTCGGCACCGTGGCGGACGCGGTGAAGGAGACCGGCGCGAACGTCTCCGTCATCTTCGTCCCGCCGAAGTTCACCAAGGACGCCGTACTGGAGGCCGTCGAGGCCGAAGTGCCGCTGGTCGTGGTGATCACCGAGGGCGTGCCGGTGCACGACACCGCCGCGTTCTTCGCCGCCGCGCAGGCGTCCGGCAAGACCCGGATCATCGGCCCGAACTGCCCCGGCATCATCACCCCGGGCGAGTCGAACGCCGGCATCATCCCGGCCGACATCGCCGGCCAGGGCCGGATCGGTCTGGTGTCGAAGTCCGGCACACTGACCTACCAGATGATGTACGAGCTGCGGGACTTCGGGTTCTCGTCGGCGATCGGTATCGGCGGCGACCCGATCATCGGGACCACGCACATCGATGCGCTGCAGGCGTTCCAGGACGACCCGGACACCGACGCGATCGTGATGATCGGTGAGATCGGCGGCGACGCCGAGGAGCGGGCGGCCGCGTTCATCAAGGAGAACGTGACCAAGCCGGTCGTCGGCTACGTCGCGGGCTTCACCGCGCCGGAGGGCAAGACGATGGGCCACGCCGGCGCGATCGTCTCGGGCTCGTCCGGCACGGCGGCCGCGAAGAAGGAGGCCCTCGAGGCCGTGGGCGTGAAGGTCGGCAAGACGCCGACCGAGACCGCCAACCTGATGCGCGAGATCATGCAGGAGCTGAGCAAGTAGTAGTGCTCGAAGCGGGGCCTGTTCCTTCGGGGACAGGCCCCGTTCTACTTGTAGGCGGCCGAGCGGTCGACGGCGCGGGCGACGGTGTCGTTGAACGCCGTGTCGGTGATGTCGAGCTCCTTCAGCACCGGGAACAGCATGTAGACCATCCGGTCCCCGGACCCGGCGACCCCGATCCGGTAGATATACTTCTTCCCGTCTCCGGTGTCGTACGTCGCCTTCCAGCTCTCACCCCTGATCGTGCTGGTCTGGATGTTGCCGGTCGACTCGACCTTCGCGTTCGAGACGTTCTTCTCGCACGAGTCGACGTTCTTGCGGATCTGGCTGAGGTAGCTCGCCGCCGCGTTCGCGGTGGGGAACTTCGCGACCGTGTCGTCCAGCCCGAACTCGGTCGGCACCTTCGCCTCCGGCGTCACGTACGTGACCGTGCCGAACTTCAGCGCCTTGGCCTTCTTGAAGTCGATCTTCTCGCAGCCGCCGCTGCTGTTGCCCTTCGCAGCCGGCGCGCTCACCCACGGCTTGTTGATCTCGGACAGCAGCGGCAGGTCGACCGAGGCCATGAAGCCGGGGGCGTCGACGTTCGGCAGCAGGGCCGGTTTGGCGACCGGGGCGCCGGTGCCGCAGCCGCCGGACTGGGCGCAGATCTTCTTCGCGGCGGCGTTGGCCGTCGCCAGTACGGCGTCGGGCTTCGGGGGCGCGGCCGCCACGGTGTCGTGCTCGAGCACCACCGTCGCCTGGCCGGCCAGCGTCACCGCGACCGTCTTGTACTTCGTCTTGGACCCGGGCACCTGGCCGAACACGGCGATCACGCCACGTTGGCCGACGCCGGTCGTCACGTAGCCGGACGACAGCCGGGTCTGCGGTGCGGTGCACTGACTCAGCCAGTGGACGACGACGTTGTAGGTCTTGAGCGCGGAGGCCTGGTCGTTCGACACCTCGACATACTGGACGGCGGTGTCCTTGGTCGTGGCGTTCGAGAAGGTGCGGACCCAGGTCCGCAGGCCGGCCGGGTCGGCGAAGCGCTGGGCCTGGCAGACGAACGCCGAATCGGGCGCCGAGTCGCCGTCAGCGGTCTGGGTGACGGTCCAGGCACCGGTCGCGCCGAGGGTCTTCGCGCCGACGGGGTCCAGCAGCGCCTTGTCGTCGGCGAGCACGTTCGAGTTGGCCGGCTTGTCGTCGGACGCGCTGCCGCCGGCCTTCGCGCCGGGGGCCTTGTCGCCGCCGAACGCGTTCAGCGCCGCGACACCGCCGCCGCCGACCAGCACCACGACCGCGACGCCGGCCGCGATCGTCTGGTTCCTTTTGCGCGCCTTCTGCCGACGCGCCTCCCGGGCAGCGGCGCGACCGCCGCCGCGTGATGCGCGGTGGGAACCGGCCAAAGCTCGACCTCCTGACTGATTCCACCCGACAGTACCGGGTAGACCAACGCCGCTCCCACTCCGCTACCACCAGCCGAACACAGCGGAACTCTGCGTGAGCAAGCGGGCTGAAGTCTCCCACATCCGGCGTGTCAGGACGAGCGGCGTCCGTACGCGGGGAGACCATGGGAGTCAGATGACCGACATGCTGAGCCGCCCGGGCGCCCGGGACGGTGAATCGAGCGCTACGCCCGCGTCGGAGATCGCCGCCCAGACCAAGCCTTTGCTGGTGTCGGCCGTGATCTCCGCCGGAGCCTGCCTGCTCACCGGTCTGCTCACATGTGCCGCGGTCGCGGTGATCGGCTGGCTGGGCGCGACGTTCGGCGGTGCCTCCGGCGCGGTCCGGGCCGGGGCCTCGGCGTGGCTGGTCGCGCACAAGGCGGGTGTGACCATCGGCACGGGCCGGATCAGCGTCGCGCCGCTCGGGCTGACGCTGTTCTTCGCCTGGTGCCTGTACCGCGGCGGCAAGTCCGCGGCCCGCTCCAGCGCGGCCGATCGGACCAAGGACCTGATCTCGCTGGCCGGCGCCTTCGCGCTGGTCTACGGGCTCGGTGCGCTGGTCGTGGCGTTGCTCACGTCGGACGGTGCGCTCAAGGTGTCGCCGCTGTCCGCGTTCCTCGGCGCCTTCTCGCTGGCGTTCGTCGCCGGGGTCGCCGGGATTCTGGTCGAGTCCGGTGCGGCGGAAGACATCGCGGATGCGACACCGGCCGGTTTACGTGACGTGGTTCCGGCGGCGCTGGCCGCGGTACTGACCGTGTTCGGGATCGCCTCACTGCTGTACGCCGTACTGCTCGCGGTCCACTTCTCGCGGATCACCGGGATGCTCGAGCTGCTGGACGCGGGCGTGATCGGGTCCGTCGTACTGTTCGCGATCTGCCTGATGCTGCTGCCGAACGTGGTGCTGTACGTGATGGCGTTCCTCGCGGGGCCCGGATTCCAGCTGGGGACCGGGACCACGATCGCGCCGACCGGGGTGGATGTCGGGAACCTGCCGGCGTTTCCGCTGCTGGCCGCTGTACCGGCCGACGGCGCGACCCCGTCCTACCTGCTGGTGCTGACCGCAGTGGTGCCGCTGGTGGCCGGTGCGGTCGCCGGGTTCGTCGTCGTACGGCGTGGGCTGGTCGAGCGGGACGGCGACATGCTCGGGTGGGACGCGTTCGCGCTGCGGGGCGCGATGGCGGGGCTGCTCGCGGGGATCATCATCTTCGCGCTGATGGCGCTGTCGGGTGGTTCGGCGGGGCCGGGGCGGATGTCGTCGGTCGGCATTCCGGGCGCCTTGCCGGCAGCCGGCGTACTGGCTGCCGGGATGGCGATCGGGGCCGCGATCACGGCCGCGGTGGCCGCCTCACGCCGCCCGGCTGCGGAAGAGGCTGACGCGGAGCGATAGGCTGCCCGCCGTGACTTCTGCTTCTGATTCCGACGGCGGTGATCGTGGGCGGGCGCGCCTAGTCGTGCTCGTCTCGGGATCGGGATCGAACCTGCAGGCCCTGCTGGACGCCTGCGTGGACCCGGCGTACGGCGCCCAGGTGGTCGCCGTCGGCGCGGACCGCGAGGGCATCGTGGGGCTGGATCGCGCCGCGGCCGCCGGCGTACCGACGTTCGTGCACAAGGTGAAGGCCTACGCCGAGCGGGCCGACTGGGACCGGGCGCTGACCGCCTCGGTCGCGGAGTACAAGCCGGACCTGGTGGTGTCCGCGGGCTTCCTGAAGCTGGTCGGCGACGACTTCCTCGGCGCGTTCGGCGACCGGTACATCAACACCCACAACGCGCTGCTGCCGGCCTTCCCGGGGATCCACGGTCCGCGGGACGCGCTGGAGTACGGCGTGAAAGTGGCCGGGGCGACCCTGTTCTTCGTGGACGGCGGCGTCGACACCGGCCCGATCATCGCGCAGGTCGTCGTCCCTGTTCTCGACGACGACAGCGAAGAAGACCTGACCGAGCGGATCAAGGAGGTCGAACGCCGCCAGTTGGTGGAGTGGGTCGGCCGCCTCGTCCGCGACGGCTGGACCATCACCGGACGAAAGGTTCGACTGAAGTGAGCACCGACCGCAGGCCGATTCGCCGGGCGCTGATCAGCGTCTACGACAAGACCGGTCTGGAGGAGCTCGCCTCCGCGCTGCACGCCGCCGGGGTCCAGATCGTCTCCACCGGTTCGACCGCGGCCCGAATCGCGGCCGCCGGCGTACCGGTGACCAAGGTCGAGGAGCTGACCGGGTTCCCGGAGTGCCTGGACGGACGGGTCAAGACGCTGCACCCGATGGTGCACGCCGGTCTGCTGGCCGACGTACGGCGGGACGAGCACGTCGAGCAGCTCCGCGAGATGCGGGTCGAGCCGTTCGAGCTGCTGGTGAGCAACCTGTATCCGTTCAGCGAGACGGTCGCGTCCGGTGCATCGGTGGACGAATGCGTCGAGCAGATCGACATCGGCGGCCCGTCGATGGTGCGCGGTGCGGCGAAGAACCACGCGAACGTCGCGGTGGTGACGTCGCCTTCGCAGTACGCGTCGGTCTATGCGTCGCTGGAGACCGGCTTCTCGCTGGAGGAGCGTGCCCAGTTGGCCGCCGCTGCCTTCGTACACACGGCGGAGTACGACATCGCCGTCGCGTCGTGGATGGGCTCGGTGCTGACGGACACGTCGGAGGGTTCCGGGTTCCCGGCGTGGGTGGGTTCGGCATGGGACAAGTCCGCCGTACTGCGGTACGGCGAGAACCCGCACCAGCCGGCTGCGCTGTACCTGAACGGCCGGGGCGGGTTGGCCGCGGCGGAGCAGCTGCACGGCAAGGAGATGTCGTACAACAACTACGTCGACGCGGACGCGGCCCGGCGTACGGCGTACGACTTCAGCGAGCCGGCGGTTGCGATCATCAAGCACGCCAACCCTTGCGGGATTGCCGTGGGCAAGGACATCGCCGAGGCGCACCGGCGGGCGCACGAGTGCGACCCGGTGTCGGCGTACGGCGGTGTGATCGCGACGAACGCGCCGGTGTCGGTCGAGATGGCCAAGCAGGTCGCGGAGATCTTCACCGAGGTGCTGGTTGCGCCGGCCTTCGAGGACGGTGCGGTCGAGATCCTGCAGGGCAAGAAGAACATCCGGCTGCTCGTCGCGCCGGCCGTCGATGCGTCCGAGACAGTGGAGATGCGTGCGATCAGCGGCGGGTTGCTGCTGCAGCACCGCGATCGGTTCCAGGCTCCGGGCGACGACCCGTCCGCCTGGACGCTCGCGGCTGGTGCTGCGGCTTCACCTGAGGTGCTGGCGGACCTGGCATTCGCTTGGAAGGCCTGCCGTGCGGTGAAGTCCAACGCGATCCTGCTGGCCTCCGATGGCGCCTCGGTCGGCGTCGGTATGGGGCAGGTCAACCGGGTCGACTCCTGCCGCCTCGCAGTCTCCCGCGCGGGCGACCGGGCTGCCGGATCTGTCGCTGCTTCTGACGCGTTCTTCCCGTTCCCGGACGGGCTCGAGGTGCTGATCGAGGGTGGCGTCAAGGCCGTCGTCCAGCCTGGTGGTTCTATCCGGGACGAGGCTGCCATCGAGGCCGCGAACAAGGCCGGCATCACGATGTACTTCACCGGGACCCGGCACTTCTTCCACTAACTGCTTGTCCCGACAACCCCCGTACGCCCCGCCGCCCGGCCATAATGGGTCGGGTTGGCGCTGCGAGATCGCTGGGGTGAGGTCTTTGGCTGGTCAGGTTGATAGTCCGCTGCTGCAGGCGCTTGACCCGGATCGGGTTGAGGAGTTCTGGGCTGAGGTTGCTGAGCGGGGCGCGCCGTTGGTCGAGGCGTCGGAAGATGGGGACGTCTGGCTGACGTTTCTCTATCGCGGTACCGACGCGGTCGGCGGGGTGTCGGTGTTCGGCGGCCCCGCGGGATGGGACCCGCCGGGGAACCAGATGCGCCGGCTCGAGGGGACCGATGTCTGGTACCTGACCGTTCGCGTGCGCGGGGATCTGCGCTGCACGTACCGGCTGGCGGTCGACGACGTGGACAATCCGGATCTGGATTGGCGGGAGCGTACGGCGGACTGGTTCGCGGATCCGCTGAATCCCGCGACGTTCGTGTTCCCCGCGGACGAAGCGCTGGGCAGCGACGAGACATTGGTGTCGCTGATCGAGTTGCCGGACGCGCCCGCGCAGCCATGGATCGCGCCGCGTGCCGGCGGGAGCCGGGGCGAGCTCGTTCAGTACTCGCATCGGAGCGAGATCCTCGACAACGAGCGTCGCATCTGGGTGTACACGCCGGCGGGGTACAGCCCGGACGACGAGCCGTATCCGCTGTTCGTGTTCTTCGACGGGGACACCGTGCGCGGCCCGATGCCGGTGGACACGATCCTCGACAACCTGATCGCGGACGGACGGATCCCGCCGATGGTCGCCGTACTCGTCGACAGCTTGACCCAGGAGGTCCGGGACCGCGAACTTCCTTGTGGGGCAGCGTTTCTGGAGTATCTGACCGACGAGCTGCTTCCGTGGGTCGGTGAGAAGTATCGGATCACCGGGGATCCTGCGCGCACGATCGTCGCCGGGCAGAGTCACGGTGGTCAGGCTGCGGCTTTTGCCGGTCTTCGGCGTCCGGACATCTTCGGCAACGTGATCAGCCAGTCCGGGTCGTTCTGGTGGTCGCCCGAGGGCGATCCGGAGCACGAGTGGCTCACCCGCCAGTACGCCGAGGCCGAACGACAGCCGGTGCGCTTCTACCTCGAGGCCGGCTTGATGGAACGCGGCACGACGCCCAACCACGGCCCGTCGATCCTGGTCACCAACCGCCATCTCCGGACAATCCTCCGCAGCAAGGGCTACGACCTCCACTACACCGAATACAACGGCGGCCACGACTACGCCTGCTGGCGAGGCTCCCTCGCCGACGCGTTGATCACACTCGCCACCCGCTGACGGTCCGGACTGGTGAGCGACATGCGGAGGCTGATCGGGTGGCTCGTCCTCGCGCTGGTGCTGGCCGGCTGCGGGGACGAGGTGGCACCGAGGGCGGGGAGCACGCCGAGCTTGGGGCTGCGCGCGATCGAGCCGTCAACCGGCGTCCAGACAGCTGAGCTTCAGACGCCTGGGGTGACGCAGCCGGCGCCGTACCCCACAACTCCCTTGCCGGAAAGGCCGGAGCTGCCCGCGTCGGCGTACCAGCAGATCAGCGTTGCCCGGCTACAGACGCCGAACGCCGCGCTGCAGTTGCCGCCGGACGGGTACGCGCAGGTGATCTTCGCGTGCTCGTACGAGGAGTGGAGTTTCCAGTACGAGTACAACCTCACCACGAACTACAATCCGCCGGGGCGCCATCTGCGCGGTGACAAGATCGGCGATTTCCTTGGCGCGATCAGCGCGAGTGAGGTCGGGCGAGCGTTGGGGTCCCCGGCGGATCCGACATCGGACGATTGGATGGCACGGTCGTACACCGAGGACTCCTGGCCCGATCGCCAGTTGGTCACGGCGTACCAGGTCAAGCGCGTCAACCTGACCCGCGCCAAGATCCTCGCCGCCCGCAATGCCTACGCCAAGGGGTGTTCGGTCAAATACACCTCGCCGCTCCTCGACGCAGTGCACGTCAGCATCTACGCGTCTTGGAACTGGAGTATCTAGAAGCGGCGGCGGTACGAGACCTGGTGGCCGTTGTCGCGGGAGCTGCCGTCGAGGGTCCAGCCGGTTGACTCGTAGAAGCGCTGGCCTTGAGGGTAGTTGGCCAGCGTCCAAAGGATGGCTTCGGGGTAGGTGCTGGCGAGGGCCTGTAATGCCTTCTGCATAAGGGCTTTACCTACGCCTTGACGCCAGTACGCCGGGTCGACCGCAATCGTGTCGAGCTCGCCCAGGTCGGGGTCGACGGGGTCCCGGCTAGGCCCGATGCCCACCAGGCCGGCGATCGTGTCGTCGACCTCGGCCACCCACCAGTTGCCATCGGCAAGCGTGTCGGCCCAGCGCGCAATCCGCGCCTCGGTGACCTCGATCGTCGGCATCAACTCACCGAACCCGTCGTTCCACGACTCGACATAGATCTGTACAACGCGCGCCGCGTCGCCACGGGTGGCGGATCTGATCGTCGGCATGACCTGGATGATCCCACCGCCGGCCGCAGCGCGTGCCGCGAGGTCAGTACGTGCAGCTTCAGTTTCTCGGTCGACCGTCAGTCCGCGACGAGTAGCCGTACGCCGATTGCCGCCACCAGCAGGTCGGCGAGCGCCGTCGCCGCATAGGTGAGCATGCTGGTGAAGCCGACTCCGATGGCGAGCGGAGTCACGACCAGCAGCTGGAACGCGCCCAGCACGAGCGGCAGGGCGGCCCACCCCGCGGGCTGCAGACGGGTGCGCAGCGCGGCAACGCCGTACCCGATGAGACCCACGTCCGCGATCAGCAACCCGACCCCGAAGACAGTGCTGGCGGCATTGACCGCGGTCGAGTCGAATCGCTCGTCAGCCACCAGGATCAGCACGAGCTCACCCGGCACCGTGATCGCGAAGCCGACGACTGCCAGCGCCGCGAAGACCTTTGTCGACCGGGTACGGCGTACCGCGTCGGAGCGCACCAGTGCGTAGATGCCGACCGCCATCAACGCCTGAGTGAGGGCGAAGAAGACCTGCCCCCAACGGAACTGGGCCGGTGTGACCGGGTAGCTGAGGTAGTCCTCGCTGACGACCGGGTTGACGAACAGCAGAGCTGTGTTCCCCGCGATCGCCAGCAGCGCACCGGTGATCGCGGCGATTCCGCCGTACCTGCGGCTGCCGAGCCCGACCGCCTGATCGATGGAGCCGATTGCCATGATTCCCCCTCGCTGGTGTCTTCACTAGAAGACTCACTAGTAATGAGTCCAGTAGAGTGACGTCCCGTGGGAGATGTCAAGCAGTCGCGGCGGGAGCGGGCGCAGGAGACGCGTCAGCGGATGGTGGCGGCCGCGTATCGGCGATTCACCGAGGAGGGGTACGCCGCGACGCCGATGGAGGCGATCGCCCGCGATGCCGGGGTCGCCGTGCAAACGCTGTACTTCACGTTTCGCACCAAGGGGGAGCTGCTGCAGGCGGCGTACGAGTTCGCGGTCGAGGGGACGGACCGGGTGCCGCCGCACCTGTCGGAGTGGTGGCGTGGTGCGGAGGAGGCGACGGACGTCGAGACCGCCGTCCGCATGTTCGTCGACGGGACGATGACCGTGTTCGAGCGGGCGGCGCCGCTGGTGTGGGTGGTGCTCGGTGACGAGAACGCGCGGAAGAGCTACGAGTACAACGAGGGCCTACGGCGCGCTGGATACGAGCGCGCGATCGCATTCCTCAGCGCCAAACACCCACTGCGCGAAGGTCTGTCCAGCACTCGGGCGCGCGACGTTCTACTGGTTGTTCTCGGGCCGCAGCTCTACAGCCAGTTCACCCGGGATCTCGGCTGGACGCCGGAAGAGGTGGCCGGCTGGATGACAAGCGCCGTACTGGAGCAGTTGTTCGGGGTCAGTTCGGGATGATGAGGCCTAGCACGGCGATGGCTGCGGCGGTTAGTAGGAGGAACGTGGTGTCGAACATGCGGCTGCGGACGTGGAGCAGGCCGGCGGCTGTGTCGGTGAGGGCGGCGCGGAGGAGGCCGGCGAGGCCTACGGCGCCGGCGAAGATGAGTACGCCGTTCCGCCAGTCGTAGAACCAGAGCACGACCAGGCCGGTGAGGGCGGCCAGGAGTGACAACGCTAGCGGCCATTGGCTGCGCCGCTGGGCCTCTCCTGCCATCAGCACGTCACTCTCACCTTCAGCACAGGTACTACGGTCACTGGGCCAGACTCGCTTCCGCGGCCTCGACGACGTTGGTGAGGAGCATGGCCCGCGTCATCGGGCCGATACCGCCGGGCATCGGCGCGATCCAGGCGGCCTGTTCGCGGGCGGCGGGCTCGATGTCGCCGACGATCTTGCCCTCGGCGTTGCGGCTGGTGCCGACGTCGAGCAGTACGGCGCCGGGCTTCACCATGTCCGCGGTGATCAGACCGGCGGACCCGGCCGCGGCGATCACGATGTCGCCGGTGCGGACCACCGTGGCGAGGTCCTTGGTGCCGGTGTGGCACTGGGTCACGGTCGCGTTCTCGGACTTCCGCGTGAACAGCAGACCCATCGGCCGGCCCGCGGTCACGCCGCGGCCGACGACGACCACATGGGCGCCGGCGATCGGTACGTCGTACCGGCGCAGGATCTCCACGCAGCCCTTCGGCGTACACGGGAGCGGGCCGTCCTGGCCGAGGACGAGCTTGCCGAGGCTCATCGGGTGCAGGCCGTCGGCGTCCTTCACCGGGTCGATCAGCTCGAGGATCGCGTTGGTGTCGACGTGCTTCGGGAGCGGGAGCTGGACGATGAAGCCGGTGCACTCCGGGTTCTCGTTGAGCTCGCGGACCTTCGCGGCGATCTCGTCCTGGGTCGCGGTGTCGGGCAGCTCGACCTGGATCGAGGAGATCCCGACCGCGGCGCAGTCGCGGTGCTTGCCGGCGACGTACGCGCGGCTGCCCGGGTCGTCACCGACCAGAATCGTGCCGAGCCCGGGCACCACGCCCTGCTCGGCCAGCTTCGCGACCCGGACCTTCAGCTCGTCCTTGATCGCCGCCGCCGTCGCCTTGCCATCCAGAATCTGAGCTGTCACGCCACCAGAGTCTGCCATGCACCCACCGAACCCCGGACCTCCACCACTCCTCAACCCGGTTCCTGGGTGCCGGCGATGAGCGTGAACGCGGCCGAACGCCGGACCTCCACCACTCACCAACCCTGCTCCTGGGTCCGGCGGTTAGCGTGAACGCGGCCGACTGTGGAGGTTCTGGTGGGGTTGGTGAGTGGTGGAGGTGCGGATCGCCAGGCCATCACAATCGGTGCGGGGCCGCGGTGCCGCGTGGGGCTCGGGCGGCGCGGCGGATTGTGATGGCCTGGGTTCCTCAGGTGGTGAGCTTGTACACGGTGGTGCTCCCGACTGTGGTGGCCGTGTAGTTGGAGGTGACCCAGGACTGGATCTCGGAGGCTGCGGACGAGCTGCCGCCACCGCCCTGGCTGCCGGAGATGTAGTAGGCGATCTTTCCCTCGGCCACCCACTGCTTGAACTGCGCGAGAGTCGGGGCGTCGTCGGTCCCGCTGAACCCACCGATCGCGATCACAGCCTTCCCAGTCGCCAGCTCGATCGAAGCCGCCGACTGCGAGCCGCTCACGGCGGCTGCCCACGTGGTCGTCGTCTTCGCCAAGATCGCAGTCAGTTCACTACTAACCTCCCCACCCATCCCACCCCGCTGCCCGCCAGCACCAGAGGAGCCGGCGGCGCCACCCTGCCCGGAGGTGCCGGAGGTGCCGGAGGTGCCTGAGGTGGTGGAGCGGGTGGGTGGGGGTGCGCCTGGGGTGCCGGGGGTGGCGTCTGGCATGCCGGCTCCGCCTGCGCCGCCTAGGGCGGTGCTGGCGGGGCCTGAGGTGGGGATGGAGCCGTTGTGGGGTTGGGAGGCGGTGGAGGCGGCGTACGTTGTGGTGCCGAGGCCGAGTGAGAGTGCGAGGGCGAGGATGACGGCGGGGAGGGCTCGGCGGGTGCGGTGGGTGGCGAGGACTAGGGCGGCGCCGACTAGGCCGGCGGCGAGTACGACGTACTTTGCCCACGGTAGGAAGGTTGGTGTGCGGCCGAGGAGGACGTAGTCCCAGGCGCCTGTCGCCAGGACCATCGCGGCGAGTGTCGACCGCGCCGCGAGTGAGGAGCGCTGCTGCCACGCGACCCGCACGCCCATACCGACCAGGCCGGCGATCGCCGGGGCCAGCGCGACCGCGTAGTACGGATGCACCGTCCCGCTCATGAAGCTGAACACAATCGCGGTCACCAGCAACCACCCGCCCCACAGCACGAACCCGGCCCGAGCCAGGTCCGTCCGCGCCGCGCGCCGCGTCAGCCACAACCCGCCGACCAACGCGATCAATGCCGCAGGCAACAACCACGAGATCTCGGTCCCGAAGGCAGAGCCGAACATCCGGGTCAGACCAGTACTCCCACCAAACCCGGTGTTCCCGCCACCGCCACCACCACCGTTGCCCTGACCACCGAACAACCGCCCGAGCCCGTTGTACCCAAGCGCCAGCTCCAGCAACGAATTGTTGGTCGACCCACCGATATAAGGCCGACTCGACGCAGGCCACAGCTCAACCAGCGCCACATACCACCCAGCACTGACGACGACAGCACCCAACGCCACAACCAGATGCACGAGCCGCCGCCGCAACGACGTAGGCGCCGCGATCAGATACACCAGCCCGAACGCCGGCACCACCAGCAGCGCCTGCCCCATCTTCGTCAGGAACGCGAACCCGATCGCAACCCCGGCCAGCGCCAGCCACCGTGCCGAAGCCTTCTCCAGCGACCGTACGACGAAGTACGCCGCAGCCACCATCAACAGCACAAGCAACGCATCCGGGTTGTTGAACCGGAACATCAGTACGGCGACCGGCGTCAAAGCCAGCGCCGAACCGGCGATCAACCCCGCCCCAGGCCCAGCGAGCCGTCGAACCGTCAGATACAACAGCCCGACCGCAGCGATCCCCATGAACGCCTGCGGCGCCAGCACGGTGAAGCTGTTGAAGCCGAACACCCGCGCAAACGCCGTCGCCACCCACAGCGCGCCCGGCGGCTTGTCGACCGTGATCGCGTTCCCCGCGTCGAGCGACCCGAAGAGCCACGCCTTCCAACTCTGTGTCCCGGCGAGTTCCGCGGCGGCGTAGAAGCTGTTGCCGTAGCCCGAGGCCGTCAGGTTCCACAAGTACAGGAACGCGGTGCCGACGAGCATCGCGAGCGCGGCCGGCCGAACGTACGCCGCCTGCGCCGCCGGCCCGCGCACGATCCGCCGCAACCGGCCGGGCGCTGGTTCGGCGGGGCGTTGTTCCACTACGGGTCGGTCGAGCAGCGTCGTCATGATCGTCTCCAGGTCGCGGATGGGTTCCACTGACGACGGTGCCAACCCCGACTCCGGCCACCCTGGACACCGGCTGGGAGGTTCCTGTGAGCCGGGAATGCCGCCGCGCTTGCCGTGGTTCGGGCAGATAGTTTATTCTTGAACTACCGACCAGCGAGGAGCCACCATGCCCGCCGTGACCGTCAGCGACATCACCGTCCTGCCCCGCATCACCCAGCCGGACCCGGCGATCGCGCACGAGCGCGCGGTGAAGTCGGTGACGTCCGCGCCCAGCGGCTACGAGGGCGAGGGCTTCCCGGTACGGCGTGCGTTCGCCGGCGTGGACCTCCGCGACCTCGACCCGTTCATCCACATGGACCAGATGGGCGAGGTCGAGTACGCGCCGGGGGAGCCGAAGGGCACCCCCTGGCACCCGCACCGCGGCTTCGAGACCGTCACGTACATGCTCGACGGGATCATGGAGCACCAGGACTCCAACGGCGGTGGCGGCGTCATCTCGAACGGCGACACGCAGTGGATGACCGCGGGCTCGGGCCTGCTGCACATCGAGACCCCGCCGGAGCACCTGGTGCTGAGCGGCGGCCTGTTCCACGGCATCCAGCTCTGGGTGAACCTGCCGAAGGTCCAGAAGTGGGCCGCGCCGCGCTACCAGGACATCCGCGGCGGTGACGCTGCGCTGCTGTCCACGCAGGACGGCGGCGCGCTGATCCGCGTGATCGCCGGCTCGGTCGACGGCCACGAAGGGCCCGGCTCGACCCGCACCCCGATCACCCTCGTGCACGCGACCGTCAGCCCGGGCGCCGAGCTGGTCATGCCCTGGCAGCCGGACTACAACGCGCTCGTCTACGTCCTCGCCGGTCAGGGTACGGTCGGCGCCGAACGGCGTCCGTTCCGCAAGGGCCAGCTCGCGGTCTTCGGCCCCGGCGACACGATCCGGACCCAGGCCTCCCAGACCCAGCCGCAGGCCGAGCCGAACCTGGACATCCTCGTGATCGGCGGCCGTCCGATCCGCGAGCCGATCGCGATGGCCGGGCCGTTCGTGATGAACACCCGCGCCGAGGTCATCCAGGCCTTCGAGGACTTCCAGGCCGGCAAGCTCGGCAGCATCCCCGCGGTCCACGGCGCCCCGACCGAACTGCGGAGCACCGACTAACCCTCGGGATAGAACAAGAACAGCGTGCAGCCCTGAGCGGACTGCGGTACGTGCGACGACCCGGCCGGGGCGTGGATGAACGAACCGGCCGGGTAGTCGCGGATCCCGTCGTTGAACACGCCGTCGACGACGAACACCTCCTCCGGTCCCGGGTCGTGGACGTCGATGCCTTCCCAGCGTGATCCCGGATCCATCTGCAGGACAAAGGCTTTCGCGACCTCGCCGGACCAGAGCGGTCGCAGCGTGATGCCGGGGAAGAGCTCCCGGACCGGTGCGTCGTCGACCGACGCCCACTCGTAGTTCTGCATACCTCCGATCCTCCGCATTCCGAGGCCCGAGACCCAGTGTCTGGACAGTCCCGATCAGGTACTTTCTTGCCATGCACCGAGTCGTCGCTCTGGTCAGCCCGCCCCAGGCGAGCTTCGAACTCGGCTGTGCGGCGGCCGTGTTCCGCGAGGCGCCGTACCGCTTCAGCGTGTGCACAGAGCACCCCGGGCCGGTCCGCACGACCGAAGGTTTCGACCTGATGGTCACGTCCGGCCTGCGGGCGTTCGATCGGGCGGACACGATCGTCGTACCGGGTTGGCTGCCGATCAACCGCGAACCCACCCAACGCGTACTGTGGGCGCTCACCCGAGCACATCGGCGGGGAGCCCGCCTGGTCAGCATCTGCTCAGGAGCTTATGTACTGGCGGCGACCGGGCTCCTCGACGGACGCCGGGCGGCAACCCATTGGCGGTACGCCGACGAGCTGCAGCACCGATTCCCCGCGGTACAGGTGGATCCGGACGTGCTCTACATCGACCACGGCGACGTCGCGACCAGCGGCGGATCCGGGACCGGCATCGACCTCTGCCTCCAACTGGTCCGACGCGACCACGGCGCCGCTCACGCCGCGCGGGTCGCACGACGGATGGTCATGCCGCCACATCGCGAAGGCGGCCAGACGCAGTACCGCACCGAGGAGCAAGCGCCGGTGGCGTCGTTGGGTGACCTCCTCGACTGGGCGGCCGATCATCTGGCCGAGCCGCTCACGCTCGAGGACCTTGCCGGGCAGGCGAATGTCTCGCCGCGGACGCTCGCGCGGCGGTTCGCCGACCAGCTCGGGATGGCACCCGGCCAGTGGTTGCTCGCCCAGCGGATCGCCAGAACCCGCGTCCTGCTGGAGGAAACGGACCTCCCGGTCGAGACGATCGCCACCAAGGTCGGCCTGTCGTCGGCGACCAATCTGCGCAGGCGTTTCAAGACCGCGCTGCAGACAACCCCGAGCGCCTACCGCCGGGCGTATCAGGGCATGTAGTCGCCGCTGTCGTCGAGCGTGATGTATTGCTCGATGCGTGGGTCGTCCGGATCCCCGCCGTAGAGCTCGACGAACCGCCGCGCCGCCGGGAGACCCCCGTATTGCGGGTTCAGGCCGCGCAGGCTCTTGAACATCAGCGCGAGGTCCAGGTAGCGGTCGCCGGCGCCGAGACGTCCGAGGTCGAGGATGCCGCAGAAACGCAGGGTCTCTGGGTCGATGAAGACGTTGGGGGCACAGTAGTCCCCGTGCGTGACGGCGTCTCCGGCACCGGGGAACGGTGACGGGAAAGGGCAGCCCGAAAGCTCGTCCAGCGCGCGGAGACCGTCGGCCATCGCCGCGAGGACTGCGGGGCGGTCGGCCGTCGGCCAGTCGTCGGAAGCGTCGCGGCCGGCCAGCTCCGTGGTCAGCATCCAATTGTTGCCGCGGTCAACGAGCTGAGGGCACGGGAAGCCGGTCGAGCCGAGCCACGCGAGCCGGTCCGCCTCGAGATCGGCGCCGGCACCGGCCTTGTAGTAAAGGCGTTCCGACCCACGATCGAGCCGGACGACCGTCGCTCCGGAACAGCCGCCGACGACCGGTTCGGCGCTAGCTGCGCCGAACCGGTTCTGGAGAGTATTCAGATCCACTCAGCGAAGGTTACGGTGCAACGCCGAGATCAGCTCCCCATTTGAATCGCCGTCGAGGGACCAGATCATCGCGCCGCCGAGATCGCGGTGGTCGATGTAGCGCGCCTTGCGGGCCATCTCGACCGGGTCGTCCCAGGTCCAGAACGTCGTACCGTCGAACAGCCAGGCGAACCCGGCCCGGTTGTCGCGGTACACCGTGTAATCCGAAAGGTGAGCCTTGAGCAGGCGGTAGTCCTCGGTGCCTGCCTCGTACGTCGCGGGTGCCGGGCCGGTCGACGGCTGGAACAGGCCGTGGTTCGCGTTCGTCACGCCGGTCCAGCCGTGCGAGTAGAACGGCACGCCCATCACCAGTTGGTCGCGCGGTGCGCCGCGGGACAGGTACGCGTCGATCGTGACCTGCGAGCTGAACTCCGGTGTGGTCGGATCGCCCTTCGGTCCGTCGATCGCGGACTGCTGGTTGGTGAGCGTCTCCCACGGACCGTGGTAGTCGTAGCCCTGCGTCGTACCGAAGGTCAGGTCCTTGAACAGCTTGCGGACCTCGAACCCCTTGTCGATCATCGTCGGGTTCGCGGGCAGGAACGCGGTCAGGTCGTACTTACCGGGCCGGCCGGACAGCTTGTCCAGCTGCTTGCGGTACTCGTGCACCAGCGCGGTGAAGTTCTGCTTGTCCTCGGGCCGGATCACGTTGCCCGGGTTGCCTTCGCTGGCCGGCCACTCCCAGTCGAGGTCGACGCCGTCGAAGATGCCCTTCGCGGCGCCGGCGGGGAGGCCGGGCAGGTTGCCCTTGAGCCACATGTCCAGGCACGACTTCACGTGCGCGGCCCGAGAGGCCTGCGTGAGCGCGGCGTCGGAGAAGTGCGCCGAGCCGGTCCAGCCGCCGAGCGAGATGCTGATCCGGAGCTTCGGGTACTTCTTCTTCAGTTCTCTGAACTGGTTGAGGTTGCCGTTGAGCACCTGTCCGGGCTCGTCGGCCTTGCCGTTCACACTCTGCTCGGCGGTGAACGGTCGCTGGTAGTCGGCCCACGGATCGCTGCTGATGCAGTTCCCCTGGGCGTCGACGAAGCCGAACGCGTAGTTGATCTGGGTCAGCCGGGCCGCGGCCCCGGTCTTCACCAGGTCGCTGACCAGGTAGTTCCGGTCGTACCCGCTCCAGTTGGTGTAGTACCCCACCACTCGCTTGGTGTCACCGTGGGCCTCCGCAGGTACGGCAGCAATCGTTGGAACGACCATCGCCGCGGCCACCAGCAGCCCCACACTCCGACGCTTCATTGCACCCCCATCGGATGAGTTGATGCGCACACAGTAGGACCGCCTCCCGACTTACACAATGTCTCTGCAAAAACTCGTGATGCCCCGCCCGGAGTCGCGAGGTCGAGCGTGAGAGCAAGCTGGCCGATGTCCTGATCAGCGGCCGGACTCCCGGGCCGGAGCGTTCGGTCGGCGCCTTCCTGCTGTCGTTGCCGGTCCTGCTGGTGCCGCTGCCGGGTCTGCTCGGCGGTCTGGCTCTGCTCGTGTTCTACCGGCCGTTCCTCTTCGCCGCGCCGTTCGCGGCGATCCTCTTCGTCATCACCGCGATCTTCCGCCCACGCCTCAACCGCCTCCCTCGCAACGCCCGGGCCGTAACGCGACAACAAGCTCCCCAGCTGTACGACGTCCTCGACCGCCTCGCCGCACAGACCGGTACGCCGAAACTCGAGAGCGTCGTCGTCACCACCGGCACCCGGATCGCGATCGGTCGCATCGGCTGGCGCTACCGCCGCGTGCTGCTCCTCGGCCTCCCGGCCTGGGTCGCGCTCAACCCTCAGGAGCGGTACGCCGTCCTCGCACACGCCACGTACGACGACCAGCGCGGCACTCACGATCGCGTCCTCGGTGCGGCCGAGCACATCCTCGGCGAACTCGCCGCGGCCGTGCAGCCGGGGGCGCTCGACTCGGCCGGGGACGGGAAGCTCAAGTCGTCGGAGGGGGTGGTCGTCCTGGTCGGGCAGGGAAGTGACGACCAGGTCCTGCACAGCCGGCTCGTCCAGATCGCCAACGCGGTTCTCGGCCCGCCGATCCGCGGGTACCGCCGCCTGCTGCGACGGCTCGATCTGTCCGGTCGGCAACGCCGCGAGTACCGGATCGACCGCCGGGTCGCGGAGCTCGTCGGCTCGGAGCCGACTGCGCGTTCGCTGGAGCGCCTGCTGCTCGCCGGCGCCTGCTTCCGCGCGCTGGCACGCGCCGTCCGGTTCGAGCCGGGGTGCGATCCGCTCGACGTACTGCGGCGTACCGCCGCCGAGATCCCCGACCACGAGCTGGTCCGGCTGATCCGGGTGGATCAGGCGCAGAACGGCCGGACCGACGCCGACCACCCGCCGACCTGGCAGCGCACGCGTCTGCTCCGCGCGAACCCGACACCGACGACCAGCGTGTTCGCGCCGTCGAAGGACGACGAGCTCGCCGCGGCTGCCCGGGCGGCCGTCAGGGACTACGACTGACGGGATTCGTCAATCATCGGCCGGGTCGGGGGCGTGCGGCGGATAGGGTCGCGGGTATGACGACTGTGCAGGCGGACCTCGCGCCGACCGGTGTACTGCGGGCCTCCATCAACCTCGGGAACCCGGTGCTGGCGAACGGTACGCCGGACGCACCGGGCGGAGTCACGGTGGATATCGCGCGGGAGCTCGCGAAGCGTCTCGAGCTGCCCTTGGAGCTGGTCTGTTTCGACGCGGCGCGGAAGTCGTTCGAGGCGATGACGACCGGCCAGGCGGACATCTGCTTCCTCGCGATCGACCCGGCCCGGGCAGAGGAGGTCGCCTTCACCGCGCCGTACGTCGTGATCGAGGGCGTGTACGCCGTACCACGGGACTCGCGGCTCGCCACGGTCGCCGACGTCGACGCCGAGGGTGTGCGGATCGGGGTCAAACAAGGCTCGGCGTACGACCTCTACCTGACCAGAACGTTGCAGCAGGCAACGGTTGTGCGCGGTGCGGAAGGTGTCGACGTGTTCCGCGCCGAAGGCCTGGAGGCGGCGGCCGGGATCCGGCAGCCGATCACGGCGTACGTCGCCGAGCACCCGGACCTGCGCGTGATCGACGAGCGGTTCATGCAGATCCAGCAGGCCGTCGGCACCGCCAGGTCGAAGCAGGCAGACACCGTTGCCTACCTCCACGGCGTGATCGAGGACCTCAAGGCCTCCGGTTTCATCGCCGCCTCGCTCGCAGCCTCCGGCCAGGCGGACGCCATGGTCGCGCCGCCTGCCTGATCGACTTGCCCTTACGGGCAGTAGTGAGGCAGGAACCTGCCGTGGCAGGTGATACAGGCAACCTTTCGGTCCAGTCCGGACATCTACCGTTAAGTGGTCGCTCGACTCCGCTCCGTGAGGAGGCGTCGGGCGGCCCGATGTGAGGACAACGATCGGGAGGGACTCATCGTGGTATCCACACCACGATCGAGGCGCCGCGGTGCAGCCGCCGTCGCCTCGATCGCCGCTTTGAGCCTCGGGCTCTCCGCCCCGGGCCATGCATCAGCCGCTGCACCACAACCTCATCCACTGGCCGCGAAGACGGTCAAGCTGAAGGACCAGAGCGTCACCCTCATCACCGGCGACCGGATCACGCTGAAGGGCGGCGACCCGGCCAAGCCCGCCGTGCAACCCGGCGCAGGCCGGACCAAGGTCGCGTTCAGTTCGTACCGGCTGAAGGACCACCTGTACGTCGTACCGTCGGACGTCCGCGAGCAACTGTCGACAGGCAAACTCGATACCCGCCTGTTCGACGTCACCGGACTGATCAAGGCCGGGTACGACGACAAACTGCCGCTGATCGTCACGTACAGCGGGAAGACCCAGAAGCGAGCCGCGATCCCGGGTGCCAAGGTCTCGCGGCAACTGCCCGTCATCAACGGCGCCGCGTTGACAGCCACGAAGCCGGCCGGCGTGCTCAGCGCACCGGGGATCGACAAGATCTGGCTCGACGGCAAGCGCAAGGTCACGCTGGACCAGTCGGTCCCGCAGATCGGCGCGCCGACCGCGTGGCAGGCCGGGTACACCGGCAAGGGCATCCCGGTCGCCGTCCTCGACACCGGCATCGACAAGTCCCACCCGGACCTCGCGACCCAGGTGGTGGGGGAGAAGAACTTCACCGACGCACCGGACGGCGACCACTTCGGTCACGGCACCCACGTCGCCTCCACGATCGCCGGTACGGCGGCCGCGTCGAACGGCAAGTACAAGGGCGTGGCCCCGGACGCGAGGCTGTACGACGGCAAGGTCTGTGACGACTTCGGCAGCTGCCCGGACTCCGCGATCCTGGCCGGCATGGAGTGGGCCGCGACCGAGGTCAAGGCGAAGGTCGTGAACCTCAGCCTGGGCGGCACCGACACCCCGGGGATCGACCCGCTCGAGGAGGCCGTGAACCGGCTGACCGCCGAGACCGGCACGCTGTTCGTGATTGCCGCCGGCAACGACGGCCCGACCGAGCGCACCATTGGCTCGCCGGGCAGTGCGGACGCCGCGCTCACCGTCGGCGCCGTCGACAAGCAGAACGGCCTGGCCGACTTCTCCAGCCGCGGACCGCGTGTCGGCGACGGCGCCGTCAAGCCGGACATCACCGCACCCGGTGTGTCGATCGTCGCCGCCAAGGCGAAGGACTCGATCATCGGCGAGCCGGTCGGCGACGATTACCTGCGCCTCGACGGTACGTCGATGGCGACGCCGCACGTAGCGGGATCGGCCGCGATCCTGGCGCAGGAGCACCCGGACTGGAAGGCCGCCGAGCTCAAGGGCGCGCTGATGGGTTCGGCCAAGCCGTTCGACGACCAGACCGCGTTCGAGCAGGGCGCCGGCCGGGTAGATGTTGCCAAGGGCATCAAGCAGACCGTGATCGCGGAGCCCGGCAACGTCTCGTTCGGTACGGCGGTGTGGCCCCACGACGACGACACCCCGGTCACCAAGACCCTGACGTACCGCAACCTCGGCGACCAGGCGGTCACGCTCGACCTCACCGCGTCGCTCAACGGCCCGGACGGCAACCCCGCGCCGGCCGACGCACTGAAGCTGAGCGCAACCTCCGTCACCGTCCCGGCGGGCGGCACGGCGTCCGTGCAGGCCACCTCGAACACCAAGCACGACGGCCCGGACGGGCTGTACTCGGGCCGGATCACCGCGACCGGCGGCGACGTCAGCGTCACGAGCGCGATCGGCGTGGAGAAGGAGCAGGAAAGCTACACGCTGACCCTGAAGGCGATCGGCCCCGACGGCAAGCCGGCGCCGGTCGAAGGCGTCATCACGGCCCTGGAGCGGAGCTTCTTCCAGTTCCTCGGTGACGGCAACGACACGATCAGCCTACGGCTGCTGAAAGGCGAGTACCTGGTGCAGGCGAACCAGTTCGTCGAGCACCCGGACGGCAGCTTCACCAGCTACAGCCTGGTGCAGCCCTCGATCCAGCTCACCAAGGACACCACGGTGGTGTTCGACGCCCGCGCGACCAAGCAGGTCAAGGTGACCGTTCCGCAGGCCGATGCGAAGGTTGCGCTCGCCGACGTCGGCTTCGACCGGACGTCCGCCGACGGAAACTACGGATTCGGGTACTCCGGTCTGGCGTTCGACTTCGACGGCCTCTACAGCGCCCAACTCGGTCCCGCGTTGCCGCCGGACCAGCTGACCGGCCACGTTGCGTCGCAGTGGGCGAAGCCGGACGCGAACGGTTCGTTCAACGACTCGCCGTACCTCGTGGGTCAGCTGAACGCCTTCCCGGGCGTCTACCCGACCGGTTTCGTCCGGGCGGTCAAGGCGAAGGACCAGGCCGTCGTCAAGCAGGCCACCAACGCCGCGAGCGACCGCGCCGTCGAGCGGATCCTGATGGGCAACGGGCCCGGGATGAACGGCGGCTGGTCGCCGGTTCTCGACTACGGCAAGGCCCCGCTGACCACGACGCTGTACGCCGACGCCAAGCCGGCGACGTGGCAGCTGGAGACCGACGAGATCACCCCGGGCACGGACCCGAACGACCCGTTCCCGCAGACGATCACCCGGCTGGAGTCGCCGGTGAAGTCGTACCGGGCCGGCAAGTCGTACCACGAGCGCTTCAACGCCGCTGCCTTCACCACGGCGCCGGACCTCGCGGCCAGGGCCCAGAACGATCTGGCCATCTACGCGTACGGACTGGCCGACGCGGACGGGAGCAGCGGATTCAGCGCCACCGATGCGCAGTCCAGCAAGCTGATCCGGGACGGGAAGGTCGTCGCCGAATCGCCGTACTTCGGGTACGTCGAGGCGAGCGGTCTGCCCGCGGAGAAGTCGACGTACACGCTGGAATCGACGCAGACGCGGCAGTCGTTCAGCGCGTTCAGCACGCGGATGGATCTGCGGTGGACATTCTCGTCGGCAGCGACCGACGAGCAGCAACCGCTGCCGTTGCTCGGGATCCGCTACCGGCCGACCGTGAACAGCCACAACGTGGCCGAGCGCAAGCCGGTCACCGTGCTGCCTGTCGTGGTCGAGGCGCAGCCGGGTCAGCCGTTGCCCAAGATCCGGAAGCTGACGATCCAGGTCTCCGGTGATGACGGCAAGACGTGGCACGACGCCGCGGTCGCGCCAACCGGGCATGGCGGTTACAAGGCGATCTTCGTGACTCCGAAGACGGCCAAGGGCATCTCGCTCAAGTCCGAGCTGGTCGACGGTGCCCGAAACATTACGGAACTGACCGTTATCGGCGCATATCCGTTGGCCTGACCGTGCAACCCCGGAGACCGGTCGTCACGTTGTGAAGGCGCGCAGACAACCGATTTCTGGGGAGGCCCTGTGAAATTCACGCGCAGAGGAACGCCCGCGATCGCCGCACTGGCGGTCGCGGGCCTGGTCGCCGGTCTGGGCGGAACCGCTCATGCGGTCCCGTCCGGCCCGGCTGCCACCGCCCGTTCCGCGGGGGTGAAGGACGTCAGCGTCACGCTGATCACCGGCGACCGCGTCGTCCTGCCCGGCGGCGACCTGACCAAAGCGGCGATCATGCCGGGTGCGGGCCGGGAGCACGTCGGCTTCACGACGTACCGGACCAAGGACCACTCGTACGTGATCCCGGCCGACGTCACCAAGGCGGTCGGCGACGGGAAGATCGACCGCCGGCTGTTCGATGTGGCCGAGCTGGTCAAGGACAAGTTCGACGACGCGTCGACGAGCACGATCCCGGTGCTGACGACGTACGCCGGTACTGCGAAGCGAGCCGTGCCGGCCGGGACGAGGGTCACCCGCCAGTTGCCGTCGATCGGCGGCGCGGCGATGAAGGTGAACAAGTCGGACGCCAAGACGTTCATGAACTCCGGCGGATTCACCAAGCTGTGGCTGGACGGCAAACGCAAGGTGCTGCTCGACCAGTCGGTGCCGCAGATCGGCGGACCGGTCGCGTGGCAGGCCGGGTACACCGGCAAAGGTGTGTCGGTCGCCGTGCTCGACACCGGCATCGACGCGACCCATCCCGACCTCGCGACGCAGGTCGTGGGGGAGAAGAACTTCACCACCGAGTCCGCCGACGACCTGGTCGGTCACGGCACGCACGTCGCGTCGACGATCGCCGGCACCGGCGCCGCGTCGGACGGCAGGTACAAGGGCGTGGCGCCGGACGCGCGGATCTACGACGGCAAGGTCTGCGAGGTCTGGGGCTGCGACGAGTCCGCGATCCTGGCCGGTATGGACTGGGCCGCGAACGACGTCAAGGCGAAGATCGTGAACCTGAGCCTCGGCGGCACCGACACCCCGGACATCGATCCGCTCGAGGAGGCCGTCAACCGGCTGACCGCGCAGACCGGCACCCTGTTTGTAGTTGCCGCTGGCAACGAAGGGCCGGGCGACCGCACGATCGCCTCGCCGGGCAGTGCGGATGCGGCGCTGACCGTCGGGAACGTCACCAAGCAGGACCAGCTGAATCCGCTGTCGAGCCGCGGCCCGCGGATCGGTGACGGCGCCGTGAAGCCGGACGTCACCGCACCCGGCACGGACATCGTCGCGGCGAAGTCGAAGGACTCCACGATCGGCGAGCCGGTCGGCGACAAGTACCTGCGGCTCTCGGGTACGTCGATGGCGACACCGCACACCGCCGGCGCGGCCGCGATCCTGCTGCAGGAACACCCGTCCTGGACGCCGGCCGAGTTGAAGGCCGCGCTGATGGGTTCGGCGAAGGTCGCCGCAGACCAGACGTCGTTCCAGCAGGGCGCCGGACGGATCGACCTGACCACGGCGATCAAGGCGAGCGTGGTTTCCGAGCCGGGTAGCGTCTCGTTCGGCATAGCGTCGTACCCGCACACCGACGACGAGCCGGTCACCCGTGAGGTGACCTACCGCAACCTCGGCGACGCAGCCGTCACGCTGTCGCTGTCGTCGGCGCTGAACGGCCCCGACGGTACGGCGGCTCCCGCCGGCGCTCTGAAGCTCAGCGCCGACTCGGTGACTGTTCCGGCCGGCGGTACGGCGTCCGTGCAGGCGACGTCGGACACCAGCCTGGGCGGCGCAGACGGCTTGTACAGCGGCCGCATCACCGCGACCGGCGGCGGCCAGACGGTCGTCGTACCGGTGGGTGTGGACAAGGAAGTTCCGACGTACACGCTGACCGTCAAGCTGATCAAGCCGAACGGCGCCCCGGACCCGGACTACCCGGTGTCCGTCACGGGCGTCGACAACGACGAGAACGACACGATCGCGCCGGACGAGACCGGCACGGTGACGCTCCGGCTGGCGCAGGGCGAGTACATGCTCAACCAGTTCCAGGAGTTCGAGCGTGGGACGGACGACTGGATCTTCTTCACGCTGCTCGCGCCGAGCGTGAAGCTGACCAGTGACCAGACGGTCGTCCTCGACGCGCGGAAGGCGAAGCCGGTGACCACCTCGGTGCCGAACGCCGGCGCGGTGCAGGCCAACTCCGACATCGGCTTCGACCGAACGATCAAGGACGGCGTGTACACCTACGCCGCGTCCGGCTTCCGATCGGGTGAGATGTACACCTACAGCACCGGGCCGAAGCTGTCCGCGTCGGAGTTGACCGGGCATGTCATGTCCCAGTGGGGCGTGCCGGGTGCGGACGGGCTGTTCACGAACACGCCATACCTGTACGGGATCGCGAACTTCCAGCCCGGCGAATTCCCGACCGGGTTCGACCGCAAGGTGAAGCAGTCCGACCTTGCGACCGTGGACAGCACGGTCAACAAGACGACCGAGGGTCGCGTCTTCAAGATGCTGGCCGCGGTCGAGCCGAACGGTGACGGCGGGTGGGCGCGAGTCATCCGGCTCGACGTGCCGCGGACGATCCGGTACTACGTGGACCAGACGCCGTACGGCTGGTCCGGCACCACCCAGCAGGACTCCGACGGCTCGGACTTCCCGCTCGGGCAGTGGATGCTCGAAGGCGCCCCGGTGGTCTACAAGGCCGGGCGGTACTACCAGGAGCGGTGGAACGCGGCAGCGTTCGGGCCGTCGTTGTTCGCCTACACCGCCCGGCGCGCGGACCGGCTGGACCTCTATCTGAACAGCATGACCGACGCGGACGGCCATGGCGGCCACGTCGACATGACGTCCGCGAGTACGACGCTGTCCCGCGACGGGGCCGAGATCGGGTCCTCGGACGGGTTCGGTATCAGCATCGGCGGGCAGCCGGCGGACAAGGCGTCGTACAAGCTGGTCGCGACCCGCACGCAGGAGGTCTGGCCGTGGGCGACCCGGATCGATCTGGAGGCGACGTTCAGCTCGTCCGCGGACCAGCCGACGATCCCGATCCACACGGTTGCGTTCCAGCCGGACGTGGACGGCAACAACTCGGTGGTGCGCAAGCCGGTCACGGTTCTGCCGTTCACGGTCGAGGGCGTGAAGACGGTGAAGGTCCAGTACTCCGACGACGGCGGAGCCAGTTGGAAGCAGGCGCCGGTCGCTGGTAACAAGGCGATCTTCCCGACGCCGGCGGGTAACACCGTCTCGTTGCGCGCGACGGCGACGGACGCGGCCGGGAACAGCACGACCCAAACGGTGATCGCCGCCTACACGATGCGGTGAGAACAGCAGAACGCCCCGCCGGCGCGGCCGGCGGGGCGTTCTGTCGTGTTGGTGTCAGCCGATCAGGCCGAGCGCCTTCACCGCGTCGCGCTCCTCGCCGAGCTCGGCGACCGAGGCGTCGATCTTGCCGCGGGAGAAGTCGTTGATCTCCAGGCCCTGCACGATCTCCCAGTTGCCGTCCTTGACGGTCACCGGGAACGACGAGATCAGGCCCTCTGCGACGCCGTACGAGCCGTCGGAGACGACCGCCATCGACAGCCAGTCGCCGTCGGCCGAGCCGGCCAGCCAGTCGCGGGTGTGGTCGATGGTCGCGGCCGCGGCGGAGGCGGCCGAGGACGCGCCCCGCGCCTCGATGATCGCGGCGCCGCGCTTCTGCACGGTCGGGAGGAAGTCGTTCTCCAGCCAGGCCTGGTCGTTGACGACCTCGGCCGCGTTCTTGCCGGCCACCTCGGCGTGGAAGATGTCCGGGTACTGCGTCGCGGAGTGGTTGCCCCAGATCGTCAGCTTCTTCAGGTCGGTGACGTGCACGCCGGTCTTCTTGGCCAGCTGCGCCAGCGCCCGGTTGTGGTCGAGCCGGGTCAGCGCGGAGAACCGCTCGGCCGGGATGTCCGGCGCGTTGCTCTTCGCGATCAGCGCGTTGGTGTTCGCCGGGTTGCCGGTGACGGTGATCCGGACGTCGTCGGCGGCGTGGTCGTTCAGCGCCTTGCCCTGGACGGTGAAGATCGCGCCGTTCGCCTCGAGCAGGTCACCGCGCTCCATCCCCTTGGTCCGCGGCCGCGCACCCACCAGCAGCGCGACGTTGACCCCGTCGAAGACCACGTTCGGGTCGTCGCCGATCTCGATCCCGGCCAGCGCCGGGAAGGCGGAGTCCTCGAGCTCCATCACGACGCCCTCGAGGGCCTTCAGCGCCGGGGTGATCTCGAGCAGCCGCAGCTCCACCGGGGTGTCCGGCCCGAGCAGGGCCCCGCTCGCGATCCGGAACAGCAGGCTGTAACCGATATTCCCCGCGGCCCCGGTAACGGCCACCTTCACCGGTGTAGTGCTCACGACACGCTCCCTTTGTGTTTTGTGTGCTTCGGACGCTAGCAAGCCGGGTGTCGCAGCCCAACGCTGGGGGACCACCGACTAGCTCACATCCCGATGGATCGTTCACCGAGCGGTCATGCGGCGTACGTCGCGGGGCCGACGGTGTGTCCGAGGGTGACCTCAGTCCCTGACCTGTTAGGAGAACTTCATGAAGCTGCCCAGCCGGCTGGTGCCGGTTGCCGCCTCGGCCCTCGCGGTCGCTGCGGCCGTCGTCGTACCGTCCGCCGTCCCTTCGTCCGCGCCCGCCGCGCCGGCTGCTTCGGGCAAGCACGACGACTTCGTGATCGTCGGCCACCGGGGCGCGTCCGGCTACCGGCCCGAACACACGCTCGCGTCGTACGAGCTGGCCGCGCGGATGGGGGCCGACTACATCGAGCCCGACCTGGTCACCACCAAGGACCATGTGCTGGTCACCCGGCACGAGCCGGAGATCAGCGGTACGACGGACGTCGCGAACCACCCGGAGTTCAAGGACCGCAAGAAGACCAAGCTGCTCGACGGCGTCGCCACCACCGGTTGGTTCACCGAGGACTTCACGCTGGCCGAGCTGAAGACGCTGCGCGCGGTCGAGCGGATCCCCGCGGTGCGGCAGCACAACACGGTCTTCAACGGGCACTACCAGATCCCGACATTCCAGGAAGTGATCGACCTCAGCAAGCGCCTGTCCAAGGAGCTCGGCCGCCCGATCGGCATCTACCCCGAGACCAAGCACCCGACGTACTTCGGGCAGCAGGGGCTGCCGCTTGAGCCCGAGCTGATCAAGACCCTGAACCGCAACGGCCTGAACCGGCCGGACGCCAAGGTCTTCGTGCAGTCCTTCGAGGTGTCGAACCTGAAGGCGCTGGACAACCAGCTCCGGGTCCCGCTGGTGCAGCTGACCAGCTCGGCCGGTGCGCCGTACGACTTCGTGGTCTCCGGCGACAAGCGCACGTACGCCGACATCGTCAGCGCGAAGGGGCTGCGCGAGGTCGCGACGTACGCCGACGGCGTCGGGCCTTCGAAGGATCAGGTGATCCCACTCGACGCGACCGGGAAGCTCGGCAAGCCGACAAGCCTGGTCTCGGACGCGCACCGGGCCGGGCTCGTCGTGCACCCGTACACGTTCCGGGTCGAGAACACGTTCCTGCCGGCCGACTTCGACAGCTCGGCCAACCCGAACGACTCGGGCAACCTGTTCGGCGAGATCGCGGCATACCGCAAGACCGGGATCGACGGGCTGTTCACCGACAACACCGACATCGCGGTGGCCGAGGAGAAGGAAGCTCGCTGACTGGAATGATGGGCGGGTGGAACGACGGACCGCCTCCGGGCTGGCGAGTGTAGAGGCGCAGCACGACGGGACGTTCGTGCTGCGGATCGACGGATCGCCGCAGTCGCAGGTCGATCTGGCCGACCCCGCCCACCTGCCGTTCGAGTACATGCGCCGGATCGGCGACGTCGTGGACGCGATCGTGCCGCGACGTCAGCCGATCGCGGTCCTGCACGTCGGCGGGGCCGCGCTGAGCATCCCGCGGTACGTCGCCGTCACCCGGCCGCGGTCGCGGCAGATCGTGCTGGAGCCGGACGAGGACCTGACCGAGTTCGTCCGCGAGGCACTACCGCTGCCGAAGCGGACCGGTATCAAGGTGCGGCCGGTCACCGGCCGGGCCGGGATCGGCGAGGTGTACGACGACTCGATGGACGTGGTGATCCTCGACGCGTTCGAGCACGAGGCGGTGCCGGCGAATCTGGTGACGGCGGAGTTCTTCGGCGAGTGCGCCCGGGTGTTGCGGCCGACGGGCGTGCTGGTGGCGAATCTGATCGACGGGAAGGCCGGGTTGCCGTTCGTCCGGCGTACGGCGGCGACCGTGCGGGCCGCGATCGGGGGCGGGGTAGTGCTCGCGGAGCGGAAGATCCTGCGTGGCAAGGGATTCGGCAACGTGATCATGGTCGCGTCCCGGCAGCCCGTCCCCGACCTGACCGATGCCGGGCGCCGCGCCCAACCGCCGTACGACGTGATGCCGCTCGACGAGCTCGCGGGCAAAGCCGCCCCCCTCACAGACGCCGAAAACTACATCACACCCCAGGCACCGCCCTCGGTCTTCCGGAGCTGACGCCGGCACCGGCGCAGCGGCCGCCGCCGTTCAGGCGCTCTCGGCGAGGGGCGAGCGCTCCCGGGCCGAGCTGAGCCGTTTCGCGGCGCGCGCGACCGCGGCGCGCTCGGGCGCGGTCGCGCCGACTGCGCGGATGAGCAGGTCGAGCCTGTCGGGGCTGGGCAGGCGGGTGCCTTGGAGCCAGGCCTGGATGGTGGCGCGCGGGATGCCCGTGAGTTCGGCGAGCACTCGGAGCGATCGCGGCCGGGCGAGTGCTGCGACGGCAGCGCCGAGCTGTTCGAGCGTCTCCGCGTTGTCCAGCAACCCGACCACGTCGCGCGGATCGCGGCCGGCTTCTTCCCAGCGCCGGTGCCAGACCGGCATCAGGTCGGCCGGTACACCGCACCCGGTCAGGAACGCCCTGGCGACCTCCCAGGTCGGCAACTGTTTGCCGTTGGTCGCGCGGATCAGGTGTGGATGCGAGTAGTGCGCGCGCTCGGCCAGCCGCCGGTAGCTCAGCCCGGCATCGCGACGTACCCGCTGCAACGCATCCGCGAAGGCCTCCACGTGTTCAAACATAACTCAACACGTTTCAACAGATCAAGCGCCGGTTAGGCTTGACCCTGTGTCTGTCGCGAAGGTTGCCGCCCTGGCCTACTACCCGGTGAAAGGTCTCGCCGGGATCCCCGTCGAGTCCGCTGAGGTCGGCCCGACCGGCCTGCTCAACGACCGGCTGTTCATGCTCGTCGAGCCCGACGGCAGCTTCCTCAGCCAGCGCAAGCTCCCCGCGATGGCGACCCTGCACGCCGAAACCGCCGGCGACCGCCTCCGGCTGTCCGCCGCCGACGCCCCCGATCTCGAGCTCGCGATCCGGTACGACGGCAAGCGGCGCGACGTCAGTCTGTTCGGCAAATGGTTCGGCCAGGGCGTCGTCCAGGACGCGGCCGCGGACGAATGGTTCTCGGCCCGCCTCGGTACGCCGGCTGCGCTGGTCCGGGTCACGCCCGAGCACGAACGGCCCGGCTGGGGCGCCCATCGCGGCCTCACCGGGTACGGCGACGCACATGCGCTGATGATCACGTCGCTGTCGTCACTCGACGGGCTGAATGCGCGCATCGTCGAGCGCGGCGGCGAGGCGATCCCGATGAATCGCTTCCGGCCGAACCTCGTCGTGTCCGGCTGGTCCGAACCGCACACCGAGGACAAGGTGCTCCGGATGACGGCCGGCGCGGTCGAGATCGGTTATTCGGCGCGCGGTATCCGGTGTGCGGTTCCGACAGTGGACCAAGCGACCGGCGCCAAGTCCGGTCCGGAACCCACCCGCACACTGGCGACGTACCGGCGCGAACCGGCGTACGGCGGCGGCGTCAGCTTCGGCGTCAAGGCCGCAGTACTTGCCGGAGGCACCATTCGCGTCGGCGACGAGATCACCGTCCGGGACTGGATCCCGGACGGCACCGATCCCGCCCAGGACTAACAGCCGACTCGGTAGCGGCCGGTCACGGCCTTGTAGGTGCAGGTGTCGAAGGTCTTGCCGGCCGGGGTCTGGAAGTAGGCGGTGTCGCCGGTGTTGTTCCAGACGTACCAGCTCTGGTTCCAGTACAGCGTCAGCGCCCGGTTCCGGTTCTTGCCGGTGCGCACGATCACCGTCGACCGGCCCGGCAGTACATAGCCCTTCGGGAACACGAACACGTGCTTGGCGACGTCCGCGACCCGGAAGCCGGACAGGTTGATCGGCCGGCTGCTGATGTTGCGGACAGTGAAGAACTCGTTGTTGATCTGGGCGTTGGTACGGACGTCGGTGCCCGGCGGGTCGTACTGGATCCCGCTGAGTACGGCGGTGATCGCCGCATCGGCCGTCAGTGGCGCGAAGGCCGCCGTACCGGCCAGCACCACCGCGGCTGTCGCGGCGGAAAAGAGAGTGCGGAAGCGTCGTGCGAACACAGAAAATCCCCTTCGGCAGTGGGCCGATCTCCCCCCGGCCCGGTGAACTCAGGCTGCCGGTTCCCCCCGGCGGTCGCACACGCTAGTCGTTACGCTCTGTGCTCGTCAAGGGCTCAATCAACGGGTGTCGCGACCCCGTGCTCGAGCACCTTCACGCGCTCTTCCAGCCCGGCCTCACGGAACGCCGCGACGAACTGGTCAGGCCCCTCGGTGAAGTGCGCCCAGCCCTCGGTGTGCACCGGGACGATCGTCGCCGTACCGAGCAGTCGCGCGGCTTCGACCGCGTCCGCGGACGTCAGCGTGAGGTTGGCCCCGTCGAGCAACGCGGTCCGGGCGGCACCGGCGAACAGGACCGCGACGTCGATCGGCGCGAACCGGTCCGCGATCTCCTTCACCAGCCCGAGCGACGCATTGTCGCCGGCGACGTACACGGTCGGCAGACCTTCGCCCTGCAGGACGAACCCGGTGACGACACCGAGCACCTTCTCGGCACCCTCGGGACCGTGCAGCGCGGGTACGCCGGTCACCGTGACGACGCCGCCGTCCGGACGGGGCAGGTCGATCGACTCCCAGTTCTCCAGGCCGCGGACGCCTTCGATGCGGGTCGCTGCGCCCGGGGTCGACAGTACGGTCGGGATGGTCGCCAGCAGTGCGCGGCCGGCGTCGTCGAGGTTGTCCTTGTGCTCGTCGTGCGAGACGAGCGCGACGTCGATCGGGCCGAGCTCACCGGCCGGGATCGCCGGGCCGATCAGCTTGGTCATCACCCGTCCCGGCAGTTGGTAGTCGCGGGGTTCGTCGAAGGCGGGGTCGATCAGGAACGCCAGGCCGCCGAGGTTCAGGACGGCGGTCGGGCCGCCGATGTGCGTGATCTCCATGACCACGATCCTCCGTCGCCGCACGCCGTCCGGCCATTGGCCCGGGAGCCATAGTTGCCGAAGATCGGGCCATACTGTTGGTATGCGTACTGTCGCGGTCCTCGCGTACGACGGGATGAGCCCGTTCCACCTGTCCGTGCCGTGCCTGGTCCTCGGTGAACGGCGCGGCCGGACGACGGGGTACGACGTACTCGTCTGCGCGGAGTCGCCGGGATCGATGCGGACGAATGCGGGCTTCGGGATCAGCGTCGATCACGGGCTCGAGGTGATGGAGCGGGCCGATGTCGTCGTGCTGCCGAGCTGGGAGCCCGGCCGGCAGGCGTCCGACGTACTGCTGGATGCGATCCGGCGGGCGCATGCGCGCGGGGCGACCGTGGTCGGGTTGTGCATCGGGGCGTTCCTGGTGGCGGAGAGCGGGATCGCGGTCGGCCGCGAGGTGGTGACGCACTGGCGGTGGGCGGACGAGTTGCGCGATCAGCACCCGGAGTTGGAGGTGCGCGCGGACGTGCTGTGGTCGGACCTGGGAGACGTGATCACTTCGGCCGGTACGGCGGCGTCGCTCGACTGCTGCTTGCATCTGGTTCGGCTGCATCACGGTGTCGAGGAGGCGGAGAAGGTTGCCCGCGACATCGTGGTCGCGCCGCATCGCAGCGGGTCGCAGGCGCAGTACATCCCGGTGCCGGTGCCGCCGGATCCGGGCGACGACGTGATCGAGAAGGCGATGGTGTGGGCGCGGGCGCGGCTCGACCAGCCGGTGTCGCTGGACGAGTGGGCCGGGGCGGTGGCGTTGTCACGGCGTACGTTCACGCGGCAGTTCCGGGCGCGGACCGGGAGCTCGGGGCAGGCATGGTTGCTGCGGCAACGGCTGGACCGGGCGCGGCTGTTGCTGGAGACAACCGATCTGCCGGTCGAGCGGGTGGCGGCTTCGAGCGGGTTCGGGAGCAGTGATGCGTTGCGGCACCACTTCCACACGCTGCTGGGGACGACGCCGCAGCGGCATCGGCAGGAGTTCTACAGCAGTACGAGCAGGATGTAGATCACCGGCGCGGCGAACGTGACGAGCAGGATCCAGGCCATCATCCGGTGCCCGGTCTTGCCGCGGTCGAGCGACGAGGCGAAGTACAGCACGGCGCCTTCCTCGGTGTGCCGGCTCAGCCCCATCCGCTTGGCCTCCTCCGGCCGCGGATCGGGCCGCTCCTCGGCGAACGCGTCCGGGTGAATCCCGTAGTGCGCCGGCCCGGCCGAATCCACGTCGTCACGCTCGGAGAACATCCAGCCTCCCGCAGGTTGGTGGACCAGGTCGTCCAACCATGATCACACCAACCAGCAGGAATCGTGCCGCACTTCCTACGAGAAGTCCGCCACCCAGGCGTACCGCGTCGGCTTCGAGCCGATGCAGAGGCCGAGCAGGTCGATCGCCGTGCAGTGCGCGTACCCCTTGCGGCCGACTCCCAGGGTGGTCAGGCCGCAGTTCAGGATCGTGCCGCGGCTCTGAGCCATCATCTGGTCATAGGCCTGCTGCGCGGTCCAGTTGTCACCACCGGCGGTGGACTTCGAGGAGCCGAAGCTGTTCGTCGAACCGGACTTGGCGCGGCTGCTGGCGTCCGAGCGGGCGCTGCCGGTCAGGTCCGGGTCCTGCTCGAGCGGCTGACAGCCGTTGTTCTTGCGCGCGCTGTCGATCATGTCGAACAGTTGCGACTCGTCGGCGTCCATACCGCCGTCCCGCGCCGGCGGCGGTGGCGGCGGCGGGGTCGTCGTTTGCGTCGGGCGGCTGGTGGAGACCGTGCGGCCCGGGGTGGTCGGGGCGCTCGTCGCCTTCTCCGAGGTGGGGGAGTCGGTCGGCTCGGTCGTGCTCGGGGACTCCGACGGGACCGTGGTCGGGGAGGTGGAGTCGGTCGGGGTGTCGGTCGGGCTCGCGGTGGGCGTGTCCGTCGGGGTGACGGTCGGCGAGCTCGTCGGGGTCGCCGTCGGCGGGACCGTCGGACGTGTCGTCGGGGTGGCGACGGCGGCCTTGGTGGTCGGGGTGATGTACGTGTCGTCGGTCCGCGTGACGATCGGCACCGAGGCATCCGCGTCGTCGTTCTGCGGCTGGTGCAACAAGATCCACGAGATCGGCGTAATCACCAACACCACAGAAGCAACAGCAATAATCGACCGCCGCCCCCGCTTCTCACCCCCACCAGCCCGCCGGCGCCCCGGCCCACTTCCACCAGGCCCAGAACTCCCACGCCCCCCACCCCGCCCAGCAGCCTCGGCGGACTCCCCACGCGCCGACCTGAAGTCAGCACCAGCAGCCCCAAGCCGACTACCCCCGAGGGAGTCCCCAGCACCAGCCCCCGTACCAACTGACCGCAGCCCAGCAGCTCCGAAGCCCGCAGCATCAGTGTCCGCACCACTCGAGCGCAGCCCAGCTGCAGAACCAGCGGATCCGAAGTCGCCAGCACCAGCGCCAGCAGACCGAAGGTCTGCGGCACCAGCAGCTCCGAACCCGGCAGCACCCGCGCTGGCGGCGTCGCCGCGCGCCGACCTGTAGCCGGCAGCATCAGCATCCGCACCACTCGACCGCAGCCCAGCAGTAGAACCAGCGGAGCCAAAGTCGCCAGCACCAGCACCAGCGGATCCGAACCCGGCAGCGCCTGCACCTGCGGCGTCGGTGCGGGCCGACCTGTAGTCGGCCGCATCAGCATCTGCGCCAGTCGATCGCTGGCCGGCGGCGGCGCCGGCGGAGCCGAAGCTGGCTGCGGCTGTGCTGGTGGAGTCGCCACGCGGCGACCCGAAGCCGGCAGCGTCCGCGCCGGTTGACCGGGAGTCCGCAGCGCCGGTTGACCGGGAGTCGGCAGGTCCGGCTAAACCGGAGCCAGCGCCTGCGCTAGTGGACTCGGGGCGTGCGGATGCCCAGTCGGTGGAGGTGTTGGTGGTGCGCGGGGTTCCGGTGGTGCGGCCGGTGGTGGCTAGGGCGTCGGCTGCGGAGGCGGCGGGGGTGGGGGTGGGGCGCGCGGGGGTGTCCGGTGTGCTCGTGCTCAGGGAGGCCCAGTCGTCGGTGGCGCGGCGGATTGACCACGTGCCGGCGGTTTCGCCCAGGGGCGCGCGCTCGGTCGGCTCCGGGGTTTCCGGGCGGCGGGCGGCGCGGCGGGCGCGGGTGGGGGTTTCGGGTTCGGCGCCGGCGATCGGCTGCTCGACCCACGACGGAGTACCAGCAGGACGCCGTCCGGCAGTCAGCGAATCCGGGGACTCGGCAGGCGTCCGCATCGGCAGGCCGGAGTTCGCGTCCTCGGGTGCGGTGTAGCTGGGGAGGGCGCCGCGCGGGGCGTACTGCGGGGTCGCCGGGCGGGATTGGTTGCCTCCGGCCCAGAACGGGTTTTCGTTGGACGCACCAGCATTCTGCGCCGTGGCCCAGAACGGGGACTCGTCGCTCGAACGCGGTGCGTACCGCGGTGGTTCGGGTGGTGCGGGCGGGGTGGATTCCGCGGGCGGGGTGGACCGGTTGCCGGACCGCGACGAGCGTGACGCTGCTCGGGTCGCCTTCCTGCGTGGTTTGTACCGGCCGTTACCGGACTCGGACATTATTTCGTGGTTCCCTTCAAAGTCGCGCCCTGGAGGCGGTGACCGATCGTCCGGCGCCTACTGCGCGGCACTCGGCACGGCACCTCGCCGCACTGGAGGGAAGGCCACGATGCTCCGCATCGAGACCTCCCCTCCAGCACGCCGAGCCACCGCACCGAGCACCTGCTCGCTACGGCGCCGCACGATCGGTCACCGCCTAGACGTGCCTCATCAGCCGTCCCACCGGAGCCCCCCAGGTGCGTCCGGCGACATGACAAGGTCGGATCTACCCGCGGCGACCGGCCGTGAACCGGCCGGACATTGTGGGCCTGAGACAACGTCTCGGCCGCACTCGGTGATCTCCACACAATGACAACCACAACGACCCTCAGCTCCGGCCGAAGTCCTGGACCCAGCTGCCCGGTCCGTAGTTGGACTTGACCTGCCCGGGGTCGTATCCGATGCCGATCGTGGTGAACCGGCAGTTGAGGATGTTCTTGCGATGGCCGTCGCTCTGCATCCAGGCCGCGACCACCTTCTGCGCGGTGTCGTAGCCGGCCGCGATGTTCTCGCCCCACGTCGATCCGCGGTACCCGGCGGCGGCCATCCGGTCGCCGGGGTCCTGTCCGTCGGGGTTGGTGTGATCCATGTAGTGCCGCCGGACCATGTCCGACGCGTGCTTCCCAGCCGCCTCGACGAGCGCGCTGTCCAGCCGGAGCGGACCGCAGCCCTGCTGCTGGCGGATCTGGTTCGTGTAGTCGAGGACCTGCCGCTCCTGCGTACTGGTGCCGCCACCGCTCGGCGGCGGAGGAGTGTCCGTCGGCTCGGTGGTCCGCGTCTTGGTCGGCTTCGGCGTCGAGCTTGAGGTCGGGTAACTCGGCTTCGGCCGTCCGCCGCCGCTCGTCGTCCGCGTGCTGCCCGGCGAACTCGGTGGCACGGTCACCGTGGTCACGCCGACCGTCGGAGCAGTCGGCGTCGTGAGTACGTCGGTAGGCGTGTCACTCGGCGTACCGGGACTGGTCGGCGTCGCCGACGTGGACGACGAGGTCGCGCCCGGACCGAGCGCCGGCGTACCGACGACCGCCGTGGTCGTGCGACCGTTCGGCAACGTCTTGGTGATCGTGACGAGCGGCGTACCGGCGTTGTCGGCCGATCCGCCGTCGATGCGGGTGTCCTCGGAGACGTTCAGGACCTTGGCGGCGTCGCTCGTCCGCGAGTTGTCGTGGGACATCAGCCAGACGACCGGGCCGATCGCGAGCAGTACCGACAACGCGCTGACGACAGGGGCCACCAGGCCACGGCTCCGCCGGGGAGCACGTCTGTTGCCGCGGTGCCGCCGGGGGGTAGGCGAATCCGTCATGGGATGGGCGAATCCTCTTCGTTTTTTCGTCGTACCGAGTGTCGCGTCGTTCCCCGTTGGTCCAGCCAGGTCCCCCCTGGATACCGAACAGCGACCTTAACGGACCCGCGAGGTCATCGTTACAGGTCTGCGACGCCTCTTAACGATTCCCGAAGATTCCTCGGGCAACGATTAACGAACAGGGCCTGAACGGCCGGTCATCCGCCGAAGTCCTGCACCCAACTTCCGTTGCCCCAGTCGGGCTTCACCTGACCGCTGTCGTAGCCGATGCCGATCATCGTGTAGGTGCAGTTGAGGATGTTCGCGCGGTGGCCGGGGCTGTTCATCCAGCCGGTCACGACCGCGGACGGGCTTGAGTAGCCGACGGCAATGTTCTCGGCCATCGCACCGCCCTTGAACCCGGCCGCCTTCATCCGGTCGAACGGGCTGCGGCCGTCCAGGCTGTCGTGCGCGAAGTAGTGCTGGTCGACCATGTCGGAGGCGTGCGCCTGTGCTGCCTTGGTGAGGGCGCTGTTGGTGCGCAGCGGTCCGCAGCCGGCCTTGGCCCGCTCCTGGTTGGTGAGGGCAAGCACTTGTGCCGCGGACCCGCCACTGGGCTTGGAAGTCGTCGTGGGCTTCGGTGTCGCGGTGTGGCTGGGCTTCGGCGTCGGCTTGGACGTCGTCCTCGTGGGCCTCGGCGTCGGCGTACGCGAGCTGTCCCGGCTGGGGGCCGTGGTCGACCGGGTCGGCTTCGGGGTCGGCGTCTTCGTCGTGGCGCGGGTCGGCGTCGGGGACGGCGAGCTCGGTGTGTACGACGGGGTCGTCGGACGGCTGGGAGTGGCCTTGGGGGCGTCGTCGCTGGCGGGGGCGACGGACGTGATCGGGTTCTCCTGGCTGGTCGGTTTGCTGTTGCCGGTCTGACGTACGACGAACCACCCGACGCCGACCAGCAGGACCAGAGCCGACAGCGACGCGATGAGAGGACCGGCCACGCCGCCACCAAGCGACCGTTTGTGGTTCGTCATGCTGAGCACCTTTGCCCAGGCCGACGTCTGCCGACCCACTCAAGCCCTGCCCTTGACAAACCTTTGACTATCGCACCCGTTTCAAACGGTTGAGCGGGCTATGACTATGTCGGCGATTACTTTCCAGCCGAGGCTTCGGTAGAGGCGGAGGCCGTCTATGGAGGCTATGAGGATGCCGCGTTTGGCGCCCTTGGCGGCGGCTGCTTCTACCAGGGAGGCCATCACCGCGCTGCCGAGGCCGCGCCGGCGGTGGGCCGGGTCGGTTTCGATCCGGTCCGCGACCGCGTCCTCGCCGACGACCGCCATCCGACCGCTCGACACCACCCCGCCGTGCAGGGTGGCGCGGGTGATGATCAGGTCGTCCTCGAGTTCGGTGTGCAACGCATATCGCTCGTGCAGCTTCAACGCCGGCTGCTCCGAGAGCTGGATCGTCATCAGCCAGTCCTGGTCCTGCTGGACCTCGAGCCCGAGGTCCTCCAGCTGCTCGATCCGGGCTTCCTTATCGTCGGTGGCCAGGGTGATCCAGCCCGCGCCGCGCCCGCCGCCGTCGGCCGAGGCCAGCTGGGCGGCACGCTCGACACGTTCCGGTTTGTCGTCGGCATCCAGTACGACGTACTCCGTCGGCCGGCTCTCCTCACCCGCGCGGACGATCAAGATGCCGTCGTTGTCGTCCTCCACTGTGGTCCAGCCCCGCGAGACGGACCACCCGGCCTGCCAGCGGCGGACGAGTTCCTCACGATCTCTCACCCGTCGATTCAAGCAGCCCGCAACCGCCACGGCGAGGGGAACTGGTGTCGCTTGACACCAACTGGCCGTAAACCACTGCCTCCAGCCGGTCACCACTACGCCATGACCAGCTCAGGGGTCAACCCCTGAGCTGGCCCAAGCGGGAGATCAGCGGGCGGCGTACTCGTCGGCGAGCAGGTCGAAGATCAGGTCGTCGTCGTAGCCGCCGTCCCGGCGCGGGATCGCCGCGCGCTCGGTCCCGACGTGGGTGAATCCGTTGGCCTTGGCAACATGCGCGGAGGCGCTGTTGCCCTCAGCAGCTTTCACCACCAGCCGGCGCCGGCCCAGACCGCCTTCCGTGACAGGTGTGAACGCGTGCGGGATCAGTAGCTGGACCGCCGATGTCATCACCTTCCGGCCGCGCGCGTCCGGGTGCATCCAGTACCCGATCTCGCCCATGGTCCGGTCCAGCCGGCCATTCAGATGAAAGATGCTGACGTTCCCGAGCAGCTGATCGGTGGCTGCATCGGCAATTGCCCACGCGACCGCCTCGCCGATTGCCATCTGGTGCAGCCGGGTCTTGATGAACCCTTCGGCGTCCTCCAGCCGGTACGGCGACGGCATGCCGGACAGCCAGTGCTGCGTCCGCTCGTCACTGCATGCCTCTTGTACGCGCCGCGCGTCCGAGTCCCGCAGACCCCGCAGCCGGATCCCGCTGCCCTCGAGCTCCGGCACGGTCCACCAGTTGCCCTGCGGTTCGAGCTCGTCGTCGCGGCCTACCGATGCGACCCACTCGTCCTTGCGTACGCCGCGCGTCCGTCCACCGCCCGGGATCATCACCAGTCCGCGGAAGCCGGCCTTCCAGGCGACCCGGCGGCTCGCGTAGTTCCCGACGAACGCGCGCCAGATCACCCGCTCCCAGCCGAGACCGTCGAACGCGTACCGCACCGCGAGCTTCAGCGCCCGCGTCATCACCCCGTTGCCGCGGACCTCCGGCGACACCGCGAACCCGACCTCGCCGACCCCGCCCTCGCCGTCCCCGAGATCGATCGTGCCGGCGTACCGGCCGTCGTACTCGATCGCCCAGGCCCACATCGTGTTCGTGCGCCAGCCGTTCGGGATCACGTCGGTCAAGAAGCTGACCGCGTGCTCGTGCAGGTACGGGACCGGGATCGTGGTCCACTCCTGCATCACCGGGTCTTGGCACATCCGGTAGGCGGGCTCGACATCGTCGACGGTGTGGGCACGGAGCGTGACCACACCGTCGGTCAGAACCGGAACGTCCTCGGGGAATCGCATACCCCAGGGTGACGCGCTGCCACTGGCCGGGCAACGCATTTCCCTGACACGGAGAGCAATCGAGATTAGGCTGTGAGCTGTGAACGCAGCCGGAGCAGAGCCGCCACGCGGCCGGGGTGGGCAGCTGGCCGCTCAGCGACAGGCCACGATCGTTGCCGAGGTCAACAGTCGTGGCGCGATCACCGTGGCCGAGCTGGTCGACCGGTTCGGTGTCTCGGACATGACGATCCGGCGCGACCTCGACGCGCTGGACTCCAGCGGCCTGCTGCACAAGGTGCACGGCGGCGCGACGTCGGTCGGCCTGCGCAGTGCGCACGAGCCCGGGTTCGACGCCAAGCTGACGCAGGAGTCCGCGGCCAAGCAGGCGATCGCGGCCGAGGCGGCGACCAGGGTCCAGCCGGACAGCGCGATCGGCATCGGCGCCGGTACGACGACGTACGCGCTGGCCCGTCAGCTGTTGCGGGTCGAGAACCTGACCGTCGTGACGAACTCGGCACGGATCGCCGACGTGTTCCACGGCAACGGCCGCTCGGACCGCACCGTCGTACTGATCGGCGGCATCCGTACGCCGTCGGACGCGCTGGTCGGGCCGATCGCGACCGCGGCGCTGGCGTCGTTGCACCTCGACCTGTTGTTCCTCGGCGCCCACGGTGTCGACGCCGAGCACGGGCTGAGTACGCCGAACCTGATGGAGGCCGAGACCAACCGGTCGTTCATCGCCGCCAGCCGCGAGATCGTCGTGGTCGCCGACCACACCAAGTGGGGCACCGTCGGCCTGAGCACGTTCGCGACCTGGTCGGACCTGGACGTCATCGTCACCGACAACGGCCTGTCGACCGCCGCCCGCAAGGCCATGCGCGACACGGGCTGCGACCTGGTGATCGCTAGCTGATCCGGGACGCTCCCGCCGACGGAGCAGCGGCAAGGGCGCTCGGGGCGCTGAAACCGTGCTCTGCAAAGGCCTTCTCGATCGCTGCCAGCACCGAGTCGGACGCGTCCGCCTCGACCAGCGCGATGATGCAACCGCCGAAACCGCCGCCGGTCATCCGCGCGCCGAGTGCACCGGCCTCGAGCGCGGTGTCGACCGCGACGTCGAGCTCCGGCACGGTGATCTCGAAGTCGTCGCGCAACGACGCGTGCGATGCGGTGAACAGCGGGCCGACCTCGCGCAGCTTGCCGGCGTGCATCAACGCGACCGCGTCCTCCACCCGGCGGATCTCGGTCACCACGTGCCGCACCCGACGCCGTACGACGTCGTCCGACAACCGGGCCAGCGCATCGTCGAGGTCCTCGAACGCGATCGACCGCAGCGCCGGTACGCCGAGCTCGGCCGCCGCCTGCTCGCACATCTGCCGACGCGCGGCGTACTCGCCGTCGACGTGCCGGTGCGGTGCCTTCACGTCGACGACCAGGAGAGCGAGGTCGTCTGCCGCCGGGTTGAACGGGATCTGCTCGGTCGACATCGCGCGGATGTCGAAGTACAGCGCGTGGCCCTCGGTGCAGCACATCGAGGCCATCTGGTCCATCAGCCCGACCGGCGCCCCGACGTACTTGTTCTCGGCCTTCTGGGCGAGCCGGGCGACCTCGGCGGGGTCGACCTCGATCTCGCGGAGACCGAGCAGGGCGACCAGCGTCGCGCAGAGCAGGGCCGCGGAGGAGGACAGACCGGCGCCGGAGGGGATGTCCGACTCGAACCGCAGGTTCGCACCGCCGATCGGGTAGCCGGACTCGCGCAGGATCCACGCCGCACCGGCCGGGTACGCCGCCCAGTCGCCGACCGATCCCGGGGCGAGCTCATCGATCGTGAACTCGGTGACGCCCTTGTGCCCGGCCGACGCGACCGCGATCCGGCCGTCGTCGCGCTTCGAGGCGGTGACGACGATCCGGTTCGGCAGGGCGATCGGCAGGACCAGCCCGTCGTTGTAGTCGGTGTGCTCGCCGATCAGGTTGACTCGGCCCGGCGCGCGCCAGCTGCCGTCCGGCGTCGTACCGAAGACGTTGTCGAAGGAGCTCACGAACCGGCCTTTCGCAGAGTCTCGGCCACGTCCTCGGGCCGGGTGTCGCTGATGAACGCGCCCATGCCGGACTCCGAGCCGGCCAGGTACTTGATCTTGTCCTTCGCCCGGCGGATCGACAACACCTCCAGGTGCAGGTAGCCGAGCTCGCGGTCGATCCGCACCGGCGCCTGGTGCCACGCGGCGATGTAGGGCAGCGGTTCGCCGTACAGGCCGTCCAGCCGCTGCAGTACGTCGAGGTACAGCTCGGCGAAGTCGTCGCGCTCGCCGACCGACAGCTCGTCGATGCCGAACACCTGGCGGTGCGGGTAGAGGTGCACCTCGACAGGCCAGCGGGCCGCCTCGGGCACGAACGCGGTCCAGTTGCCGTTCTCGGCGACGACCCGCGTGCCCTCCTTGCGCTCGGCCGCCAGGACATCGGCGAACAAGTTGCTGCCGGCAACTTCCTGGTGCTCGCGGGCGCGCGCCATCAGCGTCCGCATCCGCGGCGGCAGGAACGGGTACGCGTAGATCTGGCCGTGCGGGTGGCTGAGGGTGACGCCGATCTCACGGCCGCGGTTCTCGAACGGGAAGACCAGTTCGACGTCGTCGCGGGCGCCGAGCTCGGCCGTCCGGTCCGCCCAGGCGTCGACGACCAGGCGGGCCTGGCCCTGGGACAGGTCGGTGAACGACTTGTTGTGGTCGCTGGTGAAGCAGACCACCTCGGTCCGGCCCGGGCCGGCGAACGACGGGAACCGGTTCTCGAACACGGCGACGTTGTAGTCGTGGTCCGGGATCTCGGTCGGTTTGCCCGGCCGGCTCGCGTCCAGCGGGCACTCGTCGGCCGGCGGCAGGTAGGTCCGGGTGTTGCGGTGGGTCGCGTACGTGATCACGTCGCCGGTGAGCGGGTCGGTGCGCAGGTCGACCTGCGGCTGCGGGGCGGGCAGGCCACGGGTGTCCTCGAGCGGCACTCGCACCGGCGTGTCGGCGGGGTCGTAGTAGATCAGCTCGCGTCCGTCCGACAGTTTGGTGTCGGTACGGCGGACGCCGCGCGGTGTTTTCATCGTGTGACCCTCCCGGCCGTACGACGCGTCCGGCCAGGAATCATCGTAAACCAACAAACTCGAACACGCACGGAGGATCCCTGCCCCGGTAGGCTTGGTAGATGGACGACTACGCCCAACGCCCGCCCTCTCGTGGACTGACGAGAGGGCGCTAGGACACCCGACCGATGAACGCCACCCTGCTCAACATCATTCTGATCCTGGTTTTCGTGCTGATCGGTGGGGTCTTCGCCGCGGCCGAGATGGCCCTGGTGTCACTCCGGGAGAGCCAGCTCAAATCCCTGGCACACCGCGGCCGGCGCGGCGAGACCGTCGCCAAGGTCGCCGCGAACCCGAACCGGTTCCTGTCCGCCGTCCAGATCGGCGTGACCCTGATGGGCTTCCTGTCGGCCGCGTTCGGCGGCGCGACACTGGCCGACGGCCTCTCGCCGCACCTGCAGAAGCTCGGGCTGCCCGAGGGCCTGGCCGACACCGTTGCCCTCGTCCTGATCACGATCCTGATCTCGTACGTGTCGATCGTGATCGGCGAGCTCGCCGCCAAGCGGCTCGCGCTGCAGCGGGCCGAGACCTTCGCGCTCGGCCTGGCCCCGCTGGTCGACCGGATCGCCTCCGGCGCCCGGCCGGTGATCTGGCTGCTGTCGAAGTCGACCGACGTGGTGGTCCGGACGCTCGGCGGCGACCCGAACGCGAACCGCGAGGTGATGACCGACGAGGAGCTCCGCGACCTGGTCTCGGCACACGAGTCGCTCGGCGAGGAGGAGCGCAAGATCGTCGACGACGTCTTCGAGGCCGGCAGCCGGCAGCTGCGTGAGGTGATGCTGCCGCGGACCGAGGTGGACTTCGTCGACGGCGACATGCCGGCGTACAAGGCGGTCAAGTTCGCCGCCGAGCGGCCGCACTCGCGGTACCCGGTGACGAACGGCTCGGCCGACGACATCGTCGGCTTCGTGCACGTCCGTGACCTGTTCGACCCGGCGGTCGCTTCGCGCTCGGTGCGGGTCCGGGACCTCGCCCGCGACGTACTCATGCTGCCGGACACCGCGAAGCTGCTGCCGACGCTGACCGAGATGCGCCGCCGCAGCACCCACCTCGCGATCGTCCTCGACGAGTACGGCGGTACGGCCGGCATCGTCACGCTCGAGGACCTGGTCGAGGAGCTGATCGGCGACATCAAGGACGAGTACGACGAGGAGGCGGCCGAGACCACCCGCCTGGGCGGCGGCGATATCGTCGTCGACGGCCTGCTGAATCTCGACGACTTCGCCGACGCCACCACGATCGAGCTGCCCGACGGCCCCTACGAAACCGTCGGCGGTTTCCTCGCCGCCCAGCTCGGGAAGGTCCCGTCGACCGGCGACGAGGTCCGCCTCGACGCCTACACGATGACGGTCACCGAGATGGACGGCCGCCGGGTCGCCCGGGTCCGCCTGCACCGGATCAAGCCGGAAGCCGAACCGGCCGAGACGCCAGCACCCGCTGCCGACTGAGTACAACGAGTCCGCCGACGACGTACCCGAGGCCCTGGAAGACCAGGACCGGGATGATGCCGACGGCGTCGCCGAGGAAGCCGGCCGCGGTGATGCCGATCAGCACCGCGACGCTCTCGGCGGCGCCGACCGCGCCGTAGATGCGGCCGCGGGTGCCGTCGACGGTGAGGTTCTGGAAGACGGTCATCATCCCGGCGATCGTTAGCGCGCCGGGCAGTCCGACGACGACCATGCAGACGAACGCGGGGATCACGCTGTCCGACGCCAGCGGATAGAGGAACAGCGTGCAGTCGATCAGGCCGAACGCGAACGCGCCGATGCCCCACAGTCTCGCCGCCGGCCAGCGCGAGCCGATCGCGGCGGCGACCAGGCCGCCGACGATCCCGCCGACCGCTTGGGACGAGACGATCAGGCCGTACACCTTCCCGTCGCCGCCGATCTGGGAGCTGACGAACGGCGCGAATAGCGTGCTCATGATGCCTTCGCCGACGCCGGTGACCATGCAGAACACGAAGAACAGCCGGATCGCCGGGCCCGCGACGCACAGCCGCAGTCCTTCGGTCCACTCCTCTTTCAGGCGCTTGATCGCGCCGCCGGCGGTCTGCTCCGGGTTCTCCGGGCGGATCTGACGATGGCGCATCCGTGCGACCAGCACGACAGCGATCAGGAACGTCGCGGCATCGCCGAGCGCGAGCAGCGTGAGGCCGCCGGCGGCCGCGAGGACACCGCCGAGCGCCGCGCCGATGAGCCGGGCCAGGTCGCGGATCTGGCTGTTGAGCGCGTTCGCCGTCACGAGTTGCTCGTCGTTCACCAGCACAGGAACGAGGGATTGCTCGGCAGGCTGGAAGAACTGCTGCAGACAGCTCTGCGCCAGCACGACGCCGTACACGATCCAGATGCTGCTCTTGTCATGTACTGCGATCAGCGGCAGCAGCACCACCGCGTTGAGGATGTTCGTCACGATCATCGTGGTCCGCTGGTTCCAGCGGTCGACGAAGACGCCGGCCAGCGAGCCGAGTACGACGGCCGGCAGGAACGACGCCAGCAGCAGTCCGCCGCTCGCCAGCGTGGAGCCGGTCAGCACATACACCTGGAACGCGAGACCGGTCCGGAGCAGCCAGTCGCCGATCAACGAGATCAGGCCGGCGCTCAACATCAGGCGGTAGTCGCGCTGGCGGGCAAGGACGCCCCACAAGTCCTTCATCTTCTATTCCTCCGGTGAGATCGTCACGATCTGGGTGAACGAGACGTGCCGGCTGCCGGGCGGCCGGGTGGACTTGTCGTCGATCGGCCGCTCGTCGACCCACCGCTGCAGCAGGGCGTCCACCTGGCCGACGAGCTCGACGAGCTCGTCGGCGGTCAGATAGAAGCCGCTCTGACCGATACCTGAGTTCTGCTGCCAGACCTCGTCTTCGGACTTCCGCTGCTGCTGCCACTCGCTCAGCCGGTCGAGGGCTCGCTCGGCCAGCAACTGCTCGAGTACGTCGGCCGCTGCGGCGCCTTCCGGGGTCTGCGCGGCGTCACGCCACGACTGGGAGGTCGAGACCAGCCGCCACGGGCGTTCGCGGTTGTCCTTCCCCGGTGCCGGCTCGACGAAGTCGTACTTCGCCAGCTGCCGCAGGTGGTGCGACGCCAGCGCCTGACTGATCCCGAGCCGCCGCGCCGCATCGGCCGCGGTCATCGGCCCCTCCCGCCCGAGCAGAGACTGCAGGTCCAGCCGGACCGGGTGCGCCATCGCCCGGATCGCCAACGGGTCGGCCAGCAACCGGGACCGCCGCGGATCCTTCTCCAAAGACATGCTTGGAATATGCGCTGCACCGAATCAGATGTCAAGCTGTTGCTTGGAATGTGCCGATGAGGGGCGGCCGTACGATGCCCCATGACCGTTGCAGCATCGTCGCCGTCGTCTGCGTGGGCTCCGCTGCGGCGGCCTGTGTTCCGTGCTCTGTGGATCGCGCAACTCGGCTCGAACGTCGGCACCTGGATGCAGTCCGTGGGCGCGCAGTGGACGGTCGTCCATCAGCCCAACGCGGCGGCGCTGGCGTCGATCGTCCAGGCGGCGAGCCTGCTGCCCGTGCTGTTCGTCTCGCTGCCCGCGGGTGTGCTGGCCGATGTACTCGATCGTCGCCGGCTGATCGCGATAGCGACGTTGGCGATGGCGGTCGTGGCCGGCGGGTTGGCCGTCCTGAGCGCCGAAGGTCTGCTGACCCCGACCGCGCTGATCGCGATCACGTTCGTCCTCGGTGCCTGCCAAGCGCTGACCAGTCCGGCCTGGCAGGCGATCCAGCCGGAGCTGGTACCGCGGGAGGAACTGCCGGAGGCCGCGGCGCTCAACAGCCTCAACGTGAACATCGCCCGCGCGATCGGTCCCGCGCTGGCCGGGTTCCTGCTCGGCCTGAGCAGCCCGGCCGTCGTGTTCGCGGTCAACGCAGTGTCGTACCTCGCGATCCTGGTCGCGCTCCTGCGCTGGCACCGGACGACCGCGGTGGCCGCGGCGGGCGAGCCGATGCTGCCCGCCCTGCGCGCCGGTCTCCGGTACGTCGCCTATGCGCCCGGCGTACGGCGGATCCTGCTGCGGGCGATGCTGTTCGTCCTGCCGGCTTCGGCGTTGTGGGGACTGCTGCCGGTGGCCGCGGTCCATCGCCTCGGTCTCGGCTCCACCGGGTACGGCGTACTGCTCGCGGCGCTCGGACTCGGGGCCGTGGGCGGCGCTGCGCTGCTCAAGCCGATCCGTGCCAGGATCGGCCGCAACACCTTGCTCGGATGCGCGACGGTCGCCTATGCCATCGGCGTACTCGCCGTCGCTTTGTTGCACAACGCAACAGTCGTGGCGGCGGTCCTGGTTCTCGCCGGGGCCGGCTGGCTCGGTGCGTTGTCGACGCTCAACACCACGCTGCAGCTGGCGTTGCCGGCCTGGGTCCGGGCGCGGGCGCTGGCTGTTTACCTGATGGTGTTCCTCGGCGGACAGGGCGTCGGCGCGCTGATCTGGGGTCTGCTCGCCGCCCCGCTCGGCGCTTCGACGACCCTGCTGGTCGCGGGTGTGCTGCTGTTGCTCGGCGCCGCCTCGCTGGCGATGTTCCCGTTGCACGAGCGGACGGGGCACCTGGACCGGACCGTGGTCCAGCCGTGGCCCGACCCTGAGATCGGCATCCTCACCGACGAAGAGCCGGAGATCGATCCGCGGTCAGGTCCGGTGCTGGTCGAGGTCTCGTACCACGTGCCGTCGGAGAACGCCGAGCAGTTCAGGACCGTGCTGGCGCGGGTCGGCCTGTCGCGCCAGCGGACCGGAGCGCGCCGCTGGGCGGCGTACCGCGATGTCAGTACGCCGGACCTGTACGTCGAGGTGTTCGAGCTCGCGAGCTGGTCCGAGCATCTGCGCCAGCACAACGAGCGGATCACCGGGCAGGACGCGGACCTGTACCAGCAGGCCGCCGATCTGGCGCTCGAACCGCCGCGGGCCCGGCACCTGTTGTCGGCGGGGTGATCAGCCGGTCTGCTCGCGGATCCACTCGAGGGCGGGCTCGGCATGGGTCAGGACGGAGACGTGGCCGAGGTCCCGGTGGAGCTCGAACTCGGCGGTCGGCAGATTCGCGGACAGCCATTTGCCGTGTGAGCAGGGGATGATGCCGTCGGCAGTGCCGTGGACGAGCAGGGTCGGCGCGGAGATCGTGGTCGGGTCGCAGCCCCAGTCGAGGACGTACGAGCAGTCGTCGTCGATCACGCCGTCCGGGCCGTCGGGCATGGCGTTGGCGCCGGCGATCGATCCGAGCCAGCCCCACGGGCCGTCGAACATCGCGATGTCGCTGGCGGTGAACTCGGGGTCGTATTCAACGCCTGACGTCTCGTGCCGCACCTTGGCGTCCCGCCCGGCGGCCGCGGCGTGCAGCGACGCGAGTCCGGACGCGACCATCCCGTCGTACCAGTCCAGGCCTTCGGCGTCGTACGGCGCGATCGCGGCGAACGTGGCGACGGCCTCGACCCGTTCGCGGAGGATCGCGGCCGAGGCGAGCGCGAACGAGCCGCCGCCGGAGTACCCCATCAGTGCGAACGTGCCGATCCCGAGCGTGTCCAGGACCGTGGTCAGATCGGCCGCCACCGACGCCATCGTGCGTCCAGGCGCCGCGGTCGACCCGCCGTACCCGGGCCGGTCGAACGAGATCCACCGGATGCCGAGCCACTCGCCCGCCTCGAACAACGGCGCCGGCGGGACGCCCAGGTTCGGCGTGCCGTGATGCCAGACCACGGCGAGGCGCGCGTCGTCACCCGGGGCGCTGTCGTACCCGTGCAGGATCCGCCCGTCGGCCAGCCGGAAGTCGATCTCGTCCATGCCGTTCACCATAAAACGCCGAAATGTCGAGTGCTGCCGATCGTGTCCGACCTCTGCTGCGAAGATCCCCTTCAGATCCCGAAAGGATGCCCGATCATGAAGTACCTGCTGCTGATTCACAGCAACCCGATCACCTGGGGCCACCCGTCGTTCCTCAACACCGAGGAAGGCAAGAAGCTCCCGAAGAAGGCGCGCGACGCCCTCGCCGACCAGCTCAACAACCTCCTCACGGAGATCCACGAGTCCGGCGAACTGATCAACGCCGTCCCGCTCGACCCACCGGCGAAGACCCGCGTGGTCCGGGTCCGCGAAGGCGTCCGGGCCACCACGGACGGCCCGTACTCCGAGGCGAAGGAGCAACTGGCCGGCGTCTTCCTCATCGACGTCAAAACCCCCGAACGAGCCGAGGAAATCGCCGCAACAATCCCCGAGTCGCAGTTCGTCGCGGTAGAAGTCCGCCCGGTCTCAGTCTTCGACTGACGTACTGCGGTCAGCCCCACGCGAGTGCACCGTGTGGGGCCGACCGGTCACCCCATCGCGGTGCTACGCGCGCCTCCTTCGTCGCCGTGCTACGCGCCGCCCCACCCACCCCCGGGCTCATCGCCCGTCCATCCCTCCCGGCTATCGCCGGGTTCTCCGGCTGTCGCCGGACTTGCGGGCTGCCGCCCGTACCCGTGCGCGCTGCCGCGCGTGCGACCGCCCGTGGTGGGCTGGTCCGTTGCTGCCCGAGGTGGCTGCGTTCAGCCGAACGCACGGCTCGTTCTTCACCGACCGCAAGACGAGTGGGCTTGGGGACGCAACGTCGCTGCCGGTACTGCTGTCTGCTGTGTGGTTTGCATGCGAGCGTGGTCCAGCCGCCACGACCCGGTCTGGCGAGACGACGAACATCCGGGCCGGCTGTAATCGAACGCGTGCGCGGGGTTCCGCGCTGACGCGGCCCGCCGGCCTCGGCACGCGTGTGCCGCGGTCGTTTGACGGATGCGGCCGGCGGAAACCAGCAGGCGGTCGCACGCGCGGCAGCGCGCACGGGTGCGGGCGGCAGCCCGCAGATCCCGGCGACAGCCGGAAAGGATGCTCCGGGCGATGAGCCCGGGGGAGGGCGGGGCGGCGCGTAGCACGGCGACGGAGGAGCCGCGCGTAGCACCGCGAGGGGATTTTCAGCTGACCAGGCGGGAGTGGTTTTTGTGGGTGGCTAGGGCGGGGTCCAGGGCGCCTAGGGCCAGCCAGGTGGCGCCGCCTACGCCGTCTCGGGCGGTGAGGACTTCGCCGGCGAAGTGTTGGCGGATTAGTTGGCCGACGGGGGAGGATTCGCCGGCGACGCTGCCGGCGAGGACCATCGGGCCTTCGTCCGAGGTGGTCTTCAGGCGGGCGACTGTTTCTGTGAGCAGTTCGGCTGCGCGTTTCACCAGGGCGCGCGCGGTTTGGTCGTCCTGGGTGTACGCCGCGATGACGGCCGGCGCGAGCTCGGCGAGCAGGACCGGCGGGCGGCTGTTGACCGTCCTCACCAGATCGTCGCGGAGTGCGTCGTACCCTTCACGGTGTGCAACGGATTGCTGGTCGCGATCAGGGAGGACCGTCTGTACGACGGTCTGCTCGAGCAGCCCCAGCGGCTCACGAAGGTCCAGAGCTTGGAGCACGCTGCGGACAGCCTCCCGGCCGAGCCAGAATCCGGACCCCTCGTCGCCGAGCAGCCAGCCGTGACCACCGACGGTGCGCACGAGCTGGTGATCGCGGACCAGCCCGACGTTGCTGCCGGTCCCCGCGATCAGCACGATTCCGCTGGGCTGCGGCGTACCTGAGGCGAACGCGACCTCGAGATCGCCGATGTAGTCGGGCGCCACGGTGAGGCCCGCGCCGGTCCAGGCGGCGTCGAACCGGGCTGCCACGTCGGGCCGCCCGAGGGCCGAGCCGCCGGCCATGCCGACCACGGCGGCCTTGACCTGGGATGCGTCCAGTCCGGCGAGGGCGGCGTGCAGCGCCTCGCCGAAGTTCGCCGCTGCGCTGGCGGGATGACTCGTCGGGTTTCCGCCCGCGGCTGCGCCGCGACCGACTACGTTGCCTTCGGGGTCCGCGATGACGATCCGGGTGGAGGTGCCACCGAGGTCACCGCCCAGGACCAGCGGTCCGGCCGGCAGGGGGCGTTCGACCGACATACGCAATGCTCCAAACTGCTCAAAAGAGCCTATTTACAAGCACAAAGAAATCACGCGACGGTCCCGATCCGGGGAGATCACTGGGATGAGCCTTGACTTTAGCTGCCAGTTGAGAAAAGTTCTGTCCAGCAAACCGCAAACTTGCGCACTTGTCGGCACCCGGAGTGTCGTAGCCAGCAGATTAGTCGAGGGGTGGGCCGCTGATGGCCAGCAGTAAGCACGGGGGATCCGGGGAATCGAGCGGCGTGAGCGCGCAGTCCTATGTGCACACGCTGACCCCGATCCTGGCCGCTGTGACCGAGCAGATCGACGGCCCGATCCAGCAGGCCGCCGACCTGATGACCGAGTCCCTGCGCGCCGACGGCGTGATCCAGGCGTTCGGCTCCGGGCACTCCGAGGCGCTCGCGATGGAGATCGCCGGTCGCGCCGGCGGCCTGATCGCGACCAACCGGATCGCGCTACGCGACCTCGTCCTGCTCGGCGGCGAACCGCGGGAGCTGCTGCGCAGCGCCGAGCTCGAGCGCGACCCGAAGTACTCCCGGAAGCTCTACGAGCTGTCCGCGGCCCGCGAGGGCGATCTGTTCATCATTGCCTCCAACTCCGGCGTGAACGGCTCGATCGTCGAGCTCGCGAGCGTGGTGAAGGAGAAGGGCCACCCGCTGATCGCGATCACCTCGCTGCAGCACACCGGGGGGATGGAGTCCCGGCACCCGTCCGGCAAGAAGCTGATCGACTTCGCGGACGTGGTGCTCGACAACCACGCGCCGTACGGCGACTCGGTGCTCGACCTGCCCGACGGCGGCGGCAAGGTCTGCGCGGTCTCGTCGATCACCGCCGCGCTGATCGCGCAGATGCTGGTGGCCGAGGTCTTGCGCCGGATGACCGATGCCGGCGAGACCCCGCCGGTCTACCTGTCCGCGAACATCCCCGGCGGCGACGAGCACAACCACGCTCTCGAGGCGCGCTACGCCGGCCGCATCCGCCGCACCGCCTGAAGCCACCCCGAAGTACTAGCCTGCCGGGGTGCTGACACGGCGGATGTTGCTGCAGGGGGCGCTGGCCGGTGCGGTCCTGAGTGGGTGCTCCTCGGGTCGGCCGGCCCCGGTCGTGTCGCCCGGGAACCCCTTCGACGTCGACGGGAACGCCGCGCTCGAGGTAGTGATCACCGAGGACTTCGGCGGGTTCGCGGCGGCGGCGTACCGGGACAAGCATGCGGGTGCCAGTGTGGCGCCGAAGGGCGCCGGGCAGTTGTCGGCGGAGCTGCTGCCCCGGTTCGCCGCGGGCAATCCGCCGGATGTGGTGCTGAGCACCGGCGACAACGAACTGGAGCTCGGCCGGCTGGTCAAGGACGGCCAGCTCACCGACCTGCAGCAGTTGCTCGAGGCGCCTTCCTGGGACAACCAGGCCGCCAAGGTCATGGACACGCTGCTGCCGAACCTGATCGACGCCGGCCGGTACGACGGGACGCAGCGCACGCTCAACTACATCGCGACCGTCTACGGGCTGTGGTATTCGGCCAGCCTCTTCCAGAGCAACGGCTGGGACGTGCCGCACACCTGGCCGGATTTACTTGCCCTGGGCACCGATATGAAGGCGGCCGGCCTCGGCCCGTTCATCTACGCCGGCGCGCATCCGTACTACGTCCTCGAGCTGGTCCTCACGCTGGCCGCCAAGACCGGCGGGGCGGACGTGCTGAAGCGGATCGACAACCTCGACGCCGGCGCCTGGAAGGACGAGAGCGTCACCCGGGCGATCATCGCCGTCGGCGAGCTGACCAAGCGCGGTCTGATGGCCCCCGGGAGCGTGCAGTACGACCATTTCAGATCGCAGGAGCGGTTCTTCCTGTCGAAGGCCGGGATGTTGCCGTGCGGGAGCTGGCTCGGGAACGAGATGAAGACGCTGGTGCCGCCGAACTTCGCGCTGACGATGTTCGCCGTACCGCCGCTGGATGCCTCGCCGGCGCTCGCGAGCGGACTGCATGTCGCCGCGACCGCGCCGTTCCTGGTGCCGGAGAAGGCGAAGAACAAGGCCGGCGGGCTCGAATACCTGCGTGCGCTGCTGTCCCAGGACGTCGCGGCGCAGGTGAGCTCGGAGTCCAATCAGCTCACGATCGTCCGCGGCGCGGCCGATGGCCTGGAGATGGGTACGGCGCTCCGCTCGGCCCGCGACCTGCTGACCGCAGCCGGCGATCAGGTCATCACCTGGTACTTCGACAGCTGGTACCCGGACTTCGCGAACGTGGCCGCCGCCGCGACCGGGCAGTTCCTGGCCGGCGGGCTGCAGCAGTCCGAGTGGACCGCGCGGATCCAGGCTGCCGCCGACAAGCTCAAGCAGGACAACGCGGTGACGAAGTACCACCGGGACTGACGACAAGCCGGAGGCCGCGGGTCCGGTGGCGACGACCGAGTGGTTCGGGGACAAGCCGGGCGCGCTGTTCCCCTGGGCGAAGGCGAAGCTCGGGGACGGCGCCGTACCGCAGGTGCTGAGCGATCAGGACGGGATCGAGTTCGAGAAGATCGCCGCGCTGCGGCCGGACCTGATCATCGGGCTGTACGCCGGGATCACGGCCTACGACTCCAAGAAGCTGACCGCGATCGCACCGACCGTGGCGCAGCCCGCCGGTGTACCGGACTACGGGGTGTCGTGGCAGGTCGTGGCGCGGACGGTCGGTCGGGCGGTGGGCAAGCCGTCGGAGGCGGACGAGCTGGACCCCCGGTCGCGGCTGCTGACCGACTTCGGGTTCTCGCTGCCGAGCGGGCTGGACGCCGCGATCGGGGACAAGTTCGGCGGCAACATCAGCGCCGAACGGGTCTCGATGCTCGACCAGCAGGCCCTTGGTCTGGTTCCCGACCAAGGGCGGTACGGACCCGCTCTACAAGAACCTCAAGGTCCGGACCGAGGGACGCGACGTGTTCGTCGAGGAGAACTACGACGACCAGCTGTACGGCGCGACCAGCTTCGTCTCCGTGCTGAGCCTGCCGATCGTCCTGACCGAGCTGGTCCCGAAGCTGGCGGCCGCCGTGGACGGCAACCCGGCTACGAACGGGTAATTCCTATCGCCGTCCGGCGCTGCTCGCCGTACTCTCTAGCTGAGGAGTGGCGACATGGCATGGCTCGGAGCAGCGGTTCTGTTCTTGATGCTCTGCGCCCTGCTCAACCTCCTGCTCCCGAACCCGCCGCCGGGCCGCTGGCGGCGCCGGCTGCAGCGTCTGACGGCGCGGGCCCACGGTCGTTTCCGTCGGCGTCCGGTTCCGCTGCCGGATCCGTTCGACACGCTCCGGCTGCAGACCAGGCTCGGCACGTTGTCCACCAAGATCCGCCGGGTGGAGTCCACGCCCCACGTGTACGCGAAGGCTCACCGGCTGATGGCGCTCGAGGCGGCGTACGACGACCTCCTGGACGAGGCCTGCCGCCTGGCCGGCGTACCCGACCCCGACTCCAACCACCCCGAAGAGAAGCGCTGGCAGGAAGAACAAGAGCTGGCAAGCCGAGGCTGGAGCTGGTAGCCGGGGGTCCTTACCTGCCCGGGTGTGGCGGTGACTCAGCGCGCTGGCAGAATCGACCCTATGTCCCAAGCTGCGTCTGACCCCTCCGCAGCCGGTTCCCAGCGGCGCCCTCGGGTGCTTTCCGGGATCCAGCCGACGGCGGACTCCTTCCACTTCGGCAACTACCTCGGCGCGGTGCGGCAGTGGGTGGCTCTGCAGGAGGACCACGAGGCGTTCTACTGCGTCGTCGACCTGCACGCGATCACCGTGGAGTACGAGCCGAAGGCACTCCGCGAGCGCACCCGCCGGTCGGCGGCACAGCTGCTCGCGGCCGGTATCGACCCGGAGCGGTCCACCCTGTTCGTCCAGTCGCAGGTCCCCGAGCACGCGCAGCTGAGCTGGGTGCTCGGCTGTATCACGGGCTTCGGCGAGGCCAGCCGGATGACGCAGTTCAAGGACAAGTCCGCCAAGGGCGGCGCCGACCGCGCCACCGTTGGCCTGTTCACGTACCCGATCCTGCAGGCCGCGGACATCCTGATCTACCAGGCCGACCGCGTCCCGGTCGGTGAGGACCAGCGCCAGCACCTCGAGCTGACCCGCGACCTGGCCCAGCGGTTCAACCACCGTTTCGGCAAGACGTTCCGGCTGCCCGAGCCGTACATCGTCAAGGAGACCGCGAAGATCTCCGACCTGCAGGACCCGGCGGCGAAGATGAGCAAGTCCAGCTCGTCCCCGGCCGGCATCATCGACCTGCTCGACGACCCGAAGGTCAGCGCGAAGAAGATCCGCTCCGCGGTCACCGACTCCGGCCGGGACGTGATCTTCGACCAGGAGAACAAGCCCGGCGTGGCGAACCTGCTGACGATCTACTCGGCGCTCACCGGCCGCAAGATCAGCGAGCTCGAGGACGAGTACGCCGGCCGCGGGTACGGCGACTTCAAGAAGGACCTGGCCGACGTCGTGGTCGAGTTCGTCACGCCGTTCCGGGAGAAGACGCTGGCCTACCTGGACGACAAGGCCCAGCTGGACGCGATCCTGGCGGCCGGCGCCGAGCGGGCCCGTGCGGTCACCGAGCCGACCCTGGCCCGGGTCTACGACCGGCTCGGGTTCGTCGCCGGCCCGCCGCAGGGCCGGTAGGCGCCCGATGACGACTATCGGTGTCGCGATCCCGATCGCGGAGCCGTACGGCTCGGAGCTGCAGAAGTTCCGGGCCGAGTTCGGCGATCCGATGGCCGCGTCGATCCCGACCCACGTCACGCTGCTGCCGCCGACCGAGATCGAGGCGGCGGACCTCGACGTGATCGACGCGCACCTGCTCGAGGTCGCGGCCCGGTTCCCGAGGTTCCGGATCCGGCTGCGCGGTACGGCGACGTTCCGGCCGATCTCGCCGGTGGTGTTCGTACCGCTGGCCGAGGGCATCTCGTCGTGCGAGGTCCTGCAGTCGCAGGTGCGGTCCGGTCCGCTGCAGGTCGACCTGCGGTTCCCGTACCACCCGCACGTCACGGTCGCGCACGACCTCGACAAGGACGCCCTCGACCGCGCGTACGACGCCCTGGCGGAGTACGACTGCGCCTTCGACGTCGAGTACTTCAGCCGTTACGAACACGGTGCCGACGGCGTGTGGCGGCCGCAGCGGTCGTTCCCGCTGGCAGGCTGAGCTCCGCACTCTTCGGGTACAGGAGTCTCATGGGGACGATCAAGCGCGTCTGGGCGCGATTCAGCCAGACACAGTTGTGGCGGGCCTGGCAGCGGTACGGCAACCAGCGCGGTAACCGGCTGGCCGGCGCGACCAGCTTCTTCGGGTTCCTGTCGCTGTTCCCCTTGATCGTGCTGGCGGCGGCGATCATCGGACCGCTGCTCGGCGACGACGCGATCGAGACGCTGAAGAAGTCCCTGGAACAGAACCTGCCGGGGGTCGGCAACAACATCGACATCGACGCGCTGATCGCCCACGCGGGCACGATCGGGCTGATCTCCGGAATCGGTCTGCTGCTCACGGGCCTGGGCTGGATCGACGCGATGCGGGCCTCGATCCGGCTGATGCACGAGCTCGACGACCAGCCGGGGAACGCGGTCCAGCAGAAGCTCGCCGACCTCGGTGCGCTGATCGGCCTCGGGCTGATCGGGCTGATCGCTACCGGTGCCTCGTCGGTCCTCACCGGCCTGTCCAAGCGGATCGTCGACGCGAGCAACCTGGACGGCACCTGGCTGGCCGACTGGGGTCTCCAGCTGATCAGCATCGTGATCGGCATCGCCGCCGGGGCGCTCCTGTTCGGATACCTGCTGACGGCGCTGCCGCGGATCGTGCTGCCGCCGAAGGTCCTGCTGATCGGCGCGCTGGCCGGCGGCATCGTGTTCTACCTGGCCCAGCGGCTCGGCAACCTGTACGTGAGCCACGTGATCGGCGCGAATGCGGCGTACGGCGCGCTGGCGTTGCCGCTGGCGCTGCTGGTGTGGATCTACCTGATGACCCGGGTGATCATGCTGGTCGCGGCGTGGACGAAGGAAGCGACCGTCGTCGTACCTGAGGCCGCTGCCGAGCCGGAGGTCGTCGAGGAAGAGGAAGAGCCGCTGCTGCTCGGTCCGCCCGGCAAGCGGTACAAGGTGGTTCCGATTCCGGAGCGGAAGGCCGACACGGTCGCGGTGGCGGCCGGTGCGGTGATCGGCGCGACACTCACCACGGTGGCGGTCCAGTTCGTCCGGGCGGTTCGCTCGGTACGTCGTTAGTGCCGGCGCCGGCGGAGTGTGCGCGGCCGGCGCAGGAAGAGGCCGAGGAGCAGGACGGGCGGTCCGGCGTACGCCCAGACCGGGACCCGGAAGGCCAGGGACTGGACGGCCTGACCGGGGCTCAGGACGGTCCGGCTGCGCTGCGGCCGCGCGGTGCCCGAGGCGGGCTTGTCGGCCGGCTTGCCTTGCGTCGTGGTCTTCGGCGGAGCCTGTTCCTTGACCAGCGTGCCGACCGGCTTGAGCTTGCCGTAGTTGGTGAATGTCCAGGTCAGCAGGTTGCTGGCGTCCTCGGTGATGCCGTGCGGTGCGTTCATCATCGTGACGACCAGCGTGTGGCCGTTGCGCCGGGCGGCGCCGACGAACGTGTTCCGGGCCAGCGTCGTGTAGCCGGTCTTGACGCCGAGCGCGCCGTCGTAGTTGAACAGCAGCTTGTTCTGGTTCGCGACCTGGTACGTGCCCTTGTTGCCGGCGTTCGGGAAGTTCGTGTACTTCGTCGATGCGTACTTCGCGAAGTCCTGCCGGGCCAGCCCCGCCTGTGCGAACAGGGCCAGGTCGTACGCGCTGGAGTACTGCCCGTCGGCGTCCAGGCCGGTCGGGTCGGTCACGTGCGTGTCGAGCGCGCCGATCTCCTTGGCCTTCGCGTTCATCCGCTCGATGGTCGCGGGGATGCCGCCCTGGTCATGGGCGCAGAGCGCGTGGACGGCGTCGTTCCCGGAGGCCAGGAACATGCCCTGGAAGAGCAGGTCGACGGTGTAGTGCAGGCCCGGGTACACGCCGACCTTGCTGCCGATGATCCCGGCGTCGGCGTCCGAACCGATCACCGGATCGGTCTTCTTCAGCCTCGGCAGCAGGACCAGGGCGGTCAGCGTCTTGAGCGTGCTGGCCGGGCGGAGCTTCGCGTGCGGGGCCTTCGCCGCCAGCACCTGACCGGTGTCGAGATCGGCCACGACGTACGCCGACGCCTGGACAGCCGGCGGTGCCGCCCCGTCGGCGATCACCGTCGGCTTCGCCGTCAGCAGGACGCCGCCGACCGGGCCTTGTGGGCCCTGATCGGCGGCGGTCGCTGTCAGAGGTCCGGCAACCGCCAGTGCGGTGGTCGCGCAGGCCGTCAGAAGCAAACGCATCGCGGGCACTCTAGTTGCCCGACGGTGCAGATGTCACAGTCGGGTCTCTGTCCTTGATCAGGCGCGGTAGGCCGTCCACATGTTGCTCATGCGGGTTGACTGGCCGGGCGTGAACTGGTTGTAGCAGGAGTCGTAGGAGTAATCCATGTAGTTGTGGATCGGGTCCAGCCCGGACAGCGAGCAGGAGTCCCGGCCGGTCGGGCAGCCGCTGGAGGGGCTGCTCTGGGCTGGCGTGTCGGCCACCGAGTCATTCGTGCTCGTGCAGCCGCCCTGGAACGTGTGGTAGAGCCCGAACCAGTGGCCGGCCTCGTGGGACGCGGTCTTGCCGAGGTTGTAGTTGGTCGCCGAGCCGCCGGGCAGCGAGCTGTACTGCACCCGGATACCGTCGATGCTCGGGTTGCTCGCGTAGTCCCACGGGAACGTCGCGATGCCGAGGTACGAGAAGTCGACCAGCCAGATGTTCAGGGCGTTCTTACCACCCATGCGCGTTTGTGACCGGTACTGCGTGCTCTGGCGGTCCTGGTGCCAGTTGTTGTTCTTGAACCGGTCGGTGCCGGCCAGGTAGAACGTGAAGCCGGTGTTCGCGGCCTGCGACGACTCCTGACCCGCGTAGTCCTGGTTCAGCTCGGCGATCTGCTGGTTGATCTGGGTCGAGGTGACGTCGCCGGCGCCGGAGGTGCTGAGCATGACGTGCACGTACACCGGCACGCTGGCCGCGGCGAGTTTGCCGGCCGTCGGCGCGAGTCCACGGGCCTGCTTGGCCTTCAGGATCGCCGCCGTCTTGGCGTCGATGGACTTCTGCTCGGCCGCCGACAGTTCGCGGTGGTCGGCACCGAAGCCGCCACGTGCGGCGGCTCCGTCCTCCGGCGTGAAACAGGCCGGGTTCCCGGTCTGGTTGGCAGGCAACTGAGCTGTCGCCTGCCCCGCCAGCGGGCTGAATGCAAGCGCCGTACCAGCCAACAGAACGGCCAAGGCGCGGGGACGGGTAACGAAAGATCGCATAGCGGTCCTCCAGAATCGGGCCGCTTGGGCGGTGCGGCCGAATCCGCCGATTTTCCCCACCACCCCGCCAACTGCCAACCCATTCCCTGACCCCCCAGTGCCACGGCACCACAGCGCCGACGGGGGCGGCGGATCACGATGCCAACCGCGAGCAGTTGACCCGGCCCGCTCGCCGAGTCGTGGAGAGTGGTTGAGAAAATCTGCCGGGATCCACGACTCGGCGTTCGGGATCGGAGCCGTTCGCCACGACTCGGCGAAGTTGTGGATGATGCAGGCCAGCCTGAGATGGAAATCCTGGTATGGCCGTCGGGCTCGCGTCGCACAGCCAAACCTCCGGCTGACCGGCGAAGGCAGCCACCACTCCAAATCTCGCTTGAAGACCTGCCTGGGACTTCTCTCTTCTTCTGTTCTTTCCTCAACCTTTCCTTACAAGCCACCACGGGACATCTGCCGGTCCCGGGGTGCTTACTCCAGGAAGGCTCGGAGGAGGGCTTCGGTGCCGGCTAGGTGTTCTTGCATCGCCTGGCGGGCGGCGTTCGGGTGGCCGGTGAGGATTGCGTGGACGATCGCTGCGTGTTGTTCGTTGGAGTGGTGGATGTTGCGTTCGAGGAGGGGGATTGCGTCGAGGAGTTCGTTCAGGCGCATGCGGACGTCGGCCATCGCGGACGTGAGTGACGGGGAGCCGGTTACCTCGGCGATCGCGAGGTGGAGGCGGGAGTCGAGGCGGCGGTAGTCGGCTAGCCGGGCGGCCGACGTGTCGGCGAGACAACGCTCGAGATGGTCGCGTTCGGCGTCGCTCAGGGCGCGGGTCGCGGCGGCCTCCGCGGCGCCGGTCTCCAGCACGAGCCGCAGCGTGAGGGCGTCGTCGAGGCTGTCGGCGAGGTCGCGGGCGAGCCGTCTGGCCGACGTACGACGGGGTTTCGGCAACTGCTCGTTGACGAAGGTGCCGCCGTACCGGCCGCGGCGGGACTCGACGTACCCGGCCTCGGTGAGCGCGTGGATCGCCTCCCGGAGCGTGACCCGGCTGACGTTCAGCCGGGCCGCGAGCTCGCGCTCCGGCGGCAACCGGTCGCCGGGCACGACGACGCCGAGCTTGATTGCCTGCAGCAACCGCTCGACCGTCTCCTCGAACGGGTTCCCGGCCCGGACCGGCCGGAACACCGCCTCGTCTGCCTGAACGACCATGCCCCCAGACTAGTGCCCCGCGTCAGAGGTTCTTCGGCGCTTGCGGCGCCCAGGCACGCACCTCGCGGCACCGGAGGAACAGCCACGATGGAAAAGCATCGAGGCTGCCCCTCCGGCACCACGATGCACGCACCTGGACACCGCAATCACTCGAACAACCTCCGACGCGGGGCACTAGACGGGCGTCACATAGGCGCCGGAGATCCCGCCGTCGACGAGGAACGTGTTGGCGGTGATGAACGACGAGTCGTCGCTGGCCAGGAAGGCGACCGCGGCGGCGATCTCGTCGGGTTCGCCGAAGCGGCCCATCGGGACGTGGACGAGCCGGCGCTGGGCCCGCTCGGGGTCCTTGGCGAACAGCTCGGTGAGCAGCGGCGTGTTCACCGGGCCCGGGCAGAGCGCGTTCACCCGGATCCCCTGCCGGGCGAACTCCACGCCGAGCTCACGGCTCATCGCGAGCACGCCGCCCTTCGACGCGGAGTACGAGATCTGCGAGGTGGCGGCGCCCATCACCGCGACGAACGAGGCGGTGTTGATGATCGAGCCCTTGCCCTGCCGTTGCATATAAGGGATCGCGGCCTTGCAGCACAGGTACACCGAGGTCAGGTTGACCTCCTGGACCTTGCGCCACGCCTCCAGACCGGTGTCCAGGATCGACGCGTCGTCGGGCGGCGAGATCCCCGCGTTGTTGAACGCGATGTCGACGCTTCCGTAGGTGTCGAAGGCCTGCTTGAACAGGTTCTCGACGGCGGCGGCATCGGTGACGTCGGTCGCGACGAACAGCCCGCCGACCTCGTCTGCGGCGGCCTTGCCCGCGGACGGATCGAGGTCGCCGATCACGACGTGTGCGCCCTCCGCGGCGAGCCGCCGTACCGTGGCCAGGCCGATCCCGCTCGCCCCGCCGGTCACGACTGCGACCCGGCCTTCCAACCGGTGAGCGTTGACGTCCATATCAGTCCTCCGTGGAAATGAAGATGTTCTTGGTCTCGGTGAACGCGTTCAGCGCGTCCGGTCCGAGCTCCCGGCCGAGGCCGGACTGCTTGTAGCCGCCGAACGGCGTCGAGTACCGCACCGACGAGTTCGAGTTGATCGAGAGGTTGCCGGCCTCGACGCCGCGTCCGACCCGGATCGCACGCCCGACATCGCGGGTCCAGATCGAGCCGGACAGCCCGTACTCGCTGTCGTTCGCGATCCGCAGCGCGTCGGCCTCGTCCTCGAACGGAATCACCGCGACGACCGGCCCGAAGATCTCCTCCTTGATCGCGCGGTCGGCAGCAGGCGCGAGCACCGTCGGCGGGAACCAGAACCCGGGCCCGCTCGGCGCGGTCCCCTGGAACGCCGGGTTCTCGACGTACGACGCGACCTGGTCTCGTTGCCCGGCAGAGATCAGCGGACCCATCTCCGTCGCCGGATCACCCGGATCACCGACCTTGAAGTTCTTCACCGCGGGCTCGAGCAGTTCCATGAAGCGGTCGTACGCCGTCCGCTCGACCAGGATCCGCGACCGCGCGCAACAGTCCTGCCCCGCGTTGTCGAACACGCCGTACGGCGCCTGTGCGGCCGCCTTCTCCAGATCCGCGTCCGCGAAGACGACGTTCGCGGACTTGCCGCCGAGCTCGAGCGTCACCCGCTTCACCTGGTCGGCGCACCCGGCCATGATCTGCTTGCCGACCGTGGTCGACCCGGTGAAGACGATCTTGCGGACGGCCGGGTGGGTGACGAACCGCTGCCCGACCGTCTTCCCGGGCCCGGGAACGACCTCGAACACGCCCGGCGGCAGGCCCGCTTCGAGAGCGAGCTCGCCGAGGCGGATCGCGGTCAGCGGGGTGAGCTCGGCCGGCTTGAGTACGACGGTGTTGCCGGCGGCAAGCGCCGGCGCGAAACCCCAGCCGGCAATGGGCATCGGGAAGTTCCACGGGACGATCACGCCGACCACGCCGAGCGGCTCCTGGAAGGTCACATCGATGCCGCCGGCAACGGGAATCTGCTTGCCGAACAGGCGTTCCGGCGCGGCCGCGTAGTACGTCAGGACGTCGCGGACGTTGCCCGCCTCCCAGCGGGCGTTGCCGATCGTGTGGCCGGCGTTCTCGACCTCCAGCGCGGCCAGGTTCTCCAGATCCGCGTCGACTGCGTCGGCGAACCTGCGCAGCAGCCTGCCGCGATCGGCCGGGGTCACATCCCGCCAGGTCTCGAAAGCCTTTGCGGCACGAGCGATCGCCGCATCCACTTCCGCCTCACCGGCGAGCTCTATGGTCCGGATCACCTTCTCGGTGGCCGGATTGACTACGTCGTACGTCATTGCGTGCTCCTGATCAGCGCGGTGAACAGCCGCAGGTCTTCGGGGGTCTCTTCCGGGTGCCACTGCACGCCGAGTGCGAAGTCGTGGCCGTCCACCTCGGCCGCCTCGATCGTCCCGTCACCGGAGCGCGCGGTGACCCTCAAGCCGGGTGCGACGACATCGAGCGCCTGATGGTGGTAGCAGCTTCCGGTCGCGCGGTCGCCGAGGATCCGGCCGGCCAGCGAGTCGGGCTCGACCTTGATCTCGGTGCTCGCGAAGACGCCCGGACCGCCCCGGTGGTCGTCGCCGGCGATGACGTCGGGCAGGTGCTGGTGAAGCGTGCCGCCCAGCGTGACATTGAGCATCTGCAAACCCCGGCAGACGGCCAGCAGCGGCAGGTCCCGCTCCAGCGCACCGTGGATCAGCACCCGTTCGTGCTCGTCACGCCCGGGCCGCGTGTCGACGGTCTCGGGGTGCGCATCCTCGCCGTACGCCGCCGGGTCGACATCGCAGCCGCCGGACACGACCAGCCCGTCGAGGACGTCGAGGACCGTGACATCGGTCCCGACCGGCGGCAACAGGATCGGCGTACCGCCCGCAGCGGCGACGGCGTCGAGGTAGACCCGCGGCAGGATGGCCGCCTCGCGCTGCCAGATCCCCCAGGTGGTCGGCTCGAGGTACGTCGTGATGCCGATGCGCGGCCTAGAGTCGTTCGAAACCACGGACCCGCTCCCAGTCGGTGACGGCGGCGTCGTACGCGTCGAGCTCGACCCGCGCCGCGTTGGTGTAGTGGTCGACCATCTCGTCGCCGAACGCCTCGCGCGCCAGCTTCGAGCCGGTGAACAGGGCCGCGGCCTCGCGCAGGGTGGACGGCACGTGGTCCTTGTCGGACTCGTACGCGTTGCCTTCGAGTAGGGGCTCGAGCTCCAGCTCGTTCTCGATGCCGTGCAGGCCGGAGGCGATGATCGCGGCGACCGCGAGGTACGGATTCACGTCGCCGCCGGGGAGACGGTTCTCGACCCGGAGCGAGTCACCGTGGCCGACCACGCGGAGCGAGCAGGTGCGGTTGTCGAGACCCCACGCGACCGCCGTCGGGGCGAAGCTGCCGCGGACGAATCGCTTGTAGGAGTTGATGTTCGGCGCCAGCAGGTAGGTGAACTCCGACAGGCAGGCGAGCTGTCCGGCGATGTAATGCTCCATCAGCCGCGAGAAGCCGTGGTCGCGATCACCGGCGAGGACGGGATCGCCGTCGGTCGAGCGGAAGCTCAGGTGGATGTGGCAGGAGTTGCCTTCGCGTTCGTCGTACTTCGCCATGAACGTGAGGCTCTTGCCGTGCTTGGCGGCGATCTCCTTCGCACCGGTCTTGTAGATCGAGTGGTTGTCGCAGGTGGTGAGCGCTTCGTCGTACCGGAAGGCGATCTCGTGCTGGCCGAGGCTGCACTCGCCCTTCGCGGACTCGACGTACAGGCCTGCGCCGGTCATGCCGTTGCGGATGTCGCGCAGCAGTGGCTCGATCCGGGAAGTGCCGACGAGGGAGTAGTCGACGTTGTACTGGTTCGCGGGAGTGAGGCCGGCGTAGCCCTTGTTCCAGGCGGTTTCGAACGTGTCGTCGAAGACGATGAACTCGAGCTCGGTCCCGACGTACGCCACGAGGTTCTTCTCCGCCAGCCGGTCGAGCTGCTTGCGCAGCACCTGCCGCGGCGAGGCGACGACAGGCTGACCGTCGAGCCACTGCACGTCGCACAGCACCATCGCCGTACCTTCGAGCCACGGGACCAGCCGGAGTGTGTCCAGGTCGGGCGCCATCACCATGTCGCCGTACCCACGTTCCCACGAGGACATCGCGTAGCCGTCCACGGTGTTCATGTCCACGTCGACGGCCAGCAGGTAGTTGCACCCTTCGGTCCCGTGCTTCAGCACCTCCTCCAGGAAGTACCGAGCGCCGCACCGCTTGCCCTGCAAGCGCCCCTGCATATCGGTGATCGCGACCAGCACCGTGTCGACCTCACCGGCCTCGACCAGCCCGCGCAGCTCCTCCACACCCAACACGGCCACTCCCGGAGTCTATTGGTCTATCTCCAGTCCATTGACTCAATGCTAACCGGAGCTGTCAACGCCGGGCGCCGCTGTATCGCCCGACTGCTTGACACTCGCCGGACCGGGTGCCTCAATTGCGTAAAGGTCTGGGGGAAGACCATTGAGGCGCTGTGTCTGGCTGGGTCTAGGAGGCTCAATGACTGACGACGAGGATCGCCTGCATCAACTGGGTTACGCACAGGAGCTGAACCGGACGATGTCCGGGTTCTCGAACTTCGCGGTGTCGTTCACGATCATCTCGATCCTGTCCGGCTGCCTGACGCTGTACGGGTTCGGGATGAACACCGGCGGCCCGGTGATGATCGTCTGGGGCTGGCCGATCGTCGGGCTGATGACGCTGTTCGTCGGCCTCGCGATGGCGGAGGTGTGCTCCAGCTACCCGACCGCCGGCGGTCTGTACTACTGGTCCGCGAAACTCGCGCCGTCGAACGGCGCGGCCTGGTCCTGGTTCACCGGGTGGTTCAACTTCCTCGGCCAGGTCGCGGTGACGGCCGGCATCGACTTCGGCGCGGCCTTCTTCCTGAACGCGTTCCTCGATCTGCAGTTCGGGTTCAGTGCGACACCGGGCCACACGATCCTGCTGTTCGGGCTGATCCTGCTGCTGCACGGCCTGCTGAACTCGTTCGGGGTGAAGCTGGTCGCCCGGCTGAACGACATCAGCGTCTGGTGGCACATCGTCGGCGTGCTGTTCATCGTCGGCGCGCTGGTCTTCGTGCCGGACAAGCACCAGTCCGCGTCGTTCGTGTTCGGCCACTTCGTGAACAACACCGGCTGGGGTTCGACCTTCTACGTCGCGCTGCTCGGCCTGCTGCTGGCGCAGTACACCTTCACCGGGTACGACGCCTCGGCGCACATGACCGAGGAGACGCACGACGCGGCACGCTCCGGGCCGCGTGGAATCGTGATGTCGATCCTCGTGTCGTTGGCGGCCGGCTGGGTGCTGCTGATCGGCCTGACCTTCGCGATCCAGAACTACGACGGCGCGCTGCACAGCTCCACCGGGGTGCCGCCGGCGCAGATCTTCATCGACGCGGTCGGTGCGGTGACCGGCAAGATCCTGTTGCTGGTCGTGATCGGGGCGCAGCTGTTCTGCGGGATGTCGTCGGTGACGGCGAACTCGCGGATGATCTACGCGTTCTCCCGCGACGGCGCGCTGCCGGGCTCGAAGTTCTGGCACAAGATCAACCACCGCACCCGGACGCCTACCAACGCGATCTGGCTCGCCGCGGCCGGTGCGTTCGTCCTCGGCCTGCCGTACCTGTGGAACGCGACGGCGTACGCCGCCGTCACGTCGATCGCGGTGATCGGCCTCTACATCGCTTATGTCCTGCCCACGCTGCTTCGGCTCCTCCAGGGAGACCGCTTCCAGCCGGGTCCGTGGAACCTCGGCCGTTGGAGCCGGCCGATCGGCATCGTGGCGATCGTGTGGGTCGCGTTCATCACGGTCCTGTTCATGCTGCCGCAGGTCAGCCCGGTCACCGGTAGCACGTTCAACTACACGCCGATCGCGGTCCTGGTCGTGCTCGGCTTCGCGGCGGCGTACTGGTTCCTGTCCGCCCGCACCTGGTTCACCGGCCCCAAGGTCCAAGGCAGCGAGGAAGAACTGGCCGCCATCGAACGAGATCTCGAGTCCATCTAGTCCTGCTTTCAACCGCCTGTCGCGCAAGATCGCGGCAGGCGGTTGAACTTTGTCTACAAGCGCAGACCATCCGGTGCCGGGGCACGATCGTGCCGTTCTGACTGCTCGGATCTGGGCAAGAGTCGGTGACAGGATGGTGACCATCAACTTTCCGCATGTGACACTTGCCGTGTCGAACGGTCGTTTCCTGTGATAATCAACGAGGGGAATCCTTCGGGGAGCTAGATGACTGACGACGAACTGGTCGGGCGAGCAGGACTGGTTGAGCGTGCTACCAAGCAGCTCGAGACCAGCGGCAGTGTGCTGCTGTACGGTCCGACCGGTATCGGCAAGTCAGCTCTCGGCCGTGCCCTGGTCGCGGACCGCGGCCGAAAGGGCTGCCGGATTCTCAGCGCGGCCCCGTCCAACTCCGAGGCCGGCCTCCCGTACGTCACGCTCCTCGACCTGCTGTCCAACCAGCTCGAGTTCGCCTGGCAGGTGCTGCCGGACCACCTCCGCCAGCCGCTGGAGGTCGCGCTCCTGAAGGCGAGCGCGCCCGACACGGTGCGGGACGAGCTCGCCGTACGTCTCGCCGTACTGCACGTGCTTCGCCGGCTGGCCACGACCGGGCCGGTGCTCCTGGTCGTGGACGACATCCAGTGGGTGGACCCGTCCAGCCTTGAGGTGCTCACGTTCTGCGCGCGCCGGCTGTCCGAAGGAGTGCATCTGCTCGCGACCGAGCAGGTGGCCGACGGCGATCTGCCGATCATGGTCGACGCGTGCCCGGAGCCCGTGCTGCAGCTCGAGGTCCCGCCGTTGACCGAGCCGGACGTCCTCGCGCTGCTCCGCCAGCGCCTGTCGAGCCCGCTCCCGGTCCGCACCGCCCGCCGCATCTTCACCGCGAGCGCCGGCAACCCGTTCATGGCCCTCGAGCTCGGCCGCGCCGTACTGCGGCATCCGAAGAGCGTCTCGCCCAACGACCCGCTCCCCGTGTCGAGTCGCCTCAAGACGCTGCTCGGCGACCGCCTGTCCACGCTCGAGCCTGCCGCGCACGAGCTGCTCCTGCACGCCGCGTCGTCGCCGCGCCCGACTACCACCCAGCTCGCCCGGTCCCTCGACCGGCCGATCGAGGCCGACCTGGCCGAGGCCGAATCCCTCGGCCTGATCGACATCTCGGCCGAGCGGCTGCGCTTTACCCACCCGTTGCTCCGCGAGTTCGTGTACGCCGAGGCGACGTCGGCCGCCCGTCGTCAGGCGCACGCCCAGCTCGCCGCCGTGGTCGACGAGCCCGTCGAGAACGCGACCCACCGCGCTCTGGCCACCCAGGAGGCCGACCCGGAGCTGGCCGCCGCGATCGAAGAGGCCGCCACCGTCGCGGCCGGCCGTGGCGCGCCCGGTGCCGCCGCGACCCTGTGGCGGTTGAGCGCGGAGCGTACGCCGATCACGCGGCCGGACGACCGCGCCCGCCGTCTGACCCGGGCCTCCGACGACGCTGCAGCCGCTGGTCATCTGGCCGAGTCGGCCGACATGGCGCAGTTCGCCGTACAGGCCGCGACGAAGCCGGAGACGAAGGTGCCGGCGCTGTTGCTGAGCGCGGACGCGGTCTGGCCGGAGCGCGACCGCCGGGTCGAGCTGCTTGCGGAGGCCTTCGCCGCGGCGCAGGGCGACAAGCGGCTCGAGGCGCGGGTGCGGATCGAGCGCAGCCACAGTCATTACTTCGACCGCAGTCTGGACGACGCGCAGGAGGACGCCCGAGTCGCCGAGGCGCTGGCGCGTGAGGCTGGTGACACCGAGGCGATCGTCGACGCGCTGAGCGCCGCGAGCTCGGTGTTGTTCGCGCGTGATGCCGAGGAGTCCGCGGACGCCGTGCTCGAGCAGGCCGCCGAGTTGGCGAAGGGGCTGCCGCTCACCAAGACCGTGGTGAACGCGCTGCAGATGGCTGCGATGCGGGAGCTGTTCCGCGGGCGGACGGACGAGGCGATCGCCCGGATCACCGCGCTGGTCGACGACGTCCGCGACCACGGGGCGATGCGCTGGCTGGCGTCTGCGCTGATCTCGGCGACCGCGATCTACGAACGCAGCGGGCGCGGCGCGGACGCGCTGGCGGCCGGGCACGAGTGCTACCAGCTGATGCAGGACATCGGTGACGAGGCCGAGGTCGGCATGGTCATCGCCAGCCGCGCCGAGTGGGTCGGCGGTTCGGCGACCATGGGCCGGCAGCTCGCCGAGGCCGCGCTGGAAGGCGTGCGCCTGGTCGGGAACGACGAGTGGACCGGCCCGGCGCTCGCGAGCATCGGGCTGATGGCCGTGCTGACCGGCGATCCGCAGCGGGCAGTCGAGTCCTTCGACGCGATCGCGGAGTCGGGCGAGGCCGCGATGCCGTACGACCCGGCCGTGATCCCGTGGCACGCGGACTACGCGGAGGCGCTGGTCGCGGCCGGCCGGCTGGACGACGCGGCCGCACTGATCGCCGAGATCCGGACCCGCGCCGAGAACCTCGACCGTGAAGTGATCATGATCGGCCTGGCCCGCTCCGAGGCCCTGCTGATCGCCAAGCAGGGCGACCCGGCCGCGGCCCTGGACCTGCTGGAGAAGACGATCAGTACGGCGGGCGACCGGGTCTACCCGCTCGACCTCGCCCGCTGCGAGCTCACCCGCGGCCGGGTCGCCCGGCAGGCTCGTCGCCGCTCGGTCGCGCGGACCGCTTTTCTGGACGCGATCGAGCAGTTCGAGGCGTACGGCGCTCCCGCCTGGCGCGAGGTGGCCGAGACCGAGCTGGCCCGCCTCGACGTACCGAGCCGGAGCCGGCAGCCGTCGGAGCTGACGGACAACGAGCAGCAGATCGTCTCGATGGTCCGCGACGGCTCGACGAACCGCGAGATCGCCGCGGCGCTGTACCTGTCGGTGAAGGCGGTCGAGTCCCAGCTGACCCGCCTGTACCGGCGCTTCGGGGTCGCCAACCGCACCCAGCTGCTCCGGACGGTGGACCGCCCTGGTCACAATGGCTAGGTGAAACTCGAACGGAAACATGCGTTGGTCCTGCTCGCGATCGCGGCCTGGAACGTCATCACCTATCTGCGGTTCATCAAGGCGCTGATCGACACCGAGGGTCGCCCGACCGGGTACTACGTGGCGCACACGATCCTGGTCATCGTGAACCTGCTGATCGCCGTAATGCTCGGCACCTGGGGTGTGCGCGCGTACAAGGCGGCTAAGGCTTCACAAAGCTCGCCGGTGTGACACCGAGCAGTTTCCGGAAGTGCCGGTTGAGATGTGACTGGTCGTAGAACCCGGCCAGCGTCGCCACCTCGGCGGCCGGATGCCCGTCGAGCAGGTACCGCCGGGCGAGATCGACCCGCCTGCCGGTGAGGTACCGGTGCGGCGGCATGCCGTACTCGCGGCTGAACGCCCGCACCAGATGCGCCGGATGCGCATGGACCACCTTGGCCGCGTCCTCCAGCGTGATCCCGTCGGTCACCTTCGAGTCCAGCAGTTCACGCAGCTTGGCGGCCACGCCGGAGTCGGAGCGATCCGGTGGAGCGACCACGCTGCGCAGTAGGTGCTGCGACAGCCGTTCCTCGATCAGCGTCAGCCGGCTCTGCGCCTCCAGATCCTCCTTGCCGTCACGGAGCACTCCGTGCAGTTGATGGATCCGATGCCTGAGCAGCGGGTCGACGTACTCCGGTTGATCGACGGCCGCGCCGATCAGATGGTCGCCGCCGAGCCGATCAGGCGCCAGATACAGGACCCGCTTCCGGAACCCCTGCGGCAGGACCGACCGCCCGTCGTGCGGTACATGCGGCGGCAACAGCGAGACCTGCGCCTGGGCCAGACCGTGCTCCCGGTGGTCCAGGTCGTACCGGACCGCGCCTTCGTCGACGATCAGCACCGTCCACGCATCGTGGGTGTGCGTCGGGTACGCATGCGACGGGAAATGGGCATGCAACACCTCGACGACCCCGGCCAGCCCAGGCCGCCACGCCCGGACCACGGCGCCGCTGCTCATAGTCAGAACATACGCTTCTGGGCGTGAAGGTTTATGTCAGTGCGGATATGGAAGGCATCACCGGGCTGGTTGACGCGGAGGACGTGCAGCCGCCGGGGCGGGACTACGAACGTAGCCGGGTGATGATGACGGAGGACGTGAACGCGGCCATCCGTGGTGCGTACGCCGCCGGCGCGACCGCCGTGCTGGTCAACGACGCGCACGGCCCGATGCGCAATCTGCTCCCGGACCTTCTCGATCCGCGCGCCCGCCTGATCAAGGGTCGTCCGAAGCCGATGGGCATGATCGAGGGCCTGTCGCCTGAGTACGACGCCGTGCTGTGCATCGGCTTCCACGCTCGCGCCGGTGTGCTCGGCGTACTGAGCCACAGCTTCATGGGGCACGAGATCGAGGACATCTGGCTCGACGACCGCCCGACCGGCGAGATCGGCCTGCTGCACGCGGCGGCAGCGGCGTACGGCGTACCCGTTGCTCTGCTGACCGGTGACGACGCTGCCTGCGACGAGACGAAGGCGTGGGACCCGACGGTCGCCACCGTCCCGGTCAAGTTCGCCAAGGACCGCTTCGCGGCTCAACTGGTCCCGGTTGCCGAGGCGCGCGAGGCCATCGAGACCACCGCGACGCAGGCTCTGGCCAACCTGCCGGCACCGTCCGACGACCACGCAGGCCACCGCCTGACGGTCCGCTGGCAGTCGGCGTCCGTTGCTCTGCACCTGGCCGCCATCCCGGGCGTCGAGCGACACGACGACCGCACGGTGACCGTCCAAGGCGACATGATCCAGCTCTACCGCCTCTTCAACCTGTTCCTGCGCGTCTGCACAGCCGTCACCTCGAACCCGCCGTACTGCTGAGGACCTTCAGGAGGAGGTCGGGGCTCTCCAGCTGGGGGAGGTGGCCGGTGTTCTCGAGGAGTTCGAAGGTGGCGCCGGGGATGGCATCGGCGTAAGCGCGGCCGTAGGTGGGATCACCGATGCGGTCGCTGTCGCCCCAGATGACCGTGGTCGGGATGGTGATCGCGGCCAGGCGGGCCTCGAGCGTGGGGTCCTCCATCGTTGCGGCATAGACGGCCAGGGCCGCTCGGTTGCCGGCTAGTTGAGCCTGGGCTTCCGGGGGCAAGGCGCTCGGATCGATGCGGAAGGCGTCGGGGTTGTAGTAGCTGAGATCAGCCAGTTCGGGGAACGTCAACGAGAAGAAGTCGGCGACCGGATGGCCGGGGACCTGCAGGCCGACGCCGTCGACGATCACCAGCTCGGTGACCCGGGGCGAGTCGAGCAGGGCGAGCTCGGCCGCGATCCAGCCGCCGATCGAGTTGCCGATCACCAGCACGTTCTCGAGCCCGAGCCGGTCGAGCAGGCCGGCGTACGCCGCGGCAAGTCCGGCGATCGTGGTGAGGTCGTCGGGCCGCGGGGTCCCGCCGAAGCCGGGATGGGTGGGTACGACGACGTGGGCGGGCAGCTCGGCCGCCAGGCGGACGCCGAAGGGCGCGACGGTCTGCGGACCGCCACCCCCGTGAAGTAACAGGACTGGCCGGCCGCTGCCGTGCTCCTCGAAGATCTGCATATAAGGAACCTTAGATCAGTATCCTTATATAAACAACCTGCTATTGTGACCGCCGTGGAGCCTTCCGTGCAGGACATCGGGATCGCGGTCAAGCGGTTGCAGTGGCGTCATCACACCGAGGCGAGCAAGCGGCTCGCCGAGCTCGACGTCTCGCTGCCGCAATGGGACGTGCTCCGCCGGCTGCACGAGGCCCCGGACGCGTCGCTCCACGACCTCGCCCAGCGCACGTTCCAGACCGATCAGTCGATGGGCTCGCTGGCCACCCGGATGATCGCCCGCGGCCTGATCGAGCGCGTCGATGGCCGCGGCCGCGCCGTACGCCACGCGCTGACCCCGGAGGGCGAGCGCATCCGCCGAGCCGGCGGCAAGATCCTCGAGTCCGTCCTCACCGAGTCGCTCAGCCCGTTGAGTGCGGCCGAGCGGGCGACCCTGCACAAACTGCTGACGAAGGCCGGAGAGGCTTAAAACCTACAAGACCGTCGGCGCGGTCGCGGGTGAGGATCGGTTCTGTGGATGAGCCGATCAGATTTGATACGAAGATCGCCGTGCTGTTGCGCGACGATCTGGCGGTGTGGCAGCGGTTGAACGTGACCGCGTTCCTGGTCAGCGGGATCGCGGCGACGCACCCGGAGGTCGTGGGTGAGCCCTACGAAGATGCCGACGGGACCGGCTACCTGCCGATGTTCCGGCAGCCGGTGCTGGTGTTCGAGGGCAGCAAGGAGTTCATGGCGACGGCCCACGAGCGCGCGCTCCGCCGCGAGATCGAGCACACGGTCTTCACCCAGGATTTGTTTGCCACAGGCAATGACCGCGACAATCGCGCGGCGGTGAAGGCGGTGTCGACCGCTGATCTCGACCTGGTCGGGATAGCCTGCTACGGGCCGAAGAACGCGGTCGACAAGGTGCTCAAGGGCGCCGCCATGCACCACTGAGATACCGCACAGCTCGACTAGCGAGGCGCGAACTTCGTCCAGGTGGCGCCCTCGTCGGTGCTCAGCACTACCTCCGTCGTACGCCGCTTCGGCACTTCGAACCCGTACATCAAGTGCTCGTCCCCGGCGAGATCCGCCAGGTCACCCGGGTACCCGCGGTCGAGATCGGCCGCGCCGTCCCGCACCCGGTACAGCCGCGGCCGGTCGTTCAGCCGGCCACCGAGCATCATCGCCGTACCGTCGTCGAACGCGAGCGGCGGCGTGTTCAGGCTCTGCGGCGGGTGCTGGACGAGCGTCCAGGTCGCCCCGCGGTCGTTCGAGATGCGCATCTTCGAGACCGCCTGCCCGCTGTCGCCGACGATGACCGACGTCGTCACCACGGTTTGCCCGTCCGGGCTGACCGCGAGCTTCCCGAGTTGGTTGCGGTTGTCGAGCGCCTGCGACTGCCAGCTCTTCCCGCCGTTGTCGGTCCACAGGATGTCGGTCCGCCCGACCCCGGACAGCACCCAGCACCGCCCGCTCGTGTCGCAGACCGGCGACCGGGTGCCACGGGTGTCGAGCATCCGGACCGAGGACTCCTTGGGGTTCACCACCACGATCCGCCCCGGCACGACCTGGTCGGTCAGGATCTCGCCGGGCTCGAACGTCGACGTGGACAGCCGGTACCGCAGCCGGGTGAGCACCGGGCCGTCGTACGTCATCCGGAACATCATCGTGGTGTCCCCGGTGAGCGTGCCCTCGCGCGGCGGGGCGACCGCGATCGCGTCGTCGCCGGTCGACAGCGTCGCGTACGGGACCGGCCACTCCGGCGAGGTCGCGCGGGCGCCGTCGCGATCGAGTACGGCGGCGTACCGGCAGTTCGGGCCGCTCGCACAGTCGGACCAGCCGGCCGCCCAGCGGTTCCGCGTCACCATCGTCATCGACAGCACCTGCGCCCGCTCGGCGTTCACTACGGCCGTCCCGGGCCGCCCGGCGGACGCGGGCTCGATGGCCACCGGCCCCGAGTTGGCGTCGATCCGGTGTGAGACCCAGAGCACGCTCGTCGCGACCACGGACAGCACGGCGGCCAGTACGCCGAGCACAAGCAGCGGCGGCCTGCTCCGGGGGATGCCGCAGCGCTCCAACGCGTCGACCAGCCGGGGGTAGTAGCGGTCGACGTACTCACGAACGCGCTGCTGCACAATCACCCCCCGGGCTGACGAGCAGCCTCTGTCCTCGCGAGGGCAGAGGCTGCGTGGCTCTCGAATTGGCCGGGTCAGAGTTTATGCGACCGCCGGGGCGACCGATCACACCCGGCGGAAGATGAGTGCGCGCTTCACTTCCTGGATGGCCTTGGTGACCTCGATGCCGCGGGGGCAGGCGTCGGTGCAGTTGAAGGTGGTCCGGCAGCGCCAGACGCCTTCCTTGTCGTTGAGGATCTCCAGCCGCTGCTCGGTGCCCTCGTCACGGCTGTCGAAGATGAACCGGTGCGCGCCGACGATCGCCTGCGGGCCGAAGTACTGGCCGTCGGACCAGAACACCGGGCAGGACGTCGTGCACGCGGCGCACAGGATGCACTTCGTGGTGTCGTCGAACCGGTCCCGGTCGGCCTGGGACTGGATCCGCTCCCGGGTCGGCTCGTGACCGCTGGTGACCAGGAACGGCATCACCGCGCGGTACGCCTCGAAGAACGGGTCCATGTCGACGACCAGGTCCTTGAGCACCGTCAGGCCCTTGATCGGCTCGACGGTGATCTCCTTGTCCGGGTTCAGGTCCTTGATCAGCGTCTTGCAGGCCAGCCGGTTCCGGCCGTTGATCCGCATCGCATCCGAGCCGCACACCCCGTGCGCGCAGGACCGGCGGAACGTCAGCGTGCCGTCCTGCTCCCACTTGATCTTGTGCAGCGCGTCCAGCACCCGGTCGGTCGGCTGCAGCGTGACCGAGTACGTCTTCCACTCGGCCTCGTCGACGACCTCGGGGTTGTACCGCAGGATCTTGACCTTGACGTCCATCAGTACTTGCGCTCCATCGGCTTGTAACGGGTCTGGACGACCGGTTTGTAGTCGAGCCGGATCGTCTCGTTGCCGTCGGCATCTACCTCGCGGTACGCCATCGTGTGCCGCATGAAGTTGACGTCGTCGCGGGTCGCGTAGTCCTCGCGGAAGTGCCCGCCGCGGGACTCCTTGCGCTCCAGCGCCGACACCACCAGGACCTCGGCCAGATCGATCAGGAAGCCGAGCTCGACCGCCTCGAGCAGGTCGGTGTTGAACCGCTTGCCCTTGTCCTGGACGGCGACGTTCGCGAACCGCAGCTTGAGCGCCTCGATGTCGACCAGCGCCTGCTTGAGCGAGCCCTCGGTCCGGTACACCTGCGCGTTCAGGTCCATCGTCGCCTGCAGGTCGGACCGGATCGCCGCGATCCGCTCCTCGCCGGTCGAGTTGCGCAGGCCCTCGACGAGCTCCACGACGTACTTCTCCGGCTCCGCGGGGAGCTCCTCGAAGACCGCGGTCTCGGCGTACTCCGCGGCCGCGATACCGGCCCGCCGGCCGAACACGTTGATGTCGAGCAGCGAGTTCGTGCCGAGGCGGTTCGCGCCGTGCACCGAGACGCAGGCGACCTCGCCGGCGGCGTACAGGCCCGGGATCACGTCGTCGTTGTTGGCCAGCGCCTCGCCCTTGATGTTGGTCGGGATGCCGCCCATCGCGTAGTGCGCGGTCGGGAACACCGGGATCTGCTCGGTGTAGGGCTCCACGCCCAGGTACGTGCGCGCGAACTCGGTGATGTCCGGCAGCTTCGCGTCGATATGCGCGGGCTCGAGGTGAGTCAGGTCGAGCATCACGTAGGCGCCGTCCGGACCGCAGCCGCGGCCCTCGCGTACCTCGTTGGCCATCGCGCGGGCGACCATGTCCCGCGGCGCCAGGTCCTTCACGGTCGGTGCGTACCGCTCCATGAACCGCTCGTTGTCCTTGTTCCGCAGGATGCCGCCCTCACCGCGGGCCGCCTCCGACAGCAGTACGCCGAGACCCGCCAGGCCGGTCGGGTGGAACTGGAAGAACTCCATGTCCTCCAGCGGCAGGCCCTTGCGCCAGACGATGCCCATGCCGTCGCCGGTCAGCGTGTGCGCGTTGGACGTCGTACGGAAGACCTTGCCGAAGCCGCCGGACGCGAAGATCACGGACTTGGCCGAGAACACGTGCAGCTCGCCGGTGGCCAGCTCGTACGCGACCACGCCGCTCGCCTTGCCGTCGGTCATCAGCAGGTCGAGAACGTAGTACTCGTTGAAGAATTCGACGTTCTGCTTGATGCACTGCTGGTACAGCGTCTGCAGGATCATGTGACCGGTCCGGTCGGCCGCGAAGCAGGACCGCCGGACGACGGCCTCGCCGTGGTTGCGGGTGTGGCCGCCGAAGAACCGCTGGTCGATCTTGCCCTCGGCGGTCCGGTTGAACGGCAGGCCCATCTTCTCCAGGTCGAGGACCGCGTCGACGGCCTCGCGGCACATCACCTCGGCCGCGTCCTGGTCGACCAGGAAGTCTCCGCCCTTGACCGTGTCGAAGGTGTGCCACTCCCAGTTGTCCTCCTCGACGTTGGCCAGCGCGGCGCACATGCCGCCCTGGGCCGCGCCGGTGTGCGACCGGGTCGGGTAGAGCTTGGTGAGTACGGCGGTCCGGGTCCGCTTGCTCGACTCGAGAGCGGCCCGCATTCCCGCGCCGCCCGCGCCGACGATGATGACGTCGTACTGATGGACCTGCATGACTTCCTTACTTACAGACAGACAATGTGGAGTTGGGGTCGAGGCACGGGTCGAAGGTGAAGATCACCAGGGTGCCGAGGACGACGATCACCAGCGCCGCCGTGATCAGCAGCGCCTTCAGCCAGAACCGGGTCTGGTCCTTCTCGGCGTAGTCGTTGATGATCGTGCGCAGCCCGTTCGAGCCGTGCAGCATCGCCAGCCACAGCATCAGCAGGTCCCACACCTGCCAGAGCGGGTTGGCCCACTTGCCGGCCACGAAGCCGAAGTCCAGCGCGGTGATCCCGCCGCCGAGCATCAGGTTCACGAACAGGTGCCCGAGCACGAGGATGACGAGGGCGAGCCCGGACAGCCGCATGAACAGCCAGCTGTACAGCTCGAAGTTGGTCTGGCCGGAGCGGTTCCGGCCGCCGCCCTTCAGGTTGCGGGCCCGGGAGCTGCTGCGTGGCTGGGCGATCTCGCTCATCTCAGCCTCCGAACACGTGGGTCAGATGGCGGATGACGAACGGGACGAACAGCACGACCCAGATCACGCCGACGCCGATCATCAACTGGCGCTGGTACCGCGGGCCCTTGGCCCAGAAGTCGATCAGGATCAGCCGGATGCCGTTGAAGGCGTGGAACAGGATCGCCGCCACCAGCCCGACCTCGAGCAGGCCGACGACCGGGTTCTTGTAGGTGCCGATGACCTCGTTGTACGCGTGCGGCGAGACCCTGACCAGGGCGGTGTCCAGCACGTGCACCAGCAGGAAGAAGAAGATGCCGACACCGGTGATGCGGTGTGCGACCCACGACCACATGCCCTCCCGGCCGCGGTACAGCGTGCCGGCTGGTTTGCTGGGCACCAGATCCTCCTCGTCGAGAACGCCAGGTCGTCTTGATGCTAGACCCGCTGGATGAGGTGAAATGTCCTGACAGATGTGACATCGATCGCGACCGATGTGATCTCGGTCGCGTCCAGCCTTGACTTCAACCGAGCTTGAACCCATTGGCTTGCGGCACATCAGAACCGAGGGGAGAACTACAGTGAGTTTCTGGATCTGCGCGACCTGTGCGGTCGAGCATTCCGAGCAGGTCGAGGTGTGTGCGATCTGTGCGGACGAGCGGCAGTGGGTGCCTGCCGATGGGCAGCACTGGACCACGCTCGAGGAGCTGGCCGGGACCGAGGTGACCATCGACGAAGTCGAGCCGAACCTGTACGGCGTCCGCTCGAAGCCGCCGGTCGGCATCGGGCAGCAGTCGATGCTGGTCGTCACCGACGGGGGCAACCTGCTCTGGGACCCGATCGGGTACCTCGACGACGACGCCGTCCGCCGGGTCCGCTCGTACGGCGAGGTGGTCGGGATCATCGCCAGCCATCCGCACATGTACGGCGTCCAGGTCGAATGGAGTCACCGGCTCGGCGACGTACCGGTGTATGTCGCGGAGGCCGACAAGGAATGGGTCGCCCGCCAGGACCCGGTGATCCGGACCTGGTCGGGCAAGCTGACGCCGCTACCCGGAGTGACCGTTCTCCAACCCGGCGGTCACTTCCCAGGCAGCGCGGTCGTGCACTGGCAGAACGGTGCCGAGGGCAAGGGTGTGATCCTGTCCGGCGACACGATCTTCGCCAACCCCGACCGCACGTCGGTGAGCTTCATGCGCAGCTACCCGAACCGCATCCCGCTGTCCGGCGCGGTCGTCGACCGGGTCGCCCGCTCCCTCGACCCCTACGAGTACGACCGCCTCTACAACAACTTCGGCGCCTCGATCCCGGTCGACGCCAAAGCCGTCGTACGCCGCTCCGCGGACCGCCACGCAGCCTGGGTCCGCGGCGACTACGACCACCTGACCTGATCCACGAGCAGATCTTCAACGAAGCGATAGGGAAAAGACCAACAAAAGGAAAGAAGAAACAAGAGGAGGAAAGAAGAAGATATAGAGAGGTGGCTGACTTCCGCGGTCAGCCGTGAGGATCTGCCCGCGCGACGCGGCCCGCCGACGGCCGCCCCGCCTGCTCGCGTCATCCACAGCCCGCCGAGTCGTGGCGAACGGTTCTCACCCCGAACGCCGAGTCGTGGATCACGGCAGATTCTCACAACCGTTCTCCACGACTCGGCGATCGGACGACTTGCGGCTGACCGCTGGGGCCAGCCACATCTCTAAATGTCTTTTCTTTCCTGGTCTTTCCTTCAATCTCTTCCCTGAGGGGTCGCCCGAGACCTCTGAATAAATCCTCAGTCAGCCGGTCACCGAAGCGAGCCACCACTCCAGAACTCTTCTCTTCTTCTTTGGTCGTTTCGTCGAGAGCTCTGCGCTGGGGTTCTGGGTTGTTTTTCTAGGCGGCGATGCGGGTCTGGCTGAGGCGGTGGTGGAGGGTGAGCATGCGGTTGACGCAGGTCTGCCATTCGTAGCGTTCGGCGCGGTGGCGGGCGGCGGCTCGGCGGCCGGGGACGTTCGCCAGGGCCAGGACTGCGTCGGCCAGGGCGGACGGGTTGGCTGCCTCCCAGCGGCCGCAGGTTTCGTCGACGAGTTCGCGGGCGCCGCCGGTGTTCGCGGTGACGACCGGCGTACCGGCGGCGAGAGCCTCCAGGACCGCCAGGCCGAAGGTCTCGCCGGGGCAGACGGACAGCGCGATGTCGGCCTCGGCGAGATGCCTGGCCAGGGTCTGGCGACCGTCGACGTACCCGTGGAAGGTGATCGGCGCGGATCCGGCGATCTCGATCAGCTCGTCCAGGTGCGGGCCCGTGCCGTACACGTCCATCTGGAGCTTCACGCCGCGGCGGTGCAGCTCGACCGCGGTGGCGACCGCGAGGTGCGGGCTCTTCTCCCGTGACAGCCGGCCGGCGTGGACCAGCTTGAGTACGCCGTCGTCGACCGGCTTGGCCCGGGACGGGTGGAAGGTCTCCAGGTCAACCCCGAGCGGGATCCGGACCAGCGGCGTCGTCACTTCGTCGAACTCCGCGGCCGCGTAGCGGGATGTGACCACCACGGCGTCGTACGTGCGGCTGAGGATCCGGTAGAGCGCGGCCACGGTCGCGACCACGTGGAGTTGGCTGGCCTTCACACCCTCGGCCCGGCGCTGGACGCTCTCACCGGTCCAGCGGCTCGTGCGCTGGCTGACTTCGCCGAGCATCCGGCCGGGACGCAGTACGTCGTGGCCGCCGAGCTGCCCGGGACGGGCCGAGCCCAGCGCCAGCATCGCGTCCAGGCGCTCATGGCTGAACAGGATCGTGCCGATGTCGTTGCGCCGGGCCCAGCGCGCGACCGGGAGCAGCGTCGACTTGTCCGAGATCTCGACCGTGGTCGGCCCGAACTTCTTCAGTACGTCGATCACGTTCCACGGGTTCGTGATGAGGCGGTACCCGCCGCTCACCTTCGGCGCCTTCACCCGGACCACCGTGCCGAACTCGGTCTCGGCGATCTCGTCGCGCTCGCCCGGCGTGATCACGATCCGCTCGGCGCCGGCCTCGACGTACCCGCGGCCGATCTGCTCGATCGCGGTCCGCATGCCGCCGGAGGTCGGTCCGACGAAGTTCGCCAGTTGGGCGATCCGCAGCCCCGTCACGCGACCCGCCGGATCGCCGCTGCCTCACGCAGGACCTCGGCGTAGTGCCGGTCGACCAGGTCGTCGACCACCGCCGGCCAGGTCCGGGACTGGACGCGTTCCAGGCCACTGGCCGCCATCCGGCTGCGTGCGGCCGGGTGGTCCAGCATGATCTTCACCTGGTCGCGCAGCGATCCGGCCCGGCCGGGCTCGAACAGCAGGCCGTTCTCACCCGGGTGGATCAGGTCCAGCGGTCCGCCCGCGGCCGGGCCGACGGTCGCCACGCCGGAGGCCTGCGCCTCCTGGATCGTCTGGCAGAACGTCTCGTGCTCACCGGTGTGCACGAACACGTCCAGCCCGGCGAAGATCGCGGCCAGGTCGGCGCCGCGGCGCATCCCGAGGAAGGTTGCCGTCGGCAACGCGTTCTCCAGCGAGGCGCGGTCCGGGCCGTCGCCGACGACGACGATCCGGCAGTCCAGGTCGGTCAGCTCGGCGAGTCGGCGGACCTTCTTCTCCGCGGCCAGGCGGCCGACGTACCCGACGATCGGCTTGCCGTCGGGGGAGATCTCGCGGCGCCACTGCTCGTCGCGGTTCGACGGGTCGAACAGGTCGAGGTTTACGCCGCGGCCCCACCGGTACACCCGCGGTACGCCGCGCTGCACCAGCGCGTCGACGGCCGAGGTCGAGGGCGCCAGGGTGCGATCGGCACGCGAGTGCGTGCGGCTCACCCAGCGCCAGATGCCGCGGTCGGCGGCGGCGTACCAGGGGTACTGGCGGGCGAAGCCGGCGATATCGGTCTGGAAGATCGCGACCGTCGGCAGCCCGAGCTTGCGGGCCGCGCGCAGGCCGTACGCGCCGATGATGAACGGCGAGGCGAGGTGCACGAGGTCCGGCTTGAAGTCGGCCATCGCGCGCTCGATCGACGGGTCCGGCAGGCCGACCGGGTATTCCTTGTAGCCGGGCGTCCGGAAGCTGCGGGCGCGGATCACCGGTACGTCGCCGTACGCGTCCGGGCCTGGTCCGGGGGCGATGATCAGCAGTGCGTGCCCACGGGCGCGCAGCCGGTCGGCGACATGGCGAGCCGTGTTCGCCACGCCATTGATCTGCGGCAGGAAAGTCTCGGCCACCATCACGATTCGCACACCTCGAAGGTTCCTCACCGTGCATGAACCCTGGGCGACGCTCTCGTGACACGGCGTCGATGCCCTGTCGACACCTGCAGAGATTTGAAGTGTCCTTCAGGTTGCCACCGGGCTGTGCTTGGTTAGTCGCATGCGAACTCTGGGGATCGTTGCACACCAGACGTCCTGCAAGACCAGTCGACCGCCTCGCGGGAGAGGTCTTTCGGTCCGAGTCAGGGGGCGATGAGCCGAACAGTCGGAAAGTAGGTGAGATAGCGGTTGGCGTCGCGCGTGAGAAGACGGTGTCCGGCGATCGCGGCGTGGGCGCCGATGTAGAAGTCGGCGAGTGGCGAGCGGCGAGATCCTCCACGACGGCGGTAGTCGAGGTACGCCTTCCCGGCCAGGAATCCGGCGTCGAACGGCAAGGGCTCGCGTCGCAGCTCAGCCTCGGCCAGGACCTCGTCGAGTTCCTCGACGGAGTCGAAGTCGACCGACACCTCGGCGTACACGATCGGGTTGATCACGAGTGGCCCTTCGTCGCCTGCTTGCGCGAGGGCGTCTTCCGACCAGTCGGCCCATTTCGGATCGTCGGTGGTGAGATCGAGAATGACGCAGGCGTCGACGAGTGTCGCCGGTGGCCGGACCAGCGACAGGTCAGTCCTCGCCACGGAGCAGTTCCATGATCTTGTCGGTGCTCATCCCGCTCGTGCCGCGACCACGCAGCCGTGCGGCCGTGCGGCGGCCGTGCGACCGGTTCGACTTCGCGCGAACCAATTGCACGGCGTTTCCGCGAACGACGAACTCCACCTCGTCGCCTTCGTGCAGCCCGAGGTGCTCGCGGATCTCTACCGGCACTGTCAGTTGGCCCTTCGATCGTAGTTTCATCCCGCCCCTCCTCGAGTTGGAATCCAACGAGTAGGAATCATACCGCGGTTTCGGTGAGGGTGCTCGATGTCACGGAGCTGGTGCATACCAGTGCGGTGGTGGTTCGGAATACCGTGGGGGGATGAGTCATCGCAGCGAGTCGGGGTTCGAGTTCGATCCGGTGTATGGGCCGCTGGACGGGTTCGACCCGGCGGCGAAGCTGGGGGAGCCGGGCGAGTTCCCTTACACCCGGGGCGTGTACCCGACGATGTACACGCGGCGGCCGTGGACGATGCGGCAGTACGCCGGGTTCGGGACCGCGGCCGAGTCGAACCAGCGGTACCACCAGCTGATCGACCACGGGACCATGGGCCTGTCGGTCGCGTTCGACCTGCCGACCCAGATGGGCTACGACTCCGATGCGACGATCGCGCACGGCGAGGTCGGCAAGGTCGGGGTGGCGATCGACTCGATCGACGACATGCGGGTGCTGTTCGACAAGATCCCGCTGGACCAGGTGTCGACCTCGATGACGATCAACGCGCCCGGGTCGGTGCTTCTGCTGCTGTACCAGTTGGTCGCCGAGGAGCAGGGCGTGTCCGCGGACAAGCTCACCGGCACGATCCAGAACGACGTACTGAAGGAGTACATCGCCCGCGGGACCTACATCTACCCGCCGAAGGAGTCGCTGCGGCTGATCAGCGACATCTTCGCGTACTGCCACGCGGAGCTGCCGCGGTGGAACACGATCTCGATCTCCGGCTACCACATGGCCGAGGCGGGGGCGACGCCTGCGCAGGAGATCGCCTTCACCCTGGCGAACGGGATCGAGTACGTCCGCGCCGCCGTTGCCTCGGGGCTCGACGTGGACGAGTTCGCGCCGCGGCTCTCGTTCTTCTTCGTCGCGCGGACGACGCTGCTGGAGGAGGTCGCGAAGTTCCGTGCGGCCCGGCGGATCTGGGCGCGGGTGATGCGGGATTCGTTCGGCGCCCGCAACCCCAAGTCGTTGATGCTGCGCTTCCACACCCAGACGGCCGGCGTCCAGCTGACCGCGCAGCAGCCTGAGGTCAACCTGGTCCGCGTCGCGATCCAAGGACTGGCCGCGGTCCTCGGCGGGACCCAGTCGCTGCACACGAACTCGTACGACGAAGCGATCGCGCTGCCGACCGAGAAGGCGGCCCGCCTCGCGCTGCGTACGCAACAGGTCCTCGCGTACGAGACCGACGTCACCGCCACGGTCGACCCGTTCGCGGGCTCGTACGTCGTCGAGTCGCTCACCGACGAGGTCGAGTCCGCCGCGGTGGAGCTGATGGACCAGGTCGAGGAGTACGGCGGCGCCGTCGCCGCGATCGAGAAGGGCTTCCAGAAGCAGGAGATCGAGCGGTCGGCGTACCAGATCGCCCAGGAGATCGACTCGGTCGAGCGCGTGGTCGTGGGGATGAACAAGTTCAAGATCGCCGCGGAGGAGCCGTACGAGCCGCTCCGCGTCGACCCCACCATCGAGGCCCAGCAGACCGCCCGCCTGGCAGACCTGCGGGCGACCCGCGACCAGGCCGCCGTCGTCGAGGCCCTGGCCGCCCTGAAGAAAGCTGCCCAAGGCAACGACAACTGCCTCTATCCGATGAAGGAAGCCCTGAAAGCCCGAGCCACCGTAGGCGAGGTCTGCAACACCCTCCGCGAAGTCTGGGGCGTCTACGTCCCCGCCGACACCTTCTAGCCGGACGACAAAGGCAGGTAGGTCTGGCAGGCCTCGGTGTTGTGGAGGTGGATGTCGTCTCGGCGGTGCTTCGCCCAGTTGTCCCGGGTTAGGCGCCAGCGGTTCAGGAGACCGGGTTCGCCGAGGCGGGTGGCCCAGTCGGAGCCGTTCGGTTCGTAGCCGAGCGCCCTGGAGATCGCGTTCGAGCCATGGTTGTCCACGAAGGCGTCGCTGCTCGCCTCCTTCGCCCCGAGGCCCTCGAAGGCAAGGTGCAGGATCGCGGCGCGCATCTCACGCCCGAGGCCACGACCGCGCTCGTCGCTGGACAGCCACGAGAAGCTCGTGACCGTGCCGAGGCCGGCGAAGTCCAGGCCGATCAGGTCCTGCATCCCGACCGGCCGCCCGTCCACGACCACCACGAAGTACAGCCGCCAGGCGTCGGCCTCGACCTTCCCTCGTCCGCGCCAGATCGCCCGCATCCACTTGGCCACCCGCTGGTCCGGATCCGGCTCGTAGAGCGAGATCGGATCGTCGTACGGCGGCGGGTCCGCATGCGTCTTCCCCGCTCGCACCACCTCCGCCAGCTCACCCAGCAGCTCGTCGGTCGCCCCGCGCAACTCCAGCCTCGGCGTACTGACCCGCACGTCAAGCAGCGGATAACTCGTCATGCGCTAATCCAACAACGCGACCGAGGTCAGGACTGTGGTGCCCAGGGTGATGGCTTCCTCGGAGGGGCTGAAGCCGGGGGTGTGGAGGTCGGCGGCGGTTTCCGAGGAGGGGTGGCGGACGCCGAGGCGGGCCATGGCGCCCGGGACGTGTTCGAGGTACCAGGCGAAGTCCTCGCCGCCGAGGGACTGGTCCGTAGGCGCGATCGCGCTCGAGCCGAGGGTCTGGTGTACGGCGTTCTGCAGGACCCCGATCGCGGTCGTGTCGTTCATCACGGGCGGTACGCCGTGGGTGACCTCGGTGTCGACGTCCACGCCGTACGGGCGGACGAGCTGTTCGGCCAGCGACGGGATCAGCTCCTCGGCCAGACGCCAGGCGTTGACGTCGAGGCAGCGCAGCGTCCCCTCGGCCTCGCCGCGTGAGGGGATCGCGTTGGCGGCCGAGCCCGACGTGATCCGGCCCCAGACGAGCGACATGCCGGCGCGCGGGTCCACCCGCCGCGACAGCGCAGCGGGGAGCTCCGACACCAGGGTCGCGAGCGCGTAGACAAGGTCCGCAGTCAGGTGCGGACGCGACGTGTGACCACCCGGCCCGGTCAGCCGCACCAGGATCCGGTCGGCGGCCGCGGTCAGCGCACCGACCCGCAGCCCGACCTGGCCCACCTGCAGCCGCGGATCACAATGCAGCCCATAAATACGGCGGACCCCGTCGAGTCCGCCGGCTGCGATGACGCCGAGCGCTCCGCCCGGCATCACTTCCTCCGCGGGCTGGAAGATCACCCGCACCCGCCGGTCCAGCTGCCCGTCCCGCGCCATCCCGGCCAGCACCAGCGCCGCACCCAGCAGAGCCGACGTGTGTACGTCGTGACCGCACGCGTGCGCCACTCCGTCGATCGTCGACCGCCAGGGTGCGTCCACGCCGTCCGGCACCGGCAGCGCGTCGATGTCCGCCCGCAGCGCGACACACGAGTCACCGGCGCCGATGTCGCAGATCAGGCCGGTCCCGGTCGGCAGCACCCGCGGGGACAGCCCGGCCTTGATCAGCTGCTTCTCGAGGAGCTCGGTCGTCCGCACCTCGTGCCACCCCAGCTCCGGGTGCGCGTGCAGATCCCGCCGTACGTCGACCATCTCCTCGCGTACCGCCTCGACCCGGGCGAGGACGTCCGCGACCAGCAACTGATGACTCATGCCGCGATTGTGCACCAGAGTCGGGCGAAGACCCACCGTGACGACCACGGACCGTGAGAGCCGCCACGGAGCGTGCATACCGTGACATGGGTGGCGCAGCCCGTGACCGTACCGGAGAAGTTGTCGAAATGTGACGAGAATGCCGGTCACTTTCCGGTATCGAGGCCTGCGCGACGTTCAAAGAATGACGGGGCGCGCCCTATAGTCTGCGGATGCGGCACGTGGGGGAAGGCGTGCCGGGCAAAGATATCTGGTCGACGAAGGAGACGTCCGGTGAAGAAGTACGTGCGGGGAACGGCGATCGTGGGCGTGCTGACGCTCGCCGTCGCCGCTTGTGGCAGCAAGCCGACCGACAGCAGCTCGAGCGGCAGCGACGCCAACAAGAACTTCAAGGCCTGCATGGTCTCCGACTCGGGGGGCTTCGACGACAAGTCGTTCAACCAGACCTCCTACAAGGGTCTGCAGGACGCGGTCAAGGAGAAGGGCCTCACCGAGGTCAAGGCCGAGTCGAAGTCTGACAACGACTACACGACCAACATGACCGCGATGGTCAGCGCCAAGTGCAACGTCATCGTCGCCGTCGGGTTCAAGCTCGAGGACGCCACCGAGGCGGCCGCCAAGGCGAACCCGAACATCAAGTTCGCGATCGTCGACTCCGCACCGAAGGCGCCCATCGCCAACCTGAAGCCGCTGCTGTTCAACACCGCGCAGTCCAGCTTCCAGGCCGGCTACCTGGCCGCCGCGATGACGCAGTCCGGCAAGGTCGGCACCTTCGGCGGTCTGCAGATCCCGACCGTGACGATCTTCATGGACGGCTTCGCCCAGGGCGTGCGGTACTACAACACGCAGAAGGGCAAGAACGTCCAGGTCCTCGGCTGGGACGACCAGAAGCAGAAGGGTCTGTTCACCGGCGACTTCGAGGACAAGGCCAAGGGCCAGAACAACGCGCAGAACCTGATCACCCAGGGCGCGGACGTGCTGTTCCCGGTCGCCGGTCCGTCGGGTCTGGGCGGTCTGCAGGCGGCCAAGGCCAGCAACGGCAAGGTCAACGCGATCTGGGTCGACACCGACGGCTGCATCAGCGCCGAGGAGTACTGCTCGGTCCTGATGAGCAGCGTCGAGAAGGGCATGGACGTCGCCGTGAAGGACGCGGTGATCTCGGTCGTCGACAACAAGTTCGACAACACCCAGTTCACCGGCACCCTGCAGAACGGCGGTACGGCGATCGCGCCGTTCCACGACTTCGACAGCAAGGTCCCGGCGGACGTGAAGTCCGAGCTGGACACGATCAAGGCCGACATCATCAGCGGCAAGATCACGATCGAGTCGAAGGTACAGCCGAAGGCGTCCTGATCGATCGCGCATCCGCGTAGTACGGTGCGAGCCAGGAAGGCAACGGACCCACCGGTCCAGCCCTCCTGGCTCGCGGTATGAAGAGCCTGGCTCGCCGTCTGAAGGGGAGGCTGCCCGCATGCATCTCGAGCTGTCCGGCCTGACCAAGAGCTTCGGCTCGCTGGTTGCCAACGACCACATCGACCTGGTGATCGAGCCGGGCGAGATCCACTGCCTGCTCGGCGAGAACGGAGCCGGCAAGAGCACGCTGATGAACATGCTCTACGGGCTGCTGCAGCCCGACGAGGGCGAGATCCTGATCGACGGCGAGAAGGTGAGGATCACCTCGCCGAGCGACGCGATCAAGCACGGGATCGGGATGGTGCACCAGCACTTCATGCTCGTCCCGGTGTTCACCGTCGCCGAGAACATCATGCTCGGCCGGGAGAACACCCGGGCCGGCGGCATCCTGGACCGGAAGAAGGCCGACGCCCTGGTCACCGAGCTGTCCGACCGGTACGGCTTCGAGGTCGACCCGGAGGCGCTGGTCGAGGACATCCCGGTCGGCGTACAGCAGCGGGTGGAGATCATCAAGGCGCTCAGCAACGACGCCCGGGTGCTGATCCTGGACGAGCCGACCGCGGTGCTGACCCCGGCCGAGATCGACGAGCTGATCGGCGTGATGCGCCAGCTCAAGGAGAACGGCACGTCGATCGTCTTCATCACCCACAAGCTCAAAGAGGTCAAGGCGATCGCGGACAAGATCACCGTGATCCGCCGCGGCAAGGTGGTCGGCCAGGCCGAGCCGTCGGAGACCGAGGAGCAGTTGGCCGAGCTGATGGTCGGCCGGGCGGTCGACCTGGTCGTCGACAAGGAGCCGGCCCAGCCGAAGGACGTCGTACTGCGGGTCGAGGGGCTGACCGTGATCGACGAGCGCGGGTTCACCGCCGTCGACGACGTGGACCTCGAGGTCCGGGCCGGCGAGATCCTCGCGGTGGCCGGTGTCCAGGGCAACGGTCAGACCGAGCTGGCGGAGGCGCTGCTGGGGCTGATCCAGATCGCGGCCGGGAGGATCTCGCTGGACGGCGAGGACCTGACCGGCAGATCGACCAGACAGCGGCTGGAGGCCGGTATCGGGTACGTCCCGGAGGACCGCGCCCACGACGGCTTCGTCGGCTCGTTCACGGTCGCCGAGAACCTGATCCTCGACCTGTTCCGCAAGGCGCCGTTCGGCAACGGGCTGGCGCTGCGGACCGACGAGATCGACAAGAACGCCGAGGCCCGGGTCGAGGAGTTCGACATCCGCACCCAGAGCATCGACCTGCCGGTGTCGTCGCTGTCCGGCGGCAACCAGCAGAAGGTCGTACTCGCCCGCGAGCTGTCCCGGCCGCTGAAACTGCTGGTCGCCTCGCAACCGACCCGTGGTGTCGACGTCGGCTCGATCGAGTTCCTGCACAGCCGGATCGTCGAGGAGCGCGACAACGGCACCGCCGTCCTGATCGTGTCCACCGAGCTGGACGAGATCGCCGCCCTGACCGACCGGGTCGCGGTGATGTACCGCGGCAAGGTGGTCGGCGTCGTACCGGCCGACACCCCGCGCGACGAGCTCGGCCTGATGATGGCCGGCGCCTCCAAGTCCGAGGCGCACGACGTCGCGATCGAGAACCCGACCACGTTGGGAACCATCTAGATGAGTACAGAGGCAAACGTCGAGCCGGCTCCCGCCGCGCCCGTACCGGCGAAGGAACCGCAGCGCTCCGGCCTGCCGTCGTGGGCGATCCAGGGCCTGGTCTCGCTGAGCGCGATCGTGCTGGCGCTGGTGGTCGGCGCGATCCTGATCATCGTCAGCGACGACCAGGTGAAGACCGCGATGGGGTACTTCGGCGCCGCGCCGATGGACACCATCTCCGCGGCCGCGAGCGCCGTCGGCGAGGCCTACAAGGCGCTCGCCCTCGGTGCGTTCGGCTCGGTCACCGCGATCACCGAATCGTTGACCCAGGCAACGCCGCTGATCTGCGGTGGCCTCGCGGTCTCACTGGCGTTCCGCACCGGGCTGTTCAACATCGGCGCGCAGGGTCAGCTGATCGCCGGCGCGATCCTCGCGGCGTACGTCGGGTTCGCCTGGCACCTGCCGCCCGGTCTGCACCTGATCGTGGCGATCCTCGCCGGACTGCTCGGCGGCGCGCTGTGGGGCGGTGTCGTCGGGTTGCTGAAGGCCCGAACCGGCGCGCACGAGGTGATCGTGACGATCATGCTCAACTACGTCGCGATCTATCTGCTCGCCTGGCTGCTGACCACCTCGGCGTTCCAGCGGCCCGGGCGGACCGACCCGATCTCGCCGATCGTCGACTCGAACGCGCAGTACCCGCAGTTCGGCGACACCCGGCTGCACGGCGGCTTCATCCTCTCGGTGCTGGCCGCGATCTTCGTCTGGTGGTTGCTGAACCGCTCGACGATCGGCTTCGAGCTGCGCGCCGTCGGTGCGAACGCCGACGCCTCGCGGACGGCGGGGATGTCGGTCGGCCGCGCGTACATCATCGCGATGGTCGTCGCCGGCGCGCTCGCCGGTCTGGCCGGGACCCAGCAGGTGCTCGGGACCGACCTGCCGCTGACCGACGGTGTCGCGGCATCGGTCGGCTTCGACGCGATCACGGTCGCGCTGCTCGGCCGCGGCACACCGCTCGGCACGGTCCTGGCCGGGCTGTTGTTCGGCGCCCTGAACGCGGGCGGTCTGCAGATGCAGCTGATCACGCAGACCCCGTTGACGCTGACCACGGTCCTGCAGGCCGTGATCGTGCTGTTCGTGGCGGCCCCGGCTCTGGTGCGCTCGATCTTCCGGTTCCTGCCCAAGGATCGCGGCGCCGGCGCCGTCCTCGCGAAAGGCTGGAACGGATGACCGAGACGACTCCCGACGCGGTGCCCGCGGCACCTGCGAAACCGCACGTCATCGAGGCGCCGGCCGATCGGACCCGCCGGTTGCGGGTCGGCGGCCTGATGCTGGTGTTCGCGCTGATCGGGCTGATCCTGGCGATCTTCACCAAGAGCGGCAAAGCGACGTTCCAGCTGGTCTCCGGCGATCTGCAGAACAACCTGCTGCACGTGCCCGCGCAGGTGGTCGGGCTGCTGCTCGGCATCGTCGGCGTGGCCTCGGCCGCGGCGTACATCGTCCGCCGGGTGCCGCAGCGGTACGCCGGTTGGCTGGCTGCCCTGCTCGGCATCTGCTTCATCGGCGCGTTCCTGTGCTGGGCGGCCGCGGGCAAGACGTTCCCGCTGGCGAACCAGTTCCAGGGCACGCTGAACTTCGCGACCCCGCTGATCCTCGGCGCGCTCGCCGGTGTGCTGTCCGAGCGGGCCGGTGTCATCAACATCGCGATCGAAGGTCAGTTCCTGACCGGCGCGTTCACCGCGGCTGTCGTGTCCAGTACGACGGGTAGCGCCGCGGCCGCGCTGATCGCGGCGGCGGCGACCGGTGTGCTGATGGCTGCGCTGCTCGCGGTGTTCTCGATCAAGTACCTGGTCAACCAGGTCGTGCTCGGGGTCGTGCTGGTGGTCTTCGCGACCGGTATCACCGGGTTCCTCTTCGACGAGTTCCTGCAACCCGACGCGAACAAGCTGAACACGCCGGAAGTGCTGTCGGCGGTGAAGATCCCCGGTCTGGCCAGCATCCCGTTCTTCGGCCCGATCCTGTTCAACCAGACGATCCTGGTGTACCTGACCTATCTCGCGGTCGCGGTCGTCACGTTCGTGCTGTTCCAGACCCGGTGGGGCCTGCGGATCCGCGCGGTCGGCGAGCACCCGAAGGCCGCCGACACGGTCGGCATCAACGTCAAGCGGATCCGGTACTCCGCGGTCCTCTCGGCCGGCATCCTGGCCGGGCTCGGCGGCGCGTTCTTCACCGTCGGGTACGCCGGTTCGTTCTCGAAGGAGATGACCGCGGGCAACGGGTTCATCGCCCTCGCCGCACTGATCATGGGCCGCTGGCACCCGATCGGCGCGACGGTCGCGGCCCTGTTCTTCGGCTTCGCCACCCAGTTGCAGTCCCAACTCCAGATCATCCAAACCCCGATCCCCGGCGAACTGCTCCTGATGGCCCCCTACCTGGCCACGATCATCGCGGTAGCCGGCCTGGTAGGCAGAGTGAGAGCCCCAAAGGCCGATGGCGAACCCTACGTCACCGAGTGAGATCGACTGGCCGGCCTTGCGCGCGCTGGCCGTCGAGGTCATGCAGCGGGCCTATGCGCCGTACTCCGGGTTTGCTGTGGGGGCGGCGGCTCTGGTGGACGACGGGCGGGTTGTTGCTGGGTGCAACGTGGAGAACGCGTCGTACGGGTTGACGTTGTGTGCGGAGTGCGGGCTGGTATCGGAGCTGCACCGGACCGGTGGTGGGCGGCTGGTGGCGTTCAGTTGTGTGGATCACCACGGGGATCTGCTGACGCCGTGCGGGCGGTGCCGGCAGTTGCTGTATGAGAACGGCGGGCCGGGGCTGCTCCTGGAGACGCCGACCGGACCGCGGCCGTTGCGTGAGTTGCTGCCCGACGCGTTCGGGCCGGAGGACTTGGAGAACTGATGAGTTTCGACGCGGTGGATGTCATCCGGGCCAAGCGGGACAAGGGTGAGCTGAGCGACGGGCAGATCGACTGGGTGATCGACGCCTACACCAAGGGTGACGTCGCCGACGAGCAGATGTCCGCGCTCGCGATGGCGATCCTGCTGAACGGGATGAACCGGCGCGAGATCGCCCGCTGGACCGCGGCGATGATCGCGTCCGGCGAGCGGATGGACTTCGGCAAGCTGTCCCGGCCGACCGCGGACAAGCACTCGACCGGCGGCGTCGGCGACAAGATCACGTTGCCGCTGGCACCTTTGGTCGCGGCGTGCGGGATCGCCGTACCGCAGCTGTCGGGCCGGGGCCTCGGCCACACCGGCGGCACCCTGGACAAGCTGGAGTCGATCCCCGGCTGGCGCGCCGCGCTGTCGAACGACGAACTGATGCAGCAGTTGGAGGACGTCGGCGCGGTGATCTGCGCCGCCGGCGACGGTCTGGCTCCGGCCGACAAGAAGCTGTATGCGCTGCGTGACGTGACCGGCACGGTCGAGGCGATCCCGCTGATCGCCAGCTCGATCATGAGCAAGAAGATTGCCGAGGGAACCGGAGCGCTGGTGCTGGACGTGAAGGTCGGCTCCGGCGCGTTCATGAAGGATCTGGCCGACGCCCGTGAGCTCGCCGAGACCATGGTTGCGCTGGGCACCGATGCCGGCGTGAAGACCGTTGCCTTGCTCACCGACATGTCGGTCCCGCTCGGCCTGACCGCGGGTAACGCCCTCGAGGTCCGTGAATCGGTCGAGGTACTGGCCGGCGGCGGTCCCGCCGACGTCGTCGAGCTGACCGTTGCCCTGGCCAAGGAGATGCTCGCGGCGGCCGGCGTCACCGACGTCGACCCGGCCGGGAAGCTCAACGACGGTACGGCGATGGACGCGTGGCGCGCGATGATCGCGGCCCAGGGCGGCGACCCGTCCGCGGAGCTGCCGGTCGCGCCGGAGCAGCACGTCGTACCGGCTCCTGCGTCGGGCACGCTGTCCAAGCTCGATGCCCTGGCGGTCGGTGTGGCCGCGTGGCGGCTCGGGGCCGGCCGGGCGCGCAAGGAGGATCCGGTGTCCGCGGTCGCCGGCGTCGAGATGCACGCGAAGCCGGGCGATCAGGTGCAGGAAGGTCAGCCGCTCTTGACCCTGCACACTGATGACGCGAGCCGGATCGACCGTGCGCTGGAGTCGCTGGTCGATGCGGTGGCTGTCGCGGACTCCTACGTGCCAGGTCCGTTGGTGATCGACAGGATCGGCTAGCTCGACGTTGCGGTGAGGCGGGCTCGCTGTTCCTTCGCGAGTGACGTGACGAGTGCGGTGTCCGGGGTGAGATTGCTGCCCGGGGCACCTACCTCGCGGACGCTGATCTCGACGACCATCGGCCCGACGGCGAGGCTGACCTCGGCGACGGCGGTGGACTGGGAGGTGCCGCCGTCGAACTCGACCCGGGCGTCGGACAGCCCACCGGGGAAGTTGAACGGGTTGTCGTGGGTGTCCTGGCTCCAGAAGCCCTTCTGGAGGGCTGCTGCCTTGGCGGCCGAGCCCGTCTTGAACAACTGCAGGGTGAAGCGCTTCTTGTTGTCCGGGCTCAGCCGGGACGCGCGGTACCCCTCGGCGAAGGTCGCGTTCAGCAGCAGGGCGCGGTCCAGCGCCGGGTCGGCCGACCAGGTGTTCAGGAAGCCGGTCGCGGTGAACGGGCCGGTGGCGTTGGCGCGCGGGTCCGCGAGGTACCCGCGAGGCAGTACGGCGAGGCCGGCGAGCGAGCCCTTCTCCTTCTGGGCTGTGCCCGACAGCGAATGCTTGGCTGCGGGGGTCTCGGCGGCGGTGGCTGACGCGCCGTTCTCGCTGCCGCAGGCACTCACGGTCAGCAACGCAGCGGCTACTACAACGGCAGCGCCTACGGCTTGACTCCGCGCAGTCCGCGTCACGGTCCCTCTCCGTCCAGCTACTCGCCCCCGAGCGCATCCGGCAGTTCCGGGGTCGATGCCATCAGAAGTTGGTTAACTCCAGGCAAACAGTCTTGTTTTATTGGGACGTGGACGGCGTGAGAAGCGTCTCGATCCGGCGGCGGGCGGCCTTCGGGTGGAGCGGTTCGCAGCCGGCCTCGACGCAGCGCCGGACGACGACGGGGTCGTCGCGGAGCAGCAGGAGTCCGCGCCGGAGCAGAGTGAGCGGAGGTTTGCGGCGCTCGCGGAGGTCGCGCTGGAAGCGGCGGAAGAACGTCACGAGCCGGTGGTGACGGACGCAGATCGCCGCGGCGAGCAGGTCGCGATCGCGGAGCGCGCCGACGATCTGGTCGGCGAAGATGCCCTCAGCAACGATCAGCGCGGAGCCCTCGGTGGTGACGGGCCGGTGACCGACGGTGCCGTCGGCGGCGATGTCGTAGATCGGGAGGTCCGCGGCGCCCGTCGTACACAGTTGCTCGAGTGCCGCGACGGCCCGTTCGCCGTCCCACGACCGTGGGTCGTCCCAATCGACGATCCCGAGCGGGGACCGCGGCATCGCCTCGTCGTCCCCGTCCCGATAGAAGTCGTCCAGCCGCACCACCGGCAACCCCACCAACTCCGCCAGCCGCGACTTCCCCGCCCCCGAAGGCCCAGCCAGCAACACCACCCGTGAACGCACCGCCCCATTCTCCGCCAGTTCCTGCAGTAACAGCGAATCCCCGCCCCGCGATATCCAGACGTGCCGAAGATGAAGCTGGGCGCCGCCGTGTACGCGCTGGTCGCGGTTGGGTGGCTCGCGTCTGCCGTCGTGCTGGTCGTCCGGCCATTCGGGGCGTACGCCGACGCCGAGCGATGGTTTCAGATCGCCACCGCGATCGTGTTCGCGCTCAACGGCGTGCTGTTCGCGGTCGGCGCGGTGACGCGCCGCGGACTGGCAGGTCGTACCGGGCCGTGGATCTGCCGCAACGGCTGGGTCCTGGTCGCCGGCCTGGTCGTCGTCATGTTCGTGCTGTCGCTGCTGACCGACGCCGAAGGCATCTCGCCGTTCCCGACGGCTACGGGGCTCTTCATCCCGCACTGGGTCAACCGGCTGAAGGAGAAGTACGACGAGGGCGTGGCGGAAGCGGTCAGAGAAGGGCCCGGCGAAGCTCGGCCGCCGCTTGGGTGAACCACTCGTTGGTGCGGTTGGTGAGTTCGGATTCGCCGGTGGTCCAGCGTTGGTGGAACCAGGGGTGGCCGGATTCGGCGCCGTGGCGGACGTAGGCCATGCACCAGATGTGGTTGTCGGCGGCGGCGTCGACCAGGCGGAGGCGGTCGGGATCGGTGAGGCCGTAGGCGTCGGCGAAGCGGCGGAGGCGGGTGAAGGAACGGCCCCGGCGTACGTCGTGGATGTCTGCCTTGGGGCGGAGCGGCGCCCACAAACGGACCGCGGTTGCGACATCCCAGAGGGGTGAGCCGGGCCCGGCGAGGTCGAAGTCGATCAGGGCGGCCGCGACGCCGTTGCGGAAGACCACGTTGTCCAGGTTCGGATCGTTGTGGCTGATCAGCCCGGTGACGTACGCCGACGGCACCGGCTCGGCCCACTCCAGCCCGACCGGCCGGAAGTCCGCCACAGCCTGGTGGTAGTCGCGCAGCAGGTGCGCGACGCTGTCCAGCGCCTCGTCCGTCATCGACCAGCCCGGGTACGGCGTGGTGACGGTCTCGCCAGGCAGGTACGACAACACTTCCCGGCCTTGCGAGTCGATCCCGAGCAACCGCGGCGCGCCCTCGAACCCGACCCGCTCCAGGTGTTCGAGCAGGGCATGCGTGGCCTGGCTGCTGGGGCGCAGCGGGCGACGGACGGTGTTCCCGACCCGCACGACCAGCCCACGGTTCGCAGTACCGCCGAGCAGCTGGGTCTCAACCTCGGGCGAAGGCATCGCGGGTCAGTGTGTCTCGTTCAGCAGGGCCTTCGCCAGGGGTGCGTGGGTAACGATCCCGTTGACCAGCCCGCTGCGTACGGCGGCGCGCACCGCGGCCACCTTCGCCAGCCCGTACGGAATCGCGATCACCTCGTCGATCTTGTTCATCTGCTCGGCGTTGATCGCGATCACCCGCTCGGTGACGCGGCTCTGCACGGGCTCGCCGTTCGCGTCGACGAACACCCCGGAGATGTCGGCGACCACGCCGCGCTTCTCCAGCTGCTCACAGGCCTTCTCGTCCATCGCGTCGTACAGCGTCGACTGCCCGGCCGCCCATGAGCCGAGCCCGACCACGGCCTTGCTGACCGAGTCGAAGTGGCTGATCGCCTCCGCCACCTCCGGCTGCTGCCGCAACGTCCGCGCGGTCACGGCGTCAGGCACGACCAGCGGCGCATAGAACAGGTACGCCGGTCCGCCCGACAACCGCGCCGTGTGGCGCACCAGCTCGACCGAGTTCGCCTCGACATCCGGTCGGGTGAGCGCACCGGTGAGTTGGACGACCGGCACGGGGGCGAGGGTCGTCAGCTGCTCGGTCATCGCCGTCACCGCGCGAGCCCAGGCGAGACCGAGGACGTCCTCCGCGGTGACGATCTCCGACAACAGATCCGCGGCCGCTTTGCCGAGCTGGGTCCGCAGAGCGGGCTCGTCGACCTCCGGCGTGTCGACCACGATCGCCCGCCGCAGGCCGAGCGCCTCCTGCAGCTGGACCGACAGCTCCAGGTCGATGGCCCCGGGGTGGCTGATCTCGATCCGCACCAGCCCGCTGCTGCGCGCTTGGTCGAGCAACCGCGCGACTTTGAACCGGCTGAGCCGGAACTCGTCCGCGATCTCCACCTTCGATCGCCCGTCGACGTAGTACCGCCGCGCGATCGAGGCGGTCAGCACCAGCTGCGCCGGCCCGAAGGACTCCATCAAAGCCTCCCCGCTCATATGAGCACCATCGGACCCAAGTGTTGCACAGACCCTTGACAGGTCAAGTCCCTTCCTAGTTCACTCATCCTGTGAGCGGACGCTTGCTCAAATGAGCGGAGGAGCGCTAGTGGCCGGACGAAGGCTTGTGGCGGTAGGGATCGCGCTGGCGTTGAGCGCGGCCAGCGGGTGCGCCGGCTGGGGCGGTGGCGCCGGCGGCGGCGACAGCGCCGACAGCATCAACGTGCTGATGGTGAACAACCCGCAGATGGTCGACCTGCAGAAACTCACTGCGGACAACTTCACCAAGCAGACCGGCATCCACGTGAACTTCACCGTGCTCCCGGAGAACGACGTCCGGGACAAGATCAGCCAGGAGTTCTCCAGCCAGGCCGGTCAGTACGACGTGGCGTCGGTCAGCAACTTCGAGATCCCGATCTATGCCAAGAGCAAGTGGATCGCCCCGCTGTCGGACTACATCGCCAAGGATCCGTCGTTCGACCAGGACGACATCCTCAAGCCGATGACCCAGTCGATGACCGCGGACGACGGCAAGATCTACGGCGAACCGTTCTACGGCGAGTCGTCGTTCCTCATGTACCGCAAGGACATCCTGGCCGCCAAGGGCGTCGAGATGCCGGCCAAGCCGACCTGGCAGCAGGTCGCGGACATCGCCGCCGAGGTCGACAACGCCCAGCCCGGCATGCGCGGCATCTGCCTGCGCGGGCAGCCCGGCTGGGGTCAGCTGTTCGCCCCGCTCACCACGGTCGTGAACACCTTCGGCGGCACCTGGTTCACCCAGGACTGGCAGGCCCAGGTCAACGCGCCCGCGTTCACCGAGGCGACCAAGTTCTACGTCGATCTCGTCCGCGCGCACGGCGAGGCCGGCGCACCGCAGGCCGGCTTCACCGAGTGCCTGAACAACACCATCCAGAGCAACGTCGCGATGTGGTACGACGCGACCTCGGCGGCCGGCTCGCTCGAGGCGCCGAACTCGCCCGTGAAGGGCAAGATGGGCTACGCGCCGGCGCCGGTCGTGAAGACCGACAGCTCCGGCTGGCTGTACGCGTGGGCCTGGGGCATCCAGGAAGCCTCGAAGAAGAAGGACAACGCCTGGAAGTTCATCTCCTGGGCTTCCGGCAAGGACTACGAGAAGCTCGTCGGCGAGAAGGTTGGCTGGTCCAACGTTCCGGCCGGTAAGCGCGCGTCGACGTACGAGATCCCGGAGTACGTGAAGGAGGCGTCGGCGTTCGCCGAGCCGACGAAGTCGGCGATCGAGAACGCCGATCCGAACAACCCGGGCACCCAGCCGCGGCCTGCACCGGGGATCCAGTTCGTCGACATCCCGGAGTTCCCGGACCTCGGGACCCAGGTCAGTCAGGACGTGAGCTCGGCGATCGCCGGGCGGATGAGCGTCGACAAGGCTTTGAAACGCGGGCAGACGCTCGCCGACGACGTCGCCGAGCGGTACCGCTCGCGCGCAGCGAAGTGAGGGGTGCGGCTCATGTCTGTTGACGCCAAGAAGCCGACTGCGGTCAAGTCCGAGCGGCGGGCGGCGCCGCCCGGCTCGGAGGGCACGATCATGCGCAAGGCCGGCGACTGGGCCCGGCGCGGACCGTTGCTGCCGGCCCTGGTGTTCATGATCATCGTGACCCAGTTGCCGTTCGTGGTCACGATCATCGTGTCGTTCATGAACTGGAACGCCTACTACCCCGACGAGCGCGGGTTCGCCGGGATCGACAACTTCCGCCGGGTGCTGACCGACGTGAACACCCGGCACGCGATCTGGGTGACGATCCTGCTGACCGCGGGCGTCGTGCTGATCAGCCTCGTGCTCGGTCTGCTGATCGCACTGCTGCTCGACCGCAAGTTCCGCGGCCGCGGCGCGGTCCGGACGATGATGATCACGCCGTTCCTGGTCGTGCCGGTCGCCGCCGCGCTGCTGTGGAAGCACGCGCTGTACAACCCGACGTACGGCCTGTTCAACGGCGTACTGAAGTGGATCTTCGGTGACAACGCGCCGCAGCCGGACTGGATCAGCAACCAGCCGTTGTGGTCGATCATCTTCGCGCTGGTCTGGCAGTGGACGCCGTTCATGATGCTGATCCTGCTGGCCGGTCTGCAGAGCCGCCCGCTCGACGTGATCGAGGCGGCCGGCATCGACGGCGCGAACCAGTGGGAGATCTTCCGCTACATGACGCTCCCGCACCTGCGGCAGTACCTCGAGCTGTCGGCACTGCTCGGCTCGATCTACGTCGTACAGAACTTCGACGCGGTCTTCACGATCACGTCCGGCGGTCTCGGTACGGCGAACCTCCCGTACACGATCTACCAGACGTTCTACACCGCACACGACTACGGCCGGGCCTCGGCCGCCGGCGTCATCGTGGTGATCGGCACCATCGCGATCGCGACGTTCGCGCTCCGGTCGGTGTCCACGCTGTTCCGAGAGGAGACCGGTCGATGAGCGGCCAAGTCACGATGGTGAAGGGCCATAACCGGCGCGGTGGTAGTTGGGCGCTGAGTGGGCTGGCCTGGATCGTCGGCATCCTGTTCGTGCTGCCGGTGCTGTGGATGCTGCTGACGTCGTTCCACTCCGAGGAGAACGCGGCGAAGAACCCGCCGGACATCGCGGCGCCGCTGACGCTCGACGGCTACCGCTCGTTCTTCGACACCGGACCGTGGCCGTCGATCGCGAACTCGCTGACCGCGAGCATCCTGTCCACGGTGCTGGTGATCCTGCTCGCGTTCCCGGCGGCGTACGCGCTGTCGATCCGGCCGGTGAAGAAGTGGACCGACGTGCTGTTCTTCTTCCTGTCCACGAAGATGCTGCCGGTGGTGGCCGGCCTGCTGCCGATCTACCTGTTCGCGCAGTCGGTCGGGTTCCTGGACAACATCTGGCTGCTGATCATCCTGTACACCTCGATGAACCTGCCGATCGCGGTCTGGATGCTGCGCAGCTTCCTGTCCGAGGTGCCGGTCGAGATCCTCGAGGCTGCCTCCGTCGACGGGGCGTCGCTGACCCGCACACTGCGGTCCGTGGTCGCACCGGTCGTCACACCGGGTATCGCCTCGGCCGCGCTGATCTGCTTCATCTTCAGCTGGAACGAGCTGCTCTTTGCCCGAGTGCTGACCGGCACAGTGGCGCAGACCGCGCCGGTGTTCTTGACTGGGTTCGTGACCAGCCAAGGATTGTTCCTCGCCAAAGTCTGTGCCGCGTCGATCGTGGTGTCGCTGCCGGTGCTGATCGCCGGTTTCGCCGCACAGGACAAACTCGTCCAGGGTCTGTCGCTGGGGGCGGTCAAGTGAAGTTGTCTGCCGCGGCTCTCGATGCCCTGGGCAATGACGTTGGTGTGCCTTCCTACGACCGCACGGCGGTGACGCCGGGGATCGTGCACTTCGGGGTCGGCGGGTTCCACCGGGCGCACCAGGCGATGTATCTGGACCGGCTGATGAATGACGGCAAGGCGCTGGACTGGGGCATCGTCGGCGTCGGGGTGCTGCCCCAGGACCGGCGGATGTACGACGTCCTGCCGGCGCAGGACCACCTGTACACGCTGGTCGTCAAGCATCCCGACGGCACCCTCGAACCTCGGGTGATCGGCTCGATCGTCGGATACCTGTTCGCGCCGGACGATCCGAACGCCGTGCTGGCTCGGATGGTCGACCCGGCGACGCGGATCGTGTCCCTGACGATCACCGAGGGCGGGTACCACGTGAACCAGGTGACGGGCGAGCTGGACGCGTCCGACCCCGCGCTGGCGGCGGACCTGGAGCCGGGGGCGACGCCGGGGAGCGCGTTCGGGTTCATCGTCGAGGCGCTGCGGCTGCGCCGGGAGGCCGGCGTACCGCCGTTCACGGTGATGTCGTGCGACAACATCCCGGGCAACGGGCACGTCGCGCGCAAGATGATCGCGGGTTTCGCGCGGCTGAAGGATCCGGCGATCGCGGACTTCCTGGAGACCGAGGTGCGGTTCCCGAACTGCATGGTCGACCGGATCACGCCGGTGACGACGGACGCGGACCGGGAGGCGCTGGCCGAGCGGTTCGGGGTCGAGGACGGCTGGCCGGTGGTGTGCGAGCCGTTCACGCAGTGGGTGCTCGAGGACGACTTCGGCCTGGGCCGGCCGCCGTACGAGGATGTCGGCGTACAGATCGTCGAGGACGTCGAGCCGTACGAGCTGATGAAGCTGCGGCTGCTGAACGCCTCGCACCAGGCGCTGTGCTACCTCGGGTATCTGGACGGCTATCGGTACGCCCACGAGGTGTGTCAGGACAAGCTGTTCGTCGATTTCCTGCTCGGCTACATGGACGACGAAGGTACGCCGACGCTGCCGCCGGTGCCGGGTGTCGATCTTGACCGCTACAAGCATCAGCTGATCGAGCGGTTCGCGAACCCGGAGGTGCGGGACACGCTGGCGCGGCTGTGCGCGGAGAGCTCGGACCGGATCCCGAAGTGGTTGCTGCCGGTGGTGCGCGAGCAGTTGGCGGCCGACCGGGAGATCAAGCGCTCGGTTCTGGTCGTGGCGTCGTGGGCCCGGTACGCCGAGGGCACGGACGAGCAGGGCGGCGCGATCGAGGTCGTCGACCGGCTGCGGGACCGGCTGGTCGAGCGGGCGCAGCACAACCGGGCGGATCCACTGGTGTTCATTTCGGACCCGGATCTGTTCGGTGATCTCGCGTCGGACGAGCGGTTCGTCACGCAGTACGAGGCCGCGCTGAAGTCGCTCCACGAGATCGGTGCGCGCGCCACGCTCGAAGCCCTGTAGCGTCGGAGCATGACTGAGCTGAGGCTGGTGGCCGGGGTGGACTGCTCCACCCAGGCGACCAAGGTTCTGGTGTGTGACGCCGAGACCGGCGCGGTGGTGCGCGAGGGGCGGGCGCCGCACCCGGACGCTACCCAGGTGGACCCCGCCGAGTGGTGGAAGGCGTGGGAGATCGCGTCCGACGGCCTGCTGGACGGCGTACAGGCGATCGCGGTGGGCGGCCAGCAACACGGCATGGTCCTGCTGGACGAGTCCGGCGAGGTGGTCCACCCCGCCGTCCTCTGGAACGACACCAGCTCGGCCGACGCCACAACCGAACTGATCGCCGAACTAGGCGGCGCCGACGCCTGGGCCGAAGCAATCGGCTCCGTTCCCGTCCCCAGCTTCACCGTCACCAAACTCCGCTGGCTCCGCGACGAAGCCGCCGGCGCGGATGGTGGGGAGACAGCCGCCATGCGACGGGAGGCGGCTCGACGGGCGGCGGCGGTGGTCTTGCCGCACGACTGGGTGACGCATCAGTTGGCGGCTGGCCGGCGGGGGATCGATGGGATTACCACCGATCGCGGGGACGCGTCGGGGACCGGGTGGTGGTCGGCGGCGACGAACAGTTATCGCACGGATCTGGTGGAGCTTGCGTTTGGGCGGCAGTTGGCGCTTCCGCGGGTTGCCGGGCCCGGGGAGGTTGTGGGTGAGACTGCATTCGGTGCCGTGATCGGTGCGGGGACCGGCGACAACGCGGCGGCAGCGCTGGGGCTCGACCTGCAGCCCGGTGATGTTGCTGTCTCACTCGGCACCAGCGGTACGGCGTTCGCGCGTTCGGCCAACCCGACCGCTGACCCGACCGGCCTGGTCGCGGGTTTCGCGGACGCGACCGGTGAGTACCTCCCGCTCGTCTGCACACTGAACGCGGCCCGCGTGATGTCCGCGACCGCGACCATGCTCGGCCTCGACCTGGCCGAGTTCGACGAGGCCGCGATCACCTCGCCCGGCAGCGACGGCCTGGTGCTGCTCCCGTTCCTGGACGGCGAGCGTACGCCGGACCTCCCGCACTCCACCGGCCTGGTCTACGGCCTCACCCGCGCAACCATGCAGCCGGCGACCATGGCCCGCGCTGCGGTCGAGGGCCTCCTCTGCGGCCTCGCCGACGCCGTCGACGCCCTCCGCGCCCAGGGCCTCCCGGTCCGCCGGGTCCTCCTGCTGGGCGGCGGCGCCCGCTCCCGCTCCGTACAAGCCCTCGCCCCGGCCCTCCTGGGTGCCGAGGTCGTCCTCCCCGAACCAGCCGAGTACGTCGCGCTCGGCGCCGCCCGCCAAGCCGCCTGGGCCCTCACCGGCGAGCTGCCGACCTGGCAGATCCCCGTCGGCAAGCCCGAACCGGCGATCACCCTCGATGCCGCGAAGATCCGCGCGAACTACGAGCAGGTCCTCACGAACACCCGCCCGCTCCTGTCCCAGCCCTACAACCGCTGAGCCGCGCCGAGCGTCAGCGCCGGGGACCGAGGGGGTCCCCGGCGGGTGGGGTCGGGGCGCGGCCGGAGGCGTCGGTGAGGGAGCGTTCGGGCAGCCAGATCACGAACGTGCTGCCGATCCCGAGCTCCGAGTGCAGCGCGACGGTCCCGCCGTGGGACTCGGCGATCTGGCGGACGATCGCTAGCCCCAGCCCGGCCCGCCGCTGACCACTCGAGGGTACTGTCGCCGGCGCCTGCCGTTGACCGGCCCGGAAGAACCGGTCGAAGACCCGGTCGGCGTCGTCGGCCGCGATGCCGGGCCCTTCGTCGCGGACCGCGATCCACGCCCAGCCGTTGCGGCTGCCGACCGCCAGCACGAGTTCACTCCCGCCGCGGGCCAGCCGGACCGCGTTCGAGAGCAGATTGTCGACGGCCCGACGCAGCGCCGACGCGTCCCCGGCCGCGATCGGTCCCGGCGCGAGCCGCAGTACGACGTGGAGCTCGCGATCCGCAGCGAGCAGTTCGTACTCCTCGGCCGCCTCGCCCGCGATCGCGGCGAGATCCACATCGGCATCCACGAACGCCGGCGACGACCGCCGCGCCGATGCCAGCAGGTCCTCGACCAACCGCGTCATCCGCGCGATCGCCCGGCTCACGATCGCGGTCGCCTGGGCCCGGTCCTCCGGCGGCGTGTCGTCGTGCGCGAGTACGGCGTCGACGTTCGCCTGGATGACCGCGAGCGGATTGCGCAGCTCGTGCGACGCGTCGTCGACGAGCTGGCGCTGCGCCACGAAGGCCGACTCCAGCCGGCCGAGCATGCCGTCGACGGTGTCGGCCAGGTTCCGCAGCTCGTCGCGCGGGCCGCCGAGGGCGATCCGACGGGACAGGTCGGTTGCGGAGATCTCCTGGGCCGTCGCCGTGATCCGGCGCACCGGGCGCAGCGCCCGGCCCGACAGCCACCACCCGGTGCCGAGACTGACCAGGAACAGTCCCGCCATTCCGACGGCCGAGTAGTTCCGCAGGCTCTCCAGTGTCTGGTAATTCACCGCGGACTGCAGGCTGGAGATCTCCGCGGCCTGGATGACCTGGCCGTCCTTGAGATGGATCTTGCCTTCGTGATCCGTGTAGTACTTCTTGACCTCGATCTGGTTGAGCGGTTTCGCATCGAGGATCTGCTCCAGCGCGAGATACACCCCGCCGAGCAGCAACGCCGACAGCGCTATCAGTACGGCGGAGTACGTCAGGGTGAGCCGGAACCGGATCGTCTGGGCCCAGGTCGGGAGTCTCATTCCTCACCTCGCAGCCGGTAACCGCGGCCGATGACGGTCTCCAGGACCGGCTCCTCACCGTCCTGCGTGAGCTTTCGACGCAACGTCCCGACGGTCACCCGGACGCTCTGGGTGAACGGATCGGCGTTCTCGTCCCAGACGTGCTCGAGTAGTTCCTCGGCCGAGACGACATGACCGGGACGCGACATCAGATACCGCAGTACGCCGAACTCCTTCAACGTCAGCGTCAGCTCACGCCCGGAGCGGGTCGCTAGGTGCCGGGACGAGTCGAGCACGAGCTCACCGACATGCAACTGCGTCGTGCCGTTGGTGACATCTCGCCGCAGCAATGCCCTGATCCGGGCCAGCAGCTCGACCAACGCGAACGGCTTGGTCAGGTAGTCGTCCGCACCTTCGTCGAGGCCGCGAACCCGGTCGGCCAGCGAGGCACGCGCGGTCAGCATCAGCACTCGCAGCTCCCGTCCCGATGCCACCTCGATCTCGCCCCGCCGGACCGCCCGGCACAGGTCGAGTCCGCTGGTGTCCGGCAGCGTGATGTCGAGGATCGCCAGGTCGTACGCCGTGGTCGCGAGCTTCTCGACCGCTTCCGCGCCGGTCGTCGCCGCGTCGACGGCGTACCCGGCCCGGCCGAGTCCGGAGCGCAGCGCACTGACCAGCCCTTCCTCGTCCTCCACCACCAGTAGTCGCACGCGTCAAAGGTAGCCGGGGGAGCGTGAACCGCCGGTGTGCGCTTTCGGTGCGCTTTCGCTCCGCTTTCCGGTCGTTTTCGCGGCCGCTTGATGAGCTGTGGCCAACCTGATCGAAGGAGATCCCGATGAAGAAGCTCATCCTTGGTACGGCGGTGGTGGCCGCGGCGCTCGGGGCCGGCGGGGTGGCGTACGCCGCGACGAACGATCCCGCACCGGAGCAGGGATATGTGACGGTCGAGGACGGAGCGAGCACTCCGGCCCCGGCGCCGTCGTCGACGGACTGCCCGGAGAAGGACGGCCAGAACCCGAGCGGGAACGCATGACCTCGGCCCCGCTCGAGCATGCGTTGTTCGAGGTGAAGAAGGTCGTCGTCGGCCAGGACCACCTGGTCGAGCGGATGCTGGTCGGATTGCTTGCCCGCGGCCACTGTCTGCTCGAAGGCGTGCCCGGGGTGGCGAAGACACTGGCCGTGCGGACGCTGGCAGAGGTGATCGGCGGCCGGTTCGCGCGGCTGCAGTTCACTCCGGACCTGGTGCCCGGCGACATCACCGGCACCCGGATCTGGCGGCCGTCGACGGAAGGTTTCGACACCGAGCTCGGCCCGGTGTTCGCCAACCTCGTCCTCGCGGACGAGATCAACCGCGCGCCGGCGAAGGTCCAGTCCGCGCTCCTGGAGGCGATGGCCGAACACCAGGTCAGCATCGGCGGTACGTCGTACCGGCTGCCCGAGCCGTTCCTCGTCCTCGCCACCCAGAACCCGATCGAGTCCGACGGCGTGTACGCGTTGCCGGAGGCGCAACGGGACCGGTTCCTGCTGAAGATCACGGTCGACTACCCGTCGCCGTTGGAGGAGCTGACGATCCTGCAGCGGATGAGCGCGCACCGGCCGCACGCCGGCGCCGTACTCACGCCGGAGCAGGTCGTTCAGTTGCAGGAGGCAACGGATGACGTCTTCGTGCACAACGCGGTCGCGGAGTACGTCGTCCGCCTCGTGCACGCGACCCGGGCACCCGAGCAGTACGGGATCCATGACCTGGCCGGGGTTCTGGACTTCGGCGCCAGCCCCCGGGCGACGCTGGGTCTGGTCGCCGCCGGGCGGGCGCTGGCGCTGCTTCGCGGGCGGGACTATGTGTTGCCGGCCGACGTGTACGACGTGGCGCTCGACGTGATGGCGCATCGGTTGGTGCTGACGTTCGACGCGCTGGCCGACGGGGTCGATCCGCGGTCGGTGATCGCCCGCATACTGCAAACGATCCAGCAGCCACACGTGGTGCCCGCCGACGACGACGTCACCGCGGCATGACCGACCTCCTCGCGGGGCGCGAGCGGGCGTTACGGTCACTGGAGCTGTCCGTGAAGCGCAAGCTGGAAGGGTTCCTGCACGGCGAGATCACCGGTCTGCGCAGCGGCCTCGGCAGTGAACCGAACGAGGCGCGACCGTACCAGCCCGGCCAGGACGACGTACGGCGGATGGACTGGAACGTCACCGCCCGCTCCCTCGAGCCGCACGTCCGCGCACCGCTCGCCGAACGCGAACTGGAGACCTGGGCCCTGCTCGACGCCTCCGCCAGCATGGACTTCGGTACCGCACTCAGCGAGAAACGCGATGTCGCGGTCGCGATCGTCGGCGCGCTCGGACTCCTCGCCGATCGTCCCGGCAACCGCCTGGGTGTTCGCGTTGCCCTCGGCAACGACCTTCGCCGGCTGCCGGCCGCGGCCGGCAGGCTCCAGCTCCGGCATACGATCCGGGCCTTGCTCACACTGCCCAGACCTGAACCCGGCGCCGTTCCGCGAACGGATCTGGGGCAGGCGGTCAGTCGCCTCGACCGGGAACATCCGCGACCAGGTCTACGCGTGATCGTTTCGGACTTCCACGAAACCAACTGGACGGACCCGCTCCGGCGGCTGACCGCCCGGCACGAGGTCATCGCCGTCGAGGTCCTCGACCCGCGCGAACTCGAGCTCCCCGAGGTCGGCCTGCTCACCCTTGTCGACCCCGAGACCGGCCGCCGCCGCGAGATCCAGACCGCGAACCACACCCTCCGCCGTCGCTATGCCGAGGCGATGACGGCGCACCGCGACCACACCGCCCAGGCGATCCGCTCGGCCGGCGCTGCACACCTGGTGTTGCGCACCGACGCCGACTGGGTCCGCGACGTCGCATCCTTCGCCACCGCCCGTCGCCGGGCCGGTGCCCGCTCCGTGAGAACTGGTGTCAGATGAGATTCGAGCAACCCCTGTGGCTCTGGCTGCTGGTGCTGGTCGCCGCCCTCGTGGCGGCGTACCTGGTCGCCCAGCGGCGCCGGACGAAGTACGCCGTCCGGTTCGCGACCCTCCCGATGCTGGAGAAGGTCGCCCCGAAGCGGCCCGGCTGGCGCCGGCACGCGCCGGCCGCGGCCTTTCTCGCGGCACTGACGGTGCTGACGATCGCGATCGCGCGGCCGGTCGCCGACATCCGCGTGCCGCGGGAGCGGGCGACCGTGCTGGTCGCGATGGACGTGTCGAACTCGATGGCGGCCACCGATGTGGCGCCGAACCGGTTCGAGGTGGCGAAGCAGGCGGCGGTGCAGTTCGTGCAGGAGCTGCCGGCGAAGTTCAACGTCGGTCTCGTGTCGTTCGCTCGTACGGCGAACGTCGTGGCGGCGCCGAGCACGGATCATCAGGCGACCGTGGACGCGATCAACGGGCTGCAGCTGAACGACAGTACGGCGATCGGGGACGCCGTACTCACCAGCCTGCAAGCGGTCCGGACGATCGATCCCGACGATCCGCCGCCAAGTCGGATCGTGCTGCTGTCCGACGGCGGCAACACCTCCGGCCGCCCGATCGACGAAGCTGCCGAGGCGGCATCCCAGGCCGGTGTGCCGGTGTCGACGATCGCCTACGGCACGCCCGACGGCACCGTGAACCTCGACGGCCGCGACATCCCGGTCCCGGCCGACACCGAGGCCCTCCAGGAGCTGGCCGAGGCCACGGCCGGAACCTTCTACCAGGCCGAGAGCGACGACCAGTTGCGCGACGTGTACTCCGACCTCCAGTCCTCCATCGGCTGGACCACAGAACCCCGCGAGATCACCAACCTGGTCGCCGGAGCCGCCCTGGCCGCGGCCCTGCTCGCGGCCATCGCCTCCCTTCTCTGGTTCTCCCGCCTCCCGTAAGGAGCCCCCATGCCACCCCACCTGGGCCACCCTTTCCGAGGCCCCGACTACCTCCCCGGGCCACCTCCCGCCGACCCCGTCACCCCGGTCACCGCCGCGGCACCCCCCTCTCCGACGGCGGCACCTCAGATCGGGGTGACGGCCGCCCCACCTAAAGCAGTCCGCCGGCGGGGAGGCTTGGTGGTCGGCACGCTTGTGCTCTCCATCGCCGCAGGCGGGCTTGCCGGCGCTCTGACCGGTTCGCGGGAACCGGGGCCGGCGGATCTCCCGCAGGTGGCAGCGCCACCGGCTGCGGCTCAGGGTTCGATTTCGGCTGCTGCGGCAAGCGTGCTTCCGGGAGTGGTGTCGGTGCGGGCCGGCCGGGCGACCGGCTCCGGCTTCGCCGTGGACCAACAGGGGCATGTGGTGACGAACGCACACGTGGTGGAAGGAGCGGGTGATGTCTCGCTGGTGCTCTCGAACGGCCGCACGGTCGACGCGACCGTTCTCGGATCCGACCCGGACAACGACCTCGCCGTACTCCAAGTCTCTACGACCGACGCCGCGGGACTGCGTGCGCTCACGCTCGGCAGGTCCGCGCAGTTGCGGGTCGGTGACCCGGTGCTCGCGGTCGGATCCCCGCTCGGCCTGGAAGGAACGGTGACGGCCGGCATCGTCAGCGCCCTCGACCGGCAGGCCCGCTTCGGCGACAACAACACCCGCCAGTCCGCGATCCAGACCGACGCGGCGATCAACCCGGGCAATTCGGGCGGTCCGCTCGTCAACGCCGCCGGTCAGGTCGTCGGCGTCAACACCGCCATCGCGACCCTGGGCAGCTCCCGCTCCGGCAACATCGGCATCGGTTTCGCGATCCCGGTCGACCGGATGACCACGATCGTCGAAGACCTGCTCGACTGACCGCTACCCAGCACCCCACCCCCTACAGTTGATGGATGGCGTACTTCGGTGGGTTTCTCGGGCTGATCGGGCTGTTGACCCTGATCTTCCGGGACGGGGACGTGGCCGGGATACCCGCGGCACTGGTCGGCGGCGTACTGCTCGTGGCGGGCGTGGCGCTCGGCGCGTTCGGCGTCGTACGGCGGCGTCGCATCCGCCGGCGCAAGATCGCGAACGGCGAGCCGGTCCCGGTCGGTGACATCTTCCAGCGGGCCCGCGCCCTGCCGCGGCTTTTGCGCGACGTCCGTCAGGGCGCGTACGCCGACCTGCCGAAGAGCCGGCCGTTCATCTGGGTGCTGGCGCTGGTCTATCTGATCTCGCCGATCGACATCCTGCCTGACGTGCTGCCGCTGCTCGGTGTCACCGACGATGCCGGCGTGGCCGTCTGGCTGCTCACCAGCGTGTCGACGGCCACCGGCCTCTACCTCAACCGCGAGCGTGAGCGTCAGCGCCTGGGCAATCGTGACCTCGGCACCGGTGGACCCACGCACTGATGTCGGCCGTCGCCTCCTCGGGATGCTCGTAGGCGAACAGCTGCAAGGAATCCGTCGGGGTCGAGGGATGGGCTAGGCGGTCAGCGGCTTCCATGAGCTGATGAGCGGCCGCCACTACCCGAGCGGCCTGCTCGCGTGCCACGGCCGGATCCTCCAGCGTGACCGCAGCGGCCGCCAGGTCGGCGACTTCGCAAGCCTGGTAGGCCATTGCCAGCTGCGCGCGGTTCATCCGAACGCCCGCACGAAGAAGACAGCGGTCATCGCGACCGCGGTCGTCAGCACCAGGACGCGCAGCGCGGTCGGCGGCAGCCGGCGTACGACGTGGGCGCCGAAGTAGCCACCGACGACAGCGCCGGCAAGCAGGACGACCAGGCGGACCGGCTGGGACAGTACGTCGGCAGCGAAGATGAAGATCACGGCAGCGGTCAGGTAGACGGCCGCGACCTGGATGACGCGCAGCGGGTTCCCGCGGGCCGGGTCGAGTGAGGTCGTCGCGGTCCAGAACGCGAGCATCATCAGCCCGACCGCGCCGCCGAAGTACCCGCCGTAGATCGCCAGCAGGAACTGGCCGGCCAGGATCGCCGCCGGTCCCGGTTGTCCCAGCCGCAGCGCGGCGGTCAGCCGTCGGCCGAAGGCGAGGACGACGGTCGCGAACGCCAGCAACCACGGCACCGCCGCGTCGAAAGATGCCGAGGGCAACCACAGGAGCAGCCCGGCGCCGATCGCGCCGCCGCAGACACTGGCGACTGTCAGTCGTGCCGGCGACGGATGGGCGAGGCCCTCGAACTCCCGCCGGTAGACCCACGCACTCGTGGCGTTGCCAGGCAGCAGCGCGACGGTCGTGGTCGCATTCGCGGTAACCGGCGGCACGCCGGCCGCGACCAGCGCGGTGAGTGCCACGAAGCTCCCGCCACCGCCGACCGCATTCAGCGCGCCGGCGGCGACACCGGCCAGAAGGATCAGCAGCACCCTTCGAGGATCAGGGCTGCAAGCGCCTTCCACAATGCGCGATCTCCGTAGCCAGCCTCAGGCTGGGACGTAGGCTGAGTGCATGCGGTACGACCTCGACGATCTCCGGCTCTTCACCAACGTCGCGGCAGAGGGCTCGATCACTGCCGGCGCGCGGGTGATGCACCTCAGTCTGCCTTCGGCCAGCGCACGGGTCAGAGCGCTTGAAACGCAGGCCGGCGTACCGTTGCTGATCCGCGAGCGGCGGGGTGTCCGGCTGACTCCCGCGGGCGCCACGCTGGCCCGGCATGCGCGCGAGGTGCTCGCCGAGACGACCCGGCTGGACAGCGCGGTCGCGTCGTACGCCGTCTCCAGGGCCGCCCCGGTCCGGCTCGTCGCGGGCGGTTCGGCGATGCATCAACTCGTCCCGGTCGCGCTCGCCACGTTCCTCCGCGAGCACCCGGAGTACGACGTCAATGTGAGCGAGCGGCGTACCGTCCGCAGCGTCCGGCTGCTCGCCGCCGGGGAGGCCGACCTCGGCGTGATCCTCGACGACGAGCCGACGTCGCTGCGGACCGAACCGCTCGCCGACGACTCCCTGGTCGTCATCGGCCAGGCCGGCGGCACCCTCACCGGCCGCACCTCGATCGCGTACGCCGAAGTTGCCGAGCACCCGCTGGTCGGGCTCGACCGCAATTCCCCGCTCACGCAATGGATGGACGACCGCCTCGGCCCGCACGCCCCGGCGCCGCGCTACCGCACCGTTGTACCGACCCTGCACACGCTGATCACCCTGGCGGCTGCCGGGGCCGGACTGGCGATCGTCCCGCGCCGGGCTGTCGACGCGATCGCCGCGTTGGACATCTGCCCGCTGCAGGACGCGTGGTCGACCCGCGCACATCTCCTTTGCTACGCCGCCGACGCCCCTGAGTCGGCGCACCTGTTGGCCCGTCACCTGCACGCGGCCGCCGGTCACTAGCCGCGCAGACTGCTCCGGATGCCTTCCAGCAGGTAGGTCAGGCCGAGCTCGAACACCTCGTCGGCCTGCAGATGCGGCGCGTCGTGGACCCACTCCTTCATCGCGGGATAGTTACCGGTGGCGAACATACGCAGCAGGTACGGCGCTGTCGCATGCTGCCACTCCCTTTGGTCGAGGCCGCTGGCGCGCTGGGCCCGACGCTCGGCGACCTCCTTGCGGACCGCGCCGATCACGTAGACGTTCACCGTCGCAAGCGCGCCGGTGACGGCGGCGAGATCGTCGAGCCCGGTGGCACGCAGAGCGGTCAGGGACGCTTCGCCGTGGGCAAGGGTCGCCGGACCGACATGCGGCCGGCCGCCGAGCAGCTCCGCGAACCACTCGTGCCGCAGGGCAACGCCGCGGATCCCGGTCGCGATCGAGCGGAGGACGGCATCCCAGGTCTCTCCGGCGGGTGCCGGCACCTCGGCATACGCCGCGTCGACCATCAGTGTGAGCAGCTCGTCCTTGGTGTCGACGTACCGATAGAGGCGCATCGGGCCGGCGTCGAGCGCGCCGGCGACCTTCCGCAAGGACACGGCGTCGAGGCCCGAGCCGTCGGCCAGCTCGATCGCGGCCCGCACGATCCGCCGCCGGCTGAGCGGGCTCGGCGCCTGCCGCTCGGACGGCTCCGGGCGATCCCAGATCAGGTCTGTCATCTCACACCCTCCATGGCCGGAACGATACACCGGCTCGCTCTGATACAGTGTATCGAAAGCTACGGCGTATCGGAGGAGTTCATGATGATCGCGATCATCGGCGGCGGCCCAGGCGGCCTCACGCTCGCGCGGATCCTGCACGTCCACGGCATCGACTCCGTCGTGTTCGAGCGCGACGCGTCCGGCGGCGCCCGCAGCCAGGGCAGCATGCTCGACCTGCACACCGACACCGGCCAGGCCGCGCTCCAGGCCGCCGGGCTCGAGCGGGAGTTCCTTGCGGCGGCTCGCGGCGAGGGGCAGGACCTGCGGATGCTGGACCACACCGGCACGATGCTGCTCCAGGAGGACACCCCCGACGACGCGCCGATGCTGCGCCCGGAGATCGACCGCGCCGACCTGCGGGACATCCTGCTGGCCTCACTCCCTGCGGGGACGGTCCGCTGGGGGAGCGCCCTCACCCATGCGGAAGCACGCGACGGCGGTCATCTCCTGCATTTCGTCGACGGGAGTACGGCGAGGTGCGACCTGCTCGTCGGCGCGACGGCGCGAACTCCCGGGTCCGCCCGCTGCTCACCGACGTCGAGCCGGCGTACTCGGGCAAGGTCGTGGTGCAGAGCTTGATCCGCGACGCCGATCGCACCCAGCCCGAGCTGGCCGAGATGGTTGGTCGCGGCAACTACTGGGCCTTCGGCCCGGACCGGATGCTGGGCGCGCAGCGCAACGGCAACGGCGTGGTCCAGGTCAGCGTGTCGATCTATGGCCCGTCCGACATGGACCCGGCGGTAGCGACCGGCCTACCGGACGAGTGGGCTCCGCAGTTCCGGCGATTACTGGCCGCTTGTGACGAGCCGTTCGTCGTGCGCCCGGCGTACCTGCTGCCCGTCGGTCTGACCTGGCCGCGCCGATCGGGGGTGACCCTGCTCGGGGACGCGGCGCACCTGATGCCGTCGCACGGTGAGGGCGCTAACCAGGCCATGCGCGACGCCGCCGAGCTCGCGCAGGCGATCGCCGCGCATCCGGACGACCTGGACGCCGCGCTCGCGCAGTACGAGCCGGCCATGTTCAAGCGCACCGCCGAGGTCGCGGAGAGATCCGCGGAGGTCGCAAAGATGATGACTGGCCCCGATGCCGCCCAAAAGGTGCTCGCGTTCTTCAGCTAGCGTGCAGGTATGGACGAGGTCGGCATTCCGCTGCAGGCGTTCGGTGCGTTGCTGCACAGCCAGAACATCGGCATGGTGTGCCGGGCGCTGAACATGTACCAGGTGGCCGCGGCGTACACGCAGGTCAGCGGCGGCAACCCGCTCGAGCCGATGGCCGACCAGGTGCGTGGGGTCGCTCGCGAGATCCTGTCCCGGCCGCCGGCTGAAGCGGATGAAGATTTCCGGGCCGGCTTCGATCACGTGAGCGCGTTGAACGTGCTGACCGTGCTGGCCGAGCCTGCGGATGCCGAGCTGATCGCAGCCGTGCTCGAGAACACGACGAACGACGAGATTCGCGCAGTGGCGAAGCTGGCGGCGGCGACCGCTCACGCTTAGTGTCCCTGAGCCGGGATAGCGTGCTCGTCATGCGCGCGCTGACAGTAGAAGAGGCCCGGCAACGGGCGGCAGACCTGGACTTGAGGTCGTACGAGGTCGCGTTCGACCTCACCGGCTCGGGGGACACGTTCGCCACGACCAGCCGGATCCGCTTCGGGGCCACGAGCAGCACGACTTGGGTCGACGTGAAACCCGAGCGGCTGATCAGCGTCGTACTCAACGGCGCGGTGCTCGATGTCGGTGCGCTCGACGGCGGCCGCTTCCCGCTCACCGGGCTGACGGCCGAGAACGAGCTCGTCGTGACTGCCGAGCTCAAGTACTCCGCGGACGGCGAGGGCCTGGTGCGCTCAGTCGACGCCGCCGACGGGCGCGTCTACACCTACGGCATGTCGTCGCTGGAGTCCGCCCCGCGCTACTTCCCCTGCTTCGACCAGCCCGACCTCAAAGCGCCGTACACGATGACGGTGAAGTGCCCGGAGGACTGGGTCGTCCTCGGCAACGGCGCCGCCACGCGGACCGCGCCAGGGGAGTGGGTGCTCGCCGAGACCAAGCCGCTGTCGACGTACTTCGTCACGCTCGTCGCCGGCCCGTACCACCTGATCCGCAGCGAGTACGACGGGATCCCGCTCGGGCTTGCCTGCAGGCAATCGCTGCAGGAGCACCTGGACCGCGACGCCGAGGACCTGTTCCGGTCCACGCGGGAGGCCTTCGACGCGTATCACGGGATGTTCCGGCAGCGGTACCCGTTCGGCGTGTACTGGCAGGCGTTCGTGCCGGACTTCAACCTCGGTGCGATGGAGAACCCGGGCTGTGTCACGGTCTCCGACGACTTCGTGTTCCGCGGCCCGGTGACCGAGGCCGAACGCAGTACCCGCTCGCGCGTGCTTGTGCACGAGATGGCGCATATGTGGTTCGGTGACCTGGTCACGATGAAGTGGTGGAACGACATGTGGCTGAACGAGTCGTTCGCCGAATACATGGCGCACCGGGTGTCGGAGGACGCGACCAGCTACGGCGGCAACTGGACGGATTTCGCGTTCGTTCGCAAGTGGTGGGGGCTGCAGACGGACCAGAGCAGCTCGACGCATCCGGTCGCGCCCGACAGCCTGAAGGATGCGCAGCAGTCACTCGACGACTTCGACGGGATCTCTTACGCCAAGGGCGCGGCGGTCCTCAAGCAGCTCGCGAAGTATCTCGGCGACGACGTGTTCCTCAAGGGAGTCAACGCGCATCTCGAGGCCCACGAGTACGGGAACGCGGAGCTGGGTGAGCTCATCGCGAAGCTGACCGAGGCCGGCGCGCAGGACCTGGATGCGTGGTCGGAGCAGTGGCTGCGGACCTCGGGCCTGGACACGATCACGGTCGAACGGACGGACACCGGAGTCATTCTGCATCGCAAGAGCCCCGATGACTCGCGCCGGCTGCACAAACTGAGCGTCGGCGGGTACGCCGCGGACGGATCGGCGACCTCGACCGATGTGGTGCTGTCCGGCGACTCCGTGGAAGTTGCGCTGAGCAACGATGTGGTGGTGGCGGACGCGCACGACGACACCTGGGCGAAGATCCGGCTGGACGCCGTCAGCCTGACGAATCTGCCGCAGGTGCTGCCGAAGATCGCGGACAGCACTACCCGTGCGGTGGTGTGGAACTCGATCCGGGACTCGGTCGCGGATGCGGAGCTGGATCCCCGGCGGGCGCTCGAGCTGTTCATCGCCGCGCTTCCGGACGAGGACAGCGATATCGCGGTCGGCTCGTTGACGCCGTGGCTGGAGGGGCGGGTGCTCGGCCGCTACCTGGACTACGAGCAGCACCGCGGGCCGGTGGCCGATGCCCTCGGCAACAAGCTGGCGACCACCGCGCCGGGGAGTAGCTTGCAGCTGATTGTCGCCCGGACGTTCGTCGCGACCACGGACGATGCTGAGCTGCTGAGTTCCTGGCTGAACGGCCGCGGTCCGGAGGGTCTGGTGGTCGACGCGGATCTGCGCTGGGCGATCGTGCTGCGGCTGGTCCGTCTCGGCGCGTTCGGTGCGGCCGAGATCGACGCCGAGCTGGTCCGGGACAAGTCGACGGAAGGCGTGACGCACGCCGCCCGCTGCCGCGCGGCTCTGCCCGACGGCAAGGAGGCGGCCTGGACCCGGATCATGACCGACCCGGCGGTCGGCGTACAGGAGCTGCTCGCCACCGCGGAAGGGTTCTGGCATCCGTCCCAGAGCGCCGTCACCGCGCCGTACGTGCGGCGGTTCTTCACCGACCTCCCGCGGACCGCGGAGATCCGGTCCGGCATGGTCGTCGGCCTGACCGCGAGCCGGCTCGCCCCGAAGTACGCGATCGACGAGCAGTTGATCGCACCGGCCGAGGCGCTGATCGCGGACCAGAGCGTGGCCCCGGCGATCCGACGGCAGACCGCCAACTTCCTCGACGACCTGCGCCGGGCCGTGGCGGTGCGCCAGGCCTTCGGCTGAGGTCTAGCGGACGGTGAGACGTTCCGCGACGGCCTTGCGGGCCTGGTGGATCCGCGCCTTGACGGTCCCGAGTGGTACGTCGAGCTCGTCGGCGATCTCGGCGTACGACAGCGCGCCGAGATCGCGTAGCACCAGCGGCTGGACGAGCTGCGGGTGGCTGGACTCGAGCGCCTCGAGGGCCTCCAGCAGGTCCAGGCGGGAACCGGCGATCACCGACGTGGTGCGCGGGTCGACCGACTCCGGCAGCACCTCGGCGGACTGCTCGACCGAGCGGCGCTTCAGCGACCGGTAGGTCTGGCGGGCCTGGTTGGTGGCCACGATCGTCACCCAGCCGGCGAAGCTGCCGGTGCCCTTGAAGGTGTGCACCTTGTTCGCGACCTGCAGCAGCGTGTCCTGGACCGCCTCCTCGGCGTCCTCGCGGTACGGCAGGAATTTCGCCACCCGCCGCTGCACCTGCGGGCGGATGGCCTGCAGAAGTTGTGGAATCACCGACTGGTCTCCCGCCGCCGCGCGGACCGCCAGTTCTTCCAACTCCTCCGTCATGCTCCCCCTTTTGAGCCCCGTTTGAGCTCGGTTGTGGTCGACAATAGCCCGGATGGATGTCATCGGGCGGTACCGGTTACGGGACAAGATCGGCGCTGGTGCGTTCGCGACCGTCTGGCGGGGGTACGACGACGACCTGGATGTCGACGTCGCCGTCAAGGTCCTCGCGGACAACTGGGCGTCGCGGGCCGACGTGCGCGAACGGTTCCTGTCCGAGGCACGGCTGATGCGCCGGATCAGCAGCGACCGGGTCGTCCGGGTCTTCGACCTGGGCAAGCTCGACGACGGCCGCCCGTACTTCGTGATGGACTACATCGGCGGTGGCACGCTCGGCGACGTACTCCGCCAGGGCCCGCTCGACGCCGTCGACGCGCTGTGGTGGGGCGCGGACCTGGCCCGTGCCGTGGCGGCGCTGCACAGCGAGGGCGTCGTACACCGCGATGTCACCCCGGCGAACCTGCTGCTCCGGCCGGGCGACGAGTCCGGCGGCGGCACCCACCGGATCGTGCTCGCCGACCTGGGCCTGGCGAAACGGGCTGCGGAGGCGTCCGGGCTCACGCAGGCCGTCGGTACGCCGTCGTACATGGCGCCCGAGCAGGGTCGCGGCGACGGCGGCTTCGACGAGCGAGCGGACATCTACGCGATCGGCGCGGTGACGTACGCGCTGATCACCGGGCACCCGCCGTACGTCGCGGGCTCGATCGGCGAGGTGCTCAACCGGGACCCGGATCTGCCGCCGCCGAGCCTGCGCCCGGTGCTGCACGAGTCGGTCGGTCCGCTCGACGACATCTTCGGTCGGGCGCTGGCTTATCGCGTCGACGACCGCTGGGAGCGCGCGGACACGCTGGCCGAGCGGCTCGAGGCGGAGGCGTACCGGCTCGAGCAGGAGGCCCCACTGCGTGCCGAGGAGCGGACCGAGATCACCGACGAGGCCCTGGACACCACGGTCGCGACGGACCCGCCGGTCCGACGCCGTCGCCGGACGCGGATGTGGTTCCTGCTCGCGTTGCCGGTCGTCTTCGTGGCAGCGGGTGTCGGCGGCTGGTTCCTCTTCGGGAGATAACTTCATAGAGTAGTTTTATGGCTACTCTCTGCAGTCTCGTGGTGACTCTTGCCTTGCTGACTCCGACCCAGCCCATAGCCAGTTACGCCTGCCGCGCGGACACCAAGTTCGGCCGGCACACCCTCTCCCTACGCCAAGCCGTGAATGCGACCGCGCCGGCGACCGTCCGGCCGAACACGCGTTTCACCGTGGCCGTCGACCTGCAGCCGGGGACGCTCCCCAGCGAGGTCAAGGGCTTCAAGCTCCAGGAGGTCCGCGACCTCGCCCTCCGCATCCCGATCCCCGCCAACACGTCCTACGTCAGCGCGAAGCTGTCCGGCGGCTCAGGGCTCAACTCGACCCCGACCGTGCAGCTGGACGGGAACACCGCGGTCGTCAGAGTCGCCGGGCCGATCCCCGGCGGCGCGAGCTACCAACTGCCGACCCTCAGCGTCCGCCTCAAGTCCGGCCGCGCCGGCACGACGATTGAGACCAAGCTCAAAGGCACCAGCTACGACGACCCCGGCCTCACGCTGCAGGCCAAGATCAAGTGGAAGTTCCTCTCCACCACTGCACCGGTCGCCTGCTACCCGGACCCGAACCCGGCTCTCACCAGCACGCGGGTTCAGTAGACCGTTCAGTAGACGACCGTGATCCGTTCAGCGGCCGGGTCGATCCGGACCTGGCCGCCGTACGGCAGCACGAACTGCGGATCGGTGTGCCCGATGTCCAGGCCCTTCACGACCAGGGCGGTCGGGTTGTACTCCGCGAGCGCCCGGTCGACGGCGAGGTACTGGCCGGTGACGTACTCGAAGGACTGCTGCGGCGTCAGTTCCTGGAAAAGCGACGAGGACTTCGGGCGGCCCCACAGGACCGCGTCGAAGCGCTCGAGCAGGCCGCGCTCGCCGAGGTTGCGGAGCATCCGGTAGACCGCCTCGGCCGTCGGCATCTCCTCGCTGGTCTCGCCGAAGAACACCCCGCCGTACGACGCGGTCGGCAACATCCAGCGGTTCACGGCCAGTTGCCAGTCGAGGATCTCGATGCAGCCGCCCCAGAGCTTGCCGCTGACCGTCTGCGTCCCGCTCCACGTCCACCCGGTGCCGGGGAACAGCGGCGGCTCGGTCTCGAGGTTCGCCGGGACCGCCCAGTCGTGGTCGACGTCGGTCCACCCCTCGGCCGGCCTCAGGTCGAACTCGCCGCCGGTGAACATTGCCGCCCGCAACGACCGCTCGGTGTCCGGGTGCAGCGCGCCACCGCGGCCGAACTGCACCATCACGCTGCCGCCGTGGAAGGCCGGCAAACCCAGTGTGTGCAGGAAGTTCAGCAGGTTGGTGTTGTCGCTGTACCCGAAGAACGGCTTCGGGTCTGCCAGGAACACGGCCGGGTCCAAGTACTTCATCACGGTGACCTGGTCGTCACCGCCGATGCTCGCGAACACCGCGCGGATCGACGGATCCGACCACGCCTCGTGCAGATCGTCGGCGCGCTCCTCCGGCGTCGACTGGAGCTTGCGGGTCGTCGGATACTCGACCGGCTCCAGCCCGAAGTCGTCACGCAGCCGGCGCAGCCCCAGGTCGTACGGCCCGGGAAAGATCTCCGGCAGCCCTCGGGACGGCGAAACGATCGCGACCCGGTCACCAGGCTTCAGCAAGACTCAGACTCCGATCGGGTGCCAGACGGTCTTCAGCTCCAGGTACTGCGTGAGCCGGGACAGGCCCTGATCCGCAGACCAGTCCTCCTCGGCGGGACGGCGTACCCGCTTGAGGTTGTCGGCGGCGGCGATCTCGAGCTGGGTCGCCTCTTCGGGATCGACGATCCCGCACAGGTCGATCGCGTTGACGTCCATGTGCGAGGCCAGCCACGGGCCGACCTCGGAGGCCGAACCGGTGAGGATGTTGACCACCCCACCCGGCAGGTCGGAGGTCGCCATCACCTCGCCCAGCGTGATAGCCGGCAGCGGCCGCTCGAAGGACGAGACCGCGACCACCGTGTTGCCGGAGACGATCGCCGGCGCGATCACGCTGGTCAGACCGAGCAGGCTGGAGTCCTGCGGCGCGAGCACCGCGACCACACCGGTTGCCTCAGGCAACGAGAAGTCGAAGTACGGTCCGGCGACCGGGTTGCTGGAGCCGACCACCTGGGCGAGCTTGTCGGCCCACCCGGCGTACCAGACCCAGCGGTCGATCGACTCGTCCACGACCGCACGGGCCTTGGAGATCGACAGCCCTTCGGAGGCGGCCACCTCGGTGCTGAACTGCTGGTGCCGGCCTTCCATCACCTCGGCGATCCGGTACAGCACCTGGCCCCGGTTGTACGCCGTCCGCGCATGCCAGCCGGCGAACGCCTTGCGGGCCGCGACCACGGCGTCCCGGGCGTCCTTGCGGGACGCCTGCGACGCGTTCGCCAGGAACTTGCCCTTGGCATCGGTCACGACGTACGACCGGCCGGACTCGCTGCGCGGGAAGGCGCCGCCGACGTACAGCTTGTAGGTCTTTCGCACCTCGAGCCTCGGGGTCTCTTTAGTGGGCAAGGTAGGCCTCCAGACCGTGGCGACCGCCCTCGCGGCCGTAGCCCGACTCCTTGTACCCGCCGAACGGCGAGGCCGGGTCGAAGCGGTTGAACGTGTTCGCCCAGACCACGCCGGCGCGCAGCTGGTTCGCCATCCAGAGGATCCGCGATCCCTTGTCGGTCCAGATCCCGGCGGACAGGCCGAACGGCGTGTTGTTCGCCTTCTCGACCGCCTCCTGCGGAGTGCGGAAGGTCAGCACCGACAGCACCGGGCCGAAGATCTCCTCGCGGGCGATCCGGTGCGCCTGCGACACCCCGGTGAAGACGGTCGGCGGGAACCAGTAGCCGTTGGCCGGCAGCTCGCACTCCGGCGACCAGCGCTCGGCGCCCTCGTCCTCGCCGATCTGCGACAGCTCGCGGATCTTGGCCAGCTGGGCTGCCGAGTTGATCGCGCCGATGTCGGTGTTCTTGTCCAGCGGGTCGCCGACGCGCAGCGTGCCCATCCGGCGCTTCAGCCGCGCGAGCACCTCGTCGTACACGCTCTCCTGGACCAGGAGCCGCGAGCCCGCGCAGCAGACGTGGCCCTGGTTGAAGAAGATGCCGTTGACGATGCCCTCGATGGTCTGGTCGATCGGCGCGTCCTCGAAGACGATGTTGGCCGCCTTGCCGCCGAGCTCCAAGGTCACCGCCTTGTGCGTGCCCGCGACCGACTTGGCGATCGCCCGGCCGACCTCGGTCGAACCCGTGAACGCGACCTTGTCGACGCCCTCGTGCTCGACCAGCGCCTGCCCGGTCCGGCCGGCGCCGGTGACGATGTTGACCACGCCCGGCGGCAGATCGGCCTGCTGGCAGATCTCCGCGAACGCCAGCGCGGTCAGCGGAGTCGTCTCGGCCGGCTTCAGTACGACGGTGTTGCCGGCCGCCAGCGCCGGCGCGATCTTCCACGCCAGCATCAGCATCGGGAAGTTCCACGGGATCACCTGGCCCGCGACACCCCACGGCTGCGGGTCGTCGCCGACACCGGCGTACTCGAGCTTGTCCGCCCAGCCCGCGTAGTAGAAGAAGTGCGCGGCCACCAACGGGATGTCGACGTCGCGGGACTCCCGGATCGGCTTGCCGTTGTCGAGCGACTCCAGCACCGCCAGCTCACGCGAACGCTCCTGGATCAGCCGCGCGATCCGGAACAGGTACTTCGCCCGGTCCTTGCCGCTCATCGGGCCCCAGACCTTCTCGAAGGCCTTCCGGGCCGCCTTCACGGCCTTGTCCACATCGGCCGGTCCGGCCTCGCTGACCTCGGCCAGTACCTCTTCGGAGGCAGGGGACACGGTCTTGAACGGCTTGCCGTCCCCTGCGTCGGTGAACTGCCCGTTGATGAACAGTCCGTACGACGACTTGATGTCGACGATCGCCCGCGATTCCGGGGCCGGTGCGTACTCGAATCTGCTCATGCCTGTCAGTCCAAGGTGAAGTAGTCGGGGCCGGGGTAGTACCCGGTGGCCAGCTTGGTGCGTTGCATCAGCAGGTCGTTCAGCAGGCTGGAGGCGCCGAAGCGGAACAGCTCCGGGTCCAGCCAGTCCGGTCCGGCGGTCTCGTTGACCATGACCAGGTACTTGATCGCGTCCTTCGCGGTCCGGATCCCGCCGGCCGGCTTGACGCCGATGTGCAGCCCGGTGGCCTCGTGGTAGTCGCGGACGGCTTCCAGCATCACCAGGGTGACCGGCAGCGTCGCGGCCGGGGAGACTTTGCCGGTGGAGGTCTTGATGAAGTCGGCGCCGGCCAGCATCGCCAGCCAGGACGCCCGGCGGACGTTGTCGTACGTCACCAGTTCGCCGGTCTCCAGGATCACCTTGAGATGTGCGTCACCCGCGGCCTCGCGGATCGCGGCGATCTCGTCGAAGACCAGGCCGTACCGCCCGGACAGGAACGCGCCGCGGTCGATCACCATGTCGACGTCGTCGGCGCCGGCCGCGACCGCGTCCTTGGTGTCCTGGATCTTGATCGCGAGGCTGGAACGTCCACTGGGGAAGGCGGTCGCGACACTCGCGACACCCACGCCGGAGCCCTTCAGTTCGTGCTTCGCGGTCGCGACCAGGTCCGGGTAGACGCAGACGGCGGCGACCTGCGGAGTCGTCGGGTCGGCCGGGTCGGGCCGTTTCGCCTTCGCACACAGGGCCCGCACCTTGCCCGGGGTGTCCTGGCCCTCCAGCGTGGTCAGGTCGATCATCGAGATCGCCAGGTCGAGTGCGTAGGCCTTGGCGGTGGTCTTGATCGACCGGGTGCTCAGAGTCGCGGCCCGGGCCTCGGCGCCGACCTGGTCGACGCCCGGCAGCCCGAGCAGGAACCGGCGCAGCCGATCCTCGGACGAGGTCACGTCGGCCAAGCTGTCGACGCCGCTGTCGAGTGTGGTCACCTGTGGCAGTCTAGTGCTGTTCCGGACAGCCAGTTACTTTGTCCGGGTGAAGTCGAAGTCGCCCGAGAGCGAGCAGTACCTGTCTGCGTCGAACCGGATCACCGGGGCCATCGTCCTGGTGATCGGGGTCCTCGGCCTGGTCGACGTGGTCCTGGAGTGGCGGACCGCCACCGGGCTGCTGGTCGGCAGCATCATCGCGATCGTCATGATCCTGGCCTACGCCGGCCTGATGCGCCCGTCGGTGACGCTCAGCCCCGAGAATCTACTGCTGCGTAACCACCTGCGCGACCACCTGATCCCGTGGTCGAAGGTGACCGGCGTCGACGTGACCGACATCCTCCGGGTGCACACCGAGGCGAACCGGTTCCGCGCGCCCGGCGTCCAACTGGTCATGCGCGACCTTCGCAAGCAGCGTGTCGGCGGCCGGAAGCTGGCGGCGGACAACTCCCTGTCCAAGGCCGACTTCGTGGTCAGCCGGATCGAGACCCTCCAGGGCCAGTACTCCGAGCAGTCTCAGGGTGACGTGATCACCGGTTGGGCCAAGCCCGAGCTGATCGCGATCGGAGTCCTCGCGGTGGTCGCGATCGTGGCCGCAGTAGTCCGCTGACCGTGCTCGGTCGCCGCGCCCTCCTCCGTACCGGGGTGGCGGCCGGCATCGTCGGAGTCGCCGGGGTAGCCGCCCTGGAGACCGGCGCAATCCCCGGTCGGGCGCGCGTGCACGACGCGCTCGGCCTCACCGGCCCGGACGGCGTCGTACCCGACGTACCAGCTGGTCCGGTGATATCGGGCAGCTTCAACTCCTTCGGCCGACGTACCGACGTCGGCTACAGCGTCATCTATCCCGACGGGTACGACGCCTCTGCCGAGCTGCCGGTCGTACTCGTCCTGCACGGTCGTGGGGGCGACCACACTTCCGCGATCAACGACCTCGGCGTCGACCGGTACCTGACCGCGACCGTCCAGGCGGGTACCCCGGCCTTCGCGCTCGCCACCGTCGACGGCGGACAGAACAGCTACTGGCACCGACGAGCCGACGGCAATGATCCCGGCTTCATGCTCGACCAGGAATTCCTTCCCCTGTTGGCCGATCGCGGTCTGCGCACCGGCCGGTACGGCGTCCTCGGCTGGTCGATGGGCGGGTACGGCGCACTCCTGTGGGTGGCACTGCAGTACTGGCAGCGACAGGTCCGGCCGTCGTCGCGGGCGGTCGCGGTCGGCGCCCTCAGCCCGGCGCTGTACCGCGAGTACGCCGAAGTACAGGCCGGAGCGTTCGACGGGCCCGAGGACTTCAACCAGAGCCAGGTGTTCGGCCGGCGCGTCGGGTTCCGGGATGTTGCCGTCCGCATCGACTGCGGCCGGGACGATCCGTTCGCGCCGGCCGCGCACGCGCTGCGCGAGCAACTGCACGCGGCCGGCGGACAGCAGGCCGGGGCGCACACCCCCGGTTACTGGCGGCGTATGCTCCCTGACCAGTTGCGATTCCTGGGCGGAAAAGTGGGGCAGTGAGGGGAACTGTGGCGTGAATCGCCGCGTCAGAACCCGTGTTCAAGCTCGGGTGAACCCCTGTGCACTCCAGGATTGGTCCGACAGGTCCCTAGACACATCGAGAGTGGAGCTCATGGTCAACCTCTCCCGCATCACCCTGCGTGGCATGGCCACGGTCGGTGCCCTGGCCGGCTTCGCCGCGCTGGCGCTGCCGAACGCCCAGGCCGCGCAGACCTCCAGCACGACGACGACTGCCGCGACGCAGGCCGCCGACACGAAGCCGATCGAGATCGGCACGGGTCTGGTCGCCGGTCCGCCGCCGGCTGGAGACGGACTCACCACGAAGTCGTCGCTGACGAACGTCGTGCGCTACAACAAGCTGTACAAGACGGGCGCTATCCCGTCGTCGAAGTGCAAGGAGCTCAACGTCTCGCTGCGCACGTTCAACGGCGTGGTGGCGTACGAGAACAACCTGTTCAAGTGCCTCTACGCTTCCTGGGCCTCGCCGCTGAAGCAGGCCGGCGCGGCGTACAAGGTGGCGCCGAAGCTGATCGTCCACAACTCGAGCGCGGTCAACTCGAAGTGCGGCATCGTCCGCGGCGGTACCGCGTTCTTCTGCGGTGTCGACCACGGCTACATCTACGTCCCGGCGTACGTGATCATGAACTACTGGGCCCAGAGCCCCACGATGGCGCGGGCGTACGCGACCTTCACGCTGTCGCACGAGTACGGACACCACGTCCAGTGGCTCACCGGCATCCTGAACGCGTCCTGGGCGCGTCAGAACGCCTTCAGCACCTACGCCGCGCAGCTCGAGGAGAGCCGTCGTCGTGAGCTGCAGGCCTCCTGCCTGGGCGGTGCCGTGGACGGCGCGAACAAGCGCAACTACCCGTTCAGCGGCGGCTTCATGACCCAGTACAACTGGGTGATCAGCAACAGCGGTGACCAGCCGGGCGGTGTGCGGGACCACGGTTCGATCAAGAACCACGCGTTCTGGGTGACCGCGGGCTTCAACGCGCGGCACAGCTACACCGTTGCGGGCAACTGCAACACCTTCAACGCGTCGTCGGCGTACGTCGCCTGATCTCGCTGCGAATCTGACGTAACTCAGCCGCCCGGTACGCGTTGGCGTACCGGGCGGCTGTTGCGTTTTGGCGACACCTGCACGATCTGCGATCGTGCGGTTACTTGTTTCGGGTGCGGACGCCCTACAGTTTCTGAGTCGAGCCTCGAACGGCAGGAGTCAAGGACAGTGAACTACGACGAGTTCAACACCGAGTACGCCAAGGTGCTGGACAAGATCAAGAGCGGTCGTTCCACCTGGTCGGAGCTGTCCGGGCACGTCACCCGGCTCCGGCAGGCGACGACCGGCATCACCTCGCCGGTGGAGCGCACCCAGGTCGACCACGACCTCGCGGCGCTGAGCCAGATGGTGGACATGTCGCGGCGGACCAACGACAAGGAAGACGTCTGGACCGTCACGTCGGACGCGATCCGCAAGGCCAGCAGCCAGGAGGGTTCGGTCGCCGACCGGATCGCCCGGATCGAGGGCGCCATCAACGACATCACCGCGCTGGCCAACCGGAACCCGGACGAGCGGGACGCGCTGATGCAGTCCACCAGCACGCTCCGCATCCTGCACTCGTCGCTGCAGAGCTCCCTGCACGCCGAGCAAGCCGAAGCCGCCGCAGCCGCACGCTGACGCCGGGGAGCAACCGCCAGGTGCTCCCCAGCTGTCAGATCCGGGGTGTCAGATCCCCAGCGCGGTCGACAGGGTCTGCTTGATGCCGGACAGGTTCTCGCCTGCCCGGCGCCGGGCAGCAGCGACATCGGTGCTGACCGGCACGACCACTTCCAGGTAGCACTTGAGCTTCGGCTCGGTGCCGGACGGCCGGACGACCACCCGGGCGCCGTCGGACAGCGTGTACCGCAGGCCGTCCGTCGGGGGAAGTGATTCGGACCCCTGGCTGAGGTCGTCGATCCGCTCGACGGTGTAGTCACCCAGGGTCGTGGGCGGCGTGGACCGCAGCCGCTCCATTGCCTGAGCGATCAGCGACAGGTCGTCGACCCGTACAGACAGCTGGTCGGTCGCGTGCAGACCGTGCTTGACTGCCAGGTCGTCCAGCAGATCCTGCAACGTGCGCCCCGCGGCCTTCGCCTGCGCGGCCAGCTGCAGCACCCGGACCAGCGTCGACACGCCGTCCTTGTCCTTCACGGCCGCCGGGTCGACGCAGTACCCGAGCGCCTCTTCGTACCCGAAGACCAGCTCCGGGACCCGCCCGATCCACTTGAACCCGGTCAGCGTCTCGACGTACCGGACGCCGTACGACGCGGCGATCTTGCCGAGCAGCGACGACGACACGATCGAGCACGCGGCGACGCCGTTCGGCCGCGGCGCCAGCAGGAACTCGCCGAGCAGCGCGCCGAGCTCGTCACCGCGCAGCATCCGCCAGCCGCCGTCGGCCGATGCGTCCGGGATCGCTACCGCGCACCGGTCCGCGTCGGGGTCGTTCGCGACCGCGATGTCCGCGCCCATCGACCGGGCCAGCTCCAGGGCCGCGTCGATCGCGCCCGGCTCCTCCGGGTTCGGGAACGAGACGGTGGGGAAGTCGGGGTCCGGGTCGGCCTGCGACGCCACCACCTGCGGTACAGCGAACCCCGCGCGGGCCACCGCGGCCTCGACCAGGGTCCGTCCGACGCCGTGCAGCGGCGTATAGGCGACGTTCAGCTCGCGCGGCGCATCCGCCGGCACCAGGTCGGCGATGCGGTCCAGGTACGCGTTCAGCAGGTCGTCGCCGGTGGTCTGCCAGTCGTCGCCACGCGGTACGTCGGCCAGTCGGCCGACCGCGGCGATGGCGGCCGCGATCTCCGCGTCCGCGGGCGGCACGATCTGCGAGCCGTCGCCCAGGTAGACCTTGTAGCCGTTGTCCTGCGGCGGGTTGTGCGACGCGGTCACGACCACTCCGGCGACCGCACGCAGGTGTCCGATCCCGAAGGCGACCACCGGCGTCGGCGTCGGCCGGTCCAGCAGTACGGCGTCCAGCCCGGCGCCGCGCATCACGGCCGCGGTGTCCTGGGCGAAGACGTCGGACTTGTGGCGCGCGTCGTACCCGATCAGGACCGGGCCGTCGGTCAGCCCCTTGGCCTTCAGGTACGCCGCGAGCCCGGCCGCGGCGCGGATCACGACGACCCGGTTCATCCGGTTCGGTCCGGCGCCGACGGCTCCGCGCAGACCCGCCGTACCGAACTCGAGCGTGCCGGCGAAGCGGTCGGCCAGCTCGGTGGTGTCTCCTGAGTCCAGCAGCGCCTGCAGCTCGGCGCGGGTGTCAGAGTCAGGGTCTTCGCTCAGCCAGGCCTCGGCGGCGGCCTTCAGATCAGTGGTCACATGCGAACTCTAATGACCGGACGACTGACACGGGCGGGAACGCAGGTCCGCCACGTAGTCGTCCGGGGCGCCGGCGGCCTCCGCGGCCTCGGCGAGGATGCCCAGGTAGCGGGCGGAGGGCAGGCCGCCCTCGTAGGCGTTCAGCACGTACATCCAGGCCAGCTGCTCGCCGTCCAGGGTCTGCACCCGGACCTGGATCTTGCTGTAGACGTCCTGGTCGATCCATTCCCACTCGTCCAGGCGCTCGACGTCCTTCGGGTGGACGTCGTACAGCGCGACGAAGACCTGGTTGGCCGGGTCGGACGGGTCCTCGACCACGGTGGCCATCGAGCCCTCCCAGCCCAGCTCCTCGCCGCCGAAGGTGAGGCGCCAGCCGTGGAGCCACCCGGTCCCGCGCAGCGGGGAGTACGGGCACCGGTCGGCCATCAGGTTCGGGTCCAGATTCGACGCAAACGCGGCGTACAGGGTCACGGAAAAAGAGGATACGGAAGAATGGCCTCTCGTGGCGCGAGTTGTGATCATCGGTGGCGGTCCTGGCGGGTACGAAGCGGCGAGTGCGGCCGCCCAACTCGGCGGGGAGGTGACGGTTGTCGATTCCGACGGAATCGGCGGTTCCGGCGTGCGCACAGACGCCGTACCGAGCAAGACCTTGATCGCCACCGCCGAGGTGATGACCGAGGTCGAGGAAGCCGGCGAGCTGGGGGTCCGGCTCGACGACGGGGACGACAATCCGGCCAACTCCGTGCGTGTCGATCTCTCCGTCGTCAACAAACGGGTCAAGGCGCTGGCGGCGGCCCAGTCCGAGGGCATCGAGCGCCGGCTGGACTCCGACAAGGTCCGGATCATCAAGGGCCGCGGCCGGCTCGACGGGCCGGAAACGGTGGTCGTCGGCGACGAGCGGCTGGACGCCGATGTGATCCTGATCGCTACCGGTGCAAGGCCTCGCATCCTCAAGGGCTCCGAGCCGGACGGCGAGCGGATCCTCACCTGGGAGCAGGTCTACGAGCTCGAGGAACTGCCCGAGCGGCTGATCGTGGTCGGGTCCGGGGTGACCGGTGCGGAGTTCGCCAGCGCGTACGACGCGCTCGGCAGCGACGTCGTACTGGTGTCGTCGCGGGACCGTGTGCTGCCGGGCGAGGATGCCGACGCGGCAGCGGTCCTGGAGGACGTGTTCAAGCGGCGCGGTCTGACGGTGCTGAGCAAGTCCCGGGCCGAGTCGGTGAGGCGGCAGGGCGACGGGGTCGTGGTGACGCTGACCGACGGCCGGAAGGTCGAGGGTTCGCACGCGCTGCTCGCGGTCGGATCGCTGCCGAACACCGATGACATGAATCTGGTCGAGTCGGGCGTGTCGCTCACCGACGGCGGGTTCGTGCAGGTCGACCGGGTCTCGCGGACGACGGCCCGCGGCGTCTACGCGGCCGGCGACTGCACCGGCGTACTCATGCTCGCCTCGGTGGCCGCGATGCAGGGCCGGATCGCGATGGCGCACGCGCTCGGCGACGCGGTCAAGCCGTTGGACCAGTCAACGGTCTCCGCCAACGTCTTCACCGCCCCCGAGATCGCCACCGTGGGCCTGTCCCAGGCGGTCGTGGACGCCGGCGGCAGTACTGCGATGGTCGTCAAGGTCGCGCTGGCCGACAACGCCCGCGCCAAGATGCAGGGCGTCCGCGACGGCTTCGTCAAACTCTTCTGCCTCCCCAACACCGGGATCGTCGTCGGCGGCGTCGTCGTAGCCCCCCGCGCCAGCGAACTCATCCACCCGATCTCCCTGGCCGTCGGCGCCCGCCTCACCGTCGACCAGGTTGCCCAGTCCTTCACCGTCTACCCCTCCATCTCCGGCTCGGTCGCCGAAGCCGCCCGCAGACTCCACCTCAGGAACTGAGCAACAAAGAGGGCTGTTCAGGCCTAGCAGGCCTTCAAAGACAGACAAAGAACAGAGAAAAGAAGAGATTCGGAGTGGTGGCTGCCCGCGGCGGTCAGCCGCGGGTTGGCTGTGCGCCGAGTCGTGGCGAATGGCTCCGACCCCGAACACCGAGTCGTGGATCACGGCAGATTTTCTCAACCACTTTCCACGACTCGACGGACGGGCCGGCGCGCCAGAAGCGCTAGGCCCAGCCAGGCAGCCAACTTCCTCTGTATCTCTTCTCTTGTTCCTTGTTCTTTCCTTGGTTCTTGGCTTCTTTTCTTGTTCTTTCTCTCGGGGGGTGTGCCGCTTACTGTCCGGGTATGAAGTTTCTGGTGTTGTGGCGGATGGAGTTGAGTTTGCTGTCGCCGGAGATGGCTCGGGCGGTGGGGGCGATGCCGGAGTACGGGCAGCGGCTGGAGCGGGAGGGGAAGGTGCTGGCGCGGTACCACGTGGTCGGATCGCATGGTGGGGCGTGGATCTACGAGGTGGACTCGCACGAGGAGTTCGAACGATTGCTGGGTCGCGCCCCGGTCTTCAACTTCGCCCGGTACACGGTGCACGCCCTGGCAGAGATGGAATCCAAGCCGCCGGGCGATTGACGCGCCAAGGGCCGCACGAGAGGCTGGGCTGCAGGGGGTACGTGCATGTTCGAGGATCGCAGCGAGGTCGCTGTTGACCGTCATCTGGTCGTCAGCCATCGGTTGCGTGCCCGGCGGTTACAGCTCGGGCTGACGCAGAAGCAGTTGGTGAGCCGGCTGGCGCGCCGGGGGATCCGGACCACCAACAAGACGTTGTCCAGCTTCGAGCACGGCGCCGGGGTCGACGTGGTGCGGCTGCCGGAGCTGGCCGGTGCGCTCGACTGCACCGTGACCTATCTGCTCGGCATGACCGAGGACCCGGCTAGCTGGGAGCCGGACCGCGGTGGTCGGCCGGACCACCGCTCGGTGTCGCGGCCCGCAGTGCTGAACTCACCCGGCGTGGTCAACCAGCCCGACGGTCACGGGATCCTCGGCCCGGACATCCCGGTCCGGCCGCCCAGGCGCTGATTCACCAGGTCCAGGTGGTACGCCGAATAGTGGCGTAAGGCAACCAACTGCGGCGGCGACAACCGGTCGCAGACCCAGCCCCAGTGCAGCGAGACCCAGTCGCCCGGCCGCAGCGGCTCGATCAGCTCCACGTTGCCGAGACCGAGCGTCGCGGTGTCCCGACTGGGCAGCCCGAGCGCCAGCCGTACGCCGTCCCAGACCAGCGGTCGCGACTCGACGACGACCTTTCCGCCGGCGGCCGAGATCACCTTGCCCCAGCGGATCCGGCACTGGTCCAGCACCTGCAGTGCATGCTCGGTACGGCGTTCGTCGTGCAGCAGGCTCGCCCACGGGTAGTGGCAGAACACCTGGAAACTGTGGTGCGGCAGCCCACTACCAGTTCCGTCGGAGCTGCCGGCCCGGTCCAGCAAGCGGTTGCCCACCCAGTAGGCCTCGACCACCTCGCGGTCGAGCGGATCCGCCGTACCGGTGGCCGCGGCGATGACCCGCAGCTGCGGCCAGGCGCCCTCGAACTGCTTCGCCAGAGCACGGAACCGGACGCCGGTCCGGCCCTCGAGCAGGGCGCCGGCGTCCGCGGGGCCGCAGTACCCGAGCTGGTTCGGCGCGAACGCGTACCGCGCGAACATCGCCGGGCCGTTCACAGCTCGGCCCCGAAGAACGCGAACGCGTCGGCGGCGCGTTCGGGCGACATCCGCTCCAGCGCGAACCCGCTGTGGATCAGCACGTACTCACCGGGCACGAACGGCCCGTCCAGCAGCGTCACGTTGATATCGCGGACGACTCCGGCCACCTCGACCCGGCCGAGGGCGGCGCCGTCCGGGCAGTCGACCACCCGGCCCGGGATGCCCAGGCACATCGGGCTACATGTCCCTCAGCTTGAGGTAGCGGCGGGCGTCTTCCAGGCCGTAGTAGCCCACCCCGATCAGCAGCAGCAGTACGGCGGCCATCAGCATCCAGCGCATCACATCGTCCCCTCCGCCACACCGGTCCGGGGTGCCGGTCCGGCGACCTGTCCGGTGACCAGGTCGACCACCAGTTGCGCCGCCGTCCCGACCGCGTCCTGGACTGCCGCCGACAGTCCGATCCCGGCGTCGACGGCGGCCGGTTCGCAGCCGACCACGACAACAGGACCTACAGTGCCACCGAGTCGCGGTACAAGCGAGAGCACAGCGTCCGGTCCGAGGTCGTGAGCGTCCATACTCACCTCCGGACCGGGCTCCGCGCCGGGCTCGGCCTCGATCAGGTAGACCGTCCCCGGCGGCCCGCCGCGCTCGACGGTGTCGACCAGCACGACCAGGTCGTACGGTTCAAGCAGTTGATAGGCCAGGTGGATCCCGCGGATCCCGAAGTCCCTGACCTCGACGCTGTCCGGCAGGCTGTGTTCTGACAGCTCGGCGACGACGGCCACCCCGAAGGCGTCGTCACTGCAGAACATGTTGCCGAGGCCGGCTACGAGAACACTCATTTCAACGGCTCCAGTTCGTCCGGGCTGAAATAGAGGTACCGGCCGTGCGAGCGCTGTACTTCGCCCTCTTCGCCGTCCAGCGCGACCGCGACATGCGTCTCCCCGTCGACATCGGACAGTACGGCGACCACCGTGCCGAGCCGTCCGGTCAGGAACATGTCCTGCGCGTCGGTCCGCCGTACGCCGGGCCGCAGCCGGACCTTCGTACCGTTGCCGACGGCAACATTGCCGACCTGGACCGTGTCGGTCGACGGCGACACCGCGGCGTCGTTGCCCGGATCCCACCAGGGTTTGCTGACCGGTTCCGGCTCGGTCACCCGGCGCAGGTAGCGGATGGTGCCGTGCAACCGGTCCTGGAACTCCGGCGGCATCGAGTCGACCCGTTCGAGCAGCTCGGCCGTGCGCGGGTCGGTGCCGCGGACCTCGCGTTTCTCCTCGTCGGTCAGCGTCATCGTGCGCAGGTTGAGGATCTCGTCGATCTCGGTGGCGTCGTACAGATCTCCGGCGCTCTCCGGCGCGATCCTCGGGTGGTCGTACAGGATGATCGGCGACGACAGCAGCAGGTCGCCGGCCAGCACCGGGTAGAGACCGACGTTCTCGCAGCCGGCCGCGTAGGCGCTGGCCCACTCAGGCGGCTCCAGCAACGAGATGAAGCGGCAGCCGTCGGCGGCCACCATGACGTGGTGCGCGATCAACGCCTGCCGGAGCGCTCCGACCCGCTCCGAGCTGCCGTTCGGGGTGGTGTTCTCGACCCGGATCCGCAGCCGCGTGGCGCCGTACGGGCCGGTCAGCTTCTTGAGGCTGAGGGAAACCGTCCCGCTGATCGGCTGCCGGGTCCGGCGGAGGAAACCGGCCGTGCCGATCGCCTCGGTCTCGGTGCCGCCGGGCAGCTGGAACGGCACCTCGCGGGGTAACCGCTGCAGGCGGGTGGTGATGTCGACGGTGCGCACCACCGCCTCGTCCCACGGCCGGTACGTCGCGTCGTCGGTCGCCAGGACGGTGACCTCCGTCTTGTCGGCGTCCAGCACGTGCCGCCATTGCGCCTGCAGGAAGCGCAACCGCACGGTGAGCAGCGCGTCGTCGCCGTCGAGCAGACACTCGGTCTGCGACCACGACCGCTCGGACGGGTCCATCAGCGAGTAGTCCGGCGGCATCAGCACGCCGAACTGCCAGCGGACCCGGTTCTTCCCGTCCGAAGCGCGGTACGGGTACAGCACGTAGCCCTCGAACAGCAGCGCGTCCGCGAGCTCCTGGACGGCATCGAACTCGTTCATTCCGGCTGTTCCTTCAGGAGTCGCTCGATCGCATCGTCCCAGCCGGGCAGGGCTTCCCGCGTGCGGTACCGGTAGAGCCGGTCGAAGGTGTCCTGCCGCAGCCGTAGCCACGCGGCACCCGGGAAGTGCTGGTCCATCGCCTCCCGCCACACCGCGACCGGCAGCTCGTACGTCGTTTCCTTCTGCCAGGCGACCGGTGTCACCGAGAGAGTGCCGGGACGACCGGTGAAGATCGTCCCGTTGAACAACAGCAGCAGCGGTACGGCGTCCTCGCGCACCGCGTACAGGTACTTGTGGGCGGCGACGTCGAAGTCGTAGCTGCACGGCAGCTGCAGGTCGGTCTCGGTCGCGCCGGTGAAGCCGGGCACCATCTGGGTGACGAACGCCAGTTGCAGCGGCTTCAACGTCTCGCCCCAGCGGGCCCGCTCGCCGAACAGGTCGGCCAGCCCTTCGGCCTCCTCGTCGCTGTAGCGGCGCCGGATCGGCTCGATCCTGATCTGGCACCGCATCGCCAGCGCGTGGACGGGCGTGCCGGTGGTCTCCTCGATCCGCAGCCGGAGCCGGATCGACGGCGCCGCGGCGTACCGATCGGCGTCGGCGCCGGTACAGCTGAACTCCAGATCAACCACGGCCGCGCTCCCGGATCCCCGCGAAGAACTCGTCGATCCGCTGCCAGACGTCCTCGCCGCCGGCGAAGCCCTCCCAGTACTGCCGGACGATCCCGACCAGCTGGTAGCACGCGTCGATCGGCACCAGGTGACACTCGAACCCGTCGTCGACCCGCCGCAGCAGCACGGCCTCCAGGTCCGGGACGAGCTCCTGGAGAACCGAATCGCCGGCCACCACCTCGTTCCAGGCGGTGAGGTCGAGCAGCGACTCAGTGGCCCCGCCCGGGCTCGGGTAGAACGCGACGTACCGGCCCTGGTCCGACTGGTAGAAGAGGAACGCCAGGTTGACCGGGATCCCCATCGCGTCCCACTCCGCCGCGGACAGAGCGAAGTCGGTGTCGGCCCGATAGCGCTCAGGCACTGCTCGGTAGTGCCCGTGCGACGCGGCTTGATCGGTGAACAGCAGATAGCAGGACCGGCACGTGCAGAGCAGCCGGTGGCCTTGGACATCGGCCAGGTGCGAGTGCTGGATCCCGATCGGTACGGCGCACATCTCGCACTGCTCGCCCGGCGCCGACTGCTCGCGGACGCCGCCCGTGAACTCACGCAGCACCGCGACCGGGTCGACGGCCGGACGGGTCTGGGTCCGTGCGAGCGAGCGCAGGGTGCGCGGGGGTCTCACGCCGGTTGCACCCCCGGGATCGCGACTTTCCAGCCCGGGCCTTCCGGCAGCAGCGGCAACGCTTCGAGCGGTGCACCTTCGACAGCCCGCCCGGCCAGGCGTACGTCGTACTCCGCTGTGCAGCGGGGACACGTGAGCCGATCGCCGTCCAGCCGGGCGTGGTGCAGGGCGGACGAGCACGCCGGGCAGCTGTTCCGGTACGCGAACAACGTGCCGGAAAGGTTGGCCAGCAGTACGTCGAGGCCGCCGACGGACCGGTGCTGGACCTGGCCGGGGGGTGGGGCCAGGTCCAGCTGGTGCCAGCCGTCCCGGTGGGGGCGGAACGGCTCGATGGTCAACAGGGTCTGCCGGTCCTTGACCATCCCCTCGACGTCGACCGCGATCGCCTCCGGCGCCGCGTCGAGGACCGCGTTCTCGACGGTCATCCGAACCGTCGCCGTGGAGCCAGGGCAGCCGTCACAACTGCCCTGCAGCCGCAGGTGGACGACGCCGTCGTCGTCGATGCCGAGGTAATCGATCCCGCCTGCATGCGAGCCCAGGTACGGGCGGACCGAGTCCAGCGCGTGCTGGATCCGGGTCGCGACGTCGTCGGGATGCAGGTCGTGCAGTAGGAGCAGGCCGGCGACGAGGTCGTCCCCGGCCAACTGCCGGACCTGCGGCTCGTCGAGCAGGCTCAGCAGTTGTCCGAGGCCGGCGCCGTGCAGAGTCAGCACCGCGCGGACCAGTTCCTCCACCTGGCCGGCGAGCTTGGGATCGGCGCGCCGCTGGACCTCGTCCAGCAGTACGTCGATCCGCTCGCTCAGCTCCTGGACGTCGTGTCGATCCATGGTCAGTAAGGCTTGACGGCGATGGACGGGGAGTGCAGATGAGTCTTCTCGTGCCCGTTCCCGACGAACATGTGCACGCCGCACGGCAGGCACGGGTCGAAGCTGCGCACCGCCCGCATGATGTCGATGCCCTTGAACCGCTCCGGCGGGTTCTCCTCGAAGATCGGCGTGTTCTGTACGGCGTCCTCGTACGGGCCGGGAGTGCCGTAGCTGTCGCGCACGCTGCCGTTCCACGGGGTCGGCGGGTACGGGTGGTAGTTCGCGATCTTGCCGTCCCGGATCACCAGGTGGTGCGACAGCACGCCGCGGACCGCCTCGGTGAAGCCGCAGGAGATCGCCTCGTCCGGCACCTTGAACGGCGTCCAGGTCTCGGTCCGGCCGGCCCGGACCTCGGCCATCGCCTGCTCGCAGAAGTGCAGCGCGAGGGCGGCGGCGTACGCCTGGAAGTAGGTCCGGGCCCGGTTCCGCTCGATCGCGTTGCTCCACTGCGGGATCTTCCACTCGTACTCCGTGGCCGGCTTGAGCGCGGTCCGCGGGAGCTGGATCTTCACGCTGTGGCCGGTGGCCTGCACGTAGTCGGTGCTGACCAGGCCGGACAGCGCCGTCGACCAGAGCCGGGCGATCGGTCCGCCGCCGGTGTCGAGGGCGAGGTGGTCCTTGCCGTCGAACCAGCGCGGCGACATGGTCCAGCTGTAGGCGTTGGAGAAGTCGCGCTTCTGCGGCTTGGGCAGCGTGTGCTGGTTCCACGGGTGCCGGACGTCGATCGGGTTGCCGAGCGGGTCGATGTCGACGAACTTCTCGTGCGAGCCGTCGGCCCAGTCCTCGTAGTACGAGCTGCCGAGCAGGATCCGCAGGCCGAGGTTGATGTCGACCAGGCTGTTGGTGACCAGTTGGCCGTCGACGATCACGCCGGGGGTGACGAACATCCGCCGGCCCCAGGCTTCCATCTTCTCGTAGCTGAAGTCGCAGACCGCCGGGTCCTGCAGGCTGCCCCAGCAGCCGAGCAGGATGCGCCGCTCGCCGACGTGCTCGTAACCGGGCAGCGCCTCGTAGAAGAAGTCGAACAGGTCGTCGTGCAGCGGCACGACCTTCTTCATGAACTCGATGTAGCGCATCAGGCGGGTCAGGTAGTCGGTGAACAGCTGGATGGTCGCGACCGTGCCGACGCCGCCCGGGTAGAGCGTGGACGGGTGGACGTGCCGGCCTTCCATCAGGCAGAACATCTCGCGGGTGTAGCGGCTGACGTGCAGCGCCTCGCGGTAGAACTCACCCTCCAGCGGGTTGAGCGAGCGCATGATGTCGCCGATGGTCCGGTAGCCGTGGTCGGCGGCGTGCGGCGCCTCGGTCCGGTTCGCCAGCTCGAGGACGCCGGGGTTGGTCTCCTTGACCATCCGCTCGCAGTAGTCCACCCCGACCAGGTTCTCCTGGAAGATGTTGTGGTCGAACATGTACTCGGCCGCCTCGCCGAGGTTGACGATCCACTCGCCGAGGTGCGGCGGCGCGACGCCGTACGCCATGTTCTGCGCGTAGACCGAGCAGGTGGCGTGGTTGTCACCGCAGATCCCGCAGATCCGGCTGGTGATGAAGTGCGCGTCGCGCGGGTCCTTGCCCTTCATGAAGATGCTGTAGCCGCGGAAGATCGACGAAGTGCTGTGGCACTCCTCGACCGTCTTCGACTTGAAGTTCACGTTCGCGTAGATGCCCAGGCTGCCGACGATGCGGGTGATCGGGTCCCACGCCATCTCGACGACGTCGGAGCTCTTCGAGCCGGTCGTGTCCGGCCTGACCTTGGGATCGGTCGTGGTCATGGCCTACCACACCTTCTCGTAACCGGTGGCGAGTTCGGAGCCCTTGTGCCGCCACTTGGGTTCCTTGTTGCCGGCGTTCTGGGTGTACTTGCGCAGCCGCCGGATCACCGTGCCGTACACCATGCTCGCGGTGGTGGAGATCCGGCTGCCGGGCGGTTCGTCCATGAACGGCATGAACTTGTCCGGGAAGCCGGGCATCGTGCAGGCGATGCAGATACCGCCGACGTTCGGGCAGCCGCCGACGCCGTTGATCCAGCCGCGCTTGGGCACGTTGCAGTTGACGACAGGACCCCAGCAGCCCAGTTTCACCAGGCACTTCGGCGAGCCGTACTCCTTCGCGAAGTCGCCCTGCTCGTAGTACCCGGCCCGGTCGCAGCCTTCGTGTACGGTCCGGCCGAACAGCCACTGCGGCCGCAGTTCGGCGTCGAGCGGGATCATCGGGGCCTGGCCGGCGACCTGGTACAGCAGATAGACGAGCGTCTCGGACAGGTTGTCGGGGTGGATCGGGCAGCCTGGCACGCAGACGATCGGCAGCCCGGCCTTGGACTTCCAGCTCCAGCCGAGATAGTCGGGCACGCCCATGGCGCCGGTCGGATTGCCCGCCATCGCGTGGATCCCGCCGTACGTCGCACATGTGCCGACGGCAACGACCGCGGTGGCCTTCGGGGCCAGCCGGTCCAGCCACTCCGATGTCTTCATCGGCTGCCCGGTGGCGGGGTTGTTGCCGAACCCGGCCCAGTAGCCGTCGCTGTGGATCGCCTCGTTCGGGATCGAGCCCTCGACCACCAGCACGAACGGCTCGAGCTCACCGCGGTCGGCCTTGTGCCACCAGGCGATGAAGTTGTCGGCGCCGGTCTCCGGCCCGCACTCGAAGTCGATCAGCGGCCAGTGCACTGCGATCCGTGGCAACCCGGGCAAGGCGCCGAGGACGATCTCCTCGATGCTGGGCTGCGTGGCCGCGGTCAGGGCGACCGAGTCGCCGTCGCAGCTCAGCCCGCCGTTCATCCAGAGGATGTGGACGACACCCTCGTCGGTCTCCTGCTCCGCCTGCCCCGGTTCCAGCGTCGTGGACACGACCCCACCCTCCATCCCTCCCGGGAATGCCGATCGTCTCGACCGTACGACGGTCGCGGGCGGACGGACAGACACTTGTGTCTGCTATTAATGGCGGTGTCCGGAAATCCGGGATTCGGGGATTCCAGGACATTCCGGAGGACCTTCTTTCCCCGCCTTGCACCGATATTCTCGGGCAATGGACGACGATCCCGGTCGCGAGGTGTTCGTCTCGCCCGTGGTCGTGGCCTCCCAGGTCTTCCCGGCCCGGCCGGGATCGCTGCCGGACGCCGAGCAGTTCGTCCGCGAGGCGCTCGAGCCGATCCGGCTGGAGACCGAGGAGCGGCAGGCGCTGTACCAGGCGATCACGGCCGCGTTGCTGGCCGCTGCCGGCGCGAAGGACAACGTCTTCGACGTCACCGTACGGATCTTCCCCGACGGTGTCGAGGTCGAAGTACTGCACGGCGCCGGCGTCCACCGGGTGCAGCCCGCGGCCGAGCCGTTCGCCGACTGGCTGACCGGCGTACTGCGTGGTCAGGGGCTGTCCCAGGAGGCGGCCGCGCAGCGGATCGGGGTGTCGGTGCGGACCATCAGCCGGTGGTTGCGCGGTGACACCGAGCCGCGCCTGCGGGATCTCCGCAAGGTGCACGAGATCTTCGGTCCGTGATCTCTGGTATGGGACCGGGCGCGGGTTTAGTGTGCGATTTGTCCGTTGATCGCGGAATTCGCCATTTCTTTTCGCCCGGCGGGGTGAACATCACGAACGAACCGGAACGGGTGCGCAGCCGGATACTGGTCACCGGCGTCGTCCAGGGCGTCGGCTTCCGTCCGTTCGTCTACTCCCTGGCCCGGGAGCTCGGGCTGTCCGGCTTGGTCGGCAACACGGCAGCCGGGGTCGTCGCCGAGGTCGAAGGACCCGACGCGGCGGTGACCGGCTTCGCGGACCGGATCCGCAGCGACGCTCCGCCGCTGGCCGTGGTCTCGACCGTGGCGATCGAGTCGCTGCCGGTGCAGGGCGGGACCGAGTTCACCATCCTCGACTCCACGGCCGGACCGGGCCGCACGCTGGTCTCACCGGATGTCGCGACCTGCGCGGACTGCTGGTCGGAGTTCGCCGATCCGTCCGACCGGCGTTACCGGCACCCGTTCATCAGCTGCACGAACTGCGGTCCGCGGTTCACGATCATCACTGGTCTGCCCTACGACCGGCCGGCCACGACCATGGCCGGCTTCCAGCTCTGCCCCGACTGCGCCCGCGAGTACGCCGATCCCGCCGACCGCAGGTTCCACGCGCAGCCGATCGCCTGCCCGGCCTGCGGACCGCGGCTGCAACTCGTCCAGCCCGGCCTCGAGACGGCGTACGACGAAGATGCGCTGGCGTCGGCGCACGCCCTGCTGGTCGACGGGGCGATCCTCGCAGTCAAGGGGATCGGCGGCTTCCATCTCGTTTGCGACGCTGCGGATGACGCCGTCGTGACGACACTGCGCAAACGCAAGGACCGCGGCGACAAGCCGTTCGCCGTGATGGCCGCCGATCTCGACGCGGCCCGGCGGATCGCGGAGGTCGACGCCGACGAGGAGGAACTGCTCACCGGCAGCCGTCACCCGATCGTGCTGCTCCGCCGCCGGCCGGGTGCGGCCGTTGCCGAAGCCGTTGCCCCCGGCAACCCTGATCTCGGTGTCATGCTGCCGTACACGCCGCTGCACCGGCTGCTGTTCGACCAGCCCGGTCCCGGCGTACTGGTGATGACCAGCGGCAACCTGTCCGGTGAGCCGATCGTGACCGGCGACGACGAGGCGATCAGCCGGCTGGCCGGTCTGGCCGATGCGTGGCTCGGTCATGACCGCCCGATCCACGTGCCCTGCGACGACTCCGTCGTACGGATCGTCGACACGACCGAGCTGCCGGTACGGCGGTCCCGCGGGTATGCGCCGTTCCCCGTCGACCTGCCGATCCCGGTCCGGCCGGCGCTGGCGGTCGGCGGTGACCTGAAGAACACGTTCTGCCTCGGCGACGCCCGCTACGCCTGGCTTTCGGCGCATGTCGGGGACATGGACGACCTCGCGACGCAACAGGCGTTCGAGCGGGCCGAGCGGCATCTCGAGGAGCTGACCGGCGTCCGGCCCGAGTTGCTCGTGACGGACAAGCACCCGTCGTACCGTTCGCGGCAGTGGGCCGAGCGGCATGCCGGCGGTCGCCCGGTGATCGGCGTACAGCATCATCACGCGCATCTCGCGTCGTTGATGGCCGAGCACCGGTACTGCGGCGAGATCATCGGGTTCGCCTTCGACGGGACCGGGTACGGCGACGACGGTGCCGTGTGGGGTGGCGAGGTGCTGCTGACCGGGTACGACGGCTTCGAGCGGTACGCGCATCTGAAGTACGTGCCGCTGCCGGGCGGCGACGCCGGGGTGCGCAATCCGTGCCGGATGGCCTTGTCGCATCTGCGCGCCGCCGGGATTCGCTGGGATCCACGGCTGCCGTCCGTCCAGGCCTGCCACGAGTCGGACCTGCTCGAGGCCCAGCTGGATCACGGCATCGCGTGTGCGCCGACGTCCAGCATGGGCAGGTTGTTCGACGCGGTCTCGTCGCTGGCCGGGGTGTGTCACCGGGTCGGGTACGAGGCGCAGGCGGCGATCGAGCTGGAGGGTCTGGCCTCGGCCGGCGAAGGCGCGTACGAGTTCGAGATCGACGGGGATCAGATCGACCCGGCGCCGATGCTGGCTGCGGTCGTGCAGGACGTGCTGGCCGGGGTGCCGCCGAGCGTCGTGAGCGCCCGGTTCCACCAGGGGCTGGCCGAGCTGATGGTGACGCTGGCCGAACGGGTCCGCGCCGCCGAAGGGCTGACCACCGTCGGGCTGTCCGGCGGCGTGTTCGTCAACAAAGTGTTGCTATCGGCAACTACCAGGGCGTTGACCGGTGCCGGGTTCGACGTACTGCGGCATCGCCGGGTGCCGCCGACGGACGCCGGGATCGCCCTGGGGCAGTTGGCCGTGGCGGCTCGGGTCCGGTAGGGGAGGGAACATCATGTGTCTGGCCGTACCGGGAAAGGTCGTGGAGATCCGGGAGGAAGACGGCACCCGGATGGGACAGGTCGACTTCGGCGGCGTGCTGAAGGACGTCTGTCTGGAGTACCTGCCTGATCTGCAGGTGGGTGAGTACACCATCGTGCACGTGGGCTTCGCGTTGCAGCGACTCGACGAGGAGTCCGCGATGCAGTCGCTCGCGCTGTACCGCAAGCTCGGCGCGCTGGAGGAGGAGTTCGGCGACCAGTGGGGTCTGGCCGCGCGGCAGGCCGGAGAGCGGCGCCCGCCCGGGACCGAGTGGAAGGCAGAGCCGCGATGAAGTACCTCGACGAGTTCAGCGATCCGGTGCTGGCCCGCAAGCTGGTCGACCAGATCCACGCCACCGCGACGAAGCACTGGGCGATCATGGAGGTCTGCGGCGGGCAGACGCACACGATCGTCCGGCACGGCATCGACCAGTTGCTGCCGGACGGTGTCGAGATGATCCACGGCCCCGGCTGCCCGGTCTGCGTGACGCCGCTGGAGACGATCGACAAGGCGCTCGAGATCGCCTCCCAGCCGGGCGTGATCTTCTGCTCGTTCGGCGACATGCTGCGCGTGCCCGGCAGCGGCCGCGACCTGTTCCGGATCAAGAGCCAGGGCGGTGACGTCCGGGTCGTGTACTCGCCGCTGGACGCGCTCCGGCTGGCGCAGCAGAACCCGGACAAGCAGGTCGTGTTCTTCGGCATCGGGTTCGAGACCACGGCTCCGCCGAACGCGATGACCGTCTACCAGGCGAAGAAGCTCGGCATCCCGAACTTCAGTCTGCTCGTCTCGCACGTCCGGGTGCCGCCCGCGATCGAGGCGATCATGCAGTCGCCGACCTGCCGGGTACAGGGCTTCCTCGCCGCCGGTCACGTCTGCAGCGTGATGGGCACGGCGGAGTACCCGGAGCTCGCCGACAAGTACGGCGTACCGATCGTCGTGACCGGCTTCGAACCGCTGGACATCCTGGCCGGGATCCTGCGCACGGTCAGCCAGCTGGAGAAGGGCGAGCACGTGGTCGAGAACGCGTACCGGCGCGCGGTCCGCGACGAGGGCAACCCGGCCGCGAAGGCGATGCTGGCCGATGTGTTCGAGACCACCGACCGGTCCTGGCGCGGCATCGGGATGATCCCGCAGAGCGGCTGGCGGCTGTCCGAGCGCTACCGCGAGTACGACGCGGAGTACCGCTTCCAGGTCCGCGACATCGCGACCGAGGAGTCGACGGTGTGCCGCAGCGGCGAGGTCCTGCAGGGTCTGATCAAGCCGCACGAGTGCTCCGCGTTCGGGACACTGTGTACGCCGCGCAACCCGCTCGGGGCCACGATGGTCTCGAGCGAGGGCGCGTGTGCGGCCTACTACCTGTACCGCCGGCTGGAGACCTCCCCGGAGGTGGTGACGACCGGTGGCTGAACCGGTGCTCGACTTCGAGGGCTGGACCTGTCCGCTGCCGTTGCGCGACCACCCGAACGTCGTGATGGGGCATGGCGGCGGCGGACAGATGTCGGCCGAGCTGATCGAGCATCTCTTCGTGCCCGCGTTCGCGAACCCGCTGCTCGGCGGCCTGACGGACTCGGCGGTGTTCACCCTCGGGGACGCGCGGCTCGCGTTCTCGACGGACTCGTTCGTCGTCCAGCCGTTGTTCTTCCCCGGCGGCAGCATCGGGCACCTGGCCGTGAACGGGACCGTCAACGATCTCGCGATGAGCGGCGCGCATGCGGCGTACCTGTCCTGCGGGTTCATCCTGGAGGAGGGCGTCGAGCTGTCCGTGGTCGGCCGGATCGCGGCGGACCTCGGCGACGCGGCGCGGCGGGCCGGGGTGACGGTGGCGACCGGCGACACCAAGGTCGTGGACGCGGGGCACGGCGACGGCGTCTACATCAACACCGCCGGCATCGGCCTGGTCCCGGCCGGCGTCGACATCCGTCCGCAGCGCGCCGTACCCGGTGATGTCGTCATCGTCAGCGGCCAGATCGGGGTACACGGGATCGCGATCATGAGCGTCCGCGAAGGCATCTCGTTCGGCACCGAGGTGGTCAGCGACTGCGCGCCGCTGAACGACCTGGTCGCGGCCATGCTCGCGGTCTGCGCCGACCTGCATGTACTACGCGACCCGACCCGCGGCGGCGTCGCGACCTCGCTCAACGAGATCGCGAAGTCGGCCGGCGTCGGCATCGAGCTGACCGAGAGCGCCCTGCCGGTGCCGGAGACGGTCGCGAACGCGTGCTCGTTCCTCGGCCTCGACCCGCTGTACGTCGCCAACGAGGGCAAGCTGCTCGCGATCGTGCCGCGCGACGACGCGGACGCCGTACTCGCGGCGATGCGGGCCGATCGGCTAGGTGCGGACGCGGCCGTGATCGGCGAATGTGTGGCGGCGCATCCGGGGATGGTCGTGACGCGGACGGCCTTCGGCGCTACCCGGGTAGTGGATACCCCGATCGGGGAGCAGCTGCCCAGGATCTGTTAGCCAGCCACTCGTGCCAGCTGTCGAGCCCGTCGCCGCGCGTCGCGGAGACGGGCAGCAGTTCGACGTCCGGCTGCACCCGGTGGATCAGCTCGAGGCACAGGTCGACGTCGAAGTCGACGTACGGGAGCAGGTCGATCTTGTTCAGCAGGACCAGGTCGGCGGTGCGGAACATGTACGGGTACTTCGCGGGTTTGTCCGCGCCCTCGGTGACCGAGATGATCACCACCCGGGCCGCCTCGCCGAGGTCGAACAAGGCCGGGCAGACCAGGTTGCCGACGTTCTCGACGAACACCAGCGAGCCGTCGGGCGGCGCGAGCTCGGCCAGGCCGCGGTCGAGCATCTCCGCGTCCAGGTGACAGCCGGCGCCGGTGTTGATCTGGACGACCTTGCTGCCGGTGGAGCGGATCCGCTGGGCGTCCAGCCAGGTCTCCTGGTCGCCTTCGATCACCAGCGTCTCGCGGCGGCCGTCGAGGTCGGTGATGGTGCGCTCGAGCAGGGTGGTCTTGCCGGAGCCGGGGGAGCTCATCAGGTTGATCGCGGTGATCGCGTGCTCGGCCAGATAGCTCCGGGTGCGGGCGGCGAGCTGGTCGTTCTTCGCCAGGATGTCCTGCTCGAGCATGACCGTGTGAGTGTGGGGGTGCGCGTGGTCGTGATCATGGTCGTGATCATGGTCGTGATCGTGGGTGTGGCCATCGACCAGTGTCACGCGGGTGCTGCCGTCCTCGCCCCCGCACCCGCAGGTGCTGCACATGTCAACGCACCTCCACCGAGATGATCCGCAGTTCGCGGCCGGCCAGTACGTCGAGATCGGCGCTGCCGCAGTCGCACAGCATGATCGGATCGTCGAGCGTGAACTCCAGCCGGCAGTTCCGACAGTACGCGCGCCCCGGTGGCTCGTCGATGTCCAGCCGCGCCCCTTCGAGCCCGGTCCCGCCGGCGACGATCTCGAAGCAGAACCGGATCGAATCGGTCACCACCCCGGACAGCCGGCCGATCTCGAGCCGGACGGCGGCGACCGGTCCGTCGCCGATCTTCTCGACGATCGCATCGACGATGCTCTCCGTGATGGCGAGCTCATGCACCTTCCCGACGGTACTCCTGCCTGAGCGGAAAAGTTGCGGGAAAACCTGCACCCGCGATGAGCACTCAGCGTAGTCAGCGACCACGCGTGATTCCGGGAAGAATCCGGGTCCGGAAATGCATCGGGCACGAATAGTTACCGTTGTGTGCGGCAACCATTCAAGACGTCTCGGCCGATCGCTACCGCGGCGGCGACGGGCGGCTTACTCTCCGGTTGTCGATCCCGCGGCCGGCTCGGGGGAGCCGCTCCACTGCGGAGGGGAAAGTATGAGACGTCGCCTGAGGTACTCTGCTGCGCTCGTCGGCCTGACCGGCCTGATCATCGCGTCGATGTCGGCGCCGGTGCAGGCCGCGAGTCAGGACCATTCGCCGCCGGGGCAGGGGCCGGGCGCCATGCAGGTCCAGTCGGCCAGCGACGCCGCCGCGTCGAAGCTCGACCCGAAACTCCAGGCAAAGGTCAAGAAGGGTGACACCGCACCCGTGGCCGTCTTCGCCACAGTGCAGGGTGACACCGCCAAGGCCCAGCGAGTGCTCGCCAACGCCCATGTGGCGAAGTCCGGTGACGCTGCGCTGGTGATGGGCTCGATCCCGGTGCAGGCGCTGCCGAAACTGGCCGCCGTACCGGGGGTTGTCTCGGTGCAGCCGGTCGAGCTGGCCCGGACCGGGCAGCCGTTGTCGGACCCCGATCCCAGCCTGCACCAGACGCCGACCGCGGCCGAGCTGAAGGCCGCGCTCGCCAAGGTGAAGTCCGACGACGTGCCCTACGACCAGGCTCCGCCGCTGCGCGGCTCGAACTTCGACAAGCTCCGTAAGCAGAACCTCCTCGACGCCAAGTCGCACAACTTCACCGGCGCCTGGAACGCAGGCTTCACCGGCCAGGGTGTGACCGTCGGCGTCCTCGACGGCGGTACCGACTGGGGTCACCCGGACCTGGTCAACACCTGGCAGACGTGGAGCGGCCAGACCGGCGACAAGGCGGGCTGGAACGGCTGGCCGAAGGCCTTCGACCCCTACGGCACCCTGCAGTGGCTCTCGGCGCCCGACCAGGTCGACCAGGGCCTGTCCTGGTTCACCAAGACCACTGCGGCCACCTGCACCGTCACCGCCAAGACGTGCTCCGTCGACTTCGCCACGAAGACCGGACCGTCCCGCAACTTCAGCGCCCCGGCCGGCACGAAGGAGCACACCTACAGCTTCCCGGCGAAGTGGAGCAAGTCCGGAAAGGTCATGCTCAGCAGCCACCCGGATGACCACCTGCTCCAGCTGTACGGCGAGCGCCCCGGAGTCCTGGTTACCGACCCGCACAAGGCCGGCGTCTACGACACCGTGTACGTCGACCTCGACGACGACTACTCGTTCGCCGACGAGAAGCCGGTGAGCAAGTCCTCGCCCGCGTCGTACCGCGACATGAACGGTGACGGCTACACCGACCTGTCCGGCGGCCTGCTGTACTACATCTCCGACGGCAAGACCCCGATCCCGGGCGGCCTGGACATGTTCGGCGTCGACGACACGTCGTACGGCTCCGGCGAGCTGCTCGCGTGGACCGGTGACTTCGACCCCGCGATCGAGGGCCACGGCACGCTGACCGCATCGAACATCGTCGGCCAGGCGGTCATCAACGGGAAGGCACCGACATTCAAGGACCTCCCCGGCGGCACGTACGCCGGTGCGGTGCTGGGCGGTGCGCCGAAGGCCAAGCTGGCGCCGTTCGGCGACATCTACATGGGCTTCGACTTCTCCACCCAGTTCGGGTACCTGCTGTCCACCCGCAAGGGCGTCGACGTCACGTCGAACTCGTACGGCGAATCGACCACCGACAACGACGGCTGGGACGCCGCGAGCCAGGAAGCCGACGTGATCCACGACGGCTTCAAGACGACAGCTCTGTTCTCCACCGGCAACGGCGCACCGGGCTTCGGTACGGCGACCGCCGCCGCGCCGTCGACCGCGATCGAGGTCGGCGCGTCCACCCAGTTCGGCGGGACCGGCTGGGACTCGATCGTGCGTACCAGCCAGATCACCGACAACGACGTGATGGTGTGGTCGAACCGCGGGTTCGGCGCGAACGCGACCAACGGCGTCGATGTCGTTGCCGACGGCGCCTATGCGCCGGGCGACGCGACCCTGAACACGATCCTCGACGGCCGCAACGCCTGGGTCACCTGGGGTGGCACGAGCCGCTCGACCCCGGTTGCCGCGGGTGCCACGGCGCTGGTCTACCAGGCGTACGAGAAGGCACACCACGGCGTCGTACCGGCCGGGTTCTACTCGACCGCGCAGGACATCCTCAAGTCGTCGGCCAAGGACCTCGGGTATGACTCGAACGTCCAGGGCTCCGGCTCGATCGACGCGGGCAAGGCGGTCGCGACAGCTTTGGGTCAGCGGGCAAGTGTATCGCCGACCGAATGGCGGGTGGGTGACTACCGCGGTACGGAGTACCCGGTGTTCGCGAACATCATCTCGCCGGGCGGCACCGACACCCAGAAGTTCAACCTGACCGGGCCTGGCGCCTGGCAAGTCAGCGACCGGCAGCTCGTTCGGACCGACTCCAGCACGTTGTCCTTCAGCAGTAAGGATCTGAGTCAGGAGAGTACGGGCAACTTCAATGCGCCGGACTACCTGATAGACCTCACCAAACAGGTCAAGCAGCATCGCAACGCCGACCTGATGGTGGTCAAACTCGAGTACCCGCGGAACGAGTTCGACGGCAACAACGACCTCACCGAGGACCAGGCGTGGCGGCTGCTCACGTACAACTGGACCGACGTGAACCACGACGGCAAGCTGTGGACGGACAAGAACCACAACGGCGTCGTCAACCACACCGACAAGACCACCAGCTCGAACATCGACGGCTTCCTCGACCTGGACTTCGCCAAGTCGGAGATGGAGCAGGGCGAGTACAGCCGGTTCATGTACCACCGGGCCGGCTCCAACGCGCTGCAGTCGTACGTCGCCGATCCCGCCAAGCGGATGGCCGACGGCCTGTTCCTCGGTCTGCAGCACTCGGCCAAGAACGCGGCCATCCCGGTCACCGACTTCAAGGTGTCGATCGACTGGTACCAGAACAGCGACTGGAAGTGGGTCAGCACGCCCCGCACCGCGGTCGGTTCGTTCAACGCGTCGATCAAGGTGCCGAGCTACGCGCCGTACGGCATGTACTCCGGAGCCGTCGTGCTGACCCGTGGCTCGGACTCGATGGTCGTGCCGGTGTCCGTGGCGGTCGCGGCGACGGCGACGCAGGATGCGAGCGGCAAGATCACCGGGGCGATCAACTTCGGTGGTGACGACGTCGCGCAGGCGCAACAGAACCTGACGTACAACAACGGCACGGTGTTCGGCGCGAACGACTGGACCTGGAGGGCCGAGTCCGGTGACTGGCGGTTCTTCTATCTCGACGTACCGAAGACACCGGCGGAGGGCACGAAGTTCCTGGCCAACACCAGTTGGGAGGACTCGGGTCCGTACACCGACCTGGACACGTTGATCATGGGCAGATCGGTGAACCACTTCCAGCTCGAGCCGGATTCGGTGTACGGCGCGCCGTACACGATCGACACGGTCGGGAAGAGTCCGAACACCAACGTCCGGACGGGTGCCTGGCTGTTCAACACCGCGACCGGCGGGCCGGCCGATGTCGTCACGGCGCCGGCGCAGGAAGGCCTGCAGGCGCTCGCGCTGCACCAGGTCAGCTGGCAGGGCGACAAGTTCAACACGCCGTTCAAGGTCCAGCTGGGCAGCGCATCGGTTTCTCCGTCCTCGGTCGACACGACGGCGACGGGTGACACCGGCGGGTTCGACGTGACGTTCGACTCGAGCGTGCCGCTGGACGGGCTGAAGGCGGAGGCCTTCGGTCTCAGCCAGCCGAGTACGACGACGGAGACGGCGCACCAGGACAACCCGGACGACCCGTCGACGGCCGGCGTGAAGAAGAACATCACGCTGTCGCACGCCTCGCGGCTCAGTGTCAGTACGGCGCTCGACAGCAACGACCTGGACCTGTACGTGGTCCGGGACGCCAACAACGACGGCGTGTTCTCGCCGTCCGAGATCGTTGCCTCGTCGGCCGGCGGTACGGCGAACGAGGCGGTCGATCTGGTCAACCCGCCCGACGGCAACTACCAGATCTGGGTGCACGGGTTCTCGGTCACCGGTACGCCGGCGTTCACCCTGAACGTCAACGCGATCCAGGGCAACGACCTGACCGTCACCGGCCTGCCCACCGGCCCGGTCGCGGCCGGTACGCCGGTCACCCTGCACGTCGACTACAACAAGGCGATGACCCCCGGCCAGAGCTACAACGGCGAGCTGCTGCTCGGCCCGGCCTCGGCTCCGACCGCATTGTCCGTCCCGATAAAGATCACCAGATAACGCAACTTCGGCGGCGGAGGCCGCATCGAGGGGGATGTGAACAACCTCCTGAAACGAGCCTCCGCCGCCACGGCTTCCGCCGTACTGCTGGGCGGTCTGGCGGTTACCTCGACAAGCACAGCCAACGCCGCGGCCACCGCGGCCTGCTCCATGTCGGTCGGTTCGATCACGGCCGGCGGGGATATCGCCAACACCGGCGTCACCGCGTCGTCGCCGATCAAGTCGACGCGGGGCGCCGGTCCGCACCTGTTCGGGCCGGGGCTCTCGAAGATCGCGTCGACCTGGACCACCACGGTCGGTGTCGCGGGCGAGGACACGACGTACGGCGAGGTCGTCGTGAACGGCACGCTGTACTCCGGCGAGTACGGCCACGACTCGACCGGCAAGCCGACGAGCAGCTTGAAGTCCGAGGGCGTCGGGTACCAGGGATACAAGGTGGTCGAGTCGTCGTTCTACTTCGGCAAGACCGTGCGCGGCGCCAGCTACCGGTTGCGTGGCGACGGGGTGCTGTACCGGTTCGGGGACAAGCGGCAGGTCACCCGGTACACCGGCTACTCGGCCGTGAAGACGATGGCGCTGATCAGCGAGACGCAGACCTACGACACCTTCCTGGCGCTCACCAACGGCGGCGCGCTGTACACGATCCACATCCCGACGAGCACCGCGGCGCCGACCGTCAAGAAGGTCCGCACGTCGACGTGGCAGAGCTTCGACTTCCTGGTCGCGGAGAAGTGCGGCGCCCAGAGCACGTTGCTGACGGCAATCGACAAGGACAGCGGCTCGGCCTACCTGTACGCCGTTGGCCACGCCAACGGCTTGTCGACGGTGATCCAGGGCCTGGGCAAGGTCCCAGGCACCTTCACGGATCCCGTTTACTATCTGCAGACCGCCGAGGGCAACCCGTCCCTGTTCGGAGAGTGACGTGATGAGTCTGAAGCGAGCATCCGCGGTCGCGGCTTCCGCCGTACTGCTGGGGTCCTTGGCAACTGTTCCGGCCACGACGGCGGGCGCGTCCGCGACCGCCGCCTGCACGATGGGCGTCGGCTCGATCACCTCGGCAGGCAACTTCGGCAACGCCGCCGTCACAGCGTCGGCGCCGCCGGCCGCCAAGCAGAGCACCGGACCGCACGTCTTCACGGCGGGGATCACGAAGGCGAGCTCGACCTGGACCAGCACCGGTTCCGGTCCGGAAGGCTACGCGGCATCGAACGGACTCGTGATCCTGAACGACTCGATGTACCAGGCCACCTACACGACCGGCTCGCCCAACCCGCCGCTGCGGCTCGACAAGGTCGGGTCCGGCTGGGGCAACTTCACCATGGTCGAGCAGTCCTTCTGGGAGAAGGCGCCCGGTTCCGGCGACAACTTCCTCGCCATGTACGGCCTGCTCGGCGGAACCGGCGTACTGCACCGCTGGGCCGGTGGCCCCGACGGCGTCTATCGCCACGAGACCGCGAGCGGTTTCGCGGCCGTCAAGGCGATGACGCTGATCAGCGAGACGCAGACCTACGACACCTTCCTCGCGAACACGCGCGGCGGTGCCCTCTACACGATCCGGATCCCGCGGACCGCGCCGCTGAAGCCGATCGTCAGGCCGATCCGGACCTCCACCTGGCAGGGCTTCGAGGCGCTGGTCGCGGAGAAGTGCGGGAGCCAGAGCACGCTGCTCACCGCGATCGACAAGGACACGGGATCGGCGTACCTGTACGCGGTCGGTCACACCAACGGCACGGCCACCGTGATCAAGGGCCTCGGCAAGCTGCCGGGCACCTACAAGGATCCCGTCTACTTCCTCGACACCGCCGAGGGCAACCCGCCTCTCAACGGCGACTGAGATCGACAGAGCCCCGGTGACCTGGTCACCGGGGCTCTGTTCACGTCCTAGAAGTCGCCGCCGAAGTCTCCGCCGCCGAAGTCGAAGCCACCGCCGTCGCCGCCGCCGTCGAAGGGGTTGAAGTCGCCCCCGCCGTCGCCGCCTCCGCCGTCGCCCCCACCGTCTCCACCGCCGTCGCCGTAGTCGCCGCCGTCGGACTGGCCGTCCTGGTAGCCGGCCGCGTAGTCGCCGTACCCGCCGCCGGCGAACATGCCGCCGAGTGCGGTGCCGATGAACATGCCGGTCAGCACACCGCCGACGCCGCCGAACAGACCCTGCGCGTACGGCGAGTAGGCCGGGCCGGCCTCCCAGTACGGCACGCGCTGCGGGCCGACCATGACCTTGCGGACGTCCGGCTCGGCGCCGGCGCGGACCCGCTCGGCGTCGGCCGCACAGGCCGGCACCTCACGCGGAGCGCCGCCGGGCGGCGACCACATCACGTCGACCACGGACGGGCCGTGCTGCGGGTTGAAGAAACACGCCGGCCGCTTCTGCGGCAGCGGCTCGCCGTTCACGCGGGCCTTCACGCAGGCCGCGGCGTACCGGCCGTCCTCGAGGATCTCGACCACGTGCTTGATCTGGTCGGCCTGGGTGACCTGGCCGACCGCCTGCTTGGCGGCTTCGTAGGAGTCCAGCGCGCGCTGGTAGTCCTGCCGGGCACCGTCGCCGAGGTCCTTGCCGACCATCTCCAGGTCGAGGTCCTGCAGCTCCTCGCCGAAGCGAGTGATGTCTTCGTCGGCGGTGCGCTTCACCGACTCCAGCTCGGCGGCCGTGATCTCGTGCTGCTTCTGGTTCTGCAGCTGGGTCCGACGGTACGAGCGGTACGCCAGAACCGCGATCACCACGACAGCGATGATCAGGATGAATTCCATGTCGGGCCTCTCTCGGGGGCTTTGCACAGAGCGTATCGAATCCCTCAAGGCACCGACGCCACGCAGGGTGACGCAATCCCAGGGAAACCGTCACCGACCGCGCATAATCGATGACACCGCCCAGCGCCCGTCGTACACCGCCGGAAGGCTGGCTCATGCGCAGGACTGCCCGACTACTCCCACTCGTGCTGACCGCGGCCACCCTGATACCCCTGCAGCACAACGACTCTGACCCCGCCTACACCGAGATTCCGCTCGACGGCCCGACGGTGCAGGCCCGTACCGAACCGTTCGGTATGGTCGCCGTCACCTGGCCCGAAGGCGCCGCACAGAACGTCACCGCGAAGGTCCGCATCGAGCACGACGGACAATGGACCGACTGGCAATCGTTACCTGTCGAGGACGATCACGGCCCAGATCCATTGGTACCTGAAGGAATTGAGCGCGCCGGCACCGAACCTCTATTCGTCGGTAATGCAACTGGCGTCCAGGCGAGTGCCGTGAACGGCTCCGGTGCGACGATCGCCGGCGCGAAGGTGGTGCTGATCCAGCCCGGCGTGCTGGCCGGCGATGCCGACGAGCCCGCCGCACAGTCGGTCGAGCCGGCCTCGTCGCGGGCGCCGTACCCGATGCCGTTGATGGTGAGCCGCAAGCGCTGGGGTGCCGACGAGCGACTGCGTAGCCACAACGGCGCCGCGTGCGCGCGTCCGAAGTACACGACGACTGTGCTGGCGGCCTTTGTGCACCACACTGCCGATCGCAACGACTACACGCGGACGCAGGTCCCGGCGATGGTGCGGGCGATGTACGCGTACCACGTGAAGAGCCGCGGCTGGTGCGATCTCGGATACAACTTCCTCGTCGACCGCTTCGGCCGGATCTTCGAGGGCAGGTACGGCGGTGCGCAGCTGCCGGTCCTCGGTGCGCACACCGCGGCGTACAACTCGAACTCGTTCGGGGTCGCGGTGATCGGCAACTTCGAGCAGGCCGCGCCGCCGGCGGCGATGCTCGAGTCCACCGCGCGGGTGATCGCATGGAAGCTGGACGCCAACTATCGGTCGCCTCAGGCAACGATCCGGTTGGACGGCAGCAGTCTGCACACGGTCTCCGGCCACCGCGACACCAAGGCGACCGCGTGCCCCGGAACGCAGCTGTACAACAAACTCGGCTGGCTGCGGCAACGCGTGAACACGTTGATGGGCGGGAGTTTCTCGACCCCGATCTACCGGTACGCGCGCACGCTCGGGTTCCGGACGATCGGCCAGCCGTTCTGGGGTGAGCACCGGACCCGCACCGGCTGGGCGACGTACTTCGCCACCCGTGACGTCTTCTACTCCGTTGCCAGCGGCACGCATTCGACGGCAGGCGCGTTCCGGACGCGCTTCCGCCGGCTCGGCGCCGGCAGCGCACGGCTCGGGTTGCCGGTCACCGAGGCGTACCGCGTGCCGGGCGGCTCCCGGCAGAAGTTCCAGCGCGGCTGGCTCGTGTGGGACCGCCGCACCCGCCAGGTCAATCTTGTGTACGGGAGAGCTTCATGAGAAAACGTTGGGTCGCGGCAGTCGTGCTGTCGTCGACGGCGGTCAGCGCGACCGCGCAGGCCCGCGAGATCGTGCCCACGGCAACGGCTCCGGACACGACGATCAACGGCCGCGGGTTCGGTCACGGCCGTGGGCTGTCGCAGTACGGCGCGCAGGGTGCGGCGCTGGCCGGGAAGTCGGTGAAGCAGATCCTCGACTTCTACTACCCGGGTACGACGGCAGGTAAGGCGACCGGCACCATCCGCGTCCGGGTCAGCGCCGACACGACCGACGGCGTACGGGTCGGCGCGGTGAACAAGCTCAGCGTCCGGTCGTTTGCCACCGGCAAGGTCTATGTGTTGCCCAAGGCATCGACCCGCAGCCAGTGGTCGATCGATCCGAACGGCGAGCACGGGACCAAGCTCAGCTCGTACGACGCGAAGACCAAGAAATGGACGCTCTACAAGACGTTCACGGGTATGGCGCAGTTCGAAGGCCCGGCGGTGATCGGGCTGATCCTGCCGAGCGGCGACGTACGGCGGTATCGCGGTGCGCTGCGGGCGATCGACGTGTCGGGCACGCATCTGGACACGGTGAACGTCGTACCGCTGGAGTATTACCTGCGCGGCGTCGTACCGCGAGAGGCCGTGTCCAGTTGGCGGCCGGCCGCGCTGCAGGCCCAGGCCGTTGCCGCGCGCACCTATTCGGTCTTCCACCGCGATCGCGCGTCGAGCAAGGCGTACGACCTGTGCGACACGACGTCCTGCCAGGTGTACGGCGGGTACGACTCGGAGGAGACGTCGACGAACAACGCGATCGCGGCGACCGCGGGACAGATCCGGCTGTACAAGGGCAAGCCGATCATCGCCGAGTTCTCGTCGTCGAACGGTGGGGCGACCGCGGCCGGGGACGTGCCGTACCAGCTGATGAAGGCGGACAGCTGGGACGCGTACCCGAAGAACGGGAACCCGAACGTGACGTGGACCGTGACGCGGTCGGCGGCCGACATGCAGTCCGTCTTCGCCGTCGGGTCGATCCGGTACGTGCGGGTGCTGAAGCGCAGCGGCGTCGGGCCGGGCGGCGGCCGGGCGCTGACCGTCGAGGCGGTCGGGTCCAAGGGCAAGCGGGTGCTGACCGGGGACCAGGTCCGGATCCGGCTGCATCTGAAGTCCGGCTGGATCAGCTTCCCGGCACGCAAGCTTGATATGCCAACCAATGTCGTGGAAGAGCCTGGTCGCTGAGCCATTGACGCCGTGTCCGTGCGCCGGTTAGAACGTGACATCGATGTCAATCGCCACCGCCCAGGAGGATCAGCTCGATGCGCAGGAAATTTGGTATATCAACTCGTCTGGCCGCCGGAGTGCTCGCGGTCACCGTCCTCGGGTCGTTGAGCATGACCACGGCCGACGCGGGGACCGACCCGAACGCAGCTCGGGCGCGCGCGTCGTACGACGCGATCAACAAGTACTTCGACGCCGGCAAGGGTGGACTGCTGCTGGAGGAGTACCCGAACACGCAGTCCAATCCGTACTCGTACGTCTGGCCGTACTCGCAGGCGGCGATCGCGGCCGAGGACCTGGCCGGCGTGCCCGGTGCCGGCCGCAAGGGCGCGGCGGAGGCCGACCGGCGGCTCGCGGCGTACGAGTTCTACTGGAACTCCGGTACGACGCCGACCGGGTACGACTCGTACGTGCGGCCGCCGAACGGCCAAGGCGGCGACAAGTTCTACGACGACAACGAGTGGATCGGGCTGAACCTGATCCAGCGGTACAAGCGGACCGGTGACCGCGCTGCACTCGCCCGCGCGAAGGACATCTTCGCGCTCGTCGTCCACGGCTGGGACACCGATCCGTCGCACCCGTGCGCCGGCGGCGTCTTCTGGACCCAGGCCCCGTGGAGCCAGGACCGCAACACCGTCTCGAACGGACCGGGCGCGGAGCTCGGCGCGCATCTGTACCTGCTGACGCGGGACAAGTCGTACCTGACGTGGGCGCAGCGGATGTACACCTGGGCGCAGACCTGCATGCTCGCCCCGAACGGCCTGTACTGGGACCACATCGACCTGGCCGGCAACGTCGAGAAGACCCAGTGGAGCTACAACCAGGGCGTGATGCTCGGCGCCGGCGTTCTGTTGTTCAAGGCAACCGGTAACCCGCAGTACCTGCGCGACGCGAAGTCGGTCGCCGCGGCGTCGCTGGCGTTCTACAACACCCCCGAGATCCTCGCGAAACAAGGCGCCGCCTTCAACTCCATCTGGTTCAAGAACCTCTTGATCCTGGACTCGGTAGCCCCCAACCCCAGCTACCGCAAGGCAATGCAGTCCTACGCCAACTACAACTGGACCACCACCCGAGACCCCGCCACCAACCTCTACAACTTCGGCGAAGGCTCCGTAGAACTCCTCCAACAATCCGGCATAACCCAAATCCACGCCCTACTAGCCTGGCCCCACTCCAAGTACGCCCTACTCGCCTGACAACACCGCGCCGCCCGTCCCTGCAGGGGACGGGCGGCGCGGCTTCTTTTGTGCTTTTGGTCAGGCGGCGGCGGTTGCTGTTTTGATTTCTACCGGGGTGATGGGTGTGCCGTCCTGCGGCCCGTTCTGCGGTGTCACGCCGGCTTCGGCGACCTTGTCGATCAGCTTCGTGCTCGCCTCGTCGATCGTGCCGAACGCCGTGTACTGCGGCGTCAGCCCCGACGCGTCGCCGTACACGATGAAGAACTGGCTCCCGTTCGTATTCGCCCCGGAGTTCGCCATCGCGAGCACACCCCGCCCGTACTTCAGCGTCGGGTACACCTCATCCGCGAAGCTGTACCCCGGCCCACCGGAGCCGGTCCCGGTCGGGTCGCCGCACTGGAGCACCTGCAGACCTTCGCCGACCGTCAACCGATGGCACTTGGTGTTGTCGAAGTACTTCTGCCCGACCAGGCTCAGGAAGTTCTTCACCGTGCACGGCGCCAGCGCACTGTCCAGCGTCAGCTGCAGATCCCCGATCGACGTGTCCAGGCTGACCTTCGACGTACCCGACGCCTTGGTCTTCCCGTCGGCCGGCGGGTTCACCTTCTTGGCGGCCGGCTCGGCGCTCTTCTTGTACGTGCAGTTGACCTCGGCCGCGAGCGGCGTGGCCCGCTTCGGCGCCGGCGCCATCGCGGTCGGAATGCTCGCCGGCTTGTTGTCCGGCCCCGCCGACGCCTGGCCCGACGCGGCCGGCTTGTCGTCACCGCCCACCCCGAACACCACGAAGACCCCGACGATCACCACGACGACCGTCGCGACCGAGGCGATCGTGATCGCCAGGTTCCGCCGCTGCCGGCGCCGCTCGATCTCCCGCTCGGCCAGCCGCTTCGCCTTCCGCGCCGCCAGCTGCTGCTGATGGGTCTTCTTGGACATGCAGTAACCCTCCTCACCGGAATGCCTGCACGGAACCTACAGCGAAAACCTGAGAACTGTCTGTCAATCCGTTCAGGACGCCACCGAATCGACATCACCGGAAGGACGCCACCGGACGCCGGCCGCCAGGCGGCCCGGGCCAGATCAGCGGAAACAAATCGGCGCCAGGTGGCCATTTCTTTCCGCAGACTGGTGACATGACGACTGTTCGAGATGTTGGGGAGGGGGATGTTGAGGCGTGCCTGCGGATCGTGCGGGGGCTGCCGGAGTTCTTCTCGCAGGATGTGGCGGACAAGGTGCGCGGGGATCTGGGCCGGCACCTAGGGCTTGTGGCTGCTCAGGGGCAGCGAGCGGTCGGGTCTGTGGTGGTGAGCGAAAAGGCCCGCAGGCGGGCGAGATCCTCTGGGCGGCTGTGGACGCGTCCGTCCGTGGACAGGGGATCGGTCGGCGGCTGGTGGACGACGTACTGCGGCGGCTCCGGGCGGACGGCGTACGTCCGATCGAGGTGAAGACGCTGGACGCCACCGCGAAGTACGAGCCGTACGACGCAACCCGGGCGTTCTGGGAGCGGATGGGGTTCGTGCAGATCGACACGATCGATCCGTTGCCGGGCTGGAGCTCGGGTAACCCGGCGGCGATTTACGTGGCTGCGCTCGAGTCGACGACGGCGCGCCGGCCGAGTGGCGACTGAAAGCGGATCAGGTACCCGTCGGGGTCGGCGACGAGGAACTGTTCGACTCCGGTCTCTTCCTGAGGGCTGATCCGGTACCACTTGGATTCCGGCTCCATGAAGAGCGGATAGCCGACCGCGGCGAGCGCGGAAAGGATCAGCGCGAGGTCAGGCACGCTGATCTGGAAGTTGATCCCCCGCCCCAACGGTCGCTCCAGCACCCCGGTGACCCAGTTCCGCCCGACGCCCTGCTGCTCGAGCATCACGTGCGCCGACCCGCGTACGACGTACGCGAAGCCCTCCTCCGCGCGCTGGTATTCCACCGCAAACCCGCAAAGCCCACACCAGAACTCGAGGCTCCTCGCCACATCGCCCACCAGCAACTCAGGAACAAGCGAGGGCTCAACGCAGGAACTCACGCCCAACATGCTGTCAGAGCTCAACGAGACTCCACCGAAGACGTCCTTCCTCGATGTACGGTGCCCATCCGTAGGGCGGGTGGGTCGGGAACGGGGCCGCGGCGCGGGTACGGCGGCCGTGGTCCTGGAGCGCGGGCTGGTTCAGGGTGAGCGCGTCGGCCACATCGGCCAGCATCTCGGTGATGCTGACGGTGGTTGTTCGCGTGTGGCGTGTGTCCTTTGGGCGGTGCTCCCTTCATGCGGTGTGGGGTCAGTCTTTGATTTCGCAGATGGGGGCGCCGGCGGAGACGGTGGCGCCGACCTCGGCGGAGAGGCCGGTGATGGTGCCGGATTTGTGGGCGTTGAGGGGTTGTTCCATCTTCATCGCTTCGAGGACGACGACGAGGTCGCCTTCGGTGACGGTGGCGCCTTCCTCGACGGCGATCTTGACGATGGTGCCCTGCATCGGTGAGGTGAGGGAGTCGCCGGACGCGGCCGAGCCCTTGGTCCCGCCGGCCCGCCGCGACGGCTTCTTCTTCGCCCCGGCAGACGCGCCCGCAGCAGCGGACCCGACAGCGCCAAGACCAGCGGGCAGGACGACCTCGAGTCGCTTGCCGCCGACCTCGACGGTCACCTTCTCGCGTTCGCCGTCCTCGGCCGGCTCGCCGAGCGGCCCCTCGTACGGCGTGAGCTGGTTGTCGTACTCCGTCTCGATCCACCGCGTGTGGACCTTGAACCCGTCCGTCCCCACGAACGCCGGATCGGAGACGACCGCGGCGTGGAACGGGATCACGGTCGGCATCCCCTCGACGACGAACTCACGCAACGCCCGCCGCGACCGCTCCAGCGCCTGCTGACGGTCCCGGCCGGTCACGATCAGCTTCGCCACCAGCGAGTCGAATGCGCCCGGCACCGTCTCGCCCTGGTCGTACCCGCCGTCGAGCCGTACGCCGGGACCCGACGGCGCATGCCACCGCGTCAGCGTCCCGGGCGCCGGCAGGAACCCGCGCCCGCCGTCCTCCGCGTTGATCCGGAACTCGATCGAGTGCCCCGAAACCTCCGGGTCGTCGTACCCCAACGGCTCGCCCTGGGCGATCCGGAACATCTCCCGCACCAGATCCAGCCCCGTGACCTCCTCGGACACCGGGTGCTCGACCTGCAGCCGCGTGTTCACCTCGAGGAACGAGATCAGCCCGTCCTGCCCGACCAGGAACTCGCACGTCCCCGCGCCGACGTACCCCGCCTCGCGCAGGATCTTCTTCGACGAGTCGTACAGCAGCGACATCTGCTCGGCGGACAGGAACGGTGCCGGCGCCTCCTCGACCAGCTTCTGGTACCGGCGCTGCAGCGAGCAGTCCCGCGTCGAGACCACGACAACGTTGCCGTGGGCATCGGCCAGGCACTGCGTCTCGACGTGCCGCGGCTTGTCCAGGTACCGCTCGACGAAGCACTCGCCGCGCCCGAAGGCGCTGACCGCCTCGCGGGTCGCGGACTCGAACAGCTCCGGGATCTCCTCCATCGTCCGCGCGACCTTCATCCCGCGACCGCCGCCGCCGTACGCCGCCTTGATCGCGATCGGCAGCCCGAACTCCTCGGCGAACGCGATCACTTCGGAAGCATCCGCGACCGGGTCCGGCGTACCGGGCACCTGCGGCGCGCCGACCTTCTCCGCGATGTGCCGCGCCTTGACCTTGTCGCCGAGCGAGTCGATCGCCGACGGCGGCGGCCCGATCCAGATCAGCCCCGCATCGATGACGGCCTGCGCAAAGGAGGCGTTCTCGGCCAGGAAGCCGTACCCCGGGTGGACGGCGTCCGCGCCGGAGCGCGCCGCCACGTCCAGGATCTTGGCGATGTTCAGGTAGGAGTCGGCCGGTGTCGACCCGTCCAGCGCGTACGCCTCGTCGGCGAGCCGCACGAACAGCGCGTCGCGGTCCTGGTCGGCGTACAGTGCGACGCTGCCCAGCCCTGCATCGGCGGCGGCCCGGACGACCCGGACGGCGATCTCGCCCCGGTTCGCGACCAGCACCTTGGTGATCTGCTTGCTGTCGGACACAGCTGACTCCCTTCGGCTGGCCCGAGTCTAGGGTGAACGGCGCTCTCCGGGAGTACGGCGTTGCTCACACCACGGCAGGTTTGCGCTCGAAGAACGACTCCAGGACGACGACTGTCTGCGTGCCGGTGACGCCGTCGACCTCGTGGAGGGCGCGGAGGGTGGCCTGGAGGGCCTCGGTGGTGGTGGTTCGGACCTTCACCAGGACCGACGCCGGTCCCGCGATGATGTGCGCCTCCTCGACCGCCGGGATGTCCAGTAGCGCCTCGCGGGAGTCGCCCATCCACGCGTTCGCCTCGAGCAGGACGAAGGCAAGTACGCCGTGGCCGAGCGCGGCCGGGTCGACGTCGATCGTCGTACGCCTGATCACGCCGGCCGCCTTCAGCTTGCGCACCCGCTCATGGGCCGATCCGGCCGACAGCCCGGCGATCTCCCCGAGCGCGGCGTACGACTGCCCGGCATCCTCCTGGAGCGCAGCCAGCAGCTTGCGATCCACATCATCTATGGTCATATGCACCACAATCCATATCTGGTTCTGTTCGGAGCGACGATAGCAGGATATGGTTCGGATATGACGATCACCCTCACCAACACCCTGCCGCGGATCCGGGCCGAGTTGGTGGTGCTCGACGAGCGTTTCGCCCGCATCGCCGGCGACGAGTACGTCGAGTGCCTGTACGACGGCGGCCGCTGGCTCGAAGGACCGGCGTACTCGCCCGCCTGGCGCTGCCTGATCTTCAGCGACATCCCGAACGACCGGATGCTGCGCTGGGACGAGGTCTCCGGACACGTCAGCGTGTTCCGCGAGCCGTCCGGCTACGTCAACGGCAACACCATCGACCGCGCCGGCCGGCTGATCAGCTGCTCGCAGGGCGATCGCCAGGTCGTCCGGACGGAGTACGACGGCAGCCGCACGGTGCTCGCCTCGTACCTCGGCGGCAACCGGCTCAACAGCCCGAACGACGTGGTCGAGCACAGCGACGGCTCGATCTGGTTCACCGACCCGCCGTACGGGATCACCTCGAACTACGAGGGTCATGCGGCCGAGCAGGAGCTCGACGGCTGCCACGTCTACCGGATCGCGCCGGACGGCGCGCTGACCGTGGTCGCGGACGACTTCGTCCGCCCGAATGGCCTCGCCTTCACCCAGAACGAACGAGAGCTGTACGTCGTCGACACCCCGGGCAAGCACATCCGGCGCTTCGACGTCGAGGGCGAGAAGCTGCGCGGCGGCGAGGTGTTCGCGCCGTGCGAGGCCGGGATGTTCGACGGGATCCGGGTGGACAGCGCCGGCCGGGTCTGGGCGGCGACGCACGAGGGCGTGCACTGCTTCGACCCGGACGGCACTCTGATCGGCAAGCTGCTGCTACCGAATGTCGTGTCCAACCTGACCTTCGGCGGTCCCAAGGGCAATCGCCTGTTCATCACCGCCACCACGTCCGTCTGGTCGTGGCTGACGACGGCTCAGCGGTAGGACTTCGACACACCCTCCAGCAGCCGCTCGAGGGTGTCGTACGTCGGAGTGTCCGCGACGTCGATGACATCGGTCGAGACCGGGAACCGGCCCTGGCTGACGACGTTCGCGAACTGCGACTCGTCGGCGGTCCGGAACCCGTGCCTGGCCGCGAGCTCCTGCAGGTCGGTGTCGGTCGACAACAGCTCGCCGAGCTTCTCGCCGTTGGCGTTCAGTGAGACGAGCGTGTGCTTGGACTGGACCGTCGGCGACGGGTACATCAGCACCATGCCCGGCTTGAGCTTGTGGTGTACGGCGGCGTCGACGAACTGCGCCTCGTAGATGTTCACCATCGGCGACTTGCCCATCCCGAGCGACAGGTAGTCGTCGAACGGGCCTTCGCTCGAACTGTCGGTGTACCCCTGGTTGACGAACAGCGGCGCGACCAGCGGCAGCACCTTCTTCTCGTCCGCCGCGCTCTGCACCACATTGTTGTGGTTGGCAACATAACTGACGATCGCCAGGAACATCGCCGCGGAGTTCGAGGTGCGCGGGTCGGTGGTGGTGACCAGGATCTTCTTGTTCACCGGGTACGTCGTGTTGCCGCGGATGTTGGTCCAGCGCCAGCCGGCCTTCGCCAGGTCGACGTACTTGCGAACGTCGAAGTACCAGGTGCCGTCGACCTTCCGCGCGATCCCGGTCGCGGACAGCAGGTCCACGATCGGCTGGTACGTCGCGATCGCCATCGGCGACGAGAACACGGCGTACTTCTTGCCGCTCACGGCCGGGCGACCTGGCGTCGGCTGCAGGATCCGCTCCGCGGCGACCGTGCTGGACGGGAACGCGAAGTCGTACTTGCTCAGGTCGACCGACGTGGCGATCTCGCGCGACCCGGCGGTGTCGACCTTCACCTCGAACCCGTGCTTGGCCAGTGCCGCCTTCACGTCAGGGTCCTCGAAGAAGGCGCGCTTCTCCGAGCCGATCACGCCGCTGACGGTGATGAGACCGGTCTGGGCCTGTACGTCGCTGCCGTTGCGGACGACGAGCACGGTCGCGACAGTCGCGAGTACGAGCACGCCGGCGACCGCCGCGGGAAGGGCGATCGGGATGCGCTGCCGCCAGCTGGCCGGCTCCGCGGTGACCGTCGGCGTCGGCGGACCGCCGGCGGCGGCCGGCTCGGGTTGCGGGGTGAGTTCCTGGCGGGCCATCCGCTCGACCAGGATCGGGACATAGTCGCGGACGCGGTCGCCTTCGAACTGGCGGCGAGCCGCCGCGACGGCGGTTTCGATGTCTTCAGGAGTACGGATGTCGGCGAAGGTGTCGTTGAGACGGTGGGTGAGGTTCTCGATCGCCTTGTCTTCGCGAACGGTGTCGAGCGTCAAAGGATGTCTCCACATCACGGTGTCTGACTCCGGCGCCGTGCTCTGCGCCCCCGTTCGGCGCCACGCACATCCTTGCTGCCGGGAGGTCCAACCCGGATAGGCTGACGGGATGACCGGAATTCTGGAACCGCTGGCAGGGACCGCACCGGCCGTCTGGGAGAAGCTGGACGACCGGTTCGCCGGGATCCGCGGCGACAACTTGCTCGAGCGGCTGTGGACCGGCGGTCGCTGGGTCGAAGGCCCGGTGTACTCCGCCGCGGGGCGGTACCTGCTCTGGAGCGACATCCCGAACGACCGGATCCTGCGCTGGGACGAGACGTCGTACCAGGTGTCGATCTTCCGGCACCCGGCCGGCAACACCAACGGCCACACCCGCGACACCGAGGGCCGCCTGGTGAGCTGCGAGCACGGCAACCGGCGGGTGACGCGGACCGAGCACCACGGCGGTATCACCGTGCTCGCCCACGAGTACGACGGGAAGCGGCTGAACAGCCCGAACGACGTCGTGGTGAAGCGTGACGGGTCGGTCTGGTTCACGGATCCGGCGTACGGGATCGACAGCGACTACGAGGGCTACAAGGGCGAGATCGAGACCGGCGGGTGCCATGTGTACCGGGTCGGGACGGACGGGGCACTGACCCGGGTCGCGGACGACTTCAACCGGCCGAACGGGATCGCGTTCTCACCGGACGAGTCGCTGCTGTACATCTCCGACTCGGAGGAGGGCACGCTGCGCGTCTTCACCGTCGACGGCGACAAGCTCTCCGGCGGCGAACTGTTCGCCGAGTGCGGCAGCGGCATCTTCGACGGCTTCCGCCTCGACACCGCCGGCCGCGTCTGGGCGTCGGCCGCGGACGGCGTCCACATCTACCACCCGGACGGCACCCTCCTCGGCAAACTCCTCGTCCCCGAAACCGTCAGCAACCTCACCTGGGGCGGCCCCAAACGCAACCGCCTCTTCATCACCGCGACCACCTCCGTCTACTCCCTCTTCACCACCGCCAACGGCGCCCCGGAGGCCTACGGCCCACGTGTCTGACTTCGGGACCGTACTGCGGAAGTTCCGGCGGACCGCCGGCCTCTCGCAGGAGAAGCTCGCCTCGGCGTCCGGGATCAGCGTCGAGGCGATCAAGGCCCTGGAAGCCGGGAAGCGTCGAAGTCCTCGGCCGCTGACGCTGAAGCTCCTGGCCGACGGTCTGGGGCTGGCCGGGGACGAGCGCGCCGAACTAGTTGCCGCGGGCACCCAATCGCGGACGAGCCGGCAGCTTCCCGGGCAGTTGCCGGACGACCTGGAGGATTTCTCCGGCCGCGACGAGCAGATCGCCGACGTCGAGAAGTTGTTCTCGTCAGGTGAGGAGCGGCAAGGTGTCGTCGTCATCTCCGCCATCGCCGGTATGGGCGGCGTCGGCAAGACCGCGCTCGGCGTCCATGTCGCGCACCGGGTGGCCGCACAGTTTCCGGACGGCCAGCTGTACCTGAACCTGCGCGGTTTCGGTCCCGGCGAGCCGATGGTCGTCGCGGAGGCGCTCGGTCGGCTGATGGGCAGCCTAGGTGTGCAGACCGACGTGTCGGATGTGGACGAGCTGGCGTCCAGGTACCGCTCAGCGCTGGCGGGTCGCCGTGTGTTTGTCCTCCTCGACAACGCGGCGAACGAGGCGCAGGTGCTGCCGTTGTTGCCGGGGACGTCCACCTGCGCGGTACTGATCACGAGTCGCCGGTCACTGACGACCCTGCCAGGTGCGGCGCATCTCGCCTTGGACGCGCTCCCAGAGCCCGACGCACGCTCGCTGCTGGCGCAGGTCGTCGGTGACGGACGCATCGAGTCGGACCCGGTCAACGCGGAGGCGATCGTCCGGCTGTGCGGCGGACTCCCGCTGGCGCTCCGGATCGCGGGCGCCCGGCTCGCCGCGCAGCCGTCGTGGAGCGTGGAGTACTTCGCCGAACGGCTCGGGACGAACCGCCGGCGCCTCGACGAGCTGACGCTCGGCGACCTCGACGTACGGATGAGCATCGAGGTGTCGTTGGCGGCGGCGACCGAGCAGGATGCAGGCGCCGTCGCGGCGTTCGGGCTGCTCGGTCTGCACGACGGCGAAGAGCTGGACGTCCGGGTCGCCGCCCGCCTGCTCGATCTCCCGGTCGCCGCCACCGAGGAGCTGCTGGAACAACTGGTCGATCTGCACCTCCTGGAGTCGTCCGGGCCGCGGCGGTACCAGTTCCACGACCTGCTCCGCGCGTACGCGCAAGAGCTCGCGGCCGCCCGGATCTCCGCGTCAGAGCGCCTCGCGGCCAGAGACCGGGTGGTGGCTCTCTACGTCGCGATGGCCTGGCGGACACGGATGCCGCGCCTCGGAACGTCTTCGCGGGCTTGGTTCGACGAGCAGTGGTTGGCAGGGTCCGAGGGGCTCGAACACGAGGAGGTCATGGCCTGGTTGGACGCCGAGGCGGACCAGGTTCTCGCCGCTGCCGGGCGGTTGACGACAGGCCCTTGGCCCGACCTGACGACCTTGGTCAGACTCGCAGCCGGGATGGTGCTGTTCTGGGCCGACCGTCAACGCAACGCGGACGGCGCGCGCCTGGGGGAGCTGGCGGTGGCGGCGCTGCACCGCGATCCGAGCTGCGCTCCTTCCGGGGTGGAAGCCTCGATCAGGCACAACCTTGCACAGCACTACGGGGTCATGGCGGACTTCGAGAGGGCGGCGGCTCACATGCGGGTCGCGGTCGAGTTGTCCGGGGCGCCGGGATCGGAGTGGATGCTGATCCACAGCCTGTTCGCGCTTGCTCAGTTCCTGGAGCGCCTCGACCGGCTGGACGAGGGGATGACCCACGCTGAGACCGGCTTGGAGCTCGCACTCAAGGCCGGGGACGAGGCTCTTGAGGGGCAGGCGCGGTTCACCCTTGGTGTCCTGGCCGGCCGCCTAGGCCGGCCGGACGAACAGGACCGGGAGTTCGAGCTCGCCGCGACGCTGGTCCGCGTCCACGAACCGACGTCGTTCGCATGGCTGTCCCGCTCCATCGGCGACACCTATCTCCGCTGCGGCCGGCCGGACAGCGCGCGCAACTGGCTACGGACCGAACTGGCCACGGTGAAGGGTTCGTGCAGCCCGTTCGCGGTGGCCGACCACCTCCAGCTCCTCGGTGCGGCCGAGGTGCAGTCGACGGCGTACGCGGCGGCGCGGGGTCATCTCGAGGAAGCGCTGGCGTTGATCGGTGAGAACAGCCGTGAGCTCGAGGTGAGAGTCCGGGCGTCGCTGGGGGACGCCTTGAGCGGGCTCGGCGCAACGGAACTCGCCGAGGATCAGTGGCGACTGGTGCAGGGACTCCGGGACCAGTACGGGCTGCAGTAATCCGTTCGCGCCGTGATCTGGTGGCGTGTGATGATGGCCTGCTGACCTGATCCAGGGAGGACTGGTGAGCATGGTTCCGGAGCACGCCGGAGGGGCAGCCGGAGTGCTTGGCTGAGGCGAAGGAGTTTGCCGGTTGTTCGAGGCGATCGACGCGCTGGGCATGATCCGCGCGGCTGCGATCGCCCCGTTGGCCGGAATCGGGCGGACCACGCGGCCGGCCGGCGTACGGCGGCTCGAAACGATCGCGCCGGAACTCGTGCCGGCGCTGAGCCAAACTGTCGCGACAGCTGGTCGCGAAGACTGCTTGCGCGCTCTGAAGGCGTCGGTCGAGGTCTACCGCACGGTCCGCGAGCGCAGCGGGGTGCAGGTGGTGCGACGTACCGCAGCCGAGGAAGCCGCTGTCGACTTCCTCGGCTGACGGGGGCCGCCTAGAGCTTCTTCACCTGGTCGATGATGGTGAAGACGGCCAGGAAGCCGAAGGCCAGGAACGAGAAGGCCAGTACTGCGGTGCGCCAGGTGGTGATGCGGATCGCGTGCGGGAGGGCGCGTGAGTTCATCCACCAGAGCAGGCCGGAGTACACGAACATCATCGTGCCGGCGGTGCAGGCGGAGATGACCAGCAGGACCAGTGGCTGGGTCAGGCCGGCCAGGAGGACGATGATGCCGAAGGCAACGAGGCCCCAGACCAGCCAGAAATACAGCTTGGACTCGGTGATCTTCGACTCGCACAGGTAGCGGGCCTTGATCATGTCGGACGACAGCCGCGACGTGTAGTCGACGATGCCGGTCGCGGCGGCGAACAGCGAGAACGCGCCGATCGCCCAGAACAGGTACCCGAACCAGCCGCCGACGAGGGTCTGCAGCGTCGTGCCCTCGATCTTCAGGAAGCCGATGTTGTTCTTGACGTCCGGGTTCCCGAACAGGGTGGCGTGGGCGAGCATCGACGTGAACGCGATCGTGATCACGGTGATCGCGACGAACGTCGCGGCCTGCTCGATGTTCGCGAACTTCCACCAGCGCCGCCAGCGGGCCAGGTTCGCGTCGTCCGGCGTGAACGTGTACCCGTTGGCGGTCGGGTCCGCCTCGGTCTCACCTGTTACTGGCGACGTCAGCCGCGGCACATGTGCACCCTGGCCGAAGCCCTTGTCCCGGATCCAGTTGCTCTGCACAAGGTTCTGGCCGCCGCCCGCGCCGGCGTACGCGATCGCTCCCATCACCAGCGCGAACCCGAGCTGATCGGCGGGGAACTGCGGGTGCGTGACGGCGTCACCGAGAGCGCCGTACGTCTTCGCGCGGATCGCGAACACCAGCGCGAGGATGACGAGCAGCGCGACCGCGGCGATCTTCACCGCGATCAGTCGCTCGAGCATCACGTAGACGACCGGCGCGAACGTCAGGATCGCGCCGATCAGCAGCAGCATGCCGATCGCGATCCAGCGCGGATCACCGGCGCCGAACAGGTACGTGAGCATGCTCGCGGAACTCGTCGCCCAGCCGGGCCAGAGGTTCGCGAAGTACGTCATGATCGCGAAGAACAGGCCCCAGTGTTTCCCGTACCGGTTGAAGCCGGTCAACGCTGTCTCACCAGTTGCCAGCGTGTACCGCTCGATCTCCATGTTCAGGAACCACTGGACCACCACGCCGACGACGGCGCCCCAGAGGAACACCAGGCCGACCTGGCTGGAGATGTACGGCCAGAGGATGAACTCACCCGAGGCCAGCCCCACGCCGGCGCCGACCATGCCGGGGCCGATGATCTTCCAGGTCTTCGTGGGCGGCTCGGGCAGGTCGCGAACTTGCGGTGCGGGCAGATTCTTGGTCGGTAGTGCGAATCGTCCGTGGTCAGTCGATGTGGTGTCTGCCATCAGGCTCCTCACTCTCCTCGACCCCCTGCCCCGGAGGGTAACGAATACTGTCGACAACGGCGACCCGACACAGCCGGATGGCAGACTGACCGGCATGGGTGGGGTGACTGTTCTTGCCGCGTCGTACGCCGGTGCCGCCAGCGCGCCCGCCTACGCACGCCTGGCCGGGCTGGCCGCGGACCTGCCGGGGGAACTGCTCGTACGACGGGACGCCGGCTGGCCTGTTCTGGTGTACGACGAACCCGCGGATGCAATCGCCGCGGCCGCTGAGCTTCGTGAGGCGGCGTCGCTGGTGCCGGCGGGGGAGCTGCTCCGGATCGCCCTCCACACCGCGCCGACCACCGGCCCGGCCATCCGGCATGCCGAGCAATTGCTAGCGATCGCCAATCCGGGACAGACGTTGCTCACAGCAACAACTGCCGCGGGTCCGTCGGACACCGACGAACGCGCTGATGCGCCTGCCGTCCGGCGCACCGATGTGACCCTGACCGATCTCGGCGTACACCGGTTGCGCGACCTCAGCTCAGCCGAGCGGATCTTCGAGCTGACCGCGACGACTGAGCCGCTGCGATCGCTCGACCAGGTGCCGAACAACCTGCCGGTGATGTTCACCAGCTTCGTCGGTCGCCAGACGCAAGTCGCCGCGCTTCGAACGCAACTCTCCGGCAGCAGGCTGGTCACTCTCACCGGCCCGGGCGGCAGCGGCAAGACTCGATTGGCCGCGCAAACAGCAGCCCAGTTGGCCGAGCGCTGGCCTGACGGAGTGTGGTGGGTCGATCTTTCTGCGGTCACGGACGCCGGGCAGATCCCGGAGGCCGTCGCTGCGGCGATCGGACTGCTCGTCGAGCCGGGCGATCGTCTGCTGCTCGGTCAGTTGCGGACCAAGCGGGCGATGATCTGCCTGGACAACTGCGAGCAGATCATCGACGGGGTTGCGGAGTTCGTCCTGGCGCTGCACACCGGCTGCCCGGAGATCTCCGTACTGGCGACCAGTCGTGAGCCGCTCGACCTGCCGGGCGAGGCGATCTGGCGAGTGCCTGCGCTCGCTCCGTCCGAGGCACGAGCACTGTTCCTCGAACGTGCCGGCCAGGAGTTTCCGGAATCGGACGAGGCCATCCGTTCGATCTGCCTCCGGTTGGACGGCATCCCGCTGGCGCTCGAACTGGCGGCCGCCCGGGTCCGTACCTTGACGCCCGCGCAGATCGCAGCGGGTCTGGATGATCGGTTCGGCCTGCTGACGAAGAACGTTCGTGGGGTCGCGGCGCGGCAGCAGACGCTCGCCGCGTCGATCGGCTGGAGCTACGACCTGCTCGCTCCGGACGAGCGCCAGGTGTTCCGGAAGCTGGCGGTCTTCGCGGGCGGTTTCACGCTGGAAGCAGCGACCGCCGTGTGCGACGTCGTACTCGAGGATTTTGCGCGGCTTGTCGACAAATCGCTCGTGGTGGCCGAGAGCGGCCGGTACCGGCTGCTCGAGACGATCCGCGAGTACGCCGCAGCGCGCCTGGCCGAGGCCGGCGAGGCCGAGGAGACCCGCGCGCGTCACCTCGAGCACTACCTGACGGTGGCTGAGGCCGCAGAACCCTTGCTGGACGTGGATCGCGAGGCCTGGCGGGCGCAGATCGAGCCTGACCGGGAGAACTACCGGGCCGCTCTCGAGCACGGTCTGTCGACCGACCCCGATCGTGGTCGTCGGTTGGCCGCCACCCTGCGATGGTTGTGGAACCTGCAGGCGACCGGCAACGAGGGCATCGGCTACCTGCGCCGGGCGATCGAGCTCGCGCCGGACGAGCGGTCGTTGCTCCAGGCCCGTTTGCTCTACGGCTATGCGACGGTCGCGGACACGGTCGATCCGTTCGGGTACGACGCGGCGGGGCGCGGGCTCGCGCTCGCTACCGAGCTGGGTGACGACCGGTTGCGGTCGCTGTTCCTGGCGCTGGTCGCGGTCGGCGAGTTCTTCACGGACTTCCAGAAGGCGTGGGATCTGACGGCCGAGGGAGTGCAGCTGGCGGGGGACAACGAGCCGGCGCGGAACGCGAACATCGCCTTGCAGTGCGTCCTGCTTTCCTTGTGGGACAGGCACGACGAACTGCGGCCACTGCTCGACCTGGCAGCCGACGGCCTGATCACCAGCGGCGAACGCGGGATCGCATCGACCGTGCTGACCGTGTGGTCCGAGAGCCTGATGTCGACGGGTGAACCGCTGAAGGCGGTCGAGATCGGTGAGCGCGCGCTCGCCGCGGCCGAACCGCTGGCCGACTTCCACCGGGTCGGGACGGCGCGCGGGCAGTTGGCGACGCTGCTGGTCCGGACCGGTCGGCTCGACGAAGCACGCTCGTTGATGCGGCCGCTGGTCGAATTGGCTGAGACCGCGGGCGCCGTCGTACCGAATCTTGGCCAGGTGATGGGGCTGATCTCCTACTGGAGCGGCGAGTACGACGCTGCCGTGAAGTGGACGGCACGTGAGGTCGCGGTGGACAGCCCCTTGGCGAACACGTTCGTACCCGCGATGCTCCTGCCCTCGGTCGCGGCCGCTGAGCGAGCTCGCGGGCAGGATGCGGGACCGCTGCTGGAACGTGCCGTTGAGCTGGCGCGGCGCTACAACCTTCCGCGTATTCTCGCCGACGCCCTCGATCTGCAAGGGCGCATGGCGATCAGCACACAGCCGGACAAGGCGGCGGACCTGATGCACCAGGCATTGACGATCCGGGTGGATCACGGGCTGCGTACGTACCTCATCGAAAGCCTGGAATCCCTTGCCCTGTTGGCAAACCACGCCAACCGCGCTGCCGATGCCGCCCGCCTGGCCACCGCCGCCGCGGCCTCACGGTTGGCCCTCGGCCTAGCCACACCGCCCGACCATCCCGACTTGCCAACGTCGGACGACCCGGTGCTGTCACTGGACGATGCCGTCGCCTACGCCCGCCGTACGCGCGGTTCTCGCGGCCGCCCGTCGTCCGGCTGGGCGAGCCTCACGCCCACCGAGCAGCAGGTGGTCGACCTCGCCGTCGAAGGCCTCAGCAACCCCGAGATCGGCGAACGGCTGTTCATGAGCCGCGGCACGGTCAAGACCCACCTGGCCCACGTCTACGCCAAACTCGGCGTCTCCAACCGGACCGAACTCGCCTCCCTCAAGAGGACCTGAGCATCTCCAACGCCTTACCGATCCGCCGCCGACGCGTCTCCGGCTTCTTCGCGTCGAGGATCGCCTGCACATGCTCCCGCCGATGGCTGTACGCCAGCTTGTCGAACGCCTCCCGCAGACCTTCAGCAGCCAGCGCCGCCGCGAGGTCCTCGGGCACCTCAACCGTCCGCTCAGCCGTATCCCGCTCCACCGTCACCGTCACGACGTCCCCGGCGCCCTTTCCCAGCTCGCCGCGGATCCCCTTCAGAATCCCCAACGCCATACACCCGCCCATCGACGCGATCGACCCCCGATAGCCAATCCCGTCGAACGTCGCCTGCACCGGAATCCGCCCACCCCCACCCAGCGCCACAACCACCTCAGCAGGCACCTCCACCCAGGCCCCACCCCCGTCGTTGACCACAACCCGCCCCTCGAACGTCTCCATGCCAATCACGTTACGCGGCGGGAAATGCGTTGCTCGGGTCGAGCGGGTGCTGGGACGGTGTAGGTCTGAGGCAGGAGGCCCACTGTGCGTGGTGTGTGCGAGAAACTGCGACTGTTTGTCCTGATGCCGTGCTGACCGGGTTCGCCGAGACGGCCGGGCGATACGGGTTGCATGCGCGGTTGCTCTGGCGCGCTTGTCCGGGCTGGACCTCGGCGGCGGTGCTGACCACCGTGCTGAGTTCGGCCGTCGGCACCGTGCTGATGATCTCGACCGGGCAGTTCGTCGGCTCCCTGCCCGACGCGCTTCACAGCGGCGCCGGTTCGCCGACGGCGGATGAGGCGTGGCGCTGGTTCGTGGTAACGGCGGTACTGCTGGTTAGTGGCCCTCTTCTCGCTGCATTGATGGGCTGGGTGACCGCCAAGACCTCGGCCGGGTACGTCGCGCACGTGTTCGAGCTGGTCGCCCAGACCGGGTTGCATCCGCAGGAGCTTGATCTGCTGGATTCGCCGGGTTTCTCTGGCCGGTTGCAGGCTGTGGTGGAGGCGACGAGGGACTGGACCTTCGCCTTCGGTCTGGACAACACCTGGACCGTTGTGGCCCGTCGGCTGACCGGGATCGGCGCTGTCGCAGTACTGCTGTCCTGGCGCTGGTGGGCGCCCTTCCTGATCGCCGGCTCGTTCATGCTGTTGTCCAAGACATACACGACTTGGCTGAACACGGCATTCGACAAGTTGCTGCAGAGCTCGGCGAGCGAACTGCGGCGGGCACGCTACGTCCGCGGGCTGTTGGTCCAGACCGAGGCGGCCAAGGAGGTCCGGCTGTTCGGGCTGACGGACTGGCTAGTGGACCGGTACCGCGCGACCTGGCTCTCGGCGATGGCGACCCTGTGGCCGTTGCGAAAGCAAGGGCTGCGGCCGGTCTACCTGGCTTGCCTTGTGATGGCGATCGCGGTGGGCGGTGCATTGGCGTTGCTCGTCAACGATGTCGCGACCGGAGTCGTCGGATTGGCGGGCGTGATCACCTTGACCCAGGCCGTGCTGGCGCTCGAAGCGTTCGGCATCCTCGGAGATCCTCAGATGGCGCTCGGCCAGAGTACGGCGGCGGCCGTCGAGCTGGCGCGCCTCCGCCGGGAGATCGGCCTCCCTGAGACCCACCCAGCCGTGTTGAGCTCCGAGGACCACCAGTCTGCACCGAGCCAGGAGGACCGTGCGGTCGGGGTTGTCATCGAGAACGTCGCCTTCACTTATCCGACACGGGACGAGCCGGCACTCAGCGGTCTCAGCCTGCATATCCCGGCCGGCCAGTCGGTGGCCATCGTCGGAGTGAACGGCGCAGGCAAGTCCACCGTGATCAAGCTCCTCTGCGGCTTGTATCGACCCGACCAAGGCACCGTCCGCGTGGATGGAGCAGACCCCGCCGAGAGCCCGGCGGCGAGGCGGCGGGTGGCGGTGATCTTCCAGGACTTCGTCCGTTACCACCTTTCCTTACGGGACAACGTCGGGTTCGGTGCAGTGGCGCGGCGTCATGACCAGCGTGTCCTCGACCGAGCGCTGGTCGACGCCGGTGGCAACGATCTGCTGGATCGTCTCGAGCATGGCTGGGACACCGTCCTGTCCGCCGAGTACGAGGGCGGCACCGACCTGTCCGGCGGGCAATGGCAGCGCGTGGCGCTGGCCCGCGCACTCGCTGCTGTGGCCGGAGGAGCTGGTGTGTTGATCCTCGATGAACCGACTGCTGCTCTGGACGTTCGCGCGGAAGCGGCCTTGTTCGATCGGTTCCTGCAGGTCACGCAGGATGTGACGACGATCCTGGTCAGTCATCGGCTGTCCAGCGTCCGTCACGTCGACAGGATCGTCGTGCTCGACCCCGGCGCCGGGATCGTCGAGGACGGGAGCCACGACGAGCTGATGCGCGCCGGCGGCCGCTATGCCGAGATGTTCACCCTCCAAGCCCGCAGATTCGCCCAGGCCGGTAGCAAGGCACGGGCCGGCGATGAGAGCCAGGAGCCGGTCGGATGAACCAGATGTTGCGCGGTCTCCGGCTAGTGCTGTCCACCTCGGTACGGGCAAGCCCTCGGCTGGCCCTGCTCAGCCTGACCGAGACCGCCAGCAGAGTTCTAACGGCCGCCGCCCCCCTGTTCATCGGAATCTTCGCGGCCGGCGCGATCGACCGCGACACCCGCCAACTGCTGCTCGCGGCTGCTGCACTGGTCGGTTCTACCGCGCTGAGCAACGTGCTGCAGACCATCGGTACCAATGCCCGCGTGGCGCTGATGGAACAAGTCGGTTTCGTCTTCGACGTGAAGATCGTCGAGCTCACCGCCGGCATTCCGACACTCGATCATCTCGAGACCGCCGACTACCTGGACCGGATGCAGATGCTCCGCGACCAAGACGGCATCCTCGGCAGCAGCCTCAATATTCTGATCAACACCGTCAACTCCCTGGTATACGCGGCGAGCATTCTGCTGGTGGCGGTCTCCGCCGACTGGCGACTGCTGATCCTGGCCGCACTGGGTGTCCCGCGGTTGTTGACGACGCGCTGGTCGATGCGATGGGGAACCGTCGCCGAGGAGCGAAGCGCCGCACCGAGCCGCCTGACCCGCCACCTGATCGACCTGACCACATCGGCGGACGCAGGTGCGGAGACACGAGTATTCGGCCTGCAGCGCCACCTGGAGCAACGAGTCCGGGAGGCGGCAAGGGCCTGGCGCGCGCCGGGTGTACGGGCATCGGCTCAGAACGCGGGTCTGGCCGCCGCTGTCTCCGGTTTGTTCTTCGGATCAGCCGTCACGCTGCTGGCGTGGATGACCCACGACGCGATCGCCGGCTCGGTGTCCGTGCAGTCTCTGGTGGTCGCGTTCGGTGTGGTCAGCGGACTGGAGCGAGTCAGCGGGATCGTCTCCTTCGCCGTCCAGGACATCGCGCGCGTGGTGCGCAACACCTCGCGCTTCCTCTGGCTGCAGGACTACGCGGCCGACGTCGACGAGGCCCATCGCGGCGAGCTCGAGCCGCCGACCCAGCTGAAGACGGGGATCCGCCTAGAGGGGCTCGGCTTCCGGTACCCCGGCGCCGACCGCGACTCGATCACCGACGTAGACCTGGAGCTCCCGGCGGGCTCGGTCGTGGCCCTCGTCGGCGAGAACGGCGCCGGGAAATCGACCCTCGTGAAGCTCCTGGCAGGCCTCTACCAGCCGACGCGCGGCCGCATCCTGCTCGACGGCACGGACCTGACCGATTACAACCTGACGGCCTGGCGGGCGCGGATGTCGGGAGCGTTCCAGGATTACCCGACCTTCGAGCTCGCCGCGGGTGAGGTGGTCGGTGTCGGAGACCTGGACGGGGTTGACGACGACGTCCGGATCCACCAGGCGCTGCGCGACGGCGCCGCCGAGGACGTCCTGCGCGCTCTTCCCGACGGCCTGTCGACCCAGCTCGGCACCACCTGGACGGGCGGAGTCGACCTGTCTGGTGGCCAATGGCAACGGCTCGCCCTCAGCCGCGGCATGATGCGGCCGCACCCGCTGCTGCTGGTCCTGGACGAACCGACCTCCGCCCTCGACGCAGCCACCGAGCACAACCTGTTCGAGCGATACGCCGCCGCCGCACGCCAGGCCGGTTGGAGAGGCGCCGTGACGGTACTGGTGACACACCGTTTCTCGACCGTCGCCGCAGCAGACCTGGTGGTCGTGCTGGACCAAGGCAAGATCGTCGAGGTCGGCCATCACGCCGACCTAGTCGCGAACGCGGGTCATTACGCCGAACTCTACGAACTCCAAGCCCGCGGCTACCGGTAACCAGGCTCTTGCACGAGGTCGGCGACGCCCGGAAATCGGCGGCCAACGCGAGGAGCCGCCACAGAACGGATCTGTCAAAGGCCGAAGCGGCGAGCTCGAGCTGCATTGGCTGGCGAGTTCAGAAGATGCCGATGGCCACAGTTCTCTGACTCCCGGCATCGGGGCAAGCACGCCGTCGTGGACATGTCCACGACGCTTAGGACCAAGCAGTACAGAGCCCCAGCTGCCAGCTAAAGATAAACGGGGGGGGATCGCCATGCCATGGCCAACCCAACCGGGTCTCTGGTGTCCTGCGAGCGACCCTGGCGCACCAGGCCCGTTCGCCGATATCGCGACTTATCCATCGCTTGAGTCCGACCACCGCGCTGACCACGAGCAGTTCCGAGGGCGTGGCGGTGGAGTGTCACGGCATCGCGTTGGTCAGTACGGCGGCTGAGCGGCCATCTCAGCCGTCTGATGTGGCGTTGGGCAGTCGATGGGTGCCGGTTGGGCCGACCTCGAACCTGAACCCGTGCGGCGTGGTCCACTCCAAGGTCTTGTGGTCGACGCGCCGGACATCCCACCCGTGGGCATGCGTCTTCACCCGATGCGCGAACCGGCTCAGCGGCGCCAGGTTGCGGGTGCTGGTCTGCCCGGCTGGGCCGTACGGGTCGTAGGGCTCGATGTGATCCAGATCGATGCCACGGTGGCTTTCGCGGGTCCCGTACGGGAACAGCTCTACCGGGTAGGTCAGCCGTATCCGTTCTCTGATCCGGGCCGGGATCTCGTAGGCGTCGACGCTGACGGCGTCGTTGAGGTCGATGACCGGCTTGACCGTGTACGGGCCGTGGCCGACGAGTTCGGTGAGCTGCTCGGCCAGCAACGGCCCGATCCCCTCGGCGCGCAGCACACCGGTTCCGGTGGCCAGGGTGAGGTCGGTGAGGTGGACGAAGACCTCGGTCTGCCCAGGGCGCACCTGTCTGCCGCTCCGCCCCGCCGGCCTCACGGAGTTCGCCGGGTTCGCCGGGTTCGCCGGGTTCGCCGGGTCGGCGTAGGCGTCGCGTTTGATCTGCGCGAGGCACGCGTCCAGCGCCCGGAGGGCGTGACCGTCCATGGGCGTGCCGTCTTCGGGTTCGCTGCGCGGACCGGGAACGTACTCCGGTAGTCGGCTGTGGAACGGGTCACTGGGCGGATCGGGATCGCACGGCCCGGCGCCGTCTTCCAACGGAGGCTCCCGCAGTTCGACCGGGTCATCGCTGAGGTCAGCGGTCCGGTCAGCAACGTCGGTGCCACCACCCGTCGGTCCGTCGTACGGCGGGCTCACCGGGCGGGCGGTCGTGTCACTGAGCGCCGGCCCGGCCGACGTGGACGGCGTGCGCGGCGCGCCGCTCGAACGGTCGCGCAGGCCGGCGTGCAGTGAGCTTGCCGGGCGTGCCGTACTGCGACCGCGGGCTGGGTCTGGCGACGGGGTTGGTGTGTTGTCTGAGCTGTTGCGCGGGTCGGCGTGGGGTGGGGTTGCTGGGCGTGCCGTGCCGTGCTGCGACTGCGGGCTGGGTCTGGCGACGGGGTTGGTGTGTTGTCCGGGCTGTTGCGCGGGTCGGCGTGGGGTGGGGTTGCCGGGCGCGCCGTAGCTTGGCTGTGAGCCGGGTCCGGCGACTGGCATGGTGCGTGGCTCATGCGGTCGGGCGGATCGAATGCGCCGGTGCCTGTGGCCGCGCATCGTCTGTCGACGCCGGTCTGCGAGTCCGCTGTTGCGGATCCCGTGCCGGCATCTGACAGTGAGTCTGTCGCTGCGGATCGGTTGCTGACGCCTGTTTGTGGGTCTGCTGCTGCGGGGCGTCGGCCTGGGCCTGTTTCTGAGTGCGTCTTCGCCGAACGCCGGACAGAGGTTGGGGCCGGAGTTGAGCTGTCTGCGGCCGCGGCGGCGGTGTCTGCCGCCAGGTCTGCCGCGAGGTCTGTGGCGGGCTTTGTGGCGGTGTCGGCGGGCGCGGTGTCGGCGGCGGTGTCTGTGGCGGTGCTTGGGGAGGTGGTCGGGGCTGCGGTGGGGTGGTTGTGGGCTTGGGTGAGGAGTTCTTGGGTGTAGCGGGGGTCGCTGATGATGCCGAGGGCGTCGGCGCGGCGGTGTTGGAGGTGGCGGGTGTCGCCGAAGGTTTTGAGGGCTTCGGCGATGGCGGTGATGGTGGCGTCGTGGCGGATGACGGCGCCGGCGGGGGCTTTGGCGTAGATGGTTTTGTTGCCGTGGGCGTCGCTGCGGCCCACGAACACGCCTCGCTCACCGGCCGCGTCGGCGGCTTCGGCGCGGGCCTGGTCGGGGGCGGCGTGGAGTTTGGCGGCGCGGATGATCTTGTCCAGGCGGTATGGGGTGATGGCGTCGATCAGCGGCGCGACCCGCTGGTCGACGTACCGGGCGGCCTCCTCGGACAGTTTCATGCAGTCGGCGGCGAGGCGGCGGGCCTTCCAGGCGGTGGCGTCGCCGGATTGGACGCGGGCCCAGGTGAACGGGAACCGGTGCCGCAACGCCAAAGCCTCGCCGAGGAGGCCGGCGGCGACCATCGGCGAGATCGCGAGCATCACACCGAATTCGGCGATGGCGAACTCGGCGATCTCTGGGCAGCCGTCACCGCCGAGCACCACGGCCCGCTCGCGGCCGTCGGCTGACCGGCGGCCGGGGCGGATCGGGCGGGTGCTGCAGGTGGAGGGGTGGTGGCGGTCGGCGTAGATCTGGGCGTGCTGCAGCAGTCGGGTGTCGGCGCGGTTGGCCGTCGCGCGCTGTTCGGCGGCGGACTCGAGTAGGTCGGCCGTCGACAGCTGCTCCAGATCCGTGTCGAACATGTGTTCGATTCTACATGGTCTGGACCGGCTCGCCAAATCGGCCGAGTCGCCAGAATCCCTTATTTGCAAGATGAATGTGTGTTCCGCCTCATGACGCTGGTCAGGGTATGCGGCCGCGGTCGGGTGCCTTCGTGGCTACGTAGGAACTGTCGAACCGGCCGCTGATGACCGAACGTCGGCGCATGCATACCGCGGCGCGAGTAGGGCCCGCCGGTGCCCATGCGGTCGTGGTCGAGCCTGGTTGGAGGTCTGCCCTGACTTGGCAACGGCGTGCAGGCGAACCTCCGGTCGACCGCCGAAGCCAGTCACCACTCTGAGGGCTATTCAGAAGCCTTTGAGGAGATGAGGGCCGGTGGTGCTGTGGCCGGGAAGCCGTCGGCGTCGATCCAGTTGCCGAGCTTGTACGAGTCCGCGAACGTGATCCGCATCCGCATCCGCATCCGCATCCGCATCCGGCCGAGGTGTCGCTGTCCGGAAAGATGCTTGCGCTCACTGGCAGGTATGTTCCGGAAAGCTGGTCCGGGGTGGTCAGGCAAACCTCCGGTCGACCGCCGGAGCCAGCCATGACTCTAAACCCTCTTTCGCTGTCCTTCTTCAGGCTCCCCGGGACTTCGGAAGAGCCTTCTTTCTTCTATTTCTGCTCGATCGGGTTCGTCTGAGTGGCGCTCTCCTGGCTTTCCTTGGCGAGTTTGCTGGGCCACCAGACTCGGGGGCCGATGTCGTGGGCCAGGGAGGGGACCAGGAGGGAGCGGACGACGGTGGTGTCGAGGAGGACGCCGAAGGCGACCATGAAGGCTATTTGGGCGAGGAAGAGGATGGGGAGGACGGCCAGGGCGGAGAAGGTGGCGGCCAGGACCACGCCGGCTGAGGTGATGACGCCGCCGGTGACGGCGAGGCCGATCAGGATGCCGGGTCTGGTGCCGTGTTCCTGGGATTCCTCGCGCACGCGGGTCATCAGGAAGATCGAATAGTCGATGCCTAGGGCAACCAGGAAGACGAACGCGTAGAGCGGGATGCCGGGATCCGCGCCGGGGAACTTGAAGACGTGGTTGAACATCAGCGCGCTCACCCCGAGGGTCGCGCCGAAGGACAGCACGTTCGCGATCACCAGCAGTACGGCGGCGACGAGCGAACGCAGCAGCAGCATCAGTACGACGAAGATCACCGCAAGGATCGTCGGGATGATCACCCGGAGGTCGCGCTGCGCGGCGTCCAGGACGTCGAGGTTGATCGCGGTGTTGCCGCCCACCAGGATGTCCGGACTCACGGCATCCAGCGAGGACCGCAGATGCTTCACGACCTTCGTGGCCTCGGGCGAGTCGGCCGGCACCTTCAGCGTGGCCTGGACCAGCACCTTGCCGTCGACAACCTTCGGCGGTACGCCGGGAGCCACCGACGCGGACGCCTCCCCGATACCGTCGACCTTCAACGCGGTCTGTACGACCTGGTCCGCCTGCGCAACCGGCGTGAGGATCTGCACCGGCGTACCGGCACCCGCGTCGAAGTGCTTGCCCAGCTCCTCCTGCCCGGTGACCGACTCGACCTTGTTCAGGAACAGGTCCTCCTGCGAGGTCCCGCTCGCCTTGAACGTCGGCAGGAACGCCGCGCACGCCAGCAACGCCAGCGCGCTGATCACCCAGACCCGGCGGGAGTGCCGGCCGACCAGCCCGGAGATGCGGCCCCAGAGACGCTTGCCACCGACCTGGTCGCGGGAGTGGACGTGGTCGACCCGCGGGATCGACGGCCAGAAGATCCGCCGGCCGAACGCGAGCAGGATCGCGGGCAGGAACGTCATCGCCGCGATGAACGCGCCCGCGATCCCGAAGGCGCCGACCGGGCCGAGGCCTTTCGTGCTGCCGAGCTGGGAAAGCAGGAGGCACAGCAGACCGAGGATGACCGTCGCCGCGCTGGCCGCGATCGGCTCGATCGACGCCCGCCACGCGACCCGCATCGCCTCGAACTTGCTTTCGTAGTCGTGCAACTCCTCTTTGTAACGAGAGACGAGCAGCAGCGCATAGTCGGTCGAGGCGCCGACCACCAGGATGAACAGGATGCCCTGGCTCTGGCCGTTCAGCTGCAGTACGCCGTTCTTCGCGAGCGGATACACCACGAGCGCGGCCAGCGCGAGGCCGAAGACCGCGGTCAGCAGGACCGCGATCGGCAGGATCGGGCTGCGGTAGACGATCAGCAGGATCACGAACACGACCGCCAGCGCGACCCCGAGCAGAATCCCGTCGATCCCGCTGAACGCGACGACGAAGTCCGCGAACACCCCGCCCGGTCCGGTGACGTAGACCTGCAGACCGGTCGGTGTGAGGTTCTGCTTGATGTCGGTTCGCAGCGTGTCGGCGACCGCGTACAGCACGGTCGTGCCCTGCTTGACCACCTCGTCGGCGCGGTCGCCGTTCGTCTGGATGGTGATCAGCAGCGCCTTGTGATCCTCCGACGGGATCGGGGCGCCGACCGGAGCGGTCAGATAGGAACCCAGCTTCTTCCCGTCGCCGATGTCCAGCGACGGGATCCGGGCGATGAACGCCTTGGCCGCCTCCAGGTCCGCCGGCGTGATCCCGGATTCGCGCTCGATCAGGACGAAGTACGGCAGCGCCTTGGAGTCGACGAACTTCGCCGACTCGTTGGCCACCAGCGTCGACTCGGCCTGCTTCGGGAGGAAGTTGGCGTTGTCGTTCTGCTGGACCTCGCTCAGTTTCCCCACCGCCGGACCGCCCAGGGCGCCCAGCACCAGCCAGCCGATCAGTACTGCGGCAATCGCCGCCCGCCATCCCCATCGGTTCACGCTCGGCACAGTACCCAAGATCTCTCACCACCCCACAGCGGGTGTGCGGGAGCCGTTTCGGCGGCGTAACAACAAGATGACTACGCGGAAACACCCCGGTCATAACGTCCAGGCCTAATCGATGAGGTCGGATGATCGGAGACTTGCGATGACGCTCGAGGCAGGACCGCAGACCGTCACCACCACAGACGCCCGTGGCGCGGTGGGGACCGTCGAGGCGCCGCGGCGCGGACGCTGGATCGACGTCTGGGATCCCGAGGACGCCACGTTCTGGGCCGGGAAGGGCCGGGCGATCGCGCGGCGGAACCTGTGGCCCTCGATCTTCGCCGAGTTCCTCGGCTTCTCCGTCTGGCAGCTGTGGAGCATCGTCGTCGTGTCGATGCCCAAGGCCGGTTTCGGCTACGACACCAACCAGCTGTTCTGGCTGGTCGCGCTGCCGAGTCTGGTCGGCGCGACGCTGCGGTTGCCGTACACGTTCGCCGTACCGCGGTTCGGCGGGCGGAACTGGACGGTTTTCTCGGCGCTGCTGCTGCTGATCCCGACCGTCGGGCTGTCGTACTTCATGACGCGGCCGGACACGCCGTTCTGGCTGATGGCGCTGGTCGCGGCGACCGCGGGCGTCGGCGGCGGCAACTTCGCCAGCAGCATGACCAACATCTCGTTCTTCTACCCGGAGAAGGAGAAGGGTTTCGCGCTCGGCATCAACGCAGCCGGCGGCAACCTCGGCGTCGCCGTCGTCCAGCTCCTGGTGCCGATCGTGATCGTCGCCGGGGCGGGCCTGTCGCTGAACCGGGCCGGGCTGATGTGGCTGCCGCTGATTGTGCTGGCCGCGTTCTGGGCGTGGAAGGTGATGGCCAACCTCTCGGTGGCGAACTCCTCGTTCCGTACGTCGATCGCCGCGGCGAAGCGCCCCCACACCTGGGTGATCTCGTTCCTGTACATCGGTACGTTCGGGTCGTTCATCGGCTTCGGCGCGGCGTTCCCGCTGCTGATCAAGACGACGTTCCCGGACATCACGCCGGCGCACTACGCGTTCCTCGGCGCGTTGGTCGGGTCCATCGCGCGACCGTTCGGCGGCAAGCTGGCCGACCGGGTCGGCGGTGCCTGGATCACGGTCTGTTCGTTCGTGGTGATGGGCCTGGGCATCCTGGCCGCGATCGTGTCGGTGAAGTCCGGCAGCTTCGCGGCGTTCCTGCTCAGCTTCCTCGTCCTGTTCGTCGCCAGCGGCGCGGCCAACGGGTCGACGTACCGGATGATCCCGGCGGTGTTCCGGCTGACGACGCCGGACGACCCGGGCCGGGCGCGGCGCGAGGCGGCGGCCTGCATCGGGATCGCGTCGGCGGTCGGTGCGTACGGCGGATTCCTGGTGCCGCGCGGGTTCGCGATGTCGACGAGCCACTTCGGGTCGCTGATCCCCGCGCTGTACGTGTTCTGCGGGTTCTACGTGCTCTGCCTGGCGGTGACGTACTTCTGCTACCTCCGCAAGGGCGGCCCCCTCAGCCAGGAGCGCGTGTGAGCTCTGTCCTTACCCACTGTCCGTACTGCGCTCTGCAGTGCGCCACCACGCTGCACCCGGTCGCACGACCGGGTGCCGTGGAGGTGCGCCCCGCCGGCGGAGGCGGGTTGTGCCGCAAGGGCTGGACGGCTCCCGACGTACTCACGGTGCCGGATCGGCTCACGACGCCGCTGATCCGCAATGCCGCGGGCGAACTGGTGGAGACGAGCTGGGACACCGCGCTGGACTTCGTTGCCGCGCGTATCCGGTCGGTGCAGGAGGCGCACGGCCGGGACGCGGTGGCGGTGTTCGGCGGCGGCGGGCTGACGAACGAGAAGGCGTACGCGCTCGGGAAGTTCGCCCGGGTGGCGTTGAAGACGGCGAACGTGGACTACAACGGCCGGTTCTGCATGTCGTCGGCGGCAGCCGCGACGAACCGGGCGTTCGGGATCGATCGGGGACTGCCGTTCCCGCTGGCGGATCTGGGCGGCGCCGGCGGGATTCTGCTGGTCGGCAGCAACATCGCGGAGACGATGCCGCCGGCGATCGCGCATCTGCAAGGCGTGCGGGACTCGGGTGGACTTCTGGTCGTCGACCCGCGTCACTCGGCCACTGCCGGACTCACTGCAGACGGTGGCGGCGTCCACCTGCAGGCCACGCCGGGCACGGACCTCGCCCTGGTGCTTGCCCTGACTCACGTGGTCCTGCAGGAGGGCCTTGCGGACACGGATTACCTGGCCGAGCGCGTGGATGATCCGGACTTGCTGATTCGCTCCACGGCTTCCTGGTGGCCGGAGCGGGCTGAGCGGGTGACCGGTGTTCCTGCTGCGACGATCCGCCGGGCCGCGCGGGTGCTGGCTTCTGCTGCTCCGGTGCATGGTGGCGCCGGGGCGTACATCCTCACCGGGCGTGGGGCTGAGCAGCACAGCAAGGGCACCGACACGGTGACTGCTTGTATCAACCTCGCGCTGGCGCTCGGGCTGCCCGGGCGACTGGGAAGCGGCTACGGCTGCATCACGGGACAGGGGAACGGCCAGGGCGGTCGGGAGCACGGGCAGAAGGCGGATCAGCTGCCTGGCTATCGCAGTATTTCCGACCCGGCGGCGCGCGCGCATCTGATGCGGGTCTGGGGTGTCGACGATCTGCCCGGCCCCGGCAAGAGCGCGGTTGAGCTGATCAACTCGCTCGGGCAAGCGGACGGACCCAAGGCGCTCATGGTGCACGGAAGCAATCTGCTGGTGTCGGCGCCGAACCTCGCCTCGGTCCGCGAGCGGCTCGCTTCGCTGGAGTTGCTGGTGGTTGCGGACGTGGTGCCGTCCGAGACGGCGCTGCTAGCGGATGTCGTGTTTCCCGTGACGCAGTGGGCCGAAGAGGACGGGACGATGACGTCGCTCGAGGGACGGGTACTGCGGCGACGTACCGCCGTACCGCCTCCTGGCGAGGTGCGGAGCGACCTTGCTGTGTTTGCCGGTCTGGCCGAAAGGCTCGGTAGTAAAGGGTTTTCGACCGATCCGGCTGAGGTCTTCGAGGAGCTTCGGCGGGCGAGCGCCGGCGGGCGGGCCGACTATTCGGGGATCACGTGGGACCGGTTGGACAACGGCGAGGCGTTGTTCTGGCCGGTACCGCACGAAGGACATCCGGGTACGCCGCGACTCTTCGCGGACGGGTTCCCGACGCCCGACGGACGCGCGCACGTGGTGGCCGTCGACCATCGACCGGTGGCGGACGACCTCAACGCAGAGTCGCCGCTGTACCTGGTGACTGGGCGCCTGCTGCAGCATTACCAAAGCGGTGCACAGACGCGGCGGGTACCGGAGTTGGCTGAGGCGGAGCCGGAGGTGTTCGCGGAGATTCATCCGCGGGTGGCCGCGCAGCTGGGGATCGGTGACGGGCGGCCGGTGCGGTTGCGTACGACGCGTGGGTCGATGGTGCTACCTGCGCGCGTGACCACCGACGTACGGCCGGACACGGTGTTCGTGCCGTTCCACTTCGGTGGGGCCGAGGCCGTCAACGAGCTGACCAACGATGTGCTCGATCCGGTATCGGGGATGCCCGAGTTCAAGGCGTGTGCCGTCGAAGTCACCGCCGCCGTTCTACCGGCGACGGGAGTCTCGGCATGAAGGTGGTGATCATCGGCGGCGGGATGGCCGGCCGGCGGCTGGCGGAGCTGTTGCCGTCGTACGACGTGACTGTGCTCGGCGACGAGCCGTCGTACAACCGCAACAGGCTGACCGAGTACGTCGCCGGCCGCGCCGAGCCGTTGATGGGTGGCGAACCGGTGGCCACCGCTGTGGCGGTGGACCGGGATCGCCAGGTGGTGACTGATGCCGCGGGGCGCGAGTGGGGCTATGACCGGCTGGTGTTCGCGACCGGAGCCGAACCGGTGCTGCCCGAGGCGGTCGCGGGTGTTCATCGCCTTCGTTCGGTTGTTGATGCCCGAGCGGTGGTGGAAGCGGCGGGTTCGGCGCGGCGGGCGGTCGTGCTGGGTGGCGGCGTGCTCGGCGTCGAGACTGCTTGTGCGCTGCGCGGGCGCGGGGTCGCGGTGACACTGGTGCACGACGGGGAAACGCTTCTGGACAAGACGATCCGGGCGTCCGCCGGCCGGCAGGTCACGCGGGCGGTGCGGGCGTTGGGTGTCGAAGTACTGCTCAACGCGACTGTCGACGGCACGGACGTGCGGGACGGGCGTTTCCGGGTGCTGAACCTGCGCAACGGGCGGCAGGTGTACGGCGAGCTGCTGGTCGTGGCATGCGGCGTACGCCCCCGAACCGAGCTGGCCGCGGGCCTGACAGTCCGCACCGGCATCGTCGTCGACCACACCCTCACCAGCCCCGACGACCCAACCATCCACGCAATCGGCGACTGCGCCGAAGTCGACGGCCGTCTTACCGGAACCGTCGCCTCGGCATGGTCCCACGCCGAGCTCCTGGCTGGTCACCTCCGCGCTCAGCACATGCAGACGCCGGGTGTGGTTCCGCCTGAGGTCCTTCGGCTGACAGCCGGTGGGCTGGATGTGCTTGTGCTGGGCGACATGCACGAGGTAGGCGAGGTCGTCCGGCTGGAGGATGGCTCGCGGTACGTGCGGGCCGTCCTGCGGGACGGTGTGGTCCGGTCAGCCGTGGTGGTGGGGGCGCCGGAGGTGGCGGCGGAGCTCGTGCTGCTGGCGGACCGGGGGACGCCGGTTGATGCGGATGGGTTGCTCACGGCGCCCGCCGTACCGGCCAGGAAGATGCCGACCGTGTGTCGGTGCAACGGGGTTACGAGGGCTGCCATCGAGGCGGCCTGGCGTGGGGGTGCCGACAGTGTCGACGGCATCGCCGCCACGACGCGGGCGACGACCGGGTGCGGCAGTTGCACCGGCGCCGTCGGCGAACTGCTCGACCGCTTCCGGCGCGGCGAGACCGAACCAGTCCCGAGCAGGAGGGCGACGATGGCAGAGCTGAAGAAGGCCAAACACGTTGTGGTGGTCGGCGGTGGCATGGTCGCCCACCGGTTGGTCGAGGCGCTGCGGCAACGCGACACCGGCATCACCTATCGCGTCACGGTGTTCGCCGAGGAGCCGCGGCTCCCGTACGACCGGGTCGCGCTGACCAGCTACTTCTCCGGCCGCGACCCGCAGGACCTCTCCCTCGGCGACCCCGACCTGTGGGACGACCCGGCCGTGAACCTGCGCAAGGGCGTCCGGATCTCCTCGATCGACACGACGGCGAAGACCGTGACGACCGCGCGCGGCGAGCAGGTCGGGTACGACGAGCTCGTCCTGGCGACCGGTTCGGCGGCGTTCATCCCGCCCGTGAAGAACAACGACGCGCAGGGCTGCTTCGTCTACCGGACCATCGACGACGTCGCCGCGCTGCGCGTGTACGTCGAACGGCTGAAGTCCGAAGGCAAGCAGGTCAACGGTGTCGTCGTCGGTGGCGGTCTGCTCGGCCTGGAGGCTGCGGGCGCGTTGCGGGCGCTGGATGCGGCGACGAAGGTCGTCGAGTTCGCGCCGCGACTGATGCCGTTGCAGGTCGACGAGGGCGGCGGTTCGGCGCTGTCCCGGTTGATCGAGGGGCTGGATGTCGAAGTTCTGACCGCGACGCAGTGCCAGCGTGTGAAGCTCACTTCGCAAGGCGCGGCGCGGGCGATGGCCGTTGCCGATGGCCCCGATCTGCCGGCCGACGTGGTGGTGTTCGCGACCGGTGTCCGCCCGCGCGACGAGCTCGGCCGCGAGGCCGGCCTGGAGATCGGCGAGCGCGGCGGCGTCGTCGTGGACGAGGCCTGCCGTACGTCGGTGCCCGGCGTATGGGCGATCGGCGAAGTCGCTTGTATCGAAGGCCGCGTGTGGGGATTGATTGCCCCCGGCTACACGATGGCCGAGATAGTTGCCGACCGCCTACTAGGTGGTGAGGCAACGTTCCCCGGCGCCGACACGTCGACCAAGCTGAAGCTGCTCGGCGTCGACGTCGCGAGCTTCGGCGATGCGTTCGGCGCCACCGAAGGCGCGCTCGACATCGTGTACGCCGACCCGGTGGCCGGCGTCTACAAGAAGCTCGTGCTGTCCGACGACGCCCGTACGCTGCTCGGCGGCATCCTGGTCGGCGACGCATCGGCGTACTCCGGGTTGCGCCCGATGGTCGGCCGCGAACTCGGTGCGGACCCGGCCGCGTTCCTGCTGCCGGAAGGCGCCGCGCCGGTGCAGCTCGAGCTGCCGGACGAGGCGCCGGTGTGCTCGTGCAACAACGTATCGGCGGGGACGATCCGCTGCGCCGTACGCGACGAGGGCTGCGGCGACATCAAGTCGGTCTGCGGTCGGACGAAGGCAGGGACGTCGTGCGGTTCCTGCCTGCCGATCGTGAAGAACCTGCTCAACAGCGAGCTCGCGAAGGCCGGTGTCGAGGTCAGCAAGGCGCTGTGCGAACATTTCGCGCTGAGTCGGGCCGAGCTGTTCGACGTCGTCCGGATCACCGAGCTGCGGACGTTCAGCGAGATCGTCGAGCGGCACGGGACCGGGCGCGGCTGCGACATCTGCAAGCCCGTGGTGGCGTCGATCCTGGCCAGCCTGGACCCCGCCGGGCACGTCCTCGAGGGCGAGCGCGCGACGCTGCAGGACACCAACGACCACGTGATGGCCAACATGCAGAAGGACGGCACGTACTCCGTCGTACCGCGGATCCCCGGCGGTGAGATCACGCCGGAGGGGCTGATCACGATCGGCGAGGTGGCGCGCGACTTCGGGCTGTACACGAAGATCACGGGCGGGCAGCGGGTCGACCTGTTCGGTGCCCGGATCGAGCAGCTGCCGGCGATCTGGAAGCGGCTGGTTGATGCCGGGTTCGAGTCCGGGCATGCGTACGGGAAGGCGCTGCGGACGGTGAAGTCGTGCGTCGGGTCGACCTGGTGCAGGTACGGCGTACAGGACTCGGTCGGGATGGCGATCGCGCTGGAGTTGCGGTACCGCGGGCTGCGGTCGCCGCACAAGCTCAAGCTCGGCGTGTCCGGGTGTGCCCGCGAGTGCGCCGAGGCCCGGGGCAAGGACGTCGGCGTGATCGCGACCGAGAAGGGCTGGAACCTGTACGTCGGCGGCAACGGCGGGATGACGCCGCGGCATGCGGAGCTGCTCGCGTCCGATCTCACCGACGAGGAGCTGTTCCGGGCGATCGACCGCTTCCTCATGTACTACGTCCGTACCGGCGACCGGCTACAGCGGACGGCGGTGTGGATGCGCGAGCTCGAGGGCGGCCTCGACCACGTGCGCGACGTCGTACTGAACGACAGTCTCGGGATCGCGGCCGACCTGGACGCCGCGATGGCCATGCATGTCGACTCGTACGTCGACGAGTGGCAGGCGACGCTGAACGACCCGCAGAAGCTGGCCCGGTTCGTGTCGTTCGTGAACGCGCCGGACCAGCCCGACGCCGACCTGCGCTACGTGGTCGAGCGCAGCCAGCCGCGCCCGGCCAGCCCGGCCGAACGCGGGCAGCTGGAGCCGGTCCTGCTGGCCGGCCCCCGATTGGAGGTACGCCGATGATGGTCTGCTCGTTCGACGCACTGCTCCCCGAGCGTGGTGTCGCCGCTCTGCTCGGGGACGTGCAGGTCGCGTTGTTCCGCACCCACGATGGCGAGGTGTTTGCCCTCGGCAACCAGGATCCGTTCAGCGGGGCGAACGTGATGTCGCGCGGGATCGTCGGCAGCCGCGGCGACGTACCGACGGTCGCGTCGCCGATGTTCAAGCAGGTGTTCTCGCTGCGCACGGGCGAGTGCCTGGACGACCCGGAGGTCTCGCTGCCGGTGTATCCGGTCGAGGTCGTCGACGGTCAGGTCGTGGTGGGTTCCGGTGGCGACTAGGCCGGGGCCGCTCAGCGGCTGCACGATCGCGATCACCGCGCATCGGCGGGCGGAGGACCTGATCGCGTCGTTCGAGCGGCGCGGCGCGAAGGTGCTGCACGCGCCGACGCTGCAGATCGTGCCGGTCGCTGACGACCATGCGCTGATCGAGGCGACCCGGCGGGTGATCGCGAACCCGCCGGACGACGTCGTGGTCACGACCGCGGTCGGCTTCCGGGGCTGGGTCGAGGCGGCCGACACCGCGGGGCTGGCGGCTGATCTGCTGGGCACGCTGGAGCAGTCGAGGATCCTCGCCCGCGGCCCGAAGGCGCGTGGCGCGATCCGGGCCGCGGGTTTGGTCGAGCACTGGTCGGCGCGGTCGGAGACGACGGCCGAGGTGGTCGAGTGGTTGCGTATGCAGGGCGTGCACGGGCGGAAGATCGTCGTACAGCTGCACGGTTTGTCGGACCCGTCGTTGCAGGACGCGTTGCGTACGGCGGGGGCGTCGGTGCGCGGGCTGGAGGTGTATCGCTGGGGGCCGGCGCCCGATCCGGTTGTCGTCGAGCGGATGATCTCGCAGATCTGTGCGGGGACCGTGGACGCCGTCGTACACACGTCGGCGCCGGGTGCGCAGGCGATGCTTGATGCTGCGGCGTTGAACGGGCAGTACGACGCGTTGGTGTCGGCGCTGCGGACGGGACGTGTGCTGAACGCCTGTGTGGGGCCGGTGACGGCGGGGCCGTTTGTGGCGTTGGGGCTGGAGCCGCTGGTGCCGGATCGGTTCCGGTTGGGCGCGTTGATCCGGATCGTCACCGATCGGCTGACCGACGACAACGCTCGCTCGATCGAGACGGAGTTCGGGTTGCTGGTGATTCGCGGTGGGGCGGCGGTGCTGAACGGCGTCGTACTCCCGCTCGGGCCTGGGCCGCGGGCGGTGCTGGCCGCGCTTGTCGCGGCCGGTGGGGACGTGGTCTCTCGACCTGAGCTGCTGGCGGTTCTGCCGGGCGCGGAGGATGTGCACGCCGTCGAGGTGACGGTCAATCGTCTGCGCACGGCTGTCGGCCGTCCTGAGCTGGTTCGCACCGTCGTCCGTCGCGGCTACCGGCTGGCCGTCGAACCGGCCGGGGTGCCTTCGTGACGGACCTCGTCGCGGTGGCCCACGGCACTGCCGATCCGCGCGGGATCCGGGTCGTGCACGACCTTGTGCGCGAGATGGCGCGCCAGGCTCCCGGGGTAGCGATCTCGCTCGGCTTCGTGGATCTCAACCTTCCGGCGCTGCCCGAGCTGATGCGCCGAGTGGTTGCCGACAGCAACGAGGCCGTCGTGGTGCCGTTGTTGCTCAGCTCCGGTTACCACGTGTACGTCGACGTCGCGGCCGAGGTGGATCGCTACCCTGGGCAGGTCCATGCGGCCGCTGCGCTCGGACCGGATCCCGTCCTCGCCGACATCCTGGCCGATCGCCTGGGCGACCTGTCCCGCGTCGACCACGTCGTACTGGCCGCCGCCGGCTCGTCAGACCCGCGGGCCCTGCTCGACTGCTCGGAGACCGCCAGGATGCTGTCCCGCCGCATCGATCGCCCGGTGCAGGTCGGCTATCTCTCAGGCGTCGGCGAACGCCTCCCGGCCGTCCTGGCCCGCACGCCGGGCCGAGTCGCCGTCGCGACGTACCTCCTGGCCCCGGGCTTCTTCGAAAAGCTGATCCACCGCCACGCCCGCGGCCACCTGATCAGCCCACCCCTGGGCGCCGACCCCCGCCTGGCCGCCCTCGCCCTCCGTCGGTTCACCTGCATTTCGACAGGACGTGTCGACCCGCGAAGCACCCGGCAAACGATTGTCCCCGGCGTGTCGGGGTCGCTCAGCCGGACACCTCCTGTCGTTCCGCACATAAGTCGAGCCTCCTTGCCTGCGTGACGCGGCAGGCGCATGGTGGAGGGGTGAGCGCGAAGAAATGGGCCGACCTGAGCCCGCGGCAGCAGCGACTGGTCATGATCGGCGCGATCATCGAGGGCCTCATGAAGGCCATCGCCCTGGCCGATCTCGCCCGGCGCCCCGCCGCCCAGGTCCGTGGCCCCAAACCCCTGTGGGCGCTGACCCTCACCCTGTTCAACTCCCTCGGCACCGCCCCCCTTGCCTACTGGTTCTACGGCCGCCGCAAGCCCAACTAGACCGCGTTTGTGGACGCGTCGGCGCTTAGGCTGCCGACGTGGGGATCTATGACGAACTGCTAAGAGTGGCTGACGACCCTGAGGAGTTGGAGGGGGTTCGCGGTCAGATCCGGGCCTGGATCTTGCCTGGCTTCATGGACCGGGCTGAGGTGGTCCAGGCAGCGACGGAGTACTTGGAAGGCGAGGAGTTGCTGACGGCTTCGCAGATCGAGCAAGTCGTCGGCGAGCTGTGGCATACGCGTCTCGCCGAGCAGGAGCTTTGGCCGGCCCGGACCGACGCCGACAACGTGGAGGCGGCCTTCGCCGAGCTGGACGCCGCTGGTGTCGTCGCCCGGATGAACTTCACCTGCTGCCAGACCTGTGGCTCCGCCGAGATCTTCGACGAGCGCCCTGACGACCGTCCGTCCACCGGGTATGTCTTCTTCCACTCCCAGGACGCCGAACGCCTCGCGGACGACTCGGCAGACCTGTTTCTCGCGTACGGCGCGTTCGACGTCCCGGAAGCCGAGTGGCCCGACCGGGTGACTGCTGTCGGCCACCGAGTAGCTGCCGTACTGCGTGCGCACGCCCTCCCGGTGACGTGGAACGGTTCCTCGAACGAGCGCATCCAGGTCGGCCCTCTGACCTGGCAGCGCCGGTTGCCGACAACACCACGAGGCAACTGACCTTGGGGCACGTGTTGCGTACGTGGGCTACACGACTCGACGAGTCGTGGGCGGAGATTGCTGAGATCTCAGGTGATGCACGGACGTTCGACCGGTTGCGGATCAACCGGATCGCTGATGGGTGGGACAACGGCGTCTATCCATTCGTGTATGCCGCGTGTGCCCGTCGGCCGGGGGTGCGTGAGGCCTTCGCGCGTGACGGCTTGGCGTACTACGACTGGCGGGCGAGCGAATCTGAGCAGCAGCGGTTGACGCCGGAGGTGGGTGCGGAGTTGGCCGGGCGATTCGACCTGCGCGGCGCGGAAGTTTCCGAGCTGACGATCGAGCGGTCCCGGGGTCGGCTCGAGTGCCGGATGTCGGTTGTCGTCGAGCGGACCGAGGTGTCGTACGCGCTGCCGGACATCTACTTGTACTGCTCGGGGGTGGAGGCTCTGCAGTTCGATGCCGCGGACCGGCGCGGGATCGCGATCTCCTGGCGTGACGGAGTGCCGCTGTTGTCCATCGGCTCCGACGGATCTGTCAGGGCGCGGGAGGTCGCACTGTCGGTCCAGCGCAAAGACTGGACCTGGTCTGCGAGTGAGCTGCCTCCGGACCCGAGAGGGTCCAAGAGGGTCGGGCGTTCGCTTTCGGGGGCGGCGTTGGAGGCGGCGAGTCTGTTGCGTGCTGCGACGCTTCTGACTCGGTCGGTTTGGGCGTTGGGTATGACGCACGTGGTTCCGGTGCGCGCCTTCGGGCGGATGTTTGCCGGTGCGGGTACGGCGATCCTCGCGGCCGGATCCGCGGTACGTCGGGAGGCCGCGTTCCGGCGGCTGATCGAGCGGTGGCGTACGGCGGGTGGGCCGGAGTTGGCGCCCTGGTTTGCCGCGCCGATGGGGTATCTCCCGCCCGAACCTCCCGAGCTGCCGGCCGGGCATGCGGACGGATCCGAGCTCCTGCTCGCCGGTTTCCGGGTGAGTGCGGACGATCGGCGTACGGCGACTCTCCTGTACGCCGAACCGGGGAGTCCGTGGCTGCTCCGGCGGGTAGCTGGCGAGGATCCAGCCCGGTTCACCGTCGACGGGGCGGCGTTCGGATGCCGGCGCGCTGATGCCGAGCGGAACGGGCTCGTGCGCCTGGAACCCTAAGCCTGGGTCGGCCTGTTGCGGAGGGTGGTGAGGTCGGTGCGGCAGCGGGCCTCTACTTCGGAGAGGTCGGCGAGGGTTTCTTCGATGTCGCGGCGGCGTTGTTCGAGTTCGGCTCGGCGGTGGGTGATCTGGTCCAGGAGGTAGACGAGCTGGCCCTCCTCGCCGGGCTCGGCGTCGTACATGTCGACGATCTTGGCGATCTCGTCGAGGGAGAAGCCGAGGCGTTTGCCGCGGAGGATGAGGCCCAGGCGGACCTTGTCGCGGGGGTGGTAGACGCGGGCGGTGCCGCGGCGTTCGGGGGTGAGCAGGCCGCGGTCCTCGTAGAAGCGGATCGTTCGGAGCGTGACGTCGTACTCGGTGGCGAGCTCGGCGATCGACCAGGTCTCAGCGGACACCTGGCTATTGTGCATGCAGCCAGCGTGCTTTACGTTTACGTAAGCGTCAAGCACGAAGGGGTGCCGCATGTTCGAGCTGTCCGAGGAACACCGGGAGTTCCGCCAGAGCGTCCGCGACTTCGCCGAGGCGGAGATCGCGCCGCATGCGGCCGAGTGGGATCGCAAGCACTACTTCCCGGTGGAGGTCGTGCAGAAGGTGGGGCGGCTCGGCCTGTTCGGGCTGACCGCGCCGGAGGAGTACGGCGGCGCCGGCGGCGACTTCACCAGCCTCTGCGTGGCGATCGAGGAGATTTCCCGGGTCGACCAGTCGATGGGCATCACGCTGGAGGCGGCGGTCGGGCTCGGCATCAACCCGATCCTGACCTACGGCACCGACGAGCAGAAGGCGACCTGGCTGCCCGACCTGGTGGCCGGGCAGAAGCTGGCCGGGTTCGGCCTGACCGAACCCGAGTCGGGTTCGGACGCCGGCGCGACCAGGACCCGCGCGGTGCTCGACGGCGGCGAGTGGGTGATCGACGGCTCGAAACAGTTCATCACCAACTCCGGCTCGAGCATCACGAGCTGCGTGACGGTGACCGCGCGGACCGGTGAGCGCGCGGACGGCAAGCCCGAGATCTCCACGATCATCGTCCCGGCCGGTACGCCGGGCTTCGTGGCGGAGGCGGCGTACGACAAGCTCGGCTGGCATGCGAGCGACACGCATCCGCTGTCGCTGAGCGGCGTCCGCGTCCCGGAGGCCAACCTGCTCGGTCGGCGCGGGAAGGGGTTCGCCCAGTTCCTCGCGACGCTCGACGACGGGCGGGTCGCGATCGCGGCGGTCGCGCTCGGCTGCATCCGCGCGTGCCTGGAGCTGTCGGTGCAGTACGCCGGTGAGCGGCAGACGTTCGGTGGACCGATCGGCCGCAAGCAGGGTGTCGCATTTCAGATCGCCGACCTGAAGGTGATGGCCGACGCGGCCGAGCTGCTGGTGTACCGGGCTGCGGCGCTCAAGGACGCTCAAGCATCGGTGCAGGAGTTCAAGCAGGCGGCGTCGGTCGCCAAGTTGTATGCGACTGAGGCCGCGGTGAGTGCTACCAGGATCGCCACCCAGGTCTTCGGCGGCTACGGCTTCATGGAGGAGTACCCGGTCACCCGCTTCTACCGCGACGCCAAGATCCTCGAGATCGGCGAGGGTACGTCGGAGGTCCAGCGGATGCTCATCGCCCGAAGCCTCGGGCTACCGGTGGAATGATGCCTGCATGACCCACGATCACTGGACTGAGGTCAAGGTCGCCCGCGAAGCGACGCTGGCGCCGCCGGACAAGGCCAAAGCCAAGCTCGACAGCCAGAACAAGCTGTATGTCCGCGACCGGATCGCGCTGCTCGTCGACGAGGGCTCCTTCGTCGAGGAAGCCCAGTTGGCCAACGCCCTGAACCCCGGTCTGCCCGCCGACGGCGTGGTCACCGGCCGGGCGCTGGTCGACGGCCGACCGGCGCTGATCGTCGCGAACGACCCGACCGTCAAGGCCGGGTCTTGGGGTGCGCGGACGGTCGAGAAGATCGTCCGGATCACGGAGGTCGCGCTCCGCGACGAGCTGCCGATCTTCTGGCTGATCGACTCCGCCGGCGCTCGCATCACCGACCAGGTCCAGCTGTTCCCGGGCCGTCGCGGCGCCGGCCGGATCTTCCACAACCAGGTCGCGCTGTCCGGCAAGGTCCCGCAGATCTGCTGCCTGTTCGGTCCGTCCGCGGCCGGCGGCGCGTACATCCCGGCGTTCTGCGACATCGTGATCATGGTCGACGGCAACGCCTCGATGTACCTGGGCTCGCCCCGGATGGCCGAGATGGTCGTCGGCGAGAAGGTCACGCTGGAGGAGATGGGCGGCGCCCGGATGCACACCAGCGTCTCGGGCTGCGGCGACCTGCTCGCGTCCGACGACACCGAGGCGATCGAGCTCGCCAAGCAGTACTTCTCCTACCTGCCCGGTTCGTGGCGTTCGCGGCCGCCGTCGTACGACGCCTCGGAGGCCGGCCGCGACTTCACCCGTGACCTGGTGCCGGCCGAGGAGAGCGTCGGGTTCGACATCCACGACGTGATCGATGCGGTCGTCGACGCGGACACGTTCTTCGAGATCAAGCCGGCGTACGCGCCGGAGCTCGTGGTCGGGTTCGGCCTGCTGGCCGGGCAGGTGGTCGGGATCGTGGCGAACCAGCCGGCCGTGAAGGGCGGGGTGCTGTTCGTCGACTCCGCGGACAAGGCGGCCCGGTTCATCTGGCTGTGCGACGCGTTCAACGTGCCGCTCGTCTATCTGTGCGACGTGCCCGGCTTCATGATCGGCAGCGAGGTCGAGCGGGCCGGGATCATCCGGCACGGCGCGAAGATGATCACCGCGGTGTCCGAGGCGACCGTGCCGACGGTGTCGGTGATCGTCCGCAAGGCGTACGGCGCCGGCCTGTACGCGATGTGCGGCCCCGGCTTCTCGCCCGACGCGTGCGTCGCGTTGCCGACCGCGAAGATCGCCGTGATGGGTCCGGAGGCGGCGATCAACGCCGTGTACTACAACAAGATCCAGGAGATCGCCGACGAGGGCGAGCGGGTCGAGTACGTCGCCAAGCTCCGCGAGGAGTACGAGACCGATATCGACATCCTGCGCCTGGCGGCGGATCTGGTCATCGACGCGATCGTCGAGCCGGAGGACCTGCGCAACGACCTGATCGCGCGCCTCGCGGCAGCGCAGTCCAAGGACCGAACCTTCTCGCATCGTCGGCACGGAGTCCCGCCCGTCTAATGTGGGGTTGTGACTTTCGCTGAGCAGATCAGGGGCAGGGAGAAGCTCGTCGGGTACTGGGTGACGCTGGACGCGCCGCCCGCGACCGAGCGGATCGCGCGGTTGGGGTACGACTACGTGGTGCTGGACGCGCAGCACGGGCTGATCGGGTACCAGGGGCTGGTGACCGGGCTGCTCGCGATCGACGCCGGGAGCGCGCTGAGCGACCGCGAGGCCGCCGGGCTGGTGCGGGTCGAGGCGAACAACCCGACGCCGATCGGGCGGGCGCTGGACGCCGGCGCGACCGGGGTGATCGTGCCGCTGATCGACACCGCCGAGGACGTCGCGGCCGCCGTCCGGGCTGCGAAGTACCCGCCGCTCGGCGTGCGCTCGTTCGGGCCGTTGCGGGCCTCGCTGCGGATCGACGCGGAGCCGGCCAAGGCCAACGCCGCCACCGTCGTGCTGGCGATGATCGAGACGCCGCTCGGACTGAAGAACGTCGCGGAGATCTGCGCGACGCCGGGCCTGGACGGGCTGTACGTCGGCCCGTCGGATCTCAGTCTCGCGCTCGGCGCGCGGTACCCGGGCGACCCGGAGGTGGACGGGCCGTTCGAGGAGGCGCTCGAGCTGATCGCCCGTACCGCTGCCGATGCGGGCATCGCGTGCGGCATCCACACCTTCGACGGTGAGAACGCGCAGCGGCGGCTGGCGCAGGGGTACACGTTCGCGACGGTCTCGTCGGATCTGAGCCACCTCGAGGCGATCGCCGCCGCACACCTCGACACCGCGCGTTCCTGACACCATGAAGGCACCCGAGCGCGGCGCGTTGCCGCTGGGACTGGCGGCGACGCTGGGACGCACGTACGGGCGATTGACCGAGACGGTGCAAGGACTGACCGATGCCGATTTCCAGCGCGAGACCCGTTGCCCCGGAATGCCTGTCGGCCCGCTGCTCGTCCACCTGCTGTACGACGCCCAGCGCGCGCTGATCGCGTTCGCCAGCCCGGCCGTGGTCGAGCCCGACCGGGACTTCGTCAGCTACTGGACGGACTTCCCGCCGCAGCCGGACGGCGACACCAGCTTCGTCCAGGGCGTCGCGGCGTCGTACCGCAAGCCCGGTCAGCTCGTGCAGCACTGGCGTGAGGTCTCGGAGGCCGCCGTACGGGCGTCCGCGCTCGGGCTGGCCACGAAGGGCCGGCGGATCGAGACCCAGGGGCACGTCCTGCGGGCGGTCGACTTCGTCGCGACATTGGTGCTCGAGGCAACGGTTCACCACCTCGACCTGACCGTCGGGCTGCCGGACGCGCCCGAGCCGGATCCGGAAGGACTGCAGGTGACCGCGCGGACACTCGACGGCTTGTTCGGCCCGGATGCGTGGGACGTGATCGGCTGGGACACCACGACGTACGTGCTGAAGGCAACCGGTCGGCTGCCGCTCGACGACGATGACCTGGAGATGCTCGGCCCGCACGCGAGCCGACTGCCGCTGCTCGGCTAGAACACCCCGGCGAACGGATCCTCCAGCTCCTGCCAGTCGAGGCTGGCCAGCTCGGACTCGGTGAGCAGGCAGGCGTCGAGGATCGCCTGCAACCGCGCCGGATCGAGGCCCATGCCGGTCGCAACCACCGTGCACTCCGCGAGGTGCTCGGTCTCGGACCACTCGCCGAGCATCCCGAGCGAGGCGCTGTACCCGGCGGATTCCCAGCGGACGCGCTGTGTTGGCCGGTTCGCCAGCCAGACCACACCGCGGCTGCGGACGACGCCGTCGACGATGTCCTCGAGCGCGTCGTTCAGCCGGGCCGGGTGCAGCGGGCGGGTCGACGTCCACAGCACGGTCGTCACCCCATCGCCGCTCGGCTGCAGTCGATCCGACGACGCGAGCTCGCCGGCCCACGCCTCGGCCGCATCGAAGTCGAAGCGCCCCGTCCGTGCGACAGGTCCGGTCGGTACGCCGGCCAGGTCCGCGGTGACGACCGCCGTCCGCGGGTTCAGGTGCTCGAGCAAATGGACCAGCCGCTCCGGTGTCGCGCTGCGGTGTGCGTTGGCGAGCGCGCACACGTCGGCGTACTCGATCTGGCGGGCCGTCAGCTCCGCGACGTTGCGCCGGTCGGGGAGGCCGAGGGCAAGACCGCGCTCAGCGAGCAGCTCGTCACCGGACAGTTGCTCGACGAGCAGTACGGCGTCGACGACGCAGGTGACTGTGTCCACGGCGATCTCCGGCACGGCCGACAGCAGCGTGGCGACGAGCGGACGCGCCTCCATCGCCGGCGGCGCCGCGAGCACGATGTGGTCCCAGTTCGCCCGCGCTACCAGTGCCTCCAGCAACGGCACCAGCGACTCGATCAGCTGGCAGGCGCCGCAGTCGTCGCCGATCGTGAACTCGCCGGCGTCGATCGGCCCGGACGCGTCCTGCACGCGCCACGACAGCGCGCCGCGGCCGGGCAACTCGTCCTGATCCACGACCACGACCACTGTGGTGGCGTCGGTCATCGCATCGAGGACAGGCTCCCGCAAGGTCGTGGAGAGCCCCACCAACAGGGACAACGGAGTCTTCGCTCGGGCGGTCATGGTCTGAGTATATGAAAACGGTTTTCATCAGTCCAGAGGTCCGATCGTCTGGTAGGCAAGGGACATGGCGATCGAGATCGAGCAGTTCAGCGGTGAATGGGACGAGCTCCTGGAGCTCCTGGACATGGCGTTCTCGTCGCCGTGGACCGACGCGCAGTACGAATCCGAGCGGAAGATCTGGGAGCGCGAACGGTCGACGGTCGCGATCGACGACGGGCAACTGGTCGGGCACACCGGGACGTTCTCGCACCGGATGGCGGTGCCCGGCGGGCAGTTGGGGGTCGCCGGGGTGACGATGGTCGGCGTCCGGGCGACGCATCGGCGGCGAGGGATCCTGCGTGACCTGATGCTGGCCCAGTTGACCGACATTCACGAGGCGGGAACCGAGCCGTTGGCAGCGTTGACCGCGAGCGAGCCGGTCATCTACCCGCGGTTCGGGTACGGGCTCGCGGCCGACCACCAGGAGATCGTCGTACCGAAGGTGTCGCGCACGCTGCGTCCGGTGGCGGGCATCGACGACGTGAAGATCCGGTACGTCGACGCCCGCGAGAGCCTCGCCCGCTGCGGGGAGCTGCGGAACAAGCTGGCGCTGGAGCGGCCGGGGATGTTCCAGCACGACGAGCGCTGGCAGGAGTACACGATCAGCGACAATCTGACGGGCAGCCCGGCCAACGGATCGAAGGTCCGGTGCGTGCTGGCCGAGCGCGACGGCGAGCTCACCGGGTTCGCCCACTACCGGACCAAAAGGGCAGAGAAGGGGTACGTCGATGTGCACCGCGTGCATGCGGTCGACATCGCGTCCCATGCGGCGTTGTGGAGGTACCTGCTCGAGCCGGACCTGCTCAGCGAGACGCGCTGCGAGATGCTCGCCTCGGACGATCCGCTGCTGGACCTCCTGCTCGACCCGCGGGCACCGTCGCCGATCACCCGCGACGGCCTGTGGGTCCGGCCGGTTGATGTCGGTACGGCGCTGGCGGGGCGCACCTATGCGCGCGACATCGACGTCGTCATCGAGGTGGTCGACGACTTCCTGCCGTGGAATGCGGGCCGCTGGCACCTGGACGGCGGGCCGGGAGGTGCCAGCTGCGAGTCGACGTCCCGGGACGCCGACCTGACATTGCACGTGCGTGATCTCGGGGCCGTCTACCTCGGTCGCCCGTCACTGGACCGGCTCGGCCGGGCCGGTCTGGTCGACGAGCACACGGCCGGCGCCCTGTCCACGACTGCGGAAGCGTTTTCCACATCTCGACTTCCCTTCCTCGATACGGGCTTTTGAGGGGGTAACCTGCCCAGATGCAGACGCAGCGGCGGGGCGCACTCGCGGTAGCCGCCGTGGTGCTCGTGGGGGTGGTCGCGGCCGGCTTCGTCGTGCTCGCGTCGGCGAGCGGGCCGGTCCGTCCGGTGAGCGACAGCACGCTGAAGGCCAGCCCGCGGCCGCTGCCGACGTTCACGCCGTCGGACACCGCGGCGCCGCCGCCGTCGGCGACCGCGTCTCCGCGCGACCTCAAGCCGGTGGAGATGCCGGCCTGGTTGAAGGCGCTGTGGCAGGCGGTGATCTATCTCGCGGTCGCGGCGCTGCTGGTCTTCATCGGCCTGGTCATCTATCGGGTCATCAGCAAGGTCCGGCTGCCGCAGGCCGAGCCTGACGACACCGACTGGGAGCGGGTGAAGACCGAGCGTCTGGCCGAGGCCGTCGACGCGGGTCTCGCGCGGATCGACTCCGGCAAGGCGACGGATGCCGTCATCGCGTGCTGGGTTGCGTTGGAGGAAGCCGCCGCGTCGGCCGGAGTACCGCGGGATCCGTCGGAGACGCCGGCCGAGTTCACCGTGCGCGTGCTCGGGATCGGCGGGATCTCCGAAGGACAACTGCTCCGGCTCGGCGCGCTGTACCGCGAAGCGCGGTACTCGACGCACGGTTCGAGCGAGGACGCGCGGGCCGAGGCGCGGGCGGCGTTGCTGCGGTTGCGTGACGAACTTGCCGCGGCTCATCCCGATACGGCGGAGGTCGCCGGATGACGTCGTACCGCTGGTCGCCCTTGGAGGAGAAAGGGCCGCCGCAAGAGGTCAAGAAGAGCCGCTCACTGCGGCTGAACAAGATGCTCCTGCAGCACGTCGGCCTCGCGGTGCTGGCGAGTCTGCTGCTGGTGGCCGTGTTCGGCGCGGCAGGGATGGCGCCGCGGCCGCTGTGGTTCGTCGGCGCCGCGCTGGCAGTCGGGATCGGGTCGCTGGCGATCCGGTTGGTGCTGCCGCAGGTGATCGAGACGAGTTGGCCCGGCCAGCACGACGACAAGCTCGCCGCGCTGCGCACGCGGACCAGCGACAACCGGACCCAGTTCATCGCCACCTGGTTGCAGGAGTCGGGCCGCGAGCGACGTGCCGGCGAAGGCTCCCAGACGTTCGTACGCCGGGTGCGGCCGATGCTGCTCGAGCTGGCCACCGACCGCCTGGTGCACCGGCACGGCGTCGACCCCGAGCTCGAACCGGACCGGGCTCGCGAGATCACCGGCGACCGGCTCTGGCAGCTGATCACCGGTGACGACAAGCGCACCGCGTCGCTCGACGAGATCGAGTACGCGATCCACACCATCGAGAACCTGTGAGGATTACCTGTGACTGATCGCGAGCTGACTCTGGGTGAGGTCTCTGACCTGAGCCGGCAGGTGCTGGAGCGGGTCAGCCAGGCCGTCGTCGGGAAGGCCGAGGCACTCGAGCTGGTGCTGGCGGGCGTCCTGGCCGGCGGGCACGTGCTGCTCGAGGACTACCCGGGTCTCGCGAAGACGCTGGCCGCGCGGTCGTTCGCGCAGGCGCTCGGGCTGGAGTTCCGGCGCGTGCAGTTCACGCCGGACCTGCTGCCGTCGGACGTCACCGGCGGGTTCGTGTACGACCAGAAAGAGTCCGAGTTCGTCTTCCGGCCCGGCCCGATCTTCACCGGCCTGCTGCTGGCCGACGAGATCAACCGGACGCCGCCGAAGACGCAGGCCGCGCTGCTGGAGTCGATGCAGGAGCACCAGGTCACCGTCGAGGGGCAGACGTTCCCGCTGCCGACCCCGTTCCACGTGCTCGCAACGGCGAACCCGGTGGAGTACGAGGGCACCTACCCGTTGCCCGAGGCACAGCTCGACCGCTTCATGCTGCGGATCGGCTTCGGCTACCCGAGCCCCGCGGAGGAGTGGGAGGTACTGCGACGCCGGATGAGCCGTCGTCGTGAGGACCAGACCGTCGAGGCCGTGACCGACGCCGCCGGCCTGCTCGCCGCCCAGCAGGCTGTTGAGCGGGTGACGGTCGACGACACCGTCGGCCAGTACTGCGTCGACCTCGCGGCCGCGACCCGTCGGGACTCGCAGGTGCTCGTGGGTGCGTCGCCGCGTGGTTCGCTGGCGCTGCTGCTGACCGCGCGGGCTTACGCGGTGATCAAGGGCCGCGACTACGTCGTACCGGAGGATGTGAAGGCGGTGGCCGTGGCTGCGCTGGCACACCGGATCACGGTGCGGCCGGAGCTGTGGCTGCACGAGGTGACCGGGGCGACCGTCGTGCGGACCGTGCTCGGCTCGGTCGCGGCGCCGCCGACCGTGGTCGCTGCTACATGAGGTGGCGTCCGACCCACGCGCAGATCCGGGCGATCTGCGTCGCCGCGGTGCTGCTCGCGGTCGCCGTACTGCTTCGGCGGCCGGATGCCGCCGTGTTCGGGTTGCCGTTGGCGTTCCTGGCGGCGTGGGGACGGTTCTTCCGGCCCCGGGAGCAGCCGGAGGTGCACACCGAGCTCGACGCGGACGTGCTGTTCGAGGGGCAGGCGACGACGTACCGGCTGCGGGTGCCGGACGGGGTCGATCCGGACATCGACCTGATCGTGGCGGCGTTGCCGCGGACCTCCTGGTTCCAGTACGACCCACCGCAGGCGGCGATCGCGGAGCCGGTGTCGAACGGCGAGGTGACACTGGAGGTCGGCGTACGGTCGAAGCGGTGGGGACTGCGGTCGTTGGAGCGGCCAACGGTCACCGCGACCTCGTCGGTCGGGGCGTACCGGATCCAGGTGACGTCGGTGGCGTCGCAGGCGGTGACGACGCTGCCGCTGCGGGAGGGATTCGAGGCGGTCGACGCCGTACCGCGGCCGGCCGGGCTGGTCGGGTTGCACCGGTCGCGGCGGCCGGGTGAGGGGACGGAGCTGGCCGGTGTCCGGCCGTTCCGGACCGGTGACCGGTTGCGGCGGATCAACTGGGCCGTGTCGGCGCGGACGCAGGAGTTGCACGTCACGTCGACGTGGTCGGACCGCGACACCGAGGTCGTGATCATGGTCGACACCGGCGGCGAGATCGGCATCAGCGAAGGGATCGAGGGGCGGTCGTCGAGCCTGGACACCGCCGTACGGGCTGCCGCAGCGGTCGCTGAGCACTACCTGCGCAACGGCGACCGGGTGCGGCTGATCGACACCGGCAGCCTGTTCCGCGGTGTGCGGTCGGGGAGCGGGCGCGCGCATCTGCGGCGGATCCTGGACACGCTCGTCCATGCGGATCGGCGCGGCCGGCAGCAGGACGAGGAGCAGCTGGCCCGGCGCAACCGAGTCCGGTCGGACAGCCTGGTGCTCGTGCTCAGTCCACTGCTGCGTCCGGTGATGCTCGGCTACATCGTCACGCTCGTCCACTCCGGCTGCACGGTGATCGCGATCGACACCTTGCCGCCGGACGTCGAGTCGATCATCGACGTCGACGCCCACGACAAGCGGTCGTGGCCGTTGGCCTGGCGCGTGCGGCTGCTCGAGCGTCGCCGCGACCTCGACCGGCTCAGCGACCTCGGCGTACCGACGGTTCCGTGGCGCGGCTCCGGGACGCTGGACGAGGTACTGCGAGACGCCGCGCGCCTGTCCGCCGCACCGAGGATCCGCTCATGAACGCTTCGGAGAAGATCACACTCTGGCTGGCGCAGCTGCGCGCGTCCGGCCGGGCTGTTGTGTATGCCCGGCTGGTGATCGCGGTCGCGGGTGCTGCGGCGCTCGTCGTACCGTCGGTTCAGTCGTGGGACCAGCTGGACCTGATCCCGCTGGTCGGCGTACCGATGCTGTTGGCAACTATCGTGCTGCCGGATTCGCTGGCGGGTGTGGTGTTCCTGCTGGTTGTGGCGCTCGGGTGGTTGATGCGGGCGCCGGCCGAGATCAGCTGGAGCCTGGTGCTGACCGCGCTGGCGCTCGTGGCGGTGCATCTCGCGACCGCGTTCGCTGCTCAGCTGCCGTCGTACGCCCGGGTCCATCCGGCCGCGCTGCGGCGCTGGTGGTTGCCTACAGCAATCGCCTTGTCGCTGGTGCCGGTGGTGGCCCTGGCTGCCGCGCTGGTGCAGGGCGCGGACGTACCTGGGTCGCTGGTAGTAACGGTCGCCGCGATGGGCCTCGGAACAGCAACCATCTGGTTCGCCGCCGGACAGAAACTCGACCGGGGTTAGTTTCCGAGGGTGTCCTCGATCTCCTGGGCCCACTTCGCGGGAATCGCGTTCGGGCCGATGACTTGCATGGCGGACATGACGGTCAGGAGCATGCCGGCGGAGAGGAACTCGCGGGCCTGCTGCGGTGACGCGCCGGTCAGCTCGCGGACGAGCGCGTAGATGCTCCCGAAACGCTGCCGGACGCAGTCGCCGATGGCTGGGTCGCCGCTGGCCGAGAAGCCGTGCAGCAGCACCAGGAGCAGTTCGGGCTCGTCGAGCAGCGCCTTGTAGTTGCGGCCCAGCGCGCTGAGCTCCGGAGACTCGTCGGCCGCCTCGCGGAAGATCTCCTCGATCCGCCGGCACACGCTGTCCACAGCGGCCAGGAACAGTTGCTGCTTGGTCCCGAAGAGCCGGATCACATACGGCTGCGAAACCCCGGCCATCCGCGCGATCTCGTCGGTCTTGGTCCCCTCGTACCCGGACGCGGCGAACGCCTGGACGGCGGCTCGCAGGACCTCCTCGCCACGCTCTTTCGCGGTCAGCCTAACCCTCGTCATCCCAGCTCCTCTCGAACACGCTTGACATGTTATCAGTGGATGCATACTCTCGTCATCAGCGAAGTTATCAGTCAATTACAACTTGGAGCCCGAGATGACCGCTCTCGTCGAGAGGGAAGTGGTGGGGACCCGGAGCCGTGGGCTCGGGGTGGTGCTGGCCGCAGTGGGGATTCCCACCTTCATGGTCACGCTGGACAACCTGGTCGTGACGAACGCGCTGCCGGTGATCAAGACCGAGCTGGGCGCGTCGCTGTCGGACCTGCAGTGGTTCGTGAACGCCTACACGCTGGCCTTCGCCGCGCTGCTGCTGACCGCGGCCGCGATCGGCGACCGGCTCGGCAGGCGGCGGATGTTCCTGGCCGGGATCGCGCTGTTCACGCTCGCCTCGGCGACCTGCGCGCTGGCGACCGAACCGTGGATGCTGGTCGGCGCCCGCGCGATCCAGGGCATCGGGGCAGCGGCCGTGATGCCGCTGTCGCTGACCTTGCTTGCCGGCGCGGTGCCGGAGAAGCAGCGCAGCGCGGCGATCGGCATCTGGGGCGGCATCTCGGGCCTCGGCGTCGCCGTCGGCCCCGTGGTCGGCGGAGCGGTGGTCGACGGCCTCAACTGGCAGTGGATCTTCTGGCTGAACGTGCCGGTCGGCGTGTTCGCAGTAGTGCTCGCCGCTCGGGTGCTGACCGAGTCCAGCGGTACGGCGAAGCGGCTCGACCTGCTCGGGCTGGTGCTGGCGACGGCCGGCGTGCTGTCGATCGTGTGGGGTGTCGTGCACGGAGCCGACGACGGCTGGACGTCAGCCGGCGTACTCGGCTCGCTGATCGCGGGCGTCGTGCTGCTCGCTGCGTTCATCGGCTGGGAGGGGCGGACGTCCGCTCCGATGCTGCCACTGCGGTTGTTCTCGGTCCGCTCGTTCAGCGTGGTGAACCTCGTTTCGTTCACCTTCGCGGTCGGCGTGTTCGGCTCGGTGTTCCTGCTGGCGCAGTTCTTCCAGGTCGTGCAGGGCTACACGCCGTTCCAGTCCGGCGTCCGCACGCTGCCGTGGACCGCGGCGCCGTTGGTGGTCGCACCGATCGCCGGCCTGATCGTGGACCGGGCCGGCCCGCGGGCGCTGATCGTCACCGGGCAGCTGTTCCTGGCCGCCGCGCTCGGGTGGATCGCGCTGATCACGACCGCGACGACGCAGTACGGCGAACTCGTCGTACCGTTCGTCCTGGCCGGGATCGGGATGGGGCTGACCTTCGCGCCGTCGGCGAGCGTCGTGATGAACAGCGCGTCCGACGCGGACCGGGGTGTGGCGTCGGGTACGAACAACACGATCCGCGAGGTCGGGGTCGCGATGGGCGTCGCCGTCCTCGCGTCGGTGTTCGCCTCGGCGGGGTCGTACGAGTCGCCGACCAGCTACGCCGCCGGCCTGGTGCCCGCGGTCTGGACCGGCGCCGCGATCGTCGCGGCGGGTGCGCTGGCCGCGTTCTTGCTGCCGGGTCGCTCTAAAGTGTGATCGTGCTGGACGCAGACGACGTACGACGGATCGCGCTGTCCTTCCCGGAGACGGTAGAGAAGAAGCGCTGGGGACACCCGACGTTCGACGTGGCCGGGCGGATGTTCGTCACGGTGCCGGACGACCAGACGTCGTTCGCGGTCCGGTGTCCCCGGCTGGAACGCGAGGAGTTGATCGCGGCGGAACCCGAGAAGTTCTGGGTGCCGAAGCACGAGGCGGGCTCGAACTGGGTTCGGGCCCGCCTCGCCGCGCTCGAGGACGCCGACGAGTTGCACGACATCCTGCTCGACTCCTGGCAGCAGGTCGCCCCGCCGGGGCTAGCTGACGTATCTGGGTGACACCGCGAACGTGTTGCAGCTGGCCGGGTTGCCGGTCTTGAACGACGTACCCATGAACCGCTGCTGGCTCGCCACGCTGCCGTGGTCGCCCTGTTCCGGCTTGTCGCCGGCGGTCAGGACCCACTTGTTCCAGACGTAGAGCATCTCGCCGCTGATCGGGTAGCTGCGTTTGTTCACCGCGAGGAAGACGCCGGCGAAGCAGTTCGCCTGCAGCTCCATCCGGCGGGTCTGCCGGGTCCGGTCGTCGTAGTTGGTCAGCTCGTACCGGAGGTTGTCCGACGCCTGCAGGATGCCGGTCATGTTCTGTACGCCGTGCCCGTACTCGTGCGCGACCGAACGGGTGTACCACATTCGCGCGTACGCCTTGGACTCCGCGTCGGGGTACTGCGTGTACGCCTGCACGAACACGTCGACCTTCATGTACAGGTTGTTGTTGGCCGAGCAGTAGTACGGCACGCTGACCGGGCCGGTGCCGCACGGGCCGGTCGCGTTCGTCCCCGCCCAGAACGTCATCGTCGGCGGCGTGAACTTGTAGCCGGCCTTCGCCACCAGCGGCGCCCACGACTTGTCCAGGCAGGGCTTGATCGCGGTCCAGTACGCCGCCGCGTTGCGCGCGTTGGTCGGCCGGACGCGCGGCTCCTTACAGCTGACCGTCTTCATCTGGCCGACCTTGTAGATCGCGTTCTTGGCCACGACCGCCGAGTCCGGCACCTTCGGCGCCGTGGTGTTCGTCGTGGTGCTGGTCGGCTGCTCGGTCGGCTGTTCCGTGGGCTCCTCGGTCGGTTCCTCGGTGGGCGACCCGGTCGGCTCGGGGGTGTAGCGGCTCGGACTCACCGGCGGGGTGGTGACGTCGTCGGCGTTCTTCTTGACCACGCCGATGATCCATCCGCCGACGATCGCGACGCCGACGATCGACAGGATCGCGATCAGCGGCGCCTTCGACTTCTTCCGCGGCCGCTGCGGCTGCCAGCCCGAACCAGGACCAGGTGCTCCGAAACTGGGGCCCCAGCCGAACCCGGGGCCTTGCGGCGGCGGCCCGCCGTACTGGCGCGGTGGTTGTGCGTACTGCGGCTGCTGGTACTGCGGTGGCGGGGGCTGCTGGGGGTACTGCTGCTGGTACTGCGGGTTCGGCGGGTACGGCGGATTCTGGCCGGGCGGCCCGTAGGGTGGCTGGCTCAACGCCGTTCCTCTCCTGTGCGTCAGAAAAAGCGACCGCCACAGTATCGTGGACGGGTAGGGTCGGCCTGTGACTGATGCTGTGACTGATGCCCGCACACCGAACAGCCCGATCGACCAGCTGGCTGAACGGCACCTCGAGCAGGAGATCGTGCTCGACCCGATCACGGCCACCGAGCTCGGGATCGCCGGCCACGACCACGAGCTGCCGGACTTCACGCCGGCCGGGTTCGAGGCGCGGATCGCGCTGACCCGGCAGACCCTCGCCGAGGCGCAGACCATCGAGCCCGCGAGTCCGCGCGAAGAGGTCGCCAAGGACGCGCTGGTCGAGCGCCTCGGGCTGGAGCTCGAGCGCTACGAGGCCGGCGTACCGCAGCATCAGCTGAACGCGATCTCGTCGGTGCCGGCGGCACTGCGGCAGGTGTTCGACCTGATGCCGACCGATACCGAGCAGGACTGGGAGACGGTCGCGATCCGGCTCAACCAGATCGGTACGACGCTCGACGGCTACCGCGACACACTGCTCGAGCAGGCCGCGCACGGCCGGATCTCCGCGGTGCGGCAGGTGAACGGGCTGGCCGAGCGGATCGCCAGCTGGACCGGTGCCGAGGGCGACGACTTCTTCGCCGGGCTGGCCGCGCAGGCGCCCGACAGCGCAGTGAAGCCGACGGTCGAGGCCGCGGCCGCGTCGGCACGCAAGGCGTTCGACCAGTTCGGGGCGTGGCTGACGACCGATCTCGCGCCGCGGGCGCCGCAGCGGGACGCGTGCGGCCGGGAGGTGTACGAGCTGGCCTCGCGCAGCTTCCTCGGTGCGGCGGTCGACCTCGAGGAGACGTACGCCTGGGGCTGGGCCGAACTGGCCCGGATCGAGAACGACATGCAGGACATCGCGGCCGGGCTGAACGGCGGCGACCGGGGCATCGAGGCGACGGCTGCCCTGCTGGACAACGACCCGGCGCGGACGATCCGCGGCAAGGACGCCTTCCGGGACTGGATGCAGCAGCTGTCCGACGCCGCCGTCGCCGAGCTGGGCGGCACCCACTTCGACATCGCCGACGAGATCCGCACGCTCGAGTGCATGATCGCGCCGACCTCGGACGGATCGATCTACTACACGCAGCCGAGCGAGGACCTGACCACCCGGCCGGGCCGGATGTGGTGGGCGGTGCCGAACGGCGTCGAGCAGTTCGCCACCTGGCGCGAGGTCACGACCGTGTACCACGAGGGTGTGCCCGGGCATCACCTCCAGGTCGCGCAGACGATGCTGCGGACCGACCTGCTGAACCGCTGGCAGCGGATCGCCTGCTGGGTGTCCGGTCACGGCGAGGGCTGGGCGCTGTACGCCGAGCGCCTGATGGAGGAGCTCGGGTACCTCGAGGAACCGGGCGCGCGGTTCGGCATGCTGGACGCGCAGGGGTTCCGGGCCGCGCGGGTGATCGTTGACATCGGCATGCATCTCGAGCTGGAGGTGCCGCGCGACAACCCGTTCGGCTGGCGGCCGGGGGAGCGGTGGAACGCCGAGCTCGGGTTCGAGTTCCTGCGGGCGCACTGCCGGATGGAGGTCGAGTTCCTGCAGGCCGAGCTCAACCGGTACCTCGGCTGGCCGGGGCAGGCGCCGTCGTACAAGGTCGGTGAGCGGATCTGGCTGCAGGCCCGCGAGGAAGCCAAGCAGCGCAAGGGATCCGCGTTCGACCTGCGGGCGTTCCACTCCGACGCGCTGAACCTCGGCTCGATCGGCCTGGACCCGCTGCGCCGGGCGCTGGCGAAGCTGTGAGCATCCGGTTCGTCCTGGCCTCGAAGTCGCCGGCCAGGCTGAAGACGCTGCGCAGCGCCGGCATCGAGCCGGAGGTGATCGTCTCCGGGGTCGACGAGGACCACATCACCGCCGAGAACCCGGGTGAGCTGGCTCGCCTGCTCGCGACGCTGAAGGCGCGCGCCGTCGTCGCTTCGTTGTCCGATCACGCGACGGTGCTCGGCTGCGACTCCGTGCTGGAGTTCGACGGGGAGCCGTACGGGAAACCCGAGACGGAGGACGTCGCCCGCGAGCGCTGGCGGATGATGCGCGGGCGCACCGGCGTACTGCACACGGGGCACTGCCTGATCGACACCTCCGGCAAGCAGGAGCTGCGGGAGCTGTCGTCGACGAAGGTCCAGTTCGCGGACCTGACCGACGAGGAGATCGACGCGTACGTCGCCACCGGTGAACCGCTCGTCGTCGCCGGCGCCTTCACCGTCGACGGCCTCGGCGGCCCGTTCGTCACGGCGATCGAGGGCGACTACCACAACGTGGTCGGGCTCTCGCTGCCGTTGCTGCGCCGCATGCTCGCCGAGGTCGGCATCTCCTGGCCGGCCCTCTGGAAGGCCCAGAAACCCTTCACCTACGACGAATCCGTCGCCGCCACCTACGACGAGACGCGCGGCGGCGAGCGCCGCGCCCGAGCGGCGGCCGAAGCCGTCGACGCCCTGCTGCAGAACCGCGCGGCCGACCCTTCCACCGCCTCCGCCGGTGGCCGGCGGGTGCTCGAGCTTGCCGTCGGCACCGGCATCGTCGGCGCCGAGCTGGTTGCCCTGGGCAACTTGGTGCACGGCGTGGACATCTCGACGGCGATGCTGCGGCACGCGCGGGTCCGGCTCCCGGGTCATGTCGCCGCGGCCGACGCGACGCGGCTGCCGATCGCGGACCGTCGCTGCGACGCGGTCGTGGCCGTCTGGCTGCTGCACCTGCTCGACAACAGCGAGCCGGTGATCGCCGAGGTCGCCCGGGTACTGCGCACCGACGGCGTCTTCATCACCACCACGGAGAAATCCGACGCCAGCCGCTACGCCGACGACCGAGCCTCCGACGAGACCCGATCACAGGATGCACTGGCCCACCTCGTCGCCGTCGCCTCCCGCCACGGCCTCGCCCTGGACAGCGCCACAACCTTCGAAGGCCCCACCCGAAACACCGGCGCGGCCCCCGTCTACCCCCTCATCCGCTTCCGCCGCGTCTGATCTAGGGGTGCGCGGACGCGCGCCACTGGCCGGGGCCGGGGTGGAAGGGGGTGCGGGCGTTGCGCCAGTAGGTGGCCCAGTTGCTGGCGCGGTCGGTTGCGGGCACAGGCGGTGCGGCCACGGCGCGGGCTGCGATCACCGTGACGAGTGCGGCCAGCTCCTCAGGCGTGGGATCGCCCTTCACAATCTTCACAGTGCTCACAGGGGGATGTTCCCATGCTTCTTCGGGGGCAGGGTGTCGCGCTTGGTGCGGAGCAGGCGGAGGGCGCGGATGATTTCGGCGCGGGTCTCGCTGGGCTTGATCACCGCGTCGATGTAGCCGCGCTCGGCCGCGATGTACGGGTTCGCGAGGTGGTCCTCGTACTCCGTGATCAGCTGCTGGCGGCGAGACTCCGCGTCATCGGCGCCGGCCAGCTCGCGGCGGTACAGGATGTTGACCGCGCCCTGGGCGCCCATCACCGCGATCTGCGCGGTCGGCCAGGCGATGTTCATGTCGGCGCCGAGGTGCTTCGAGCCCATCACGTCGTACGCGCCGCCGTAAGCCTTGCGGGTGATCACGGTGATCATCGGAACGGTCGCTTCGGCGTACGCGTAGATCAGCTTGGCGCCGCGGCGGATGATGCCGTTCCACTCCTGGTCGGTGCCGGGCAGGAAGCCGGGCACGTCGACGAAGGTCAGGATCGGCAGGTTGAACGCGTCGCAGGTCCGGACGAAGCGGGCCGCCTTCTCGGACGCGTCGATGTCGAGCGTGCCGGCGAACTGCATCGGCTGGTTCGCGACCACGCCGACCGGGCGGCCCTCGACCCGGCCGAAGCCGACGATCATGTTCGGCGCGAACAGCGCGTGCACCTCGAGGAATTCGCCGTCGTCGACGACCGCCTCGATCGCGGTGTGCATGTCGTACGGCTGGTTCGGCGAGTCGGGGACCAGCGTGTCGAGCGCGAGGTCGGTCTCGGTCGGCTCGAGATCGGCCGGTGCGTCGTACACCGGGGGATCCTCGAGGTTGTTCTGCGGGAGGTGACCGACGAGCGCCTTCACCCACTCGATCGCGTCCTCCTCGTCGCTGCCGAGGTAGTGCGCGTTCCCGGACTTGGTGTTGTGCGTCCGGGCGCCGCCGAGTTCCTCCTGCGTGACGTCCTCGCCGGTGACGGTCTTGATCACGTCCGGACCGGTGATGAACATGTACGACGACTCGTCAACCATCACGGTGAAGTCGGTGACCGCGGGGGAGTAGACCGCGCCGCCGGCACACGGGCCCATGATGAGGGAGATCTGCGGGATCACGCCGGACGCGCGGACGTTGCGGCGGAAGATCTCGCCGTACAGCCCGAGGGAGACCACGCCCTCCTGGATCCGCGCGCCGCCGGAGTCGTTGATGCCGATCAGCGGGCAGCCGATCTTCATCGCCAGGTCCATCACCTTGACGATCTTCTCGCCGAAGACCTCGCCCAGGCTGCCGCCGAAGACGGTGAAGTCCTGGGCGAACACGCACACCTGACGGCCGTCGATGGTGCCGAACCCGGTCACCACGCCGTCGCCGTACGGGCGGTTGCCGTCCAGGCCGAAGCTGGTCGAGCGGTGCCGGGCGAACTCGTCCAGCTCGGAGAAGGAGCCCTCGTCGAGCAGCAGGTCGATCCGCTCGCGGGCGGTCTTCTTACCGCGCGCGTGCTGCTTCTCCACGGCGCGCTCGGACCCGGCGTGCACGGCCTCGTCCAGCCGGTGCTCGAGGTCCGCGAGCTTCCCGGCCGTGGTGTGGATGTTCACCGTCTCTCCCATGAACGGGCAGCCTACGCGCCAGTACGCCGTACTGCCTGTGACGTCCGCCGCAGCGCGTCGCTGAACCTGGCCGCCGGTACGTTCTCGGCGTGGCGGACGCACAGGTCAGTGGTCTGATCCGGAGCATCAACGAGCTCGTCGAGCGGGATACCGGGAGCTGGTCGCTGGCGGTCGGCGACCAGATCACCCAGCGGGTGACGCGGTCCGACCAGCGGCAGTTGCGGCTGCTCGCGGACAATCTCGACATCCCGGCCCGGCTCGCGCCACGGCCTGGCGAGGAGGACAAGCGGGCGGAGATCCGGGCGGCTCTGATCGAGACGGTGGCGAGCTGCGCCGGCGTACTGGAACCGCGGGAGCCGGTGCAGGAGTCGCTGTATCCCTACGGCCAGTCCCGGTTCGAGGCGGCAAACAGCCGGCTCTATGCGCAGTACGAGACGCCTCGCTTGGCCGCCGAGCTTCGGCCGGATGGGCGGCCGGATGATCTCGGTCTCTTCGCGCCTCCGCGGATCGAAGGCGACGTGCTGGCCGCGCATGCGGCGGTTGTGGCGATCAGTGCGCGGACCGGGCGCCCGGAGCGCGCAGTACTGCGTGAGCTTGTCGGCGCGGGACGTGGCGCCCACGCGATGGCCGCGGCGCGGTTGCTGCTCCAGTCGCGGCCTGGCTTCACGGCCTTGCCCGCGCCCGAGCGGAATGAGCTGACGACGGCCATCGCCGATCATCTCGAAGCCCGGTTCGAGAACCACGAACGGCAGACGCCGGGGCCGGAGATCGGTGCCGTACTGGCTGATCGTCAGCAGTTGGCCGGCTTCGGCTCGACCACGATCACGACGGCGAGCCAGGACGCCAACGAGGAGATCGCCCACCTGCACCAGTCCTTCGACAAGCTCGGCTGGCCGCCGGCTGTGGAGACGCCGGAGTCGGTCGACGAGCTGTGCCGGCGGATCCAGGGCTCTGTGGAGGAGCTCCTCGACGCGCCGAAGTCGCGGTGGGACGTCCGGATCAATCCGGGAACCCCTTCTGTGGAACAAGTGTCGGCGCTCCAGAAGCTGATCGAGAGCAATCGGACTCACCCGCTGAGTCCTGTCGACGCGACGGCTGCCCGCGAGGCGTTCCAGACGGTGGCGACGGCGTACGTCCGCGGGGCGGTTCCGGAGGAGTACGACCATCGGCACGAGGCGGCGGCTGATGCGGTTGCACCGCGGTTCGCGAACATCGAGGAGGCTGTCAGTACGGCGTACGCCGAGGACCATGTGCGCGAGCTTGCTGACCGGACGCTGCCGTACGAGTTGGCGATCCAGGTCCGGCACGCGCATCCGCCGGCTCCGGACCAGCGGCTGGCACCGGCGGCTCGCGCGTTCGCGGCGGTCATCGACAAGGCTGCTGGTCTTGAGAATGGTGAGACGCTGCGCCGGATGGCAGGCGAGGGGCGGGTGCTGATGGTTCAGGCTGCGGTCGACGGGCTGGTGGCGGCTTCCGCCGTACCGAATGTCGAGCGGCAGTTCGTCGCCGGGCGGATCACGGACGAGGCCGATCGGCAGTTCGACGCGCTGGACACCGGCGACGCGGAGCGGTACGGCGCCGATATCGGTGAGATGGCTGTGTCGATGGCACATCAACGACAGCCGATGGCGCGGTTCGTGTCCGGGCACGACCCGGCGCTGGCCCGGCCGCAGACACAGGCTCGCTCCGCTCCTCCGGCGAGCCGTCGGCCGTCCGAACCTGATCCGAAGCGGCCGGGTCTGGACCGCTGAACCGAACCCTTCGGGTGCCACGATGGGGCGGTGGAGTACGCCGAGTTCGACGCCGCACGCCGCCGCATCATCCAGTCCTGGGGCAACGACATCACCGACCCCGAACAACTAGCCGCAGCAGTCGCCGATCTGCGCGAACAGGCGACGAGTCTGACCAGCGGATCCGACCGCGCGATGCGCTACCTGACCGCAATGGACGAACTCGTTGCCGAGGCCTCGGAACCCGAGAGCGAGTACATCCGCAGGGCGTCCGACGTGATGATGCGATCGAGCGGGCCGGAGGGTACGCCGGCCGAGCAGCGGGCGCGGGCCGAGGCGGGGATGGCCGAGATCGCGCAGATCGCTGCCGAGGCTCCGACGGCGGGCGAGCGGGACGCCGTACTCGAGATGAACGAGCCGTTGGCCGTGATCGCGGCGACGCATCGGGGCGTCGACGACCAGGCCGCCAGATTCGCGGTTGATCCCGCGGTGGCGCCGGCGGGCCGGATCTCGGCTCCGAAGTCGGCGCCTGGGTCGCGCTCGACCGCGGCGTCCGGAACCGGGCCCAAGGCATCCAGTCGCGATCTGTGACCATGCGATGATGGCCCGATGGAGTACGGGGACTTCGATGCTGCGCGCCGTCAGCTCGTTCGTGCGTGGGGCACGGAGATCACCGACCCCGAAGAGCTGGCCGCGGCCGTCGAACGGCTCCGGGAACAGGCCGCGACCGTCGACGGTGACGCGGACCGGGCGAAGGCGATCCGCTACCTGACCACGCTGGACAACCTCGTGCTCGAAGCCCGGACGCCGGAGAGCGTCCCGGTCCGGCAGGCGTCCGACGTGATGATGCGGTCCTCGAGCCCGGAGGGTACGGCGGCCGAGCGGCGGGCCCGGGCCGAGGCCGGGATCGCCGAGATCGCGCGGATCGCGTACGCTGCCCCGACTGCCGGCGAGCGGGATGCCGCGCTCGAGATGAACGAGACCCTGGTGCAGATCATCGAGATGATCGACCTGGGATCCGCGGAGCGGTAGATGGCCGGCGGGATGGTCCGCAGCGCGAACAGCGAGATCCCGGACCTCGACAACGGGTTGTGGGAACGCGTCCGCGACGCTGTGGCGACCGAGTCGGGCTCGGCGGTCTCGTTGTGGAACGGGGATCTGCACTACACGGACGACCCGACGATCCGCGGTGCGGCGTACACGGACGGGACCGTTCGGCTGAACCGGACGCTGGTGGTGCAGCCGCTGCAGGAGATGTACGCGACCCGCGGAGAGCCGGCGACGCTGGAGGAGTGGGGGATCCGGCGGAACGCGCTGAAGACGGTCTGCCACGAGTTCGACCACCTGGCCGGACCGGAGGGGTTCACGCACGAGCGTTGGACGGCGGATCTGCAGCCGCTGGAGTACCGGCCGCTCGAAGAGGGCGTCACCGAGGCGTGGAGTCAGGCACAACTCGACTCGATCGCCGACCGCGTGCTGCCGCCGGACCTCGCCACGCAGGTGAAGGCGGTGCGGGTGCCGCACTCGTACCCCGGGTACGAGCCCGCTGCGCGCGCGTTCGCCGACCAGATCGGCGCCGAGGCGAACCTGTCCGGCAACGAGGTACTCCGCCGGATGGCCAGCCAGCCGCCGATGTCGAAGGCACGTGCGGCGGCCGACGTGATGTTCGACAGCTCGGACCTGCCGAACCTCGTACCTGCCGCGGAACAGGAGGCGGTCCGCGAACGGCTCGCTGCCCAGATCAACGAGGACTTCGGCAAACTCCGCTCCCTGAACGACAGCACCGCCACCAACCTCCGCTCCATCTCCCACACCCGCGGCGCCGAAATCGCCGACTCCCTAACGGACACAGTCCGAGCCACCGAAACGCAGTACCGCGACCAGCTCTCCCAGCAACAGACCCAACAGCTGCAGCAGGTCGCCAACCGCGACCAACCCACCATCGAACTACCCCGCCCGGACCAGACAGCCCAACCCACCCGCCCCCAATTCCCCGTCCTCCAGCCCTTTCCTGCAAGACCCGCCCAACCGCAGCCCCAGTCACAGACCCAGCCCCAACCCCAGTCGGCGCAGCCGCAACCACAGCCGGCGCAGCCGCAACCACAGCCGGCGCAGCCGCAACCACAGCAGCCGCAGACGTACCAGCCACCCCAGCCAGAGCAACCCACCCAGCCACTGCCGCAGCAGCAACCACCGGTCTACGCGCAGCCGCAGCAGGCCCAGCCGCAGGCGTACCAGCCACCGCAGCCAGTCCAGCCCACGCAGCCACAGGCCTACGCGCAGCCGCAGCAGGTTCTCCCGCAGCAGCAAGCCCAACCGCAGCAGCCACCTGCCTACCAGCAGCCACAGCCGGCAGCAGGCCAACAGGCCCAGTGGTGGCCGCAGCAACAACCGGTCCAGCCACAGCAGACTCCCGGCCAGCCGCAGCCCTGGCAGCAACCGCAGCAGGCGGCGTACCCGCAACAGACTCCCGGCCAGCCGCAACCGCAGTCTGCGCAGCCCTGGCAGCCGCAGTACGCCCAGCCGCAGCAGTCACCAGCCCAGCAGCAAACCCGACGCCGGTGGTGGCAGAGGCGCCAACCCCAACAACAATCGCAGCAGCCACGCACCCCGCAACAGCAGCAACCACAACCGCAGCCTCCGGCGTACCCACAACCACAAGCCCCCGCCTACCCACAGCCACAGCAGCCGCCGGCCCAGCAAACCCCAGGCCAGTGGTGGCAGCAACCACAACAGCCTGCTCCACAACAAACTCCAGGCCAGTGGCAACCCCCACGCGCTCCACAGCCCGAGGCATTCCACTCACCACCGCACCAGCCACCGCAGCCTCAACAACAGCCCAGCCAGTGGCAGCCCCCGCGCGGTCCGCAGCGCGAGGTATTCCATTCGCCGTCGCAGCAACCGCAGCAGCAACCGCACCAGGCCCAGCAGCAGCCGGGCCAGTGGCAGCCTCCCCGCGGTCCGCAGCAAGAGCAGTTCCACGTACCGACACAGCCGTACGCGCAACCACAGCAAGGCCAGCTACAACCAGCCCAGCCCGGCCAGCAGCAGTGGCAGCAACCGCAGCAGGGGCAGCTGCAGGTGGGGCCGTCTGGGCAGCAGGGGGTGGGGCAGTGGCAGCAGGCGCCGGGGGCGCAGTACTCGCAGGGGGCTCCGCAGGCGGTGGCTGGGCAGTGGCCGGCGCCTCAGGCTTCGCAGCGGCAGCAGTTCCCGCCGCCGACGCAGTACGGCCAGCCGCAACCGGCTCCCCAACAGCCGGCCCCTCAGCAGCAGACGCAGTACGGCCAACCGCAGCAGGCGCCTCAGCAGCAGACGCAGTACGGTCAACCGCAGCAGGCTTCCCACCAGCAGGCGTATCCCGGGCAGGCTCAGCCGGCTCCTCAGCAGCCGGCGCAGCCTGGGCAGGTGCAGCAGGGTTCTCAGCAGCCTGGGCAGCAGTGGTGGCAGCAGGGGCAGCAGGGTGGCTCGGGGGCGGCGCAGGATGTGGCGGCTTTGCGGGCTGTGCTTGATCATCAGGCGCCGGCCGCAGGAGCTACACGAATGGCGCCGGGGCAGGCGGCAACCGCCCACCGCGGTGGTGCACACCAAACCGAGCAGTCCGCCAACCGCACAACAGACAGCCCCAGCCGCTAACCCGACCAACGAACCAGCGCCGGGCCAACCGCCAACCGCCTCCGGGTCGGCCTGGCCGCCAACCACCGCAACCCGACCCACGAACCAGCGCCGGGCCGACCCAACCGCCGACCACCTTCCGCCGGGCCGACCCAACCGCCGACCATCTTCAGGCGGGCCGACCGTGAGCCAGGATCAGGCGAGCGTCTGACGGCTGATCAGCGTCGGGCCGACCCAACGGCTGATCAGCTTCAGGTGGGGCCTACGGCGAAGAGTTTGGTTAGGCGGGCGGCTTGGGCTAGGTCTCCGCGGACTGAGAGGCGTTGTTTGAGGACGGCGGTGATCGGGTCCTCGTTGCCGGTGACGATTCTCAGGAGGGTGGTGGGGTCTGTGCGGATCGAGATGTCGGGCGGTGCGGGGCGGGTCGACAGGACTGTGCAGCGGCTGTCGTGGACGTGGATCCAGTACTCGTCGACGGAGCAACCGTCCCCGCCCGCGCCGGTGATCTGCCAGCTGATCACAGCGTCGAACCCGGCGGCCCGGGCGGGTCGGAGGTACTCCGGCATCCGGCGAAAGATCTCGCGCAACGCGACCTCTCGCACTCCCCCGATGAGATGATGCCGAAGCTCCCGCTCCGACGTCCGGTCGACCAATCGGGCCAGCTCGCTCGCGTCCAAGGTGGTGATGCCCTCGGACTCCAGCCAACCGGCACTGCCTCGCTCGGTCATCGACCACCCCCGCGGCAGTTCGAAGGGACACTCGCCGGACAGGCCGCGTGTTCCTACCAGACTGTAGGAATTTCCTACGATGAGGTAGGTTTGTCAAGTGGTCGAGGACCCTGAACGACGTCGGCGGGCTCGGCATCTCGGTCCGGAGCGCCGGCGTCCGTTGATCCTGGATGCCGCGCTCGAGGTCTTCTCGGCGAACGGCTTCGCCGGTACGACGATGCAGTCGGTCGCGGACGCGGCCGGCGTCACCAAACCGGTCGTCTACGACTCGTTCGCGAATCGGGACGAACTGCTGCTGGCCCTGCTCGCCCGCGAGGAGCAGCACCTGGTCGTCTCGATCGTCGCCGCGCTGCCCGCGGATCCCAGCGTCGGCACCCCGGAGGAGCACGTCCTCGAGGGCCTGACCGCGTTCCTGACCGCGGTCTCGAAGCAGCCGCAGTCGTGGCGCATCGTCTTCGGCGCGCAGTACGGCGCTGCGCCGGTCGTCGCCGAGCGGGTCCGCGCTGCCCGCGCGTTCCTGGTCGAGAGCCTGCGCCTGACCCTGCTCAAGTCCCTCCCCGGTGTAGCCGACCCCGACGCCAACCTCCCGGTCCTCGCCGAACTGCTCGCGTCGATGACCGAGTCCTGCGCCCGGATGCTCGTCGTCGACGGCACCGACCGCAGCCCGGCCGAGCTGGCCAAGACCGTCTCCCAGGTCGTCGCCGGCGGCTTCGGCAACGTCTGAACGGCGACACACCGCGACATACTGTGAAGTAGCTGAACGGGCGGTCACGATCGGCTTCCAGTGGCTGGACTGTGCGGCGTGGATGGGCGTCCGCCGATAGGGTGGGCGAACGTGAGCGAGACCGGTAGTGAGACCCGTACCCGCGCGCGGTTCGAGGTGCCTGAAGAACTCAGGGCCGACGTCCGCCTGCTCGGCGAGATCCTCGGCAAGGTCCTGGTCGAGTACGCCGGGCAGCCGCTGCTCGACGACGTCGAGAAACTGCGCGAGCTGACCATCGCCGGCGACGGCGCCGCGGCCGAGGAACTGGTCGCGTCGTGGCCGCACGAGCGGGCCGAGGATGTGGCACGGGCCTTCACCTGCTACTTCCACCTGACCAACCTGAGCGAGGAGCTGCACCGCGCCCGGGTACTGCGGGAGCGCGACCGCGCCGGCAGCGAGGCCGTCGTGTCCGAGCTGGCCCAGGCTGTCGAGCAGATCGCCCGCGACAGCGGCGAGCAGCAGGCCCGTGCCCTGCTGAACGGGCTGGAGTTTCGCCCGGTGCTGACCGCGCACCCGACCGAGGCCCGGCGCCGCGCCGTACTGGCCACGATCCGGCGCATCTCCGCGCTGCTGGACGAGCGCCACGACCCGCGGGCCGGCGACAGCGACCTGGCCGAGAACCGTCGCCGCCTCGTCGAGCAGGTCGACGTCCTCTGGCGTACGTCGCAACTCCGCACCAGCCGGCCGACTCCGCTGGACGAGGTGCGGTCCGCCATGGCCGTGTTCGAAGAGACCCTGTTCGATGTCGTAGGCAACGTGTACCGCCGCCTCGACGACGCGCTGGCCGGGGACGCGGCCGGCACCCGGACGCCGGTAGTGGCGCCGTTCGTGCACCTGGGTTCCTGGATCGGTGGCGACCGGGACGGCAACCCGAACGTCACCGCGGCGATCACCCGGGAGGCCATGCAGATCCAGGCCGACCACGTGCTCCGGGCGCTCGAGCAGGCGACCGAGGAACTCGGCCGCGCACTCACTCTGGACGCCGCGACCACTCCGCCGTCCGCACCGGTCCGCCGCATCCTGGAGGACGCGCGGGCGGTCAACCCGGAGCTGATCGCTGACATCGAGACCCGCTCGCCGGCCGAGCCGCACCGGCAGCTCCTGCTGCTCGCAGCGCGCCGGCTCGCGGCGACGCGGTCCCGTGACGCCGACTTCGGCTATCCGCGGGCGGCTGACTTCCTCCACGAGCTCAAGGTCCTGCAGGACTCGCTGGTCACGGCTGGCGCACCACGCCAGGCGTACGGCCAGCTGCAGCAGCTCATCTGGCAGGTGAACTCGTTCGGCTTCCACCTCGCCGAGCTGGAGATCCGGCAGCACTCCGCAGTACACGCCAAGGCTCTGGAAGAGGTGCTGGGCGGCGGCGAGCTCTCCGACCAGACCGAAGAAGTGCTGGCCACGCTCCGGGTCATCGGGCAGATCCAGCAGCGCTTCGGTCCTGAGGCGTGCCGTCGGTACGTCGTGTCGTTCACGCGCAACGCCGGCGACCTGGCAGCTGTGTACGAGCTGGCCGACGCCGCGCTGGACGGGCGTCCGATCGAGCTCGACGTCGTGCCGTTGTTCGAGACCGGTGAGGACCTGCAGAACTCGGTGGAGGTGCTGGACAACGCAATCCAGCTCACCCGGGTGCGGCACCGGCTCACCGCGAACGACCGGCGCTTCGAGGTCATGCTCGGGTACTCCGACTCCGCCAAGGACGTCGGACCGGTCTCGGCGACGCTGGCTCTGTACGACGCGCAGGCACGGATCACCGCGTGGGCGCAGCGCAATGCGATCCGGCTGACCCTGTTCCACGGTCGCGGTGGCGCGCTCGGTCGCGGCGGTGGTCCGGCGAACCGCGCCGTACTCGCGCAGGCTCCCGGGTCGGTCGCCGGCCGGTTCAAGCTGACCGAGCAGGGCGAGGCGATCCCCGCGCGGTACGGGAACGCACCGATTGCGCAGCGCCACATCGAGCAGGTCACTGCGGCGACGCTGCTCGCGTCCACTCCGGCGGTGGAGGAGCGGGCCACGGCGGCGGCGGAGCGCTTCGCTGTGATGGAGAAGACCCTCGACGAGGCCGCGCGTACGGCGTACCACGGGCTGGTGAAGGCGGACGGGTTCGCGGAGTGGTTCGGGCGGGTGACTCCGCTGGAGGAGCTCGGCCAACTGCCGCTCGGGTCGCGGCCCGCACGGCGTGGTGTGGCGGTGTCGTCGCTGGAGGACCTGCGGGCGATCCCGTGGGTGTTCGCCTGGTCGCAGGCCCGTGTGAACGCCCCGGGTTGGTACGGCCTCGGTACGGCGCTGGCTGCCGTCGGGGACGTCGCGCTGCTGCAGGACGCGAATCAGAACTGGCCGCTGTTCCAGGTGATGCTGGAGAACGCGGAGATGTCGCTGGCGAAGACGGACAGCCGGATCCTCGGCCGCTACCTGGAGCTGGGCGACCGGCCCGAGCTGACGCAGCAGATGCTCGACGAGCACGCGCTGACGACCGAGTGGGTGCTCAAGGTGCTCGGCGAGGAGCGACTGCTCCAGGGCCGGCGCGTGCTGGGCCGTGCGGTCGAGCTGCGCAACCCGTACGTCGACGCACTCAGCTACCTGCAACTGCGGGCGCTGCGGACACTACGTACCGACGACTCGCTGGATGAGGAGCAGATCGTCCGCACGCGACGGCTGCTGTTGCTGACCGTCTCAGGCGTTGCTGCCGGTCTGCAGAACACCGGATGAGATTCAGCGACCTGGAGCGGCCCCCGCTGGACGAGAAGTTCCTGCGGGGCCGCTTGGTGCGTCCCGGTTCGCTGTGGACGCAGATCGACGTACTCGCGGAGACGCCTTCGACCAATGCGGTCGTGGCCGCCGCGGCCGCTGGCGGCCAGCCCGAGGGGCTGGTTGTCGCAGCGGAGTACCAGTCGTCCGGACGCGGGCGGCTGGGGCGGACGTGGACCACACCACCGCGCTCTGCCTTGCTCATGTCTGTTCTGCTGCGTCCTGTGACCGTGGAGGCGGCACGCTGGCCCTGGCTCGGTCTGCTGGTTCCGCTGGCTGCTGCGGCTGCAGTGCGTGCGGTTGCTGAGGTCCCGGCGCAAGTGAAGTGGCCGAACGACGTACTGGTCGAGGACCGCAAGTTGGCGGGCATCCTGCTCGAGCGCATCGAGGGACCGGCCGCTGTGGTCGGCATCGGTCTGAACGTGACACTCCGCGAGTCAGAGAAGCCGCACGAGGCCGCCACGTCGCTGGAGTTGGAGAAGGCGACGACGACCGACCGCGCCACCGTGATGGCAGCCGTACTGCGTGAGCTCGCCTCCCGCTACCAGGCCTGGGTCGACGCCAACGGTGATCCAGAGGTGGTGCTCCCGGAGTACCGCGAACTGTCTGCGACGCTAGGGCGAGCTGTCCGCGTGGAGCTGCCGGATGGCACGTTCCTGGAGGGCACTGCTCGCGATCTGGCGGACGATGGCCGGCTCATCGTCGACACTGCAGACGGCCCAAGGCCTTTGGCAGCGGGCGATGTCACGCACCTGAGGACAGCTGGCCAATAGTCGGCCCGTGGTCGGGTCGGTGGACCACGCTGATGCGGTTTCCCTCACGCACCGAGCCGGTCTCCAGAACTTTCAAATAGGCGCCGACCCGACCGGTCTTCGCGAACCGGTGGTGGAACCTGTGGATCCCCATCCGCCCCGACAGGTTCCCGCAGGGCGTCCGCGGCGACCGTACCTCGACCAGGATCCCGTGCTTCGGCCCGCCGATCCGCCACCGCTCGCCGATCACGGCCCCGGTGATGTCGAGCCCGGACGTCCTCAGGTTCTCGCCGAACAACCCCGGCGGTATGTCGCGATCCAGCTCGACGGACCACCAGTCCGCGTCTTCCTCGGCGTACGCGTAGAGCGCCTTGTCCGGGCCGCCGTGGTACCGCGTATCGCACTGCCGATCACCGGCCAGCCCGAGTTCGCCGACCTCGACCGGCCCGCGCACCGGCCGCTTGTCGATCGCCGTCCATCGCGTCGGCCCGCGGATCACCTCGTGTACGACGTTGACCGCCACCACCCGCGCAGTCATTGGCTGATCCAACGAATCGGGTCGCCGCTGTCCAGGTCGTCGCAGCCGGCATCGTGCAGCGCGCCGGCGACGAGCGTCCGGCGGTACGACGCGAACGTCAGGACGTGCGCGATCATCCCGCCGGCCGTGTAGACCTCGGCGTTCTCGCCCGGGCAGACGATCAGCTCGTCGAGCCGGTTCGCCGTACACAGCGCCCCGACTTCGGCCGCGAACGCCGGTCCGACCACGTCGAGCCGGCGCCGCATGCTCTGCACGCTCTCGCCGCGCTCGACCGAGAAGTCGTACTCCTGGCCGGTCAGGTTCGCGTGCCACATCCCGAGCTGACCGACGAGCCGGGACAGCAGCGAGCGGAGCGTCGGGTGGTCGTCGATTCCTTCGACCGAGATCTCGATCGGCCGGTCGAGTTGCTCGTCGGTCAGCGTCGCCGCCTGCCCGACCATCTGGCCGAGCAGCCAGATGTGGTGGTCAACCATCGTCCGCACCAGATCCATCGAACTCACCTCGTCCCTGGCCGCCACCCGCAGCCCGTTCGGCGGGTGGAAGTGGATGCCGCTCGGCGCCTCCAGCCGGATCCGGTCCGGCCGGCCACGCCACTCCGCCGGCGGTACGCCGTACGCCCGGCCGAAGGCGCGCGTGAACGCCTCGTGCGACCCGTACCCGGCCTCGACCGCGACATCGAGGATCTGCCCCGGCCCGGTCAGCAGCCGGTACGCCGATCGCTCGAGCAGGATCCGCCGTCGTAGCGCGGCCGGGGGCTCGCCGGCTGCGGCCGCGATCATCCGGTCGAGATGCGACCGCGACAGCTGGAGTCGCGCGGCGAGGTCGGCGCCGTTGACCGCGTGCTCGTCGAGCGCGTCGGCCAGTACGTCGACGAAGGCGGCGAGCACGTCGGTGGTCATGCCACCATCGTGCCGCCGCCGGCTTCGTCGTACTTGATCGTTTTCGCTTTACCCGGTAAAGATTTTTGCCGCGGTGATCAGCGTCTCGATGACGCCGTACCCGAGCAGGACGGCGACGAGCAGCCAGGAGATCACCAGGCGTGGGGTCTGGTTCATCGGGTCGCCTCCAGCGTCGACTCGGACTTCTCGTGGAACCGGTCGGAGACCGAGCGGATCAACAGGTTCGCGACGAACCCGACCGCCAGTACGCCGACCATCGTGAACAGCGCCGGCCGGTATGCCGACGCGGTCAGCGTGCCCGGCTTGCCCTCATGGTCGAGGAAACCGTTGATGATCAGCGGTCCGGCGATACCCGCCGCCGACCAGGCCGTCAGCAGCCGCCCGTGGATCGCGCCGACCTGATAGGTGCCGAACAGATCCCGCAGGTACGCCGGAACCGTCGCGAACCCGCCGCCGTAGAACGAGATGATGATCGCGGCGAGCAGGACGAACACGACCGTGCTGGTGTGGCCGACGGTCGCGAGCAGCGCGTAGGCGATGATCCCGACACCGAGGTACATCGCGTAGATCGGCTTGCGGCCGATCACGTCCGACGTCGTCGACCAGCCGAACCGCCCGGCCATGTTGAAGATCGACAGCAGCCCGACGAACCCGGCCGCCGCCGCGACCGCGACACTCGACTTGCCGCCATCGCCGCGGAAGAAGTCCTGGATCATCGGGCTGGCCTGCTCGAGGATGCCGATCCCCGCGGTCACGTTGCAGAACAGCACGACCCAGAGGAACCAGAACTGCGGCGTCTTGATCGCGTTCGCGGCCGACACGTTCGCGGTGGTGACGAGCGCCTTCTGCTGCACGGTCTTCGGGTCGAAGCCCTCCGGCGTCCAGCCCTCGGCGGGCACCCGGATGTTGAAGACGCCGAACATCATGATGACGAAGTAGCCGATGCCGAGCGTGACGAACAGCCCGACCAGCGCGCTGCCGCCGGCGACCGACGTACTGACGTTCGGGTCGTAGTTCGAGTCGTACAGGCCGAGCAGCTGGCGCGACAGCGGGCTCGCGACCAGCGCGCCGCCGCCGAAGCCCATGATCGCCAGGCCGGTGGCCAGACCCGGGCGGTCCGGGAACCACTTGATCAGCGTGGACACCGGCGAGATGTAGCCGATCCCCAGGCCGATGCCGCCGATCACGCCGTACCCGAGGTAGACCAGCCAGAGCTGGCCGGTGCCGATGCCGAGGGCGCCGACGAGGAAGCCGGTGGCCCAGAAACAGGCAGCGACGAACATCGCTTTCCGTGGGCCGTTGCGTTCGACCCAGGTGCCGCCGATCGCGGCGGACAGGCCGAGCATCACGATCGCGATGCTGAACACCACGCCGACGGCGGTCTGGCTGCTGTCGAAGTGTTTCACCATCGAGGTCTTGTAGACGCTGGTCGCGTACGCCTGCCCGATGCACAGGTGAACCGCCAGCGCGGCCGGCGGGATCAGCCAGCGGCTGTACCCGGGCGGCGCGATCGTGTGCTCCCGATCGAGTATCGACAAGACTGCCATCACGGCTCCCTCTCGTCCCCCAGTTGATAACCCCTCGCGCATCCTGGCTCACTGTATGCATTTTGTGAAGTGTTAAACCAGTTTGTTGCCCGATAGGTACCCACCGGTTTCCCGCATTCGTGTCGAGTCGGGACATGAGGACCCGGTAGCTGTGAGACTGGGGGTATGGCGATCTCGGCGAAGTTGTTGGGTGAGGACGAGTACGTCGTCGTCAGCACCCGGACGCACTGGAAGGCGCTGATCGGCCCGGTGCTTCTGCTGCTGGTGGTGGCGGGCGCGGGCGGTTTCCTGGCCGCGATCGTGCCGGCCGGCTCGCTGCAGACCCCGGCCCGGATCGCGATCCTCGCTGTCGGCGTGGTGATCCTGGCGGCGTTCGCGCTGAAGCCGTTCCTGAACTGGTTCTTCTCGACGTACACGATCACGAACCGGCGGCTGATCACCCGGCACGGCATCCTCACCCGCACCGGGCGGGACATCCCGCTGATGCGGGTCAACGACGTGTCCTACGAACACGGCCTGATCGACCGCATCCTCGGCTGCGGCACCCTCCACATCGAGTCCGCCGGCGAACGCGGCCAGGTGGTCCTTCCCGACGTACCGCACGTCGAGCACGTCCACCTGCAGATGTCCGACCTCCTCTTCGGCGGCCCCGACGGCAAACCCGGGGACGGCATCCTCGAGAACGAAGACCCCCCGGAACACATGCGCCGCCGCCCACAACAACCCCAACAGCAACCCCGCTCAGACGACGGCGAAACCCTCTTCAGCTCCGACGACGACCGCTAGAAGACCTCGAGGCTCACCGGTGCCAGTGGCCAGCGGAAGGCTGCGGTTGCTTGGTTGAGCGATCCGGGGGTGTGTTCGGTGACGCGGGCGGTGGTTGCGAACTCGGCCAGGGGGCGGCCGCCGAGGTAGGCCGCGGCGAGTTCGGCTACTGACAGGCTCAGGTCTGGCGCGTCGTCGGTGCGTTCGCACGAGACGGACGATCCGGCCGCGGTCAGGCGGTAGCGGCCAGCGTTGCCCTCGATCAGGTCGTCGGTGACCTCCAGGACAACGTCGACGGGCACGGCGTACTGACGTTGCTGGAGAGCTCGGCGGACGTCGGTGATGCGGACCCAGAGGGACTCGCTGAGGCGGCGGTCCAGGGCGGTTGGGGTTTTTACCAGTTGGAGGAGGGGCTCGTCGACGGCTGCGTAGCTGTAGCCGAGTTTGGCGCTCAGGTCCATCGTCAGCAGGTGCTGCCAGAGGACTCGGTACGCCGTGGGGGACGGGGCGACCAGCTCTTCGACGTGCACCTCGTACGCCGGCCCGGTCTGGCCCCAGACCATCTTGCCGCGCCAGAGGGCATACCCGTCGATGGCGTCGGTCTCGTCCCGGTGGGCCACGATGCGGAGGGCAGTGCGTCCGCCGCGGTCGTCCGGCTTGTCTTGCAGGTGCTTCTGCCACCGCAGCTCGGACCGGTCGGAAACGCCGGGCCGGACCTGCTGCATCTGGGCGAGGATGCGCGGCAGCTCCTTGAGCGCCTCGTCCGCGGACAGCTCACCGAGCTCGCCCGGGCGGATCGGTCCGGTCGGCGGGCCGACGCGGTGCAGATCGACCTCGTACGACGTGCCCCACGCGGCTGCGGCGTACCCGAAGCGGCCGTAGATCGCCGGCTCGCTGGCCCAGAGCACCGCGATCGCCTCCGGCACCTCGCGCAGCTGCTGCCCGATCAGCCCGGACATCACGCCACGCCGCCGATGCGTCGACTTCACGCCGACCCCGGTCACATGCGCCGCAGCCACGACGGCCCCCGGCACCGACAGGTCGCGCGTCAAGGCACGCGTCGACCCGATGATCTCGCCGCCGTCCGTCGCCACCAGCGCGCGCTCGGGCTCGAACAGTTGCTGCCCGAGCTCGTCGGGCGTCACCTCGAACATCATCGCCGCGCCGAACACGGCCTGAACCGCGTCGTACTCGCTCGCCTGGGCCGTCCGCACCTCGATATCGGTCACGTACCGCATCTTCACACGCCCCACCGACAACCACAGCCCTTTCGTGCGCATCAAGGCAACTGGGAGGACAGTGCACATGATCAAGATTCTCGGAGCGACGACAGCGGCCATGCTGATCGCAGGCCTGATCCCCGGAACGGCAGTCGCGAGGCAGAGCGCGGTGGCGACACCGAGCACGGCGTCCGCGGGAGGCTGCATGGTTCTGGCCGGATCCGTGACGGCCGCCGGTGACCACGCGTACAAGACTGTCGTCGCTGGGACACCGTCCAGAGTGCTGGCCAGCGGCACCCTCGGGCGCGGGGTGTATCCGGCCGGCGCGGCGCGAATCAGTCAATCGATGACGTGGGGCGACGACGGGATCAGCCTCTCGTTCGTGTCCGGTGACACCGTCCTGGGGGATGCGCTGTACCGCGCGCAGTACACGACCGGCGACGACGGCGTCGTCGACGGCACGGTGACGCGGGTCGGAGGCGGTTGGGGGAACTTCGTCGCCATCGAGGGTGCGTCGTACTGGGACTCCGTGGTCAGGCGGGGCAATGCGTACGGGCTCACCAGCGACGGGACACTGTACCGCTGGACCGTCGACAGCAAGGGGGTCTGGCGGAACAAGGTGTCCGCACCCGGATTCGCCGCGGTGAAGGCGATGACGCTGATCAGCTCCACCCTGACCTACGACACGTTCCTGGCGAATACCCGCGGCGGAGCGTTGTACACGATCCACATCCCGACCGGCGCGCCGATGAAGCCGGTCGTCAAGCAGATCCGCAGCTCGACCTGGCAGGGCTTCGAGACGCTGATCTCGCAGCAGTGCGGCAACTACGGCACGCTTCTGCTCGGCATCGACCGCGACACCCACCTCGGCTACCTGTACGCCGTCGGCCATGCCACCGGACCGACCACCGTCATCCAGTCGTTCGGCAAGGTGTCCACTACCTTCGCCGATCCGGTCTACTTCCATTGGGATGACGGCAACGCGACCGCCAAGCCGCCGTTCGGCGAGTGACGCCTCAGACGGCTTCGACGTTGTCGATCAGCCAGTGGCCGTCGACTGACTGGAGGGTGAGGACCACGCGGGTCCGCTGAACGCTCGGTGTCTTCAGGGTTTTCGTCGTTGTGGTGGTGTCGACGAACAGGAGGACATGCGCCGTGGAGGCTGTCGCGTCCTGGACCGCGGCCTCCTTCACGGCGGCCTTGGCGACGGCCTGCTGGCTCAGCTGCTGCGCACGGATGGCGTCGACGGTCTGGGCGAACTCGGACCCGAACTTGTCCGTCGTGACCTTCCGCGTCGCCGCCGCGTACTCATCGAGCTTGCGGTAGTCGTAGCTGAACAGGACGCCCACGCCGGTCTGGGCAGCCGCAACCACGTCCTTCCGCAGTTGCTCGTCCGGCCCGGCCTGGTCGAGCTTCTGCTGCAGGTCGTCGGCGCGCTTCGCCTGGGTGTTCGCGTCCGACCGCACGATGCTGACGGCAGCGATCCCGGAGCCGACGGCGACCACGAGCAGTACGGCGAGAACGATGCTGACCACAACCGCCGGATGCGGCCGCCGCGGTGCTGGAGAGTTGGACATCCGGCCGGTCCGCGGTCAGCGGACGACAGGCAGTTCGCCGGTGTTCTCGGTGCTCTCGGCGCTATCGGTGTGAAGCTCCGCCGGCGAGTCCGGGGTCGGCGTGTGCTCCGCCTCGTCCAGCTCGATCTCTTCCTTGAACACGAACTTCCGGTACGACCAGAAGCGGAACAGGGTGCCGAGTCCGAGGCCGATGAAGTTCGCGGCGATGTTGTCGGACAGCCAGGTGTGCAGGTCCAGCACGTACCGCGAGAAGGCCAGACAGCCGGCCGCGATCAGCAGGCCGATCCCGTTCAGCACGAAGAACAACACGTACTCACGGTGCAGACCGCTGCGCTCGCGGTGCCGCCACGTCCAGTAGCGGTTGCCGAAGTACGTCACGACGGTGGCGACCGTGGTCGAGATCAGCTTCGCGGTCAGCGGCTTGTGGTGCAGCATGCCCTCGCCGGAGTCGGCGAGCACCAGCGGGTTGTTGAACACGAGCCAGTTGTAGATCGGCAGGTCGACGACCAGCCCGAGGATGCCGACCAGACCGAACTTGGCCACTTCGTGCACCAGATGCTGGAACTGGCGGTACAGCGTGGTGACGAGCTTCAACGGTCTTCGGAACCTTCTGTGATCACATGCTGACGGGAGGGTCAGCCTCCCACGGTACCCGGACACCGGTCCGACCCCGAAATCGCCAGCGTGCCGCGGTGGCCGCTGACCGGCTCATGTTGTATGGACATTAGGCTCCGGTTGTGAAGTTCGATCGAGAAGACCTCCCCGTCGGTACGCCGGTCGTCGGCATGGTCGGCGGCGGCCAACTGGCCCGGATGACGCAGGAAACGGCTGTCGCGCTCGGCATCCAGCTCCGCGTGCTCGCCGAAGGCCCGACCGTGTCGGCCGCCCAGGCGGTCGCGGACGCTCCGGTCGGCGACTACAAGGACCTCGAGACCGTACGGCGCTTCGCCGCCGAGTGCGACGTGGTGACGTTCGACCACGAGCACGTCCCGACCGAGATCCTGCACACCCTCGAGGCGGACGGCATCAAGGTCCATCCGGGCCCGGACGCGCTCGTCCACGCCCAGGACAAGGCCGTGATGCGCGCCCGGCTGGACACGTTCGACGCCCCGGCGCCGGCCCATCAGGTCGTGCAGACGCCGGCCGAGGTCGAGGACTTCGCCAAGCGGGTCGGCGGGTTCCCGATCATCCTCAAGACCACCCGCGGCGGGTACGACGGCAAGGGCGTCTGGTTCGTCGACGGGCCGGACGACTCCCAGATCGCCACGGCGTTCGGGAGCGGCGTACCGGTCCTGGCCGAGGAGAAGGTCGACTTCGTCCGCGAGCTGTCCGCGATCGTGGCGCGTTCGCCGCACGGGCAGGCGGTCGCCTACCCGATCGTCGAGTCGGTGCAGAAGGACGGCATCTGCGTCGAGGTCACCGCGCCCGCGCCCGGCCTGGCCCCGGAGCGGGCCGCGCGGGCGCAGCAGACCGCGCTGCGGATCGCCGGGGAGCTCGGCGTGGTCGGCGTACTCGCGGTGGAGATGTTCGAGGCGCGCGACGGGCGGCTGCTGGTCAACGAGCTGGCGATGCGCCCGCACAACACCGGCCACTGGTCGATCGACGGCGCGGTCACGTCGCAGTTCGAGAACCACCTGCGCGCAGTACTCGACCTGCCGCTCGGGTCGCCGGCCGCGCGAGCGCCGTACACCGTGATGGTCAACGTGCTCGGCGGTGACGTCGAGGACATGCACCGCGGTCTGCTGCACTGCATGGCCCGCGACCCCGGGCTGAAGGTCCACTTCTACGGGAAGTCGGTGAAGCCGGGCCGCAAGATCGGCCACGTCACGGCGTACGGCGACGACCTCGAAGAGACCCGTGAGCGCGCCCGGCACGCGGCGGCGTACCTGACCGGCACCATCGACGAATAGGACTGACTGTGATTGGCATCGTGATGGGGTCGGACAGCGACTGGCCGACGATGAAAGCGGCGGCCGAGGTGTGCGTGGAGTTCGACGTGCCCTTTGAGGCAGACGTCGTGTCCGCGCACCGGATGGCGACCGAGATGATCGACTACGGACGGTCAGCCCACGAGCGGGGCCTGAAGGTGCTGATCGCGGGCGCCGGCGGGGCCGCGCACCTGCCGGGCATGCTCGCGTCGGTGACACCGTTGCCGGTGATCGGCGTACCGGTTCCGCTGAAATACCTCGACGGAATGGACTCACTGCTGTCGATCGTGCAGATGCCGGCCGGAGTCCCGGTTGCAACGGTGTCAATCGGGAACGCTCGGAATGCGGGGCTGCTCGCGGTCCGGATCCTGGCCGCGGCGGACGAGAAGTTGCGGGACAAGATGCTGGCGTTCCAGGAATCGCTGGCGGACGTGGCACGGGGTAAGGGCAGCACGGTGCGTGACGGGGCGGCAGAGTTGCGTAAAGGCTGAGGCAGTCGCTGGTTTCCACAGGATGGGGGCGGGTAGTCGTGAGATCCCATTGGTTGTCGTCTAAGGTCGTCGATCGTGACTCCGCCCACTGATTCGGACACGCAGCGCATACCGGTCCGGTATTGGATCTGGTTGTTCGGCGCTGCTGTCTCCCTGCTCGGCGACCTGACGATGACGTTCGCCATCGGATGGTCGGCCAGCCAGCACGGCGGCCGCGTCGCAGGTCTCATCCTGCTCCTGGCCGCCGCCCCGCGCGCCGCACTTCTCCTGATCGGAGGAGCGATCGGAGACCGGTACGGCGCCCCGCGCGTACTGCTCGTCAGTTGTATTGCGATGTTCGTGGTCACCCTGGCCCTCGTTCCGGCCACCCTTGCCTTCGACGAACCGATCTGGCTCCTGGTGGTCCTGGCCCTCGTGGTCGGGGTCATCGACGCGTTCTTCCTGCCGTCGTCCCGCGCCATGCCCCGCCTGCTGGTTCCCCCGGAACAGGTCCCGCGGGCCCTGGCCAGCTTCCAGGTGACCGGCGTCGTCTTCGCCGTCAGCGGCACCGCGGTCGGCGGCGTACTGGTCAGCTGGGCCGGGTTGACCGCGGCGGGCGGATTCGACGCGCTGACGTTCGGCGTCATGATCATCGTGCTGATTCTGCTGCGGAAGACGATCGCCCCTCCCGGCCGGATGCCGACGGGCATGCTGCGCTCGATCGCCGCCGGTATTCAGGTCGCCTTCGGACGGCCGCTGACGCGCGCCTTGCTGCTGACGATGACCGTCGCGGCCGGCCTGCTGATGCCCCTCGACGCGTTGCTGTTTCCATTGCTGGCCCGCTCGCACGGATGGAACGCCGCAACTGCCGGTCTCCTGGTGGCGAGCCGGAGCCTCGGAGTGGGGGTGATCGCCCTGCGCATCCTCATGCGGGGGGCCTTTCCCCGTCCCGGAATCTTCGCCGCGCTCGGTCTGTTGGTGGCGGCTGCCGGGTTGTTCGGGCTCTCGGTCTTCGATCCGCTGCCCCTCACGTTTGCTGCCGGGGTGCTGAGCGGGATCGGGGTCGGCACGTTCACGGGTCATGTGCTGCCGCTGCTGATGAACTCGGTGGAGCGTGAGTTCCAGTCCCGCCTGCAGTCCATCGTCGTACTCGCCCAGAGTCTCGCGCTGGTGATCATGAACCCGGTGCTCGGCGCGCTCGCCGATCTGGACGGGGTGGGCATCACCGGTGTGTGCCTCGGGATCTCGGTGGCCGCGGCACTCACCGGTTGCGTCGTGCTGACGCGCCCCGTCCTGCGGGCCGCGACAGTCGTCTAGGGCTTTCCCGGTGCGCGGTAGGTCCAGCCTGCGGCGCGCCAGGCTTCGGCGTCCATGTTCAGGCGGGCGTCGATCACGACCGGTGTGGTGACGATCTCCTTCAGCGTGGCGGGGTCGAGTTCGCGGAACTCGGGCCACTCGGTGAGGTGCAGTACGGCGTGTGCGTCGCGGCAGGCCTCGACCGCGGTCGGGGCGTAGCGCAGTGTCGGGCGGACGCGGCGGGCGTTCTCCATCGCCTCCGGGTCGTAGACGGTCACGTTCGCGCCGTGCAGCTGGATCCGGCCGGCCACGTCGAGGGCCGGCGAGTCGCGGACGTCGTCCGTACCGGCCTTGAAGGCGGCGCCGAGGACGGTGACGTTCTTGCCGACCCACTCGCCGCCGAGCATCTCGTGGGTCAGGTCCACGATCCCGGCGCGGCGGTGCTGGTTGATGTCGTCGACCTCACGCAGGAACGTGATGACCTCTTCGACGCCGAGCTCGCCGGCCCGGTGCATGAACGCGCGCAGGTCCTTCGGCAGGCAGCCGCCGCCGTACCCCGGGCCCGCGTTCAGCATGCCGCGGCCGATCCGCTTGTCGTACCCGAGCGCGTCGGCCAGCAGCGTCACGTCGGCGCCGGTCGCGTCGGCCATCTCGGCGAGCGCGTTGATGAACGAGATCTTCGTGGCCAGGAAGGCGTTCGCGCCGCCCTTCACCAGCTCCGCGGTCGGCAGGTTGCACACGACGACCGGCGTACCCTCGCTGATCGGGGTGGCGAACACCTCGCGCAGGCGGGTCTCGGCGGCGTCGGACTGGACGCCGAACACCAGCCGGTCCGGGTGCAGCGTGTCGTCGACGCCGTGCGCCTCGCGGAGGAACTCGGGCTGCCAGGCGATCTCGATGCTCGTGCCGGCCGGGGCCTCGGCGTGGAAGCGGGCCTCGACGACCTTCGACGTACCGACCGGGACCGTGGAGCGGCCGACCACCAGGGCCGGCTTGGTCAGCAGCGGGGCCAGCATCGTGACGACCGAGTGCACCTGGGCCAGGTCGGCCGCCTCGCTGCCCTCGAGCTGCGGCGTGCCGACGCAGATGAAGTGCACGTCGGCCCAGTCGCCGATCTCGCGGTAGTCCTTGGTGAACCGCAGCCGGCCGGAGTCCACGTGTTTCTTCAGCAGCGGGTCCAGCCCGGGTTCGTACAGCGGGGCCTTGCCGTCGTTCAGCAGCTTCAGTCGGTGCTCGTCGATCTCGACCCCGATGACGTCGAAACCGAACTCGGCCATCCCCGCCGCGGTGTTCGCGCCGAGGTAGTTGGTGCCGATGACGGCGATCCGCAGGGGGCGGGAGGTCGCTTCACTCATGTCGGGGACTCTACCCATCGTGGTTATCAGACGGTGACCGGCTCATGTCTGTGGAGTGCGCTCTTGCTCACTTTCGGGGTACGACGCCCTGCCCCGGCGGGTTGTTCGTCGTACTGTGTGACTCGTGAGTAACTCATTCGAGCTGTACGCGCTGTCGGAGGAGCACCAGGCGATCCGGGAGGCCGTCCGGGACGTCTGCGACGCCAAGGTCGCCCCGCACGCCGGGGACGTCGACGAGCTGGCCGAGTTCCCGAAGGCGTCGTACGACGCGCTCAAGGCCTCGGACTTCCACGCGCCGCACATCCCGGAGCAGTACGGCGGCGCCGGCGCGGACGCGCTCGCGACGGTGATCGTGATCGAGGAGGTCGCCCGCGCCTGCGCCTCGACCTCGCTGATCCCGGCCGTGAACAAGCTCGGCTCGCTGCCGCTGCTGCTGTCCGCCTCGGACGAGGTCAAGCAGCGCTACCTGCCGCCGGTCGCCGCGGGTGACTCGATGTTCTCGTACTGCCTGTCGGAGCCCGAGGCGGGATCGGACGCGGCCTCGATGAAGACGCGGGCGGTGCTCGACGGCGACTCGTACGTCCTGAACGGCGTGAAGCGCTGGATCACGAACGCCGGGGTGTCGGACTTCTACACGGTCTTCGCGGTGACGGACCCGTCAGCGCGGTCGCGCGGGATCTCGGCGTTCGTCGTGGAGAAGTCGGATGAGGGCGTGTCGTTCGGGGCGCCGGAGAAGAAGCTCGGCATCAAGGGCTCGCCGACGCGCGAGGTGTACTTCGACAACGTGCGCATCCCTTCGTCGCGGCTGATCGGTCCGGAAGGCACCGGGTTCTCGACCGCGATGGCGACGCTGGACCACACGCGCGTGACGATCGCGGCGCAGGCGCTCGGGATCGCGCAGGGTGCTTTGGACTACGCCCTCGGGTACGTCAAGGAACGCAAGCAGTTCGGCAAGGCGATCGCGGAGTTCCAGGGCCTGCAGTTCATGCTCGCCGACATGGGCATGAAGATCGAGGCGGCCCGGCAACTCACGTACGCCGCGGCCGCCCGCTCCGAGCGCGGCGACGCCGACCTCACGTACTTCGGCGCCGCGGCCAAGTGCTTCGCGTCCGACGTGGCGATGGCGGTGACCACCGACGCAGTACAACTCCTCGGCGGCTACGGCTACACCCACGACTACCCGGTGGAACGCATGATGCGCGACGCCAAGATCACCCAGATCTATGAGGGAACGAACCAGGTCCAGCGCATCGTCATGGCGCGCCAGCTCCTCAAGGGCATCAGCTGAGTCGCCGGTTCAGCCGGGCAGGGTTCCCCGGATGATGCTGTTGTGGGAGTGTTCGGGGTTCCCGTCGTCGGGCTCGAGTGAGACGTCGACGATCCGATAGCCCTGCGCGGTGACGTTCGGCGGGATCTGGAAGGTTCCGCCGGTCCGCGGGTCGAGGACTCCGAGCGAGACCATGCGCTTGCCGTCGACGTTGATCAGCCACACTTCGTAGAAGCCCTGGCCGGAGTTCAATCCGGCGGCTGCCACTTTGAGCTGGCCGCCGGCTCGATCAGGTCGGCGGTGCCGTCGCCGCGAAGTGGTTCGTCCCGATCGCGGTGGGCCGGGGTCAGGGCAGCGGCCGGGTATCCTCGGGGCAACCGCCCGACCCGTTGCCCTCGACAACCGGAGGACGCCGTGCTGGACATCGGTGCCACGACCTGGGCGGTGACGATCGGGCTGATCGTCGCGCTGCTCGCCGCCGACCTGGTGATCGCCGCTGCCCGCCCGCACAAGGTCGGGTTCGGTGAAGCGGCCGGCTGGTCGGTGTTCTACGTCCTGGTGGCAGTTGCCTTTGGCATCTGGTTTCTCAGTGCCCACGGCGGCGACTTCGGCGCGCAGTACTTCGCGGGTTACATCGTGGAGAAGAGCCTGTCGGTCGACAACCTGTTCGTGTTCGTGATCATCATGACGACGTTCGCGGTCCCGGAGGAGCACCAGCACAAGGTGCTCACCTTCGGGATCGTGCTCGCGCTGGTGATGCGGGGGATCTTCATCGCGGTCGGGGCGACGCTGCTGTCGTTGTTCTCGTTCATGTTCTTGATCTTCGGGCTACTGCTGCTCTACACGGCGGTCCAGCTGTTCCGGCACCGCAACGAGGATCCCGACGTCGAGAACAACGTGATCGTGAAGACTGCCCGCCGCGTGCTACCGCTCAGCGAGGAGTACGTCGGTGGCCGTCTGGTCACCCGCATCGACGGGCGGAAGGTCGTCACGCCGTTGTTCGTCGTCCTGGTGGCGATCGGCGGCGTGGACCTGTTGTTCGCGCTGGACTCGATCCCGGCCGTGTTCGGCGTCACCTCCGAGGCGTACATCGTGTTCACGGCCAATGCCTTTGCCCTCTTGGGATTGCGCGCACTGTTCTTCCTGGTGAAGGGCCTGCTCGACCGGTTGGTGTACCTGTCGGCGGGGCTGGCGATCATCCTCGCGTTCATCGGAGTGAAGCTGATCCTGCACTGGGCGCACGTCGACATCGACAAGAGCATCCCTGAGGTGTCCACGCCGGTCAGCCTCGGCGTGATCATCGGGATCCTTGCGATCGTGGTAATCGCAAGTCTGCTCAAGACCCGCAACGATCCCACCGCCACAGCCCACGCAGGTTCCCTGCGCGGCCACCAGCACGACTCGGAGCACCAGCCGACTGAGTAGCCGCGCCGTCTCAGGACGATCAGATGTTGGTGGGGCGTAGTACCAGTGTGATGCCGTGGGCGATCTGCCGGTTGCCCTTGTTGATGTCGAAGGCCCACGGATTGATGAAGGGATTGGCGTCGTTGCGGTCGGCGTCGATCAGGCGGATCAGGCGGCAGCGCTTGCTCAGCACGTCGACTGTGATCCTTCCGCCGGGCAGGGCGGTCTTCAGCCTCGCGCCGTCGGACTTCAGCGCGGTCTTGCTGTCGATGGTCGCGCCCGGGATCACGTGGTACAGCAGGACCGCCTCGATGGTGTCGACTCCTAGCAGCCCGGCCAGGGCCGAGAAGAGCCGGCTCTCGGAGCGGTACCAGGTGCCGGTCAGATCCTTGGCCAGGATCTGGAAAGCGCGATCACTTGGCAGGAAGGCGGTCAAACCGACGGTGCCGTCGGCGAGCACCTTGACCGGACTGCTCGGCTTGGCCGCCAGGACAGCGCCGACCGCTTGGGTCAGGATGTCGTAGTCGTTCCAGTTGTGGTCGAAGGTGTCGCCGTCGGCCGCGAGCACACTCGCGAGGCTCCTGGTTCCCACCGGCCGCGTCGCACCGGCCGGAGCCGCGGTCGCGATGACACTGGTTGCGAGCATTCCCACCGCGGCCACGCCGACGGTGACGTAGCGAATCAGGCGTCGTGGAGACATGCGCATCGGTCTACCTCTCGGACGGGTGGCGGTTGCCTCGTCGCAACCGCCGTTGTCCTTTCTTCTGCACAACCACCACGACCGGATGCACACCCCGGCCGGGTTGTCAGGAGATGGCGAGTTTCGCGATCAGGTTGTCTCTCAGGGTGAAGGTGAAGTCCAGGTCGGCTGTGCCGCCGGGGAAGTTGCCTTTGAGGTGGTGGGTGGCGGTGTAGGTGTTGGGGTCCAGTTGGCGGGTGGCGGTCAGTTCGGTGGTGTAGGTGTACTCGGTGGCGGCGTTGGCCAGCCAGGCGCGGATCTCGTCCGGGCCGTGGTAGGTCTTGCCGTCGTCGGTGACCTCGGCGTCGGGGGTGTACCACTGCATGGCGCCGTCCAGGTCGCGGGTGGTGTGGCTGGTCAGGTAGTTCTTGATCGTGTCGGGAAGGTTCATAACGGCCACGGTGCCGGTTCCCGGGCGGGGAGGGTCAAGGAATTGACTCTCCCGCAGGGGGAGGGTGCACAGTAGCGGCGTGGGTCGAGGGCTGACGATCGGCGAGTTCGCGGTGGCGACGCACCTCAGCGTGCGCACTCTGCGGCGGTACCACGAGAGTGAATTGCTCGTGCCGTCGACGGTGGACCGGTCGAGCGGATACCGGTACTACACGACCGACCAGATTCCTTCCGCACAGGTGATCCATCGGCTGCGCGAGCTCGATGTGCCGCTGGCCGAGGTCAGGAAGATCCTCGCCACCGACGATCCTGCCGTCCGCTCGGAGTTGATCGCCGGGCACCTCGACCGCTTGCAGGACTCCTTGGATCGCACCCGCGCCGCCGTGACCTCGCTCCGACGCTTGCTTCGCCCCGTTCCCGGTGACGACGTCGTCGAGCTGCGCTCGGAGCCCGCGCGACTGGTTGCCGGGATCAACGATGTGGTCGACCTGGCCGACGTGCTCTCGTGGTACGCCGGTGCCATGGCCGAGATCGACGCCGCCACCGCAGCCAACGCCCGGCTCGGTCCGCTCGGCGGCCACTACGACAACGACCTGTTCACGACCGGCCGCGGCGCTGTCCTCGTCTATCGCCCGGTCGCCGATCCGCCGTCCCACGGTCGCGTGCAACCGGTCGAGCTACCCGCCGCCGAGCTCGCGGTGACGATCCACTCCGGACCGCACGACGACATCGACGTCACCTACGGCCGCCTCGGCTCCTGGGTTCATGACCACGCACTTGCCGTCGCAGGCCCGGTCCAGGAAACCTACACAGTCGGCCCTCAGGACAGCCCTGACCCGAGCACCTGGCGCACCGAGGTGGCGTGGCCGATCTTCCGCCTCTCCGGCGCTAGTGGACGGTGAGGGTGCCGTCGAGGACGGACGTGCAGACCTCGGCCAGGCGTAGGTGGTTATTCCGGGCGTGGGACCGGAGCGTGGTGAAGGCCTCGTCGGGGCTGACGCCGAGGCGTTCGGCCAGCAGGCCCTTGGCTTGTTCGATCAGGACCCGGCTGTCCAAGGCTCCCTGCAGCTGGTCGGCCCGGGCCTTGTCCTGGTTCGCCCGGGAGCCGGCGACGCCCAGTGCGGTCACGTCCGCCAGTGCCTGCGCGCGCTCGAGTTCGTCCTCGGGCCGCTCGCCGACCTGCCGGAAGCACAGCGTCAGCGCGCCGATCGGCCCGGCCGGCAGACGTAGCGGGAACGCCTCGACCGCCCGGATCTCGACCCGGAGGGCTGCCGCGGCGTAGCGCGGCCACCGGGGGCCGGCCTCGGTCAGGTCGGCGCAATCGATGCGGCGACTGTTGGCATAGCTGTCCTGAGACGGTCCTTCGGCGATCCGCGACTCGAGCTGGTGCAACTGACGCGCCAGGCCCGAGGATGCCGCGGCAACCTCGAGTACGCCCTCCTCGCCGGCGAGCAGCAGGGCCGACGCGCGGACGCCCGGCAGCTCCGCACACCGCTGCATGAGCCAGCTCAGCGTCCGGTTCAAGTCCGGGTCTGCCACGAACCGGGCGGCGAGATCCGGTACGGCGGCCCAGGACGGATGATCGGATCGGTTCATCGACACCTTCGCTACGGAGCGTCCAGCCGTAATCGCCGCTCGACGATCCGGCGGGCCGTCGTGCTGACCAGTGCGTTGTCCGCGAAAGCGCGAGCCGCGATCAGCGCGAGCGCGTCCGAGGTCGGACAGCCGCACTGGGCGGCGACCATCCCGGCGGCTTGATGGATGACCGCCGCGCCGTCGGAGTCCGCCAGACCGCTCGAGCGGTAATCCGCCGCATCGTCCGGCAACAGCTGGGCGACGTACTCGTCCGTCAGCAGAATGGTGTGGGTCAAGGCATCGGCGATCTCCGTGATCGAATCCCCGACAGGTCGGCTGGTGCCGGCGGGTCGCAGATCGAACACCGCGAGAGCGCCGATGCGATTCTCCGGCAGGCCCAGCGGCGCTGCTGCGAGCGAGTGGATGCCGAGCGCCGACACGCCTGGCGAGTACAGCGGCCAGCGATCCGGCAGTGATTCCTCGGCGACGACGACCCGTCGGCCGGTGGCGGCGGTGTCGTGTACAGGGCCTTCGCCGAGGGCGCTGGGCAGCTGCGGCCAGCGTGTCGGAGGCGGTCATCGAGGCTGCCATCGCCCAGCGCGAGCTCAGCAGCGTGATCCCGGCGCTCCGGGCACCGAGGACTTCGGCCACGGCCGAGATGAGCTGTGGTGCGTCGCTGGACGCTGCGGTCTCCGGGGCGAACCATCGTTCGAGGCGGCGAAGGTGCACCTCGTGTAGTTGTACCGCCGTCAGATGGCGCTCCTCGCTGGCTCGGTGGATGCGAATCATCCGCTCATGCACCGCGCGGGTCGATGCGGGGGCGGTTGCCAGCAGTCGCTCATGGCGCAGTGCTATCGCAGCGGCCCGATCTGCTCGGGCCCGCTCGAGCTCGGCACGCTCACGGACCGGCCGGAGTAAGGCCGGCAGTCCATCTTCCACAGCAATAGCCTAGTCCTCCTGCCCGACGCCGTGCAGGTCTTCCATCAGCAGTACGACGCCGTCGCCCTGGCTGTCCAGCGGTGAGCAGGTGACAGCGCACCTGATCGCGCGGCCTTTGCGGTTCACCGCGGGCAACTCGGCCGGACCGGCCCGGGTCCCGGAGTCCAGGCAGCCCTGGACAACCTCGACGAGCGGGCCGGTCGGCAACCCGAAGTCGAGCTGGAAGAACGGCTGCCGCTGAACCTCGTCGCCACGCAGACCCCAGAGCTCTTCCGCACCCCGGTTCCAGCTGCGGACCCGCAGCTCGCTGTCGAGCACCACGACCCCGGCCGCAACACTGGCCAGCACACCTTCGAGGAAGGTCCGGGCCTCGTCGAGCTCGGTACTGCGGATGCGGATCTCCTCGTTCATCGTCTCGAGCTCTTCGTTGCCCGACTGGAGTTCTTCGTTGGTGGTTTCGAGTTCCTCGTTGGTGGACTGGAGTTCCTCGTTGGTGGTCTCGAGCTCCTCGATGCTCGACTGGAGTTCTTCGTTGGTGGTTTCGAGTTCCTCGTTGGTGGACTGCAGCTCCTCGTAGGCGGTCTCCAGGTCCTCCCGGTTGCGCTTCACCTCGAGTTGCAGCCGCGTCAGGGTCGTGGTGTCGATGAAGGTCACCGAAGAGCCCACGAGCAGGCCGTCCGACGCGGTCAGCGGCTGTACGACGATGTCGAGGTACTGCAGGTCGTCCGCGGACAACGGTCGCTCCACGGCGTTGACCCGGACCGTCCGGCGCTCGGTGTGCGCCTGCTCGATCAGCGAGCGGAGTTCGGTGGGACGGTAGGAGACCTCGAGATCGCGGAACGGCCGACCGACGTCGTGGGACGTGAGCCCGAACTGGGCCCTGGCCTGGCTGTTGATCTGGATGATCATGCCGTCCAGGTCGACCGCGATCATGGCGTTCGGCGCGCTCTCGAAGACCAGGTCCCGGAGCTGCCGCTTCCGGGCGGCATCCCGCAGTTCGACCCCGGCGGCCGGGGCCAGCTGCAGCGGGGCCGGCTGGTGTGGCGGACCGGCGTACCCGGGCTTCCGTCTGAACAGGCGCTGCCGCATGCTCACCACGTCGAACCGCTCCCCGTCGGACAGCAACATCTCGGCCTTGCCCAGGAACAGGTGGCCGCCCTCGCGGAGCGCGAAGTGGAACCGGTCGACGATCTGGGTCTGCGCCTCGACGTTGAAGTACATCAGCGTGTTGCGGCACACGAGCAGGTGCAGCCGCGAGATCGGTGCGTCCCTGGTGATGTCGTGGCGGCCGAAGATCACCCGTCGGCGCAGGTCGGACCGGAACGTGAACCGCGCGCCATTCTGGTCGAAGTACAGATTGCGGATGTCGTCGGGCACCGCCTCGAGCGACTTGGCCGTGTACGCCCCGGTCCGGGCCTCCCGAAGTGCCTCTTCGTCGACATCGGTTCCGTAGATCTTGACCCGCCGCGCGCACTCCTCGATCCCCAACGCCTGGGCGAACATGATGGCCAGCGAGTAGGCCTCTTCGCCGCTCGAGCAACCGGCGCTCCAGACCCGGATCTCGTCCTCGGGGTCGACGCTGCCCAGTAGCTCGGGAAGGACCTCCTGCTGCAGGTAGGTCCAGGCGTCGGTGTCCCGGAAGAAGCTGGTGACGTTGATCAGGATGGTGTTGAACAGGAAGCCGAACTCGTCGGCGCTGGTCTCCAGCAGGTCCCGGTAGTCCAGATAATGGGCGGCACCGACATCGGCCATCCGCTTGCGGATCCGGCGCGCCAGCGACGACCGCTTGTAACCGGTGAAATCGAAGCCACGGGAGTCCCGGATGAAGCCGAGCAGCAACTCCAGGTCCTCGTCCGGGCCGTCCTCGGTGTTGTTGTCCGGCATCAGATGCTCCTTGAATCGACAAGCGCGGCGATCACGTCCGCGATCTCGTCCAGTGGTAGTACGAAGTCGACCGATCCGGTCTCGACGGCGGCCTCGGGCATCCCCTTGAACTCCGCCGAGCCGGGGTCTTCGGCGATCACGGTGCCGCCCCGCGACTTGACCGCGCTGACGCCCATCGCGCCGTCACGGCCCGATCCGGTCAGCACGCAGGCGATCGCCCGGGCGCCGAACGCCCCGGCCACCGACTCGAAGAGAAGATCGGCCGACGGCCGGACGAAATGCACCAGCTCGCTGCTCGAGAGCGACAGCTCGCCGCCCGGACCGACCAGCAGATGCCGGTTCGGCGGTGCGACGTACACCGTGCCCGGCTCGGCCTGCTCGCCGGCGTCGGCGAGTTTCACTCCCATCTGGGAGCGGCGCCCGAGCACGTCCGCGATCACGGTCTCGTGGCGCGGGTCGAGGTGCTGGACGATCAGCACCGGCACCCGCAGCCCGGACGGAAGGCTCCCGAGGACCTGCGTGAGGGCCCGGATCCCGCCGGCCGACGAGGCGATCGCGACGATGTCGAACCGGTCGTCCTGGCCTGCGGGCAGGGGTGACTCAGCCGGATTCATGATCTGAGCCGCTGGCCGATGGACACGCCCCGAGCCTAGCGGGTACGACGCTTCCGTAGGGCCTATGGAAGCGTATGGCCTGCGGCTGTGAAGAGGTGGTACCACTCTTCGCGGGTGAGGCGGATCGCCGCGCCGGTCGCGGCGTCCTTGACCCGGCTCGGAGTGGTGGTGCCGATGACGATCTGCATGTCGGCCGGGTGGCGGGCGATCCACGCGATGGCGATCGCGTCGGCACTGACGCCGTACTTGCCGGCCAGGTCGTCGAGGGCCTCGTTCAACGGGCCGTAGTTCTCGCGGTCGCCGATGAAGACGCCTCCGGGCGGCGGCTTCTGCACCGAGCCCCAGGTCTGGATCGTCATGTTGTTGAGGCGGCTGTAGTCGAGGAGGCCGAGGTCGCGGTCGGCCGACTGGTCGAGTCCCATGATGTTGGCGGCCAGGCCCTGCGCGACCAGGGCGGCGTTCGCGATGCTGAACTGCAGCTGGTTGGCGACCAGCGGCTGACGAACCGACCGGGCGAGCAGCTCGATCTGGCCGGGAGTGTGGTTCGAGACGCCGAACGCCGCGACCTTGCCGGCCGAATGCAGCTCGTCGAAGGCCGCGGCGACCTCGTCGGGCTCCATCAGGGTGTCCGGGCGGTGCAGCAGCAGGATGTCGAGGTGGTCGGTGCGGAGCGCGGTCAGCGACTGCTCGACGCTCGAGACGATGTGCTCACGGGAGAAGTCGAAGAAGCCCGAGCGGATGCCGACCTTCGACTGGATCGTGACCTGGTCCCGTTCGGACGCGGGCACCGCCTGCGCGTCGCCGTACCGCTGCTCGCAGCCGTGGGAACCGCCGTAGATGTCGGCGTGGTCGAACATCGTCACGCCGGCATCGCGCGCCGTACCGACAAGCTCGCGGATCTCGGCGTCGCTGAGGTTCTTGATCCGCATCAGCCCCAGCACGACCCGCGACACGGACATCCCGGCTTTGGTCAACTCAACGGTCTCCATGACAGCCGGTTCTATCACCCGCGCGAGTCGCGGATCATTTCGAGGAACCCGCAGCCGTGGTGTGTGTCCGGAAGCAGCACCGAGCCTTCGGTCCATTCGTTCCAGGCGTTGACCGTGATGATCGGGTGCGGCTGACCGTGACGTTCGAGGAACGACCGGGCCATCAGCAGCCCTTCACCGAACTCCTCGGGCGACGGGTCGAACGTCGTCGTCCACGGGTACCGCCCGCGGACGAACGCTCGATCCTGCCCGGTCCGCGGCGATGGGTCCCAGCCGACGGTCACGTTCGGATAGAACGGTACGTCGAGCTCCGCGGCGTACCGCTCGTACTCCGCGAACGCCGCCGCCCGCAGCGGCCCGATCTGCGCGCGCGGAAACTCGAACCCGCCCAGGTCGGCATGGTGAACCCACACGTACGACGTCGCCGACCGGAAGCCGAGCCGGTTCACCAGCTCGGCCGGCCGGTCGAGCGTGACCGCCGCCGGGAGGACGCCGACACCCCAGACGACCGCATCCAGATGGAGGCCGGCGAACCCGGCCAGCCGCGTCTGCTCGTCGAACCACCGCAACGCGTCGACCGTCTCGTCGACGCCGCCGAGACCGACGATGAGATTGCCGAGCTCGTAGATCGACAGCCACGGCCGGCCGTCGACGGTGAGGTAGTTGGGGCGGGCGAAGTACGTGTCGATGACGTGCCGGGCCAGCTGCTCGAAGGCGGCCCGGTCGATCGCACCGTTCTTCAGCAGTTGCGGCGAGTCGTCGGCCGGGTCGTCGTGCGGGAAGATGTCGACGAGTTCGTGGTTCGCCCACATCAACGCGAACGTGATGTCGTCGCTGTTCCGCGCGGCGAGCAGGCCGCTGTCCAGGGCCCCTTGCAGATAAGGCCCGTCGTCGTACCAGTAGTAGTCGACCAGGAAGCCGTCGACGCCGTACTCCTTCGCCAGCCGGATCTGGTGTTCGGCCGAGGCCCGGGTCGCCTCGTCGAACGGACCGTCGAGCGGGACGCGCGGTTGCCGGTGGCCGTCGAAGCGCGGCTTCGCGGCGGCCAGCAGTCGCCATTCGTCCCAGCCCGGGCCGAACCAGCGCGCGTTCCGCGGATCAGGATGCCAGTCCGGGAAGTAGTACGCGAGGACCTTCACCGGCTCAGCCACGGCGTGGATCCGCGCCTGCCTCCTTGCTCACCCGGTCGCCGACCTCGAGCTCCTTCCACAGGGCGCGCGGCACCTTCACGTTTTGTACGTCGCCGCCGTCGAGCTCGACCTCGAGCTTGCGGTAGAGGTTCGAGCCGTCGAACATCGCCCGCGACTTCTTCACGACGACCCCGCTCCAGGCGTCCTCGTTGGCCATAGGTGCTCCTCCGATCACGGTGAGTGGTCGAACCGAGCCTAGCTCGCCGAGACGGTCACTCGTCCTCCTGGTGATCGGCGCCGGCCGGGTTGTTCGTGAAGCGTTCGGGCCGGATCAGCACCGCCGCACGACGGTCCGCGACCATCTCGCGGTCGTACTCGTCGAGGTCGGGATGGACACCGCCGGCCGCTGCGTAGATGTCGCGCAGCAACACCCGCAGGCGCTCCGCGTCGATGCCCGGCAGCGGATCGTCCGGACCGGCCAGCTCGACCGGACCGCTGACGCCGATCCATTGCCAGCCGGCGCGGAACACTAGCGTCGCCTGCGGGGTCCGCCGCAGATGACCGAGCTTCTTCGTGTGCCCGCGCGCGACGAACGCCACCACCGGCTCGCCCGTCAGCGGATGGTCGATGACACCGGCGTTCACCACCGAGGCGGCCGGCTCACCGGACTGTCGCTGGGTGATCGCCACCGCGAGGAAATGATCCTGCCGGCCGAGCTCGTTGATCTTCTCCAGTCCCTGCATGCCCCGACATTAACGGACTGCGGTCCGGTTATCAAGTGGCCAGAGTGTCGGCTGGACAGCCGGGTCCGTGTAGTCCGGATCGGGGTTCCGCCGTACGAGCGTGTCGTTCGGATGCGCGGAGCCGGGGCGCCAGCGGTTGCTCGCCGGCTGCAGATGGATGGCGATCGACCGGCGTGGCTCCGTCGTCAGGTTGGCCGAGCTCCCGTGCACCGTCCGGCAGTGGTGGAAGCTGACCTGCCCGCGCTTCATCCGCGGTACGACGGGAGTCGGGTCGAAACCCTGTGCGGCGATCGACGCCTCGAGGCCGACCGCGTCCTGCGAGAAGAAGTCCAAGCCGGTCACGGACCAGCGATGGCTGCCGGGCAGGAACCCCACGGCGCCGTTCACCTCGTCGACGTCGTGGAACCCGACCCACGCGGTGAGCATCTCGTCCGACGTGCACGACTGCCAGTACTGCCGATCGGTGTGCCACCCGACCCGCGCCGAACCGCCGGGCGGCTTGTACAGCAACTGGTCGTGCCACAGTCGGATTCCGTCCGCGCCGGACAGGGCGGCCGCGGTCGCACCGATCGCCGGGAACTGCACCAGGGCGGCCAACTCGTCGACCCGCAAGGACGAGTAGTCGTTCTTCCGCAGTACGTCGCCGTCCGCCGCCTGCCACCCGCGCGTCGCGGGCAGATCCGGCAGCGTGTGGTCGTGGTCACCGGCGTAGAACCGCTCCATCCCGCGCTCGGCCGCATCGAGTACGTCGGACGGCACGATCACCGGCGAGATCCAATAGCCGTGCTCGCGATAGAAGGCGATGTCCTCAGATCCAGGTAGCTCCATACGGACCAACCTAGGAACCCGGACCCGCAACAGGCGTTGCCGATGTTCAGGCAACTGGACACAATCTTCAGGTGTCGTTGCATCGGCCCAGTGGGCTCCGCGCCGGATTCCACGCCGAGGGATTCGCGGGGGAGAGCGGTCTGCTGCATGCGGGTGAGCAGTGGGTGCCCGAGCAGTTCCTGATCGAGCCGCACGAGCATCCCGTCTGGGAGATCTACCTGCAGCAGCACGGCAGCACGCACTGGGTCGCCGGCGGCGAGAGCTACGTCCTCCACCCCGGCCACCTCTTCGCCGTACCGCCCGGTGTCACTCACCACCTGGCCGGCCGCTCCGGCAACCACCACTTCTACTTCGCCGCGATCGACCGCGAACCCGTCGTACGACGCCAGCCCGCGCTAGCGTTGCCCTGGCCTCGGGGCGTCGTCCATCGGGAGGCGGGTGAGCTGACCCACGCATTCGCGCAACTGATCCGCGAGGTCACCACCCGCTACGAGTACGCCGACACCGGGCTGACGCTCGCGGTCGACCACCTGATGCTCGCGGTCTCGCGGTGTCTCGCGCCGGCCGCCGTACCGCAGCTTGCGATGCACCCGGCCGTGCGGACCGTGAAACGCCTGCTGGATCAGGAGTTCCACGAGCGGTGGACTCTGCGGGAGCTCGGCGATCGCACCGGGCTCGCGCCGGCGTACCTGGCCGAACTGTTCACCACCGAGCTCGGCCAGCCGCCCCACCGGTACCTCAACGAACGCCGGATCGAGCGGGCCCGTCAACTCCTCGAGACCAGCGACATCACCATTACGGCGCTCGCCGTCAGCCTCGGGTTCAGCTCGAGTCAGCACTTCGCCCGCGTGTTCCGTCAGCTCACCGGGACCACCCCGACGGCGTTCAGATCGTCACCAGTGCAGTGACGCCCAGCGCGAGGCCGACAAGGTAGGTGCCTAGGGCACCGATATCGCGCACCGGTCCGTGGGTCGCGAGGCTGCGCGACGTCAGCATGCCGATTGCGTGCGCGTACCGGACGAAGACGGCAGCGATCGCGAGCACATCGACCACCCAGCTGTCGGACAACGAAGAGCAGACCAGCAGCAGCACGATCATCGTCGGGATGTACTCGGCGGCGTTGCCGTGGGCGCGGACCGCGATCATCAGCCGGTCGGCGGGGTCGGTCGGCAGCTGGTTGCCGGCGCCGCGGAGTGCGCGATTGCGGGTGACGTTGGCGCCGAGCACGAACAGCAGGATGCCCAGCAGCGCGATGCAGACGATGGTGACGGTGTCGAGGTTCATACGAGTGCTCCTTCGAACAAACGGCTGACGATGGTGTGACTGAGGTGGGTCCCGAGCAGGGCATCGGTCTTGTGCATGCCGCCCGGGCAGGTGACGTTGACCTCGATCAGCCGGCCGCCGATCACATCCAGACCGGCGATGGCGAGGCCGTACTTTCGCAGAAGAGGGCCGACGGCGGCCACGATCGCGTGATCGTCCTCGTCGGGTTCTGCCGCCGCGACCGGCGGCCCGATCCGGAAGTCGTCGGGCGCCGGCCTGCGCAGTACGGCGCCGACGATGTCGCCGTCGAGCAGGAACAACCGCTTGTTGCCGTGCGCAACAGCCGGCAGGTACTGCTGGGCGATCACCTGCCGCCGCCCGCCGTGGCTCGCGGACTCCAGCAGTGCGACCGCTCCCTGGTCGTCGTGCACCAGCCAGACGTCGAGTCCCGCGAACCCGTCGACCGGTTTGACCACCGCCGCGCCGACGCGTTCGACGAACGACCGCAGCTCCACCGGATCCGCCCCGACGTACGTCGGTGGGCACAGCTCGGGGAAGTGCAGCGCGATGAGCTTCTCGTGCATCGCCCGGATGCCTTCCGGCCGGTTGATCACCCGCGTGCCGGCCTGCTCGACCAGATCCAGCAGGTACGTCGTGTGCAGGTACCGCGCATGAACAGGTGGGTCGATCCGCAGGTGCACCAGGTCGAGCGACGCGACGTCGACAACCGAGTTCTCGAGCTCGTCCCACCAGGTCGCGTCGACGATCCACCGATGGCTGCCGCCGACCGCATGCCGCGGCCGAAGCCGGATCCGTCGAGCCCGAGCCCGCACCCGCCCGTCGACTACGGCAAGCTCCTCCGGCCCGCAACACCAGACGTCGAACCCCAGCTCCTGGGTCGCGCTCATCAAGCCGACGCTCGCGTCGATATCACCCGCCAGCCCGCCCAGTGGATCGGTCACGAACAGAACGCCGCCGCTCATGCCGCCACCTCCGGCGGCCATACCAAACCGTATGGTACGGCCGAGTCGGGGAGCGCGTGCTCGCCGGCGGCGGCAGCGCGCCACAGGTCTGCGAGTTGAGGGCGCTCGGGTTCGAGTGCCTGCAGGGCGGTGCGCCGGAGTGCGTCGTCGTACATCAGGCGGCCGAGTACGCCTATCGCGCGTTCGACGCCGGCTGGATCCTGGGCGTCGAGGAAGCGGACCTCCAGGTAGGTGCTGCGTGGACGTACCGGCGGAAACAGCGTGCTCACGTGCGCCCCGGCCCCATCCAAGAATCTCGTCGCCCCTGCCGCGAAGGCGGTGTATGAGCTGACCGGATCGCCACGAAGTACGAGGTCGTCGAAGCCTGTGCGCGTCGGATCGACGTCCAGCCAGGTGTTCAACCGCTCGCCGTCGCGCGCGAACGCCGCAGCCAGGAACGGCGCGGCCAGATTCAGCACCCGCCACTGCTCGATCCCCGCCGTGCCGGGCCACCAATCCAGGCAGATCTGCGTCGAGGTGGTGCGCCGCATCATCCGCCGCCCGGCCGGCCCGATCGTGTCGAAGTGGCGTTGCATCGCGACGTACCGCTCAGAGGTCAGTTGCAGCGGCACATCCGTCCGCGGATCCACCGGGATCGTCAGCAACCTGATGCCGTCGCGGCTCAACCGATTCTGCAGGTCTGTCGTCAGCGCATCGAGATCGCCGACCGGGTGGAGTGACGGCGGCAGGCTCAGCTCGAGCTGGCCGCCCGGTTCGAACGTGATGTACGGCGCGGCGATCGCGCTCGCGGCGGCCCGCCGTACCTGCTCGATCGGGACCACGTCGCCGTCGGTGTCGGCGACCACGTACTCCTGCTCGACCGCGATCCGGACCGTCCGTCGGCGCCCCCGCGTGAACAGGCCCGCAACCACCGGGTGAAGCTCCATGGCATCCATCGGGCCCTCCCTGATACCGTAAGGATTCCTGTCGAAATATTGGAAGGTATCCTTACGACATGTCAAGGGGTTATGGCGAACCGCATCTCGATCGCAAGCCGCTGATCGCCCTCGTCGACCGGGCCAACCGGGCCATGCAGACCGACATGGTCCGCCGTGCCCACGCCGACGGGCATGCGGAGGTGAAGATGGCGCACAATGCGGTGTTCGGCACGCTGCACGCCGAGGGCGCCCGCGCCGCCGAGATGGCTGTGCGGGCCGGCATCACCCGGCAGTCGATGGGTGAGATCGTTCGCGAGATGGTCGGGCTCGATCTGCTGGAGATGCAGTCCGACCCCGCCGACCGCCGGGCCAAGGTCGTCAGGTACTCCGAGCACGGTCTGGCCGTGGCCAGTGACGGCTTCCGGTACCTGGGTCAGCTCGAGCGCCGTTTCGCCGAAGAGTTCGGCGAGCAGGAGTACGAGATCGCGCGGGATGTGCTCGCGCGCCTGGTCGACGTACTCGACCGGGTGTCAGCCGAACACGAGGCTCAGATCTCGTCCTCGGCCGGCGGCAAGGTCGGGTAGTCGACGATCGGGTAGAGACCGACGGTGAAGCCGTACGTCGTGTCGCCCGCCCGGGGGAGCTGGTCGAAGTCGTGCACCAGCGCGGCGACCTGCTGCCAGAACTCGGTCGCACGGTCCGCGGGGATCCGCGCGTGCCGGATCAGCGAGAACATCTCGCCCGCGTCGTACGCCGGTTTCGACTCCTCGGCCGCGACCTCGAAGTCGTTGAAATCAGGCGGGAGCGCTCCTTCCGGCCCCTGCCGGCCGAGTCCGACGTAGAACATCCGCGCCGCGCGGCCGTAGAACCGCTCCTCGATCGCCCGCACCCGCCGGGTCCGGACCACCTGCAGGATGCCCGCGTCGGCCAGCACCTTCACGTGGTGCGCGACGGTGCTCTTCGGCCGGCCGACCGCCGTGGCCAGCTCGGTCACCGTCGCGGCCCGCTCGTGCAGCAGCCCGAGGATCGTCGTCCGGAGCGGGTCGCTGATCGCCCGCACCTGCTCCGCGGTGGTCAGCTCGACGGTGTCCGCGAGCTCGTAGTCGGGAACCGGACTGTTGATCGACATGATCCGAATAGACTAGCATCACGGATTGTTCGAGATATCTGGATCATTGGAGCCGACGATGGCTGAGATTGTTCTGTACCACCACTCGCAGGGCCTGACGGACGGGGTGAAGGCGTTCGCCGAGGAGTTGCGGCAGGCCGGGCACACCGTCCACGCGCCGGACCTGTACGAGGGCAACACCTACGCGACCATCGACGAGGGCATGGACTACGCCCGGGCGACGGGCTTCGGGAAGATCGCCGAGCGCGGCGTCGAGGCGGCGCAGGACCTGCCCGCGAACGTCGTGTACGCCGGTTTCTCGCTCGGCGTCGTGCCTGCCCAGCAGCTCACGCAGACGCGTCCGGGAGCTGTCGGCGGGTTGTTCTACTACTCGTGCCTGCCGGCTGAGGAGTTCGGCGCGTGGCCGGAGGGCGTGCCGGCGCAGGTGCACGCGATGGAGGAGGACCCGTTCTTCGCCGAGGAGGGCGGCGACATCGACGCCGCCCGCGCCCTGGTCGCCGCCAACAGCTCCGTCGAGCTGTTCCTGTACCCCGGCAAGGAGCACCTGTTCGCGGACTCGTCGCTCCCCGGCTACGACGAGCCCGCCGCCAAACTGCTGATGCAGCGCACGCTGGACTTCCTCGCTTAGCCGGCGACTGCCTCCGCCTCGACTGAAGGTGCCTCGGCAACTGCGCGGCGGGTGGGGATGAAGGAGGCGATCGCGAGGGCGGCCAGGGCGGCGCCGGCGCCGATGAGCAGGACGGTGCGGAAGCCGGTCTGCGAGGGCAGGGTGTAGCCGCCCAGGCTGATGGTCAGGTTGGCCAGGATCACGCCGGCGACAGCGCTGGAGACCGACGTCCCGATCGAGCGCATCAGGGTGTTGAAGCTGTTCGCGGCCGCGGTCTCCGAGACCGGTACGGCGGCCATGATCAGCGCCGGCATCGCGCCGTACGCCAGGCCGATGCCGGCGCCGATCAGCAGCGAGACCAGCACGAGCTCCCAGACCGACCCCATCAGCACGCTGCCGACGGCGTACCCGGCGGCGACCACGACCGCGCCGAGCATCAGTGTGACCTTGGGGCCGCGAGTCTTCGAGATCTTCGCCGAGAACGGCGCGGCGACCAGCATGACCAAGCCCGACGGACCCATCACCAGACCGGACGCGAGCATCGACTGTCCGAGCCCAAAACCAGTTGCCTTGGGCATCTGCAGCAGCTGCGGCAGGACCAGCGACATCGCGAACATCGCGAACCCGAACACCATCGACGCCAGGTTCGTCAGCAGCACCTGCGGGCGCGCGGTCGTCCGCAGGTCGACGAGCGGCTCGCTGGTACGGCGTTCCCACCAGCCCCAGGCGAGCAGCGCGACGACCGCGAGCGCAAACAGGCCGAGCGTCCGGCCGCCGGTCCAGCCCCAGCTCGCGCCCTGGGAGATTGCCAGCAGCAACGAAATCAGGCCGATCGACAGTCCGACGCCGCCGAGCAGGTCGAACCGGCCGCCGGAGCGGACGGACGACTCCGGGACGAACCGCAGGACCAGCCCGAACACGATCACGCCGAGGGCCGCCGACAGCCAGAACAGCGTGTGCCAGTTGAAGTTCTCGGCGAGCAACGCTGCCAGCGGCAGACCGAGTGCGCCGCCGACGCCGAGCGAGGCGCTCATCTGCGCGATCGCCGCACCCACCTTCTCGGCCGGCAGTTCGTCGCGCATGATGCTGATGCCCAGCGGGATCACGCCCGCGGCCAGGCCCTGCAACGCGCGGCCGGCGATCATCGGCACCAGCGAGCTGCTCAGCGCGGCAACGACCGAGCCGGCCACCAGCATGCCGATGCTGATCAGCAGCATCCGGCGCTTGCCGTACATGTCGCCGAGGCGGCCCATGATCGGGGTCGCGACCGCGGCCGCGAGCAGGGTCGCGGTGATCGCCCAGGCGGTCCCGGCGGCCGACGCGTTCAGCAGTCGCGGCAGCTCGGGAACCAGTGGGATCACCAGCGTCTGCATCAGCGCGACCGTGATACCGGCCGAGGCGAGCACCGGTACAACGGCACCGGCTCGCACGGTTGGAGCAGCGGACATCATCAGCCTCCGGGGCAGCGAAAGATAGTTGGTTTGTGCAACCATACGTTAAGTCAGGCAGTTGACTTAAACAAGTCCGCGAGGCAAGCTGGGAGGGGGACCACACGGAGGTGATGGTCGGTGACCGACGGTCACACAAGCTCGGGCGGTGATGCGGCGGATGATGATGTCGAAGACGGATCGGTCGGCGAGGGTGAACGCGACCCGGGACCTGATCCTCGCGACGGCCGAGCGGATGTTCGCCGAGCGCGGCGTCCACGAGGTGTCGAACCGCCAGATCAGCGAGGCGGCCGGCCAGGGCAACAACACCGCAGTCGGGTACCACTTCGGGACCAAGACCGACCTGGTCCGGGAGATCGTGCGTAAGCATGCGGGTCCGGTCGAGGAACGGCGTCGCGAGCTGATCGCGGAGCTCGGCGCGGATCCCGATGTCAGGGACTGGGTGACGGTGCTGGTCCGGTCGGCGACCGACCACATGAGCAGCCTGGGGCCGCCCAGCTGGCTCGCGCGGTTCAGTGCACAGCTGATGTACGACCCGTCGCTGCGTGAGATCCAGCTCCAGGAGTCGCTGAACTCGCCGACTTTGCAACGTGTCATCGAGGGGCTCGCCGAACATCTCGCGGAGCTTCCGCCGGCGGTTCGGATGGAGCGCGGTGACATGGCCCGGCACCTGATCATCCAGATGACCGCGGAGTTCGAGCGAGCCCAGGCGGAGGGTACGCCGACCGCGCGCGCGACCTGGCAGGAGATGGCCGACGGTCTGATCGACGGCATCGTCGGGCTGTTGACCGCACCGGTGAGTTCGTGAGTGTGCTCGTGGTGGGTGCCTCCGCGGCCGGTCTGACGACCGTGGAAACCCTGCGACGCAAGGGATATCGGGAACCGATCACGGTCCTCGGCGCCGAGTGGCACCCGCCGTACGACCGACCGCCGTTGTCCAAGCAGTTCCTCTGCGGCGAATGGGACGAGTCACGGACCCGCCTGCGTCCGGACACGATGCTGTCGGCCTTGGACGCCGAGTTCGTCCTAGGCGACTCCGCTGTATCCCTGGACGTCGACCGCAAGCTGGTCCAAACCGCCGCCGGCCGCAAGCTGACAGCCGACGCGGTCGTCATCGCGACCGGCCTGACCCCACGCCGCCTCCCCGTCGGGCTTGGCACGGGTGGGGGGATCGCCGGCGTGCACGTCCTTCGGACGCTCGATGATGCTGCTGCCCTCCGGGAGGGCCTCGCCGAGGCCTGCGGTCTGGTGGTTGTCGGGGATGGCGTGCTGGGGGCCGAGGTTGCCGCGACTGCTCGTAAGCTCGGCCTCGCGGTCACACTCGCCGGCCCTCAGGCCACGCCGTTGGAGGCTCAGCTCGGTCCTGTCGTCGGAGCAATGCTCGGCGAGTTGCACAGGTCCCACGGGGTCGAGCTTCGTCTGGGTGCTGCGGTGACAGCGTTGACCGAGGTGGATGGTCGCGTGAGCGGCGTACAACTGGCTGACGGCGACGTGTTGCCGGCGGATGTGGTTGTTGTCGCGCTGGGCGCCGTACCCGCGACGGACTGGTTGCGAGGAAGCGGGCTGCGGCTCGACAACGGGGTCGTGTGTGACGCGTATTGTCGGGCCGCCCACGGGATTTATGCCGCCGGTGACGTGGCCCGGTGGCAGCACGACGATTCCCTTGTGCGGTTGGAGAATCGCACCAACGCGACCGAACAGGCCATCTGCGTCGCGGCCAACATCCTCGGCGACGAGCAGCCCTACCGGCCGATCCCGTACTTCTGGACCGACCAGTTCGGCGTGAAGCTCCAGGTCCACGGCCGCCCGTCCGCCGACACCGAGGTGACCGTTGCTGAAGGCAACTTAGCCGACGGCCGCTTCGTCGCCCACTATCACCGCGACGGTCGCCTCGTCGCCGTGCTCGGCTGGAACCTGCCGAAACAGACCCGCCTGCACCGGGAGCTCCTGGTGTAACTCGAATACCTCTCTGGGGAAGGATTCGTATGACCACTCCGGTTTATCCGATGACCCGCGCCGAAGGCTGCCCGTTCGACCCTCCGCCGCAACTTCGTGAACTGCAGGAGGAAGCGCCGCTGGTCAAGGTTCAGATCTTCGACACGACCGCCTGGCTGGTCACCCGGTACGAGGACCAGCGCACGCTGCTCGCCGATCCGCGACTGAGCTCGGACGTCAACAGACCGGGCTACCCGAACACCGTCGCCCGGGCGATCCCGACCGGCGAGGACGCCGGGATCGGGTTCATCCTGATGGACGACCCGGAGCACGCGCGGCTGCGGCGGATGGTCACCGCGCCGTTCATGATCAAGCGGATCGAGGCGATGCGGCCGCAGGTGCAGGCGATCGTCGACGGGCTGGTCGACGACCTCCTCGCGGGTCCGAAGCCGGTCGACCTGGTCGAGGCCTTCGCGCTGCCGGTGCCGTCGCTGGTGATCTGCCGGCTGCTGGGCGTCCCGTACGACGACCACGAGTTCTTCCAGCAGAACAGCCGCATCCTGATCCGGACGACCGCGTCGGTCGAGGAGCGGACGCAGGCCCGGAACAACATCGGCCGCTACCTGAACGAGCTGATGGGCGAGAAGCTCGCGAACCCGCGGGACGACCTGCTGTCCGGTCTGGGGGAGCGGGTCAAGGCAGGCGAGCTGACCCGGCAGGACGCGGCCGGGATCGGCGTGCTGCTGCTGATCGCCGGGCACGAGACCACCGCGAACATGATTGCCCTCGGCACCCTTGCGTTGCTGGAGCATCCGGAGCAGCTGGCCGTACTGCGGGAGACCGACGACCCGAAGGTGGTCGCGGGCGCCGTCGAGGAACTCCTGCGGTACTTGAACATCACGCACAACGGCAGGCGTCGCGCGGTCCTCGAGGACATCGAGCTGCACGGGCAGGTGATCAAGGCCGGCGAGGGCGTGATCCTGCCGAACGACATCGCCAACCGGGATCCGTCGATGTTCTCCGACCCGGACACGCTGGACGTGCACCGGGACGCGCGGCGGCATGTCGCGTTCGGGTTCGGCGTACATCAATGCCTCGGGCAACCGTTGGCGCGGATGGAGCTGCAGGTCGTCTACAGCACGCTCTACCGCCGGATCCCGACGCTGCGCCGGGCCGTCGAGCTGGACGAGATCCCGTTCAAGCACGACGGCGCCGTGTACGGCGTCTACTCGCTCCCCGTGACCTGGTGCAGTTGACATTCTTAGGAGACAACCCATGAAGATCATCGTCGACCAGGACAAGTGTGTCGCCTCCGGCCAATGCGTCACCGCGGCCGCTGACGTCTTCGACCAACGCGACGAGGACGGCATCGTCGTACTCCTCACCGACAACCCGCCCGAGGACCTCGCCGCCGACGTCCACCAGGCCGCCGCCGTCTGCCCGGCGCTGGCCATCGTCATCGAGGACTGAGTCGCGCGTATCGTGCTGTAGATGATCAACGGAGCGCATGTGATCATCTACAGCACGGATGCCGAGGCGGATCGGGCGTTCTTTGCCGAGGTGCTGGAGTATCCGTCGGTGGATGCGGGAGCCGGGTGGCTGATCTTCAAGTTGCCGCCGGCCGAGGTGGCGGTGCATCCGGCCGAGGCCGGCTCGCACGAGTTGTTGTTGATGTGTGACGACCTCGAGCAGACAATGGGCGAGCTGAGCGGCCGCGGGGTGGAGTTCGAGGCGGTCGAACGGATGCGGTGGGGTGTGCTGACCGCGTTCCGGCTGCCCGGTGGCGGCCGGGTCGGGTTGTACGAGCCGCTGCATCCGCGGGCGAATGATCTCTGACTTCCGGATCGCGGTGCCGGACGCGGAGATTGCCGCGCTGCGGGAGCGGCTCCGGCAAACTCGTTGGCCTCGGCAACTACCTGGTGACGGGTGGGAGCGCGGCGTCCCGGTCGACTACCTGCAGCGGGTCGCGGAGCGCTGGGCGGCGTACGACTGGCGCAGCTGGGAAGCGCGGCTCAACGGGTATCCGCAGTACACGACCGAGATCGACGGGCAGACGATTCACTTCCTGCACGGGCGATCGCCGGAGCCGGACGCGTTGCCGCTGGTGCTGACACATGGCTGGCCTGGGTCGGTCGCCGAGTTCCTGGAGGTGCTCGGCCTGCTGACCGACCCGGCGGCGTACGGCGGGGATCCGCGCGACGCCTTTCACGTCGTTGCGCCGTCGGTGCCGGGGCACGGTTTCTCGCTGCCGTTGCAGGACGGCTGGAACCACCGGCGGATCGCGCGTGCCTGGGCGGAGTTGATGAGCCGGCTCGGATACGAGCGGTACGGCGCGCAAGGCGGCGACACGGGATCGGTCGTCTCACCGCTGCTCGGGCAGCTCGATCCCGAGCACGTGGTCGGCGTACATATCAACGGCGGGCTGGCGTTCCCGGAGGTCGAGCCGGGTGATGTGCAGACCGAGGTCGAGCGGGCGAGGTTGGCGGCGGCCGAGCGGTTGCGCGCGGTCGGGACCGGGTACGCCGACCTGCAGGGGACTCGGCCGCAGACGGTCTCGTACGGGTTGAGCGATTCGCCGGTCGGACAGCTGGCGTGGATTCTGGAGAAGTTCTGGGAGTGGACCGATCCGCAGCACGCACTGCCGGAGAACGCGGTCGACCTGGATCACCTGCTCACGGACGTGTCGATCTACTGGTTCACCAACAGCAGCGCGACGTCCGCCAACCTGTACTACGAGAATCGCCGTGCAACCGACGACATCCGGCCGAGCGTGCCGACCGGTGTCGCGGTCTTCCCGACGGATCCGGCGATCCGCCGGGTGCTAGACCGCCGGCACCACATCGTCCATTGGTCGGAATTCGGCCGTGGCGGGCACTTCGCGGCCCTCGAGGCGCCCGACCTGCTCGTCGACGACATCCGGGCGTTCTTCCGGCTGGTCCGGTAGGCGGGCCGGCGCGACGAACGTCAGCAGCGTGCCGTCGCGCTCGACGGTCGCGTCCGGCCAACGCCGGCGGACCATCCGGATCGAACGTTCGTTGGCCGCACTGACGACGAAGAGAAAATACTTCGCGCCGGATGCGATCGCGTCCGCGGCGGCGATCGCCAGCATCCGGATCCCGAGTCCGCGGCGCTGGTCGTCCTCGGCGATGACGGCCGCGAGTTCGGCCGTCGCCTCACCGGGCGCCCAGGCCCACATCGCGTGGCCGACGATCGTGTCCGCACGGGTTGCCACGAAGGCCGTGCCAGTGGGACACAGCAGCCGGAGCAGCAGCGCTGCGCGTGGCGGATTGCCGATCGCGGTCTGGAAGCGGAAGTAGCGGCTGAGGTCGGTCAGCCCCGACAGCATCCGGGCCAGCTCGTCCGCGTCGGGTTCGCCGGCGCGACGGACGAGTGGCGGTCTCGCCTGAGTCTGGTTCACGGATTCAGCGTTACCCGCTTGGCTGAGTCTGTCAAGCGGACTTATCATGAACCCATGAGTACGCTGGTCAATGAGCAGATGCCCGAGGCGATGAACTGGTCGACGGAGAACTGCACGATCTCCCGAGTGATGGAGATCCTCGGCGACAAGTGGACTTTTCACGTCCTCCGCGAGGTCTTCGTCGGTGTCCGCCGGTTCGAGGACATCCGCGCCCGGGCGGGTATTCCGCGGCAGGTTCTGACCGAGCGCCTCGCCGCACTGATCGAGCGCGGCCTGATCCGCCGCCATCCGTACCGGCTGCCCGGTCAGCGCGAGCGTTCGGAGTACCGGCTGACCGAGGCCGGGCTAGACCTCTACCCGGTGCTGGTGGCAATGATCCAGTGGGGCGACCAGTACCTACCGCTCGCCGCCGGCGCACCGATCGAGCCGCGCCACCGCGGCGACTGCGGCGAACGCGTCACTGTCACCATGCATTGCGAGGCCGGCCACGATCCGGCGCCCAGAGAGGTTGCCTTCCGCCCCGGCCCCGGCGCCCAGCGGCGTTAGGGCAAGCGTTCGATCGCCTGACGGATCAGGTTCTCGGTTTCGCGGGGCTGGGCGGCGGTGATCGAGACGGCGTCCATCGTCACGACGTAGGTGTCGAGTTCCTCGCGCTTGTCCAGGTAGACCGCGCTGGTCAGGTGCTCGATGTAGACGATGTCCGGAAGGTCCGCGTCGTTGAACCGGAGCAGGGTGAACGCGCCGCCGGTCGCGGTGTAACCGCCCTTGGCGAACGGGATGATCTGCAGCGTCACGTTGTGCCGCCGCGACGCGTCGATCAGGTGCTCGAGCTGGGCCTTGAGGATCGCCGGGCTGCCGATCGGACGTCGCAGTACGGCCTCGTCGATGACTGCCCACAACCGCGCGGGCCGTTGCCGCGTGAGCACATCCTGGCGGCTCATTCGCAACGAAACAAGGCGATCCTGCTCGGCCCGCGACACCGGGAGGTCCTGCCGGCCGAGCTGCACGACGGCCCGTGCGTACTCCGGTGTCTGCAGCAGTCCGGGGACGAACTGCAACTCGAACGTACGAATGAGATCCGCCGCCATCTCGAGCCCGAGATAGGAGTGGAACCACTGCGGCGTGAGGTCGTCGTACCGTTGCCACCAGCCCGGGCTGTTGGCCTCGCGGGCCAACGTCAGCAGGCGATCCCGCTCGTCCTCGTCCTCGACCTTGTAGAGCGTCAGCAGGTCGTCGACGTCGCGCACCTTGAATCCGACCCGGCCGAGCTCGAGCCGGCTGATCTTGGACTCCGAGCCGCGAATCGCCCAGCCGGCGTCGGTGCGGCTGATCTGGGCTTGTTCGCGCAGGCGACGCAGGTGTACGCCAAGCATGATGCGCAGGGCGGTCGGGCCGCCGTACGCCCCGGGCTCGGTCACCTCTGGCCTCCCAGCAGCAGTGATTCGGTGGTGCAGCAGTTGATCATTCCATAACGGATCGTGAACGTGTCCATACCGCACGCGCCGACACGGTGTGTTCAGTACGCCGGAGTCTCGGTAGAGTCTGTCGCACAGTCTTCCCGATCACTCTCTGCGAGGTTCACCGATGGTCGATGCCAAAAACGCACCAAGCTCGGTTCCGGTCGGCGTCGACACCAGCCGGGCCAGCATCGCCCGGGTGTACGACGCCTTCCTGGGCGGCAAGGACAACTTCGAGGTCGACCGCGAGGTACTGCGCGGGGTCCAGGCCGCGGCGCCGCAGGCCCAGGACCTCGCCTGGTCGAACCGGAACTTCCTGATCCGCTCCTGCCGGTTCCTGGCCGGTCAGGCCGGTATCACGCAATACCTCGACTGCGGGTCCGGTCTGCCGACGGCCGAGAACACCCACCAGGTCGTGCAGCGGATCCAGCCCGAGGCCAAGGTGCTCTACATCGACAACGACCCGGTGGTGCTCGCACACGGCCGCGCGCTGCTCGAGGAGAACGAGAACACGCTGTTCGTCAGCGCCGACATCTTCGATCCGGACGAGGTGCTGAGCAAGCCCGAGGTGCGTGACTTCCTCGACTTCAGCCAGCCGATCGCCGTGATGCAGGCCGGCACGCTGCACCACTACATCGGCACCGAGGGCGCGCGGATCATGCAGACGTACGTCGACGCGGTGGTGCCCGGGTCGTACACGGTGATCTCGCACTTCTACGACCCGGAGACTCCGGAGCACACCCAGGTCGCCCAGAAGATGGAGGAGAAGTTCATCCACAGCCCGATGGGCAGCGGTCGGTTCCGCACCCGCAAGGAGCTGATGGAGTTCTTCCCCGATCAGGAGCTCGTCGCCCCGGGTCTGGTGCTCTGCGACGACTGGTGGCCGGACGGCCCGCGGCTCAAGCCGCTGAACCAGGTCGAGGAGTGCATCGTCGGCGGGGTCGGCCGCAAGCTCTGAGTTGTGCAACGACGCCCGGGACCGCGGTGGTCCCGGGCGTCGTGCTTTTCAGAACGTCCAGCGCTGCGCCGCCGAATTGTTGCATGAGGCAACCGTTACGGGGTTGCCGAGGGCAGCTGGTGCGGTGAGGCAGAGACCTCCGGCGCGGATCGTCCCGTCGCCGGGCTGGGTCCATTGCTGGTTCGTGCCGCCGTGACAGCTGTAAAGGATCACGGCGCCGGCCTGGGTCGCGCTCGAGTCGAGACAGCTGAACTGGGCGTGGAACGTCTTGTTCTCCGCGTGCACCCAGTTCTGGTTGTCGCCACCGGTGCAGGTGTACAGCAGGATCGTCGTACCGTCCGAGCCGGAGACGTCCAGGCAGCCGCCGCTGCCGCGGATGTCGCCGGAGGCCGAGTTGCCGATGCCGTTCTCCTGGACGGCGGTCGATCCGTTGAGCGTGACCTGGCTGTCGGCCGCGCAGCCGGTGCTCTCCGAGCTGCCGGTGAAGTGCGCGGTGAGGCTGCCGCTGGTCGGCAGGTTCATCGTCAGCTTCGAGTACGGCTCGTCGTCGCAGGTCGCCTTGTCGTTGTTCCAGTCGAAGTACTCGGTCCAGCTCACCATTCCCGAGGTGCTGATCGTGTTGCCGGAACCGGTTTGCAGGCTGCCGAGTTTGAACGACGTACCGGCGGTGAGGTCGCGCACGGTCACGCCGTACCAGCCGCTGCCCTCGCTCGCGACGGCGAACGCGTAGGTGTGGCCTGCGGTCGGAGCTCGGTCGAGGCGGCAACTACCGCCGGTGCCGTCCTCCTGGAACTTGATGCAGTACGTGCCGGCATCGCCGACGCGCATGTCGGTGGAGTTCCAGAGCGAGTAGAGGAACATGCCGCCGCCGTCGCGGTGGGTCTGCATGCCCGTGTATCCGCCGACGTCACCGCCGGTGAAGTCGAACTGGTTGGACCAGTAGACGTTCGCGCGCCCGGGTGAGTTGTTGATCGTCATCCGGAACTCGGCCTGGGTGAGCGATGCGGTGTCGAACGTGTAGTTGACGTAGGTGCCGGGCGTGACACCGACCGCCGACGCGCTACCGGGGACGAGTGCGGCGGCGAGGCCGAGAAGGGCGCAGAGCAGTAAGGATTTGAGTCTCATCGGGGGTGTTACCTCCAAGCGAAGTGGGGCGGACTTCGGCCAGAGAGCTCTCTTCGACTGATGATGCGCAGACGTGCGCGGAGATGTCCAGAGGTGAGCAGTTAACGTTACACATGCTCGGAAACGAGCGTTGCGGCCGTGCCTTCCTCGAGGGCCTGGAAGATGTGCGGGAGGTCGCCGGGGTAGGCGATGTAGTCACCGGGGAAGAGCTCGATCGGGTCGTCGGTCGGACCGACGAGGGCCCGGCCGGAGCCCAGGACGACGTGCTCGACAACGCCGGGCATGTGCGGCTCGGACTTCCGGCCGGGGCCGGGCGAGGCGACGATGCGGTAGATGTCGCGGCGGGCGTTCGGCGGGCTGGAGGCGACCAGGGTGGCGCTGTAGTCGGCCTGGTCGGAGTAGATCGCGGGACCCTCGCCGGCGCGGATGATCTGGACCTTCGGGCGGGGTGGATCGAGGAGTGCCGCGAAGGGAGTGTCGAGCGCAACGGCCAATGCCCACAGGGTTTCCACGCTCGGGTTGCCGGTGCCGGACTCCAGTTGCGACAGCGTGGACTTCGCGACGCCGGCGCGTTTGGCGACCTCGGTCAGGGAGAGTCCGGTGCGGGCCCGGTGCCGGCGTAGGGACGCGGCGATCACGTCCAGTGGTGCCCTGTTGTCCATCGCGTGTTCGCTCCATCGGTCTACTTGTTCGGCTTGACGAACGGCGGTTTCGTTGTTCATCATAATGCCCATGCGTTCGATCTGGCGAACACTCGACCCGGGACTCGCCCGCGACATCGGCCTGGTCTGCCTGGCCGACGGCGTCGTGGGCCTTTCGTACGGCGCGATCAGCGTCGGCGGCGGGCTGCCGTTGTGGGTGCCGATCCTGCTCTCGATCGTGGTCTTCGCGGGTGCGTCGCAGTTCCTGTTCGTCGGGATCGTGGCGGCCGGCGGGAGTCCGATCGCGGCGATGATCGCGGGGCTGCTGGTGAACACCCGGCACATCCCGTTCGGTCTGGCGGTCAGCGATGTGATCGGCGGCGGGTGGCGGCGGTTCGCGGGCAGTCACGTGATGACGGACGAGAACGTCGCGTTCGCGATGGGACAGGACGAGGTGGAGCAGAAGCGGGCGGCGTACTGGGCCGGCGGCATCGGCATCTTCGTGTGCTGGAACATCGGGGTCGTGGTCGGTGGATTGGCCGGGTCGGTGATCACCGACACCGATGCGTTCGGCCTCGATGCGGCCTTCCCGGCCGTGCTGCTTGCGTTGGTGCTGCCATCGTTGCGGGATCGATCGACGCGGACGGCTGCTCTGGTGGGAGTCGTGGTCGCGTTGGCGACGACGCCGTTCTTGCCGGCTGGGCTGCCCGTGCTGTGTGCGCTGGTGGGACTGCTGTTCTATCGGGCGCCTAAGGGTGCGTTGGAGATGAGCCGATGAATACCCCGGTGCTGCTGGTGGGGATCCTGGTGCTTGCTGTGGGCACCTTTTCGCTCAGGTTCGCCGGACCCGCCTTGCGGAGCCGGTTCGAGGTGCCTGAGCGGGCGCAGCAGATGCTGGCGGTCGCGGCGATCGTGTTGCTGACGGCGCTGGTCGCCACGTCGGCGTTGATGGACGGCCACGGGCCGGCCGGCGTCGCGCGGCCGGCGGGTGTGCTGGTCGGAGGCGTACTCGCCTGGCGGAAGGCGCCGTTCGTCCTGGTGGTCGTGGCTGCCGCCGCAACCGCGGCCGGGCTCAGGTTGCTCGGCGTGCCGTAGGCGGCTGGCGCGTTGTCGCTCGTTGGTGGAGGCGGGGGACGATGGCGAGTTTGGTGGGTGGGTGGGCCTCGTGCGTGTGGTGGCCTCGGCTGGTCAGGCGGTCGATGATCATCTCGACGGCGCGTCTGCCGAGTGCGACCCGGTCCGGCGCGATCGCGCTGAGGCCGCTGGCCGGGTTGCTGGGCAGTCCGTCGTCGTACGACAGGATCGACACGTCCGTCGCTTGCAGGTGCTCCTGAGCGGCGACCGCGTCCTCGTCGGTGTGGACGAAGAGTGCGGTCGGATTCTCGGCGATGAAGACGTGTTCCAGCGCTTCGGTCAGCACGCGTGCCTGGTCGGAGGATCGTCGCAACCGGGTGATACCGAGCGTCACGTCCCGCGCTGGAGCGATGGTCTCGGCGTACGCCGATGCCGTTCGGAGCAAGGCGGGGGCGGTCGGGGTGTCGCGGATCAGGCAGTGGATCCGGCGGTGTCCGAGGGCGGCGAGGTGATCGAGCCCGAGGACCGCTCCGGCCTCGTGGTCGGTGAACACGTGGTCCACCGGCGAGCGGGCGGCGGCGACCGATGTCGCGGGGTCGAGGGCGCGGACCCAGCCAAGTTCCCACGGCCGCTCGATCAGCACGACCGGTACGTCGGTTCGGCACAGCTGCCCCCACGTGGCTGCGGGTAGATGCGGCGTGACGAGCAGCCCGTCGAGCTTCAGGCTGGTGATCCGCGCATACCGCGCTGCCGCCAGCTCGTCGGTGTAGTCGTAGTCCGCTTCCACCAACGTGCTGCCACTCGCGGCAGCTGCCTGTTCGGCGCCCGCGAGTACGGCGTCGAAGCAGTAGCCCCGCGTCGGAACCAGGATCCCCAGCCGTAGCTGGGCTTGTACGGGATCGCGGCGGCCTACCCCGACAGCGCCGCCATGCACGCGGGTCAGCCGTCCTGTCGTGGACAGCTCGTGGATGTCCCGCTGGATCGTCCGGACGCTGGCGCCCAGCGCGGTGGCGGCCTCGTGGGCGGACACCGAGCCGGTGCGCTCGATCCACTTGACCAGAAGCTCTCGACGCTGTGAGCCCAGAAGCTGCCTCATGCTCCCAGGACGATACGGGAGGACGTGTCGTCTTTTGTCCGAATCGGCGCGCCGCCGTCGACGGCCGTGGTGACCTTTCAGGATGAGACTGAAGCTCGCGGTGGCGTTGGTGGTGCTGCTCCTCACCTCGGCGCTGACCTGCGCCGGTGCGTCGGCAGCAGGGTCGTCGTACTACGTGGACTGTTCGGCGACGGCCGCGGGCGGTGGCAGCCAGGCGTCTCCGTGGAACTCTCTGGCGACTGTCAACGCGCATGCGTTCGCGGCCGGGGACCGGCTGCTCTTCGCCCGAGGCGTCTCCTGCGCGGGTCAACTGAAACCGACCGGATCGGGAACCGCCGCCGCACCGATCACGGTCGACGCGTACGGCGCCGGAAGCGCGCGCCCGGTCATCGCGGGCGGTGGCACGGTGTACGCCGCCGTACACCTCTACAACGTCCAGTACTGGGAGATCCGCAGCCTCGAGGTCACCAATCAGGGCACGTCCGCGGCCGAACGGAACGGGATCCTGGTCGAGCTCGCCGACTTCGGCACCGGCTCGCACTACGTGGTCGACAACGTCTACGTGCACGACGTCAACGGCGGCGACACGAAGAACAGCAACGGCATCCAGTTCCGCGTCAGCGGTACGACGACACCCACGCACTTCAACGGCGTGACCGTCGAGAACTCTGAGATCTACCACGTCGACCGCGAGGGCCTGACCACGTCGTCGAGCTGGGGCTGCCGGGCGATCTACGCCTGTACATCGGGTCCGGCGTGGACCGCGAACACCGGCATCGTCTTCCGGAACAATCTCATCCACGACATCGGGGGAGATGGGATCGTGCTGCGGATCGGGGCCGACGCGGTCGTCGAGCACAACACGGCGTACGACATCTGGATGCGGTCGGCCGGCAACAACGCGGGCATCTGGACCATCAACAGCGACCGGACCGTTGTCCAGTACAACGAGGTCTACCGGGTCCGGCGGCCGTGCTGCAACGACGGGATGGCGTTCGACTCCGACGGCGGGAACCGCGGCGTGATCTTCCAGTACAACTTCAGCCACGACAACGAGGGCGGATTCGTCTTGTTCTGCGGGTGTTCCAGCGGCTGGAGCACATCCGGGACGATCGTGCGCTACAACCTCTCGATCAACGACAAGTCCAGGATCCTGTACGCCGCGGGCGAGAGCGCCGCGCAGATCTACGGGAACACCTTCTATCTCCCGAGCGGATCGTCGACGAAGGTCATCGAGGACAACGGGTCGAGCTCCACCAAGGCGACCTGGACGAACAACGTCGTCTACAACCTCGGCAGTGGCGGCTACGACCAGGCTGCGAACTACGTGTTCCGAGGGAACCTCTACTACGGCAGTCATCCTGCAACCGAGCCGGCCGATCCGTACAAGTCGACCGCCGATCCGCTGCTCGTCGCGGCGGGCAGCACATCGCCGTCCGGATACCAGCTGGGGTCGGGCTCGCCGGCCTTGCGGACCGGGCTCAACCTCGCCGGCTCGAGTCCGAAGGACTACTTCGGCAACCCGGTTCCGGCGAACTGCAGGCCGGACATCGGCTTCCACCAGCGCTCGACGTTCGACGACGCTGCCTGTGCCGGGACGAGCCTGGTCCAGAACGGCGGCTTCGAATCCAGTACGTCGGGCTGGAGCACGACCTCGGGGCGCGCGTTCATCGCCACGGACACGGTGCACAGCGGGGCCGGCAGCCTCAAGCTCGGCCCGTCCCAGGCGAGCGCCGAGCAGGTCGTGACGGTGCAGCCCAACACGACGTACGTGCTGTCGGGCTGGGGGCGGGTCTCGGCGTACGACACGGAGCTGGTGATCGGCGCGAAGGCCTTCGGCGGTACGTCGGAGGTACGGGCGCCGGCGTTCGTCAACACCACGTGGCGCGGTGGGAGCGTCACGTTCACCACCGGCTCGAGTACGGCGACGGCGACGGTCTACTGCTTCACCCGGACGGGCGCGGGGTTCGGCTACTGCGACGATCTGACCGTCACGCGGCAGGCCCCATAAGGGGACCTGTAGCAGGTACCGTGCGGGCATGACCATGCAGCCCGGCCTGCCGATGCCAGCGCCGAAGAAGTCGGTTCTTCCGATGATCGCCATCGCCTGTTTCGTCGTCGGCGCGGTGCTGGTCGGGTTCTTCGTCTGGCGGATCGTGGTGACGGCGCCGCACACTCCGCAACCGATCGAGTCCGGGCGGGTCGAGCTGAAGGAGGAGGGGCTGACGATCTACTCGTCCGTCCCGGTGCTGACCCCGCCGTGCAAGGCGCAGGACGCGAACGGCAACGACGTACCGCTGAAGCGGGAGACCGGGTCGGAGACGATCACGATCAACGGCAACAGCTGGTACGTCGTGGCGCGGTCCGAGCATCCGGTGCCGGCCGGGGTCTACAGCATCTCGTGCACCGACGACGAGACCAGCGCGACGTACGCCGCCGGCCCGAAGTCGTCGATCGTCGCGTTCGTGCTGTCGATCCTCGGCGCGATCTTCTCGTTCCTGATCTTCGTCGGCCTCGGCATCGTCTTCCTGATCATCTGGGCCGTCCGCAAGTCGCGCCGCAACCGCCCGAACCAACCAGGTGCCCCCGGCAACTACCCGCCGCCGCCCGGTTATCCCCAGCCCAACTACCCGCAACAACCGAACCACACCTTCCCACCACCCCCGCCCTACAACCCGGGCCCGAACCCCGACCGCCCCCAGGACCGGTGACCGCGATGGATCTGGACTGGCCGGGGTGCCGGAATGTTCGGGATGTCGGTGGGTTGCCGACGGCCGATGGGCGCGTGGTGCGGGAAGGGGTGCTGATCCGGTCGGAGAGCCTGCAGTATCTGACCGACGAAGGTGTCGAGGTCGTACGGCGGGCCGGGGTGGGACGGATCCTCGATCTGCGCGGCGACGGCGAGGTGGCAGCGTTCCCGACGCCGTTCACCGGTACGCCGTTGGCCGTGCGGCAGGCGTTGCAGGATCCGGCGGATCCGGAGCACGGGCAGCCGACGATCGTCGAGGCGTGTACCTGGATGCTGGATCGGCGGCCCGAGCTGTTCGCGGCCGCGGTGAAGGCGATCGCGGACGAGGAGGACGGCGCGGTCGTCGTGCACTGCCACGGGGGTAAGGACCGCACCGGCATGGTCGTCGCGCTGGCGCTCAGCGTGGCCGGCGTACCGGAGGAAGAGATCGTGGCCGACTACTTCCTCACCCAGGAGCGGCTCGCGCCCTGGCTGGAGGAGCAGTTGGCCGAGGAGCCGGACACCTCGAAGCATCCGGAGCTGATCGAGTTCCGCGACACCCGGGCCGAGTCGATCGTCGCGATCCTGCGCCACCTCGACACGAAGTACGGCGGACCGCAGGCATACCTGCGGCACGGTGGTCTTACCGCCGGGGACCTCGCGAAACTGAGAGCCCGCTTAGTGTCCTGACCTGAGTCACGACCGGATTACACAGCGCAGTACATTGACGCAATGCCGACCGCCGCACAGACCGGGGCGACAAGCCCGGCCGAGCTGGCCGAACGCTACGGACTCTCCAAGAGCTCGATCCGCCCCCCGCTCAGCTCGTATCTCCGTGAGCTGTGGAGCCGTCGCCAGTTCGTCCTCAGTTACGCCACCGCACGCACCTACGCCATGTACGCCGGGGCGCGCCTCGGCTCGATCTGGCAGGTGCTGACGCCGCTGCTCAACGCCGGGGTGTACTACCTCGCCTTCGGCGTCCTGCTCGGCACCAAGAACGGGATCGACAACTACGTCGCGTTCCTGCTCAGCGGGATCTTCGTCTTCACGTTCACGCAGCGCTGCATGACCGAGGGCTCGCGCTCCCTGGCGCTGAACCTGTCGCTGATCCGCACGCTGCACTTCCCGCGCGCGACCCTCCCGCTCGCCTACGTGCTGAACGAGCTGAACCAGATGCTGGTCTCGCTCGCGATCCTGTTCGTGGTCGTCGGGTTCACCGACGGGCCGGCCTGGCGCTGGTTCCTGGTCGTGCCGGCGATGGTGCTGCAGATGATGTTCAACATCGGCATCACGCTGGTGTTCGCGCGGATCGGGACGTTCGTCACCGACATCAGCCAGCTGCTGCCGTTCATCACCCGCACCTGGCTGTACGCGTCCGGGATCTTCTTCTCGCTGCCGTACAAGTTGGAGCAGCTGCACGCTCCCGCCTGGGTGGTGCAGGTGCTCGCGTTCAACCCGATCTCGGCGTACATCGACATCGTCCGGCGATCGCTGCTGCAGGAGCACAAGCAGAACGAGCTGCCGCACGCCTGGACGATCGCGATCATCTGGTCGTTCGTGATGCTGGTCGCCGGGTTCGTCTACTTCTGGCGGGCGGAGGACCGTTATGGCCGGGGCTGAACCGACGGTCATCGCCGACCGGCTCGACATCATCTACAAGGTGATCGCCGGCCAGGGCGGCAAGGGTACGGCGGCGACCGCGCTCCGGCGGATCCTGAAACGGCAGGACCGGCCGACGATCCGCGAGGTCCACGCGGTCAAGAGCGTCACCTTCACCGCGAACAAGGGCGACGCGATCGGCGTGATCGGCCGCAACGGCTCCGGCAAGTCGACGCTGCTGCGCGCGATCGCCGGCCTGCTGCCGCCCGCGGCCGGCGCCGTCTACACCGGCGGGCAGCCGTCGCTGCTGGGCGTGAACGCGGCGATGATGAACGACCTCACCGGCGAGCGCAACGTGGTCCTCGGTTGCCTCGCGATGGGCATGTCCCCGGCCGAGGTGCAGCGCCGGTACGACGACATCGTGGAGTTCTCCGGGATCGGCGACTTCATCGACCTGCCGATGTCGACGTACTCCTCCGGGATGTCGGCGCGGCTGAAGTTCGCGATCGCGTCCGCGAAGACGCACGACATCCTGCTCGTCGACGAGGCGCTGGCCACCGGCGACGCCGAGTTCCGGGTCCGGTCCGAGCGCAAGATCAAGGAGCTCCGCGACCAGGCCGGCACGGTCTTCCTGGTCAGCCACAGCCTCGACGTGGTCCAGGAGACCTGCAACCGCGCGATCTGGCTGGACGCCGGCGTACTGCGCCTCGACGGCTCCGTGAAAGAGGTCATCGACGCCTACATCGCGTCGACCCGCGCCGGCTAGACGGCCTTCGGCTGCTCGCGGAGGCCGATCAGGAAGCCGAGGCCCCACGAGACATGCATGGTCGCGCAGACCAGCGGCATCCAGAAGAGGGCCTTCCAGGGCAGATACCGGCCTTCCATCGCGGAGCCGAAGATCAGCAGCAGGGCGTAGCCCAGCGGCGCGATGAAGCCGAGGTCGAGCCAGCTGACGCCGGTGGCCAGGCCGACGATGCCGAGGATCGTGCCGACGGCCAGCAGGATCACGGCGACCGGGGGTGCCAGATAGCGCTTGTTGGCGGTCTCCGGGTGCCGGCGGATGACCTCGCGGCGCCACTGACCGGTGTGGAAGAACTGCTTGGCCACCGCGGACAGCGACGAGCGCGGCCGGTAGGTGACGGAGAGGTCCGGGGTGAACCAGATCAGCCCGCCGGTCTTGCGGATCCGGTAGTTGAGCTCCCAGTCCTGGGCCCGGTGCATGGTCTCGTCGAAGCCGCCCACCCGCTCCAGCGCGGCCCGCCGGAACACGCCGAGGTATACGGTGTCGGCCGGTCCGGCCTTGCCGCCCTGGTGGAACGTGGAGGCGCCGAGTCCCAGCCGGGAGCGATACGCGCAGGCGACCGCCATCTCCGTGGGGGTCCGGCCCTCGGCCGCCATCACGCCGCCGACGTTGTCCGCGCCGCTCTCCTCCAGCACCTCGACCGCGCGGGTGATGTAGCCGTCGGTGAGCGCGCCGTGCCCGTCGACCCGGACCAGGATGTCGTGCTTGGCGTGGGCGATACCGACGTTCAGCGCGGCCGGGGTCTTACCGGTCGGGTTCGGCACGATGGTGATCCGGTGGTCCTTCTCGGCCAGCTTGTCCGCGATCTCCTGGGTCCGGTCCTTGCTCGGGCCGATCGCGAGGACGACCTCCAGCACACCGGGGTAGTCCTGCTCGAGCACGCGGCCGACCGCCTCCTCGAGATGGCGTTCCTCGTTCAGCACGGGCATCACGACGGATACGGGTGGCCAGTGGGACAGCGGCATATCAGGTCAGGCCTTACAGATCGATGCGACGTCGTCGACGCCGGTGGCGGGTGTGGTCGGTGAAGTAGTCGGCTTCTTGGTGGTACTGGTCGTCGGCTTCTTCGTCGTGCTGGTCGTACTACGCGGAGTGGTCGAAGTCTTACCGTCTCCTCCTGAGCCGCCCTTGTCCAGCGATTCGGACCTGGCGATCGCCTCGGCGACCTTCGTCCGGATCAGCGCGAAGTCCGGGTCGCCGGTGTGGATCAACGGCGGGACCGCGGAGAAGCTTGACACCGGGAGCTTCTTCGCGTCCAGCGCGAGATCGGTGAAGGTGCCCAGTTCACCGGCCGGAATATCGGTCTTGACCACCTGTTTGCTGGCCGACGCGATGCCCTGGAACTTGGTCAGCACCGTCGACGGCGAGAGCTGGTTCAGCATCGCCGACATCACGCACTTCTGCCGGGTCATCCGGTCGTAGTCCGACGACTCGGCCCGGGACCGGGCGAACCACAGCGCGTGGTAACCGTCCAGGTGCACGTTCTTGCCGGGCTCGATGTAGCCCTTGATCGGGGAGCTGCCGCCGCCGATCGGGACCCGCTTGCCGATGTCAAGCGTGATCCCGCCGACCGCGTTGAGCAGGTCGCGGAACCCGGCCAGGTCGATCAGCACGAAGTAGTTGATCTTCAGCCCGGTGACGGCCTCGATCGCCTGTGTGGTGGCGGTTTCGCCCGGGTTCGGGTCGCCGGGGAACAGGGCCTTGTGGTTGGCGGCGTACGTGTAGACCGCGTTGAGCAGGCACTCCGCGGCGCACTTGTTCCACTTGAAGCCGTCGGGGAACTGCTTGGCCATCGCCGTACCGGCGGGGAACGGGACCTTGGCCAGGTTCCGGGGGAGGCCGATCAGGACGGTCCGGCCGGTGTCGGCGTCGATGCTGGCCACGGTCATGCTGTCCGGGCGGGTGCCGATCCGGTCCGCGCCGGAGTCGCCGCCCATCATCAGCACGTTGTAGCGGCCCTTCTCGGCCTTCGAGGACTTCCCGCTGCCGAACACGCTGGCGACGAAGTCGCGCTGGGTGTTCACGATCACACTCGCGTAGACCAGGGCGCCGACGACGACGAAGATCAGCACGCCGTCGAGGATGCTCGTGATCAGCCGGTGATTGCGCTCCAGCGTCAGCGGCTGCGAGATCCGGTACGCGTCGATGAACAGCGCCGCCCAGCCGACCGCGAGCACGATCAGGATGATCTGCACCAGCCGCAGCGTCCCCGGCCGGGCCAGGAAGTTGATCGTCCCCGAGCGCCAGATCAGGCCGAGCACGACCAGGAACACGATGATCGCGATCAGGCCGAAGACCACCCGCCAGGCCCAGCGGCCGGCGCGGCGGCTGCCCGCGACGATCTGCGCCGATCCGGGCAGGATCAACGTCATCAACAGCAGTGTCAGCGCCCGCTTGAACCGGACCGGCTCGCGGAGATTGCGCAGGTCTGGCTTCTCCTGCGGCATGACGTCCTTCCGTTCTCCAACCGGTCTGATTCCGACCGTACCTTGTCCCTCACTGTCGCTTTGGTATGACGTGCCGCAGTGTGCGCTGGTTCGGGCGGAGGCGGATCCGGAGACGAAGAGTAGCAGCCTCTTCACACAGCGCAGGAAAACCCGTGCAGTCACCCTGCTTGACACAGTTGTGATGGTCGGCGGCGGATGAATGCGTTACGAAGTCCTCTAAGTACAACCAGTGAGGAAACCGCCCCATGAAACTGTTCCGCTCAGTCCTGGCCGTCACCGCGGTCGCGACCACCGCCCTCCTCGGTACGACGTCCGCACACGCCGCGGCGCCCGGTACCGACTTCACCGGCATCGCCGCGCTGAGCAACTGCTCGGCATCCCTGGTCCGGTACGCCGAATCCGTCAGTACCGACAAGGCCCTCGTACTCACCAACGGGCACTGCTACGAAGGCGGGTTCCTGCAACCCGGCCAGGTGCTGGTGAACAAGGCGTCGACACGTTCGATCACGTTGCTGAAGCCGGACTCGAGCCGGGCCGGTACGGTCCGCGCCGACAAGATCCTGTTCGGCACGATGACCAAGACCGACATGATCGTCTACGAGGTCAACGAGTCGTACGCCTCGATCAAGAGCCGGCTGAACGTCACCCCGCTGACCCTGGCCAAGCAGGGCCCGGCCGACGGCGCCGGGATGGCGGTCGTCTCCGGCTACTGGAAGCGCATCTACACCTGCTCGGTACAGGCGACCATCCCGCAACTTCGCGAGGGCGACTGGACCTGGCAGAACTCGATCAAGTACCAGCAGCCCGGGTGCGAGACGATCGGCGGTACGTCGGGATCTCCCGTGGTGAGCACCACGACCGGCGAGATGATCGGCATCAACAACACCGGTAACGAGGACGGCGAGCGCTGCACGGTGAACAACCCGTGCGAGGTCGACGCCGACGGCAACGTCACGGTCGAGCAGGGCGCGGCGTACGGCCAGCAGACCTGGTGGCTCTACACCTGTCTGACCGCCAACCGCACGATCGACCTGAACAAGTCCGGCTGTGAACTCCCGAAGCCGACCCGACGTCGCTGACTGTCCGTAATAAGGACGTGCGGGGTGACGCAGACCACTTGGATATCCGGTAACGTCGCCCCGCATGGCAGTCGACTCCTCCACTGACCACGTCACCACCACCACCTGGCCGAGCCCGTTCGGAGTACGGACGCGGCTGGTTGCGGCCAGCGCACTGATGCTCTTCACCGAGCTCGCGCTGATCAGGTGGACCGGTTCGAACGTGGTCCACCTGAGCTACTTCTCGAACTTCGTGCTGCTCGGCTCGTTCCTGGGCATCGGGATCGGCGTACTGCGATCCGGCCGGGCGAAGCGGCTGCCGTACTACTCGCCGATCATGCTGGGCCTGCTGGTCCTGGTGATCGCCTGGAAACCGGTGACGGTCAACCGGGGTAGCTCCTCCAGTGTCATCTACTTCACCAGCCTGAACACCAGCGGGCCGCCGGTCTGGGTGATCCTGCCGATCATCTTCATCGCGGCCGCGGTGGTGCTGGCCGGTCCGGCCGAGCTGGTCGGCCGGTGTTTCGCCGAGCTGCCGCGGCTGACGGCGTACCGGTTCGATCTGATCGGCAGCCTGGCCGGCATCGTCAGCTTCACCGCGCTGTCGTTCCTGGGCGCGCCGCCGATCTGGTGGGGACTGATCGTCACTGTCGTCTTCGCGGGCCTGATGATCCCGCGGTCGCCTGGTTCCGGGCGGCGGGTCGTTGCCACCGGGCTGAGCGCCGCGATGGTGCTCGCGCCGTTACTGGTGATGCTCGGGGTGCTCTTCCACGAGTCGACCCGGTCCGACCTCAGCTGGTCGCCGTACTACAAGGTGAAGACCAAGCAATACACCTACGAAGGCGTGCCGCTGCTGACGATCACGGTGAACGGCGTACCGCATCAGCAGGCGATCCCCGCGGACGCGCGGCTGCAGTGGGAGCCGCAGTACGGGCTGCCGTACGAGCGCGCGAACGTCGGGAAGACGCCGAAGAACGTGCTGATCATCGGCGCCGGTTCGGGGTCGGACGTCGCGATCGCGTTGAAGAAGGGCGCGACGCACGTGGACGCGGTCGAGATCGACCCGCGGATCCGCGACCTCGGCAAGGCGCTGCACCCGGACCGGCCGTACCAGGACCCGCGGGTGACGTCGCACATCGACGACGGGCGCGCGTACCTGTCGCGGACCAACAAGAAGTACGACCTGATCCTGCTGGCCCTGCCGGACTCGCTGACGCTGGTGAACGGCGCGAGCTCGCTGCGGCTGGAGAGCTACCTGTTCACCAAGCAGGCGTTCGAGAGCGCTCGCGATCACCTCAACCCTGGTGGGGCTTTCGCGATGTACAACTACTACCGCGAGACCTGGCTGATCGACCGGCTCGCGTCGACCGCGCAGGAGGCCTTCGGGCACAAGCCGTGTGTGGACAAGATCGGTGACGGCCTGCAGCAGGCCGTGGTGACGGTCGGTCTGACCGAGCAGGACCAGACGTGTGCCGCCGAGTGGCCCGGTCCGGCCGCGATCACGCCGCCGCCGGCGACGGACAACCGGCCGTTCCTGTATCTGTTCACGGACCGGATCCCGTCGCTGTATCTGGTGACGCTCGGGCTGATCCTGGTCGCGGGTCTTGTCGGCGTCGGCATCGCGGGTGGCGGGTCGTCGTACCGGCGGATGCGGCCGTACGCGGACCTGTTCCTGCTGGGGGCGGGCTTCATGTTGCTGGAGACGAAGAGCATCACCGGGTTCGCGTTGCTGTTCGGTACGACGTGGGTCGTGAACGCAATCGTGTTCGCCGGCGTGCTGGTGGCGGTGCTGGCCGCGGTCGAAGTCACCAGACGGTTCAAGACACCGCCGATCAAGGTGATGTTCGCCGTACTGTTCGGCGGGCTGGCGCTGTCGTGGGTGTTCCCGGACAGTTGGCTGCTCAGCATGCCGGTCGGGTTGCGGGTGATCGTCGCCGTATTGATCGCGTTCACGCCGATCTTCGCCGCGAACGTGATCTTCGCGAAACGGTTCACCGACACGGCCGACGGCACCGCCTCCTTCGGCGCCAACCTGCTCGGCGCGATGCTCGGCGGCTGCCTGGAGTACGCCGCGCTCATCATCGGCTTCCACGGCCTGCTGATCATCGCCGCTCTGCTGTACGCCGGCGCCTTCCTGCTCACCCCGAAAGCCCGGTCGCTGGCCCGATGACCGAGCTGACGGACCGCTCGGTGCTGGAAGTTGCCGCTGGCACCGGTTACTGGACGACGGCGCCGGGGCTGTTGGAGCGGGTGGAGCCGGGTGGGGTGGTGATCCTGGCCGACAACAGGTACGTGGAGGGGAGCAACGCGGGAGGACCTACTGGTGGACCTGTCGCCGGCCGAGGTGGAGTGGACCGAGCTGACTTATTTCTGGCTGGCAACTGTCTGCTAGTTGGTACGGGTTCGGCCCGTTTACGGGGGTTCTGGCGGAATCGGATGGCAGGATCTGAGGTATGACGTGGCTTGTGACTGGCGGTGCCGGGTACATCGGAGCGCATGTGGTGCGGGCGTTCCGCAACGACGGGATCGATGTGGTCGTGATCGACGACCTGTCGAGCGGGAAGGCGGAATTCGTTCCGGACGGTGTGCCGTTCGTGCGCGCGAACTTGCTGGACGGTGCGGCGGTCCGTGAGGCGCTCGACGGCGTGGACGGCGTCGTACATCTCGCCGGGTTCAAGTACGCCGGGGTGTCGGTGGAGCGACCGCTGCACACGTACACGCAGAACGTGACGGCGATGGTGTCGCTGCTCGAGGCGATGGCGGAGAAGTCGGTGCGCAACATCGTCTTCTCATCCAGCGCCGGGGTGTACGGGACGCCGCGGGACGAAGAGGTGACCGAGGACACCGCGCCGGATCCGCAGTCGCCGTACGGCGAGTCCAAGCTGATCGGGGAGTGGCTGCTCCGCGACCAGGCCGCCGCCGTTGAGCTGCACCACACCTCGCTACGCTACTTCAACGTGGTCGGGTCGGGCGATCCGACGGTGTACGACGCCAGCCCGTACAACCTGTTCCCGATCGTCTGCAACCTGCTCAGCCAGGGAAAGGTGCCGCAGATCTACGGCACCGACCACCCGACCCCGGACGGTACGTCGGTCAAGGACTACGTGCACGTCGCCGACCTGGCCCGTGCGCACGTCGCGGCCGCCCGGGCGCTCGAGTCCGGCAAGACGCTCGAGCGCGTCTACAACCTGGGCAGCGGCACGGGTACGTCGGTCCGCGAGATCATGGACGCCGCCCGCCGGGTGACCGGTATCGACTTCACCCCGACCGAAGGCCCGCGCCGGCCGGGCGACCCGTCCCGCGTGGTCGCGAACGGCGATCTCGCCGCCCGCGACCTGGCCTGGAAGAACACCCACACGGTCGACGACATGTTCGCGACCGCGTGGGAAGCCTGGCCGAAGGGCTGAACCGCTGCTGATCGGGGGCTGAGCAGGCCCCGCCGGGCTGTAGCCTGTGGCGCAGTTCACGTTCTGCCCGTGACCCGGGCACTGATCGAGGGGTGCGATCCATGAGTTACGAGAGCCTGCCGCAGTTCCTGGCGAAGATCGACCTCTTCGAAGGACTCTCCCAGGACACGCTGTCCGACCTGATCGAGCGCGGGACGACGCTCAAGATCCCGGCCGGCAGCCACGTCGTCGAGCAGGGCGCCAACGACGCCGGGCTGCAGGTCGTCCTGGCAGGCTCGGCCGAGGTCGAGGTCAACGGGGTCGGCCGGGCGCCGCTGAGCGTCGGTGACTACTTCGGCGAGATCTCGATGATCGACGGGCAGCCGCGCTCCGCGACGGTCGTCGCCGGCCCGGACGGGCTGTCCACCTTCGCCCTGTCGTCGCTGGCCTTCGCTCCGTTGGTGCGGGAGAACTCCGAGGTGGCGCAGGCGCTGCTGAAGGCGCTGACCGCCCGGATCCGCGCGCTGGAGTCCCAGAGCTGAGCCCGAGCTGAGCCTGAGCTGATCACTGACAACCGACGGCGCGCGATGGCTGAGGAGCGCAAGGTCGTCTCGGTGCTGTTCTGCGACCTGGTCGGCTTCACCACGGCCTCGGAGTCGGCCGACCCGGAGGACGTCCGCCGGTGGCTCGCGCCGTACCACTCGACCTTGCGGACGACGGTCGAGCGGTACGGCGGCACCGTCGAGAAGTTCGCCGGGGACGCGATCCTGGCCGTCTTCGGCGCGCCGCGGACCCGGGAGGACGACGCCGAGCGCGCGGTCCGCGCCGGGCTCGCCGTACTCGACGCGGTGGCGGAGCTGTCGCTCGAGGTCCGGATCGGGATCGACACCGGGGAGGCGCTGGTCTCGCTCGACGCGCGGCCGGAGCTGGGCGAGCCTTTCGTCACCGGCATGGTGGTCAACCGCGCGGCGCGGCTGGAGGCCACCGCGCCGGCCGGTGCGGTCGTGGTCGGGCCGGGTACCCACTCGGCAACCAGCCTGGTGTTCGGGTACGAGACGCTCGAGCCGGTCGCCGCGAAGGGGATCAGCGAGCCGGTGCGGCGGTGGCGGGCCGGTCCGCCGCGGGCCCGGTTCGGCGCGGACCTGATCCGCGACCTGACCACCTCGATGGTCGGCCGGCAGCGGGACCTGGCCCTGCTGACGATGACCTTCGAGCGGGCGCTCGCCGAGCGGATACCGCAGTTCGTCACGCTGCTCGGCGAGCCCGGGATCGGCAAGTCGCGGCTGGTGGCCGAGTTCGGCGCCTGGCTGGACGGGCACGACGAGCTGGTCACGTGGCGCGAGGGCCGCTGCCTGCCGTACGGCGAGACACCGTACGGCCCGGTCGCGGAGATCTTCAAGGCACAGGCCGGGATCCTCGACAGCGACCCGCCCGAGCAGGCGGCCGCCAAGCTGGACGCGGTCCTGCCCGACGGCGCGGACCGCGCGTGGTTGCGGGCACGTGCCGGCGCGCTGGTCGGTGCCGAGGTGATGGGTGATCCCGGCACGGTCACGCAGGAGGAGTCGTTCGCGGCCTGGCGGCAGCTGCTGGAATCCCTTGCCGTGTCAGGGCCCGCGGTCGTCGTGCTCGAGGACCTGCACTGGGCGTCGGACGCCCTGCTCGCCTTCGTCGCGCACCTCGCGCAGTGGACGACCGACCTGCCGCTGGTCGTCGTCACGACCGGGCGTCCCGAGCTGCTCGAACGCGACCCGGGCTGGATGGGCGGTTCGCAGAACGCTTTGACCATTGGGCTTTCGCGGCTCACCGACACCGAGACCTCGGTGCTGCTCAGCACCCGACTGGCCGGCCAGTCCGTGCCGGAGGAGGCCCAGCGCCTGCTGGTACGACGGGCCGACGGCAACCCGCTGTATGCCGAGGAACTGGCGCGGATCGTGACCGACTGCGGCCCGGAAGCGGCCTCCGACGAGCTGCCCGCCGGGATCGCGGCGATCATCGCGGCCCGGTTGGACACACTGCCACCTGATCGCAAAGCCCTGCTTGCCGACGCCGCGGTCGTCGGCCGGGTGTTCTGGGCCGAAGGGGTGGCGGCGATGGCGGGGCGAGATCCGCGCGAGGTGGTCAACGCGTTCCAGGAGCTCGCCCGCAAGGAGCTGGTGCGTCCGGTCCGGCAGTCCACCCTGCTCGGGCAGCACGAGTACGCGTTCTGGCACGCGCTCACCCGGGATGTCGCCTACGGTCAGGTGCCTCGCAGCGCCAGGGCCGCCGGCCATCTGGCCGCGGCCGACTGGCTGGAGCTGCGCTGCGCTGCCTGCCAGGCCGAGACGCCGGCGATGATCGAGTACCACCTGACCACCGCGTTGGAGCTGGCCACCGCGGCGCACGACCAGGAAGCCGTCACCGCGATCGCGCCGCGGGCCCGCCGGTACCAGTTGATGGCTGCGGAGCAGGCGATGAACCTGGACGCCGGGCAGGCGATGACGCTGCTCGACCGGGCTCGCGAGCTCACGCCCGCCGGTGACCCGGAGCGGCCACGGGTGCTGTCACGGTGGGGCTGGGCCGCGTTCCTGGCCGGACGGGTCGAGGAGGCGCGGGCGGCGTACCAGGAGGCGATCGCGGGATTCGAGGCGGCCGGTGACGTCCGCGGGCTGGCCGACGCGATGCGGCTGTCGACGTACGCGATGAGCAGCATGACCGAGAGCCTGGCGACGGTCGATCGCGCCGTCGCGATGCTCGAGGATCTCGGCCCGAGCGAGCAGCTGGCGCAGTTGCTCGCCGGCCAGGCGACGGTCCGGCTGGTCGCGGGCCGCCGCGACGAGGCGATCGCGTCGGCCGACCGGTCGCTGCGGATGGCCGCCGAGCACGGGTACGACGTACCGCACCGTGCGTTGGAGTCCCGGGGGCTCGGCCGGGTCAGCCAGGGTGACACCGGCGGGCTGGTCGACATCAAGGAGGCGCTGTCCGCGTTGCTCGACCTCGGCCGGGGCCGGGAGGCGGCGGTCACCTGGCTCAACTACGGCTGGGTGCTGTGGCAGATCGAGGGTCCGGTGATCGCCGCCGCGGAGCTGGACCAGGCGCGCGAGTTCGCGTTGCGCCGGCGGCTGGTGGAGCTCGAGCAGCAGATCGGGTGCACGATGCTGCAGCTGCTGGTCGAGTCCGGCCGGCCACAGGAGGCGGTCGCGGCCTGCGAGGCGCGGCTGGCCGATCCCGGTCCGGCGTTCACGGTCCTGCGACGGATCGAGGTCCTGTCGGCGCTCGCCGCGGTCGAGGTCGAGGTCGGCCGGGACTACGCCGAGGAGGCGTACCGGCTGGCGGTCGAGGCAGGCTGGCCGGACCTGATCGCGGTCGCCGCGTCGCCGGCGGCGACGATTCGGTCCCGCGCCCGCGACCACGACGGGGTGATGGAGATTCTGCGGCTGCTGAGCTCCCTGCCGGATCTGCCGGGGAGTCTGGAGTTCGAGGCTCGGCTGCCTACTCTTGTGCGGGCGGCGCTTGCGGTCGGGGAGCCGGACGCGGCGAGGGCGCTGGCGGGACTGCTCGATCCGGTGCTGCCGCTGCGGGAGTACGCGGCGGTCACCGCGTCGGCTCTGCTTGCCGAGTTCGCGGGGGAGATGGCTGCCGCGGCGGCCGGTTTCACCCGGGCCGCCGCGGACTGGGGCGCCTTCGGCAACAAGCTCGAGCAGGCCCATGCCCTGTTGGGCGTGTGGCGCACCACGGGCAGCGAGACCGCGCTGGCCGCGGCACTGGACCTCGGGATCGTGCTTCCGGAAGGGTCCTAGACCTCGGGGTAGTCCTTCTTGAACGGGCCGCTCGTCGACAGGTCGAGCATGCCCGGCCCGGTCAGGACGCCGCCCTCGACCGGGAGGGTGTGGCCGGTGATCCAGGACGCGTCGTCCGAGGCGAGGAACGCGACCGCGGCGGCGATGTCCTCGGGCTCGCCGACGCGGCCGAGCGGGTACATCTTGCCGAACCGCTCCAGTGTGTCTGGCTGGTTGTCCCAGTTCGGCGTCCGGATGGTGCCTGGGGCAACGACATTGAAGCGGACGCCGAGGTCGCCGTACCGGGCCGCGTAGTTCACGGTCATCGCGATCTGGCCGGCCTTGGCGGCGGCGTACTCGACGTTGCCGAAGGCTTGGAGCCCGTTGACCGAGCTGATCGTGACGACGTTGCCGCGGTTCTTCACCAGCTGCGGGAGGGCGGCCTGGATGCAGCGAGAGGCGCCGATCAGGGTCAGGTCGAGCTGCGCGTGCCACTGCTCGGCGGTGGAGTCTTCCGGCGGCGTCGACACGATGCAGCCGCCGGCGTTGTTCACCACCACGTCCAGCCGGCCGAACCGCTCGACCGCGGCGGCGACGGCCGCGTCCACGTCGTCCCGGTTCGTCACGTCGACGCGGATCGGCAGCGCCCGGTCGCCGATGCTTGCGGCGACCTCGCCGACCTTCTCCACCTGGAGATCGGTCACCACCACCGAGGCGCCCTCGTCGGCCAGCCGCCGCGCGACCGCGGACCCGATGCCCTGCGCAGCCGCCGTGACGAGTGCGACCTTTCCTTCGAACCGCTGCACGCTACCCCTCCGTTGTTACTCGAGTACCCGGTCGACCTTCTCGTCCGCGACCCGGCGCTCGAGCTTGGCGGCGTCCAGGTTGCGGCAGAGCACGATCGAACCACCTCCGGAGATCACGCCGATCAGCAGTCCCAGACCGTCCCGGTCCGTGAGCGTCCGCCGGACCAGGACGCGGTCGCCGATCGGCTCCGCCGCGTCGATCAGGTCGGCGTGCGTGCGGTCGTCGTACGCCGGGGAGTCGGGCGTCGGCGGGTCGAACGGGACGAACACGTCGGGGTGGTTGTAGACCTCGGCGCCGTAGTCCTGGATGCCGTCCGGGAGCGGCTCACGGAAGCGGCCGCCGAGCGGGAGGAGGGCCGAGGCGACAGTCTCGCGCTCGCCGCTGATCGCGAAGTCGGGGCCGGTGATCGCGAGGGTGCCTTTGCCGCTGGTCAGGGAGGCACCGACCGACCAGGTCGACAGCGCCCAGACGACGCCGAGCCAGTGCGGCGGCAGGCCGATCGCGACGGTCTCGCCCGACTCCAGGTCGTACTCGTCGACCAGCAGGTTCGAGGTCTTGGCGACCCAGTTCGCGGTGGTGACGGCGCTCAGTTCGATCCGTTCGCCGGTCGCGTCGTCGTAGTACGTGAGGAACGGGGCGCCGCCGTCCCGGCGGACCGCGGCCGCGAACAGCTCGGGGAGGACTCGTGACATATGGCCCAGCCTACGGTTCGGACTCCGGCGTACCGTGGTGGGGGATTTTCTCGAAAGAAGGCTTGTCATGATGCCACTGCTCGCGCTGCCCGAAGGCGGCGAATGGATCGTCATCCTGGTCATCGTCGTCCTGCTCTTCGGCGCCAAGAAGCTGCCGGAGCTGACCAAGAACGCCGCCCGCGCCATGAAGGAGTTCGAGAAGGCGCGCCACGGCGACGACGACGAATCCCCGCAGGTCACGTCATCCCAGCCCCAGCCACAAACTCAGGCAGCTCCCGTCCAGTCGGCCCAGTCCCCAGCAGCTACACCCCCGCCGACGGCAGACGGCCAGCCGGCTCGCCCCACAGATGTCGAGGGCGGCACCGCGCAGTAGCAGGGCCCGCGCGTGGGGTTACGTCTGTGGGGTGACCTCTAGGGCGGCGGTTCGGAGAGCGGCGGCTAGTAGGGCTGCGGGTTCCGCGACGCGGCCGGGGAGGCGGGCGAGGATTGTGCGGCGGAGTTCTTGGGGGCCGCCGTGGACGGTGATTACCCGGACGCCTGGGGGGACGGCGGACGCGAGTGAGGCGGAGATTGTGGTTAGGCCGGCGCCGGCGGCGACGAGGTGGAGTTTGGCCAGCCAGTCGCGGACTGTGTGAGCGATGACGGGGCGTTCGTCCAGGCCGGGCCAGACGCCCATCCACAGTTCGTTGGAGGACGTGGGGCCGGCGATCCAGCGTTGGCCGCGGAGGTCCGCGACATCCACCGAGTCGTGTGCCGCCAACGGGTGACCGGTCGGCACGGCCAGGCGGAGGGTGCGCTCGGCGAGGGTCTCCAGCTTCAGCGCGGGTGACTCGGCGTCCGGCGGCCGGAACGGCGGCGCGGACGCGATCAGTGCGAGGTCGATCGTCCCCGCCCGGAGCGCCCGGACCAGGTTGGGCGTGGATCCCTCGCGGGTGGTGACGGTGATCGCCGGGTGCGTACGCCGTACCGCGCTGATTGCTCGTGGCAACAAGACCGCGCCGGCACTCGGGAACCAGCCGAGCCGCACGGTCCCGCCTTCGACCGGTAGCCCGGCGAGTTCGCGGGCGGTCGCGTCGAGCTGGTCGAGTACGGCGGCGGCGTTCCGCAGTACGACCTGACCGGCAGGGGTCAGCGCGACACCTTCGCGACGGCGTTCGAGCAGCTGGTTGCCCGCGGCCCGCTCGAGCCCGGCGATCTGCCGCGAGACCGCGGACTGCGTGTACCCGAGCGCCGAGGCGGCCGCGGTGAACGTCCCCCGCTCCGCCACCTCCCGGAACACCCGCAACGCAACCAGCGAGACGTCGTTGAAGTCCATGACATCTACGCATACCACCTGTGCCGAACTTTCGTTGGATTCATGCAAGTCCCGGACCTACATTGGCCGTATGACCGAGCGAATCGCAGTAGTAACCGGCGCCAACCAAGGCATCGGATATGCATTGGTAGAAGAACTGGCCAACCGCATGAACCCCGAAGACCGGGTCCTCCTCACCGGCAGGAACCCCGAACGAGTCGCCGCCGCAGTCACCGAGATCAACTCGCGCGGCCCGCGCGCCCGGGTTGAGGGGAAGACGCTGGACGTTACGGATGAGGGGGCTGTGCGGGGGTTGGCGGAGGAACTGGGGGTTGTTGACATTGTGGTTTCCAACGCGGTGGGGCCGTTGGAGCCGGGGAAGGCGCCTGGGGAGCAGGTGGATGGGTTCGTGGATGTGGCGAATCTGGGGGCGCAGTACGTGTTGCGGGCTTTCGGGCCTCGGGTGCGGGCTGGTGGGCGGTTGATCGTGGTGGCGAGTTCGTTGGGGACGTTGGAGCAGTTGCCGGAGGGGTTGTGGGGGCGGTTCGACGGCGCGAGCTTGGAGGACGTCGAGAAGGTGGTGGAGGAGTGGCGGGCAGCGGTGCACGACGGTACGGCGGTGGCGCAGGGCTGGCCGGAGTGGATCAACCTGCCGTCGAAGGTCGCTCAGGTCGCCGCGGTCCGCGCAGTAGCGGCCGAGCGGCGTGAGCAGGACCTCGCCGACAGCACGCTGATCGCGTCCGTCTGCCCGGGGCTGGTGGATACCCGTGCGTCGCGCCCCTGGTTCGACGACTTCAGCCAGGCCAAGTCGCCGGCCGAGGCGGTGAAGCCCATCGCCGACCTGATCCTGGCCGACCACGTCGACCCGGCGCAGTACGGCGAACTGGTCCGCGACGGCAAGGTCCTCGCCTGGAAGCCGTCCGCCCCTCGATAAGCCCCCGTCCGCCCAACCGAGTTAGGCTAGCCTAACTTCCGTGCGGGTGCGACGCCACCGGCCCCGCAGTACTGCAATCGGTGGAGTTCTCATAAGGTCGTTCCATGCTGATCCTGGCCGGCCTGGGCCTGATCCTGGTGCTGACCGTTGCCACCGGCTACTTCGTCTCCCAGGAGTTCGCGTACGTCGCCGTCGACCGGAGCCGCCTGCGCACGCTGGCCGAGGACGGTGACGCGTCCGCTGCCCGCGCACTGAAGGTGACCGCGCGACTGTCGTTCGTGTTGTCCGGCGCGCAGGTCGGCATCACGATCACCGCGTTGCTGGCCGGGTACTTCGCAGAGCCGTATCTCGGCGAGGGCCTGCGGCACCTGCTCGGCTCGGCCGGCGTACCGGATGCGGTGAGCATGTCGATCTCGGTGATCCTGGCGTTGCTGTTGGCAACGATCATCCAGATGGTGCTCGGCGAGCTGGCGCCGAAGAACCTCGCGATCGCGAAGGCCGAGGCGATCGCGCTGCGGCTGTCCCGGTCGACGCTGTGGTACCTGCGCCTCGCCGGACCGGTGATCCACCTGTTCGACTCGGCGTCGAACCGGATCCTCCGCCGGGTCGGGATCGAACCGGTCGAGGAGTTGCCGCAGGGCGCGACCCCGAAGGAGCTCGACCGGATCATCGAGACCTCGTACGAGCAGGGCCTGCTGGACCAGGACACCATGCGGCTGCTCGATCGCGGTCTGGACTTCCGCGGCCGTACTGCGGGCGAGGCGATGGTCCCGCGCGTGGACGTGGTGACGATGCATCGCGACGAGCCGCTCACCCGGGTGGTCGAGCTGCAGGACACCGGGCACAGCAGGTTCCCGGTGATCGGCGACTCGGTCGACGAGGTGGTCGGCGTGGTCGCGATCGGCGACGTGGTCGAGCTGGAGCCGGCCGACCGGGCACAGATCGCCGTCGGCTCGCTGGCCTCGCCCCCGGTCGCCGTACCCACGACGTTGCCGCTGCCCGGCGTACTCGAGCGGCTGCGGGTCGCACGGCGCCAGCTCGCGATCGTGGTCGACGAGTACGGCGGTTTCGCGGGGATCGTGTCGCTCGAGGACATCGCGGAGGAGCTGGTCGGCGAGATCCGCGACGAGGACGATCTCCCGGAGACCGGTCTGGTGCAGGGCGGCGACGGGTCGTGGGTGGTACCGGCTCGCTGGCGACTCGATCAGGTCGAGGAGGCAACCGGCGTACAGCTGCCTGAGGGCGACGACTACGAGACCGTGTCCGGCCTGGTGCTGGCGCGGCTCGGACGACTGCCGCTGATCGGTGATGAGATCGCGGTGGAGCTGCCGCAGCGGATCGACCACGACGGCCGGCCGATCCCGACGGAGTACGTGCGGCTGACCGTGCAGACCATCGAACGTCGCGTGCCCGGCATCGTGGTGATGGAGCGGACGGCATGAGTACGACGTGGGCGCTGATCATCTCCGCCGTACTGCTGGCGCTGAACGGGTTCTTCGTCGCCGCCGAGTTCGCGCTGGTCGCGTCGAAGCGGCACCGGCTGGAGGAAGCGGCCGCGTCCGGCAGCCTGGCCGCCCGGGCCGCGCTCGCCGGGGTCAGCGAGTTGTCGCTGATGCTGGCCGGTGCGCAGCTCGGGATCACCTTGTGCACCTTGGGTCTCGGGTCGTTGAGCGAGCCGGCGGTTGCGCACCTGCTGCATCCGTTGTTCGAGCTGGCACACGTCCCCGAGGGCGTCGGTCATGTGATCGCGCTGATCATCGCGGTCGGCGGGATCGGTCTGCTGCACGTCCTGCTCGGCGAGATGGCGCCGAAGTCGTGGGCGATCAGCGATCCCGAGCGGTCGGCCCTGGTACTGGCGATGCCGTTCCGCGGATTCACCTGGGTCTTCCGGCCGCTGCTGATCGCGCTCAACTGGCTCGCCAACCTGTGTCTGCGGCTGGTGAAGGTCACACCGCAGAACGAGATCGCCAACGCCCACGGCCCGGACGAGCTCCGGCTGCTGATCGAGTCCTCGCGCGAACACGGCACGCTCGAAGAGCCCGAGCACGAACTGCTGACCGCGATGCTCGCACTGCAGAACACCACGGTCGGTCAGGTGATGACACCGATCGCCGAGCTCTCGACGGTGCCTTCGACCGCATCGGCTCGCGAGGTCGAGCTGACCAGCCGGCGCGAGGGGCACTCGCGGCTCGCGGTGGTCAGCTCGGGCCCTGACGATTCCCGGGGGATCTGCGGCATCGTGCACGTCCGCGACGCCGCCCGCGCGACGACGGCCGGCGACACCGCCGCACATGCATCGGACCTGATGATGCCGGCGCTCGAGCTCGGCGACCGGACGCCGGTCGCGAAGGCGATCCGCACGATGCGCGACGAACGCGCGCAGCTCGCCGTCGTCTGCGGTGGCGACGTGGCGATCGGCGTGGTCGCGCTCGAGGATCTGCTCGAGGAGGTCATCGGCGAGTTCGACGACGAGACCGACCCGATCATCAGCGCCACCACCACCCACCTCCCGCCCTCCTAACCCCACGCCGAGCCGCACCTTGTGCACCCACCAACCATCTGAACCGCCCTCGGGCGGTTGGTGGGTGCACAAGGTGCGGTGGGGGCTACGGTGTGGGGCAGGAGTGGCGAACGGAGGGGTGGCGTGGCGATCAGCCGGATTGGGCTTGTGGTTCACCAGGGGCGGCCGGTCGCGGTGCAGACGGCCGAGACCGTGCGCAAGTGGGCGGCCGATCACGGCATCGGCTGCACCGACATCGATGTCTGGAAGGACCACAAGGAACGTCGCAGCGGGACCGACGAGCTGCATCACGCGGGCGATCCCGACCTCGTCGTCACGCTCGGCGGTGATGGAACGTTCCTGCGTGGGGCGCGGATCGCGGCGAAGAACAACGCGGCCGTGCTCGGGGTCGACCTGGGCAAGGTCGGGTTCCTGACCGAGGTGGCCTGCCGCGACGTCGAGCCCGCCCTGGAGGCGGTGCACCACGGCGGAGCGACGTACGAGGAGCGGATGACGCTGACCATGCGGGCGTCGCGGCCGCTGGAGATCCCGCACGGGATCGAGTCCTTGCTGCGGTACGGGCACGGGCCGGCGCTGCCGCCACCGCCGGTGCGGCACGAGATGGCCGAGGGCGACGGGTGGGGGATGGCGCTCGACGTGACCGCGCTGAACGACGTGGTCGTGGAGAAGCTGGCCCGCGATCACCAGGTCGCGCTCGGCGTGTACCTGTCCGGCCGGCTGCTGGCGTCGTACTCCGCCGATGCCGTGATCGTGGCGACGCCGACCGGGTCGACGGCGTACAGCTTCGCGGCCGGCGGACCGATCCTGTCGCCGAACACCGAGGCGATCGTGTTCACTCCGGTCGCTCCGCACATGACCTTCAATCGAACGGTTGTCGCAGCGCCGGACGAGCCGATTGCGCTGCGGGTACTGCCGCATTCGGGGCAGGCTGCCGTGAGTATCGACGGGCAGTTGCGCGGCGTGCTCGACCCGGGCGACTGGATCGGCGTGTACGGGTCGCCGCAACGGTTGCGGCTCGTGCGGCTGCGGCCGGCGGACTTCTACGGGCGCCTGCGGGACCGCTTCAAGCTCACCGACGCACCAGCGACGGCACTCGACGGCGAAGCCGAGCTGTTCTGGCAGCCGGCGGATTCACCTGTTCCGCCCGACCTGAAGCACCTGCGGATCCCGCTAGCACCTGGTGACGACCGGTAGGGTCTTTCCTCATGCGAAACGTGGTGATCCTGGCGGGTGGTTCGGGGACGCGGCTGTGGCCGATGTCCAGAGACGACAGGCCGAAGCAGGTGCTGCCGCTGGCGGCGGGACAATCGCTGCTCCGGGTGGCGTACAACCGGCTGCTGGGACTGGTCGAGCCGGACAACATCTACGTCTGCACGGTCGGCGCGATCACCGACGTCGTACGTCAGGAGCTGCCCGAGCTCGGTCCGCACAACATCATCGGTGAGCCGGCCCGGCGGGACACCGCCAACGCCGTCGGGCTCGCGTCTGCTGTGGTGGCGCGGAACGATCCCGACGCGGTGGTCGCATTTGTCGGGTCGGATCACCTGATCAGCCCGGAGGACGAGTTCCGGGCGGCGATCGAGCACGGCTTCGAGGTGGTGGAGGCGCGCCCGCAGTCACTGGTCACGTTCGGCATCGAGCCGACGCATCCGCACACCGGGCTGGGGTACATCGAGCGTGGTGACGCCATCGACGGGACGAGGGCCTTCGTCGTGGACCGTTTCCGGGAGAAGCCGGACCGGGCGACGGCCGAGGAGTACCTCGCGACCGGGCGGTTCTGGTGGAACTCCGGAATGTTCGTCTGGCAGGCGTCGACGGTGCTGTCGGTGCTCGACGCGCTGCTGCCCGAGTCGGCCGCCCGGCTGCGTGACGTCGCCGCGGTGTGGGACACGCCTGAGCGCGACGCGACCCTCGACGAGATCTACCCGAACCTGCAGAAGATCTCAGTCGACTACGCGGTGATGGAGCCGGCCTCCCAGGGCAAGGTCGACGCGGACGTGGTCGTCGTACCGATGCCCGTCCACTGGCTCGACGTGGGTTCGTGGGCCGCGCTGGCCGACACGTACGACGCCGACCCCAACGGCAACCGCACCGACAGCATCACGCTGAGCTGCCTGCTCGACTCCCACGACAACATCATCGTCACCGACGACCCGGACCACCTGGTGGCCGCAGTCGGCCTCCGCAGCCACATCATCGTCCACACCCAGGACGTCACGATGGTCTGCCCGCTGTCCGACGGCGAACGCGTCAAGGACCTGGTCGCCCAGGTCCAGTCCGACCACGCGAACTACATCTAGTTCCACAAGAAACGCCCCCGGGAGCTCTGAACTGGTCCCCGGAAGTTGGATTGGTTAAGTAAGAGGTTATAGAGGGTTTCTAGGCTGCGAGGGTCTGGGTCCGGTAGTGCACCGGGCTCAGGCCCTCGAGTTGTGTGGAGATGCGGTGGTTGTTGTACCAGCCGACGTACTCGTGCAGTGCTTCGGTCAGTGCGTCGACGGAGGCGTATCGGGTGTGGTTGAAGAGTTCTTCTTTGAGGTGCCCGAACCAGTTCTCGATGACGGCGTTGTCGTAGCAGTTGGCTTTGCGAGACATCGATTGGGTCGCGCCGGCGTCGGCGAGCAGCCGCTGCCAGGTGGGGTGTTGATACTGGAAGCCTTGGTCGGAGTGCACCAGCGGCGCCTGACCGGGTTCGCGGCCGGGATCGAGGGTCGCGAGGGCGTCGCGGAGCGAGTTGTTGGTCAGGGCCAGGTTCGGGGAGTTGCCGATCGCGTAGGCGATGATCTGGTGGTCGAACAGGTCCATCACCGGGGACAGGTAGAGCTTGCGGTCCCCGACCCTGAATTCGGTGACGTCGGTGACCCATTTGTGGTTCGGGGCGGTCGCGGTGAAGTCCCGGTTCAGCAGGTTCGGCGCGGTCCGGCCGGCCTCACCGGTGTGGGCTCGGTAGGAGTTGTAGCGCTTCTTGCGCCGTACCGGGCAGAGGAGTCCAAGTCGGCGCATCAGCTTCAGGACGGTCTTCTTCGCCACCCGCCAGCCCTGCCGGGCCAGTACGGCGTGGACTCGCCGGTGCCCGTAACGGCGGTGGCTGTTCTCGAACACGGCCGTGATCGCGGTCTTCAACTCGGCGCGCGGATCCGGTCGAGCCAGACGGGCCTGGTGGTAGAAGAACGTGGACCGGGCCAGCCCGGCGATCTGCAGCAGCAAGTCCAGACGATGTTCAGCCTTGAGGGCGACCACAGCGGCAACCTTCACCGCCGTTCTTGATCCCTCAAGGCCCGCACTTTTCCCAGGTAGGCGTTCTCTGCCCGCAACCGCTCGACCTCGCGACGGAGCTGTTCCAGCTCCGACTCCGCCCGGACCGGCGCGTCCGGGCCCTGCCCAGCTTTCGGTGGCCGGCCCTTCGGCTTCGGCCGTAGCCCGTCGGCACCCTCGCGCCGATACGTCCGTGCCCACTTCTTCACCAGCTCCGGCGCGGACAGTTGATGCTCGGCCGCCAGCACCGTCGCTGACTCGCCAGCCAGGAACCTCTTCACCACAGCCAGCTTGAACTCGAACGAGTACGAGCGCTTCGTCGGCTTGGTCACCAACGCTCCTCTGCCCCAGACCTGCCAGCGGCGATACAGCCGCTTGACCGGCCAGACTGCCACACCCAGCAACCCCGCCACCGAGCGATACCCCAAACCCTCCCCGAACGACGCTACCGCCCGCTCACGCTGCCCCACCGACAACGAACTACGACCATCCATACGAACGCTCCCCAGGAATCGGAACTGAATTTCTCAGTCCAACTTCTGGGGAGCGGTTCACTCGACTCCCGGGGGCGTTTCTTCTTGCTGCAGATCTCAGCCGGCGTTGGGCTCCTGGGCGTCGGCGGCCGGGTACTTCTCCATGAACTGCTTCAGGGCGTCGCCGCTGACCGAGCCGCAGAACTGACGGTGGCCGAAGGACTTCTGGTCGGCGCCGGGGCTGCTCCAGTGGGCGAAGGCGAGGTTCTTGCCGTCGGGCCAGGGCTTGCCTTCGGACTCCTTGAACGGCGCGGCGATGAACTTGCCGACCGAACTGTCCGGGAGCTTCGACTTGGAGATCTTCTCGATCTCGTCGATCTGGTCCTTCGGCAGCGTGTCGCGGTACCAAAGGATCGTGTAGCCGTGCTCGAGGTTGTGGACCAGGTTCTCCACCGGCGGCCGGTCGCTCGTCGTGTAGAACTTCTTGCCGAACGGCGCCCAGACCGCGTAGTGCGGGCCGGACGACGGCGGCGAGACGGAGTACAGGATCTTCTCGCCGTCGGGGCGGTGGTCCTGGGTCCCGCCCGCCTCGTCGTTGGTGATCGCGTCGCAGGAGGCCGCCGACGCGGCGACGCCGAAGTCGGTGAGCGCCTGGTTCTTGGTCTTCGAGTCCTGGACCAGCTTGATCGCCGGGTAGGCGATGATCGCCAGGCCGGCCACGATGGCGCACACCACGATGATGATCGTGCGGCGGCGGTCCGACCGGGACTGCTCGCGCTGCATCTTCTCGATCATCTCGCGGCGCGACTGCTTCTGCGACGACGCTTTACCCACAGTGTTGGTCTTCCCGGCTAAGGGCGGCCACCGCGCCGCCATGCGAAGGCAGTGTACGAGGCGACCCTAAGAAGTTGCCTAGAAAACTATCGCGACCGTGAGCCGAACGTGACCGTCGCCTCGGCGCCCGGTCCCGGTCGCACCGTTACGCCGTACCCCTCCGCGTGCAGCAGCACCGCGAGCTTCTCGGCGATCACGCCGACGGTCACCGGCTCCGCGCCGAACACGGTGACAGCGTTGTCACCCAACTCGAGCCGTACGCCGTCCACGTCGCGCAGCAACCCGGCCCAGACCGCCGGGTCCACCTCGCGCGGACCGGACGGCTCCCGCCGCGACAACACCGCTGCTCGCGCCGCCTCCCGCGTACCCAGGCTGAACATGTCGAACTCGGCGTCCCGCACCAGCGCCCGCGCGCCCGGCCCGTGCTCGCCGACCGGCAGTACGGCGTCCTGCAGCCCACGCAGTACTGCGACGGGCACGCCGTCCGCCTTGCCCTTGACCAGCTCACCCGCGCTGGCGATCTCGTCCGCCAGCGCCGGCTCCGTCACGGCAAGGACGTTGCCGTGGCTGTCCGTCGTCCCGCGCAGGTCCTCGATGACCCGCACACCGGCGGCACCGATGGCCAGATCCATCTGGCCGTTGCGCCAGGGGCGACCCAGTGTGTCGGTCACCACGATGCCGACGTTGACGTCGTACCGCTCCTTCAGGGCGGTCCGCAGCAGCCGCGCCGACTCGTCCGGGTCGACCGGGAGCAGCAGGACCGTGCCAGGGGCCGTGTTGGACGTGTCGGTGCCGGCAGCAGCCATCACCAGGCCGTGCCGCGTCTGCACGATCCGGGTCTCGCCGCGCTGCGCGACGACCCGCACCAGCTCGGCGTCGACAGCCTCCTGGCGGGTGCCGTACGTGAGCCGGCCCTCCGCCTTGCTGACGATCTTCGACGTGACCGCGACGACGTCGCCGTCGCGCAGGTCGGTCCCGTCCGCGATCAGGGCGGACAGGTCCGCCCCGGCCGCCACTTCGGGCAGTCCGGTCACCGGGAAGATCTCCAGGTGCTTCCTCATTGCCGCACGGCCTCCGCGAGGTTCAGTGCCGCGTCAGCCATCGCGGCGGTTGTGGTCTCGTCCGTCATCCACAACGGGACGGCCTGGACGTGAATTCCGGCGCCGGCGATCGAGTCCGCCTGCATCGCGTCCGACGTGTCGATCAGCCATCCGTCGAGTACGCCGCCGGTCGCACGCGAACCGTAGTACCGCGCGACTGCCGACGCTGTGGACGCTACACCGACCGTGGCGAGCACCTTGTCGGCCATTCCGCGGACCGGACTGCTGCCGATGATCGGCGACAACCCGATCACCGGTGCCTTCGTCTCCCGGACCGCGTCGCGGACCCCGGGTACGCCGAGGATCGTGCCGACCGACACCACCGGGTTGGACGGCGGGATGATCAGCACGTCGCAGTCCGCGATCGCTTCGAGTACGCCGGGCGCCGGCTTGGCCTTGTCCGCGCCGACCGCGACGATCTGGTGCGCGGTGATCTCGGCGTGCCAGCGGACCCAGTACTCCTGGAAGTGGATGGCCTTGCGCCGGCCCGGCTGGTCCGGGTCCTCCACGACGACGTGCGTCTCGATCCGGTCGTCACTCATCGGCAGCAGCCGCACCGGCAGCTTCCAGCGCGTGCACAGCGCCTCGGTCACCGCGCTCAGGGTGTAGCCGGCGTCGAGCATCTGCGTGCGCACCAGGTGCGTCGCGACGTCCCGGTCGCCGAGGCCGAACCAGGTGGGCTCCACGCCGTACGCCGCGAGCTCCTCCTTGATCACCCAGGTCTCGTCCTCGCGGCCCCACTTGCGTTCCTCCGAGATGCCGCCGCCGAGGGTGTACATCACGGTGTCGAGGTCGGGGCAGACGCGCAGCCCGAACAGGGTGATGTCGTCGGCGGTGTTCCCCACGACGGTGATCTCGGCATCCGGCCGGGCCTTGAGCAGCCCGCGGAGGAAGCTGGAACCGCCGATGCCACCGGCCAGCACTGTCAATCGCATGGGAAGAGTCTGCACGAGTCGTCAATGCGTCGAACCACCGCGGGACTATGCTGCGGTGGGTCCGAACCATCCGCACAGCTCAGTTGTACGGCCCCCCAACATCCGAGGAGCCCTCGTGGTCACCGACGCAACCAAGAAGCTCAGAGAGCCGGTCGCGTACATCCTGCTCGCATTCGCCGGCCTGCTCGCGCTGGCCTCGCTGATCCGGCTGTTCGTCGGCGGAGCCGGCTTCACGGCCGCCGCAGGCACAGTGCAAGGCGTAGTCACCCCACCCTCGATCTCCGGGCTGGTGATTCTCCTCGTCCTGGTCGGTGCCGTCTGGCTGGTCAACGAAGATGAGCGGACCCCGAACGCGCGCACCGTCGCTCTGGCGGCCCTCGTCATCATCGGCGTCACCGCGCTGATCGGCCTGATCACCGCGTTCGCCGGTTTCAACGAGACCAGCACGGCCGGCATGAAGATCGTCGGCTTCATCTACGCGCTCGGCGGCCTCGCGCTGTACGGCGCCGCGGGTCTCTACATCCTGAGGACCTTCCAGTCGCTGCCCGCGCCGGTGCGTGCGCCGAAGCCGGGTCAGTTCCAGCAGCAGGGCCAGCAGTACGGACAGACCGCTCCGTACGGCCAGCAGGGTCAGCAGGGCTATGTCCAGCAGGGCCAGCAGGGCTACCCGCAGCAGGGCCAGCAGTACGGCGGCCAGTACGACCAGGGCCAGGGCCAGTACGGCGGATACGCGGCGGCCGGTGCTGCCAGCGGGTACCCCGCGGGCCAGGGCGAGCAGCAGCAGTGGCCGCAGGAGCAGAGCTGGGGCCAGGGCGAGCAGCAGGCCTGGTCGGCCGGTGAGGCCGAGGCGCAGCAGTCCGGCCAGCACACTGCCGGTCAGCAGGGCGAGCAGGCCTGGTCCGCCGAGGGCCAGGGCGGCGCGGAGCCGACGCAGCCGTGGAGCGCCGAAGGTCAGCAGCAGTGGGGACAGGACGCCGCGCAGCAGGGCCAGCAGTGGCCGCAGGAGCAGCAGTGGGGCGGCGCAGAGGCCGGCCAGCAGCAGTGGGGCGGTCAGGAGTACGGCCAGGCTCAGCCGGCTCAGTCTGGTCAGCAGGAGTGGGGCCAGCAGGAGCACCCGGTGACGGAGGAGGGCTCGCACGAGCAGTCCGACGCCCAGCCGCAGGGATGGCAGCAGGAGCAGGCCTGGCAGGCCGACGAGACCCCGGCCGCCGAGCAGCAGCCGAGTGCCTCGGAGCCGGCGCAGACCGAGTCCGCCGACGAGACCCGGGTCGACCCGCGCGTCGAGGCGGACAAGAACGACCCGAACCAGCAGGGGCAGGGACAGCAGGGCTGGTGGTCCCAACCTTCCTGACCAGGAAGGGATATTGACCGGCAAGCCCTTGCCGAGCTAGTAGGAAAAATCCCGGCAGGACGAGGTTTGAACCCGGGCACACAGAGCGAGAGGCCTGTATCTGCAGGCCTCTCGTTCTTTTGCGGCCATGTTGCGGATGGTCCCAATAGCAGAGCACGGCTTGACTTTCGTGGATTGCAGGAATGTAATTTCAACCGTGTCGTTCGTTGGACACTCGGTATCGGGGACCGTTGCAGAGCGCAGGACGGACGAGGTCAGGCATGTGGACCGCAAACCCACATGTACAGGGGAACGAACAGGGTCGAGGAGGTCGTACCGTGACAGAGCTGATGGCGATTGTCGACGGTGAGGCGATCGAGGAGGAGCCGAACTGGCAGGAAAGGGCGCTGTGCGCCCAGACCGATCCAGAGGCTTTCTTCCCGGAGAAGGGCGGTTCCACCCGCGAGGCCAAGAAGGTGTGCCTCGGCTGCGACGTCCGGGGCGAGTGCCTCGAGTACGCGCTGCAGAACGACGAGCGCTTCGGGATCTGGGGCGGCCTGTCGGAGCGGGAGCGCCGCAAGCTGAAGAAGAGGGCCGTCTGACCGTAGGTAACCAGAGCACCACAACATCAGGACTTCCGCGAGGCCCCGGGCGAACGTCGCCCGGGGCCCGCGGCTTTCCTGACGCTCCATGCGCGGCTGTATGGTGAGTCCTCGCCGGGACCTGCGGTCGCGGTGACCGTCCGCAAGCATCGAGGTGTCACAGCTCCGCATGGAACAAGAAGCTCCGGCCGGCTGGGAATTCTTCGACTCCGTCGATTTCCCGACCGATCACACCGGCGACCACATGGCTCGCCCGAGGGTCCGCCACGTCGTCACCGCGGTGGTGGTCGGGCATGAGGGCGCGGCCTGGCTGCCGCGACTGTCCGAGGCACTGTGGGCGCTGAACCCGCGACCGGACCGGCTGATCGCGGTCGACACCGGATCCACCGACGAGACCGCTGAGCTGCTCGCCGCGATGCCCGGCGTCGAGCCCGTGGTCAGCGTCTCGGCCCGCACCGGTTTCGGTACGGCGGTCTCCCGCGGCCTCGAGGCGCACGGCTTCGCGCCGATCCCGAGCGCCGTCGGTCCGTACGGCGACGACGGGCACATGCCCGTGGTCGAGTGGCTGTGGCTGCTTCACGACGACTGCGCACCGGCGCCGAAGGCCCTGGAGAAATTGTTGCTTCAGGCCACAATATCGCCGGCCACCGGCGTCTGGGGCCCGAAGCTGCGGCTCTGGCCGCGCGACCGCGAGCTGCTCGAGGTCGGCGTCACCACGTCGCTCGGCGGCCGTCGCGACACCGGCATCGAGAACGGCGAGCTCGACCAGGGCCAGCACGACCAGCCGCGGAGCGTGCTCGCGGTCAGCTCGGCCGGCATGCTCGTCCGTCGCGACGTCTGGGAGGCGCTGCACGGTTTCGACCCGCGGCTGCCGATGTTCCGCGACGACATCGACTTCGGCTGGCGCGCCAGCCGCGCCGGGTACCAGGTCGGCGTCGCTCCCGACGCGGTCATCTACCACGCACAGGCTGCCGCGACCGGCGAGCGTGCGCTGGCCGGCACCAGGCGGCACGCGTACCAGCTGGACCGCGCACACGCCTACTACACGGTTCTCGCGAATGCGCCGGGCAAGCTGCTGCCGCTGCTGATCCTGCGGTTCCTGTTCGGCACAGTGCTTCGCTCGATCTGGTTCCTGATCGGCAAGACGCCATCAGGTGCTGTCGACGAGTGGACGGCGTTGCTGGGCACGCTGCTGGCCGGTGGCTGGACGCAGGCCCGCAAGAACAGACGAAATCTCGACCAGGTCCCGTACGACCACATCAAGGGCTTGTTCTCCCGGTCCGTGCACGCACTGCGGCACAACCTGGAGGAGACGACCGGCACGATCTCCGAGCGGATCCGCGAGGCCTGGGCGGACGAGCCGGAAGAGCAGGTCGTCACCACTGCACGCCGGGCCAAGTCCACCGCCCGCGTTGCGGTCGACCAGCCGCGGTGGCGCCGTCAGCTGATCCGCCGTCCGTTCCTCGGCGCGTGGGTGGTGCTGACGATCGGTGCGCTGATCGCTGCGCGTGATCTGATCGGTGGCGGGTTCCTCAGGTCCAACCTGTTGCTCCCGGCCCACGAGAACATCGCGGCTCTGTGGCACGCGGCGGCTTCCGCGCCGCCCGGCGTGACTCCGCCTGCTTGGCTGGCACAGCTCTGGGCGTTCTCGACGGTGATGTTCGGTCCGGACGGTGCGACGAACATCCTGCTGCTCGGCGCGGTTCCGCTGGCGGGTCTGGCTGCGTGGGTGATGCTGCGCTCGTTCGTCGTCGACCGTGTCGCGCGAGCGTGGGGCGCTTCGGCGTACGGGCTGGCTGTGTTCACCAACGGCGCTATTTCGCAGGGGCGGCTCGGGACGTGTGTGGCAGCGATCGTGCTGCCGCTGCTCGGTGCCGCCGTACACACTGTTGCCCGACGGCGGCGCGTGTACGTTCAGGGCAGTTGGCGGGCCGCGTGGTTCGCCGGTATCTGTCTGGCCGTGCTGTTCGCGTTCACTCCGGCTCTTGGGCTGTTGATCGCGGTCATCCTCGTGCTGGGTGCGGTGTTCGGGCTCGGCTGGCGTCGGCAGGGCCGGCAGCTGGTGTTCTCCGTCGTTCTGGGTCTGCTGCTCGTGCTGCCGTGGACGATCGACCTGGTGCAGCACCCGTCCAAGCTGGGCCAGGAGGCAGGCGGTCCGCCGACCGCTGCGGTCGGTCCGGGCAACAGCCTGCAGCATCTGCTGACCGGTACGCCGATTGGTGCGCCGGCGCCGTGGTGGTTCGCCGTACCGCTGATCCTGGTCGCGCTGGTCAGTCTGCTGCGTGAGTCGCGTCAGCGGTACGAACTGCTCGGCTGGTTCGCCGCACTGGCCGGCCTGGCGGGGACGCTGGTTGCCAGCCGGCTCGGCGGTGGCAGTGGGCCGTTGATGTTCCTGATGACTGCCGGGTGGATCATCGCCGTCACCGTGGCGTGGGACTCGGTCGGCAAGTCCACCGAGATCATCGTGCAGGGCGTGCTCGGCATCGTGTTGCTGACAACCGTTGTAACGGCAGGCTTCTGGCTGGTTCGCGGGACCGACGGTCCGTTGTGGAGTGGGCCTGCTCAGGACCTCCCGGCGTACCTCGTGTCATCGCAGGATCCGCCGGAGAACCAGTCGATCCTGGTGGTGCGGAAGGCGCCGGCGGGTCAGATGCGGTTCTCGCTGGTCAAGGACGGCGGACCGCGGATGGGTGCGCTGGAGGCGGCGCCGACCCCGGCGCAGACCAAGCCGATCACCGATGTGCTTGCGACCCTGGGCGGCGGCGGTAGCGGTGAGGAAGGCCGGCAGTTGGCAGGTCTCGCGATCGACTACGTGTACCTGCCCGGCCCGGTGGACCCGACGCTCGCCGCCACGCTCGACTCGTTGCCCGGCCTGACCAGGGCGAGTGCGAACGACGGCGATGCCGCGTGGCTGGTGGACCGCTCGAAGATCGAGGGCAAGACGCCGTTGAACGACCAGACTCACACGGTATGGCGCATCCTCGGCCTGATCGGCTGGATCATCGCGCTGGTGTTCTGCCTGCCGACAGTGCGCCGGACGGTCGCCGTACCGCATGGCACCCACGCTAGGAGGGACCCGCGGTGAGCCGGTTGCTGTCCGACCCGCGTCTGCGGCTCGGTGCGGTCATCGCTGCCATGGCCGTGCTGGCCGGGATCGGCGTCGTGACGCATCCCAAGAAGCCCGACACGAGCCCGGCGGCCGCTGCCACCGAACCGGCTCGCACCGTGGTCAACCGCGCGGCGCTGTCGTGCCCGGTGCTCGCCGCCGGCGGCAAGATGGCCAGCGTGGTGAACGGCGTGTCGCCGACCCTGCCGGAAGGTACGCCGACCGCAACGGGCAGTGCCGAGCCGCTGACGATCGCACCGCTGCCGGCCACGTCCGACCCGGTCGGCTCGATCCTGAGGCGCGGCTTCATCGGTTCGAGCGCTGTGACCGTCAAGCCGGAGCCGCTGTCCATCCAGGGCGCGGGACCACTGGCTGCCGGTGCGGTCGGCACCAGCACGACAACGGCTGAAGACGGCGTGAACTCCGGTATGGCCAGCGTGCCGTGCCAGCAGCCCGGATCGGACTTCTGGTTCGTCGGCGCATCCGGTGCGAGTGACCGGCGCGACGTGCTGGTGCTGACGAACCTGGACAGCATCAACGCCGAGGTCAACGTCAGCGTGTACGCGCGGACCGGTCAGCAGGACCTGCCCGCCGCACGCGGCATCGTCGTACCTGCCCGAGGCACGGCCTATCTGTACCTCCGGCAGGTCGCTCCGAAGCTGCGGGACATCGCCCTGCACGTGGAGTCGACCGGTGGTCGCGTGGCGGCCGCCGTACGTTCCAACGCGTCCACCGGGAACAGCGTGCCGGCCGGAGTGGACTGGCTGAACACCTCGTCGGCGCCTGCGACCAAGGTCTTCGTCCCCGCGGCTGCGCCGGGTGGTGGACTGCGGATCCTGTCGATCGCCAACCCGTCGGACCTGCAGGCGACCGTGAGCGTCACCATCAACGGGCCGAACGGGTCGTTCAAGCCGGCTGGTTACGAGACCGTGCAGATCGCCGCCGGCTCGGTGAAGACGATCATGCTCGACCCGGTGCTGCACGGTGATCCCAGTGCGATCACTCTGACGTCGGATCAGCCCGTCACCGCGTCGATGCGGATGACGGACGCGGCGCAGACCGAGTTCGCGTCGATCGGGTCGGCAGATGCGCTGACCGGTCCGGCGTACCTGGTGCTGCCGGCGCACAAGCAGCCGGTCGTGCTGCAGGTGACCGCGCCCGGGAAGACCGGGAGCGTGAAGTTCGAGCTGCGTGACGCGGCGGGGCGGGCCGTGACCACGCGCGCGCTCGACGTGCTCGGCGGTGCGACGTCGCAGGTCTCGTTCCCGGCGCAGCCGCGACCGACGTACTTGATGGTGCAGCAGACGCGCGGGACCGTGGTCGCCGGCGTCACGCTGATGCCCCCGGCGAAGCCGGCCAAGGACGACGTGGCACAGGTGGCTGCGTGGCCGTTGACGACGTCGCTGGTGTTCCGGGCGCAGCTTGGAGCCCAGCCGGATGTGAGCGCCGCGCTGCGGTAGGTCAGCCCTCAGAAGTGTTGGCGCCCGGGTCCTGCAGCATCCGCAGGTGGCCGCGGCGGGCTACCTCGACAGGTGCTCCCGGCGTCCCCGCGCCCGGCTCACGACGTGGCAACGGGCGCGCTGCTTCGCGGACTGCGTTCGCGAGGGCTTCGAGGTCGTCCGAGGACGGACCGGCGGCGGCCGGGTCCGGAGCGAGCCGGATAACTTCCCAGCCGTTCGGAGCGGTCAGTCGATCGGCGTGGTCGGCGCACAGGTCGTAGCAGTGCGGCTCGGCGTACGTCGCCAGCGGACCGAGGACACAGGTCGAGTCGGCGTAGACGTAGGTGAGCGTCGATACGGCAGGCTTCTGACATCCGGCGCGCGAACAGATCCTGGCGATGCTCACGGACAGACGTTACCCCCACTAGGCTGAGCGCGTGACCGAGGCTCGCCGTCATCGCAGGCACATCGACCGCCACGGCCGCGGCATGCTCGGCCCGATCAGCCGGCCGAGCAAGTTCGCGCCGCGCGGTCTGCCGTTGCAGCGGTCCGCCGCGGCCCAGTTCGACGAGGTGGTCGCGATCGAGGTGACCCGGCTCGAGAAGCGGCTGCCGCAGGTGGTCGCGCGGGTCGAGTTCGCGATCGAGGACGTGCCGAACCTCGACCTGGACGCCACCGAGATCCCGCTCACCCACGCTACCGGCGGCACCTCCCACGAGCCGTACCGGATCGTCGTCTTCCGCCGCCCGATCGAGCTCCGCGCCGAACGCTCCGGCTCCGGCCTGTCCTGGCTGGTCCGCAGCGCCCTCGTCCTCGAACTGGCCGACGTGCTGGCCCTCTCCCCGGAACAGATCGACCCGGACTTCGACACCGACGACGACTGAGGCACGACGCACCCACCCGCGTTCGATTCTGTTCCGTAGTGTGGAAAGCTGATTGTGTCCAACGTTGTCAGCGGGAGAGGATCGTGAACTGTGAACGATCAAAAACTGCGGGTCGGTGTCGTCGGTCTGGGCTTCGCGGGGCGTACCGCGCTGGAGGCGTTCTCCGAGCTGCCGGACGTCGAGGTGGTCGCGCTGGCGGGCCTCGAGAAGGACACGCTCACCACCCTGGGTGAGAAGCACGGCGTGCCGCACCTCTACGAGCGCTGGGAGGACCTGCTCGAGACGCCCGGTCTGGAGGCGGTCAGCATCGGTACGCCGACGCAGCTGCACGCCCCGATCGCGCTGAAGGCGCTCGAGAAGGGCCTGCACGTGCTGTCCGAGAAGCCGCTGGCGCGGACCGTCGCGGAAGGTACGGCGATGGTCGAGGCGTCCAAGGCGGCCGGCCGGGTGCTCAAGGTGGTGTTCAACCACCGCGAGCGCGGTGACGTGATCGCGCTCAAGCACCAGATCGACGAGGGCCAGCTCGGCCGGATCTACTACGCGAAGGCGCACTGGATGCGCCGCAACGGCATCCCCGGGATGGGCGGCTGGTTCACCAACCGGGAGCTGTCCGGCGGCGGTCCGCTGATCGACCTCGGCGTCCACATCCTCGACATGGCGCTGCACCTGCTGGGCGAGCCGCAGGTGACGACGGTGTCGGCGAACACGTTCGCGGAGCTCGGGCCGCGCGGCCGCGGCAGCTCGAGTACGCCGGACCGCCCGACCGTGGACACGCTCGGCTCGAAGTTCGAGGTCGAGGACCTGGCCACGGCGTACCTGCGGCTGCAGGGCGGCGGCGCGCTGCAGCTCGAGACCAGCTGGGCGACGTACCGGGCGCCGGGCGACAACTTCGGTATCGAGCTGTTCGGCACCGAGGGCGGCGCCAAGATCGAGGTGCAGAACTACACCACCGAGGACACGCTGCGGATCTTCACCGATGTCGCCGGTGTCGCCGCCGAGGTGAAGCCCGCGACCGGCGCGGGGCTCGGCCACCGCGGCGTGGTGCGGGAGTTCGTCCGGATCGTGAAGTCCGGCGAGTGGGAAGGGCAGAACGGGTCCGAGGCGCTGCTGCGGACCGAGGTCATCGACGCCTGCTACGCCTCGGCGAAGGCGGGACGAGAGGTTGTGCTGCATGACTGATCCGATTCGCGTCACCGTCTGGGGCGAGAACGTCCACGAGGGTCGGGACGAGTCCGTCCGCAAGGTCTACCCGGACACGATGCACGGCACGATCGCGGCCGCGCTGCGCGCCAAGCTGGGCGCGGACGTCGTCGTCCGCACCGCCACCCTGCAGGACCCGGAGCACGGTCTGACCGAGGAGGTGCTCGCGGACACCGACGTACTCACCTGGTGGGGGCACGCCGCGCACGGCGACGTCGACGACGCGATCGTCGAGCGGGTCCAGCAGCACGTGCTGTCCGGGATGGGCCTGATCGCGCTGCACTCGGCGCACTTCAGCAAGATCTTCATCAAGCTGATGGGGACGACCTGCTCGCTGGACTGGCGCGCCGAGAACGACCGCGAGCTGATCTGGACGGTCGCGGCCGGTCACCCGATCGCGCAGGGCATCCCGCACCCGCTGGTGATCGAGCGCGAGGAGATGTACGGCGAGCTGTTCGACATCCCGCAGCCGGACGAGCTGGTCTTCGTCAGCTCGTTCACCGGCGGCGAGGTGTTCCGCTCCGGCTGCTGCTACCGCCGCGGCCAGGGCCGGGTCTTCTACTTCCGGCCCGGTGACCAGGAGTACCCGACGTACCACCAGGACGAGGTCCAGCAGATCCTCGCCAACGCCGCCCGGTGGGCGGCACCGGTCGTCCCGCGCCAGCTGCCGACGGTGCACCACCGCAAGGACATCGGCTGGTTCGAGAAGGCCTGAAATACAGGTTCGTGCGTGGGCCGGATAGGGTCCACGCATGGTTGACGTTGCGGCGATCTTCAAGGCGTACGACGTGCGTGGGGTCGTCCCGGACCAGTTGGACGAATCCGTGGCCCGGGCGACCGGCGCCGCGTTCGTCGAGGTCCTGGACGTCCTCGCCGGTCCGGGGGCGGTCGTGATCGGGTACGACATGCGACCGTCCAGCCCGGCCCTGGCAGCTGCTTTTGCCGAGGGGGTGACCAGCACCGGCGCGGACGTGATCGACATCGGCCTGGCCTCCACCGACCAGCTGTACTTCGCGTCCGGCCGGCTCGACCTGCCCGGTGCGATGTTCACCGCGAGCCACAACCCGGCGAAGTACAACGGCATCAAGATGTGCCGCGCGGGCGCCGCTCCGGTCGGCGCCGACTCGGGGCTGCGCGACATCGCGGACCTGGTCGCGAAGGCCCTGGCCGACGGTTCGGCGACCACCCCGGCCTCGGGACATGTCACCCACAAGGACCTGCTGACGGCGTACGCCGATCACCTGCACGACCTGGTCGACCTGAGCGGCATCCGCCCGCTCACCGTGGTCGTCGACGCCGGCAACGGCATGGGCGGCCACACCGTCCCAGCGGTCTTCGCCAAGGGCCCGGTGACGATCGTCCCGATGTACTTCGAGCTCGACGGTAACTTCCCGAACCACGAGGCGAACCCGCTCGACCCGAAGAACCTGGTCGACCTGCAGGCCAAGGTCCGCGAGACCGGCGCCGACCTCGGGCTCGCGTTCGACGGCGACGCCGACCGGTGCTTCGTGGTCGACGAGAAGGGCGACCCGATCTCGCCGAGCGCGATCACCGGCGCGGTCGCGGTCCGGGAGCTGGCCAAGCACCCGGGCTCGACGATCCTGCACAACCTGATCACCTCCAAGGCCGTCCCGGAGCTGGTCGCCGAGCACGGCGGCGTCGCGGTCCGGACCCGGGTCGGGCACTCGAACATCAAGCAGAAGATGGCCGAGACCGACGCGGTGTTCGGCGGCGAGCACTCGGCGCACTACTACTTCCGCGACTTCTGGCGGGCCGACACCGGCATGCTGGCCGCGCTGCACGTGCTGGCCGCGCTGGGCGAGCAGGACAAGCCGGCCAGCGAGCTGTTCGCGGAGTACGAGCGGTACGTCGCGTCCGGCGAGATCAACAACACCGTCGACGACCAGGCGGCGACGGTCGCGGCGATCGAAGATACGTATTCTGGCGGCAGCAACATGGACGGCGTGACCTTCGACCATCTGGACGGGTTGACCGTGTCGGCGGGACAGTGGTGGTTCAACGTCCGTGCGTCGAACACGGAACCGTTGCTGCGGCTGAACGTCGAGGCCTCGGACCGGTCCGAGATGGAACGTGTCCGTGACGAAGTACTGGCCCTGATCACCGGCGCATCGGTGGAGGAGAACTGAATGGCAGTCAATCTGGACCCGGACCTGCTGAGCATCCTGGTCTGCCCGAAGTGCCGGTCGGAGTTCCGCGTGGACGACGAGGCGAACGAGCTCGTCTGCACCAACGCGTCGTGCGCGCTGGCGTACCCGGTGCGTGACGACATCCCGGTGCTGCTGATCGACGAAGCCCGGGACACCAGGGAAACGGCCGCGACCGAGAGCTGACGGAGAGCTGATGAGCGTCTTCGACGACACCCGACTTGACGACCCGGCCGCCCTGGAGGCGGCAGACCACCTGCTCCGCCGGCTGGCCATGGCCGGGGCCCGGATCCGGGCCGAGCTGGAGGCGTCCTCCGACGTGCTGTCCAGGCTGACGTCGGACGGCTTCCGTCCGCGCGCAGTGGTGGCCGCCGGCCGCGACGCCCGCCTGGTCCGCGCTGTACTGGAGCCGGTCTGCCCGGTTCCGTTCCTCGCCTGGCCCGGTCCGGGGCTGCCCGGGTGGGCCGGTCCGCTGGACATGGTGGTCGTGCTCGGTGGAGCCAGTGAGGACGCCGATGCGGTCTCGGCGGCGGCCGAAGCGGTACGCCGTGGTTGCGGGCTGCTCGTGGCTGCGCCGGAGGACTCGCCGGTGGCGATCGCCTCGGCCGGACTGCGGCATGCGATCCGGCTGCCGTCGCAGTCCGACGACCAGCTCGCGTCCGCGGTCGCAGTACTGCAGGCGTTGCACCAGCTGGACCTCGGTCCGGAGGTGGACCACAAGTCCGTTGCGTCGATGCTGGACGACGTCGCGATCGAGTGCTCGCCGAACAACGACGTGGCCTCCAACCCGGCCAAGGATCTCGCGCTGATCCTCGCGGACGCGCTGCCCCTGGTGTGGGGCGGCTCTGTCCTCGCGGCCCGCGCGGCTCGCCGCGTGGTCGAGGCGCTCCGGCTGGCGAGCGGCCGGCCCGCTCTGGCTGCCGACACCGGCCACCTGCTGCCGGTGCTCAACCAGCCGCCGCGGGACCTGTTCGCCGACCCGTTCGACAAGCCTGCCGAGCTGCGGCCCGCGCTGGTCATCCTGGACGACGGCGTGGAGGACGAGGGCGTCGCCGAGCACCACCGCAAGCTCGAGCGCAAGGCCGAAGCCCACGACGTCCGCGTGTTCACGGTCCGGCAGGCCAGCGGCACGGACATCGCGCGGTACGCCGCTCTGACGCAGCACGGTCGCTACGCCGCGGCGTACCTCGGGATCGGACTCGGCCGCTACGGCAGGGCGACCGACTCCGACCCGGTCGAGCCAGGGATCCCCTCGGAGGACCCAGCGTGGTAGTCCCGCTGCGGAACACGATCCGCGACTACGCGTGGGGCTCCGAGACCGCGCTCCCCGAGCTGCTCGGGGTCGCGCCGGACGGCAAGCCCCAGGCCGAGATGTGGATGGGCGCACACGAGTCTGCGCCGTCGGTCCTACCGAACGGCGACACGCTGTACGACGTCGTGTCCGACGACCCGGCGGCGGTGCTGGGCGAGGAGACGGCCGAGCGGTTCGAGGGCCGGTTCCCGTTCCTGGCCAAGTTGCTGGCGGCGGGTCAGCCGTTGTCGATCCAGGCGCATCCCTCCCGGGAGCAGGCGATCGACGGGTACGAGCGGGACGAGGCGGCCGGGATTCCCCGCGATGCCGCTGACCGGAACTACAAGGACGCCTGGCCGAAGCCGGAGATCCTGATCGCGCTCGGACCGTTCGACGCGCTGGTGGGCTTCCGTCCGCTCGACCGGACGGTCGCGCTGCTCGAGGCGCTGGCGCCGGCCGGCTTCGGCGAGCTCACGGACCGGTTGCGGGACGGGAAGCTGCGGGAGGCGTTCACCGAGTTCATGAGTGCCGACCGGGACACGATCCGTCCACTGGTCGGTGCGCTCGGCGAGGCGGTCGCGCAGTACGTCGGCGACGCGTTCGAGCTGGAGCGGGAGACGCTCTCGAAGTTGTGCGCGGACTTCCCGGACGATCCCGGCGTCCTCGCGGCCCTGCTGCTGAACCGGGTCCGGCTGGAGCGGTTCGACGCGGTGTACCTGCCGGCGGGGAACGTGCACGCGTACCTGCACGGCCTCGGGTTCGAGGTGATGGCGAACTCCGACAACGTGCTGCGGGGTGGGCTGACGCGCAAGCACATCGACGTACCGGAGCTGGTTTCGGTGGTGGATTTCGAGCCGCTGGCCGACCCGGTGCTGACTGCTGACGCAGCCGGTGGGTACGAGACCGGCTGCGAGTATTTCGCGATCCACCGGCTCGATCTGAACGGTGACGAGCGGACCGTCGAGGGTGTCGGGCCGCGGATCATCTGCTGTGTCGCGGGCTCGATCGATGCTGCGGGCAAAGATTCCGTTGTGACGTTGTCCGCGGGTCAGTCCGCGTTCGCCGCGGGACCCGAAGGACCCTGTATCTTGCGTGGTTCCGGCACGGCGTTCGTCGTGTCCGCACGCTGAGTACCGGAGGATCTGAACAACCATGGCTGGTGGCGGAAACAAGGCCGTTGTCGCGGCTTTGCTGGCGAACACCGGGATCGCGGTCACCAAGTTCGCCGCCTGGGCGCTGACCCAGTCGGCGTCGATGCTGGCCGAGGCGATCCACTCGCTCGCCGACGCGGGCAACCAGGTGCTGTTGCTGGTCGGCAGTCAGCGGGCGAAGCGGGAAGCGGACGAGCTGCACCAGTTCGGGTTCGGCCGGGAGCGGTACGTCTACTCGTTCATCGTGTCGATCGTGCTGTTCAGCGTCGGCGGTCTGTTCGCGCTGTACGAGGGCTACCACAAGGTGCACGACCCGCACGGGATCGACAGCTGGAAGTGGGTTCCGGTCGCGGTGCTGTTGCTGGCGATCGCGATGGAGGGCTTCTCCTTCCGGACCGCGATCGTCGAGGCGAACAAGCTGCGCGGGAAGGTCACCTGGGTGCGCTTCGTGCGGAACGCGCGGGCCCCGGAGCTGCCGGTCATCCTGCTGGAGGACTTCGCCGCGCTGACCGGTCTGGTGCTGGCGCTGATCGGCGTCGTCCTGACCCTTGTCACCGGCAACGGTGTGTTCGACGGTCTGGGCTCGATGGCGATCGGCGCGCTGCTGGTCTGCGTCGCGGTCTTCCTCGCGATCGAGATGAAGTCGCTGCTGCTCGGCGAGTCCGCGACCCGCGAGTCCCAGGACAGGATCGTCGCGGCGATCGAGAACACCCCGGGCGTGCAGCGGCTGATCCACATCAAGACCCTGCACCTCGGTCCTGAAGAGGTCCTGGTCGCCGCCAAGCTCGGGGTCGAGGCGACCACCGACGCTGCGGTCGTGGCCGAGACCATCGACGCGGCGGAGCGCGCGATCCGGGCCGCCGAGCCGATGAGCCAGCACATCTACCTCGAGCCGGACGTCTACCACGAGAACTACGTCCCCGACGAACGCCCCGCCGTCCCCGAGGCCCCCTCGCACTGACTCGGTTCGTTCCGTCCTGTTAGCGCGGTTTCGGTGGCAGGACGCCGGAGCGGCCGAGCCAGCGGAGGGCTCGGTCGCGGTCGATCTGGGCCTGGGTCGGGGGTGCGGTGAGGCGGCCGGTGCGGTAGCCGAGGTTGCGGATGTCGGCGGCCACGGACGGCTCGGCGAGGGCCCGTAGCGCGAACGCCAGCGCGGCCGGGGTCACGTCGTACCGGCGTTCGAGGTCGAGCGCGAGCTGTACGGCGGCCAGGTCGCGGTCGTCGTACTGGCGCTGGGCCGTGTGCTCGGACCGGGACCGCGGGAGCAACCCGAGCGCCTCCCGGTAGCGCAGCATGCGTGGAGTGGTACCCAGCTGGCGAGCGGCCTCGGTGATGCGCATACAACAATCTTGACATTTCGGTGTCAAAATCGCGCTCCGAGCGATCAAACCGCGTCGCTCGGCCCTCTAGGCTCGGTCGGGTAATAAACCACAGCTTCAGGGGAGCGGCATGACCTTCGACTACAAGGTGGCGGATCTCGGCCTGGCCGAGTTCGGGCGCAAGGAGATCCGGCTGGCCGAGCACGAGATGCCCGGCTTGATGGCGATGCGTAAGCAGTACGGCGACAGCAAGCCGCTGTCCGGGGCCCGGATCATGGGCTCGTTGCACATGACGATCCAGACCGCGGTGCTGATCGAGACGCTGGTGGCGCTCGGCGCCGAGGTGCGCTGGGTCTCCTGCAACATCTTCTCCACCCAGGACCACGCCGCGGCCGCGGTCGTCGTCGGCCCGAACGGCTCGGCCGACGGCCCCGCCGGCGTCCCGGTGTTCGCCTGGAAGGGCGAGACGCTGGAGGAGTACTGGTGGTGCACCGAGCAGGCGCTCACCTGGCCGGGTACCGAGGGTCCCAACATGATCCTCGACGACGGCGGCGACGCCACGATGCTCGTCCACAAGGGCACCGAGTTCGAGAAGGCGGGCGCCGTACCGGACCCGTCGACCGCGGACTCCGAGGAGTACGGCGTCGTCCTGAAGCTGCTGACCCGCACGCTCGGCGAGTCGCCGTCGAAGTGGACCACGATCGGTCAGGGCATCAAGGGTGTCACCGAGGAGACCACCACCGGCGTGCACCGGCTGTACGAGATGCACAAGGCCGGCGCGCTGCTGTTCCCGGCGATCAACGTCAACGACTCGGTCACCAAGTCGAAGTTCGACAACAAGTACGGCTGCCGGCACTCGCTGATCGACGGCATCAACCGCGCCACCGACGTCCTGATCGGCGGCAAGGTCGCGGTCGTCTGCGGGTACGGCGATGTCGGCAAGGGCTGCTCGGAGTCGCTGCGCGGCCAGGGCGCCCGGGTGATCGTGACCGAGATCGACCCGATCTGCGCGCTGCAGGCCGCGATGGACGGCTACCAGGTCAGCACGATGGACGACGTGGTCGGGATCGGTGACATCTTCGTCACCACCACCGGCAACAAGGACGTCATCACCGCGGACCACATGGCGGCGATGAAGCACCAGGCGATCGTCGGCAACATCGGCCACTTCGACAACGAGATCGACATGGCCGGTCTGTACAAGACCGAGGGCGTCGAGCGGGTCAACATCAAGCCGCAGGTCGACGAGTTCCGGTTCCCGGACGGCCATACGATCATCATCCTGTCCGAGGGTCGCCTGCTGAACCTCGGCAACGCGACCGGCCACCCGTCGTTCGTGATGTCGAACTCGTTCACCAACCAGGTGCTGGCCCAGATCGAGCTGTTCGTGAAGACCGCGGAGTACCCGACCGACGTCTACGTGCTCCCGAAGCACCTGGACGAGATGGTCGCCCGCCTCCACCTCGACGCACTCGGCGTCAAGCTCACCGAGCTCACCAAGGAGCAGGCGGCGTACCTTGGCGTACCGGTCGAAGGTCCGTACAAGGCGGAGGCCTACCGCTACTGATTCCCCCCACAGCAAGCGCCCCGCAGGTTTCCTGTGGGGCGCTTTGCTTTGCCGTCACCACCCGGCTTCGTTGCTGCCCGGGGCGGCCCAGCCTTGGGAGTTGACGGTGGCTGGGCGGGGGCCCGGCGGTGGCGGGGGTGGGATGAAGGGACTCGGCGCGGGCATGGGCGCCTGTGCGCCGTACGGGCTGGGCGGGGTGAACGGGCCGGCGGGGATGGCGTACGACGGGTTGGCGAACGGGCCGGTCTGGGTGGGGCGGTGGGTGGACAGGCGGATGAGTTCGCGGCGACGGCGTTCGGCGAGGATCGCGGAGAGGTAGGCCGGAGCGATGATCGGAGCCGGCGGGGCCGGGGCCGTGACGGCAGCCATGCGGGCGGCCAGCGCCTCGCCGAGGGCGATCTGGGTGCCGGGCAGGAGCTCGGTGTAGCGGGCCAGGTAGTCGCGGGCGGAGTTGGCCAGGTCGTCGGACAGGCGGGAGAGCTCGAGCGACTGCGCCCACTGGACCAGGTGGCCGGGGACGAACAGCGGCGGTGACGCCATCGGCTGGTGGCGTTCGCGGATGACGACCGTACCGGCAACCATGTCCCCGATCCGCTTGCCCTGCTTGTTCATCAGGCTCGACACGATCCCCGGGCAGGCCGCGAACCACGGGGCGAAGTCGACGAAGAACCACATCAGCGTCCGGACCAGCGCGTGCCGGAACCGGATCGAGCTGCCGTCGTCGCGGACCACCTTCAGCCCGAGCACCATCTTGCCGATGGTCCGCCCACGGGTCAGCGTCTCCATCACGACCCGGTAGCCGACCGCGACAAGCAGCACGACGATGAAGATCAGGGCGACCGCCAGCGCCTCGCTGGACTCGCCCCCGAGCAGGAACCCCGCCAGCAACGAGACCAGCACGACCAGTACGACGCCCTGCAGCACCACGTCGATCGCGCACGCCAGCGCCCGCGTCGGCATCCGCGCGATCCGCACCTGGAGGACGACCGCTTCACCGGTGACCAACTGAGACACGTCGTCGCCCCCCTCCTGCACAGACACTTGGTCCGGCTAGTCTGCCAGCACACGGGTGGAGGAGGTGCGGCTTTGGACGTCGAAGCGTTCGTATCGGTGCACCAGCCGCAGTGGGACCGCCTGGCCTACTTGACCCGTCGCCAGCGTCGCCTGTCCGGTGCGGAGGCCGAAGAGCTCGTCGTCCTCTACCAGCGCGTCGGTACGCACCTGGCCGCGCTCCGGGCTGCGGGCGCTGATCCGGTGTCGATCGGTCGGCTGTCCGGTCTGATCGCCGACGCCCGCGGTGCGGTGACCGGTGCGCAGGCTCCTGTCTGGCGCGACATCTCGAAGTACTTCTTGGTGAGTTTCCCGGCTGCGCTCTATGCCTCCAGACGCTGGTGGCTCACCATCGGTCTGCTCTTCTACTTGGTCGCCGCGTGGACCGCGTGGCGGGTGCTGGCCCATCCGGAGGTGATCGACTCCATCGGTACGCCGGACCAGATCAAGCAGCTCGTGGAGCACGATTTCGAGTCGTACTACTCGGACAACCCGGCGCAGGACTTCGCGCTGCGTGTGTGGATCAACAACGCGACGATCAGCGCCGCCGTACTCGCTCTTGGCATTCTTCTGGTCCCGTCCGTCTTCATCCTGTGGGACAACGCGATCAACCTCGGTGCGAGCGCCGGCCTGATGATCGGCCACGACAAGGGCGGACTGTTCTTCAGCCTGATCGCACCGCACGGGCTGCTGGAACTGACCGCGGTGTTCGTCGCGACGGCGGCCGGGCTGCGTCTTGGCTGGTCCTGGGTCGCTCCTGGTCCCCGCACTCGAATGCAGGCTGTCGCGCAGACTGGACGCGCGACGGTGGGGATGGCGATCGGCCTGGCCGCAGTACTCCTTGTGACCGGTCTGATCGAGGGCTTCGTGACACCGTTCCTGCCGGCACCGGTCCGTGTGACGATCGGCATCCTGGTCGAGCTGGCCTTCTTCACCTACGTCTGGACGCTCGGTCGCCGTGCATATCGTCACGGTGAGTACGGCGACATCGACGAAGCGGACCGGGAAGCCAGCGCACCTGTCTCCGCCTGACCGGTTTCCGGTGTGGGCACCGGTTGAGCGTGAGGATGGACCAGGAAGTGAGGCACAGCCGTGCGTACGGCGTGGCGATCACCGTCGGCCTGATGGCCTACGGGGTCGTGTATCTGCTGATCGCGTGGATCGCACTGCAGCTCGCGTGGGGCAAGTCGTCCCAGGAGGCGTCGCAGCAGGGCGCGCTCCAGGAGCTGGCCGGCAAGCCGCTCGGCGGGGTCTTGCTGTGGGTCGTCGCGATCGGACTGTTCGTGCTGGTGCTCTGGCGCGTGCTGGAGTTGGTGTACGGTCACCTGGATCTCGAACACACGGTGTCCTCGATCGGCCGCGCGGCCGTCTACCTCGTGCTCGGCATCAGCGCGGTCAAGGTCGCCATCGGTTCCGGCAGCTCCAGCACGGGCCAGCAGCAGTCGCTCTCCGCCCGCATCATGCAGCACGGACCGGGCCGGGTGCTGATCGTGGTGGTCGGCATCGCGATCATCGCCATCGGCGCGCGTCAGATCCACAAGGGGATCACGAAGAAGTTCACCGAGGACCTGGTCGGCGGTGTCTCCGAGGTCACGATCCTGCTGGGCCGGATCGGGTACATCGCGAAGGGCGTCGCGTTCGCGGTGGTCGGCGTACTGTTCGCCTGGGCCGCGATCAGCTACGACCCGAAGAAGGCCGGCGGTCTCGACACCGCGTTGCGCACGATCAAGGACCAGCCGTTCGGTTCCGTCCTGCTGACCGTACTGGCGCTCGGCGTCGCCGCGTTCGGCCTGTACTGCTTCAGTTGGTCACGCAACGCCAAGAAGTGAGCCGGCCGGACCGGCCGGCCTCGATCGCGGTAGGCACGGCTCTCGGCGTGCGGGCCTTGGGCGAAGACGGCGAAGGTGATGTCGCGCGAGTTGCTTGCGGCCTTCGAATGTCTCGAGCAGGGTGACCGGACCGTCCGGCCCGGTCACCGTGATGCTCGCATCGACCTCGACCATCGGCATCCTGCGCCGCTGGGCCGCGATCGCATCTGCTTCGCGCGTGTGCGCCTTCTCCCTGGCGCGCAGTCGATCAAGGTCCGCGTCGAACGTTGCCCGATCCACTACCGGCGGGAGTGCCGCGCTGTCGTGAACTGCTCGTTCGTGTTCTCTCATACCAGCCACGTCGGAGCCGGTACCCCGTTCTCGACATGGTCAGGCGGGAAGATCCCGGCGGCGGAGGCCGACGAGGCCCGCGAAGCCCACGATTACGGCGATTGCGAGCAAGGCGATCAGTGGGCCGGCGGAGACCGAACCGCCGGGCAGGGACGGGAGGTGGGTGAAGGGGGAGATGTTGCGGATCCAGCCGGCTGTGGCTACGCCTGCGCTTACCAGGCCGATCAGGATGCAGATGGTTGGTCCGGCCCACGAGATCATCGAGGCCTGGGGGAAGAAGCCGAAGATTGCGATGGCGATCGCGGCGAGCACCCATACGGCCGGGAGTTGTGCGAGTGCGGCGCCGATCAATCGTGGTAGTTGCCCGCCGACGTCGCCGATCGCGACACCGTACGCGAGCCCCTCGGCCACACCCGCCGCGAGCAGAGCGACCGCCGGACCGAGCAGGCTGAAAACGAGATGGCTTGCGGCCCACTGCCAGCGACTCGTCGCGGTCGCCAGCACGGGCTCGGCGCGTCCGCTGCTCTCCTCGACGCGCATCCGCAACGTGGCCTGTACGGCGTACGCCGACGCGATCAACCCGACCAGCGTCATCACCCCGGCCAGGAACGAGTCGATCAGTCCGGCCGACCCGCCCATCCGCTGGAACATCTCCTGGATCGTCGGGTCGTCCTTCATCATGTCGCCGACACCCTTGGCCACACCGCCGAACAACAAGCCCAGCAAGGCGAATCCGACCGTCCACGCCGCGAGAAGACCGCGGTGCAGCCGCCAGGCGAGCGCGAGCGGAGAGCCGAGCGTCCCGTCCGCGGGGCCGAGCTTGTCCGGCAACAGCCCGGCGCCGATGTCCCGCCTGGTCGCGAGAACGACGGCCGTCGTCACCAGCACGATGGTTGCCGCGAGCATCAGAACACCCAGCCACCAGCGGTTCTCGGCGTACGGATGGATCCGCTGGGCCCAGGCGATCGGGGACAGGTACGACAACCAGGCAAGCGGTCCGTCCGTGTGCGCGCTGGTGTCGCCGGCCGCCCGCAGTACGTAGGCGCCGCCGAGCACACCGATCGCGATACCACGCGCCGTACCGGCACTGGCCGTCAGTTGCGCCGCCACCGCGCCGACGGCCGCGAAGAACCAGCCGGTGCCGGCGTAAACGATGCCAATGGCAACCGATCCGGCGGCCGGCAAGTTCTGGCTGTGCATGCCGAGGGCAAGTAATACACCCAGGGCGAGGTTCGCGCCGAGGACCGTGATCAGCGCGGCGGCGAGCTGTGCGTGCCGCCCGATGACGGTTGCCCCGAGCAACTCGCGACGGCCGGTCTCCTCCTCGACCCGGGTGTGCCGGATGACCGTGAGCAGGCTGATCAGCCCGACCATCACCGGCACGAATCCGAGCCGCCAGGTGACGAACTCGCCCAGGCTCGGCCCGGACAGTTCGCCGTACAGGGTGATGAAGCCGGCGTTGCTCGCGTACTTGATGCGGGAGTCCGGCGTCGGGAAGAGATCGCCGTACTCCTTCACGTAGCTGACTGAGATCGCGACCAGCAGCACGATCCACAACGGCAGGACGATGCGGTCCCGCCGCAGGATCAGCCGGATCAGCCCGCCGGTACCCGCGAGGTTCTTCATTTCACCGCCTCGGGTTCGTACAGCCGCAGGAACAGCTCCTCCAGCGACGGCGGCTGGCTCACCAGACTCCGTACGCCGATCTCGGTCAGCCGCCGCAGCACCGGGTTGATCTCGTCCGTGTCGACGTCGAACTGGACCTTGCCCTCGTTCTCCCTGAGATCGTGTACGCCGCTGAGCTGGGCCAGCCCGTTCATCGGACCGACCAGCTCGGCCTGGATCGACGTACGCGTCAGATGCCGCAACTCGGACAGCGTGCCGCTCTCGACCGCACGGCCGGCCCGGATGATCGTCACCCGGTCGCAGAGCGCCTCGACCTCGGACAGGATGTGGCTGGACAGCAGAACTGTCCGACCGGTCTCCTGGACGACCTCCCGGAACACCTCTTCCATCAACGGGTCGAGACCGCTCGTCGGCTCGTCGAGCAGCAGCAGTTCGACGTCGGAGGCGAACGCGGCGACCAGGGCGACCTTCTGGCGGTTGCCCTTCGAGTACGCGCGGGCCTTCTTCCGCGGGTCCAGGTCGAAGCGCTCGAGCAGCTCGGCCTTGCGCAACTTGTCAATCCCGCCGCGCATCCGGCCGAGTAGGTCGATCGCCTCGCCGCCGGACAGGTTCGGCCACAGCGTCACATCGCCGGGAACGTAGGCCAGACGGCGATGCAGCTCGGTCGCGTCCGACCAGGGATCGCCGCCGAGGACCCGCGCGGTCCCCTCGTCCGCGCGGGTCATCCCCAACAGGATGCGAATGGTGGTGGTCTTCCCCGCGCCGTTCGGGCCGAGGAACCCGTGCACCTCACCGGTTCGCACCGTGAGATCGAGACCGTCCAGGGCAAAGGTCCGCCCGAACGACTTGACCAGACCTTCCGTGCTGATCGCAGCCGGCATGATCACTTCTCCTGTTTCCGAATCTTGTCGATTTGTTCCGGGGTGAGTAGCGGGATCGTGAAGACCTCCATCAGGGCCTGGCCGATCCGGTTGTAGCCCGCCGGGGTGGTGATGTCCTCGCCGAGCGCCTTGGAGACCTGGTCGCGCAGGATGAAGACGCTGAGCTTGATCGCGGCCAGCGCGGCGGCGTACCCGCGAGGGTCCTTCGGCTTGATGCCGTAACTACTGGCCCACGCCTCGACCGCGTCGACGCCTTCGAGGAACAGCGCGGTCGCGGTCTCGGAGCCGTCCATCATCGAGCGGACGATGTACAGCTGCAGCGGAAACGCGATCGGATGCAGCACGAGCGGATCGAGCCCGGTGAGATCTCCGCCCTGCGTAAGCTCCTCGCCGATCTGGATCATCCGATCCTTCGCGTACCGGTCGCAGGCGTCCCGCAGCGCCTCCTTCGACCCGAAGTGATGCCGAACGAGCCCCGACGACACCCCTGCCTCGGCAGCGATGTCCCGGATCGAGGCGCCCTCGATCCCACGCTCCCCGAACAGCCTGATGGCTGCGTCCCGAATCCGGGCCCGCGCCGTCAGATCCTCAGCCGCACGATCCACTCCACTCTCCTTCCCTACACACAACAGCAAACTACTACACGATCGTGTAGTCAAGTCGCGGTGGTTGGAAGCCGCCCAGGTCCCGCTCCAGGAGCTCGGCCAGGCGCAGCGGAGTGCGGTCCTCGAACATGGGGCCGATGAGTTGTACGCCGACTGGCAGGCCGTTGGCGGTTCGGCCGGTTGGGATGGCAGTGGCGGGGAGGCCGGGCATGGTGGGTACGCCGGCCCAGGCGAGCTGGTCGAAGTACGGGTAGGCGGCGCCGTCGATGTCGAGCCGGCGTTCGAGCGGGTTGGGGTTGTGGTCGTGAGGGAACGCGGGCGTCGGCGTGATCGGGCACACCACGGCGTCGTACTCGGCGAAGAACTGCCGCCAGCCGTGACGATGGATCTCGCGGCGGTTGTTGGTCTCGAGCCAGTCGCGGTGGCTCAACACCATCGCACGCAATTGGGCGGCAGCGAGACCCTGGTCGTCCGGGCTCAATGCGGCCGCGCGGGCCTGCAGTTCCTCGTAGGCGTCGACAGGGAACCGCGCCACAGAGCCGGAGAACAGCAACTGCATGTAGATCGTCGCGGCTTCGGCCAGATCAGGCAGCAGCGGAGTACGGCGGTCGACGCGCGCGCCACCGTCGGCGAGTGCGTCGGCCACCCGGTTCACGCCTGCTCGTACGGCGGAACCGGTCGGGATGAGCGGATGCTCGTCGACCACCAGGACCCGGAAGTCGCTGAGCCGCTCGTGGCGCGCCGGCGGCAGCGTCACGTCGTACGCCTTGCCCAGCGTCAGCGGGTCCGGTCCGGCCATGACGTCGAGCAGGAGCATGAGGTCGCGGGCGCTGCGCGCCATCGGGCCGGCGACGGCGAGGTCGATCTCCACCGGCCATGCGGGTCCCGGTGGCGCGATCATGCCGCGGGTCGCCGTCAGGCCGAGGGTCGGCTTGTGCGCGTAGATGCCGCAGAAATGTGCCGGGGTACGCAGCGAGCCGGCCAGGTCGGAGCCGATCGACAGCGCACCGAACCCCAACGCCAGCGCCGCCGCCGATCCGCCGGACGACCCGCCCGACGTACGGTCGTGATCCCAAGGATTGCTGGTGGTTCCGTAGATCTCGTTGAAGCTCTGGATGTCCTGCAACCCCAAGGGCACGTTGGTCTTGCCCAGGATCACCGCACCCGCGGCCTTGAGTCGCGACACCTGAACGGCGTCCTCGTCCGGCACGTAGTCCCGGAACTGCGGCATACCCCAGGTCGTGGGCAGCCCCGCCATGTCGTACGACTCCTTGACCGTCACCGGAATCCCGAGCAGCGGCCGGTCCTCGCCGCGGGCACGCGCTTGGTCGGCATCGCGCGCCGCTGCCCGGGCCCGCTCGAAGTCCCGCACACAGATCGCATTGATCGCCTTGTCGTCCCGCTCGATCCGGTCGATCGCCTCATCGGTCAGCTCCGCCGAGCTCACTTCGCCGGCCCGCAACGCGGCCGCCAGGTCTTCCGCTGTCTGAAGATTCCAGTCCATGCGCCGGACGCTAACGACACCCGAGGAAGGCCACGAAACCCCAGTTCACGCAACCGGATCGGACCGGTAAGAAGGTTACTTCCATGTGACAAAGAGTCGTTGCTTGTTGACAGAGGGGTGTCCGCTGGTGTGGTTTCTTCCCCAAACACCAACACCGGCTGGGGAAGGTGGGGCGGCCCATGAGGAAGCTGTTGGCGGGGCTGGCGGCGTTGTGCTTACTGGGTGTGCTGCCCGGTACGGCGTACGCGCGGCCGCAGGAGGACACACCGAAGAAGGTCATCAAGATCGGGGTGACGCAGTCGGTCGACTCGATGAATCCGTTCCTGGCGGTGCGCCTCGTCACCGGCTCGATCCAGCGGATGATCTACGGCTTCCTCACCGTGCCGGACTCGAAGACGCTGCAACCCAGCCCGGACCTCGCCGAGTCGTGGACGACGTCGCCGGACGGGCTGACCTGGACATTCAAGATCCGGCCGGCGAAGTGGTCCGACGGGCAGCCGATCACGGCCGACGACGCGGCCTGGACGTTCAACAAGATGATCACCGACGACGGCGCCAAGACCGGCAACGGCCCGGCGGTCGCGAACTTCCGGAGCGTCACCGCGAACGGCCAGGAACTGACGATCAAGCTCAAGACGCCGCAGGCGAGCATGCTCGACAACCCCGTGCCGGTCATGCCCAAGCACGTCTGGGAGAAGGTCAAGAGCATCTCGGAGTACGACGCCGAGGTGTACCCGACGGTCGGCAGCGGACCGTACGTCGCGGTCGAGCACAAGAAGGACCAGTTCGTCCGGCTCGAGGCGAACCCGTCGTACTGGCGTGGCCGCCCGAAGATCGACGAGCTACAGGTGATCTTCTACGACAACCCTGCGGCCTCGATCGTCGGGCTGAAGAAGGGCGACATCGACCTGATCGGCCGGCTCAACCCGCCGGACTTCGAGTCGCTGAAGGGCGACGACACCATCGTCCAGTGGAACACGCAGGGCCGGCGGGCGGCGTACCTGCAGATCAACCACGGCGCGACGACCAGCGACAACAAGCCGATCGGCGACGGCCACCCGGCGCTCGAGGATCCCAGGGTCCGGACGGCGCTGCACTACGCGATCGACAAGCAGAAGCTGGTCGACGAGGTGCAGGGCGGGCTCGCGACACCGGCCGACGGGTCGATCATTCCGCCGCTGTACAAGGACTTCTTCTGGGAAGCGAGCGGCGCCGAGAAGGTGACGTTCGATCTCGCCAAGGCCAACAAGATCCTCGACGACGCCGGGTACAAGAAGGGACCTGACGGCGTACGGACGATGCCGGACGGGTCGCGGAAGCTGCAGTTCCGGTTCAGCATCCACACCGACACGCCGATCGAGGACAAGCTCGCGGAGTATCTGACCGGCTGGTTCAAGGAGATCGGCATCACGCTGACGACCAAGCGGCTCGACTCCAGCAAGTTCACCGAGGAGACCGGCACGACGGCGCTCTTCGACATCGCGATCAGCGGCTGGTCGGTGAACCCCGACCCGGAGGAGGTGCTCGGCACGCACCTCTGCAGCCGGCGTCCGACCGCGAACGGACAGGGTGGCGGGACCGAGTCGTTCTACTGCGACCCGCAGTACGAAAGCCTGTACCTGCAACAGCAGAAGGAGCTCGACCGCACCAAGCGCGCCGACATCATCAAGAAGATGGAGGAGCGGCTGTACGTCGATGCGCCGGTGATCGCGCTGTACTACCCGAACGACCTCGAGGGCTATCGCAAGGACCGGATCGCCGCCATCACGCCGATCCCGGAGGACAAGGGCCTGCTGTACGGCGGTTCCGGGTACTGGCCGTTCTACACACTGGAGGCGGTGTCGAAGGACGGCGCGTCGGACTCCGGCGGCGGCTCGCACACCTGGCTGATCGTGGGGGCCGCCGCGATCCTCGTCGTGGCGCTCGTCGCGGTCTTCCTGCCGAAGCGTCGCCGCAACGGAGACGACGACCGCGAATGACGGTCACGGTCGAAGCTCCTGAGCAGAGCCCTGCTCGCCACGGTCTGCTGCGCTACGCGGCGACCAAGGCGGGCGGGGCGCTGCTCAGCATCGCGATGGTGATCGTCGCGACGTTCTTCCTGTTCCGTCTGCTGCCCGGCGACCCGGTCCGGGCGTTGGCGCAGGGCCGGAACATGACGCCGGAACAACTGGATCTCGAACGGGCCCGGCTCGGGCTCGACAAGCCGATCCCCGAACAGTTCCTGCACTTCGTCAAACAGACGCTGCGGTTCGATCTCGGCGTCTCGTACGAGTACAAGCGGCCGGTGGTCGACCTGATCGGTGAGCGGATCGGGTCGACGCTGCTGCTGACCGGTACGGCGCTGGTCATCGCCGTCAGCCTGGGCCTGTGGCAGGGTGCGCGCGCCGGGTGGAAGCCGGGCAGCCGGTTCGACAAGGTGTCGACCGCGATCTCGCTGGTCCTCTGGTCGGTTCCGACGTTCTGGCTCGGGTTGTTGCTGCTGATGGTGTTCGCGGCCGGGATCGGGCCGATCCCGGGGGTCTTCCCGACGCGCGGGAGTTCGAGCGTCGACAAGCCCGACGGGTTCGCAGGCGTGCTGGATGTCGGCGTACACATGGTGTTGCCGTGTCTGACGCTGGTCGCGGTCGTCTATGCGCAGTACCTGCTGGTGATGCGGTCGTCGGTGATCGACGAGGTCGGGCAGGACTACATCACGACGGCGCGGGCGAAGGGTTTGCGTGATGACGACGTACGGCGCAAGCACGCCGTGCCGAACGCGCTGCTGCCGACGGTGACGCTGGTGTTCATGCGGATCGGATTCGTGGTCGGGGGCGCCGTGACGGTCGAGGCGATCTTCAGCTGGCCGGGGCTCGGACAGCTGTTCTACGAAGCGATCCGGGTGCCGGACTTCACGTTGATGCAGGGGACTTTCCTGCTGATCACGGTGTCGGTGATCCTGATGAACACGCTGGCCGACGTGATCTATCACGTGCTGGATCCGCGGGTGAGGTCGGCATGAGCAGCGTGACCTGGGTACGTCGACGGCGCGCCGCGGGGCGGTTCTGGTCCGACTTCCGCACACACCGGGCCGGGGTCGCCGGGCTGGTGATTCTAGCGGTCGCCGTCGTACTGGCGCTGATCGCGCCGCTGTTGATCGACGCCGGCGTGACGAACGTGGTGTCCGGCACCGGCGCGAAGCTGGCGCCGCCGAGTCTGCGCGACCCGCTCGGGACGGACGAGTCGGGGCGGTCGGTGCTGCTGATGATCTGGTGGGGTTCGCGGACCTCGCTGCTGATCGGGTTCCTGGCGGCGCTGCTGAGCATGGTGATCGGGACCGTGCTCGGGATCGCGGCCGGGCACTTCCGGCGGTGGGCCGGTGCGGTGATCCTGCGGGTGACCGACTGGTTCCTGGTGCTGCCGTCGTTGGTGACCGCGTTGGTGCTCGCGGCGATCCTGGGCGGTTCGACGGCGACGATCATCGTGGCGATCGGCGTGACGTCGTGGCCGTCGACGGCGCGGCTGATCCGTGCGCAGACGCTGGCCGTCGAGGCACGCCCGTACATCGAGAGGTCGCAGGCGCTCGGCGGCGGGCACTGGCACATCACCACCCGGCATGTGCTGCCGAACGTCGCGCCGTTGCTCCTGGCAAGTACGACGCTGGAGGTGGCCAGCGCGATCGTGACGGAGTCGACGCTGGCGTTCCTCGGCGTCAGTGCGAACAAGACGTCGTGGGGGACGATGCTGCGCGGCTCCTACGACTGGGGCGCGGCGACCGCCGGCGCCTGGTGGTACATCTTGTTGCCGGGTCTCTGCATCGTCATCGTCGTGATGGCCTTCACCTTGTGTGGAAGGGCTCTGGAGACAGTGCTCAACCCGCGCCTACGAACCGGGGGAGCCTGATGCTCGAGTTGGACGACCTGACCGTGAACTACCGCATCGGGTCCGGCGACGTGCCTGCGGTGCGAGGTGTATCGTTGTCGATCGCCGCGGGCGAGGCGGTCGGTCTGGCGGGCGAGTCGGGGTCCGGGAAGTCCTCGGTGGCCCTGGCGTTGCTGCGGCTGCTGCCGCGGTCGGCGGTGGTCGGCGGGCGCATCCTGCTCGACGGCGAGGACGTTCTGGCGATGAAGTGGGGCCGGCTGCGCGCCGTACGGTGGTCGTCGGCATCGATCGTGTTCCAGGGCGCCCAGCATGGCCTCAACCCGGTTCAGCGGATCGGTGATCAGATCGCCGAGCCGCTGGTTGTCCATCGGTTGGCGTCGGGCTCGGCCGCTGATGCGCGAGTGCGGGAGCTGCTCGAACAGGTCGGGCTACCGGCCTGGCGAGCGCGCAGCTATCCGCACGAGCTGAGCGGTGGCCAACGGCAACGAGTCATGATTGCGATGGCGCTTGCTTGCTCGCCGCAACTGATCGTCGCCGACGAACCGACGACGGCGCTCGACCTGATGGTCCAGGCGCAGGTGCTCACGCTCGTCCGCGACCTGATCGCCTCGCACGGGATCTCGCTGCTGATGATCTCGCACGACCTGTCGGTGCTGGCCGACGTGTGTGACCGCCTGGCCGTCATGTACGCCGGGCGCTTGGTCGAGCTGGGTCCGTCGTCGGGGGACTTCCGTCATCCGTACAGCCGGGCGCTGGCTGCCGCGTTCCCGACGGTCGGCGATCCGGCATCTCGCCTCGCGCCGCGGGGGCTGGCCGGGGATCCGCCTGATCCGCAGCAGTTGCCGGGTGGGTGCTCGTTCCATCCGCGTTGTCCGGTCGCGATCGAGACGTGCGCGACGTCCGACGTACAACTGCGTCCGGTCGGTGACCGGACGGCCGCCTGCATCCTGGTAGGGGAGACTCTTGCTAGAGGCAACTGACCTGCACGTCGGGTTCTCCGGTCGCGGTGGTCGGCGCGCGCGTGCCGTCGACGGCGTCAACCTCTCGATCGGCGCCGGCGAGATCGTCGCCCTGGTCGGCGAGTCCGGCTGCGGCAAGACCACTCTCGCCCGCACTCTCCTCGGCCTGGAACGCCCTACCGCCGGCCAGATCGCGTACGACGGTACGCCGCTGAGTTACTCCGGTCGCGCGCTGAAGGCCTTCCGTCGCCAGGTCCAACTCGTCCTCCAGGACCCGATGGGCTCTCTCAACCCCCGCCACACCGTCTACGAAGCAGTTGCCGAAGGCCCCCGGATCCACGGCCTCCCCGACGAGGAAGCCATCGTCTCCTCGGCGTTGTCGCGCGCCGGTCTCCGCCCGCCCGAACGCTTCTTCCACCGCTACCCGCACGAACTCTCCGGCGGTCAACGCCAACGCGTCGTCATCGCCGGCGCACTGGCCCTCGACCCAAAGGTCCTCGTCGCCGACGAACCCGTCGCGTCCCTCGACGCCTCGGTCCGCGGGGAGATCCTCTCCCTGATCCTCCGCCTCCGCGACGACCTCGGCCTGTCCGCCCTCGTTGTCACCCACGACCTGGGCCTGGCCTGGAACATCGCCGACCGGGTAGCCGTCATGTACCTGGGCCGCATCGTCGAATCCGGCCCCACCGAAACGATCCTCACCAACCCCCAACACCCCTACACCCAAGCCCTCCTCTCCGTCCTCCCCGATTCCCCCCGACGCACCATCCTGACCGGCGAACCCCCGGACCCCACCCACATCCCCACGGGCTGCCGCTTCCACCCCCGCTGCCCCCAACTAGCCGCCGACCAAGCCACCCCCGCCTGCACCACCACCCAACTAGCTGTCCTCCCTGCCACAACCGCCCCCCAAGTCGCCTGCCATCTAGCCAACTAGCCCATCCCGGGTGGTTCTGACGGTTGACAATAGTTAACAGATGGTAGAACTATTGCGCCATGGCGGAAGATGCTGTGGACCGGTTCTTCGAGGTGCTGGCGGATCCAACGCGGCGCCAGGTTGTGCAGTTGCTGGGGGAGGGGCCGCGGCGGGCGGGGCAGTTGGCGGTGGCTACGGGGGCATCTTCGCCGGCTATGAGCCGGCATCTGCGGATCCTGCTGGAGGCCGGGCTGGTTGCCGATGAGCGGGTGCCGGACGATGCCCGGGTCCGTGTCTTCCGGCTCAACCCGGAGCCCGTGGTTGCCGTGCAGGCCTGGCTGGATCAGGTGCAGGCGCACTGGCGTGACCAGTTGGGCTCGTTCAAACGTCATGTCGAGCAGAAGGAGTCCTGATGACCGAGCAGTCCGTCGAGGTCGCTGTCGAGGTTCCGGTCGCGCCGCCGGCCGCGTTCGCGATCTTCACCGAGGAGATCGACTTGTGGTGGGTCCGCGGCCCGATCAACTTCTGGGACTCGGCCCGCGCGATCGAAGTACGCATCGAGCCAGGTGTCGGCGGCCGGATCCTCGAGGTGTACGCCGACGACGCGCTGGAGCGGGGCGTGATCACGACCTGGGAGCCGGGTGAACGGCTCACGTACCGCAGCTCGGTCGACGACACCGAGACCACGATCAGCTTCGACCCGATCGACGGCGGTACGCGCGTCACCGTGGTCGAGGCGCTGGTCGACGGCGGGACCAGGGCCGACTACTCGTGGCAGAACGTCCTGTACTGGTTCCCGGCCTGGGTCACGCGTCGCGAAGCCGCGCCGTCGACGCCCCGCGAGGTCGGACGGCTCGCAATCGCCTTGTCCTACGAGGATCCCGCCGCCGCGGCCCGCTGGCTGCACACTGTGTTCGGCCTGGAGACGTGGGACCGGATCCCGGAGGAAGGCCGGCAGCCGAGCTGGATCGAGCTGCACGCCGGTGCCTGCTCGATCATCCTCCGCAAGCGAACCGAGCCGGGTACGCCGGCCGCGGATCACGCCGCCTGGGTGTACGTCGACGACCTCGACGCGCACTTCGCCCGCAGCCGCGACAACGGTGCCAAGATCGTCCAGGAGATCCATCAGTACGGCTTCCGCTCGTACGAGGCCGAGGATCTCGAGGGCCATCGCTGGACCTTCCTCCAGGCCCGCCCGACCCAACCCTGAAACGAGTCCTGATGACCGAAGCATCAGCTACCGCGTCCATCGAGGTCGGCGTCGATCCGGCGACCGCGTTCAAGGTCTTCACCGAGGAGATCGACCTGTGGTGGGTCCGCGGGCCGATCAACTTCTTCGACGCCGCGCGGGCCACCGCGATGCAGATCGAGCCGGGCGTCGGCGGGCGCGTCCTCGAGGTGTACACGCCGCCGGACGACGTACTCGAGATCGGCCGGATCACCGATTGGGAGCCCGGCGCGCTGTTCGCGTACCGCAGCTCGGTCGACGACACCGAGACCCGGATCGACTTCGCCGAGACCGGTGCGGGCTGCCGCGTCACCGTCGTACAGTCGCTGCTGCCTGGCGGCGAGCAGGCGTTCTACTTCTGGCGCAACGTCATCCACTGGATGTCGGACTGGATCGACCGGCGCCCCGGTACCGCATGACCGAAGAGCCACTGAGCGGCGGTCGCATGACGCCCGGCGTCGTACGGGTCGGCGACACCGTACGACGCCCCGCCGGTCCGCTGACCGAAGAACTCCTGCATCTGCTGGAAGAGCGAGGCTTCACGGCTGCCCCGAAGCACCTCGGTGTCGACGAGTCCGGCCGCGAAATCCTCACGTACCTGGACGGCTGGGTGCCGGCCCGCTTCCAACGCTGGTCCGACGACCAGGTCGCCGCCGCAGGCTCGCTGCTGCGCGCCTTCCACGACGCCACCCGCAACAGCCGCCTGGCAGCACCCCACCCGGTCGTCTGCCACCACGACCCAGGCCCCAACAACTTCGTCTTCCGGAACGACCTCCCGGCAGCCCTCATCGACTTCGACTTCGCCGCTCCCGGCGACCCGCTGGAAGACCTCGGGTACGCCGCCTGGACCTGGTGCATAGCCTCCAAGCACGGCGATCCCGTCCGCCAGGCTCGCCAGGTCCGAGTCCTGGCCGACGCCTACGCCCTACCCGCCGCCGACCGCCCACACCTGATCCCCGCCACCCTCACCCGCCAACTCCAGAACGCCACCTTCTGGTCCCAACACCCCTGCCCCGAGTCCTCCGAACGCATCACCTGGTCCCACCGCGAACACACCTTCACAGCAACCAACCGCGCCCTCTTCGAAGCCGCTCTCTAGAGTCGGCCGGCCTTCTTCAGTGACAGGTAGGTGTCCGCGAGAGCTGGTGCGATCTGGTCGGGGTTCTCGTCGATCACCGTGACGCCGGCTCGGGTGAGGGTGGCGGTCAGGCGGTCCCGGTCGAGGCGGGTGCGGGCGGCGGAGGCTGCGGCGTAGACCTCGGGGAGGTCGGTGCGGGCGGACTCTAGCTCGGTCAGGCGCGGGTCGGCGACAGACGCGAGCAGTACGACGTGCCGCCGCAGGAGCGGCCCGATGACCGGCAGCAACGACTCCTCGATGACAGCTGGGTCCAGTCCGGTCAGCAACACGACCAGCGACCGCTGGCCCAACCGCTCCAGCACCTGTGACACAACGATCCGGAAGTCCGTCTGCACCAGCTCCGCCTCGACGTTCGCCAGCGCGTTCACGAACGACGGCAGCACATCCTGCGGCGCCGGACGCCGTACGTCGGCACGCACCGCGCTGTCGCAAGCCAGCAACGAAACCCGGTCCCCGGCCCGCGTCGCCAACGCGGCCAGCAACAGCGCCGCGTCCATCGCATGATCCAGCCGCGGCGCGTCCCCGACCCGTCCGGCCGACAGCCGCCCGGAGTCGATCACGATGACGACCTGCCGATCCCGCTCGGGCCGCCAGGTCCGCAGTACGACGTTGCCGCGGCGAGCCGTGGCCCGCCAGTCGATACTCCGTACGTCGTCCCCGGGCACGTAGTCCCGCAGCGAGTCGAACTCCGTCCCCTGCCCGCGCACCAGCAACGCCGTACGCCCGTCCAGCTCACGCAACCGGGCCAACCGCGAAGGCAGATGCTTGCGGCTGTTGAAGGGTGGGAGCGCGCGGACCGTCCACGGGACCTGGTGTGAGCCTTGGCGCCCGGCAAACCCCATCGGACCGAACGCCCGCACCGTCACCCGCACAGCATGCCGATCGCCACGCCGAGTCGGCACCAGATGCGTCACCAACCGCCGGCGCTCGCCGGACGGCAGGTCCAGCTTGTGCGGCGGGTCCTGTACGCCGGCAGATGGCGGCCATGCGTCCCGCAACCACCCGCGCACCCGCCGCCCGGGGTTGGTCACCAGCAACTGCACAACAGCTTGCTCACCCAGCCGTACGGCGTTGTCCCCGTCACGGCTGAACTGGAGCCGCCGTGGCGACCCGGCCAGCAGCATGTCCAGCACGCACACCACCAGCACGACCGCGACGACCAGACCGACCCCGGCCCACGACGGCATCACCAGGGCAACGAAGACCACGCCGGCCGCAGCCAGCACCCCAGCCCGCCCGGTGAGCACCATCAGCGCGGTACCGGCACCGTCGCGAGCACGCTCTCCAGTACGGCGTCCGCGCTCACACCCTCGAGCTCCGCCTCGGGACGCACCTGGACTCGATGCCGAAGGCAAGGACGTGCCATCGCCTTCACGTCGTCCGGAATCACGTAGTCCCGCCCCGACAGCCACGCCCAGGCCCGCGACACCGCCAGCAATGCAGTAGCGCCCCGCGGCGACACCCCGAGCTGCAGCGACGGCGACTGCCGCGTGGCCCGGCACAGGTCCACTACGTAGGCCAGTACGTCGTCCCGCACGGCAACCCGCCGTACTGCGTTCTGTCCGGCCAGCAGATCCTCCGGGCCGGCAACGGGACGCAGTCCAGCCGCCTCCAGGTCCCGCGGGTCGAACCCCTGCGCGTGACGAGCGAGTACTGCGATCTCGGCGTCCCGCGGCGGGATGTCCAGTGTCACCTTCAGCAGGAACCGGTCCAGCTGAGCCTCCGGCAGCGGATAGGTGCCCTCGTACTCCACCGGGTTCTGCGTCGCGGCCACTACGAACGGAGCGGGCAGCTTGCGCGGCTCGCCGTCCACTGTGACCTGTCGCTCTTCCATTGCCTCCAGCAACGCGGCCTGTGTCTTCGGCGGGGTCCGGTTGATCTCGTCCGCCAGCAGGATGTTCGTGAACACCGGTCCGGGGCGGAACTCGAACTCGGACGTCTTCGCGTCGTACACCAGCGACCCGGTGACGTCACCCGGCATCAGGTCCGGGGTGAACTGCACGCGCTTGGTGTTCAGCCGCATCGCCGTCGACAGCGCCCGCACCATCAGCGTCTTCGCCGTACCGGGCACGCCCTCCAGCAGCACGTGGCCGCGGCAGAGCAGGGCGAGCACCAGTGCGGTCACCGCAGTGTCCTGGCCGACCACCGCCTTGCCGATCTCGGTCCGCAGCGCGACCAGCGCCTGCCGGGCCTGTTCGGCGGTGACTTCGGTAGTCGTCACGGTTTCCGTACCTCCTGCGTCAGTACGTCGAGTTCATGGGACAAAGACATCAGTGCGGCGTCAGAGAGCGGCGGCAGGCCGTAGAGCAGTTCGTACAGCATGACCGGGTCCCGCCCGGTCCGTGCGGCCACTGTGGCGACCACTGCCGACGGATCTGCACGCCGCGGGATGCCGTGCGCCTTCTGCAGCTGTCCGAGCGCCGACTCGCGCAACGCCGCCGCAGCGCGGTCCCGAGCCCGGGAGCGTCGGTAGAGCCGTGCCCGGCCCTCGGTCGTCTCCGCCGCGTGCACGATCACCGGCAACCGCTCAGCCACGACCGGACCGAGCCGCCGCCCACGCCAGATCGCCACCACCTGTACCGCGAACGCCAATGCCCAGCCGATGTAGCGGACATCCGGCGGTATCAGCGGGGCACTGCCGGAGTCGCTCGTGCCGGTGCCGGTCGACTCGAACTGCGGCAGGTACCAGGTCAGGTCCTGGTGCGTGCCGATCAGGTTGAGCGCCAGCGCCGCGTTGCCGTCGTCGGCCAGCTGCGCGTTGGTGAACGACGTCGGCGTACCGACGACGTCGACGATCCGGTCGCCGACCTCCAACCGGATCACCGTGTTGTTGATGCCGTCGCCGTAGCAGGCGACAGCCGCCGCGGGTGCGCTGTACGTCGACCCGCTGACGGTGACCGTGCCTGCTTGAACGGCGGCCGGCAGGTCGCACCCGGCCTCCCGGCTGCGCGAGGACAACACATCACCGGTCTGCTGCACACCAGGCGCCAGGATCTCCAGCGCCCGAGTGTCGGGCCGGATGAGCACCAGGTGGCTCCAGCGAGCCTGAGCGATCCGCTCCAGGTCAGGACGACCGAGTGATCCCGCAGGACCGATGATGAGCGCCTTGCCCTCACCTGGCTCTACGGCGTCGTCCAGCATCTCTGTGCTGTGTACGTCGACACCGTGGTTCTCCAGCAAGGCCGCCAGCGCCCGGGCCCCGTCCGAGTCCGTGGAATCCGGACTGAACGGCCCAGACGTCCGAGCCGAGGTAGCGATCAGGATGACGATCGCCGCGAGCACAATCAGCCCAGTGACGAGCAGCGGCGTCCGCAGTACCCGCCAGCTCTCACCAGCGCTCCGCCCGAGCGGCGTGCTCATACAGCCACCCGAGCGGTGCGTGCAGCCTCGTCAGCAGCGACCACAGCGGCGTACCGCTCCGGCGTCCCCGGACGGTTGCCGTAGACAACCTCTGTGAACACCAGTGCGGCCGGCTGCAGCGGTTCACGCAGTACGGGCGCGATCCGCGAGGCATCGGCAACCACCTCGTACGCCGTCCGTCCTGCCCGCTCGTCCAGCACGGTCCGCTCGGTCAGCTCCGCTACGCACGCCCGGAACCGGCTGCGGATCGCCAGAGCGTAGTCCCCGGACGCAGCCTCCCGCTCTGCCAGCGCGCGGTACTCCGCCGCGCTAGCCGGCCGGGAGGTGTCGAAAACGGCCTGCGACTTCACTCTGCGGCTGGTGCGTAGTACTCCGGCTCGCCAGAGGACCACGAGCACCACCAGCACCAGCAGTGCGATCAGCATGGCCAGACCGGCGTGCCCGTTGGGAGATGAGCCCGTCAGGCTGTTCAGGAGATCGCCGATCCAGTCCAGCACCTTGCCGATCGCCTTCTGGATCAGCGAGCCGCCGGAGTCCCGGTACGTCGACTTGGACAGCTCCTCGGCGGCCTCACGCGCGGCTCGCTCCCGATCGATGTCGACGGGCGGCTCCTGCAGGAAGAGGATCACGCAGTCTCCCCGAGGCGCAGGGCCGGCCGCATCCACAGGTCGAGACCTTCCCGCCGGACCCGGAGGTCCAGGTAGATCAGGGCCTGTACGGCGGACATGAACGCCAGGCTCGCGATCAGCATCATCACCGTGAAGATCCCCACGGCCACACTGACGACGACGGTCACCACTGTCGCCCCGTTGCTGTCTGCCCACGAGCCGAGCGTGAGCACCAGCGCGGTAATCCCGAACTGCAGCGCGTACCCGATGATCTGCACGACCAGCCCGCCGAACAGCAAGATCCCGAACACCCGCCAGAACTTGCCCTTCACCAGCTGCCAGGACCGCCGCAGCGCGCCCCACACCCCCACCCGGACGGGAATGTAGAGCCCGATGTCCGGCGCGTGCCGGCCCTCCATGAGTACGACGGTCCCGGCCAGCACCAGCCTGATCCCGAAGACCAGCACGAGCACGCCGCCGACCAGCATCATCACCACGGCCACCGCACCGGCCACGTCCGAAGAGATCGCCGCGTCCGCACCGGCGCCGATCCCGAGCACTGCCAGGCCCCAGCCGCCGATCAGCAGCATGAACGACAGCGACTGCAACAGGCCGACGACAGCCAGTGCCGGCAGCGCAGGTCGCACCAGCTTCAGCAGCTCACGCGGACCGATCCCATGCGCCAGCTGACTCCGCACCGCGGCCAGAGCGATGATTCCGGACAGCATGCTCGACACGACCGAGAACAGGACCACCTGCAGGCCGTAGGTGAGCAGAAGCGCCGCACCGGCCTGTCCGAACGGGTCGTCGGCGCCGAAGAACCCAGGGAGCCCACCCGGCACGGCGACCTCGGTGAGCACGGCCTGTACCGCGACCAGTCCGATCCCGGCCAGCACCGGGAGACCCAGCATGATCGTCTTGTTGTCGGAGATCGTCCGGGCGGCGTTGTCGAGCAGATCGGCCGGCAGCCACGGCCGCAGCGGCTCTGTGGCCACGTCGTCGTGCAGATGCATGTTCTGGTCGGCCACTGCGTCCTCCTCCCCGGCACGTGAGTTGTGGTGAACCCCGGAAGTGCACCATGATCCCGGATGATCACAGCCCAACCCGGGGTCACACGGCGATCCGGCGTGTGCACTACCAGGGGAATGGGACACTATCCGTAGTGCGCACGGGCCGGCACCCGCCGGGCGCACACCGATCGGACGGCAAGGAGTAGGGCGTGGCAGACGGTAACCGGACGATGCGGGGCCGCATCCTCATCGTCGACGACGACACCGCGTTGTCGGAGATGCTCAGCATCGTGCTGCGCAACGAGGGCTACGACACCTATCTGGTCGCAACCGGTGACAAGGCGGTACCGGCATTCCGGGAGTTCAAGCCCGATCTGCTGCTGCTCGACCTGATGCTGCCGGGGATGGACGGGATCGATGTCTGTCGGGCGATCCGGGCCGAGTCCGGCGTACCGATCGTGATGCTGACCGCCAAGAGCGACACCGTGGACGTGGTGCTGGGCCTGGAGTCCGGCGCCGACGACTACGTGGTGAAGCCGTTCAAGCCCAAGGAGCTGGTGGCCCGGATCCGGGCCCGGCTGCGCCGGATGGACGAGCCCGGTCCGGAGTCGCTGACGATCGGCGACCTGACCATCGACGTGGCCGGCCACTCGGTGAAGCGGGCCGGCGAGACGATCCAGCTGACGCCGCTGGAGTTCGACCTGCTGGTCTGCCTGGCGTCGAAGCCCTGGCAGGTGTTCACCCGCGAGGTGCTGCTGGAGCAGGTCTGGGGCTACCGCCACGCCGCCGACACCCGGCTGGTGAACGTGCACGTCCAGCGGCTGCGTTCCAAGATCGAGAAGGACCCTGAGCACCCGGAGATCGTGGTCACGGTCCGCGGGGTCGGATACAAGGCGGGTGCGGACTGATCGAGTACGGACGCGGCCAAGAGTCGCAGGCTGCCACTGGTGACCCGGCAACCGACCCGGTAGCCGAGGAGCACACCGGACACCACACCGGGCAGCAGGCTGGTCAACAGCAGGGGCAGTCGACGGCACCTCCGGAGCAGGAGGCGCCGGTGTCCCGCGGGACGGAGCTGGTCTCCGTCACCGCGGCGGACTGGTCTGCCCAGCCGCAGCCGATCTGGCGGACGCATCCCAAGCACTGGCCGGACATCTGGCGCCGCTCCATCCAGGCCCGCATCGTCACCGGCACCCTGCTGATGTCGACGCTGGTCCTGATCCTGGTCGGCTGGGTGATGATGAGCCAGGTCACCGACGGCGTCCTCGAATCGCGTCGTACCAGCGCCCAGGCCGAAGTCCGGGCGCAGCTGGCCCAGCTGTCGATCACGATCGACGCCGCGAACCGCAACACCATCAACCAGCAGCTGTCCGAGCTGGTCCTCGGCTCCAACCGCCCCGGTCTGTACGACGTCCTGCTGGTCCCGACCGACCAAGCGGCCTCCAACGCGATCCGCTACACCGGTCTGGTCGACAGCGACTCGATCCCGGAGGCGCTGGCGTCCTCGGTGATGAGCGACGACTCCAAGCTGTGGGACACCTACACCGAGATCAACTACCGCGACGCCCCCGGCGTACCGGGACTGGTGATCGGTTCCCAGATCCGGATCAACTCCACCGGCGACCGGTACGCGATCTACTTCCTCTTCCCACTCACCGCGCAGCAGGAGACGCTCGACGTCGTCCAGCGCGCCTTGGTGACCGCAGGTCTGCTGCTGATCGTCCTGCTCGGTGCTGTGGCCTGGCTGGTGACCCGGCAGGTCGTCACGCCGGTCCGGATGGCACGGCGGATCGCTGAGCGGCTCGCGGCCGGCAAGCTCGAGGAACGGATGCAGGTCCGGGGGACGGACGACCTTGCCCGGCTGGCCGTGTCGTTCAACAAGATGGCTTCCAACCTGCAACGGCAGATCCGCCGGCTCGAGGAGCTGTCCCGACTGCAGCGCCGGTTCGTCTCCGACGTCTCCCACGAGCTGCGTACGCCGCTGACCACCGTCCGGATGGCCGCCGACCTGCTGCACGAGAGCCGCGACCAGTTCGACCCGATCAGCCGCCGCTCGGTCGAACTGCTGCAGAACGAGCTGAACAGGTTCGAAGAGCTGCTTGCCGACCTGCTGGAGATCAGCAGGTTCGACGCCGGCGCTGCCGCGCTCGACCTGGAGGACGTCGACCTGCGCGACATCGTCAGCCGCGTACTGGAGAACCACGAGACTTTGCTGCACCGCAAGGGCTGCGAGGTCCAGCTGGACATGCCGGAGCCCTGCCGCGCCAAGGTGGACTCCCGCCGGATCGAGCGGATCCTGCGCAACCTGATCGGCAACGCCATCGAGCACAGCGAAGGTCTGCCGATCCGGATCAGCACGGCGTACGACGAGGACGCCGCGGCCGTGGCGGTCCGCGACCACGGTGTCGGGTTCCGCGCCGAGGAAGCGGAGATGGTGTTCAGCCGGTTCTGGCGGGCCGACCCGGCCCGCGCCCGGACCACCGGCGGCACCGGACTCGGCCTGTCGATCGCGCTGGAGGACGCCCGGCTGCACGGCGGCCGGCTGGACGCCTGGGGCTCACCCGGCGACGGCGCGTACTTCCGGCTCACGCTGCCGCGTCGGCCCGACACGGCGCTGACCGGATCGCCGCTGCCGCCCCGGCCGCCGGACGCGACCCGCGTCGTGACCGAGCTCGTCGACGTCGGAGCGCCGTACCAGAAGCTGAGCGGCGGTGAGGACCGGTGAAGCGCCGGCTGCTCGTGGTCCTGCTGGCTGCCGTGGCGCTGCTCGCGGGCTGCGCCGCCGTACCGACCAAGGGCACCATCCGCAGCGGGGAGCGGCAGGGACGCGCGCAGGACCTCGGCGGCGTCGGTGTCGAGGCGAAGCCGCCGCGGGCGAACGTCAGCGAGATGGCCATCGTCAGCGGGTTCCTGGAGGCCATGTCGGACTCGCAGGCCTTCGACGTCGCCCGGCAGTACATGACGCCGGAAGCGGCGGCGAAGTGGCAGCCCGAGGCACAGACCGTCGTGTACGACCAGAGTCCCGAGTCACTGACCCGCGTGGGCGACGGCGTCCAGCTGAGCGCGCTGAAGATCGCGACGATCGGCGAGCGCGGTGAGTGGATCCCGGCAGCCGCGACAGACCGGGCCGACTTCCTTTTCAAGCTGAAGAAGATCGACGGGCAGTTCCGCGTCGACTCGGTCCCGCCCGGTGCGTACCTGGGCAGCAACCAGGTCGACCTGAAGCTGGCTCCCCGCGACCTGTACTTCTTCAACCCCAGCCTGAAGATCCTGGTGCCGGACCCGGTCTACCTGCCGCAGAACCTCTCGCCCGGGCAGGGGGCGACCCAGCTGATCCAGGAGCTGCTGAAGGGTCCGACGAGCAGGCTCGGCAACGGTGTGGTCAGTCTGGCCCCACCTGGGACCGAGGTGCAGGTTTCTGTGCCGGTGGACTTCGGCGTGGCCACTGTGGCGCTCAACGACGCCGCAAGTGCGTTGCGGGATCCGGACCGGCGGATGCTGGCCGCCCAGATCGTCTGGACACTCAACCAGCTCAATCTGCGGGCCAAGATCACCGTCGGCGGCGCACCGCTGCTGCCGGACGACCCGGACGTGCTGCCGTTCGCCAACTTCAACCAGTTCGACCCGCAGGTGTCGGCCGGGTCCCAGACCAAGCTGTACGGCCTGCAGCACCAGAAGGTCGTGCGGATCGCCGGCCTGGACGGGGCCACGGAGATCGCGGCCCAGCCGCTCAACTCCAGTCCGCTCTGGGCTCACAAGGCCCAGTCGTTCGCGGTCAGCCTGCGCGGAGAGGCGGGGGCGATCGTCACCCTGGCCGGCAACGAGGTCCTGTACGGGCCGCTGGACACGACCGACAAGGACGCCGACGCCGTCCCGATCAAGGTCGACGGGAAGACGCTGCAGCCGAGCTTCGACAACCAGGACAACCTGTGGATCCTGGACCGGGCCACCACCCCCCACCCGCGGCTGCGGGTCCGCGACCACGACGGCCGGCTGACCTCGGTGGCGGTCGACTTCAAGGGCGACACCCCGCTGGACCTGCGGATGGCGCCTGACGGCGTCCGCGTCCTGCTGGTGATGAAGCCGAAGTCCGGCGGGCAGAACTACGTGCAGACCGGCACCATCCAGACCACCGGCAGCGGCAAGCAGATGGTGCTCGGACAGCTCCGGCAGCTGCGCCTGGCGCTGAACAACATCACCGACGCGGCCTGGAACAAGCAGGGCATCGTGGTCATCGGCGCCAGCAACCAGACCACCAACTCGGTCCGCCAGGCCTGGCTGGTCAACACCGACGGCTCCAGCCTGCAGCTGCTGCCCGGCTCGACGCCGGACTTCAGGCCGCAGTACGTCGCCTCGAACCCGAACAAGGACACCCTGCCGGTGATCGAGGACGACACCGGCAAGATCCACTGGCTCAGCCGGGACCTGATCTGGGTCTCGCCGGACTCCATCGGCGGCGGCCCGGCGGCGATCACCCCGACGTACCCCGGCTGATAGTTGTCCACAGGCCGGCGGCCGGGCGGTTGCGGCCGGCGGCCGGTTCGCGGATGGTGGTGCGGTGCCGGTCCGGGACGCGTTCGTGGATCTCGTCCTGGGCGGCCGGTGCGCGGGCTGCGACCGGCCCGGCGTCACTCTCTGTGATGGTTGCCGGAGGCTACTGACGACGTTGACTCCGTTCCGTACATGGCCCGACCCGGCCCCGCCCGGACTCCGTCCGCCCACCGCCGCCGCGCCGTACGCCGGGGAGCTGCGGGCGCTGATCCTGGCCCACAAGGAGCAGGCCCGGTACGCCCTCGCGAAGCCGCTCGGACGGCTGCTGGCGAGCGTCGTCCGGACCGCGCTGGCCGACCGCGGAGCGACCTGGTTGTGCCCGGTGCCGTCGTCGCCGGCAACGGTCCGGCAGCGCGGGCACGACCCGCTCCGGCGGATTACGAAGGCTGCCGTCAGATCCCTGCGGAGACAGGGAATCGACGCCCGGCCGGCCGACGCGTTGCGGGTCGTCCGGCGGCCCGAGGACCAGGCCGGGCTGTCCGCGGAACGCCGGACCGCCAACCTGGACGGGGCTTTCGGGCTGCGTTCGCGCTGGGCTGAAACGCTGATGGATCAACCGGTCCTGCTGGTCGACGACGTGATCACCACCGGTTCCACGCTCAGCGAGGCCTGTCGCGCCTTGGAATCCCGGGGGATTGCGGTGCTCGGCTGTGCCGTTCTGGCCGCGACCCAACGGCGTCCCGCGTCTGGTTCATGAGAACTTCCCTACCGGTTTTCGCCGAAGCCGACTAGCGTTGGCCTATGACACCCGCAGGGGCTTGTCGGGCAGTGGAGTGGCGCAGGACCGGATCAGCCGGATTCCTGGCCGCGGAGTCCGACCGGCTCGTCCGCGGGTGTTCTCGTTTCGGGCGCCCCAATCGCCACCGACAGAGCGAGGACACGAAAGATGGGGGCCCGCTGACGTAACAGAGAGTCGCCGATCGATGGAGGTTTCCGTGGACGTCGTTGTCAAGGGTCATCACTGCGAGGTCAGTGACCGCTTCCGGCAGTACGTCGAGGAAAAACTCGAGCGGATCGAGAAGGTCGATCACCGGGTACTGCGTTGCGAGGTGGAAGTCAGCCAGGAAAAGAACCCGCGACAGCACGATCGGGCGATGCGTGTCGAGCTCACCATGTACACCAAGGGTCCGGTGGTCCGCGCAGAGGCGTGCGGCGAGACCAAGCAGGCGGCGTTCGACGTCTGCCTGGACCGGCTCCGGTCCCAGGTCCGCAAGGCGGCCGACCGCCGCCGGGTGCACCGTGGTGAGCGCGGCCCGGAGGGCCTGCGGCACGTGAACGCGAAGCAGCCGCTCAACGGCAATGCACCGCTAGTGGAGGAACCAGTCGCCGAGGACGAGGTGGCGACACACAAGTACGGATCTGTCCTGGTCACCGGCGACGGACCGCTGGTGATGCGGGAGAAGACCCACACCGCCAAGCCGATGACCCTGGACCAGGCGCTCTACGAGCTCGAACTGGTCGGGCACGACTTCTACCTGTTCGTCGACGCCGACGAGAACCAGCCGAGCGTCGTCTACCGCCGCCGCGGCTACGACTACGGCGTGATCCGCCTGGCCGTCTAGATCGACGGCTCGCCCGCCGGGCGAGCGGTGGAAAACGGGAGGAAATACCCAGGACCGTGGGCCGGGCAAACCCGGCCCACGGTCTTTTTCACGCGTCCTTGACGCTCGTTCCGAGAATGACGATTTCGTCATGGATTGCGCTCGCGGGGCCCTTCCCGGGGTGTCCGCGGGAGCGTATTTTCCCAGCGTCCGGAATCGATTCCTGGTCCCTGGGAGCCGGTTGTCATGTCCCGTCACACCATCTCGGCGCGCGTCCACGGGCCGCTGGCGAGATTCGCCTGGTTCGTGCTCTACGTGGACATCCTGCTGATCCCGCTCGCCCTGGCCTGGGCCGCGGTCGGGCCGGTGGAGTCGACCGTGGGCGGCGCGATCGAGCTCAGCGCCGGACTGGTCGCGTTCTCGGCCCTCGTGGTGGCCGTCGTACTGCCCGCACGTCTGCCGATGCTGATCTCGGCGTTCGGGATCGAGACCATCCTCACCGTGCACCGCTTCATCGCGCTGGTCGCCGTCGTGCTGGTGCTCGTGCATCTGGTCGCGGTGCTGATCTTCGATCCGCGCCACCTGTCGATCCTCGCGCTCTGGCACACGACCCGGGCAGCTCAGGCCGCGGTGACGTCGACGGTGGCGCTGGTGCTGATCGTCGTACTGGCCATCCGGCGTCCGCGGCACCAGCCGCGGTACGAAGGCTGGCGGCTGGTGCACAACGGGCTGGTCGCGGTGGTCGTGCTCACTGCCTGGCTGCACGTCTGGTGGCTGCGGCACCTGGTCTCGCATGTGCTGCTGGCTCTCTGGTTCATCCTGTCCGGCCTGGTGGTGGCCGGGCTGGCCGCGCGCCGGTGGATCTGGCTGCCGATCCGGGCGCGCCGCTCCGCCTACGTCGTTGTCTCGGTCCGGGCGGTGCCGGGTGACGGCGTGACGCTGACGATCCAGGCGGACGGCCATCCCGGGCTGCCGTTCGTCGCCGGGCAGTTCGTTTGGCTGAAGATCGGTTCGACCCCGTTCGTGTTCGAGGAACACCCGTTCAGCATCGCGTCGACGGCCGAGCACCCGGACCGGATGGAGTTCACCATCAAGGCGCTCGGGGACTTCACCGAGCTCCTGGTCGGGCTTCGACCGGGCCGGCGCGTCTACCTCGACGGTCCGTACGGGGGATTCACGATGAGCGGTCTCGACGGCGCGCCCGGTTTCGTGCTGATCGCGGCCGGGGTCGGCATCACACCGCTGCTGAGCATGCTCCGGACGATGGCCGACCGGGGCGATCGGCGCCCGGTCCGGCTGATCGTCTCGGCCCGCCGGCAGCAGGATCTGATGCTGCTCCCGGAGGTGGCGGAGGTCCAGGCCCGGCTGAACCTCAGGGTGACCGAGGTGGTCAGCGAGCCCGGCCCGGGGTGGACCGGTGAGACCGGGCGGATCAACCACGGCGTACTCAGCCGTTGTCTCCCGCGCCGGCCGCACCGGCTGCACTACTTCCTGTGCGGCCCGCAACCGATGGTCACGTCGGTCAGCCACGACCTGGCCGCACTGGGTATCCCGCTACGTCGCATCCACACCGAACGCTTCGGTGCGGTCTAGCTGTCGATCTGCTGCTGCAGTTCGGCTGCGTACGTCGCTACCTCGGCGTACACGCCCGGGTTGCCGGCGTCTGCGCAGCCGACGCCCCAGGAGACGACCCCGAACAGGCGGCCGTTGAGGACCAGGGGGCCGCCGGAGTCGCCCTGGCAGGAGTCCTTGCCGCCCTCCTCGTACCCGGCGCAGATCTCGCCGTCGGCGGTGTAGCCCTCGCTGGCGTAGGCCTTCGCGCAGTAATCGTCACCCAGCACCGGTACGTCGACCTTCTGGAAGGTGTCGGCCGGTCCGGTGTCCTCGGTGTCGCCCCAGCCGTAGACGACCGACGCCGCACCGGCCGCGTCGGCTGCCTTGTCGGTCTCCAGCGCCAGCGTCGGTACGCCGTCGAACGGCGTGGCCAGCGTCAGTACTGCGACGTCGTGGCCGGGCGACTTGCCGTACTCCGGGTCCACCCAGATGTTGCTGATCTTGGATTCCTTGCCGGTGGACTTGTCGCTCAGCACATCCCGGCCCTGGATGGCGGTGTAGGTCGACGCGGCCTCGGTGGTGCAGTGCGCCGCGGTGACGATCTTGTTCGCCGCCACCAGCGTCGACCCGCAGTACTCGCCGGTCGGGTCGGGGGAGCCGCTGTTCGAGAGCTGGATGGCCCAGGGCGTGTCAGCCGTGTGTGCGACGGTGCCGCCGACGATCCGGGTCTTGGGTCCGTCGGGCGACTGCGCGGCCGACGCGGAGCCGGCTACGGCCACCGCACCGAGGGACGCCGCGGTCAGTACGCCGGCCGCCAGGGCAGCGCGGACCACATGCTTCTTTCCTGTCATGCCTCACTCCAGGGAGATAGGGGCCACGCGGGCGGGTGGCCTCCTCGCAGGTTCTCCCGAACACCATCCGTAGCGCACCTCCCACTTTCGGTAACTTCAGAGTTATGTCGGTGCCCTCCGGCAGAATTCGGGCATGACGACTCAGCTCCAGCTCTCGACCGCTCAGGCGCGCCGGGTGGCGCTCGCGGCCCAGGGGTTCACCGACCCCAGGCCCAAGGGCACTGCGGACATGCGGGCCCTGAGCCGGGTGCTGGGCCGCATCGGGCTGATCCAGATCGACTCGGTCAACGTGCTCAGCCGCACGCAGTACCTGCCGCTCTACTCCCGCCTCGGGCCGTATCCGCGCGATCTGCTCGATCGGGCCGCCGGCAAGGCGCCGCGACGACTGGTGGAGTACTGGGCGCACGAGGCGTCGCTGATCCCCGTCGAGACCCACCCGCTGATGCGCTGGCGGATGGCGCGCGCGACGACCGAGGCATGGGGCGGCCCGCGGTCGATCGCGAAAGAGCGGCCGGACCTGGTCAAGCAGGTCCTGGCCGACGTCCGCGACCACGGGCCGTTGACCGCCCGCGAGATCGACGACGACGTCGAGCGCACCAAGGACAACTGGGGCTGGAACTGGTCCGACGTGAAGCGCGCGCTGGAGTTCCTGTTCTTCGCCGGCGACATCACGGTGGCGCGCCGCAACCAGCAGTTCGAGCGGCTGTACGACGTACCTGAGCGGGTGCTGCCCCGTGACGTCGTGGAGACACCGACGCCGACCGTGGCCGAGGCGCACCGCGGGCTGGTCTCGATCGCGGCCCGGGCCCACGGGGTCGCGACGGCACAGTGCCTGCGGGACTACTTCCGCACCGGGGTGGAGCCGACCCTGCAGGCGATCGGCGAGCTGGTCGAGGAGGGCGAGCTGGTCCCGGTCCGGATCGACGGCTGGAAGCGCCCGGCGTACCTGCACAAGGACGCCCGGCTGCCGCGCCGGGTGAACGCGCGGGCCCTGGTCAGCCCGTTCGACTCGCTGGTCTTCGAGCGCACCCGGACCGAGGCGCTGTTCGACTTCCGGTACCGGATCGAGATCTACGTCCCGGCCGAGAAGCGCATCCACGGGTACTACGTGCTGCCGTTCCTGCTCGGGGACAAGCTGGTCGCCCGGGTGGACCTGAAGGCCGAGCGCACCGGCGGCGTGCTGCTGGTCCAGTCGGCGCACGCCGAGCCGAAGGCGCCGGTCGAGACCGCCGAGGAGCTGGCGGCCGAGCTGGTCCAGCTGGCCGGCTGGCTCGGGCTGGACCAGGTCCGGGTGGCCGGCGGCGGTGACCTTTCGCCAGCACTCAGTGACGCCCTGCGAGGTTTCTGAAAGACTGCTGGGAACTTTCCGGCCCGCCCGAGCGTGGGTCGGATAACGCTGCGGGCGTGGCTTGGCACACCCGGCCCCGTACGATGGGGGACGCACGCCTTCCCACTGGGGTCGGTCGTGCCATGCGGCGTCGCCCGCTTCCAGGCAGCAGCAGCAAGGAGAGAACTCCCCACCATGAAGGTTGTCGACAAGGTCCTGCGGATCGGCGAGGGCAAGATCCTCCGCCAGCTCCAGGGCATCGCGAAGATGGTCAACTCCATCGAGGACGACTTCGTCGCCATGTCCGACGAGGAGCTGCGCGGCCAGACCGCGGACTTCAAGCAACGTCACGAGAACGGGGAGTCCCTCGACGCGCTGCTGCCGGAGGCCTTCGCGGTGGTCCGGGAGGCCGCCAAGCGGACCCTGCACCAGCGTCCGTACGACGTGCAGATCATGGGCGGCGCGGCGCTGCACCTGGGCAACATCGCCGAGATGAAGACCGGTGAGGGCAAGACCCTGGTCGGCACGATGCCGACGTACCTGAACGCGCTGTCCGGCAAGGGCGTGCACGTGGTCACGGTGAACGACTACCTGGCCAAGTACCAGGCCGAGTGGATGGGCCGGGTGTACCACTTCCTCGGTCTCGACTACGGCGTGATCCTGCCGGAGATGTCCCCGGCCGAGCGCCGGATCGCCTACAACAAGGACATCACCTACGGCACCAACAACGAGTTCGGCTTCGACTACCTGCGCGACAACATGGCGGGCAGCATCGAGGACTGCGTCCAGCGCGAGCACAACTACGCGATCGTGGACGAGGTGGACTCGATCCTGGTCGACGAGGCCCGGACCCCGCTGATCATCTCCGGCCCGGCCGAGGACTCCCAGCGCTGGTACGTCGAGATGGCCCGGATCGCCAACGTGCTGAAGGCGTGGACCCTGGCCGACGAGGCCGAGCTGAAGCGGAAGAACCCCCGCGTCACGGACCTGGAGATCGACGAGACCAAGCGCCGGGTCGCCGACTACGACGTCGACGAGAAGAAGCGCACGGTCGCGATCCTCGAGCGCGGCATCGAGAAGGTCGAGGACCGGCTCGGCATCGACAACCTGTACGAGTCGGCCAACACCCCGCTGATCAGCTACCTGAACAACGCGCTGAAGGCCAAGGACCTGTTCCACCGGGACAAGGACTACGTGGTCGTCGGTAGCCAGGGCCAGGAAGAGGTCCTGATCGTCGACGAGCACACCGGCCGGACGCTGCACGGCCGCCGCTACAACGAGGGTCTGCACCAGGCGATCGAGGCCAAGGAAGGCGTCGAGATCAAGGAGGAGTACCAGACCCTCGCGACGATCACGCTGCAGAACTACTTCCGCCTCTACTCCAAGCTGGCCGGCATGACCGGTACGGCGATGACCGAGGCGAACGAGTTCTCCAAGGTCTACAAGCTCGGCGTCGTCCCGATCCCGACCAACAAGCCGATGATCCGGGTCGAGGAGCGGGACCTGATCTACCGCACCGAGGACGCCAAGTTCGACGCGGTGGTCAAGGACATCGTCGACGTGCACGCGACCGGGCAGCCGATCCTGGTCGGCACCACGAGCGTGGAGAAGTCCGAGCGGCTGTCCCGGCAGCTGCTCAAGGAGAACATCGCGCACGAGGTGCTGAACGCGAAGCAGCACGCGCGTGAGGCCGCGATCGTCGCCGAGGCCGGCCGTCGCGGCGCGGTCACGGTGGCCACCAACATGGCCGGTCGCGGTACCGACATCATCCTGGGCGGCAACCCGGAGTTCCTGGCCGACAAGGAGTTGCGGGCCCGCGGCCTCGACCCGGCCGAGGACGTCGAGGAGTACGAGGCGGAGTACCCGAACCTGCTCGAGCAGTTCGAGAAGCAGGTGAAGGAGGAGCAGGAGGAGGTCCGCGAACTCGGCGGCCTCTACGTGCTCGGCACCGAGCGGCACGAGTCCCGCCGGATCGACAACCAGCTGCGTGGTCGCGCCGGCCGGCAGGGCGACCCGGGCAAGTCCCGGTTCTACCTGTCGCTCGAGGACGACCTGATGCGGCTGTTCAAGCGCGAGATGGTCGACTGGGCGATGTCGCGCAACAACGACGACACCCAGCCGCTGGAGAACAAGGTCGTCACCAAGGCGATCGCGTCCGCGCAGGGCCAGGTCGAGGCGCAGAACTTCGAGACCCGGAAGAACATCCTCAAGTACGACGACGTGATGAACCGGCAGCGGCACGTCGTGTACGACGAGCGCCGCCGGGTGCTCGAGGGCGCCGACATGCGCGACCAGGTGCAGGACATGCTCGAGGAGACCGTCACCGGGTACGTGCAGGGCGCGACCGCGGACGGGTTCGCCGAGGACTGGGACCTGGACGCGCTGTTCACCGCGATGAAGACGCTGTACCAGACCGAGCTGACCGAAGAGGACCTGATCGAGGAGGCCGGCGGCGAGAAGGCCGGTCTGACCCAGGACTTCCTGGTCGAGCGGTTCATCGAGGACGCGACCGCGGCGTACGAACGGCGCGAGGAGCTGCTCGGCGAGGAGGCGATGCGCGAGCTGGAGCGGCGCGTCGTGCTGAGCGTGCTGGACCGCAAGTGGCGCGAGCACCTCTACGAGATGGACTACCTGCGCGAGGGCATCGGCCTGCGCGCGATGGCGCAGCGCGACCCGCTGGTCGAGTACCAGCGCGAGGGCTACGACATGTTCGCCTCGATGATGGAATCGATCAAGGAAGAGTCGGTCGGCTTCATCTTCAACGTCGAGGTCGACATCGAGGCGATGCGCGCCGAGATGGAGCTGGCCTCCGAGGCGGCGCTGGCCGACGAGGACAACCTGGCCGGCCGCCGGATCGAGGACATCCTCACCCCGGGTGCGCCGGTCGCGGAGTTCCCCGGCCGGTCCGAGGACGGCGACGAGGAGCGGCCCCAGGACACGCCGCGGCCGCGGGACACCCCGCGCCTGCGCGCCAAAGGCCTCAGCACCGAGAGCCGCCCGCAGCGGCTGTCGTACTCGGCGCCGACCATCGACGGTGACGACGAGGTCGCGCGGCACGAGGACGCGGTCGAGGGCGGCAAGCTCGAGTACGCCGGGACTCCGCGCAACGCCGCCTGCCCGTGCGGCTCCGGCAAGAAGTACAAGCGCTGCCACGGCGACCCGCAGTCGGACGTCTACAAGTTCTGAGCAGCACGTGACGAAAGGGCCGGTCCAGGTGGACCGGCCCTTTCGCTGTGCTCAGAGGGTCTTGAGGTCGACGGCGTCGGCCATCACGCGGTAGCCGGCCTCGTTGGGGTGCAGGTGGTCGCCGCTGTCGTACTTCGGCGCGAGCCGGGTCGGGTCGGCCGGGTCGGCGAGAGCCGTCGCGAAGTCGGCGACCGCGTCGAACTCGCCGCTCGTGGTGATCCAGGCGTTGACGGCCGTCCGGAGCTGTGCGCTGCGGGCGGTGTACACCGAGGCGCCGCGGAACGGCGTCAGCGTCACTCCGACTATGCGGATGCCGCGGGCGTGGGCGTCGCGGATCAGCACGCGGTAGCCGGAGATGAGCTGCGCGGGCGTGATCCGGGGATTCGGGGTCGTGCAGGTCGTCGGCGCGATTTCGGGGTACCCGAGGTCGTTGATGCCGATCAGGACGATCGCGGTCGTCGTACCGGGTTCGTCGAGTACGTCGCGGTGGAACCGAGCCAGGCCTCTCTCGCCGTAGCAGGCGGAATCGGTCAGGAGCCGGTTGCCGCCGAGCCCGGCGTTGAGGACCGGTGTCGGACGGCCGGCGGCGGCGAGACGCGCGGCCAGCAGGTCCGGGTACCGCGTCCCGGGTGCCGCGGTGTAGCCGTTCGTGATCGAGTCCCCGAAGGCGACCACCGTGCTCGTTGGGTTCACGTCGACGCCGGCCAGGAAGTACCAGCCGCCGCTCGTCTCGCGGTACGCCGCCCCGCCGTTGGTGAGCTGGTCGCCGGTTGCACGGTACGACGCGCCCGTCGCGCCGAACTCGTGGAAGGTGGCCGGCCCGGTCGGGTGGGCGAAGTACAGTGTGATCGCGAGCCGAGTACCGCTGGTCAGGCCGGGCAGCGTGACTGCGTCGCCAGCAGCCTGTCCGCCTGCGGGAATGGTGACCGAGTCGGCGCCTCCGAACCGCACCGGCCGCACCGACCTAGGCACGACCGTCGCGCCCTTCGCTGCCGTGGCGACGGTGGCACCGGTCAGCTCGAGCGGCCGTACGCCGTACTGGTTGCTGATCCTGATCCGTACGTCGGAGCCGCCCGCACTCAGCCGGATCACCTGGCGCACCGACTGGTTGGCGAACCCCTGCTTCGACCAGTTCTGGTTCGCATTGGGCTGCTGCAGCGCGGTCATCCACGCGGCACTCCACGCTGGTGATGCCGCGGGCAGGGTCTGCCGCGCCGTCGCCGGTGCGAGCGAGGTGTGCGCTGCCATGCCCACCGGCACAGCCAGCACTCCTATGAGCGCACACCAACTCCGCAAGAACCGCACGTCAGCTTCCTTTCGTCACTCTCTCGATGCGCAGGGGTGGGCCGAGGTTGTGATGGGTGATGATGAGCACATGTGGCTGACAGAGACGTTCGGGCTGTCCGTGCCGGTGATCGGTGCGCCGATGGCGAATGTGAGTGGCGGCCGGCTGACCGCGGCGATCTCGGCGGCGGGCGGCCTCGGCATGCTCGGCGCCGGCTCGGCGGTGACGGCCGACTGGATCCGGACCGAGGGCGCGATCGCGGCCGACAGCGGGAAGCCGTACGGGATCGGGCTGATGGCGTGGTCGGTCGAGGAGCACCCGGAACATCTCGAGGCCGTGCTGGAACTCAAGCCGGCCCTGGTTTCGCTCAGCTTCGGCGACTATTCGCCGTACGTCGGGACGCTGCAGGCAGCCGGGATCGTGGTCGCGACCCAGGCCGGGACGGTCGCGGATGCGCGCGAGGCGGTCGACGCGGGTGTGGACGTGATCGTGGCTCGCGGTGCCGAGGCCGGCGGGCATGGGCGGAACGCAGTGGCGACGTTGCCGTTGCTGCAGGCAATCCTCGATCTGACTGACCTGCCTGTGCTCGCGGGCGGCGGCATCTCCGGGGCGCGCGGTCTTGCGGCTGTGATGGCGGCGGGTGCTGCCGGCGGGTGGATCGGGACCGCGTTCCTTACCTGCGTCGAGGCGCAGACCAAGGAATCCGCGCGCCAGGCGATCATCGCTGCCGACGAGACGGCCACTGTGTACGGCACGGTCTTCGACGCGGCGTCGCGAGCCGGCTGGCCGGACGAGTTCGGCGGCCGGGCGCTGCGGAACGCGTACTTCGACCAGTGGGAAGGCCGGGAGGACGCGCTCAAGTCGGACGACGCCGGCCACGCGGAGTACGTCGACGGCAGCAAGACCGCCGACCCCGCCCGCGCATCGATCTACGCGGGCGAGGGGGTCGGGGCGTTGACCGGCGAGCCGACCGCGGCCGAGGTGCTGGCCGGCTTCGCGTCGTACCGCGACTACTTGAGGGCCGCCCTCAGCGACGGGTCCAAGTAGTTGTTGTGGGCAACGACCAGGTCGTTGCACAGGGCCCAGATCTGTTCGACCGGTAGCGTGCCGGCGGTCGCCGGGTCGACCATGACGGCCTGGCGGATCGCGCGCGGGTCCTGGTCGATCGCGGCCCGCACGGTGAGCTCGGCGACATTGAGGTATGAGCGGTTGACGGCGGCGCACTGGGGTGGAAGTTCGCCGACTGCGGTAGGCCGGACGCCCGTGGCGTCGACCAGGCTGGGGACCTCGACGACTGCCCCTGGCTGCAGGTTGGAGATCAGGCCGGTGTTGGGGACGTTGGCGTAGACGGAGCGCGGGGTGCCGGTCACGATGCTGTGGATGATCTGCGGTGCGTACTCCATCGTCGGGTCGACGGTCAACGGCTCGCCGGCCTTAAGTGCGCTGCGGGTTTGTTCGTAGGACGCGAGATTCTCCGCGACGACCTCCAGGTAGGCGCCGATCGGTAGCCGTAGGCGATCGACCTCCGAGGCGTGGCCGAGGTACCACGGGACGTACTCCGAGGAGTGCTCGCTGGTTTCGGTCGGGTAGAACCCGAGCCGGCGGTACATGTCGACGCGGACTCGTCGCAGCAGCTCCGGGTCCGCCGCGATCGCCTCGTCCAGCCGGTCGTACAGGTTCTCGCCGCCGCGTTCGAAACGCAGTACCCAGGACTGGTGGTTCACGCCGGCGGCCAGGTAGGTGACGTCGTCGTACGGCACGCCGACCAGCTCGGACAGGCCCTGCATCGTCCAGTACACCGAGTGGCAGAGGCCGACGACGTTCTTCACCCCGAGTGCCTTGAGGTACCAGACGTTCATCACCATCGGATTGGTGTAGTTCAGCAGCCACGCGTCCGGGCAGACGTCGGCGATGTCGGCCGCGAGCTCGCGCAGTACCGGGAAGGTCCGGAGGGCGCGGAACACGCCGCCGACGCCGAGCGTGTCGCCGATCGTCTGCCGGATCCCGTACCGCGCGGGGATCTCGAAGTCGGTCTTCGTCGCCTCGCTCATCCCGACCTGGACGATGTTGATCACGAAGTCCGCGTTCTCCAGGGCGACCCGCCGCTCCAGATGCGTCGTGATCTGCACCGGCCGGTCCTGAGCGAGGTACGCCGCGGCCGCGGCCGCGGTATCGAGCCGCTCGGGGTCGATGTCGTGCAGAGCGATGTGCAACGGTCCCAGGTCGTCGAACCCGAACAGATCGGCCAGCAGGCCTTGCGTGAACACCACGCTGCCCGCACCGATGAAAGCTATCTTCGTCATGCTGTGGCTTCTTCCCAAGTCGGTTGAGCGGCGGTTCCGCCGGCCGCGCGGGTGGAGAGCGTGCCGCAGGCGGCCGCGATCTGCAGGGCCCGGTCGGGTTTCATGCCGTCGAGTACGGCGGCCACCCAGCCGGCGTCGAAGCTGTCACCGGCGCCGACGGTGTCGACCGTCTCCACCTTCGCCGCCGGTGTCGTGATGACCTTGGAGCCGTTGTGGGCGAGCGCACCCTCCGCGCCGTTCTTCACCACGACGAGCGGACCGCGGCGGGCCAGGATGCCGGCGGCGTCCACCACCGAGTGATGGCCGGTCAGTGCGAGGGCCTCGGCGGCGTTGGGCAGGAAGTAGTCGGTGACACGCAGGATCGGGTCGAGAACCATCCGGTCCCACTTGCCCGCCGGGTCGTCGTTCGGGTCGAGCGAGGTGGTCGCCTTGGCAGCTTTCGCCTCCTTGAACAATCCCGCGAGCCCGGCCGCCAACTCGGGCATCAGGTAGAACGACGCCGCGTGCACGTGCCGCGCCGCGCGTACCATACGGTTTGGTATGTCGTTCGCGGTGACGGCCGGCAGGCAGCCGGCGGAGGTGAGGATCGCGCGATCGTCCCTCGAGGTGAGGATGGTCGTCAGCGGGGTCGGGAGCGACGGATCGGTCGCCAGCGCGGACACGTCGACCCCGCGGCCCGCGAGCGTCGTACGGACGAACTCGCCGGCCGCGTCGTCGCCGACCCGGCCGGCGAACGCGACGTTCAGCCCGAGCCGTGCGGCGCCGCACGCCATGATCGAGGCCGAGCCGCCGAGCACGAGCGAGCCGGAAGGAACCAGCCGTTCCTTCTGGCCGAAGAGGATCGGTTGCGTGACCGGCCCGACCACCACGTCGGGGTTCGCGTCACCGATCACGAGAAGATCGAAAGTCATATCAGCCTTTGAGTCCGGTTGAGGCCAGAGAGCGGATGAACGCCTTCTGGGCAAGGAGGAAACCGAGCAGTACGGGTAGCACGGTGATCACGTTGCCTGCCATCACGGCCGCCCATTGGGTGTGGTGCTGGCCCTGGAACGTGGTCAGGCCGAGCTGCAGCGTGTACGTCGAGTCGCTGTTGATCGCGATCAACGGCCAGGTCAGGTCGTTCCAGGTCGCGAGGAACGTCAGTACGGCGACGGTGCTCAGCGCCGGTCGCGCCAACGGAAGCACGATCGAGATCAGGATCCGCAGCCGTCCGCAGCCGTCGATCCAGGCCGCCTCCTCGAGCTCGCGGGGGAGCGAGACGAAGAACTGCCGGAACAGGAACACCGACAGCGGCGTGACGAGCGACGGCACGATCAGCGCGCCGAGCGTGTCGATCAGCCCGAGCTCCTTCATCACCAGGAACGTCGGGATCATCGTCAGCTGGAACGGGATCACCATCGTGGCCAGCATCAGTCCGAGTACGAGCTTCGACCCGGCGAACCGGATCCGCGCGAACGCGTACCCGCCGAGCGAACCGAGGACCAGGTTCGCCGTCACCGCTACTGCCGAGACGATGAACGAGTTCAGGAACCACCGCGGGAACAGCGCGTTCCCGAGCACGTACCGGTACCCGCCGAGGTTGATCCCGTGCGGCCACAGCGCCGGTGGAAACCGGTTGATCTCCGCGTTGCTCATCACCGAGCTCACCAGCAACCAGACCAGTGGCAAGGCGAAGAGCAACGCCAACGGTGCGAGCACGAAATGCCAGGCCGAGAAAGGCAATCGCTTCATCGGGACGCCACCCTCCGCCGGTAGACCTGCAGGACCACGCCGATCACCAGCAACGCGACCGCCAACGTGTACGCCGCTGCCGCGCTGTAGCCGGCCGTGAACGTCTTGAAGGCCTTCTCCCAGATGAAGTAGACGATCACCGTCGTCGACCCGAGCGGACCGCCCTTCGTGGTCACGAACACCAGATCGAAGACCTGCAACGCGTTGATCGTCTGGAACAGCACCAGGAAGATCGTCACCGGCGTCAACGCGGGCAGCGTCACGTGCCGCAGTACACCCCAGCGCCCGGCGCCGTCGATCCGCGCCGCCTCGACCAGCTCGCTCGAAACGCCTTGCAGGCCGGCCAGATAGACGATCACGCAGAACCCGGTCCCGCTCCACAACGAGATCGCGACCAGCAGATAGAGCGCCTGCCCCGGATCGCTGAAGAACCCCTGGGCCGGCAGTCCGAGCTTGTGCAGCACCGAGTTCGCGACGCCGAACTCCGGATCGAGCACGAACGAGAACAGCACGCCCTGCGCCGCCGCCGACACCACGAACGGCACGAACACCAACGTCCGGTACAGCCCGATGAACGCGATCTTCCGATCCAGCGCGATCGCGATCGCCAACCCCGCGATCACGCTCAACGGCACATACAGAACCGTGTAGATCATCGTGTGCGAGACCGCCGAGCCGAACGCCGGATCCTTCAGCAACGCCTTGTAGTTCGCGAGCCCGACCCACTCGCTCGGCGACACCAGATCGTTGACCTGGAACGACAACAGCAGCGACCACAACACCGGGACGACGCTGAGCCCGAGGATGATCACCACCGACGGGCTGACGAACGCCCACCCGGTCGCGCCCTCGTTCCGGGCGCGCCGTTTCGCGGCCGCCCGGCCCCGTGGGTCGACCGTGAACGTGCCGACCACACTGGCCATCAGTTCGGCACCGCCAGCACCTGGTTGCACTGATCGACAGCCTGCTTCAACGCGTCCGCCGGGCTCAGCTTCCCCAGCAGTACGGCGGCGATCGCCTCACCCAGGTGCTGCGAGATCTGCGGGTACGTCGTGATCGTCGGCCGCACCTTCGCCGTGTCGAGTGCCTTCACGAACACGTCCAGCCCGTTCGTCTCGGCGGAGTGCTTCTTCCACTGCGGCAGGTCGGCGGTGGCCTTGGTGATCGGCAGGCTGCCACCCTTCATGTCCCACTGGATGTCCTGCGCCGGCTCGGCCAGCCAGGCGACGAACTCGGTGGCCGCCTTCACCTTCGCCTTGCCGTTGTCGAAGACCGTCCAGGTGTCCGGCCCGGAGATCGTCAACGGCTTCCCGGAGTACGACGGCAGCGGTACGACGCCGTAGTCGAGGCCGGCGTCCTTCAGCTCCGGGAGCTGCCAGGGGCCGGTGGCAACCATTCCCATCCGGCCGCCGAGGAAGACCTGGTAGAGCTGCTCGCTGCCGGGCTTCGGGTCGACGTACAGCGATTTGTCGGTACGGAGCCGGTCGAGGGTGCCGAGTGCCTGGGCGCCGACCGAGTCGAAGCCGACCTTCTTGCCGTCGCCGCTGACCACATCGCCGCCGAGGTCCCAGATCATCGGCCAGATCCGCCAGACCGTGTCCTCGTCGCCGACACCGGGCCAGCCGGTGCCGAAGATGCCCTTCGCCGGGTTCGTCAGTTGCTTCGACGTGGCGACGAAGTCGTCCCAGGTCCAGCCGTCCTTCGGCGGCTGGACGCCCGCCGCCGCGAACAGCTTCTTGTTGTAGACCACGCAGAGCGAGTCGAGCAGGGCCGGCGCGGCCCGGACCTTGCCCTTCACGCTGACCGCGTCCTTCGCGGCCGGCCAGTAGTCGTCGATCTTCAGGGCGCCGGTCAGGTCGGCGACCTTCGGACTCTTGGTCAGGCTGGCGAGGTCGGACCCGAAGATGTACGCGATGTCCGGGTAGGACCCCGCCGCCAGACCGGCAGTGACCTTCTGCAGCATGCTGTCCGCGGTGACCCCGCCACCGCCCCCGACCACCTTGATCTTCGGATGACTGCTGTTGAACGCGGTGATCAAGGAATCGATCGCGGCCTTGCCGGTGTCGACCTGGCCGTGCCAGAGGTCGAGCGTGACGACACCGTTGGCATCGGCGCCTTCGTCGTCGTTCTTGCCGCAGGCGGCGAGAGAACCGGCGGCGGCTGCGGCGGCCGCGGCCCGGAGGATGTCGCGGCGGGACAGAGTTCGAGCATGCATCAGGGTCTCCAGAGCGATGGAGGAGGGAATTCAGCAGGTCTTACGCACGTATCCGGGCTCACCCGGAGTCGAGACGTCCACGTCGCGCTGCACGATCGTCAACGTCCCGCCGTACTGCGAGCAGGCCGTCGAGCGGCCGCTGTTCGTGTACTCGATCACGATCACGTTGTTGCCGAAGGCATCGACGTAGTCACCGCACTCGTCGTACTGGCCGCACTCCTCGGCGACCGCGAAGTCCAGGCCGACCGCCTGCCGGGAACCGGCCAGCTCGACTGTGTTCTTCTGCGCGATGGCCAGGTTCTTCGAGTGCGCATGGGTGGCGAGCAGGGTCAGGTACGCCTTCGCGTTGGCGGCCGTGAGCAGCTTCTTCGAGCGCGTGTAGCTGTCGTAGTTGTCCGGCTCGATCGCCTGGTACCCCTTGGCCGCACAGCCGTCGATCCAGCCGTTGACCTTGACGGCGATCCGGCTCCGCTTGTCCGCCGTACGGACGTCGAGCAGCGGCTCGCCCCAGTCCTGGTCGATCACGAGCTTGCCCTTGGCGTCGCGGAGCAGCAGGTCGGAGTCCCACTGTCCCTTTTCGCCGGGCTGGACCTGGAAGGCGTTGACGTAGCAGATGTTGTAGAGCCCGGCCGCCGGTGCGGCGGTCCGGTCGCGGGTGACCACCTGGACGCCGGCGGGCGGCGTATAGGCCCCGCCGATCTGGTAGTCGAACTTGGCGTGCGTCGGCGGCAGCGTGACGGCCGCGTCGGCAGAGGTGCGGGTGAGCACGGTTCCTGTGACTGCGAGGGCCGGTGTCAATATGGCCGCCAGACCGGCGAGGAGGCGGCGAGAGAGTCTGGACACGATTTGCTCCATCGGTCCCGGGGACGCGACCCCGCCTCGGGCCTCACCTGAACCCTGGCGCCGGAAAACCGGACTTGAGGCCATCGGCCTGCTACCGGCTGGGTGCGTCACTGCCGAACAGTCAATCGCTGCCGCCACTGCCCGTCAAGCGATCAGGTGCAAACGAGTGCGCGGAACTGCCCGGAGATTGCGGTACTGCGCAGTGACCGAGATCTTGACAGGCGTGGTTTTAACCGGTTTAGATGCTAGTTAAACCGGTTTAAATGGAGGATCGAGTGAGTAAGCGCCCGACGATCGCGGATGTGGCCCGGCGGGCCGGCGTGTCCAAGGGCTCGGTGTCGTTCGCGCTCAACGGGCGGCCCGGGCTGGCGCAGGCGACCGTCGACAAGATCCTCGCGGCCGCCGACGAGCTCGGCTGGCGGCCGAGCAACCGGGCCCGTTCGCTGTCGGTCTCGAAGGCGTTCGCGCTCGGCCTGGTCATCACCCGGGACCCGGCCGTGCTGTCGTCGGACCCGTTCTTCCCGGCGTTCATCGCCGGCGTCGAGAGCGTTCTGTCCACGCGTGGTCAAGCGCTGGTCCTGCAGGTCGTCACGGCCGGCGAGTCCGAGGAGGACGGGTACCGGCGGCTCGCGCGGGACGGGCGGGTCGACGGCGTGTTCCTGTCCGACCTCCGGCACGACGATCCGCGGATCGACCTGCTCGTCGAGCTCGGTCTGCCTGCAGTCACCCTGAACCGGCCGGACGGCGAGTCGCCGTTCCCCGCGGTCATCCTGGACGACCGGCCCGGGACGCGCGCCGTCGTCGAGCACCTGGTCGAGCTCGGTCACACGCGGATCGCCCAGGTCGCCGGGCCGCCCGCCTTCGTGCACGCGACCGCGCGGACCACCGCCTTCGTCGAGACCCTGGCCGCTGCCGGGCTCGAGCCGTTGACCGAGACCGGTGACTTCACCGCCGCGGGCGGGATCGAGGCCACGCGCCGGCTGCTCGCGCTCCCGGAGCCGCCGACCGCGATCTTCTATGCCAACGACCGGATGGCGATCGCCGGTCTCGGCGCTGCCCAGGCAGCCGGCCTGACCGTTCCGGACGACCTGAGCATCGCCGGCTTCGACGACAGCGAACTCGCCGAGTACGTCCATCCCGGCCTGACCACGGTCCGCGCCGACCCGTTCCGCTTCGGCGAGGCGGCGGCCCTGACCCTCAACCAGCTCGTCGACGGTGCGGACGACGTACCCGACACCGAGCTCCCGCCCGCGCAGCTCGTCGTCCGCGGCTCCACCGCATCACCCGCGGCTCCATCCCGCGCTTAGTGCCCTTGGTAGTCCCCGCGTAGTCCCCCCAAGTAGTCCCCCACGTAGTCCCCTGCGTTGCCCCTGGAGGAAACATGAAGTTGCAAGCTGGACTGCTGGCCGTCGTCCTGGCCGGCTCGCTCGTCGCGTGCGGCGGCAGCGGCGGTGGCACTGGTGATGCCGACGCCGCGGCCAAGGCGCGTGGGCCGATCACGATCTGGTATTCGAACAATGCCGAGGAAGTGGCCTGGGGCAAGCAGATGGTCGCGGCCTGGAACGCCGAGCACGCCGACCAGAAGATCACCGCGCAGGAGATCCCGACCGGTAAGAGCTCCGAAGAGGTCATCGGCGCCGCGATCACCGCCGGGAACGCGCCGTGCCTGATCTTCAACACCTCACCGGCGTCGGTGTCACAGTTCCAGAAACAAGGCGGCCTGGTCGCGCTGGACTCCTTCCCTGACGGCAAGTCCTACATCGAGGACCGCTCCGGCGACGTCGCCCAGCAGTACAAGTCCACCGACGGCAAGTACTACCAGCTGCCCTGGAAGTCGAACCCGGTGATGATCTTCTACAACAAGAAAACCTTCGCCAAGGCCGGCATCACCACCCCGGCGCTGAGCACCTACGACGACTTCCTGGCCACCTCCCGCAAGATCGTCGCCTCCAAGGCCGCCAAGGTCGCGATCTACCCCGCCCCGAGCAACGAGTTCTACCAGTCCTGGTTCGACTACTACCCGCTGTATGCCGCCCAGACCGGCGGCAAGCAACTCATCGAGGACGGCAAGGCCACCTTCGCCTCCGACGACGGCAAGAAGGTCGCACAGTTCTGGCGCACCATGTACCAAGACAAACTCGCCTCCCCGGAGAAATACACCGGCGACGCCTTCGTCGACGGCACCGCCGCAATGGCCGTGGTCGGCCCCTGGGCCATCGCCACCTACAAAGGCAAGGTCGACTGGGGCGTCGTCCCCGTCCCCACCGCCGACGGCAAACCCGCCACCGACATCCACACCTTCTCCGACGCCAAGAACGTCGCCATGTACTCCGCCTGCAAGAACCGCGGCACCGCCTGGGACGTCCTCAAGTTCGCCACCAGCAAGGACCAGGACGCCAAATTCCTCGCCGCCACCGGCCAGATGCCACTCCGCAAAGACGTCGCCACCACCTACGCCGACTACTTCACCACCAACCCCGACTACAAAATCTTCGCCGACCAGGCCTCCCGCACCGTCGAGGTCCCCAACGTCCCCAACTCCATCACCATCTGGCAAACCTTCCGCGACGCCTACTCCAAATCGGTCATCTTCGGCCAACAAGACCCCGGTCAGGCACTGGACGAGGCCGCACAGAAGGTCGATCAACTCGCCAAACAATCATGAGGCGCGGCTTCTTCGGCCGGGTTCTCGGTGAGCATCCGGCCGGGAGCGCGTTCGTTACGCCGTACGTCGTGTTTCTGGCTGCGGTGTTCGCGTATCCGCTCGGGTTTGCCGTGTACATGTCGTTCCACGACTACTTCTTCGCGGCGCCGGGTGCGATCGTGGACCGCCCGTTCGTGGGGTTCGACAACTACGTGACGGTGTTGACGGATCCCGCCGTACAGCGGGCGTTCGTCAACGTGGTGATCTTCCTGGTCATCAACGTCCCGCTCACCGTCGTACTGTCGCTGGGGCTGGCCAACGCGCTCAACGCGGCGATCCGCTGGCGCACGTTCTTCCGGGTCTCGTACTACGTCCCGTACGTGACGGCGAGCGTCGCAGTGGTCGGCGTGTGGCTGTTCTTGTTCAACTCCAACGGTCTGGTCAACTCGATCCTCGGGCCGCTCGCGCCTGATCCGTCGTGGTTGGTGAACTCGAAGCTCGCTATGCCGACGGTCGCCATCTACGTCACCTGGAAACAGCTCGGTTTCTTCATCCTGCTCTACCTGGCCGCGCTGCAGAACGTGTCGAAGGACCTCTACGAAGCAGCCTCGATGGATGGCGCCGGGCGATGGAAGTCGTTCCTCAATGTCACCGTGCCAGGCGTACGGCCGGCGACGACGCTGGTGGTGCTGGTTGCCACGGTGACGGGCGCGAACCTGTTCACCGAGCCCTACCTGCTGACCGGAGGCGGCGGACCGGACGGAGCTTCCGCATCGCCGGTCCTGATCATGTACCAGCGCGGCATCGAACAAGGCAACCCGGACGTCGGATCGGCGATCGGGGTTCTACTCGTGATCGGCGTGCTGTTGCTCGCTCTGATCGAACGACGGCTTGTCGGGAGGGAGGAGGACTGATGAAGGGCAAGTTCATAGCGCTGCTCGCAGGTGCCTTCGTGTTCCTGTTTCCCTTCTACTACATGCTGATCGGCTCGTTGCAGGCTGAGCCGGACCCGTCGGTCAGCGGCGCGTTTCCCAACCCCGGCAACCTGACCGGTCACAACTACAGCGAGATCAACAAGTCGATTCACCTCGGCCGGTCCTTGATCAACTCCGGCATCTTCACCGGTGGCGTGATCCTCGGGACGCTCGTCTTCGGCGTGCTGGCCGGTTATGCCCTGGCGCGGTTGCAGTTCCGCGGTCGTGGGCTGGTGTTCAACCTGATGCTGCTCATCCAGGTCGTACCGTTCCAGCTGCTGACGATTCCCTTGTATGTGTTGATCGTCCGCAGCTACGGGCTCGCCGATTCTTACCTCGGCATGATCCTGCCGTTCCTGATCAACTCGACCGCGGTGTTCGTGTTCCGCCAGTACTTCCTGCAACTGCCGGCCGAGCTCTTCGACGCGGCCCGGATCGACGGCGCCTCCGAGCTGAGCATCTTGTGGCGCGTCGCTGTACCACTCGTGCGACCGGCGCTGCTGACCGGCGTACTGCTCACGTTCATCGGGCCGTGGAACGAGTTCCTCTGGCCGTTCCTGATCACCAAGCAGCAGAACCTGCAGCCGTTGGCGGTCTCGCTGTCCAACTACCTGACCACCGTGTCGGCGCGGGCGGCCAACCCGTTCGGTGCGGTGCTGGCCGGGGCCTGTGTGCTGGCCGCGCCGGCGGTCACCTTGTTCATCATCTTCCAGCGCCGGTTCATCTCGACGAACCTGTCGTCCGGCGTCAAAGGCTAATTCCTGAAGGGCTACCCGTGACTGTTCCCTACACGCTGACTCGCGTCGGCGTACTGATGACCGCCGAGCCGGGCAACGAGCTCGAGGCCGAAGGCGTGCTGAACCCGGCGACCGGGCACACCCCGGACGGCGCGCTCTACCTGCTGCCGCGGCTGGTTGCTACCGGCAACATCTCCCGCGTCGGCCTGGCTCGCGTCGAGCTCGAGGACGGCGTACCCGTGGGTGTCGAGCGTGAGGGCGTCGTGCTTGCGCCGGACGAGGGCTGGGAGCGCGGCAAGAACAACGCCGGTGTCGAGGACCCGCGCGTCACCTTCGTCCCGTCCCTCGGCCTCCATGTGATGACGTACGTCGCCTACGGCCCGCTCGGCCCGAAGCCGGCGCTCGCGGTCTCCTCGGATCTGCGGGAATGGCGCCGGCTCGGTCCGCTGCATTTCGAGTACCAGCCGGACCTCGATACCGACCTCAACCTGTTCCCCAACAAGGACACGGTGTTCTTCCCGGAGCCTGTGCCGGGCCCGGACGGCGAGCCGTCGTACGCGATGCTGCACCGGCCGATGTGGGACCTCGGCTGGTTCCGCGAAGGCGAAGGCGTGCACCTGCCGGCCGGTGTGACCGATGACCGGCCGGGCATCTGGGTCTCGTTCGTCCCGGTGGCTGCCGTCGAAGCCGACCTGCGGAACCTGGTTCATCTGCGCAACCACCGGCTGGTCGCGATGTCGGAGTACCCGTTCGAGGAGCTGAAGATCGGCGCCGGGCCGGCACCGCTGCGCATCCCCGAGGGTTGGCTCGTGATCCACCACGGCGTCACCGGCGAGCAGCCGGAAGGCTTCGACCCGACCACCCAGAAGGTCTGCTACGCGGCCGGCGCGCTGATCCTCGATGCCGAGGATGTCACCCGCGTCATCGCTCGTACCACCGAACCCCTGATGGTCCCCGAGACCGACGAGGAGAAGATCGGCACGGTCGGCAACGTCGTCTTCCCGACTGCGATCGAGCAGGTCAACGGCACCCAGTACGTCTTCTACGGCATGGCCGACGCCGCCATCGGCGTGGCCAGATTGGACCGCCTGCCATGAACCCGACCCGCCGCACCGTCATCGGCGGAGCCCTTGCAGTAGCCGCCGCATCGACCGTCACCCTTCCCGCCTCAGCCTCAGCCTCAGCCTCGGCCTCGGGCAGGCTCTCCAACCTCGCGCACCTCGACTTCCTCCGTACGTCGGTGACGCCGCCGGCCGCTCCCGGTCACACCACCTTCGGCAGCGGTCCGGTCGGCGTGCTGTGGACATACGCCGACCGCCAGGCCGACGGCTCCTACAAGCGGATCGGTGGCGGGACCTACGACGCCGCGACGAACACCTATGGTCAAGGCGCGTTCAACGCTGACGACATCGCCCGGGCCGCAGTCGTCTACCTGCGGCACTGGAAGCAGTTCCGCTCTGCAGCTTCGCTGGAGGCCGCCCGTGGGCTCCTCCGCAGCCTGACGTTCCTCCAGTCACCCAACGGCAACGTTGTCCTGTGGATGCAGCCCGACGGCACGCTCAACCCGAGCGCCGACCCCGTCGAACTCCCCGACCCGTCCGACTCCGGCCCGTCCTACTGGCTGGCGCGCACGGTCTGGGCCTTGGGGGAGGGGTACGCCGTTTTCCGTCGTACCGACCGGGCTTTCGCGACCTTCCTCCGCGATCGTCTGGAGCGCGCGATCGCGGCGCTGGAGCGTCAGGTCCTCGTGCGCTACGGCCAGTACAACGTGGTCGACGGCCGCCGGCTGCCCGCCTGGCTGATCGTCAACGGCGCGGACGCGACGAGCGAGGCCGTTCTCGGGCTGTCGGCCTATGTGGAAGCCGGCGGCTCTGCTGCGGCGCGGCGGGCGCTCGGGCGCTTCGCCGAGGGCATCGCTGCGATGGCGGCCGGTTCGACGCGCGAGTGGCCGTTCCGTGCGCTGATGCCGTGGGGCGAGTCGATCTCCGACTGGCACGCGTGGGGCGCCCAGATGCCCTCCGGCCTCGCCGCCGCGGCTCACGCTCTGGGCACACCCAAGCTGGCCGGTGCCGCGATCGGCGACACCGCCGGGTTCACGCCGCTTCTGATGACGGCGGGCGGCCCGGACAACGGGTGGCTGCCGACGCCGATCGACCGCACCCAGATCGCGTACGGCGTCGACGCCCGCCTGCAGGGCTTGCTCTCCGTCGGCCTTCCCGGCCTGAAGCAGGTCGCCGCGTTCGTGGCGGCCTGGTACTTCGGCGCCAACCGTGCCGGCCAGCCGATGTACGACGCGAGCACCGGCCGCACGTACGACGGCATCTCCGGCGACGGCACGATCAACCGCAACTCCGGCGCCGAGTCGAGCATCCACGGCCAACTGTCGATGCTCGCCCTCGACGCCAACCCGGAGGTTGCCCGCCTCACAGGAACCCCGTCGTACGACGGCTTGCAGATCATCGAGGCCGAAACCGCCACCGGCGGTCAGGTCGTCACGCCGCCGTCGGCCTGGACTGGTGAATCCCAATGGAGCAACGGCTCCTACCTCTCCCTCGACGGTACGGCGACCTGGACCGTGCCGCCGTCATCGCAGCAGCGCCTGGTGCTTCCGGTCGTCAACCTGAGCGACGCCCCGACTCCGGCTCGCACGACCTGGACCGCCGGGCCTCGGGCGCTCGGCACCCTCACGCACGTCTGCGGGTCGCAAGGCATCTCCGCCGCACCAGGCGCGCTGCTTCCACTGACACTGGCCAACCCTCTCCCGGCCGGTGCCACTACCCTCACGGCCAGGGCGCAAGGCGCGGCGCAGTTGGATGCTCTGCTCCTGCTGCCGACCGTCAGTAGCCTGCGGATCGGGGACGCCGTGTTGCTGGCGAGTGTGGATACGCATGCTCGCGTGATGAGTGTGCCGGGGAAGCAGTCCTGGACCTACGATGCGGCCGGGAAGTTGGTTGCTCGGGGCAACGCTTCGCGGGCGCTCGTCGTACCCGGTGGCTTTACCGTCGTGCTCGGCTGAGCGCCTCGGCACACCAGTCGGCGACGTACATCAGCGCCTGGCCGCGCTGGTGGAACAGCCGCCGACTGTCGACCTGGCGGTGATAGGCGTTGTGGGCGGGGTCGGACGCGCGGCCGAGCAGACCCGGCAGCAGCCACGCGTACTTGACCCCGGACGCCATCACCGCCAGCCGCACCTGATCGGGATCCCCGCGCCAGCCGGCCTCGTGCAGACCGTCGAGGTAGTTGGCGATACAGGTCTCGGCGAGCTCGGGCAGCCGCTCGACCGGCCAGAACATGTCGAAGACCGCGTCCGGGATGTAGTTGCCGATGTCCTCGCCGAGCGCGCCGTCACCGGTGAACGCCCAGTCGAACAGCGCGAGCTCGCCGGTCGGGCGCTGGATCACGTTGGAGACCCAGAAGTCCAGGTGGCAGGTCGCGCGAGGGAGGCTCGCGACGAGATCGAGCAGCGCCTCGCGCTGAACCATCAGTCTGGTCCAGGCCTCTCGGAGCTGACCGGGCCACGTCTCGCGGATGAGCGGCTGTTGCCAGGCGGCGTCGTCGGTCAGCAGTTGCCAGGGCACGTCGCGGGTCGTCGAGTAGTCGCGCAGGAATCCTGTCGACGTCCACGGTCGCTCGGCCACGGGCTGCTGGGCTTGCCAGCGCCCGAAGGCTCTCGTGAGTGCCGCGTGCTCGGCGAGGCTGAACTGGGTGCCCGACGTACCGCCGATGTCTTCCATCAGCAGCACGGCGCCGTCCGGCCACTCTTCGACCTGCGCCTCGGGCAGGACCAGCCCGGCGTCCGCGAGCCGTTGGCGGAGCTCATCGTCCTGGTACACCTCGAGCTCGCGGCGCCAGTAGTTCCAATGGCGCGGGTCTGTGGACGCGGCCCACGGACCTGTGGAGTCGGCCGGACTCTGGAGCTGCTTGCGTACGGCGGTGCGGCCGTCGGCGTACGTGATGCGCTCCACGGTCGCCGTCACCGCGTTGAGCGGGTTGTGGCGCAGAGTCGCCGTACCGACTTCCGGGTGACCGGTCATGAAGAGTAATGCTGACACGCTGGGACGGGTCAGCCCAGCAGCGTCTTAGGTGGTAGACCGGTCAGGGCTTTGACGTCGCGGGTGAAGTGCGCCTGGTCGGCGTACCCGGTGAGCGTGGCGACGTCGGCGAGGGCCAGGCCGGTGCGGGCGTGGTCGAGAGCGACGTTCATCCACAGGACCCGGTCGAGCATCTTCGGCCCGTAGCCGAACGCGTCCAGGCAGCGTCGATGCAGCTGCCGCTCGCTGAGTCCGATCGTGGTGGCCAGCCGGGAGACGCCGGCCGTGCCGCGGAGCAGCCCGCCGCGGACGTTGCGCAGTACATAACCGATCAGCCGGTCCGGCGGCTCGTCGACCAGCTTGGCGACCTCGACGTCCAGCGCGACGGCCGGGTCGGGCGCGGATCGGATCCGGTCGAGCAGTTGCCGGCTCCGGGTCGGCGACCACAGATCAGCCAGCGGAACCCGCTCGTTGAGCAACTCCCGAGCCGGCACCCCCAGAAACCCCGGTGCGGTCCCCGGCGCAAACCGAACCCCGGCGTACCGCGTCCCCCGCGGCGCACTCCCCGTCCACGCATGACTGTCCGGCCCCGCCACCACCAGATCCCCGTCGATCAACAGCACATCCATACAGCCATCCGGCAGGATCCGATACTCCCCACCCTCAGCCGTCCGCGTCCACAACTCAGCCCCCGGCACGAGCGCAGCCCGCTCCCGGTACGGCTCGACGGCGACTGTCATACCGCCAGTCTGCTACGGCCCACCGACAGTTTCTCGTTCAGTTCTTGTTCAGTGCTGTTCAGTGCGGGAACACGACGTCGAGGACCGGGACGTCGACCGGAAGGTATTTGACCAGGGCAACGTTCTCGCGGATCAGTTCGTCGCGGCGGGCGGTGCCGGTGCGGCGGTCGATCACGGTTCGCCAGATCTCGTTCCGGCGGAAGTAGTCGGGGCCGACGCGGAGGAAGCGCTCCTCTTTCGCGAAGACGCGGTACGACGACTCGGCCGGGACATCCGCGAGGATCTCGCCCTCGAGGTACCGGTCGCCGACCCCGACGTGCAACTGGAAGGTCTGGTCGGTGTCGTTGCGGAACTGCAGGTCCACATAGTTGTAGACGATGCTGCAGCCCACGCCCCACGGGAGCACCCGGCCGTTGTCCGGAAACGGGTCGAAGCTGTGCGTCGAACGCTGCGTCACGGTCAGCGGTGAGTGCAGCACCATCCAGTGCAAGAGGTTCGCGAGCTGGCAGATGCCACCGCCGATCCCCGGCCGCGCCTGCCCGTTCGACAGCCGCATGCCTTTCACATAACCCTTGCGCCGGGTCGCGTTGCCGACCAGCTTGTTGAAGGAGAACGTCTCGCCCGGGCGGATCAGCAGCCCGTCGACCTGCGCGCAGGCAAGCTTCAGGTTGGTCACCTTATTGTGCTGCATCCACATCTCGGTCTCACCGAGCTGACGCAGCAGCAGCGACTTGTGCCGCTTGATCCTGACCGGCAGATCGGCCGCCGCCCGCGTTCCGGCGTACGGCGTGCTGGACCTCATCCACTCGAGCCGCTTGAGCGCACGGTGGTACCGCACTGCCAGCGGGTACAGCAGCGGCATCCGCTCGCTCCACCGGCGATGGTGCACCGCGGGCAGCACCCGGGCCTGCTCCGCGTCACTCAGCTCGTGTACCGCGACCTGCCACGGCGTACCCGGTGTCACCCCAGTCGACTCCGCTGCATGCAGTGGTGTGGTGATCGTGGTCTCGGACATCATTCCCCCGAACGAGTTGGCCGGCCCCGCGGCCGACCTCGGTTACCGTACGCCGCCGCGAGCCCATTCAGATGACAGCAACCGCTCGATCCGATTGCGCTCGTTATGACGCCGAACGGGTGCCAAGAGTTCGGTTCTCAGCCGATCTCGAGGGCCGTGCACACCCAGCGGTTGCGACGGATCTCCATCCGCAGCGCGATCGCCCGCGAGCGGTCCCCACGCCGTACATGCGCGGCCACCTCGGCGATCGACGGCTCGGGCATGAACACCCGCACCGACTGCACCGCACTCTTCTCCTTCGCACCCCGGGTCATCGCAGTCGTGTTCAACCCGAGCAACCGAACGCGCCGATTCAGCTCCATGAACACTTCGTCGTCCGTGTACCGCACCAGTTGCGAAATAGGCCGATCCCCGGCCAGCACCTCCGCCACAGCCTGAGCCAACCGCCCACCCCAAACCCGAGCCCCCGGCACCCCCACCCCACCCTGCCGACCTGACTCACCAGGCGCGGCAACCTGGCTGGGTTGGGGGTTGCTTGTTGGGAGTGGCGGCTGGGCCCCGTCAGGTTGCCCAGCCGCCTGCTTGTCGGTGGCCGGTACCACGGTGAGCTTGCGGGCCTGTGGCTGGCGGGTGGTGAAGGCCGCGATGCTCGACAACCGCCGTGGCGCAGACCCGACACCGAGGCGGGTGATCGCCTCCAAGCGCAGGGCCAGCGCGCCATCGGTCAGCTCAGCGGCGTACCGGGCGGTCGCCGGGACGGTGTGCTGATCCCGCACCGACCGCAGCCGCGGCCGGGTGACAGATGCGAGCACATCCGGGGTGGCCGTGGATTCGGTCGGGTTGGTGACGGCCATGAGAACCTCCATCGGTTCCGGTGCTGAGGTCGCGTGCGTGGTGGCGAGGTTCTGGGACTGGCTCATGTCACGGCTCCTGATGAGTGGGCGGGAGGTGGCCGGTTGACTTGGGCGGGACGCGGAGTACCAGCCCGGGAAGAATCAGGTCGGGGTCGTCCCCGATCACCTGCCGGTTCGCGGCGTACCACTCCGGCCACCGCGCGGCGATCGCTTCGTTCGAGGCACCAGGCCCCAGCTCCCGAGCAGCAAGAGCCCACAGCGAGTCCCCTTCCTGTACGACGACCCGCACCGCCCCACCCGCCCGCACCTCCGTGTACCGAGTAGCCGCCCCATCAACAGGCCGATCCGGCACACCGACCCGCACCCACCCACCACCCGCCGGCCGCCCGGAGCCCTCGGCTCCCTGCTCCCCACCAATCCGCAACCCAGAAGCAGGCTCGGCAGCCCGCCATACGTCGCTGGAGCCCCGCCGCCCATCCCCAGACTCCCGCTGAGAGCTGGCAGACCCCTGCCGAGACTCAGCGGCATGCAGCTGGCCTGCGTGCGCGGTCTGCGCGTCACCGCCACCAATCTGCAGACGTGAGACGGGCTCAGTGGCTCGCCAGGCATCGGTGGACTCCGGCTGTGAGCTGGTGAAGTCCTGCTGGGAGTCGGTGGAGCTTTGCTGGGACTTGGTGGGCCGCTGGCCTACGTGTGTCGTGTGCGCGTCGGGGCCGCCGATGTGCAGGTCCGAGGCGGGCTCCGTCGTCCGCCAGGTGTTAGCGGTTGATGCGGGGGTGGTGGGGCCTAGTTGGAGGGTGGAGCGGGGTTCGGTGGTGCGCCAGTCGGAGTCGGTGAGGTGGACGGTGGAGGCGGGGGCGGTCTGGTTCCACTGGAGGACGTGGGTGGGGGTGGCTTGGGCTGCGGTGACGGTGAGGGGGGTGACGGCGGCGACGCCGAGGCCGGAGCGGAGTAGGGCTCGGGCTGTCTTCGTCGTGATGCGTCCGGCGACCGCGCCGGCGAGCTCGCCGACCACGCCGGGGATCTGCTCGAGGACGGTCGTGACGACCGCCAGCACGAGCCAGACGTACGCGATCCAGGCAACCGTGCCGACCGCGAGCACGGTCAGCGAGTCCAGGTCGTACGTCCGGGCGCTGCTGATCGACCCGGCGGTCACCCACCGCAGCAGCAGGCCGACACCGGCCAGCGCCAGCACCGCGAGGGTGCCTTTCAGTGCCCGGATCATCGCGTTCATCCCGCTTCGCTCCCGACCTATGAGTTTGCGTTAGTTTGCTTTGGCTTGATCACTATAGACCGGTAATAGGCCAGCTTTGCAAGTCCTTAACGCACGCAGCGTCGGTATCCCGTGCGGAGAGTGACGGCGGACCGGCGTGACGGCACCTGGGACCGGTAGGTTCGCGGTCATGCGGTGGGATGCGTTGTTCGCGGACCTGGAGGCGCAGTTCGAGGCGCTCCAGGACTCAGATCTGTACGGCGAAGTGGCCGACCGGATCCGCGCTGAGGTCGGGAAGATCACCGTCCTCGACCGGCTCCGCGGCGCGGTGAACACCGTCGTACGCGTCGAGCTGAACGACGCCGAGCCGGTTCGCGGCCTGCTCAGCCGGGTCGGGAAGGACTGCTTGCTGCTCGAGACCGAGCGGTACGAGGAGTGGCTGATCCCGGTTGCCGCGCTCGTCGCCGTACACCGGCTGGGGCCGTGGGCCGAGCCGGCCGGCGCCGTCGAGGGCAAGCTCGGGCTCGCTCACCTGCTCCGCGGGATCGCCCGTGACCGCTCACCGGTCACCCTGTTCTGCAGCAGCGGCGGTCCCGTCACCGGCACCATCGACCGCGTCGGCGCCGACTTCCTGGAGCTCGCCGAACACCCGCTCGACGCCCCCCGCCGCCGCTCGGAGGTCTACAACGTCCGCCTGGTCCCCACCCAATCCCTCCGAGCCCTCCGCCGCCGCTGAACGCGGTGCACTGCACGGGGTCGCACCAGCGCCAGCCCGCCGGTGCGACAACCGAACTAGAGCTGGGCGTCCTCCGAAGCCTCGGCTTCCTCGCCGAAGGGGTGGGCGTCTATGAAGGTCTTGGTTTCGGTGTAGAGGCGCTCGATGTACTTCTCCAGCTCGGTGGCTTCGACGCGCCACTGGCCGCGGCCGCCGATCTTGACGGCCGGGATGTCGCCGCGGCGGACCAGCGCGTAGACCTGGTTGGCGGAGATGTTGAGCACCTCGGCGACGTCGGCGAGCTGGAGGAAGCGGGGACCCGGCATCCGTCGGACTCCTTCACGTAGTGGCTGGTTGTTTCAGTTTGCCACGGTTCGCGGCTGGACGATCGGGTTTGTCCCCAGCCTGTGACTGCCTGTGGATGACCGTTCACGCCGCGATCGCGAACCAGGCAGAATGTCGCCCGAGAACGATCGATTGACTGGGGAGACGACGTGGTCGAGACAGCCGTGCGAAGTGGATTCGGGGCGCCGTCCGCCCCGGCCCAGCGCAACCGCAAGGCCCGGTGGAAGGACGGTCGCCTGGTCCTCGGTGTGCTGCTCGTCGCCGTCACCGCGCTGGCCGGCGCCAAGTTGTTGTCGTCGGCCGACGACACCACGACGATCTGGGCCGCCAAGCACGACCTCAAGGTCGGGGTCCCGCTGACCGACGACGACCTGACCACGGTCCGGGTCCGTTTCACCAGCACCAACGACTCCGAGCGGTATCTCGCGGCCGACGCCGACGTGAAGGGCCTGGTCGTCGGCCGGGCGATCGACCAGGGCGAGTTCCTGCCGAAGGACGCGGCGGTCGCCAAGTCCGACCAGGACCGCACCGAGCTCCCGCTGTCGGTCGCGACCGGCCGCCTGCCGTCCGACACCGCGGTCGGCGACATCGTCGACGTCTGGGTGGTGCCGAAGGAGGAGGGCCGGCCCGCGAGACCGTTGTGGAGCAGCGTCCGCGTGCTGGAGATCGACTCGGTCAAAGGCGTGGCGGGCAGCACAGCCAGGCGACAGGTGCTGATCGGGCTCACCTCGGCCGACCTGCCCCGCATCCCGGCCGCGCTGACCGCGCTCGGCGCCGGCGAGCCGACCCTGGTCCGGAAGGCCAACTGATGTCGATCCCGGTCCTGCTCGCCGTCACCGGCGCGCCCTGGGAGGCCGACGTCGTCCAGCGGACCGAGCGCGCCCCCGGCATCCACGTCGTACGGCGCTGTGTCGACATCGCCGACGTGATGGCCGCCGCAGCGAGTGGTCAGGCCCGCGCGGTCCTGCTGGCCGACGCCCTGGCCCGGCTCTCCTCCGACGCAGTCGCCGCACTGCACGCACGCGGAATCGCCGTGCTCGCCCTGGTCGACCCGACGGAGACCGGCGCGCCCTTCGGCCCCGAGGACCGGCTCAGCCGGATGGGGATCGAGCGGATCCTGCCCGCCGACGTCAGCCCGACCGACCTCGGCCGCGCAGTCACCGAGGCCGTCGAGTCCGGCCCGGAGATCTCCACTGCCCATTTCGCCGGCGGATTCGTGCCGATCACCCCGGAGACGGCCGCCAACTACGAACCCCCGCCGTACTCCCAAGGCGCCGGCCGCCTGATCGCCGTCTGGGGTCCGACCGGCGCGCCTGGCCGGACGACGGTCGCGGTCAACCTTGCGTCCGAGCTGGCCGCGAAGCGGGTGCCCACGCTGCTCGCCGACGCGGATGTGTACGGCGGCACCGTCGCGCAGATGCTGGGGATGCTCGACGAAACCTCCGGCCTGGCCGCCGCGGCGCGCTCGGCGTCGAACGGTTCGCTCGACATGATCACGCTCGCGAAGTGCGCGCGCCAGGTCGCCCCGCACATGCTGGTGCTGACCGGGCTCAGCCGGGCCGACCGATGGACCGAACTGCGGCCGGCGGCGATCGAGGCGATCTGGTCGACGGCACGCGAACTTGCCCCGGTCACGGTCGTGGATGTCGGCTTCTGCATCGAGACGGACGAGGAGATCTCGTTCGACTCGCTGGCCCCGCGGCGCAACGGCGCGACGGTCGCGACGCTGGAGCAGGCCGACGAGGTGATGATCGTCGGTACGGCGGATCCGGTCGGCCTGACCCGCTTGATCCGGGCGGTCCACGAGGTCCGTGCCGTCGTCCCGTCGACGACAGTCCGCGTGGTCGTCAATCGGCTACGCTCCGGAGCGCTCGGTGCCTCACCCGGCGACGCCGCCGCGGAGGCCCTCGGGCAGTACGCCGGGATCGAGCCCGCCGCCTTCCTGCCGTACGACTTGAGCGCGGTCGACGCCGCCATGTCCCACGGCCGCAGCCTCGCCGAAGCAGCCAAGTCCAGCAAGCTCCGCAAGTCGTTCCAGCAACTGGCTACGACCGTCGTCAAGGAGCTGGTGCCCGCATAGGTCCGGCGCCCGGCAGTCAGGGTCGGATCGGTGGCGAACCCGGGGATAACCCCGCCGACAACCCGGCGACGATGTGCCAGGGTTGGCAGTACTTCGACCCGCAGGGGAGTGTCATGTCCGATGTCCAGGGCCGGCCGCCGAGCTCGATGAGTACCAACCGCCGGTACGGGATCGCCATCTCGGTCGCCCTCATCCTCGGTGGCGCGTACTGGGCGCTGACCGGGCTGACCGAGGGCACCAAGAGCAGCCAGGAGAGCTACCCGGTCCACGGCGACTCGCTGCTGGTCAAGGGCGGCGCCGCCGAGGTCGAAGTACGGCCCGGCGACGGGACCGAGGTGAAGATCGATCGGCAGTTCGAGCGGAACGTGTTCGGCTCGGATCCGAAGGAGAAGTACCACCAGGACGAGGGCAAGCTCGAGCTGAACAGCGGCGGCTGCGGGTTCCTGTCGTTCGGGTGCAAGACCAGCTACGTGCTGACCGTGCCGCGGGACCTGAAGCTCACGATCGAGAGCAGCAGCGGAGACATCACGCTCTCCGGGTTCTCCGGCGGCGCCGACGTGAAGACGAGCTCCGGCGACATCGAGGTGCACGACGTCGGCGGACCGTTGCAGCTCGAGTCGAGCTCCGGCGACGTGCAGGCGGACGGCCTGACCGCGACGTCGGTGACGGCGCGCAGCAGCTCCGGGAGCTCCGAACTGGACTTCTCGGTCGCCCCGCAGTCGGTCGACGCGAAGTCGAGCTCGGGTGACGTCTCGATCCGGATCCCGTCCGGCGACGAGGCGTACAAGGTCGACACCAAGTCCTCCTCCGGCGACGAGTCGGCCAACGTGAAGATCGACCCGAACGCCACCCGCACCATCCAGGCCAAGACCTCCTCGGGCGACGTCACCATCGAGTACAACCACTGACCACGGGGAGTGAGGGCCGGGGCCGGAAGCGTGATGACGGCCGCGGTCTGAGTAGGCTTGCGGGCATGGTCGAGGTGCGAGCGATACCCCGTGGTCTCTTGGTGGACTGGGGCGGAGTGCTCACCTCGGGCCTCGACGCGGCGCTGCGACGCTGGGCCGAGCTGGACGATTTCGACTTCGACTCCTACCTCGAAGCAGTGCTGAAATGGCTGCCTTCGCCCTCGCCCGAGGAGGCGGCCGCCGAGGCCGAGCTGAACCCGGTGCACGCGCTCGAGCGCGGCCAGATCGCCGTACCCGACTTCGAGCGGAAGCTCGCCTCGATGCTCGTCCGCCGCGACGGTACGCCGGTGCCCGCGGAGGGCCTGATCGAGCGGATGTTCGCGCACTTCGAGCACCAGCCCGCGATGTCCGGCCTGGTCCGCCGCGCCAACGAGCGCGGGATCAAGACCGCCCTGCTGTCGAACTCGTGGGGCAACACCTACCCCCGCGACACCTGGGACGGGATGTTCGACGACATCGTCATCTCCGGCGAGGTCGGACTGCGCAAACCCGAGCCGGAGATCTTCCTGCTCGCCGCCCGCCGGCTGAACCTGGAGCCGGCGGAGTGCGTCTTCATCGACGACCTGCAACTCAACGTCGACGGCGCCCGCGCGGTCGGCATGACCGCGATTCTGCACACCGAGTACGACGAGACCCGGCGAGCGCTGGAAACCCTGTTCGGAGCCGACCTGACGTGACCGTGACCACCCCTCCCTCCTCCCCGGCCCGTCCCGCCACCCGTCGCGTCGTCCTCGCGATCGTCGGCTGCGCCGTACTCGTCGCGCTCGGTGCCTGGGCCGCCAACCTGTTCGGCGGCATGATCGACCTGCGCGTCTACCGGATGGGCGGCTCCGTGCTGCTGCACGGCGACTCGCTGTACGACGCGCAGCTGCCCGGCGGCTCCGGGCTCCCCTTCACGTACCCGCCGTTCGCCGCGATCGCGATGGTCCCGCTGGCCGCCGTACCGTGGGCGGTCGCGCTCGTGACCTGGACGACGATCTCGGTGCTGTGCATCACCGCGCTGTGGCGGACCAGCCTGCCGAAGACGTTCTGGGCGTTCGTCACCCAGCGCAAGCGGACCGCGGCGCTGATCGCGCTGACGGTCCTGTCGCTGCTGCTCGAGCCGGTCTGGCAGACGATCCAGTTCGGCCAGATCAACCTGTTGCTGACGGCAATGATCCTGCTGGACCTGGTCCGGCCGAACGACACCCGGCTGCGGGGTTTCTGGGTCGGCGTGACGATCGGCGTGAAGCTGACCCCGTTGCCGTTCCTCGCGCTGCTCGTGGTGACGAAGCAGTGGCGGGCGCTGCGCAACGCCGTACTGGGGCTGCTGGCAACGATGGCGGTCGGGTTCGCGATCGTGCCGCACCAGTCCTGGCGCTACTGGACCGACGTGATCCTCGACGCGAACCGCGTCGGCGGCATCGCGTACACCGGCAACCAGTCGTTCAACGGCTTCCTGCACCGCATCGGCAACGACGCGGGCTGGGTCCAGCCGGCCTGGTTCGTGCTATCGGTCGTGTTCGGCCTGCTCGTGCTGTGGCTGGCCCGGCGATACTGGCTGGCCGACGAGCGCGTCACAGCGATCTCGGTGATGGCGCTGGCGGTCCTGTACGCGTCGCCGATCTCGTGGAGCCACCACTGGGTCTGGATCATCCCGCTCGGCGTCAGCCTGATCCGCGGTATCAACCGCGTCTGGGGCCTCAACCCCGCGGTGGTCACCGGCGTCCTGTTCTACGGCCTGTTCGTGCTGCGGTCGATCTGGTGGGTCCCGTACCGCGACGACCGCGAGCTCAACTGGACCTTCTGGCAGTCGATCCCGGGCAACTCGCACCTGATCGTCGGCATGATCGCGTTCATCCTGCTCGCCGTCACCAGCCGCAGCTTGCCTAAGCCGTCAACTCCCGCAACGTCCGAGTCAGCCTGACCGCCAGCGCGGGATCGACCTCGGCGATCTCGGCCAGCAGTACGTCGACACTCGCGCCGAACGCCCGCCGCAACTCGCCGGCGTCCAGCGATCGCACCAGCGTCGGCTCGACTGCAGCAGTAGTAGCTGCAGGCAACAAATGCAGACCGCGACCCTGCGAGTGCGGTACGCCGTGGCGCAGGCACATCAGCATCAGTACGTGATCCCGTACGCCGCTGATCATGTACTCCGCCTGCCACGTCTTGCCGCGCGCGATACTCGAGCGCGCGTGCAACGCGTACAGCCAGCCCATGCCGATCAGGTCGACCGGGTCCGGCGTACTGCGGGCCGGCTGCTCGACCGCTGAGCCGAAGAGCAGTTGAAAGGTGGGACCCAGGGCGCCGAATGCTTCGAGCGGGGCGAAGGCGATGTCCACCTGGAGGGTGGAGTCGAGCAGGAACACTCGGTAGACGGTCGGGCCCGACCACATGTCTGTGTGGTGGATGGCACCGTGCTCGGCGTACATCGCAGCCGTCCAGTCGGCAAGCACAGCAGCCTGATCGGCGTCGGCCGCGAGGCCGAAGGCCAGATCGATGTCCGACCACTCGTCCTCGGCGCCGACCGCTGCGGATCCGGTCAGGGCGGCGCCCGTGATGCGGGCGTCTGCCCGGGCCTCCGCGACGAGCGCGCCACGGAGGGCTGAGCGTTCCAAAGGCGTGTAGATCACGAAGAGAACAGTAGAAGCAGACCGCCGCAGGTGTAGCCGACCATGACGACGAGCAGCGGGATCTGGCCGGCCAAGGCCTTGGTGCGCGGGAACAGCGCGACCGCGCGGTCGTGCGCCGAGACGACGCCGAGCAGGTGGCCGCAGACCACCGCGAGGACCTGGATGACCGCGATCGCCGTGCTGTGGTTGGTGATGCCGGTGTTCACCGCGAGCAGACCCGTGCCGAAGATGTTCGCGCCGTTGCTGAGCGGGTCGCTGAGGTAGATCAGCGTCCGCTGCCCTTCGAGGATGAACAGGGTCAGGTAGTGCGCGACGACGTACCCGAACGCGATCGGTACGACGGAGTGCGCGAACAGGCCCGGCAGCGACGTCCGCGAACTGTCCGACAGCCGGCCCGCGAGCACGGTGGCGCCGGAGTAGGTGCCGAGGACGAACAGGATGAACACGATCAGTGCGGCCGTCCCGAGCCAGGTCATCGAGATGTCCTGGTTCTGCGCCCAGCCGATCCAGGCCGACGAGTTCGAGAACCCGTCGTACGCCGTGGAGCCGAGCAGGGCCGCGACCAAACCGACGAGGCCCGGTTGCGGCTTCATCCCGTCGAGGTTTTCCAGCGGACGCCGGACGACGAGGGCGCCGTCGTTGCGGCGGCCCCACGGGGACAACCGCGACATCAGCGTGGCGTAGGCCTCGAACGGGTCGCCCTGCGAGAACCAGCGGTCGCCGAACAGGATCGCCCCGAACATCGTGATCACGACGTACAGCGCGATCCAGGCCTGCAGCACCGGGATCGTCGCCCGGTCCGGTGCGACCAGTTCGAGCCAGGTGAACGCGAAGATGCCGAGCGCGGCCGGCCATAGGCCTACCCAGGCGGGGAGCTCGAGCAGACCCTTCGACGCGGGCTGGCGGAGGGCCTTCGAGAGCAGGAGGTGGAGCGTGCGGAGCGGGTTCAGCGTGCGCCAGACCGGGCCGAGCGCGATCGAGATCGGTACCAGCCCGACCCAGACCAGGATGTAGATGAACCCGAAGATCGGGTTCGTGAGCCGGTCGACGCCGAACATCAGCGACACCATCGCGTACAGGAAGGTCGCCAGTCCGACCGCGCGGACGATCCAGCGGAACCAGCCCGCGTCCACCGTCCGGGTGATTGCGGCAGGCAACGGCTTCCCGGAGGCGTTGCCGCGGTACTTCGGACTCCGCCACGCCAGCCCGAGCACGACGAACGAGAGCGTCACCGCGATCGCGGCGCCGCCCACCGCCAGCCCGAACGGAACCGGCAGATCCTGCCGGCCCCCGATTCCATGCAGCGGGATCATCAGGAGACGACGAGCTTGGCGACCAGCTTGCCGCTCTTGTGGGTCTCGACCTCGAAGGTGCCCTTCATGTTCGCGGTGAAGGTGACCGAGGCGGGCTTGCCCGGGGTCAGCTCGAGCTCCTTGTCGTACCCGTGGATGTGCAGCTCGTCGTCGGCGTCGCTGATCACCTTGACCAGCACGGTCTGGCCGGCCTTCACCTTGATGGTCGCGCCGCTCGGGTTGACCTTGCCGTTGGCAACGGTGACGTCGATGGTCACGTCGGCCTGCTCGCCGGACGGGTCCGCCGTGTTCGACGGGGAGCTGGTGTTCGGTGACCCCGGGGTCGGGGTATTGGTCGGCAGGCTCGAGGTCGCCGTACTGGCCGGTGCCGACGGGGTGCTCGAGCCGCTGTCGGAGTCGCCTCCACCACAGCCGGCCAGGACCAGCATGCCGAGGGTGGGCAGGAGAGCGGTGGCGGCACCGCGGGTGAGCGTCGAACGCATCGGACCAGAAGCCTTTCGAGGGGTGGTGAACTTCTCAGGGCGCGGGACACACCCTCTTGCCTGACGAACACAGATACCGCAGTGTTCCCGTACGGCCAGTGTCGCAGCCCACTGTCGGACGCGGCCGCTAGGGTGAAACAACCCGTAGCGAGAGGAAGGTGACCCCGATGCCTGACCGGCTGACGTCGCTCGATCTCACCTTCCTGAAGGCAGAGTCACCGGCGACCCCGATGCACGTCGGGACGGTCGATATCTTCGAGCCGCCGGTGCACGGCGACGAGGGGTTCGACTACGAGAGCCTGGTCGCCCTGATCCGGGACCGGATCGCCTTCGTGCCGCGGTACCGGCAGCGTGTGCAGCAGGTGCCCGGCCGGTTCGCGGGCCCGGTCTGGGTGGACGACGAAGAGTTCGACATCACCTTCCACGTCCGGCGCTCGGCCCTGCCCCGGCCCGGCACCCACGCGCAGCTGCTCGAGCTGGTCGCCCGGATCATGTCCCGCCGGCTCGACCGCGCCCGCCCGCTGTGGGAGATGTATCTGGTCGAGGGTCTCCAGGGCGACCGGTTCGCGATCATCGCGAAGTCTCACCAGGCGCTTGTCGACGGCAACAGCACGGTCGACATCGGCCAGGTCGTTTTGGACGCGACCGCGCATCCGCGCGAGACGCCGACCGACACCTGGCAGCCGGACCATCCGCCCTCGGCCCTCGAGCTGCTCGCCGGTGTCTTCTCCGACGCGGCCAAGCACCCGACCGCGGTCCTGGAGCTGGCTCGCGCCGAGATGGCCAGCCTGACCGGCTCCACCTCGGTCCGTGAGGTGCTCGGCGACGTGGTCGGCTCGCTGGTCGCGCAGCGGCATGCGCAGGAGAGCTCACTGCATGTGAAGACGTCCGGCCAGCGCCGGTTCACCACCGTGCAGACCGACCTCGAGGACTACCGGACCGTCCGCGCCGCGCACGGCGGCACGGTCAACGACGTGATCCTCGCCGTGGTCGCCGGCGCGTTCCGGGCCTGGATGATGACCCGCGGTGAGGGCGTCGGGCCGACCCGGAGCGTGCGAGCGGTGATCCCGGTCAGCATCCGTGACGACGAGGACGACGAGCCGACCTCGCTCGGCTCCCGGGTGATCGCCTCGACCGTGAACCTCCCGGTCGGGGAGAACTCCCCGGTCATGCGACTCCACCAGATCTCGTACCAGACCAAGGTGCACAAGGACACCGGTCGGGCCGTCAGCGCCCGCTCGCTGGTCGGCATCGCCGGGTTCGCCCCGACCACGCTGCACGCGCTGGCCGCCCGCGTCGCGACCACCACGGTCCGCCCGATCGACGACGTCGTGATCACCAACGTCCCGGGCCCGCAGTTCCCGCTGTACGCGCAGGGCGCCCCGATGCTCGCGTCGTACCCGGTGGTCCCGCTGATGCCGGGCCAGGGCCTGTCCGTCGGAGTCACGTCGTACGACGGGAAGGTGTACTACGGTCTGAACGCGGATCGCACCGCGATGCCGGACCTGGCTGTTTTCGCCCAATGTGTGACCGATGCGCTCGACGAATTGCTGGACACCACCAAGGGCAGCCGGAACCGGGCCTCCCGGGGACGGAAGAAACCCCGCGGATCAAACAAGAAGGCGGGTTCATGAGGGTGTACATCCCATCCACGCTCCGGTTGCTGAGCGTGGCCTGCAACGCGGGGGAGATCGGGCCGGCCCCGCTGACGGCGTACGCCGTGACGCCGGCCCTGCGCGAGTGGTACGCCGAGGGCGACGACGAGGAGCTGGAGTACGCCGCGATGGCGCAGGCGGCGCGCGCCTCGGTGGGACTGCTGGCCGCGGATTCCGGCATCGCCCGCCGCCGGGTGGTGATCGCGGCCGAGGTGAGCGCCGTGCCGCCGGCGGACGGATCGGTGGAGCTCGGTGACGCCCGGCTCGAGCTGCATGTGGTGATCCCGTGGCGCGGGGTGGCCGCGGTCCACATGGACGCGATCGACGCGATCCCGGTGGTCAGGAAGGCGGCCGACCTCTGGGAGGCCGCACAGAACGGTGACGACGACGCGGTGTTCGCCCTGGATTCGTGCGAGGGTGAAGACCTGCTGTGGTACGCGACGCAAGAGATTCCCGACCTGCTCGCGGCGGAGGGGCCGCGGGGCCGGAACGGGTCGAACGGATCGAACTGACGGGAGCTGATGGCGATGCAGGCGATCTGGAAGGGGGCCATCTCGTTCGGGATGGTGACGATCCCGATCAAGGTGTTCTCCGCGACCGAGGAGAAGGACATCTCGTTCCGCCAGGTGCATGTCGCCGACGGGGGGCGGATCAAGTACAAGCGGGTCTGCTCGATCGACGGCGAAGAGGTGCCGTACTCCGATATCGGCAAGGGCTACGAGATGCCCGACGGCCGGATGATCGTGCTCGACTCCGACGACTTCGCCGACCTGCCGCTGTCCAGCAAGAAGGTCATCGACGTCCTCGAGTTCGTGCCCGCGGACCAGGTCGACCCGCTGTACCTGGGCAAGTCGTACTACCTCGCCGCTGACGGCGGGCCGGGCGCCAAGCCGTACGTGCTGCTCCGGGACGCGCTCGAGGGCTCCGAGCTGTACGCGCTGGTCAAGGTCGCGCTGCGGTCGCGGGAGAGCCTCGGGCTGCTGCGGACGGTCGACGACGTCCTCGTGCTGCAGGTGATGCTGTGGCCGGACGAGATCCGCGACAAGTCGTTCGCGGCGCCGCCCGAGGACGTCGAGATCCGGACCCAGGAGAAGGCGATGGCGTCGTCGTACATCGACACGCTGCGGGGTGAGTTCGACCCGGACCAGTACCACGACGACTACCGCGAGGCGCTGGAGAAGGTCGTCCAGGCGAAGGCCGAAGGCGTGCCGCTGCCCGAGTCCGAGGACGAGGAGACCGAGGGCGCCGAGGTCGTGGACCTGGTAGCTGCGCTGCGTGCGTCGGTCGAGGCGGCGAAGGCCCGGCGTGCGGGCGGTGGCGCCGGTGAGTCCGAGCCGGCCAAGAAAGCGCCGGCGAAGAAGGCCGCCGCCAAGAAGGCCCCGGCCAAGAAGGCAGCTGCGGCGAAGAAGGCTCCGGCCAAGAAGACGGCCAAGAAGGCCACGAAGAAGTCCGCATGACACGCATCTGCCGGCGGGGGAGGCCGCATGAGTGACCTCCCCCCGACGACGACCGAGGTTCCGGCGGACGCGTCCGAGGTCCCGGACGACCCGACCGCGGCCGAGGTCAAGCCCGGCGCGTATCTGCTGGAGCTCGTGCCGGTGCCGGTGACCGATGTCGACCGGGCCAAGCGGTTCTACGCCGAGCAGGCCGGGTTCCACGTGGACGTGGACGTCTCGCCGGCCGACGGCGTCCGGATCGTGCAGCTCACCCCGCCCGGATCGTTCTGCTCGATCACGCTCGCCACCGGGCTGCCGCAGCTCGACATGCCACCTGGCACGTTGCGCGGTCTGCACCTGGTGGTGAAGGACATCGAGGCGTCCCGCGCCGAGCTGATCGGCCGGGGCGTCGAGGTCAGCGAGACCGAGGACCTAGGCGGCGTCTTCTACGCCTGGTTCAAGGACCCCGACGGCAACACCTGGACCCTCCAACACATGCCCTGGCGGCGCTGAGCCCTGTCAGCGCCCCAGTGGCCGACGGCGGGGAAGGATTGTGCGGCGGCTGATGCGCCAGCCTGCCGCTGTTCGTACGACGGTGTCCGCGTAGGTGACGCTGCCGCAGCTGCCGTCCGCCATCACGCCGATCCCCTTGGACAGGCTCGCGACCTCGTCCGGCCCGACCTCGGTCAGCACGACGTTCGTCACGTGGTGTCCGACCGGATTGCCGTCGCCGAGGGCCAGTCCGGCCTCCCACGCCGCCGCTGGACCAACCAGCACGCCGCCGCCGAGCGCCGAGACGTCGTACTGGACGTCCGGGGTGAACAAGCGGTCCGGCGGCTCGCCTGCGTCGACCAGATGGCCGTGCAGGAAGATCAGCTCGTCGCGACTGCCCGGGCCGTCTTCGGGGAACTCGGCACCCAGGCGCCGCTGGACGAGATCGCGCGGCGGGCGCGGATCGGCAACGCCACGCTCTACCGGCACTTCCCGACCCGCGACGACCTGATCGTCGCGGTGTACGCCGAGGAGGTGGCCGAGCTGTGCGCGGTCGACGACGGCGTGGACCTGTTCGACTGGCTGGAACGCTTCGTCCGGCATGTGGCCGAGAAGGGTGATCTCGCTCGCAGTCTGGAGCCGTCCGCGTGGCGCTCGGAACTGCACGACGCCTGGCACGAGTCGATGGTGGCGACGGCCGCCCGGCTGGTCGGGCGCGCGCAGCAGGACGGTCGGTTGAGGCCGCAGGTGGATCCGCTCGACCTGCTGGTCCTGAGCGCGGGGATGGCGACGGCGGAGCCGGCTCGAGTGAAACGTATGCTACACATGGTCAAGCACGGAGCGAGTGCTTCCTGAGCGGACCAGTCGGTCTCGTGGTCAGGTTTATGGTCAGGTTCGTTTCCGGTGGTCAGTCATGGCACCATGCTTGTGTCACCGATGGGCAGGCCGCCCACCTACACCGGCCCCCAGCCAGCAGAGGAGCTTCGCACAATGGATGCCGTCACCGCCGTCCCGACGCCCGCCAACGAGCCCGTCAAGGGGTATGCGCCCGGCTCGGCCGAGCGCGCGAGTGTGGAGGCGAAGCTCAAGGAGTTCACCGCGGCCGGCGCGATCGACCTGACCTGCACGATCGGCGGCGAGCAGAAGCTCGGCGGCGGCGCGCGCGTCGACGTAGTACAGCCGCACAAGCACGCGCACGTGCTCGGCACGCTCGGCAATGCGACCGAGGCGGACGGTCGTGAGGCGGTCGTCGCGGCGCTCGCGGCAGCCCCGTCGTGGCGCTCGCTGTCGTTCGACGACCGCGCCGCGATCTTCCTGAAGGCCGCCGACCTGCTGGCCGGCCCGTGGCGCGACACGCTGAACGCGGCCACCATGCTCGGCCAGTCGAAGACGATCCAGCAGGCCGAGATCGACGCCGCCTGCGAGCTGATCGACTTCCTCCGGTTCAACGTCGCGTTCGCGCGGCAGATCGTCAGCGACCAGCCGATCTCGTCGCCGGGCGTGTGGAACCGGGTCGACTACCGGCCGCTCGAGGGCTTCGTCTACGCGATCACGCCGTTCAACTTCACCGCGATCGCCGGCAACCTCCCGACGGCGCCGGCGCTGATGGGCAACACCGTGGTCTGGAAGCCGTCGCCGACGCAGCAGTTCGCCGCGCACTGGACGATGCGGCTGCTCGAGGCCGCGGGGCTGCCGGCCGGCGTGATCAACCTCGTCACCGGTGACGGCATCGAGGTCAGCAAGGCCGCGCTCACCCACCCGGACCTGGCCGGTATCCACTTCACCGGCTCGACCAGGACCTTCCAGTCGCTGTGGGGCACGGTCGGCACGAACATCTCGGCGTACAAGACCTATCCGCGGCTGGTCGGCGAGACCGGCGGCAAGGACTTCATCCTGGCGCACCCGTCGGCGGACCCGGCGGTGCTGAAGACCGCGATGGTTCGCGGCGCGTTCGAGTACCAGGGCCAGAAGTGCTCGGCGGCGTCGCGCTCGTACGTCCCGCGCTCGGTGTGGAACCTGATCAAGGACGACCTCGCGGCGGAGACCGACTCGCTGACGATGGGCGACGTCAGCGACCTGTCGAACTTCATCGGTGCGGTCATCGACGACCGCGCGTTCGCCAAGCACAAGGCCGCGCTGGACCGGGCCGCGGCGACCGACTCGATCGAGGTCGTTGCCGGTGGCACCTACGACGACAGCGAGGGGTACTTCGTCCGCCCGACGCTGCTGGTCTCCGACGACCCGACCGACGAGATCTTCACGACCGAGTACTTCGGCCCGATCCTCGGCGTCCACGTGTACGACGACGCCGACTTCGACGCCGTGATGCGCGGCATGGAGCACTCGGCGCCGTACGGGCTGACCGGGGCGGTCATCGCGCAGGACCGGCACGCGATTGCGGAGGCCTCGGAGTTCCTGCGGTTCGCGGCGGGCAACTTCTACGTCAACGACAAGCCGACCGGCGCGGTCGTCGGGCAGCAGCCGTTCGGCGGGGCGCGCGCGTCCGGCACGAACGACAAGGCCGGCTCGATGTGGAACCTGATCCGCTGGGCCTCCCCGCGCTCAATGAAGGAAACCTTCGCCCCGCCGACCGACTACCGCTACCCGCACCAGGGTTAACGGACCAGGCCTCGGCGGACGGTGATGTAGAAGGTTGTGAGGTCGTCGACCAGGGCTTCGATCTGGCCCTGGTCGGACAGGTTCGCCTCCAGCAGCCAGTCCGAGATCAGGTCGAACATGCCGCCGACCAGCCCGATCGCGACACTGTGCCGGACGGCGCGCTGCTCCTCCGGCTGCGGTCCGTCGTACCGGTCCCAGAGTTGCACCAGGAAGCCCGCGGCCCAGCGGCGGTTGGTACGCCGCTGGCGCTCGACCGCGGCCGAGATGCCCGACGCCATCCCGAAGGTGACCTTGGTGATCCGCGGGTCGTCGACCAGTGCGTGCACGAAGGTGGCCAGCAGCCGCGGCGCTTCCTGCCGCTCGTTGCCGGTCGCCTGCGCTGCGGCGCCGGCCATCCGCTCCTCCAGGCGCTCGGACGTCCGCTGGAGCAACGCGAGATAGCACTCCTCCCGGCTGGCGAAGAGCTCGTAGAAGCTCTTCGTCCCGATGAACGCGGTACTGCAGATCTGCTCGATCGACGTCCCGAGATAGCCCTCGGCGGCGAACAGCTTGAGCGCCGCATCCAGCAGCTGCTCGCGTCGTTCGGCCCGGCGCTGCTCGGCGTCGAGTCCCCGTATGGTCCTGCTCATGCGCTGGACACTACCCCGGGTACGCGCGTCGTAACCGAGGGGAACATATTTCCAACCCGACCTCTTGTTTGTAACCGGCGGGCATGCTCAACTAACCGTGGTTCACTGGTCACCGACTGAAACCATCACGGGGAGTTCGTCATGCGCAACCGCTTCCTGCGGACGGCCGCCGGCCTGTTCGCCGCCGTTCTGCTGGCCGCCTCGGTCACCTCCGCGACGACTTCCGCGGCCACAGCTGACGCGGCGCCGTCGTCGGGGTTCGACAACTGGTCGTGCAAGCCGTCGGCTGCCCACCCCGATCCGCTCGTCCTGCTCCACGGACTCGGCGGCAACGGCCCCGGCAACTACTCGTACCTAGGTCCGTTCCTGGCCGCGAAGGGGTACTGCGCCTTCACGCTCACCTACGGGCAGGCCGACCCGAACATCCCGGTCGGCGGTACGGTCTCGGTCGCCCGCTCGTCCGCCGAGATCGAGGCGTTCGTGCAGCGCGTCCGGACGGCGACCGGGGCCGCGAAGGTCGACCTCGTCGGGCATTCCGAGGGTGCGTTCCAGAGCATCTACGGTCCGAAGGTCCGCGGGTACGCCGGTCAGGTGGGCAAGGTGGTCGGGCTGGCGCCGCCGACGCACGGTACGACGTTCGGCGGGCTCGTGAGCGTGGGGGACTACCTCGGGCTCGGGCCGCTGGTCGACCAGGTGCTGCAGCGGTTCGGGTGCGCGGCCTGCGACGAGCTGATCGTCGGCGGGTCGGCCGTGAAGACGCTGACGACCGGTCCGATCGCGCAGCCCGGGACGAAGTACACGGTGATCGCTTCGCGTTTCGACGCGCTCGTGACTCCGCACGAGACGTCGTTCATCCGTGAGCCCGGCGTGACGAACGAGTACGTCCAGGACCGTTGCCCGCTGGACCCGGTCGGGCATGTCGGCCTGGCCTTCGACCCGACGGTCGCTCAGCTGGTCGCGAATGCGCTCGATCCGGCCCACGCGAGCCGGGTGGTGTGCGCGTTCGGTCCGCCCCTCTAGATCAGGCGGTGTGGCTGGCCTGTTGCAGTGGCGGGTCGACCAGAAGCGCGGATCCGCACTGCACGCAGATCCACTCGTCCGGTTCGTCGGCCAGATGGTCTGCCGCTTCGATGCACTCGAACGGCATCGTGGTCCCGCAGAACACACAGAACTGCTCGACCTCGGTAACTGGCGGGATCCGATCGCGCTTCCTTCGCAGGGAACTTCGCATGGAACAGCTCACCTCCGGTAGACCTTCCACCCAGATTGCCACCGGAGGCGACGCCGCCGGCGCAGCGACACCCTTGTCCATTTCAGGGGTTAACCATGCAAATTGCCCCTTCTCCAGCCGTGTGAAGGGGCAAGCCGCAGGGTTAAACCCCTGAAAGGACAGGCGGGGCGGGCCGGGGACGAGGGCGGCGGGACGGCGAGCCGCGGAGTCGGGCGCAGGGGCTACTTCGCGGCCCACTCGCGGCCGAGGTCGTGCTCCTTCACCAGGCCGGCGCGGATCGCGTCGACGACGGTCGGCTCGAGCTTCTTCCCGATCAGCGGTACGGCGACCTTCACGTCCAGGTCGATCGCCTGGACGGTCTGGGACCCGTTCTGCGCGATGCTCGCGCTGCCCTTGAGCGTGACCGGCGTGTTGGCGATCTCGCCCGACACGTCCGCGGTCCGCGAACCGTCGGCCGCGGGCGCGTGCCAGGTCTCGGTCTGGACGACGGTCAGCGTGTCGCCGACGAACTTCTTCGCCATGTCGGGGATGTCGACGGCCGGCATCTTCCGGCTGACCCGGACGATCGTGTCGGTGCCGGACGTGCTCACCTTGACGTCGTACGACAGCGCCTTGGTCTTCTCGCAGGCCTGCTCGCGGAAGGTGGTGTCCGTGACGATCGCGAACACTTCCTCGGGGGTGGCGTCGTACGACGCGGACAGCTTCAGCTCCATGCGTTCATCATGGCATTACTCGTCGGTCACCGGCGTGAGCGTCACGGTGACGGTCCTGTTCTGCGCGTCGGTCCGGTACGGCGGGTGGGCCTGATCGCCGGCCTGCATCGTGAACGCGGTCAACGGCAACCCGGACGCCGCGCTCAGCTCCTGGGTCGCGACCCGAGCCCGCAGCAGCCCGGTCCGCGAGCCGCCGGACTCGCTCGCGCCCGGCACGACAACCGAGTACCCGGTCACCGTGATCGCCGCCTTCACCCCCGCCAACCGCTTCCCCAACCCCTCAAGCGCCTCGGCCCCCGCCCGGCTGACCTCGGTCCCCGCCGAGAACACCCCCACACTGAACAACACCCGCACCGCCCCCGGCTGCCGCTCCACCACCACCCCCGCCCCACCAACCCGCCGCTGAATCCCCTCCAACTCCTTAACCACCGCAGCCGCCGAAGCCCGCCGCGCAGCCTCCACCGCCGCCAACCGCCGAGCCAACTCAGCAGCCCGCTCCTCAGCCGCAGACGTGGCGGTAGGTGTCGCGCTCGGCTGCGTCGAGGCCGGTTGCGCCGCCGGCTCATCCGATCGCCCAACTGCGACCACGCCACCCGCAACCCCACCAACAACCACCAGAACAGCCGCCACCCCCACCGCAACCGGCAACAACGGCCGAGCGGCCCGCCGTCGAGCCTGCACATCCGCAACTGTCTTCCGCCCGGCAGCCGCGCCCGCAAGCAACTCCACCCGGGCCGCCTCGGCCGTGTCAGCGGGTGCCATGTCCTGCACACGCGTCCAGAGGGCGTCGGCCGCGGCCCACTGCTCTTGTTGGGCTCGGATGCGGGCTAGTAGGTCGAGGGCCTCGGCGGGTGCTTTGCCTGAGCGGTCGAGGTCGACCAGGAGGGCGGCGGCGCCGGGTAGGTCGCCGTGGCGGGCTTTTTCGGCGGCTCGGTTTATGGCGAGGTGGTGGAGGGGCGTGGTCATTTGGTCAGTCCGATGATTGTTTCGCGTTCGTCGCGGGGGAGTAGGCGGATCAGCTGCTGTACAACGTGTTCCAGCGCCCGCTGGTCGCGTTGGTTGATGGCGTCGCGGCCCTCGCGTACCAACCGGTCGGCCTCCGCCGTCGCCGGCAACAGACCCGGCTGCTGCACGATCGTCCAGTACGCGTCCTGGTACCACCCGGGCTGCCGCCGATGCAGTCTCGCCATCAACACCGCGATCCGCTCCGTCACCGACTCGATCGCAGTCAAGTCACGCTCGTCGATCGCCTGCTGGGCCTCCTCGCGCAGCGCCGTCAGCTCCTGCTCGTCCCGCACCGCGCCGCCCTGCCGCACCAACTCCCCAGCCTCGGCCAGCAGATCAAGCAACTCGCGCGTACGCCGAGGCAGTTCCGCCAGCTCATCGATGTCGTCCAGCTCAGCCTGGAAGTCCCGCAACCGATCCTCAGCCGTGGCCGCCGCCCCCGCATCCGTGGCCGCCGCCCGCACCTGCTCGCGGACGACCGGCAACGTCCCCTCGGCCTCCAACCGCCGCAGCCGATCATCCACATCCGGCAACTCCGCCGATCGCTGCAGAACGGAGAACCGGTCCTCAGCCTCCGCCAACTGCTGAGTGAGTACGTCGGACGACGGCGTTCGCACCGACGCCAGGTCGATCTCCGCCTCGAACTGCGCCCCGATCAGCGGTACGTCGGCCACCACGGTCACCAGGTTCGACGCATCCACCTCGAACGTGACCTCGACCTCGGTCCCCGACGGCAGGTCCATCCGCAGATCCACCGGACGGATCGTCAGCATCCCGACGGGCCGGTTCCGGTTCGCGCGGGCCCGTTCGCCTTGCACCACAGGGATCCGGATCATCGCCTCGTTGTCCCGCCGGAGCAGCGTGCTCGACGTACGGAACATCCCCCGCGCCGTCGTCGGTACGCCGGCCCCCTTGCGCAGCAGCGGCGAGAACGTCTTGTCGGCCAGCTGGATCCCCAGCGAGTGCGCGAGCCGCGCGCCGCCGAACGTCTCGGTCCGGTGCGTGATCGACAGCGTGTTCGGGACGACCTTCTGCGGGGCTCCGGCGGGGTCGATCAGCTCGATGGTGAAGCGCGACGTACGGCGCTCGTCCAGGTCGACCTCGGTCGCGAACGCGCCGACCCGGTTCAGCGCGATGTTCGCGGTACGGAACGGCGGCCGTCCTTCCGGGTTCGCCAGCACCACGGAGTACCCGGTCCAGTCCAGGTCCCGCCCGACCCGGAGCCGTCCGGCCACGGTCGTCGTGGTTGTGGTGACTGCCGGTTCGTAGGACAGCTCGACGGCGAACTCACCGGCGGCCGGCGCGGCGGCCAGCGGCGCGGGATGCCGGATCGTCGACGCAAAGACGGCCGCCCCGCGAGCCACCACCGTCGACGGGTCCAGGCGGGTCTCGAGCTCGATGCCGATCCCCTCGGCCGGATCCGCGAGCCGTTCGCGCAGGCCGGGCGACAGCGTCACGCCCCCGACCAGCAGCAGTTTGTCGATCGCGTCCGGGGACAGCCCGTTCTCGCGCATCGCCTCCCGGCACAGGTTGATCGCGCGAACGTAGTACTGCTCGGCGACCCGATCGAGCGCGTCGCGCGTGAGGGTGAAGTCGAACGTCTCGCCGCCGCCCGGCGTATCCACCTCGACGAGCACGGACGTCGACGTGATGCCGGAGAGCGCGATCTTCGCCTCTTCGGCCGCGGCTTTCAGCCGCGCGAACGTCTTCCGGTACTGCGGGTTGTCCCGCCGGAAGTCCTTCAGACCGAACTCGTCCGCCGCGGCCGGTGCGAGCAGCCGCTCGACCAGGGCCCAGTCGATCAGCTTGCCGCCGAGGTACGGGTCGCCGGCGTGATGCAGCACCCGCAGTTCCCCGTCCCGCTTGTTGACGACCGCCGCGTCGAACGTCCCACCACCGAAGTCGAACACCATCCAGTACGCGCGATCGCTGGTGTCCTGCAGCCCGTAGGCGAACGCAGCCGCGGTCGGCTCCTGCAACAGCGGCGACCCGGGAACGAAGCCCGCCAGCGTCGCCGCCTCGACCGTCGCCTTGTTCTGGTTCAGCGCGAACGCGGCCGGCACCGTGATCACCGCAGCGGTCAGGACCTCGTCGTTCAGGTACCTGCCGGCGCTGTTCCGCAACGACTTCAGCACCTCGGCCGACAGTTGCGGCGGCGTGAGCTCGACCCCGGCCCTGGCGAAGGTGTGGGTCACATCCGCGAGACCCATCTCCAGCTTGAACTCGGCCGCGGTGTTGTCCGGGTCGATCTCCACCCGGTCGCGGGCCTTCTTGCCGACCCGGATCTCACCGGCGCGCGGGATCCAGATCGCCGACGGAGTCGTGTCCTGGCTCTCGACGTTCTTGATCACCGTCACCGTGTCGCCCTCGGCCAGGGCGATCGCGCTGTTCGTCGTACCCAGGTCGATCCCGATGTCGATGGTGTCACGCATGGCTGTCCTCACTCTGGGTTGTGGCGGGTACGGCGACGATCACCTGGGCGGTCTGGATCCGGCGGTCGTGGTGGTACACGGCCGGCCGCACCGTCTCGACGACGGTCTCCACCGTCACGCCCGGGTCGTCGGAGTAGAGCAGTACGTCGACCGACCGGCCGGCGTGGAAGGGCTCGCCGTCGTGGTCCTGCACGGTGATCCCCGCGGTGGCGAGCGCCTCGGCACACGTCCGCAGATAGCGCGCGGCCTGTTTGCCCTGGCCATCGCTGCCCTGAGCAAGTTTTCGGCGGGCTCGCCAGAGATTGGTTGCCGCCTCGGCCAATGCGTCGTCGTCATCGGATTCGGGCCGGTCCACCGCGTCGCCGAGCTCCGCGAGGTAGCGGTCCAGGTCGTCGTACTCCGGCCCGGACCAGCTCGGCGCCGCGATCCGGAACGCCTTGTGCTGCCGCCACTGCCGCCAACTCCAGCTCCTCACTTGAGTGCTCCCTTGAACGGCTTGTCGTCTGCCCGGTGCACGAGGCAGTAGGCGTACTTCGTCTGCTTCGGGTCCTTCCACCAGCTGCTGTCGGGCGATCCGGCCCAACTGCTGAAGCCGGCCAGGCTCGGGATCTGTCGCGCGCACGCCTTCTGTGCCGCATCGATGACGGCGTTGTCGCCGGGCCACCGCTGACCGGGCGTGTAGATCGTCGGGTAGCCGACGATCTGTGCCCAGTGCCACTCGCTGCAGCGCACGATCTTCACCGTGTCGGTGAGCCGATCCCCGATCGCGTCGCGCACGCAGGTGCCGACCGGTGCGTTCTGCGCGACGCTCGTGGTGAACAGACTCATCGACACGGGCTTCGCTCCGGTCTGCTTGTCCGGTCGCGGTGCCTCGATCGCCGGGATGTCCGAGTCATGCCGGTGCATCACGCAGGCCGCGTAGTTCTCGTACTTGCTCGAGTTCTTGCCGGTGTTCCAGAACTCGGCGGGCGCGGTGATCGCGTTGGCGACGTACTCCGTCTCGTTGAACCCCTGCTGCACCAGCGCCTCGCCGCAGAAGAAGTTCGCCAGTGCGGTCGTCTGGGCGGCTCCGGGGTACGGCGCGGGCGCCTTGGTGATCTGCACGTACGCGAGGACCTCGCCCCAGTGCGGCTTGTCGCAGTCGCCGCCGCGAAGCTTGGTCGGCTCGGACAGCCAGTCGTCGGCCTGCTTGCCGAGGCAGGTCCCGACCGGCGGATTGTCCGCGATCTTGTCGTGGTAGACGTTCACTTCCCGCGGCCACCAGTGCCAGACGGCGAGTCCGATCAGCACCAGCACGAGCAACCGGGCCACGACCGGCCCACGCCGCCGACGGCCGACGCGGACCGGCCGCGTCGGGACTCGGCGCTGTCTGGAGGGGCGCTGTCTGGTGGGGCGTTGGCTGGAGAGCCGCTGGTTCGGCGGGCGTTGCTTGGTGGGCGGTCGGTACTGCGATGCGGGCGACCGGCCTGCGGAAAGGCCGGCCAGCATCTGGTCGATCTCGCTCCGGAGCGCCGGCGACTGAGTCTCGCGACGCACCTGCCGCAGGAGCCGCTGGGCGGCGTACTTGCCCTGCACCCGGTACAGAAGGTCGACTTGCGAGCGGAACTCCTCCATGGCGCGTCGGTTCTCGTCCAGCATCTGCCGGTTCTCGCGCACCAGCGACTGTTCGTGCTGCTCGATGGCGAGTGTCGCCGCCCGCTCCAGGTACCGCTGGGCGCGGCCGTCGTTCAGCTCGCCGCGGTTCATCAGCTCGACCGCGCAGTTGTTCAGCAGGATCGCGAGCTGGTCGTGCAGCGCCGAGGTCCGCGGGTTCTTGCCGGGTGGCAGCAGTGCATCGAGACGTTCCAGCCGGGGCAACAGATCGTCCTCGATCTCGCCGACGAGCGGGTCGACCGGTCCGTCGCCGATCCGCTGGGCGATCTGGGTACGCCGGTCCTCGAGCTCCTCGTACAACGGCGTCGCCGCGGACATGAGCAGGCGGCGATGCAGGGCGTCGGCTTTCGGGAATCGCTGCGCATGCGAGACGAGCCGGGCCGCGCGCCTGAGCGGGCCGGAGACAGCAAGGTCGACGGCCGGCTGGGTGAGTGCCCTCGGCAACTCTCGCCGGATCTCCTCGACGGCCGAGTGGTCGAGCTGCCGGTCGTCCAGGTCCCGAACCCGGGATTCCAGGTGACGCGCCAGCCCAGGGACGACCTTGCCCCAGTTCTGACGGGCGCGGGTCCAGTCACTGTCCGGTGCGGCGGCCGCGCCGGACAGTTCTCGCGCGATCGCGGTGCTGTGCGCCTTGACCGCGAGGTCGTGGTTCTTGTGCAGGTCGACCGGGCAGCCGCAACCGGAGACGTCGGTGCCCCACGGCGCGAACACCTCGTGCACCAACCGCCGGCGCGGGTCGCCGAGGATCAGGTCGCACGCCGCCTGGATCTCGTGCGGGTCGTTCGAGGTCGCCGTACCGAGGTCGACGTCGGCGCCCATCTCCAGCGCCGCGCGCAGTCGTTGCGAGACCTGCCGGGTGGTTCGTCCGTCCGCGTCAGCTGCCAATCCGCTGATCATGAAGACGTTCCGCCGGTAGAGCTCGGGCCCGGCCAGTCTGCGCAACTCGTCGACGATCGGATCCGGCACCCGGCTCACCCCCAGCTGTCAGGCGGTTGCGAGCCGGGCGTTCGCCGGCTCGTTCAACCACCTTCGCACCGGATCAAGCCGCCTGAAGGCGGGTCCGTACCAGCCTGGACCCGCCCTGGACCACCCGTGGATGGGTCCTGGACCAAAGCCGTATCAGGGGGCCGCGTTGAGCAGGTCGAGGGCCGACTGCTGGCGGGCTGCGTCGAGTTTGTCGACGGGGCCGGACCAGCGCAGGCCGTACTGGTCCATCGGGGTGCGGTCGGCCGTGAAGGCGCGGTCGGCCTGGCGCTGCAGGTAAGAGGTGTAGGGATGGTCGGAGAGCGCCGCGTTCAGTTTGCCGAGGCCGCGGACGTGCGCGCCCTTGAAGGACGGGCCGTCGCCGCCGCAGTCGCCGTTCTCGCAGGGCTCGCGGAGGATGCCGTCGGCGGTGTGCAGGGAGGCGGCAGTCGTCGACGCGTCGGCCAGCTGGCGTGCGGAGGTGAGGTACGCCGAGTTGTTCGTTGCCTTGGACAACTCGGTGAGCGCGCCGATCAGCACGCCCTGGTTGTACGTCCACGCCGTGTCGCCGTTGTTCTTGCACGTGGACAGGTCGATGCCGTCGTTGACGAGGTTCGAGCCGTTGATCATCCCGGTCTGCTGGAACCAGGTCCAGCCGGCCTGCGCGCGTTGCAGGTACGTCGAGTCGCCCGCGACCCGGGTGTGAAGTTGCGCGTTGAGCTGGACGTAGAGCGAGTTCGAGATCGCGTTCTTGTACGTCTTCGCCTCGCTCCACCAGACCCCGCCGCCGCAGGTGCTGTCCCAGTACGCCGCCATGTGGTCGGCGTCGGCACGTGCCGTCTGCAGGTAGCGCGCGTCGCCGGTCAGGTCGTACGCCGCGACCCAGGCGAGACCCCACCAGCCGGTGTCGTCGATGTAGTCGTTGCGGAACTGGCCTTCGGCCGCGCTGAGATTGAGGTCGTACGTGCGGGCGATCGCGTACTCGTAGCTGTGCATGCCGCTGACCCGGATGTTGTCGATCAGCGCGTTGAGGGCGTTGGCCGAGTTCCACCAGCCGGTCGTGTCGAACAGGCCGGTCGACAGGTTGTAGTCCTGCATGAGCGCGGTCGCGGCCGCGGTACGACGGTCCCAGGCGTTCCACGTTGCACGCGCCCACGGCGTACAAGCGATGTCGGCGCGGTCGCCGGCCTTGCCGCAGGCGCGGAGGGCGCCGACGCCGAGGTTGTTCCAGTCGTCGACGTTGTACAGCAGCGTGCGCCAGCCGCGTTGCCCGGCGGGGATCGCGGTGTTGCCGAGGCGGCTGCCGCCGGACCAGGTGCGGCCGCCGTCCATCGAACGGTCCAGCCAGATCTCGTCACCGGGGCTGCCGTTGTCGATCGAGGCCCAGCCCATCGCGTCGTCATCGTCGATGTGCAGCGTGATCGTGCGGCCGAACAGGGTGGTGGAGACGGGGGTTCGATCCTTCGGGGCGAGCCCGGGGTCGCGGGCGTCGCAGTACTTGTTGCAGATCGTTGCCTGGACGGACATATTCACCTCCGGCGTAGCTGGCGCCGGTGGAGGCGCGCCGAGGGGTGCGACGAGCAGGGCAAGACTGGAAACGATTCCAACGGACGTCACAGTTCTCCCCGGGGCGGTAGGAAGACAGCGGTGTCACCGACCGTAGGTGGGGCGCGACAGCACGTCAAGGTGTGGGGTGCGGATCTCCAGGCCTGCTCAGGACGTGAGGAGTGCGACCAGGATGCCGGCGGTGAGGACGAGCGTGGCGGCAATGGCGACGCGGCGGCCGCGGGCGCAGCGGCGGCGGATGGCGGTGCGGTCGGCGCGGACGGTGCACGGGTCGAACTCGAGGCCGTCGGCCGGGGCGATCACGCTGCCGAGCCGGGCGAGCAGGTTTCGGTCGGCCGCTTGCCGGGTCGCCTCCTCGACGACGCGGCTCCGCAGGAACTCGCGGTGCCGGGTGGCCGGAACGGTGACGTCCGGCTGGGCGGTGAGGCTGTGCGGGAGCTCACGCGGCAGCTGCAGACCAGGCGGGAGCGCGCGCTGGACCACCGCGTGCGCCGCCGCCACCCGCCTCGCCCGGCTGATCGCAGGCGGGAGGATCAGATAGGCAAGGTGGACCAGGGAGCGGTACTCGTCGAGCAGCAGTGCCTCGACCAGCGGCTCTTCCCTGGTGGGGCCCTGAATCGGACCCGGGACGATCGGGGTCTCGATCGTGGCGGTCATGCAGCTCCTCAACTCGGCGTACCCCAGGTCCAACGAACGAATCACTGACCAGTCACGAAGTGGTCGGTTAGTCTCCGTGTCATGAGCACTGGTGACGGGGTTGTGGGGCAGTGGGGCGGGACCGACGTACATTTCGGTGAGGACGGCGGGCGGCTGACCTACGGCAGCTATCTGCGCCTGCCGCAGCTCCTCGACCAGCAGCACCTGGAGTCGGATCCGCCGGCGCACGACGAGCTGCTGTTCATCACGATCCACCAGGTGTACGAGCTGTGGTTCAAGCAGGTCCTGCACGAGCTGACCGCCTCCCGGGACGCGATGCTCGCGGGGGAGCTGTGGCTGGCCGAGCACCTGCTCCGGCGGGTACACACGATCGAGCGCGTGCAGACGCAGCAGGTCGACATCCTGGAGACGATGACGCCGCAGGACTTCGGCGAGTTCCGGCACCGGTTGTCGCCGGCGTCGGGGTTCCAGTCGGTGCAGTTCCGCGAGATCGAGTTCCTGTCCGGGGCGAAGGACCCCTCGTTCGTACGACGCTTCCGCGGGCTCACGCCGGTGGAGCAGGAGCGTCTCCGCCGGCGTCTGGAGGAGCCGACGCTGTGGGACGCGTACCTCGAAGTACTCCGGAAGGCCGGTTTCGACACCGACACCGAGGACTCGATCCGGCACGCCCTGCGGAAGGTGGCCGGCGACAGGTCGCAGTACGCCGCCATCTGGGAGCTCGCCGAGGCACTCCTCCAACACGACGAACTCGCCGCCGCGTGGCGGGCCCGCCACGTAGTCATGGTCGAACGCATGATCGGCACCAAGCCCGGCACCGGCGGCTCCTCCGGCGCCACCTACCTCAGAAGCCGCCTCGACCTCCGCTACTACCCGCTCCTCTGGAACCTCCGAACAGCCCTCTGAGCTTTTCCGGAAACAAATGGGCACCTGGTGACGAAAAGTGTCCGCAAACCTCGTAGGCCGTCACCTCCACCGCTAGGGTCGCGTCGCACGGGTGTGTGGGTCCGGCTTGGAGGAGGGTTCTGGGTTTGAAGCTCTACTCGGATGTGGGAGTGCAGCGGGTCGGGCAGCTCGTCGGTGACCTGGTGTTTGTTGCCTGGGTGCTGGTGTGTGTCGAACTCGGGCTGATCGTCTTCAAGATCACCAACGCGTTGGGGCTGCCGGGGCGGAAGGCGGCCTCGGCCGGTGACGGGTTGGCGGGGCAGTTGCGGCGGTTGTCGGAACCGATCGGGAAGGTGCCGGCGGTGGGCGATCAGCTCCGGTCACCGATTGACGGTGCCGCCGGTGCTGCTGGTCAGATGGCGCAGGCTGGGCGGGACATGGCGCATGCGGTGGAGCAGTTGGCGTACGTGCTCGCCGGGGTGACGATCGCGCTGCCTGTGCTGTTCGCCGTACTGATCTGGATTCCGCGGCGGATCCGGTTCTCGCGCCGGGCGACCGCCGCACAGCGGTTCATCGACAGTGCGGCCGACCTGGACCTGTTCGCCCTGCGCGCGATGGCCAACCAGCCGATGCACAAGCTCGCGAAGATCTCCGACGACCCCGTCACCGCCTGGCGCGACGGCGACCGGACCGTCATCGCCGAGCTCGCCACCCTCGAACTCCGCTCCAACGGCATCAAACCACCCACTTAACTCACCCACTTAACCGCCGCTTGACGCTGCCTTGACGGGGCTGAAGCTACGCTCAGTGGCATGGCGCGGGTGCTGCTGATCGAGGACGACGATGCGATTCGTACGTCGCTGGGCAAGGCCCTGACGGCGGCCGGACACGTCGTCTCCGCCGTCGCGGCCGGTGCCGACGGGGTGGCTGCCGTCGCTCGCGACAAGCCCGAGGTGCTGTTGCTCGACCTCGGCCTGCCGGATCTGGACGGGCGGGACGTGCTGGCGATGGTGCGGTCCGTCAGCGACGTACCGGTCATCGTGGCGACGGCACGGGACGACGACGCGAGCGTCGTACGGCTGCTCGACGCCGGCGCGGACGACTACGTGATCAAGCCGTTCAGCGCGGCGCAGATGGATGCGCGGATTCGCGCCGTACTGCGGCGTCTCGGGCAGGACCAGCAGGGTGAGTCGACCGTCGAAGTCGGCGGGCTGCGGATCGATCCGCGCAGCCGGGAGGTGACTGTCGACGGGGCCGCGGTCGAGCTGACCCGCAAGGAGTTCGATCTGCTGCTGGCGTTGTCGCGGCGGCCGGGCGCGGTGGTGACGAAGCGGGAGCTGCTCGCGGAGGTCTGGGGGTTGCCGTGGGGCGGCGGTGACCGGACTGTCGACGTACATCTGTCGTGGTTGCGGCGGAAGCTCGGTGAGACGGCGGCCGAGCCGCGGTTCCTGCACAGCGTCCGCGGGGTCGGGATCAAGCTCGCGGCGGACGGGTGAGCATGCGCCGCCGGATCCTGCTGCTCTCGGTGGGTATGACGACGTTGGTCGTGCTCGCGTTCGCCGTACCGCTGGTGATCCTGCTCCGCAGTACGACGGCCAGTGAGGCGAAGGACAAGGCGCTGTACCGGGCCGAGACCGTCGCGTACTACGTCGGCGACAGGGACCACACGGCCGACGACATCACGGCGTACATCAACGGGTTGAAGGACGGGCCGGGCACGATCTCGGTGCGGATGCCGGACGGTACGACGCTGGGCGACCCGCCGCCGGGCGGCGTACCCACGCCGAAGTCGATGCCGGCCGACTACAACGACGACGGCGACGACAAGGGACCGCCGAAGCTCGGCGACGCGGACTATCGCGATGTGAACGGCGGGATGGCGGTGGACGTCGCCGTCGATACTCCCACCGGGCCGGCTTCGGTTTGCCTTTATCTGACGGCGGAGGAGTTGTACGACGGGTTGGTGCCGCGGCTGCTGATCCTCATCGGCGGGAGCCTGCTCGTGCTCTTGCTGAGCATCGTCGGGGCCGAGCTGGTTTCGCGGCGCTTGGCGCGACCGTTGGAGGAGACCGCGAGTACGGCGGAACGCCTCGCGGCCGGCGACATCGAAGCGCGCGCTCCGACGACCGGCCCGGCCGAGGTGGCGAAGGTCGGCGCCGCGCTGAACGGACTCGCGGACCGGATCGACGAGGTCATCGCCGTCGAACGCGAGGCGGTGGCGGACCTGTCGCATCGATTGCGTACGCCGTTGACCGCATTGCGGCTGCAGGTCGAGGCGCTTGGCGATCGCGAGAGCGCCGAGGAGCTGAACACGCAGGTCACGAGTCTGGAGCGGACGCTGACCGCCGTCATCAGCGCCGCCCGCCGGCCGCAGCGCGAAGGACGGGTGCCGAACTGCGACGCCGTCGAGGTGACCCGTGCCCGGGCCGCGTTCTGGGAGCCGCTCTTCGAGGACCAGGGGCGGGCGCTTACGTTGGACCTGCCAACGAGCGCCGCGATGGTCCGCTCGTCCGCCGAGGACCTCGCCGCCGCCCTGGACGCGCTGGTGGAGAACGTCGTCGCGCACACACCCGATGGCACACCCGCGCACATCACGCTCACCCGCGACACCACCCACATCCACATCACCGTCGCCGACGAAGGCCCCGGAATCCCTTTGGGCGCAGGCGAACGAGGCCGCTCCGACCGAGGCTCCACCGGCCTAGGCCTGGACATAGCCCGCCGCTACGCCGAATCCACCGGCGGCCACCTAACCATCCACCCCAACCAGGTCCAACTAACCCTCGCCGCCAGCTGACTAGATCTTGGAGGGGTGGGTGGCTAGCGGGGTTACGTGGATCTTCATGTAGGGGAACAGGGGCAGGCTGGACAGGATTTCGTGGAGGGTGTCGTTGGAGGGGACGTCGAAGATGCTGATGTTCGCGTACTCGCCGACGACCCGCCACAGGCCGGGCCAGACGCCTGACTCTTGGAGTTCGATGGCGCGGGCCTTTTCGGCGGCGACGAGGGGTGCTGCGTCCAGGTCGGGTGGGAGGTGGACGTCCATGCGGACGTGGAAGAGCATCAGGGCTCCTTGGTGAGATGGGGGCGGCGGAGGGCCGTGACCGCGTCGGGGTCCAGCTCTACGCCGAGGCCGGGACCGTCGGGGAGGTGCAGGGTGCCGTCGGCGTACGTCAGCGGCGTACGCAGGATCTCCTCGGTGAAGAGCAGTGGGCCGAAGAGTTCGCTGCCCCAGGTGACGCTGGGGGCGGCGCAGGCGAGTTGGAGGGACGCTGCGGTGCCGATGCCGGTTTCGATGGAGGTGCCGCTGTGGCAGGGGATGGCGGCGGCTGCGGCGATTGCGGCGATGTCGCGGGAGCGGCGGAGGCCGCCGAGTTTGGTGGTTTTCAGGGACCAGATGTCGGCGGCGCGAAGGGAGACGAGGCGAAGCGCATCGACGGGGGTCCGCAGGGACTCGTCGGCCATGACCGGGATGGGCAGCAGGCGGTTGAGCTCGGCCAACGCCTCGACCTGCTCACCGGGGACAGGTTGCTCGACGAGTTCGACGCCGGCCGCGGCGAGCCGCGGGAGGTGGGTCTTCGCTGTCAGGAAATCCCACCGGGCGTTCAGGTCCACCCGTACTCCGGCCGCGTCGGCGAGCTTCTCCGCGATCGCGCACACCCGGCGGGTGTCCTCCTCAGGAGCCAGCGCGCCCATCTTCAGCTTGAAGGTGCGATGCCCGGAACGCAGTTTGGCCAACGCCTCCTCGACCACAACCTCCTCCGGCTCCGCGCCCAACGCCCAGGTGACGTCGACCGACGTACGCGCGAGTCCGCCGAGCAACACATGCACAGGTACGCCGAGGGACCGCGCCCACGCGTCGTGCAGCGCGACCTCGACCGCGCACTTCGCGTAGAGGTTGGCGCCGACGCGATCCGAGATGTCGGACCACAGGCCCGCGATGTCGGCGACGGACCGCCCCGGCAGCAGCGGAGCGACGTACGTGTCGAGCGTGACCTTCATCGACTCGACCGACTCGCCGCCCCACCAGGGGCCGCCCGGAACCACGCCCTCGCCCACACCCACGACGCCGTCGCGGGTGTGGACGAAGGCCAGCAGGACCGGCTGGGCAGTCATCGCGACGCGGGCGAACCGGTGCGGTCGCCGGAGGGGTACGTCGATGATCACCGTCTCCAGCCGGTCGATGGTGAGGTCCATCAGCCCTGCTCGAGCTCGAAGTCGTAGGACACCCGCCGTACGCCGCTGCCGTCGTCGACCGGGTCCAGGACCAACTCGGGTTTCGTCGCCTCGGCGACGTCGGAGTCGAGCCACTCCCCACCGGCGAAGTACAGCTGGGTGGTGATCGTGCGATGCCCGTCCGCCCGCACCATCAGGTGCAGGTGCGCCGGCCGCCACGGATGCCACCCGGCCGCCTCGATCAGCTTGCCGGTCGGCCCGTCGGTCGGGATCTGGTACGGCGCGGGCTGCACGGTCCTGATCTCGAACGAACCCGAATCATCGGTCGTCACCACACCCCGCAGATTCCCGAGCGGGATACCCGGCGCGAAGCCCGAGTAGTAGCCGTCGGCATCGGCATGCCAGATGTCCACCTCGGCGCCGGCCAGCGGCGTACCGTCGACATCCCGCACCTGCCCCGACAGCACCAGCGGCGCGCCCTGCTCGTCGTCCCGATGCGGCAACTCGCACGACGACGAGAGCCGCACCTGGTCAGGCAGGTAGTACGGGCCGAGGATCGTTCCCTTCGTCCCGTGCTGCGCCGAGGCCGCGACCTCCTCGACGACGTGCTCGACGAAGACGTCCATGAACAAAGGCCATTCGCCGACCTCGCCCACCTCCATCAGCCACGCCTTCGCGGCCTGGAACTCGGGGTAGGTGACTTCGTGCGAGCGGATCGCCGCGTGCACACCTTGCAGTACAGCGGTCACCACCGCACTCACGCGCTCGGGCGACACCTCGGCGGCCGAACGTGCTGCCGACTTGAAGTTCGAGCTCGCGTTCGCGCCGGAGCCCGCGGCGGTCGGAGAGTCCTGCCCGTAATCCTGCACAGTTGTCATGATGCGCCCTTTCAGCGGTTCAGGATCCGGCTGACGTCGGTCGGGTTGATCAGGTCGGGGACGGTCCAGCCGTCCAGGTCGTACTCCGCGAGCATGGTCTCGGCGAAGCCCTTCATCGCCGCGGTCTCGCCCTGGGCCTCGGCGGCGAACAGGATCTCGGCCTTCACGTTCTCGTGGTTGCCCGAGTAGTTCCGCTCGTACAGCTCGTGCCGGCCGCCGAACTCGGTGCCGACCGAGTCCCACAGCGCCTTCATCAGCTTGGTCCGCTCGACCGCGTCGTACCCGTTCGATCCGCGCACGAAGCGGTCCAGGTACGGCCGGACCTCGGGCGTCTTGAAGTCGACGGCGTTGGAGTTGAGGTAAATGAGGCCGGAGGCAACATCCTGCTGGATGATCTCCTTCACCCGCGGGTATCCGGTGATCATGAACTGCCGGTAGATCAGGCCGTAGTCGAGTTTCGGCAGCACGGTCCCGTTCGGGCCCGGGTCCGGGTTCAGCGCCATCGCGTCGGCCATGCAGCGGAACAGGTTGCGCCAGCCGATCACCTCGCCGACCCGGGTCTGCACGCCGCGGAAGTCCTTGCTGCCCGTGCATTCGAGGGCCTTGAGCAACAATCCGGCGATGAAGTCGAGCTTCACCGACAGCCGGATGCAGCCGTGGAAGGTGAACCGCGGGATGAACCCGGACTGCGGGAAGAAGCCGTTGATCTTGTCGACGTCGCCGTACAGGAAGATGTTCTCCCACGGCACCAGCACCTTGTCGAAGACGAAGATCGTGTCGTTCTCGTCCAGCCGGCTCGACAGCGGGTAGTCGAACGGGCTGCCCATCACGTCGGCCTGCATGGTGTACGACGGCCGGCAGATGAGCTTCACACCAGGGGCGCTCATCGGGACCGTGCAGATCAGCGCGTACTCCTTCTTCTTGATCGGCAGCCCGTAGTGCGCGATGAAGTTGTAGTTGGTGATCGCCGACCCGGTCGCCACCACCTTCGCGCCGGACACGATCACGCCCGCATCGGTCTCCTTCTCGACCCGCATGAAGATGTCACCGGCCTCGTCCGGCGGCAGGTTTCGGTCGACCGGCGGGTTGATGATCGCGTGGTTCCAGTACAGGACCTTCTCCTGCGACTCCTTGTACCAGCGCTTCGCGTTCTCCTCGTACGGCGCGTAGAAGTCGGTGTTCCCGCCCAGCGTGCCGAGGAAGCTGGCCTTGTAGTCGGGGCTGCGGCCCATCCAGCCCCAGGTCTGCCGGGCCCAGTGCTCGATCGCGCGGCGCGAGCTCTGCAGGTCCTCGACGCTGTGCGGCGTACGGAAGAAGGCGTGCGTGTAGCCGCCGTTGCCGGTGTCGGTCGGGACGGTGATCTCGTCCTTGGTCGCCGGGTCGTGCAGGGCGTCGTACAACCGGGCGGTCATCCGGGCCGGGTTGCGGAACGCCGGGTGCTCGGTGACGTCCTTGACGCGTTCGCCGTAGATCCAGATCTCGCGGTCGTCGCGGATCGAGTCGAGGTACTCCGCACCGGTCATCGGGCGCTTCGTCGTGGTCTGGGGCTCCACAGTGGTGGTCATCGAGGGTTCCTTTCAAGCAGTGGCGTGAAGACGGCGCTGGTGTCGAACCAGCCGCGCTCGGGGCAGTCCAGCGATCCCGACCAATGGGTCTCGACCGGACCGAGGTTGCGGAACCGGCCGCCGTGGAACAGCAGCGGGTCCCGGGCGGTGATCTCGACCGCGGCCACCTCACCGATCACGATCAGGTGGTCGCCGCCGTCGTACGTCCGCCACGGCCGGCACGAGATCGTCGTGGCCGCGCCGTCGAGCAGCGGAGCGATCGGACCGTCGACCCAGCCGGGGGCCTGGGCCGGATCTTCAGTGGGTCGCCCGGCGAAATGCCAGGCGACGTGGAGCTGGTCATCGGCGAGCACGTTGATCGCGAACGGCTTGCCGTCGAGGTACTGGCACGCCTTCGACGTGCGGCCCAGCGTCACCTGCGCGAGCGCGGGCTCGAGCGAGACGGCGGTGAAGGCGTTCACGGTCGCGCCGTGCGGCCGGCCTTCCTCGCTGGTGCAGGTCACCACGGTCACGCCGGTGGCGAACTGGCCGAACGCGTTCCGGAGTTCTCGCGAGTCCATCTGCGTCACCTCTTTCAGATGTACGCTCTGCGTACAGTAAGTACGCTTGGCGTACGACACGACCATGGAGGTCTCGGTGTCGACTGTCAAGAGCTCAACAACTTTTCCGTAGCAGGGCGTGGAAGGATGGCCCCCATGGTCGGTGAGGGGAACGAGCGCGACTACGTGCAGAGCATCGAGCGCGGGTTCGCCGTCCTGCTCGCGTTCGACGCCGACCGGCCGAACCCGACGCTGGCCGAGGTCGCGACGGCGACCGGGCTGTCGCGTCCCGCCGTCCGGCGGATCCTGCTGACCCTGCAGAAGCTCGGGTACGTCGCTGCCGTCGGGAGCCGGTGGACGCTGACGCCGCGGGTGCTGACGATCGGGCAGCACTACGCCGCGACGCACACGTTCGTGGAGACCGCGCAGCCGCATCTGCTCCGGCTGGCCGAGGAGACGCAGGAGTCGGCGTCACTCGCGCAGCTCGACGGGACCGACGTCGTGTACGTCGCCCGCGTCCAGGTCCGCCGGATCATGGCGGTCTCCGTGGACGTGGGCAGCCGGGTGCCGGCGTACGCGACCTCGATGGGACGTGTGCTGACCGCGTGGGCGGACGCATCCGTCGTCGACGCCGTGATCCAGGGCGGGCTCAGGCGGTTGGCGCAGCGCACGATCACCGATCCGACCGCGTTCCGGGACGCGCTGCACCAGGTGCGGCAGGACGGGTACGCCGTGGTGGAGTCCGAGCTCGAGGACGGGCTGCTGTCCGCGGCCGTCCCGGTCCGTACGCCGGACGGCGCCGTACTCGCGGCCCTCGCGTACTCGACGACCGTCGGACGGCGCACGGAGAGCCAGATCGTCGAGAAGGTCATCCCGCTGATGCAGGAGACCGCCGCGGCGATCGCCGAGGACCTTCGCCTGCTGGGTGGCACCCGCCGCCTGGATGCCCAGGCTCGCGACGGCTTCTACTGAATCCTCCCGGTCGAGCCCGGCCGAGCCGCCGCGCGCGGTCAGCCCGGCTGGACCAGCGCGCTGACCACGGCGAGTGCGCGATGCAGGTGTGGTGCCTCGTCGTCGGTTCGGGTTGCGGCCGCGAGTTCGACGGCGGCCTGACCGCTCAGCGGCCGGTACGCGACGCCCGGGACCAGCAACTCCGCCACCGGCGCCGGCACCACCGCGATTCCGAGCCCGGCCGCCACGAAGGTGACCAGCGTCGAGGTCTCCGCCACCTCGTGCCGGACCCGCGGCTCGAATCCGGCGGCGCGGCACCGCGTCACGACGGTGTCGTGCATCACCGACCGTCCGCCGCCGGCATGGATCACGAAGTCCTCGTCGGCCAGGTCCTTGAGCCGAACGCGACGTCGCTCGGCCAGCCGATGCCCGTCCGGCACGGCAACGATCAAGCGGTCGGACCGCAGTACGTGCACCTGCAGCGATTCCTCGTCGACCGGAGGCCGGAGCAGCCCGAGGTCGATCCGTCCATCGACCAGCGCCTGGGCTTGGTCCGGCGCGAGCATCTCGCCCTGTACGGCGACCTCGACATCGGGCAGCTCCTCCCGCAGCGTCCGCACGAGCTGCGGCAGCAGGCTGTACGTCGCCGAGCCCACGCACCCGATCACCAGCCGCCCCTGCAAACCGGCGGCGACCCGCTGCGCCTCACCGGCGGCCGACGACACCGCCCTGATGATCTGCCGGGCTCTGACCAGGTACGCCTCGCCGGCCGCGGTCAGCTCGACGCGGCGCGTCGTACGACGAAGGAGCTGCAGGCCGAGCTCGCTCTCGAGCTGACGGATCTGCTGCGACAACGGCGGTTGGGCCATGTGCAGGCGGGCCGCCGCGCGACCGAAGTGCCGCTCCTCGGCGACGGCGACGAAGTACCGCAGGTGACGCAGCTCCACGATTCATACTCTCAAAGTCTCGATCGAGCGTAAATGAGTATTTCTCCATATCGGTCCGTACGGCCTACCGTCGAGGTCATGAGCGATCCGCGTGACATTGTGATCTGCGAACCGATCCGTACGCCGGTGGGCCGGTTCGGCGGGGCGCTGTCCACGCTGTCGGCCGCAGATCTCGCCACGGCCGCGCTCACGGAGCTGCTACGGCGTACCGGGCTGGGCGAAGGTGATGTCGACGACGTCGTCCTCGGCCAGTGCTACCCGAACGGCGAAGCCCCCGCGATCGGGCGGATCGCTGCGCTCGACGCCGGGCTCGGGGTGTCGGTGCCGGGTGTGCAGCTCGACCGCCGGTGTGGCTCGGGTCTGCAGGCCGTGTTGTATGCCGCCGGGATGGTCGCGACCGGCGCGGCCCGCGTGGTCGTTGCCGGAGGCACCGAGTCGATGTCGCAGGTGGAGCACTACGCGCTCGGTCTGCGCACCGGCGTACGCGGCAACGTCGAGCTGAGCGACCGGCTGATCCGTGCGCGCGAAACCGCCGGCGGCAAATACCACCCGGTCCCCGGCGGAATGCTCGAGACCGCCGAGAACCTGCGCCGCCGCTACGCCATCACCCGCGAGGAGCAGGACGAGCTCGCCCTCCGCTCCCACCAGCGCGCCGTTGCCGCACAGGCAGAAGGCCGCTTCGCAGCCGAGCTGTTCCCGCTGGAAGTCCCGACCCGCCGAGGCGCGGCGACGCTTGTCTCGGTCGACGAGCACCCACGCCCCGACACGTCCCTCGAGGGACTCGCCGCGCTGCGGCCGGTGATGCTGAAGGGGGATCCCGAGGCAACTGTCACCGCCGGTAACGCGAGTGGGCAGAACGACGGTGCCGCGGTCTGTGTCGTCACCACGCGCGACGAGGCCGAGCGGCGCGGTCTCCGTCCGTTGGTCGCCCTCCGATCGTGGGCCGTCGCCGGCGTCGGGCCGGAGGTGATGGGCATCGGACCGGTCCCCGCGACCGCGGCAGCCCTCGCTCGCGCCGACCTGACTCTCGACGACCTGGACCTGATCGAACTCAACGAGGCCTTCGCGGCCCAGGTCCTCGCCTGCCTGCGCGAATGGAAGCTCAACCCCACCGACGACCGCCTCAACCCCAACGGCTCCGGCATCTCCCTCGGCCACCCGCTGGGCGCGACCGGCGCCCGCATTCTCGCCACGCTCTCCCACGAGCTCCACCGGCGCAACGGCCGCTACGCCCTGGAAACCATCTGCATCGGCGGCGGCCAGGGCATCGCGGCGATCTTCGAGGCCGTCAGATGACGGTGGCCCATCTCGTCACCGGCCGCCCTGACGCACCGGTCGTCGTACTCGCGAACTCGCTCGGCTCCACCTGGGAGATGTGGGACGCGAACCTCGCCGAGCTGGAGCAGCACTTCCGCGTCGTCCGCTTCGACACCCGCGGCCACGGACGCTCGCCGGTCCCACCAGGTCCGTACACGATCGACGACCTCGCCGACGATGTCGTTGCCCTGCTCAACGAACTGGCAGTCGAGCGTGCCCACTTCGTCGGGCTCTCGCTCGGCGGGATGACCGGGCTCCGCCTGGCCGCGCGTGAACCTGCCCGCGTCGACCGCCTCGTTGTACTGTGCACCGGCGCTCGCCTCGATCCCTTGAGCGGTTGGACCGACCGGGCGGAGCTTGTCCGCGCGAAGGGGACGGCAGCCGTGGCGGAGGTCGTCGTACGACGGTGGTTCACGCCGGGCTGGTTGGCGGAACATCCGCAGGTCCGGGCTGCGTGTGAGGAGATGGTTGCCTCGACGCCGGCCGACGGGTACGCCGCGTGCTGCGAGGCGATCGCCACGATGGACCTGGGCGACGACCTCCCCGCGATCACCGCGCCGACGCTCGCGATCGCCGGCGCCGACGATCCGGCCACTCCGCCGTGGCAGCTCGAGCGGATCGCCACAGAAGTTGCCCACGGCAAACTACTCGTCGTACCGGATGCCGCTCACCTGGCCGCGGCGGAACGACCCGACCTGGTGACGCCGGCCGTCATCGCCCACCTTCAGGGGGAGAACGAATGAGCGTGGACAAGGTCTTCGCGACACCGGCCGACGCGGTCGCCGACATCCCGGACGGGACCAGCCTGGCGGTCGGCGGATTCGGTCTGGCCGGCATCCCGTGGTTCCTCATCGGGGCCTTGCTCGACCAAGGCGCTCGGGACCTGACCGTGGTGTCGAACAACTGCGGTGTCGACGGCGCAGGGCTCGGGCTGCTGCTGGAACAAGGGCGGATCAGCCGGGTGATCGCGTCGTACGTCGGGGAGAACAAGGAGTTCGCGCGTCAGTACCTCGCGGGGGAGTTGACGGTTGAGCTGACTCCGCAGGGCACGCTGGCCGAGCGGTTGCGGGCCGGCGGCGCCGGGATCGGTGCGTTCTTCACTCCGACCGGCGTGGGGACGCTGGTGTCGGAGGGCGGGCTGCCCTGGCGGTATGCCCCGGACGGGACCGTCGCGGTCGCGTCGCCGGCCAAGGAGGTGCGCACGATCCAGGGCCGGGAGATGGTGCTCGAGGAGGCGATCGTGACCGACGTCGCGCTGGTCCGCGCCGCAGTCGCCGATCGGGCCGGGAACTGCGTGTTCCACGCTGCTGCGCGCAACTTCAACCCGGTCGCCGCGATGGCCGGCCGGCTGACGATCGTCGAGGCCGAGCAGGTCGTCGAGGTCGGGGCGCTCGATCCGGATGCGATCCACCTGCCCGGCGTGTTCGTCCGACGCGTCGTACCGCTCACCGCAGAGCAGGCCGGGGAGAAGAGCATCGAGAAGCGCACAACCCGTCCCCGGCCGGAGGCCTGAGATGCCTTGGACCCGCGATGAGATGGCCGCCCGCGCGGCCGCGGAGTTGAACGACGGCGAGTACGTGAACCTCGGCATCGGACTGCCGACCCTCGTCCCCAACCACCTGCCGGCGGGTTCGTCCGTCACCTTGCAAGCGGAGAACGGCGTGCTCGGCGTCGGTCCGTTCCCCTACGACGACGAGGTCGACCCGGACCTGATCGACGCCGGCAAGCAGACGATCACCGTCGTACCGGGAGCGTCGTACTTCGACTCGGCCACCAGCTTCGCCATGATCCGCGGCGGGCATGTCGATGTCGCGATCCTGGGCGGAATGCAGGTCTCCGCGGCCGGCGACCTGGCGAACTGGATGGTGCCGGGAGCGGTCGTCAAGGGCATGGGCGGCGCGATGGACCTGGTCTCCGGCGCCCGCCGCGTCGTCGTCCTGATGGAACACCGCACGCGCACAGGTGACCCCAAACTGGTTGCCTCTTGCACGCTTCCCCTCACCGGCCGCGCCGTGGTCCACCGAGTCATCACCGACCTGGCCGTTCTGGACGTCGCCCAAGGTAGCTTCCATCTGATCGCGCTGGCCCCCGGCGTCACCCGCGCCGACCTCGAACAAGTCACCGCAGCCCCTGTTACCTAGAACGACCCGTTCGTCGGTACGCAAGGCGGAAATACATGCCATTAGCAACAACCTGTTGCGACACGGGGTAGTTGATCGGTTACTCTGGGCTGTTTTCTGTGGTATGCCTTGCGGGCGACTGTCGAGAGAACGGGGACTTGGGGTGGCCGCTGGGGTTGTGCGTGTCCGGGGATTGCGGGCTCTGCTCGCGCTGCTGTTCGTGGCGACCGCCGGTTTGGTGCTGCCGGCAACTGCTCGGGCGGATACCGTGCGGGAGTTCGGGAAGGTCTTCGGGGCGCAGGCGAACGGGGCGATCCGGATCACCGGCAACAGTTTGCTGACCTGTGATCGGTCACAGGCGGCCTGCCGGACCGCGCTCGCCGGGGGAAGCTCCAGCGCGAACAACAACGACTGGACGATGGAGCTCCTCGACACGGACTCCGACCCGTCCACGAAGTCCTCCTCGGGCGCGACCGTCGACCTGCCCTCCGGCGCTCAGGTCCTGTACGCCGGCCTGTTCTGGGGCGCCGCCCGCGGTGCCGGCCGCGGTGGCACGGCAACCACCGAGGACGGTACGACGATGCGGCTCCGCCTCCCCGGCGAGACGGCGTACCGGGACGTGACCGCGAGCAAGACCGATCTGCTGAACACCGGCTCGAAGAACGACTACTCGTCGTACCTGGACGTCACCGACCTGGTGCGTGCCGGGGGCAACGGTGAGTACTGGGGCGCGGACGTGCCGACCGGCACCGGCGCGGACCGGTACGCCGGGTGGAGCCTGGTGATCGCGTACGAGCAGGCGAGTGAGCCGCTCCGCGATCTGAGCGTGTTCAACGGGTACGCCAAGGTCAGCAGCGGCGAGCCGGTGCGGACCAGCATCTCCGGTTTCCTGGCGCCGCCGAGTGGTGCGGTCAACGCGCGGTTCGGCAGCGTCACGTACGAAGGCGACGCCGGGATCAGCGGTGACTACTTCGCGGTCAACGGCACCCGACTCGCCGACGCGCAGAACCCGTCGGCGAACTTCTACGGCAGCCGGATCACCGACGGCGGCGCGAACCTGACCGGCCGGACGCCCGCGGCCGTCAACAACCTGGGCATGGACGCCAAGGTCGTGGACGCGGCCGGGATCGTGCCCAACAACGCGACCAGCGCCGACCTGACGTTCGCGAGCACCGGGGACGTGTACTACCCGGCCGCGCTGACCACGCAGATCGACCTGTACGCACCGACCATCGTCGGCACGAAGACGGTACGGAACCTCGCGGGCAACGATCCCGCGAAGGTTGGTGACACCCTCGAATACACGCTGAGCTACAGCAACACCGGCGACGACGACGCGCTCCGCTCGACCGTCCGCGATCCGCTGCCACCCAACACGACGTACGTCCCGGGGTCGCTCAGCATTGCGTCCGGCGCGGGATCCGGCGCGAAGACGGACCGGCCGGGCGACGACCAGGCGGAGTACGACGGCACCGCGCGCATGGTCCGCGTCCGGATCGGCACCGGCGCGAACGCGACCACCGGCGGCCGGCTGAAGAAGAACCAGAGCAGCACGGTCCACTTCCGCGTGACCGTCGACAAGGCAGCGGCCGGTACGACGATCGACAACACCGGCCTGCTCGACTACACCGCCGAGACGCTGAACAAGCAATACACGTACCGCACCGACGAGGTACACACTCCCGTTGCCGCAGAGGCGGACGTGTCGATCACCAAGACCGCCAAACCCGACCCGGTCGCGGCCGGCGACGAGCTGACTTACACGTTGGTTGCCCACAACAATGGTCCGAGTCCCGCCGAGGATGTCACCGTCACGGACACCCTGCCCGACGGCGTCGAGCTGGTTTCGGCCACGCCGGCCCAAGGTAGCTGCAAGGCAACCACCTGCACGCTCGGGGTGATCGCGTCCGGCAAGAGCGCCACGATCACCGTCGTCGTTCGTGTCCCCGCCGCGAGTACGGCGACCAGCCTGACCAACGTCGCAACTGTCACCACCTCGACCTCCGACCCCAACGCGGACAACAACACGTCCTCGGTCACCACCGACGTGACCCGGGCTGCGGACCTCTCGATCGAGAAGACCGTTGATCCGACAACTCCCGCGCCGGGGCAGCCGGTCGTATTCACCCTTGCCATCCGCAACAACGGCCCGTCCGACGCGGTCAACGTCCGGGTGGCCGACACCGTCCCCGCCGGCTTCACAATCACCGGCGTACAGTCCGCCGCCAGTTGTACGTCGGCCGGCCAGGACGTCAGCTGCAACCTCCCGAAGCTCGCGGCCGGGTCCAGCGTCGCCGTGAAGGTCGCCGCGACCCTCGACTCCGGCTATCAGGGCGGGGCGCTGACCAACACCGCGAAGGTCAGCAGCGACACCCCCGATCCGGATCAGTCGAACAACACCGGCTCCGTGAAGGTGACGCCGGGCGCGGCCAAGGCCGATCTCGTGGTCACCAAGGAGACGATCACCAAGCCGGTGGTCGCCGGTCAGCCGATCACCTACAAGATCAGCGTGCGGAACGACGGTCCGTCCGACGCTCGCAAGGTCGAGTTGACCGACGACGTACCGAGTGCCGTGAGCGGCGTGACCGCTGACTCGTCCGCCGGGACCTGCACCGTGACGTCCGCGCAGGTCACTTGTGCGCTCGGCGATCTGACGGCGGGATCGACCGCGACGATCACGCTCACCGGGACCGTCTCGGCCAAGGCGATCGGCGACCTCACGAACTCGGCGACAGCTACGAGTACGACGCCCGACCCGGACAGCGGCAACAACACGGGACGGACCACGGACGACCTGACCGCCAGCGCCGACCTGGCGATCACGAAGACCGCCCAGCCGACGCCGGTCCAGGCCGGCCGGCCAGTCACCTACACGCTGACGGTGACGAACAACGGCCCGTCGGCGGCGCAAGCGGTGACCCTGACCGACCCGGTGCCGGCGCCGCTGACGTACGTCTCGGCGACGCCGTCGGCCGGATCCTGCACCGAGGCCGCCGGCGAGGTGACCTGCAAGCTCGGCACGGTGGCTCCGGGCGACGTGGTTACGGTGAGCGTCGTGGCGAACGTTCCGTCCGGCGCGCCGCCGAACCAGCTCGACAACACCGCCACCGTCAAGTCGCCGACACCGGATCCGGTCGACGACAACAACACGGCGACGTACACGCTGATGACCGGCGCTCAGGCCAACCTCACGATCACCAAGACCGCGTCGCCCGACCCCGTCGTGGCCGGGAAGGCGATCACCTACAAGCTGACCGTCAGGAACGCCGGCCCGTCGGATGCGCACGGCGTCACCGTCATCGACGACGTACCGGACGCGGTGACCGGGGTCTCGGCCAGCGCGACCGGTGGAGCCACCTGTACGACGGCGAACGGCCAGGTCCGTTGCCTCGCGGCGACGCTGGCGGCGGGCGACAGCCTCGTCGTCACCGTGACCGGAACGGTCGCGCCGTCGACGGCGCCCGGCGACCTGCGGAACTCCGCATCCGTAGACGCCACCACGCCGCAGGACCCGACGAGGTCCGACAACACCTCCACCACCACGCCGACGGTCGAGACTGAGGCTGACCTCTCCGTCACCAAGACGGCCGCCGCGACGGTTGTCGCAGGCAACGAGATCACCTACAGCCTGGCCGTGCACAACGCAGGTCCGTCCGACGCCGTCGGCGCGGTTATCTCCGATAGCCTGCCGGCCGGTACGACGTTCGTCCGCGGCACTGGTCCGGGTGGCGACTGCACCCAGGACCCGGCGGTGTCCGAACCCGTCGTCAGCTGCCCGGTCGGGCGGTTGGCCGCGGGCGATGATGCCACGGCCACGATCGTCGTCAAGGTCTCGCCGGACCAGCCGGCCGGGACGCTGGTCAACACGGCGACTGTGAGTTCGCAGACTCCCGACCCGACCGACGGGAACAACAAGGACACCGCCGACACCAAGGTGACCACGGCGGCGGACCTGTCGATGGCGAAGACGGTCCAGCCGTCGCCGCTGACCGCCGGCGGTGAGGCGGTCTACACGCTGACCGTCCACAACGACGGTCCGTCGGCCGCGCTGGCTGTGAAGGTCTCCGACGCCGTACCCGCCGGCCTTTCGGTGCTGGAGGCAACGACTGCCGACGGTACCTGCACGGTCTCCGGCGCAAACGTGAGTTGCGCGCTCGGGACCGTCGCTGCCGGGGGCAACGCAGTGGTCGTGATCCGGGTCGCGGTCTCGGCAGCGCAGACCGCGGCGATCACCAACACAGGTTCGGTGACCAGCACGACGTCTGATCCGGATCCGTCCAACAACGACGACTCGGTCACGACCAAGGTCGACCAGGCGGCGGACATCGAGGTCATCAAGACCAGCGACGAGTCGTCAGCAGTGGCCGGTGCCGGCGTGACGTATCGGGTGACCGTCGTGAACCATGGCCCGTCGGATGCCACGCAGGTGACTGCGACGGACAGCCTGCCCGCAGGCCTGACCCTCACGAAGGCTGATCCCACGCAGGGACAGTGCACGCCGAACGGGCAGAGTGTCAGTTGCGCGCTCGGGACGATTGCCGCGGGCAACACTGCGACCGTGGTCATCACCGCGGCGCTCGACCCGGCGTACCAAGGGAAGTCGCTGGCGAACACCGCGACCGCGGCCTCGCCGGTGAAGGATCCGGATGAGAGCAACAACAGCTCCACGGTGACGATCCCGGTCGAGACCCGCGCGGACCTGAGCGTAACCAAGACCTCCGACCCGGCCGGAGTCACGCCCGGCAGCACCTTCGACTACACGATCCTCGTGACGAACGCCGGCCCGTCGACGGCTCGTGCGGTCGTGGTGACCGACACCGTGCCCGCCGGGCTGACCGTCAGCTCCGCCTCGAACGGCTGCACGGTTAAGGGGAGCACGGTGAGCTGCGAGCTGGGCGACCTGCCGATCGGGCAGACCACCGTTTCGCTCCGCGTCCGCCTGGCCTCCGGGTACGACGGCGCGAGCGTCACGAACAGCGCGAGCGCGACGTCCACGACACCCGACCCGGACCCGGAGAACAACACCGACACGGTCGAATCGCCGGTGACTGCGCTGGCGGATCTGGCGATCACCAAGACCATGTCCCCGGCCGAGCCGGTGTCCGGCCAGGCGGTCAAGTACACGCTGACCGTGAAGAACAACGGCCCCTCGGACGCCCGACTGGTCGAGGTCATCGACGAACTGCCGCGCGGTCTCACCAACGTGAGCACGAACAGCCGCTCGTGCAAGCTGCTACCGCCGGTAGCCGCCGGAGCACCCGACGCACCCGAGGCCGGCACCATCGAGTGCGGTACGCCGTTGCTCGCCGAGGGCGCCACCATCACCGTCACGATCACGGCAACCGTCGTCGCCGGGTTCAGTGGCACGCTGGAGAACATCGCCCGGATCAGCTCGGCCACCCCGGACCCCGTGATCGCGAACAACGAGGCGAAGGTCAGCGGCCGTACGACGCAGTCCGCGAACCTCAGCGTGCACAAGACCGCGTCCCCGACGACGGTCATCGCCGGGAACAAGCTGAGCTACGTCATCGCCATACACAACGCCGGGCCGTCGTCAGCGGTCGGCGTCACGGTCACGGACGAGCTCCGCGCCGGGCTCCGCCTGACCAGCAAGCCGGACCGCTGCACGATCGGGCAGAAAATCACCTGTGCAGTAGGCCGGATCGACCCGGGTACGACGGCGAAGGTGACACTGGAGGTCGTCGTGGATCCCGGATTCCGTGGCTCGTCGGTGACGAACGCAGCCAAGGCCGAATCGACCACCCCGGACCCTGATCCGAGCGACAATTCCAGCTCGGTGACCGTCAAGGTCACCCCGCACCAGCCGGCCCGACCGACTCCGCCGCCGACCAAGCCAGGTGGCGAACTCGGCGACACCGGTAGCCCGGTCGGTCCAGGCCTCCTGCTGGCCGCGCTGGCGCTCATCGCAGCGGGCGTGGGCCTGGTCGCCGCGGCCGGCCGGCGCCGCCGGACCCGGGCCTGACCAGCGCCGGCGCCCTCCAGCTGACGGGCTGGAGGGCGCCGGTCTCACGGATTTGCATCATCCTGCAATCTATGCACTACTGATCCTCTCCCTCCGCTATAGTCAGCCCGATCTCGAGTTAATCGAGGCAAAACTGGAGGGGGAACTCCTATGAAGTTGCAGCGTTATGCGCTTGCGTTGGCCGGAATCGGCCTGATGGCCACGTCTGTCGCGTCAATTCCGGCCGTCGCCGCAAAGCCGGCTCCGAAGCCGTACATGTCCAGCAAAGTCGCCCACCCGGGGCCTGTGAAGGCGCTGGCCGTCGGTGGCCCGTGCATCAACTACGTCGGCGTGCCGACGGCCGCGGGCACCATGCAGGAGATCGACGTGACGGCCGGTGCGACTCCGAGCGCGGTATCGTGGGAGCCGTTCAACTACGTTGCCACCCGCGCGAACGCGACCTGGTACGGGGCGGTGAACGCTGCCGGCACGCAGTATTACTACTACGGCCTGATGTTGCAGGGCGCGAACCTGTACCGCCAGACGACGTACCTGCCGGACGCCGCGCCGCCGGTCCCGACGTTCAAGAAGGTCGGCACGGGCTGGACCAGCTTCAAGACCATCGCCACTTCCAACTACAGCATCGCGAACCCCAGGCACGCGTACCTGTACGGCCTGAACACCAACAACAGCCTGTACCGCTACCAGATCGTCGGCGCGGGCTTCAAGGCGCTCGGCCCGATCCCGGGCTTCAAGGGCTTCAAGACGATGACGGTGGTCAGCGAGACCGCGACGTACGACACGCTGCTGATGACCACCACCGCCGGTGCGCTCTGGACCGCGCACATCCCGATCGCCGCCGGTGCGAAGCCGGTGATGAAGCTGATCCGCGCCTCGGGCTTCGACAAGTACGAATCCCTGGTCGCGCAGGGCTGCGGCACCCGCGGCGGCACCCTGGTGACTGCCGTCGACAACGCCACGCAGACCGGTACGCAGTACGCGTTCAGCAAGTTCAACGGCACCGCGACCGCCATGACGAACTACGGCGCGATCCCGGGCGCCGTCTTCAACGGCGTCGACCACGTCTCGCTCACCACGCACTACGACCAGGAGGTCAGTGAGTAGTCGTAGTTCCATCAGCGAGCGAGGCCCCAGCACTGCACGTCTGCTGGGGCCTCGACTCGCCACGGGGGTGGCGTCGTCGGGTAGACGCGCGTGCTGAGTACGCGCCCTGCGCTGGTGAAGGCCTCGACCACTGAGCCGTCGAGGAAGATCCGCACCGCCGGCCGGTCCGACGCCGGATCGAAAGCGTCGGTGACCTCCATCCGCCCGCCATGGGCGTGCGTGGCAACGCTCGCGTGGCTCCGGTCGATCGTCAGCGTGCCGGCGTCCAGCTCGAAGGTCAGGTACTCCTCCTCGCCGAAGTGAACGACGACGCGTCCCGAGGCTTCCGGTATGACGATCTCGAGCTGGGCCGTGCTGCCTGGCGAATCGGTCCGCAGCGTCTCCATCGTGGGTACGGGCGCACTCCGCAGCGACGAGTCCGCGCCCAGCCACACAACGCGGGGGAGCGAGATCACCCCGGCCCACCCGTCGTTCCAGCCGGGCCGGTCGCGTCCTTCGGTCAGCCAGCCGAACAACAACGGCCCGAACCGGCTCTCGCGCAAGGCCGACGCCGCATAGAAGTTGGTGCCGTGATCCACCCGCTGCAGAGCAGGCGGTACGTCGACGTCGAACGACAACACCTCGCCCGGCCCGCCCTCAGGTGACCACGAAGCAACCACGGCGATCCGCCGACCGCCGATCGTCAGCATTTGCGGGCATTCCCACGCGGCTCCCGTGTCCTCCCCACCCACCCGCGTACGGGCGAGCTCGGCCAACGGACCAACGGCCGTCCACTGCCTGAGATCAGGCGACCGGTACAAGGCGATGCTCGCGCCGCGGTCGACGTACCCCGCACCGACCGCCATCCACCAGGTCCCGTTCTCCCTCCAGACAAAGGGATCCCGGTACATGACCGCCTCGGCCGGATCCGGCACCACCTGATGCGCCGGTCCGAACGACGCACCGCCGTCGTCCGAGACAGCAGTGAGGACCGACTGGTACGGGTTGCCCTCCACGCGCCCTGAATAGAACGCGCGGATCCGGCCGTCGTCCAGCACGGTGTTGCCGGACCAGCAGCCGTCGGTGTCCGGCCCGCCGGGCTGCGGCGCCATGGCGGGCCGGTGCAGCGTCCAGCGGACGTAGTCGGGCGAGGTGGCATGTCCCCACTCGACCGGCGTCTGTAGGTCGAGCGTCGTCCGCGACTGGAAGAACAGGTGTACGTCGCTGCCGAGCTCGACCGGCCCGTTCGGGTCGTTGATGTATCCGCCGGGCGGCCGGACGTGGTAAGCGGGACGGAGGTGTTCGACCGTCCCGGTCGACCGGTGTGTGGATTGGGTCTGGGTCACCGAGAAGCTCCTGCCGTGATTCCTGCGATGAAGTACCGCTGGGCGAAAATGAACAGCACCACGCTCGGCAGGATCGCCAGCACCACGCCGGCCAGCACCACCGAGATCGAACCGGTGCCGAGGTTTCCCTGCAGGCCGACCAGGCCCAGCGGCAGCGTGAAGTTGTCCTGCGTCTGCAGGAAGATCAGCGGCCGGTAGAACTCGGCCCAGAAGCCGGAGAAGTTCAGGATCGCGAGCGTGGCGATCGCCGGACCGGCCATCTTGGCGTAGATCATCAGGAACGTCTGGAAATGGCCGGCGCCGTCGATCCGGGCAGCCTCCCCGAGCTCGCGAGGCATCTGCATGAAGTACTGGCGCATCAGGAACGTGCCGAACGCGCTGCCCAGCGCGGAGACGACCAGCGACAACGGGCTGTCCGACAGACCGAGGTACCGGATGATCACGAACACCGGGATGATGATCGTCTGCAGCGGCACCATCATCGTGGCCAGGAAGATCCCGAAGATCACCGACCGGCCGGGAAAGCTGACCATCGCGAACGCGTAGCCGGACAACGTGCAGGTGATGGTCTGGCCGACCACGATCAGCCCGGTCACGATCACGCTGTTGAAGAAGAACCGCCCGATCGGGATCTTGTCGAACACCGCGCTGTAGTTGGAGAAGTCCGGGTGCAGCGGGATCCACTGCGGCGGGTTGCTGAAGGCCTCGGCCGGTGTCCGCAGCGACGTGGAGACCGTCCAGAGCAGCGGGCCGAGGGCAACCATCGCGGCGAGCACCAGGACGACGATGCCGGTGATCCGGCCGATCCGCGCGAGGGTTCCGGTGGAGTATGTCATTGGTAGAACACCAACTTCCGTGCCGCCAGGAACTGCAGCCCGGTGATGATCAGGATCGCCACCAGCAGCACGATCGCGATCGCCGAGCCGTACCCGAACTGCAGGTTCTGGAAGCCCTTCTGGTACATGGAGATCGTCACCGTGGTGGTCGCCGACCCCGGTCCGCCCTTGGTCATGATGTACGGCTGGTCGAACAGCTGCATCGCGTTGATCAAGGCAACGACCGCCGCGAACAGGATGGTCGGGCTGATCAGCGGCACCTTGATCCGGAACAGCGTCCGCAGCGGCCCGGCGCCGTCGATCTGCGCGGCCTCGAGCACGTCGGTCGGCACCGACATCAACGAGGCGACGAACAGCACGAACGTGAACCCGACCTGCTGCCACACCGCGATCAGCACGATCGTCGCGGCCGCGCCGAAACCGCTCGTCAGCCACGGCACGTTGGGGATGCCGAGCAGCCCGAGGTAGTAGTTCACGACGCCGAACTTGTAGTCGAACAGGTAGCCCATGAAGATCGACACGGCGGCCGTCGACGCTAGCAGCGGCAGGTAGAACGCAGTACGGAACAACGTCCGGATCCACACCAGCTTGCGTTGGTTGACGAGGACCGCGAGCGCGAGACCGAGCGTCAGCTGGAGTACGACGATCGCGAGCGCCATACCGAGCGTCACGCCGAACGACTTGAGCACCGGACCGTCGGTGAACAGCCGCTGGTAGTTCTCCAGTCCGACGAACTGCGGGCTCGAGATGACGTCCCAGGAGAAGAACGACAACCCCAGCGACGCGACGATCGGGATCGCGGTGAAGACCGCGACGAACAGGCACGACAGCCCGATCATCGCGAAGCCGAACGGGGCCTCCCGGTGCGACGACGGGTGCCGGCGGCGCCTGGCGATGGCGGCCGGCACCTCAGCGGTGGCGGCCGACATCAGCTGGCCCCCGCTGCCTTCTCAAGGTCGGACTGCAAGCCGTCCAGGGCGGCCTTCGCGTCGCCGGACGAGATCGCCTGCGTCGTGCGCTGGTTGAGCGCGGTCGCGAGTGCGTTGTAGTACGGCGGGGCCGGGATCGGCGCCGTCTCCGGGTGCTTGGTCAGGGTGTCGTAGAAGACCGACCAGTGCTTGGGTCCGGTCTTCGCGTACCGCGCGGCCGTCACCAGGGACTTGCGGCCGGGCGTGGTCACGTTGCCCGGAAAGACCAGGTCGAACGTGTCCGGCTTGACCAGCAGCTTCAGCACCTCCCAGGCGAGGTCCTTCTTCTTCGACGACTTGAAGATCGCGTACCCGCCGGCGCCGAACAGATGCCGCTGGCTCTTCCACTTCGGGAACAGCTGTACGTCGAAGCTGCCGTTCTTCATCCCGGCGTTGGTCAACCCGCCGGCCCAGAACCCGCCGCCGATCGACATGCCGATCCGGTTCGAGGCGAACAGGCCCTGGAGCGTGCCGCCACCGCCGACGTCCGGTGACGGCGACAGCCCCTTCTTGGTCAGCTCGATCATGTAGTTCAGCGCCTCGACGGTGCCCTCGGAGTTCGCGGTCGGCGCGCCCCATTTCCAGCCGCCCTTCCGGCCCGCGGCGGCCGGGTCACCGGCGTACGCCTTGTTCCAGAGCCAGTCGCCGCCGTCGTACTTGCCCTCCTCGAGCAGGTTCGCGTTGTTGGCGTACATGAACGATGTCCAGCTGCCCCAGAGGCGGACCACCCAGCCGAACGCGTTGATGCCCTTGAACTTGGCGATCTTCGTCGCCGCGGACTCGAAGTCGTCGATGGTCCAGCCCTCGCTCGGCGGTACGACGCCGGCCCGCTGGAACAGCTCGGTGCTGTAGAACATGTTCCCGGCGTTGAAGCTGTCGGGCAGCTCCCACAGATGGCCCTGGTACATCATCGATTCGACCAGCGCCGGGTGGATGTCGGCGAAGTACTCCTTCAGCGCGGACAGGTCCTTGGTGACGTAGTCGTCGAGCGGGATCGCGAGCTCCTTGGACGCCATCAGCTGCAGGCCCTCGGTGGCGACGCTGATGATGTCCGGCGGTGTCCCGGCCGCGATCTGGGTCAGGACCTTCGCGAGGAAGTCGTTCCAGTCGGTGCCGTTGATCGCCGAGATCTCGAACTTGATGCTCGCGTCGAGCTTGGAGATCTGCGGCTGCAACCGGTTCTGCAGCTGGGTCGCCGCCGCCTGCTCTCCGAAGTACAGCATCTTGAGCGACTTCGACGACGAGCCGCCGCCGCTGTTGCCGCAGGCGGCCAGATCGGCCAGCGCTGCGAGCCCGAGTCCACCGGCCGCCCCGGCCTTCAGCACGGTCCGGCGAGCGATCGGGCCACCGGGGGGATGGATGCCTGTCATGGGGTTTCCTCCTTCACCCAATACGTATTGACCCGGGACCGTAGCAGCGGTCTAGGATGAGGGTCAATACGTATTGGCCCGATCTGTGATAGTTGTTGGCAGCGGCGACGAGACCGCTCAGGGTGAAGGGGGACCATGGCCAAGAAGCCGGCCGGCGGGCCGAAGCGCGTCACGATGACCGATGTCGCGCGGCGCGCCGGAGTGTCCCAGCCCACCGTCTCGTTCGTGCTCAACGATCGCCGCGACGTCGCGGTGGCCGAGGAGACCCGGCGGCGGGTGCTCGAGGCCGCGGCCGAGCTCGAGTTCGTCCCGAACCGGGCGGCCCAGCTGCTGCGGTCGAACAAGTCGTTCACGGTCGGCGTCGTGACCAGCGGCATCGTCTCCCAGCCGTACGCCGGTCTGATCGTGCTCGGGCTCCAGCAGGTCGTCCAGCCCGCGGGGTACGTGTGCATGGTCGTCGACACGACCGGCGATCCGGGCGAAGGCGACGACGCGGTGGCGAGTCTCGTGGGGCAGGGCGTCGCCGCGATCGTCTACGCCTCGCTCGCGCCGAAGCCGCTGCACCGCAGCTCCCGGCTGGACGGGATCCGGACCATCTTCGTCAACTGCTGGCCGGAGGAGGGCAAGGCCGACACCGTCCTGCTCGCCGACGAGTACGCCGGCGGCCGCGCCGCGGCGGCGTCGGTGTTCGAGCGCGGCCATCGCGAGGTCGCCTTCCTCGGCGGCATGCGCAACGACTACGCGTGCAAGGAGCGCCGCCGCGGTTTCGACGACGCCGCCCGCGCGGCCGGCCTGCGTCCGGCTGACCTGGTGCATCGGTTCGGCAACTACCAGATCGGATCCGGGTACGACCTGGCCACCGAGGTGGTGACCGAGCACGGGTCGACCGCGCTGGTCTGCGGGAACGACCGGATGGCGATCGGGGCGATGCTCGCCCTGCACGCTCTAGGGCTGGACTGCCCGAAGGACGTCAGCATCGTCGGCTTCGACGATCAGCCTGACGTCGCCGACCAGGTCCGTCCGGGCCTGACCACGGCCGCGCTGCCGCACCTGATGCTCGGCCGCCGCGCCGGCGAACTGGTGCTGGGCTCACCGGACGACGCGCCCGAACGGATCATCGTCGACTGTGAACTGATCGAGCGCGAGTCGGTCGGCGCCCCGCCGAGGCGTCGCCGATGAGCGGGTACGTCGGCGACGTCATCCCGTTCAGCTACGACGGCCGGATCTGGCTGTTCTACCTGCTGGACGAACGCCCCGAGGACCCGACGGCCGGACCGAGCGGGATGCCGTGGGCGCTCCTGTCAACGACTGACTTCGTGACTTACACCGATCACGGCGTCGTCCTGCCCGGTGGGGATCGCGACGCGGTCGACTTCGACTGCTACACGGGAAGTGTGGTTGCCGAGGGCACCCAGTTGCACCTGTTCTACACAGGTCACAACCCACGCCGGGGCGATGCCGACGGCTCGTTCCAGGTGGTCTGCCACGCTGTCAGCGACGGCGATCCGACGCGATGGACCAAGCTGCCTGACCTGACCTTCGGTGCGCCCGATGCTTACGTGCCGCAGGACTGGCGAGACCCCTTTGTTTACAGGGTGGCGCCGGATCAGCCCTGGCAGATGGTCCTCGCAGCCCGGTACGCCGGGCGACCGGATCGCAGGGCCGGTGTCGTCGCTCGCCTGACCTCGACCGACCTCGAGCAGTGGACTCTGGCGCCACCGCTGTGGGAGCCGCACCGCTACATCACACAGGAGTGCCCGGACGTCTTCCAATGGGGCGACTGGTGGTACCTGGTGTACTCCGAATTCAGCGACGCCTTCCAGACCCGCTACCGGATCTCCCGCGACCCGGACGGCCCCTGGCTGGCTCCCGCCCACGACGCCGTCGACGGCCGAGCGTTCTACGCCGCCAAGTCCGTCGAACACAACGGACGTCGTTTCTTCATCGGCTGGATCCCCACAAAGCAAGACGGTGCGTGGCAGTGGGCGGGCGATCTCGCCGTACTCGAGGCTTCTCAGACTGCCGACGGGACGCTGGCCTTCGCGTTGCCGGCGGAGTTTCGCGCGGCGTACTCCGACGTACAGCAGGTCTCGCTGAAACCTGTCGACGGTGCCGCATCCGAGCCCGGTCAAGGCGCCGCCGATCGCTACGCCGCGTGGATCGGCGATCCGATCCCGGCTGACTGCCTGATCGAGCTCGTCGTGGATGTTGCCCCAGGCACCCAATCCTTGGGCCTCCTGCTCCACGCCTCGCCGGACGGTGAACAGGCGACCATCCTCCGCCTCGAACCCCAGCGGAACCGGATGGTCCTCGACACCTGGCCTCGCGGCCGCACCGGCCCTGCCCAGTGGCAGGTCGACGGCGACGTCCCGCACGTCGTTGAACTGGAGCGCCCGCATCCTCTCCCGCCCGGCCGCCACACCCTCCAGGTTCGCCTGCAAGGAACCACCGGCCAAGCCATCCTCGACGACCGAACGGCCCTGTCGTTCCGGGACTACGGAACCGACGCCCACCTCGGCTTCTTCACCACCGACGGCGCCGCCACCGTCATCAGCCTCACCGTCGCGCATCCCTGAGGTATCACGGTTCGCCGGCCTGCGGTCCGAAGTAGAGAGCAACTCTTTACTGCAGGAGGCGACGTGAACGACACGCAGGAAGAAGGCCGGAAGGGGAATCTCTGGAGCCGGATGGGCCTGCTGGGCCAGGTCCTGACCTCGTTGGTCGGACTGTTGACCGCGCTGGTGCCGGTGCTGGTGGCAACCGATGCGTTCAACTCCGGCACGACCGAGCACACGGTGATCAGCACCCCGGCCCCGACCCCGACCCCGACAGCGAGCAGGCAGAAGTCGACGGCACAGCAGACCGATCCGATCACGCTGACAGTGTCGGACCAGCTCACCGAAGGCGCGCTCGAAGAGCGGGTCGACGTCGTACTCGAGGGATCGAAGGTCGCGTCGCTGTACGCGACCGTCGACGACCCGATCGTGACGCAGCAGGTGACGGCGAGCGTGGCGGGGAACTACGACTACGTCATGGACGCGACGATTGCCTGGGTCGATGCCGACGGGATCTTCCAGCAGGCGAATGCCACCGGGCACGGCAGTGTCTATGTCGCCAACGGCATGCGGCTCGACGTCTATGTCCACTTCGAGAGCGGTGGCGGGATGAACCTGTCGCTGCAGTCGGCGAGTGCGTCGTGAGGTGCGGTCAGTCGAGGGTCGCGGACCTGAGCTCGACGCCGCCGTTCGACCCCTGATGCAGCGCGGTCCGGTCGCCGTGGTCGACGATGGTGAGCTCCCCGCTCACCCCGTCGACCACGACACGACGGCCGCAACCGTCAAGACACTCGAAAACCAATCCGGCCGGACCGGCCGTGCATTCCATCCGATGCGTTCTGGCCATACCTCATGACAGCACCGCTCATCCACACGCGCAATCGCACCGGTGGTGACACCCTTCGCGCGGCTTGTCGCACACCTGGTGGGGGAACACGACCGGTCCGACACCGGGGACGGGCTGGCTGCGGGCCAGCCGTAGTACGGCCTCGGTCGCTTGTGGCGCGTTCTCGCCGGTCGCTGACATCCGCGCCGCGATCATCCCGGCCACCAGCGGAGTCGAGAACGACGTCCCGCTCCAACTGCACAGCCCGGTGAAGCGCCGTGTCTCCTGCGGGTGCTCGTGGATGGTCTTGTATTCGCCGACCGCGAAAGCGTTGACGAGATCCTCGCCCGGCGCGTACACGTCGACCCAACCGCCGTAGTTGGAGAAGCCGGCCAGGTGGGCCCCGTTCGCCGACAGCGCCCCGACTCCGACTGCCCACGAGTATGCCGCGGGGTAGTTCGGCAGCCGGCTCGTGTCGTTGCCGGCCGGAGCGACGACGACCACGTTCACCTGCCGCAGATACTCGTCGTAGAAGGAGCTGAAGGTGAGCATCGGCAGGTGCAACCGGGTGTACCCGGCGAACTCGCAGACGATGATGTCCGGGCCCTGGTCCATCACCTCGACCATCCTCCGGACGACTTCGTCCTCCCACACGAATCCCGCGTACTGCGCCGCCCGCTTCACGTAAACGGATGCGTGCGGCGCGACGCACCGTACGCATCCGGCCACGAAGGTCCCGTGACCGGCGTACGGCTCGATGATCTTCGCGGCCGACGGGTCGTCATCGCCGTCTACGCCCGCCATCCACGGCCACGGGGACGGCTGGTCCTTGACGAGACCGCCGTCCACGACGGCCACCATGACCCCGTCACCGTCCCAGCCGCGGGTCCCGCAGCAGATCCCGTCACTCACCGGCGGCACCGGCCCGTACGACCGGGTCGGGACGGTCCCCGGCTCGGTCGCCGGACAGGGGTGACCGCTGCCGGGACACAACGACAACCCATGGACCGGAGTTGCCGTCCCGGCCCCGTGCTGCTGGTCCAGCTGCTCGAGAATCTCCGGCACCGAGAGTTCGTCGCCGGCCCACTCGAGCCTGACGACTCCGGCGATCACCGGCACCTGAGGGATACCGACCTCGCGCTGAGCGCTCTCGTCCCCCGGCGCGAGAATCCCACGCAGAGTCTCGCTCACCTGGTCGGCGTCGGCCGTGCGAACCAGGAGGCTGTTGCGGCGGTAGAAGTACTCGACGCGTACGTCGTCTTGCCAGGTCGGCGGGTAGGCGACTGCTCGATCGTCGCTGTTCAGGATGAGGTTGACGGCTTCCTGGAGACGTTCTTGTTCTGACATGTTGCACCCTCCCTTGCCATGGAAATTGCCGTATTACGATCGGACTTGTCCGCGTTGGGGAGGGCGGTACTGCGATGGACGCCGACAGCTTGCATGCGCTTGCTTTGTCGCGCCCGACTGACGCCCTCAGGATCGCTCATGAGGTGCTGGCCGGGACACCGTCCGACGCCGAGGCTGCGGCGGCTCACCACGCGGCAGGTCTGGTTCATCGCGACTTCGGCGACATCCGCGAGGCGATCGCGGAGCTGAAGGCGGCGTACCGGTCGATTCGCCGGACGGCGGATCGCGACCGTGAGGCCGAGATCCTCGCGACGCTCGGCGTGGCGCTGGTGATGGGCGGTCAGACCGAGCGCGGCCTGGCCGCGCTCGACGCCGTCATACCCGGCCGGACCGGAGTGCTTGCCGGCCGGTTGCTGATCCGTCGCTCCTGGGTCTTCGGGGCTCTGCTCGGGCGGTACGTCGAGGCGCTCGCCGACGCCGAACGAGCGGTCGAGATGCTCGCGGACACCGGCGACCTGGTCTGGGAGGCTCGCGCGTTCCACATGCGGGCGGTGGTGCTGCTGGCGATGGGCGTGATCGATCGCGCCGACGCGGACTACGCCCGCAGCGAGGAGCTGTTCCTGAAGGGCGGCCAGGAAGTCGAGTACGCCGACGCGCGGCAGGCGCGTGGCGCCACGGCGCTCGCCAGAGGTGATCTTCCGGCAGCGCTGCAGTTCCTGGACGACGCCCAGCGGATGGTCGAGGAGCTCGGCGTGCTCGAGCCCGACCTGTACGCCAACAAGTGCCTGATGTTGCTGGCGGCCGGTCTGACCCACGAAGCCCTGGTCGAGATCAACAGCGCGCTCGAGCGGATCGAGGCGCAGGGCGGATCGACGGCGCGGCATGCGGAGCTGTTGCTGTGCGCCGGCATGGCGGCGCACGCGGCCGGCAAGTTCGAGCTGGCCGAGCGTCGCGACCGCGATGCGCTGAAGCTGTTCCGGCGACAGCAACGTCCTTGGTGGGCAGCGCGAGCAGAGCTGGCATTGCTGCAGACACGCTTCGCGAACGGTGGCCGGACGGCGCCGTTGCTCCGGGCCGGCCAACGGGTCAGCGCGGTGCTCGACGACCTCGACCGGGATCTCGGCGCGGAGGCACACCTGTTGACCGGCCGGATCGCACTCGCGCGGAAGGACAGCCCTGAAGCGGTACGGCACCTGACCGTCGCGGCCAGAGCCCGCAAGCGTGGCCTGCGGACGCGCGGTGCCGGCTGGCTCGCCCAAGCGCTGCTGCACCAGGACGGCGGCAGGTCGCGCGGCATGCTGGGTGCGTGCCGGCAGGGCCTGAGCCTGATCGAGATCTACGTGCGAACTCTGGGCGCAACCGAGCTGCGCGCACTCGCCACCGCCCAGGGCGCAGAACTCGCGGCCATGGCGCTTCGGCACGCCGTTGAGCACGGCAGCGCCCGCCAAGTGCTGGAGTGGAGCGAGCGTTGGCGGGCGACGGTGCTCGCGATTCCACCGGTGCGGCCGCAGGCCGATGACGGACTGGTGGCGGATCTCGCTGCGCTGCGCGATCTGACCCAGCGGATGGAGTCGGGTCACGATCGCGGGCCGGGCACGAGTCACCAGCATCGCGAGCGTGAGCGGCTCGAGTCTGCTGTGCGGCAGCGGGTTTTGTTGACGCCGGGGCAGCTCGACGTACGGCGTGAGCGGCTTCGGATTGCGGAGTTGCTCGAGCAGCTCGGGGACCGGACGCTGGTGGAGCTTGTCGATCTCGAGGACCAGTTGTACGCCGTGGTGGCATCGCGCAGACAGGTCCGTCTGCGGTCGATCGGTCCGACCTCGGCGGCGACTCATTCGCTCTCGCATGCGTTGTTCGCCCTCCGCCGGGAGAACGCCCGGCGGGGCAAGCACGAGCTCATGCTCGACCAGATCGGGGCGAGGCTCGAAGCGGCTCTGCTGGGCGACACGATGCAGCGCGTCGGCGACGGACCGGTGGTCGTCGTACCGACTGGTCGGCTGCATGCGGTGCCTTGGAGTCTTCTTCCTTCGCTGCGGACCCGTCCGACCTCGGTGGTTCCGTCAGCCGCTGCGTGGGTGCGCGCGATGCGGGCGGAGCCTCCTCCGTTGGACAGGGTCGTACTGGTCGGCGGACCGCACCTGGCGGCCGGTCGAGAGGAGGTGCGGCAGCTTGCCGAGCTGTATCCGGATGCGGTCGTGCTCGCGGACGGCAGCGCGACGGCGGACGCCGTACTGGATGCCATCGACGGGGCATCGCTGGTGCATGTGGCGGCGCACGGCACGTTCCGCGCCGACAGCCCGCTGTTCTCCTCGATCGAGCTGGACGACGGGCCGCTCACTGTGTACGACTTCGAGCGCCTGAAGCGGGCACCGCATCGCATGGTGCTGTCCAGTTGCAGCTCGGCGCTCGGCGGACCCAGCGGTGCCGACGAACTCGTGGGTCTGGTCAGCGCGTTGGTGGCGCTGGGATCGGCCGGCGTGGTGGCGAGCGTCGTACCTGTGTCCGATCCTGCGACTGTGCCGCTGATGCTGCGCCTGCACGAACAGCTGCGCGCGGGTGACGGGCTCGCCCAGGCGCTGGCCCGGACACATGATCCGGACGACGCGACCGCGCAGTCCTTCATCGCCCTCGGTGCGTGAGCGCCGGTCACAACTGCACCCAGTCCGTGACGACCCGGCCGGTGGCCGTGTCACAGCGCAAGCGCATCGCGCCGGCCGGCAGTGCCGGCAGCTCGAAGAAACCCGATTCGTCGACGACGACGTCGTACGTCGTGCCGTCCGCGGTCTCGACCCGTATCTCGGCCGCGCTGGGCGGCAGGATCTGCCCGACGACTTCGGAACGCACCACCTCCAGTTCCACGGACAGCGGTGTCGAGGTGAACACCAGCACCCGGTCGGCCGCGGAGTCGGCCCGGACCTCCGCGGCCGGGTCCGACGTGGCCATCGACGAATCGAAGGTCAGGCTCGCCAGCAGCAGGTCGTCGTCGATCGTGCGCCACGACAAGGCGCCTTCGGCGTGCTCGGCGATCGTGTGCGCCAACGGTTCGGTGGCCCGGACGGCCGCCGCGAGGTCCTCGAGAAGACGGTCATCGTCATCCCAACGATGCTGCGTCATGCCGATCACCTTCTGTCGGTTCGGAGGCGACGTACCCTCTGACGGCTGGAGTTCGGCGGAGCCGCGCGAGGGCGCGGGACCGCGTCGGCCCGATGCTGCCGACCGGGATCCCGGTGCGCCGGCTGATCTCGGCGTACGACGGCTGCGGGTCTTGCATGAGCAGCAACAGCAGGTCGCGTTGCCGGCTCGGCAGTTCGGCCAGACCGGCGAGCAGTACCTGGTGCCGCTCGGACCGGACGAGTCCTTCGTCCGGATCGGGAACATCGGCCGCGGCGGGCGGCTGGTCGTCGTTCAACGGGTCACTCATCCTGCGGTGGTGTTGCGAGGACAGGTAGCGGATCGACTCCCGGCGCGCGGTGGTGACCAGCCAGCCGGGGATCGCTCGCGGCTCCTGCAGGCTGTCCAGGTGCTCGACGAGCCGCAGCCAGACCGTCTGTGCGACGTCCTCGGTCTCGGCCGGCGTCAGCCGGAACCCGCGAATGACCGATACGAGCAGGGGTGCGTAACGGGCGACGAGTTCCCGCCACGCCTGTTGGTCGCCCGCGGCCGCGGTGACGACAAGTGCGGTTACTGGTGAGACATCCTGTTCCATTCCCGCTCCCGGGTTGGTACGTGATGCGTCGCGAGGGGTGCACGCCATCGATCCCCCCTGCGATGGCGTGCGTCCGTGGTGTTCCGCTTCGGCAGGCTCAGGGTTCGCGGAGCAGGAACGTCGGGCCCTCGCTGAAGGCGGCCATCTCCGTCAGCACGTTCAGTGCGGTGCGGTAGGTGATGACCACGACGAGCTTGTACACGCCGGAGTCGGGCGGCTGGTCCGGCGGCAGTGTGTTGGCCGGGACGGTGATCTTCGCGGTGTACGCCGGACCGCCGTTCGCCGGCACGACCTTGCTGCCGATGAGCACCTCGGGACCGGGGCCCATCGACTCGGCGTACGCCTTGACGGTCCAGTTGCCGTCGAGCAGTACGGCGGTCGCCGGCGGCTCGACCGTCCAGTCGATCGTGACGTCGAACGGGAACTCGCTGTCGAGGACGCGGTTCGGGTTGCCGTCGTGATCGATGATCGCTACCGCGGTCACCGAGCCTTCGAGACCTGCGAGGCCGTCGAAGTTGGGATCTGCTGTCATTTCGGGTTCCCCCCAAGCAGGCGCCCCACTCATCAGGGCGCTCTTACCTGGACGGACCAGGTCCGGACGCCAGCAGATACATCAATCTGCCAGTCGATTTCTTGCAATGATCGATCGAGATATTGCGCTTGCGTGTCCATGGGGTTACGGTCTGGCGCAAACCGCCCCGTTGAGAGTGAGTCGCGCATGTTCCGGTCATTGAAATCGTGGAGAGCCGGCGTGCTCTCCGTCTGCGGTGCGCTGGTCGCCGCGGGCCTAGCTGTCCTCGGATCGACGCCCGCCTGGGCCGCGGCGTCCGGCGGCGTCGGCGCCACGCTGCCGTACGTCGAAGTGCAGGCTGAGAACGCGTCCACGAACGGGACGGTGATCGGCCCGAGCGCGGCGTACAACACGCTCGCGGCCGAGGCGTCGTACCGCAAGGCGGTCACGTTGCAGGGGACCGGGAAGTTCGTCGAGTTCACGACGCCCGCGGCGACGAACTCGATCGTCTTCCGCTACAGCATCCCGGACACCGGGTCCGGGTCGGTCTACACGCCGCAGTTGTCCCTGTACGTCAACGGCACCAAGCAGCCCAACTTCACCCTGACCAACGCCTACAGCTGGTACTACGGCGGGTATCCGTTCACGAACCAGCCGGGCAGCAACCCGCACCACTTCTACGACGAGGTGCACCGGCTGTTCCCGACCACGTATCCGGCCGGCACGAAGTTCCGGCTCCAGGTCGACGCGGAGGACACCGCGTCGTCGTACACGATCGACTTCGCCGACTTCGAGAATGTCGCGGGTGCGCTGAGCCAGCCGTCAGGCTCGGTGTCGGTGACCAGCACGGGCGCCGACCCGACCGGAGCAGCGGACTCGACTGCGGCTTTCAACGCCGCGATGACCCAGGCCGGTGCCGGCGGGACCGTGTGGATCCCGGAGGGCACGTTCAAGATCCCGGGCCACCTGATCCTGAACAACATCACGATCAAAGGCGCCGGGATGTGGCGCTCGACGGTCGTCGGTGCGGCGCCGGGCTTCTACGGCAACTACGCGCCGAACGCGAGCAGCGGCGTACATCTGGCGGACTTCGCGATCTTCGGCGACGTCCAGGAGCGTAACGACGGCGCGCAGGTGAACGGCATCGGCGGCGCGCTGAACAACTCCACCGTGGACCGGATCTGGATCGAGCACGAGAAGGTCGGCGCCTGGATGGACGGGCCGTTCACGAACCTGGTGATGAGCGGCCTGCGGATCCGAAACGTGACCGCTGACGGCGTGAACTTCCACAACGGCGTCACCAACTCCAAGGTCACCAACAGCGACTTGCGCAACCTCGGCGACGACGGCCTCGCGACCTGGGCCGAGCAGAACGCCGACGCGAACGACTCGTTCGACCACAACACAGTGCAGTACCCGATCCTTGCCAACGGCATCGCCATCTACGGCGGCCACGACAACTTCGTCACCGACAACCGCGTGATCGACGCGGGTCTCACCCAGGGCGGCGGTATCCACGTGGCCCAGCGGTTCGGCTCGACGACACTCGGGCGGACCGACGTACTGCGGAACACGATCATCCGCTCCGGGAGCCTCGACCCGAACTGGCAGTTCGGCGTCGGCGCGCTGTGGTTCGACGCCCGCGACGGCGCGATGTCCGGGCTGACCAACGTCGACAACATCCTGATCCAGCAGAGCCCGTACGAGGCGATCCAGTTCGTCTCGGGCTCGAACATCAGCAACGTCCACATCAACAACGCGACGATCCAGAACACCGGGACCTGGGTGGTCCAGGAGCAGGTCGGCGGTTCGGCGACCATCACCAACAGCACCGCAACCGGCACCCAGGCGCCGGGGCCGATCTACAGCTGCGGTGTCGGGTTCACGCTGACCGACGGCGGTGGCAACTCGGGCATCTTCGCCCCGGTGCAGTGCCAGAACATCACGTCGCCCACGTTCCCGCCGTACCTGCCGGACAACGGCTCGCAGATCTCGATCAGCCCGACCGCGCTCAGCTTCGGCTCCGTCGCGACCGGCGGGTCGAGTTCGCCGCAAGCCGTCACGGTCACGAACAGCGGTACGGCGGCGGCGCCGGTCAGCTCGGTCGCGACCAGCGGCGACTTCAGCCAGACCAACAACTGCGGCTCGAGCATCGCGGCCGGCGCCTCGTGCACGGTCAACGTCACCTTCCGCCCGACTGCGGCGGGCAGCCGGACCGGAAACCTGACTGTCAACGCCAGCGGCATCACGAACACAGTCCCGCTCTCGGGCACCGGCGTCGCACCCGGTCCGATCGTCGATGCGAACCCTGGCAGCCTGTCCTTCCCGGACACTTCGGTCGGTAGCTCGTCGTCCGCTCAGACAGTCACGGTGACCAACTCGGGTACGGCAGCGGCCACCGTCTCGGGTCTGACCGCGACGGGCGACTTCAGCCAGACGAACAACTGCTCCACGCTCGCCGTCGGTGCGTCCTGCACGGTCACGGTCACCTTCCGGCCGACCGCATCGGGATCGCGTACCGGCAGCGTGACGGTGACCAGCAACGCCAACAACAGCCCGACGTCGATCTCCCTTACAGGTAACGGCATCGGGACCGACACCAACCTCGCGCGTGGGAAGCAGGCCTCGGCCAGCAGCCAGGTCAACGGCACGCAGACTCCGGCCACGGCGACCGACGGTGACGCGAACACCTACTGGGAGAGCGCCAACAACGCGTTCCCGCAGTGGTTGCAGGTCGACCTCGGTACGGCGCACAGCATCGGCAAGGTGACGCTGAAGCTGCCGCCGTCGGGCGCGTGGGGGACACGTACGCAGACGCTCTCGGTCCAGACCAGCACGGATGGGTCGTCGTTCGGCACGGTCGTCGGGTCCGCGACGTACACCTTCACTTCGCCGGCCAACGTCGTGAACATCAGCGTGCCGGCCACGAACGCGCGGTACGTGCGAGTCAACATCACGGCGAACAGCGGGTGGCCGGCCGGGCAGGTGTCGGAGTTCGAGGTGTACCCCAGCGGAGGGGCGGCGCCGGGACTCACCACCAGCCCGTCCTCGCTCACCTTCGCGTCGCAAGCGCTGAACACCAACAGCGCGGCGCAGCCGGTCACCGTGACCAACACCGGCTCGGCCGCCAGCTCGATCAACGTCGGCATCACCGGTGACTACCGCCAGACCAACAACTGCTCGACGCTCGCGGCCGGCGCGTCCTGCACCGTCAATGTCACCTTCCGCCCGACCGCTGCCGGATCCCGCACCGGTACGTTGACGGTCAACAGCAACACCGTCGCGCTGTCCGGTACGGGCGCCGGTGCGACCAACACCAACCTCGCCGCGGGCAAGCCCACGAGCGAGTCCAGCCACAACGACGTCTACCCGTCGAGCAACGTGACCGACGGCAACCAGGCGACGTACTGGGAGAGCGCCAACAACGCCTTCCCGCAATGGGTCCAGGTGGACCTCGGGTCCGCCGTCAGCGCCGGCCGGATCGTGCTGCAACTACCCACCGGCTGGGGTTCCCGGACCGAGACGCTTTCGGTGGTTGGCAGCACCAACGGAAGCACCTTCACCACCCTTGTCCCGTCCGCCACCTATTCCTTTGCTCCGAGCAACAACACGGTGACCGTCACCTTCTCCCCGTCCACCCAGCGCTACTTCCGCCTCAACTTCACCGCCAACAGCGGCTGGCCGGCCGCCCAGCTCTCCGAGTTCCAGATCTGGAACTCATAGATCGGGACCTCAGGCTGGTTCTTCGCGAACCAGCCTGAGGAAGGCCTTCAGCCCGGCGATGACTTCCTGGTTGTCGGTGAGCCGGGTGAGGGAGTGCTCGAACTGCCGGGCGTGCGCGTCGACCTTGGCGTGCAGGGCTTTGTCGCGGTCGATGGCGACGATCTCGGCAGTGGCCAGGCCCTGCTCGAGACGGGCGAGCCGCCGGCCCTGTCCGTCGGTCTGCTCGTTCAGTCCGTCGAGGTCGGCAGCAAGGGCTTCGAGGCGACGGAGTACCTCGACCAGGTCGTCGCGGGGATGCTTCACCTCGCGCAGCATGCTCGTCATCCGGTCGCGCAGATACGCGAAGTACGCTCCGGCCGGCCGGAAGAACGTGCTGACGAGGTACAGCCCGGCCAGGTAGTACCCGATGGCGCCGCCCGACACATACGTGATGAGCGTGACGATTCCCGCGGACACCAGATGAGCCCCGATCGCGAACCACCGCATCCGGACCGCGATCCGCCGCGCCTCCGGCTCCCGCTCACCCGGCACGTCGATCCCGCGCGCCCGACTCGTCCGGATCTCGTCAATCAGCGCATACGCCTGAAACGAAAGATTCCACGGCACCGTCAACAGAAGCACCAGCCAGAGCAGACAGACCACGGCCAGCAACAACGACAGAATCTCCTGAAGCGACACCCCCGCAATCACCACCAACACAACCGCGACAACGGTGACCACCAAAGCCCCACCCAACACCCAAACCTTCGCCATACCGCCAGCCTCCCGCCAACCACCGCCACGCCGAATCTGTACAACTACTCAGAGGGCATGCAGAAGTTCTGAGGAGAACAAGAAAAGACGGTAAGGACGAAGACAGAGTGGGAGTTGGGTGCCTGGCTCGGGCGGTCGGTCCGGTGATGGTAGGCGTGCGCGCGCCGACCGAACAACGCGCCCTGAGCTTCAGGCAAGTCGCAGATTTCGGTCCCCGGACGACCGGACAGAACCTGCCGACGGACACCGCACCGCCGGACCCAGCCATGCACCCAACCGCCACTTGCTCTTCAAAGGGCTATTCAGAAGTCGCCGAGGCAGGCCTGAGCTGACCGCCCCCGGACCAGCTTTCAGGAACATAGTTGCCAGTGAGCGCATCAAAGTTTCCGGAAAGCGACACCTCGGTCAGGCGGGTCTGCAGCGCGACAGGAGGTGTCGCGTCGTCGGGCTCGGTTTCCGACGTGCGTGTGCGGGTGCAGGGCAGCCAACGGAGGCACACATCCTGTCCAGATGCAGATCGCGTTCGCGGAGTCGCACAGGCTCGGCAGTTGTCCGACGGATGCCGGCAGTTTCCCGGCCACAGCACCATCTGCCACCCCATCTTCTCAAAGACTTCTGAATAGCCCTCTCAGAGTTTCTGAATAACTCTCTTGGCGGTTCACGTCGTGTGGTCGGGGCCGACCCAGCTTTGGTTGCGGGTGCCGACGCAGTCGTAGATCTGGAGTTGGCGGCCGTTGGTGAAGTCGGCTTCGGGTAGGTCCAGGCAGCGTCCGGAGGCGAGGTTGATCAGGGTGCCATAGTTGCCTTCTCGCCATATCTGGTTGCTGCCGCCTGTGCAGGTCGCGACGTGCACGAGGGTCAGGTTCGCGGTCTGCCCGGACGGGACCTCCAGACAGACTCCTCCGGTCGTGAGCTGTCCGAGGCTGTCGAGACTCCACGTCTGGTTGGAGTTCGCCAGACAGGTCCACAGCTGGACCTTGCCGCTGGCAACGTCGCGGTCGACGCACATGTCCTGCCGTGCGGTCGAGGCGATGCCGCCGGCGGGTGCTGCTCCTTCGGGGGCCGGTGTCCAGGTCGATCCGATCGGGGAGAAGGTGAGCGACGTCAGTGTGACGGCGCCGCCCGCGGCGTACAGATGGATTCCGAGGGTGCCCGAGGACGAGTCGAAGGCGACGTTGTCGCTGACAACGGTCTTGCCGTCGTTACCGAACACCTCGAGCTGCCCGCGGTCCACCAGCAGTCTGATCGTGACCAGGTTGGAGATCGGTGGCATCGATGCCCCGTAGAGGGTCTGCGCCCCGACGGAGTACGCGACCGTGCGATCGCTGGATCCGTCCGAGCGTGCGTGCAGGCGGAACCCGAACTCCGACGCGGTGACGCCGGTCAAGTCGAACTGTGCGGTGAGCTCGTAGGTGTCGGCCGAGATCCCGCTGAGGGGGTCGGTCGCGGGATCGATCGTGCGCGCTCCCCAGGTCTGGGTCGACGTACGGATCATCGAGATCTCGCTGACCGGATTGCGGGTGATGCGGATGCCCTCCGGGTAGGTCTTCAGCGCGAGCTCGACCGGGAACGACGCGTTGCCGGTCCAGGTCACGCCGGCGTTGGTCGGCTGCCAGGCCAGCTGCACGACCCGGCCGTTCGGCAGTTGGTTGAAGGTCTGGGGTGCGTACCACGTGGACGGCGGGAACGCCGCGCCGGAGACGCCCCACTCCATCCGCTGCTGGGTCGACGAGTCCGCGACGAACAGGCCGTTCGCGTCGAGCGATCCGACGACGTACTCGCCGCTTGCGTCCTGGAGGACCCACTTCTTGGCATTCACATTGCCGTCCAGCGGCAGCTGGTAGAGATCGGGACATTCCACGAACCAGCTCGCCGCATAGGCGCCGCGGTACGTCCAGTCGAGCAGATTCGTCGACGTGTAGAAGGCCGCGCCGGTCCCGGCCCGGAACGTGACCAGCTCCCAGCGATTGTGGTCCGGGTCCCACTGAACCTTCGGGTCCCGACTCTCGACCGGATCGGTGATGACCTTCGCGCCGCCGTTGTACATCTGGAAGGTCTTCGCGCCGTCGGTCGAGTACGCGATACTCACGCCGTCGGTGTTGGTGAACAGCAGGATCGGGTCGTCCGATCCGACCTTCAGGCCGGTCACGTTGTTCACATCGACCCAGCCCGAGCCGGACCAGAGATTGCCACTCTGTACGCCGGGTTCGAGGGCGATCGGCTGCTGGGTCCAATGCACCAGATCCGTGCTCGTCGCATGTCCCCAGTGCACGGCCGCGTCCCAGCCGAGCCCGTGCGGATTGTGCTGGAAGAACAGGTGGTACACCCCGCGGTAGTACAGCGGGGCGTTGATGTCGTTCATGAATCCGTTCTGCGGGCTGAAGTGGAACTGCCCGCGGAACGGCTCGGTGTAGTCGGTCGCGGCGTACGGATACTCCGGATAGTCCGACGGTGAGCCCGCCACTGCGGCGGGCGTTGCGGTCAGGCCGGTGAGCGCGAGAATCGCGGCGAGGAATGCTGCGACGCGGATCATGGCGTGGCTCGGAAGCCGTACGTCGCTCCGCTCAGCGCCTGGAACTCCGCGGTGCTGCCGCAGTCGAGCACCTTGGTGTTGACGGTCGAGCCGTCGAGCACGACGGTGTGTACGGCGACGTTCGCTGCCGTGTGGTTGGTTGCGACGTAGTTGTTGCTCCCCGACTTCACCAGGACCATCGTCGGGGTCGCGCCGGACGGCGTGATGTTCGCGACCGGGACGTCGTACGAGAAGTGATTGCCGACTACTGTGTTGCCGCTGCCGTTGAGCTGCACCAGCCCGAAGAGATCGTCGAGCCCGTTGTTGAAGCCGGTCATCGCCGGGAAGGATTCGGGAACTCGCAGGAAGTGGTTCGACCCGATCAGGTTGTTGTGGCAGGCGCCCTCGAACTGGATCATCCCGGGATAGAAGGCGTGCAGCCGGTTCGCGCTGATGTTGTTGTTCGTGCAGTTCTTCAGATGCACCGAGCTCTTGCCCCGGGGGAAGATGTTGTTGCCGGAGATGATCAAACCGAAGTGGTTCTCGGCGAAGATCGAGAAGCCGACATAGCCGGCCCCGATCATGTTGTCGTTGACCATGCTCGCCTGCCCGGAGCTGACGAGCTCGATGCAACTGCCGTTCTCGCAGAGGAAGTTGCCCTGGATGTGCAGCGCGTCGGCGTCAGTGATCGCGATTCCGCGCTCCAGGTAGACCATCCCCAGGCCCCGGATCCGCAGCGAGTCGGTGGCGGTGGCCGACCGGATCCCGATCTTTCCGTTCAGGTAGCTGTTCTGGTTCGGCGTGAACGACACGCCGTCCAGACAGAAGTCCAGCAGCTCGATCGAGCTGAGCCGGGGGTCGCCGCTGCGGCTGATCAGGATGGCCTCGGCGTTCCCGTCGGTGTTCTCCACCCGGATCCGGCTGCCGCCCGGCCAGATCTCGTGCCAGGCCGAGGTGTTGCCGGCGTTGTAGCGGATGCTCGACGATGTGAAGCCGTGCCCGGATCCCTTGATCTGCAGGTAGCTGATGTCGATGACGATGCGCGTCTTGAGCGAGTAGTCGCCCGGCGGGACGTAGATGACCGCTCCGGGCTTGGACGCCTGCGTCGGCTGGTTGGTCTTGATGTCGGCGATGATGCTGTTCACGATCGCGCCGATGTCGGTGTACGCGGTGGTCGATGGGCTGCTCGGGATGGTCCAGGTGGTGACGTCGTAGATCGTCGAGGGCATCGTCGTCTCCTTCGTGGGATGAGCGGTCAGAGCAGGCCGAGGAGGGTGTTGTGCGGTCGCGACTCGACGGTCGCGACGACGGCGGCTGCCGGCGTACGCGGTAACTGCACGTAGCCCGCGGCGCTGACGGCGGCCGCGGCGGTCAGGAAGACCCGGCGCGAGAGGCGGGCGTCCGGTGGGGTGGAGGAGTTCATGGCGGCTCCTTCAAGAGATGTGCCAAAAGGTTTTGGCAGATCGGAATTGATCCGAAGGTAGGACCGCTGCCGGAGCGCGGCAAGATCGCCGCAGGTGCCAAAAGTTTTGGCAACTGTTTGGCAGATTTTTGGCGTTGACCGACCGGCTCCGGCTGCCGAACACTGCTGCCAAGACGTTTTGCCAAAACGTTTAATCACAAGCCTTTGAACGGAGTCGGAGCATGAAGCTTCGCAGCACGAGCGGTCGTCTCCGGACCGCGATGGCCGGCATCGCCGTCGCCACGAGTCTGATCCTTGCCATCGCCGGCTGCGGTGCCGGCGGAAGCTCGGCGGGTGCCGCCGGCAAGCTGACCGTCCTGGTGGAGGGCGGCGGCAAGGCCGAGCTCCAGCCGATCGCCGATCTCTACCAGAAGCAGACCGGTACGACGGTCGAGCTCGTCGAACTGCCGTACGACGGTCTCTACGACCGGATCCAGACCGAGCTCGGCTCCGGCAAGACGTCGTTCGACGTCGCGGCGCTCGACGCCATCTGGTTGAGCGCGTTCTCGGCCGGTGTCTCGCCCCTCGACAACCTGTTCACCGACGACGTGAAACGCGACCTGTTCCCGGGCCTGGTGACCGAGGCGCAGGTCGGCGGGTCGTACGTCGGGATGCCGGTCTGGACGAACTCCGAGATCCTGTACTACCGCACCGACCTGTTCGACAACCCGAAGGAGAAGGCCGCCTTCCAGGCGAAGTACGGGTACCCGCTCGCCCCGCCGACGACGTGGAAGCGGTACAAGGACGCGGCGGAGTTCTTCACCCGCGACACGAACGGCGACGGCCAGACCGATCTGTACGGCACCGATGTGAAGGGTGCGGTCGAGACGGAGTGGCTGGCCACGGTGTCGCAGACCGGTGAGAAGACGATGGTGCTCGATCCGAAGAGCGGTGACGTCACGATCGACGACGCCGATCACCTGGCAGCGTTGAACTTCTACACCAGCTTGTTGCCCTATGCACCGCCCGGCGCCGCGCAGCTCGACTGGGCCGGATCGCAGAACCTCTTCTACCAGGGCAAGCTCGCGATGATGCGCTTCTGGGGACATGCCTACACCCAGACTCCCGCCAACGCCGCGGTGAAAGGCAAGATCGGTGTCGCCCCGATGATCGCGGGACCCGGCGGCATCGCCGGCGTACCCGGCGCCTGGTACCTCTCGGTGCCGAAGGCAACCAGTAAGCAGGACGAGGCGAAGAAGTTCGTCGCGTTCGCCTACGAGCACAACGATCTGTCGATCAAGACGTCGCTGGGCCTGGTCGCCCGGATCTCGGCGTTCGAGTCGCAGGCCGGTGTCGCCGGGCACGAGAACTACCCGGCCATCCTGACGACGCTGAAGTCTCCCGCGACGATCGCCCGGCCGGCCACGCCGAAGTGGCAGCAGATCGTCACCTCGGTGCTGACGCCGCTGCTGCAGAAGGCCGTCGCCAAGGGCGCGGACAACGCGGCGCTGCTGAAACAGGCGAAGGCCCAGATCCAGGCCATCGTCAAGTAGACCGTCGCTGCTCCTGACTCCGAAGGACACTCCTGTGCGCCTCACCGACCGTCGGTTCGCGCTCGTACTGATCGCGCCGGCCGCACTGTTCCTCGCCGCGTTCGTGGCGTGGCCACTGCTCAGATTCGTCAGAGACGCGTTCTACGAGATCTCGCCGATGGCCGGCGGCCCGCGGAAGTTCGTCGGCTTCGAGAACTTCGCGACCGCCTTCAGCTCGCCCGCGTTCCAGGGAGCGGCGCTGCGGACGATCGTCTACACGGTCATCGTGGTCACGCTCGAGTTCGCCTTCGGCCTCGCTGTGGCATTGGTGTTCGCTGCACTCGGCAGCCGGTCGACGGTGTTCCGGACCGTCTTCATGTACCCGCTGATGGTCGCGCCGGTGGTGGCCGGCCTGCTGTGGCGATTCCTGCTCATCGACAACTTCGGCATCCTCAACGAGCTGCTGCGCCGGGTCGGGCTGTTGCACAGCACGGACCAGATCGGCTGGCTGAGCAACCCGAAGATCGCGCTGTTCTCGGTGGCGCTGCCCGACATCTGGCTGACGACGTCGTTCATCACGCTCGTGCTCTTCGCTGGACTGCAGAACGTGCCGAGTGACGTCATCGAGGCAGCGCACATCGACGGGGTGCGGTTCCCGACGTTGCTGTTCCGGATCATCCTGCCGTTGCTGCGGCCGGTGATCGCGGTCGCGCTGATCGTTCGCGGCATCGATGCCGCCCGGGCGTTCGACATCATCCTGATCCAGACCAACGGCGGGCCGCAGGACAGTACGACGACACTCAGCCTGCTGATCTACCGCACGATGACGCGCAACGGCGATCCCGGCCTGGCCAGCGCGATGGGCACGGTCTATCTGATCGCGATGCTCCTGGTCGCCGCGATCGCGATCTTCGCCATCTGGCGGCCGGGCGGTGAGCAGGCATGAACGGCCTCGAGACCCGTCGCCGCCCGACGCGCATCATCCTCTGGGGCGCCCTCGCTGCAGTCCTGGTGCTGTACGGATTCCCGTTCGTCTACCTCCTGCTGACGTCGTTCAAGACGCCCCTCGACGCGATCGCCGTACCGCCGCAGGTGTTGCCGTCGCAGTGGACGCTCGACAACTACGTCGCCGCGCTCAGCAAGGAAGGCGTCGTACCGGCGTTGATCAACAGCGTCGCGACCGCAGTGCTCAGTACGGCGTTCTCGCTCGCCCTCGGCGTGCCCGCGGCGTACGCGATCACCCGCTACCGCACGCCGAGCGGCCGGGTCTTCGTGGTCGCGGCATTGGTCACGCGGATGGTGCCGACGATCGCGGTCGGGGCGCCGCTGGTCGAGACGATGCGGCGGCTCGGCATCTCGGACACCACGATCGGACTCGCGATCGCCCACACCACGATCTCTTTGCCGCTGTCGATCTGGCTGATGTCGAGCTTCTTCGAGGCGGTCCCGGTCGAACTGGAAGAGGCCGCCAAGGTCGACGGCAGCGATCGGCTGCAGGCCTTCCGGCACGTCGTGCTGCCGGTCGTCTCCGGCGGGCTCGCGGTCACGGCCATCTTCGCGTTCCTCGCGTCCTGGAACGAGTTCCTGTTCGCACTCCTGCTCACGTCGGTCCGGGCGCAGACCACGCCGATCGTGATCGCGAACTTCCAGACCCAGTTCGGCCTCGACTGGGGCGGTATGACCGCGCTCTCGGCGGTGTACTCCGTCCCCGTCATCCTGCTCACCCTCGCCTTGCAGCGACACATCGTCGCCGGCTTGACCCTTGGCGCCGTCAAGGGCTGAATCCGCCTACGTCTTGGAGAAGATATGGAATTCTGGCAACCCAACAGCCCGCTCGGCGGCCTGGCCCACGTGAAGTCCGGCCGGTCGCGGCGCGAGTCGAGCTGGGACCGCACCGGCGGCAACCGGGACTTCGCGGTGGTGCCGGCCGGCGACACGTTCGTGATCGCCGACATCGCCGGCGCCGGCCGGATCGAGCACATCTGGCTCACGACGCGCTGCTACTCGGAGAAGTACCTGCGCAAGCTCGTGATCGAGATGTTCTGGGACGGCGAGGAGAACCCGAGCGTCCGCGCGCCGCTCGGCGACTTCTTCGGCGTCGGGCACGCGGTCGCGAAGCACTACATCTCCCTTCCGCTGAACGCCGTGTTCGGGCCCCGGCGCGGTCCGAAAGGACCGTTCGCGGCCGCGATGAACTGCTACTTCCCGATGCCGTTCGGCAGCAACGCCAAGATCCAGATCCGCAACGAGAGCGACCAGCCGATCGAGAACCTCTTCTACTACGTCGACTACGAGCTCAGCGACCAGCCGATCCCGGACGACGTCGCCCGGTTCCATGCGTACTACCGGCAGGAGAAGCCGACGACCGCCGTACGGCACTCCTCCGAGCTCGAGAATCCGGCGCCGTGGGACCTGCCGGGGACGAACCTGACCGGTGACGACAACTACGTGATCCTCGATGCGACCGGCACGGGGCACTACGTTGGCTGCGTGCTGAGCATCGACAACTTCGACGCCTCCAACCAGGTGTTCACCTGGCCGGGGGAGGGCGACGACATGTTCTTCATCGACGGGGAGGTGTGGCCGCCGTCGTTGCACGGGACCGGCACGGAGGACTACTTCGGCGCGGCCTGGGGATTCCCGAGCGGTGAGTACGCCGGGCCGTACCACGGCATCACGCTCGGCGCGAGCCCGCAGGAGCACTTCGGCCTGTGGAGCATGTTCCGCTGGCACATCGAGGACCCGGTCCGGTTCTCCAAGAGCCTGCGGGTGTCGATCGAGCACGGACACGCCAACGACCAGGGCAACGACTACTCCAGCGTCGCCTACTGGTACCAGTTGGGCGAGCACGCGCCGCATGCCGAGCTGCCTCCGGTCGAAGAGCGGTTGCCGCGGCGCTGGCCGGAACACGGACTGTGGGACGAGTAGATGCCTGACGAGGATGCGGTCGTGCCGAAGGTTGGTATCCGGGATGTCGCACGTGCCGCGGGTGTGTCCGTGACGACGGTTTCGCATGTGCTCAACGAGACGCCGCACACCCGGACGAGCGAGGCGACCCGGGACCGGGTGCGATCGATCGCCCGGGACCTTGGATACACCCCGAACCGGCTCGCCCGCGGTCTGCGCACGCGTACGTCGGACATGATCGGCCTGCTGACCGAGGAGATCGCGACCACCCCGCACGCCGGTCGCATCATCCTCGGTGCGCAGGAGGAGGCGAGCCGGCACAACCTCACGCTCGCGATCATCAACTCGCATCTCGACGCCGGGGCCGACGCCCGCCGCGCCGACGCCCGGGCGCTCATCGAGCGTCAGGTGGACGGCATCATCTACGCGACCGTGTTCCACCACGAGGTGTCCGTGCCGCGCGAGCTGCGAGCGGTGCCGGCGGTGTTGATAGGAGCCCTCGACCGGCAAGGCGTCGTACCGGCGGTCCTGCCCGACGAGGCCAGCGGGGCCGCCGATCTCGTTGCCCTGCTGGTCGCCGCCGGGCATCGACGCATCGCGTTCGCGAACTCGAGCATCGAGGTCCCGGCAACGCAGGGCCGCCTGGTCGGCTACCTCCGTGGCCTCGAGGACGCTGGCATCCCGCAGGACGACCAGCTGATCACGTCGGGCGTCTCGGAGGCGGCCGGCGGCTACACGACCAGCCGCGAGCTGCTGGATCGCCCCGACCGCCCGACGGCGATCTTCTGCTACAACGACCGGATGGCGATGGGCGCCTACCGCGCCGCTCAGGAGCTCGGCCTCCGAGTTCCCGACGACATCTCCATCGTCGGCTTCGACGACCAGGCGCCGATCGCGGCCAGCGTCTATCCGGCGCTGACCACGGTCGCTTTACCGCACTACGAGATGGGCGCCTGGGCGGTGGCCACGCTCACCCGGCTGATCCAGAGCAGCAGTACGTCGTGGTACCGCTCAACCCATCCAACCTGGCTCCCCTGCCCAGTCGTCCTGCGCGAATCAGTTGCCGGTCCTCAGACCTCCGAACGCTGAAGTTGCCGGGTGGTCGGGCGGTCGTCCTCGTCGAGGCGTACGACGATGTGGTCGTCGTAGCGCTCGTCCGAGTGGGGGTGGTCCGAGCGCCAGTGGCAGCCGCGGCTGTCCTGGCGGGCGGTTGCTGCCACGATCACGGATCGCGCCACCGTCGCGAGCTGGCCGGTGCCCAGGGCTTCGAGTTCGTCGACGGCAGCGTTCAGGCCCGCGCCGTCGCGCCGGATTCCGGCGTACCTGGTGAGGATCGAGCGGATCCGCTCCGGCTCGCGGTCCTCGCCGAGCACGACCTCGTGGGAGCGACCGTGGTCCGCCGCGGGCAGTTCGAGGGTGAGGGCAGTGGAGACGCGCCGTCCGAAGACCAGTCCCTCCAGCAGGCTGTTGGAGGCGAGCCGGTTGGCCCCGTGTACGCCGGTCGCGGCGACCTCGCCGACGGCGTACAGACCCGGTACGTCGGTCGCGCCGTTCCGATCGGTCCGGACTCCGCCGCACAGGAAGTGCTCGGCCGGCGCGACCGGGATCTGCTCGGACAACATGTCGACGCCGATGCGCGCGCAGGACGCCAGTACGGTCGGGAACCGCCGCCGGAGTACGTCGGGTGCCACACCGGTCGCGTCGAGCCAGACATGGTCGGACCCGTCGCGGCGCATCGTCGCCTCGATCGCCCGCGCGACGATATCCCGCGGAGCCAGATCGGCTCGTGGGTGCAATCCGTCCATGATCCTGCCGCCGTGGGCATCGCGCAGTACGGCGCCTTCGCCCCGGACAGCCTCGGTGACCAGAGGCAACTGGCCACTCGTCTCGCCGGTGTGGAGCGCGGTCGGGTGGAACTGGACGAACTCCATGTCCACCAGCGATGCGCCGGCCCGCAGCGCCAGCGCGATGCCGTCGCCGCGGACCGACGACGGGTTGGTGCTTGCCAGGTAGGCGTTGCCGATCCCGCCGGTGGCCAGTACGACGGCGCGCGCGTCGATCTGCGTGACCTGGCCGTCTGTCTCGACGAGCACGCCGACGATGCTCCCGGAGTCCGACTGCACCAGGCCGACGGTCCGGCCGGTCATCGTCCGTACGCCGGCTAGCTGCACCGCGCCAAGTAGCGCGCGATGAACCTCCGCGCCGGTTGCGTCACCGCCGGCGTGCACGATCCTGGGACGGCTGTGGCCGCCCTCCAGAGTCCTCGACAGCGATCCGTCGGCGTTGCGGTCGAAGCGAGCCCCGTGAGCGATGAGCTCGGCGACGCGTTGCGGTCCTTCCTCGACCAGCGCCCGGACGTTGCGGGGATCGCAGAATCCCGCGCCCGCGATGTCGGTGTCGCGCCAGTGGTCGAGCGGGTCGTCCTCGCCGTACGCCGCCGCGACGCCTCCTTGCGCCCAGGGCGTGCTGCCGTCGCCCGCGCTGAGCAGCAGTACGTCGCGGGTCGCGGCGAGGCCGAGCGCGGTCGACAGGCCGGCCACGCCGGAACCGATCACGACCACGTCCACGGCGCGGGTCATCGAGCACCCGCAGGCTTGCCGATGGCAACCATCCGCTCGACCGAACGCCGGGCCTTCTCGACGACCTCGGGCGGCAACTGGATCTCGTCGCGGCCCTCGCGCAGGCACCGCACCAGCAGCTCCGGGGTGATCATCTTCATGAACCGGCACGAGGCCTTCGGGTTCACCGGCACGAAATTCGTCCGCTGGTTGACCTTGCGCAGCTGGTGGAGCATGCCGATCTCCGTCGCGATCAGGGCCGTCTTCGCGGTCAGGTCGCGGGCGGTGTCCAGCATGCCTGCGGTGGACAGGATGTGGGTCCGGTCGGCCGGCAGGTCGCCGACGCCGGTGAGCCAGATCGCGGACGACGCGCAGCCGCATTCCGGGTGGATCAGGACCTCGGCCGTGGGATCGGCCGAGACCTGGGCCCGCAGATCGGCGGCGCTGATGCCGGCGTGGACGTGGCACTCGCCCATCCACACCTCGATGTTGTCCCGGCCGGTCTGCCGCCGGACATGCGCGCCGAGGAACTGGTCGGGCAGGAACAGGATCGGCTGGTCCGCCGGGATCGAGTTCACCACGTCCACCGCGTTCGACGACGTGCAGCAGACGTCGGCCTCGGCCTTCACCTCGGCGCTGGTGTTGACGTAGGCGACCACCGCGGCGCCGGGGTGTTCGGCCTTCCAGGCGCGCAGCTGGTCGGCGTCGATGGTGTCGGCAAGCGAGCACCCCGCCTGTGCGGTGGGGATCAGCACGGTCTTGTCCGGGCTGAGCAGCTTCGCGGTCTCGGCCATGAAGTGCACGCCGCAGAACACGATCGTGGACGCATCCGTGTCGGCAGCGATCCGCGACAGCGCAAGCGAGTCGCCCACGTGGTCTGCGACGTCCTGGATCGCCGGTTCCTGGTAGTTGTGGGCGAGGATCACCGCGTCGCGCTCCTGGGCGAGGCGGCGTACTTCGTCCTGCCAGGTGGTTGCTGTACCAACGGTCACAACAGGTCCTTCTCTCGGGAGATTTTCGCTTGACAGGCGATAACTGGGGATGGTTATGCGACCAGCAGGCTGATGTCGAGTGCGGTAGGGGAGTGGGTCAGGGCGCCGACCGACATCGCGTCGACGCCGATGGCGGCGACGTGGGCGACGGTGTCGAGCGTGATGTTGCCGGAAGCCTCGAGCCGGGACTTGGACCCGGAGCTGTCGCGCCACTCGATGATCTGAGCCATCTCGTCGGGCGACATGTTGTCCAGCAGGATCCATTCGACCTGGCAGTCGAGCGCCTGCCGGGCTTCCTCGGCGGTGGTGACTTCGACCTCGATCGCCATCCCGCGGCCTTCCGCGGTCATGCCGTCGCGGACCCGGCGTACGGCGGGGAGGACGCCGCCGGCCGCGGCCAGGTGGTTCTCCTTGAGCAGCACCATCGCGGCCAGGTCGAGCCGGTGGTTCGTGCCGCCGCCGCAGCTGACGGCGTACTTGTCAGTGGCCCGGAGGCCGGGCGCGGTCTTGCGGGTGTCGAGGAGCCGGACCGGGTGCGCTCCGATCGCGGCGACGAAGGCCGCCGTGAGGGTTGCGATGCCGGACATCCGCTGCAGGAAGTTGAGCGCCACCCGCTCGCCGGTGATGATCGAGCGCGCCGTACCGCTGATCGAGGCGATCAGCTGTCCGGGGCTGACCGGATCGCCGTCGGCGACGGCCGGTTTCACCGTTACCGCGGGATCGATCGCGGCGAACACGCCCTCGACGAGCGGCAGCCCGGCCACGCGACCCGCCTGCTTGGCGATCATCGTCGCCTCGACCTGCAGCTCGGCCGGGACGCTCCATCGCGTGGTGACGTCGTCCACCGCCTGGTCCTCGGCCAACGCGGCCGCCACCGCGGTCCGGACCGTCTCCGTTGTCAGTTGCATCTCTTGCTCCGACCTTCCGTGGTGTTTTCGCTTCAGAGGCGATAACTAACTGGCACGCTACCATCGGCGTCGTGCCCGCAGCCAAGAAAGGTGATCCGGTTAACTTCCCCAGTTACCCCCACGAAGTGCTGTCGGTGGTCATGTCGGTCCGGGACGGCCGGTTGTGCGTCCTGCTGTGGAAGCGCGCCCAGAACCCGCACCGCGGCCGTTGGGCGCTCCCCGGGGGCGGGGTCGAGCCCACCCAGCGGCTCCGGGAGGCCATCACCAGGCACCTCGCGACGAAGGTCGACGTCCGCGACGTCGCCCACCTCGAGCAGCTGGCCACCCACAGCGCGATCGACCGCGATCCGCGGGCCCGCGTCCTGGCCACGGCGTACCTCGGCCTGGTGCCGTCCGACGTACAGCCGGTGCTTCCGTCCGACACGGTCTGGCATCCGGTCGACGACCTGCCTCAGACCGCGTTCGACCACCACTTCTTCATCGAGGCGGCGGTCAGCCGGCTGCGGGCCAAGCTGTCGTACACGAACATCGGCTTCGCGCTCGCTCCCCACGAGTTCACGATCGCCGAACTACGCGACCTCTTCGGCGCCGCCCTCGGCTACGAGCTCGGCGCCACCAACCTCACCCGCGTTCTCACCCGCCGCCACGTCATCGCCCCCACCCCCCGCCGCTCCAGCCCCGGCCAGAGCGGCGGCCGCCCCGCCACCGTCTACAAATTCGCCGCCCGCGAACTGACCGTCACCGACCCCTTCGCAGTACTCCGCCCACCCCGCTGACCATTAGTCGTCCCACGCCGGGTGCGCGTAACCCGGGTGCCTATCGATGGGCATGAGAAATCTCCGTGAAGTACGACGCTTCGTCACGGCGCTCGCGGCGGTCGGCTGCCTGACAGTCGTCGCCGCGTGCGGCGGCGGGGCCGATGGCCAGAGCCAGGCTCAGTCGGCCGACAGCCCCGCGGCCGTGGCTTCCTCCCAGCCATCTCCGTCCGAGTCGGAGATGCCTGGTATGTCGATGTCGCCGGCTGCCCCGGCAGGTCCCGCCGTCAGCACCAACACGGTGGACATCAAGGAGTTCGCGTTCGGGCCGCAGAGTGTCACCGTCAAGGTGGGCACGACGGTGACGTGGACCAACGACGACCAGGATCCGCACACCGTGACCAGCCAGAACGGTAGCGGCCCGCTGAAGTCGAGCACGTTGCAGAAGGGCGACAAGTTCCAGTTCACGTTCACGAAGGCCGGCACGTTCGACTACCTGTGCACGATCCACCCGTTCATGACCGGAACGGTGGTGGTCACGGCATGAGCGTCGAGGACGATCACAGCCCCGAAGGAATGACGCGCCGTCAGTTGATGCGTCATACCGCCTGGTTCGGCGCGGCGGTGGTGCTGACGGTGACCGGGGGCGAGGTGATCAGTCAGATCGCGCGTCCGGACCAACAGCCGGCGGCGCTGCAGAACGACCCGAACGCGGTGCGGTTCGTCCAGATCAGCGACAGTCATCTCGGGTTCAAAGGCACCGCGAACGCCGCCGTCGAACAGTCTTTCGCGGATGCGATCCAGCAGATCAACGCGCTGCCGTACCGGTCCGATTTCGTCGTCCACACCGGTGATCTGACGCACTTGTCGACGCCCGCGCAGTTCGACCAGGTCAAGCAGATGATGGGTGGTCTGAACACGGGCCACGTCTTCACCGTGCCGGGTGAGCACGACTCCATCGACGACCACGGTCAGAAGTACCGCAAGGCGTTCGGCAAGGGGACCGTCGGGGACGGGTGGTACAGCTTCGACCTGCGCGGTGTGCACTTCATCTCGCTCGTGAACACCCTGAGTCTGGAGAGCCTCGGGCATCTCGGGAAGGACCAGGTCGAGTTCGTCCGGAAGGACACGGCGAATCTGTCCGCGGACACCCCCATCGTGGTCTTCAGCCATATCCCCCTGTTCGCGCTGTATCCCAAGTGGGGTTGGGGAACCGACGACGCCACCCAGGCGCTGAGCTATCTGAAGCGATTCTCGTCGGTGACCTGCCTGAACGGTCACATCCACCAGCTGTTCACCAAGACCGAAGGCAACATCACCTTCCACAGCGCGACCACCACGGCGTACCCGCTGCCGCGACCGGGCGAGCGGCCCGCGCCGACCCCCGTCACGCTGCCGGCCGGAAAGCTGAAGGATGCGCTGGGCATCCGCGAGGTCCGGTACGTCGAAGGCAACGACCGGCTCGCGATCAAGGATGTGAAACTGGCATGAGAACCCTTCGTCCCACCCTGGCGGCGCTGCCTGTTGCCCTCTGCCTGGCGGTCGCCGGTTACATTCACGCGCAGTTGTACGTGCGCAGCTATCACGCGATCCCGTACATCGGGACGTCCTTCCGATGGGACGCGGCCGCCTCGTTCGCGGTCGCGGCGCTCCTGCTGGTCCGGAACGCGACAGTCCTTCGCATCGTCGCGGTCGGCCTGTGTCTCAGCGGGCTCGGCGGTTTCGTCGGATCCCGGACGGTGGGTCTGTTCGGCTTCACCGAGCGGGGTTGGCAGCCTGCGCCCCAGGCGCTGCTCAGCGTCCTGGCCTGGGTCGTCGCACTGGTCCTGCTCCTGGTTCCGTTCGGCAAGCAGTTCGCGGAGCTCCGGGTGCGGCTCGTTGCCAAGGGCGGCGAGTAGCGCATGAAGATGTCTCAAGCAGTGGTTCTCGGAGGCAGTGTCGCCGGGTTGCTGGCGGCGCGGGTGCTCAGTCAGCACTTCGAGCGAGTGGTTGTGCTGGAGCGTGACGAGCTGAGCGGAGAGTGGGCCGGGGATCCGGTCGCTGATCCGCGGGAGCGAGAGGTACGACGTGGTGTGCCTCAGGGCCGGCACGCGCACGGATTGCTCGCGGCCGGGCTGAATGTCGTTGAAGAGTTGTTCCCAGGGGCGACCGACGAGCTGGTCGCGGCCGGAGTGCCGAGTGGCGACGTACTGGGCAACGTTCGGTTCTGCACGAACGGATTCCGGCTGCGGCAGGTGGCGATCGGGATGACCGCGCTGTCGTTCAGTCGCCCGTACCTCGAGAGCTATCTGCGGTCGAAGGTGTTCGCGCTGCCGGGCGTCGAGGTGCGGTGCGGTGTGGACATCGTCGGTGTCGACACCGACGCCGACGCGACCCGCGTGACCGGAGTGTTCGTGCAGGAGCGCGGCGCCTCGAGATTGGAAGCCGTCCCTGCCGACCTCGTTGTCGATGCCACCGGACGTGGGTCGCGGGCCCCGCGGTGGCTGGCCGACCTCGGCTACGAGCGTCCCCGGGAGGAGCAGTTGCACGTCGACCTCGCGTATGTGTCGCGGCACTACGACGTCGATCCGGCGTTGCTCGACGGCGATATCGCGATCATCATCGGGCCGAGCGCGGCGGCGCCTCGCGGCGGGGCGGTCATGCTGCAAGAGAGCGGCCGTGCGGTCATCACGCTGTACGGGATCCTCGGTGATCATGCGCCGCTCGACGACGCCGGGTACCGGGCCTACGCGCGCCGGTTGCCGCTGCCGTACGTCGCCGACATCGTCGAGAGGTCGGCACCGCTCGACGACGCGGTGAAGTTCCGCTTCCCGGCCAGCGTCCGGCATCGCTACGACGAGGCGCGGCGGTTCCCGAAGGGTTTCGCGGTGGTGGGTGACGCGCTGTGCTCCTTCAATCCGATGTACGGGCAGGGCATGTCGGTCGCGGGAGTGGAGGCGCTCCGTCTCGGCGACGCTGTTGCCCGCGGCGGTGCAGACGGGTTCGATGCGTTGCGGTTCTTCCGGGACGTCCGTCCGGTGATCGACATTCCGTGGCAGATCGCGACCGGCGGTGACGCCACGTTGCCGGGCGTGGACGGGCCGCGCGATGTCCGTTCCCGGCTGGTGAACCGCTATCTCGACCGGTTGTACGCCGCGGCGGCGCACGACGAGGTGGTTTCGATGGCGTTCAGCCGGGTCACGAACCTGCTGGACCCGCCCACGGCGCTGCTGCGCCCGGCCATCGCGACCCGGGTCCTCGGCCCAGGCCGGCGTACCCGAGGGAACGGATCGGACCGGGAAGGGGACACCGTGGGAATTAGGCATCAGGCCGGCCGAATCTAGGCATCGATGCCGATCCGCGACTCGTCGTACCGTCGGTAGCTTCGACGTGTGCAAGGACATGTGATCGCCGCCGATCAGTTGGCCGAGTGCATCCGGCACGGTCGGGGATGGAAAGTGACGTATTCGGGGGAGTCGGTAGTGGTCGGCCACTTGGTCGGCATGCTCCATGTGGCGGTGCTGCTGGCGAACCCGCTGCGGGAGATTCCTTCCATCGAGCTCGCCGGTGGCGTCAACGCCCTCGGGATGTCCTCTCGTCGCCACACCCAGTCGGCCCAGGTCGTCCTGGATCATGAGGCCGTCGGCAGCTACCGGCGCAAGCTCGACGAACTACGCGCCGAGGCCGGGCGGCTCGACGCGTTGGGCGACCAGGGCCGGGCTGCCGCGGTCCAGCCCGAGATCGACTGGCTGCTGCGCGAACTTGCCACCGCATCGGGTCTGAGCGGCCGCGTACGGAATTTCACCGACAATCCGGAGCGTGCGCGTGTCGCGGTCGGCAAGGCTGTCCGGCGGGCGATTTCTCGCGTCGAGCTGATCGCGCCGGCGATCGGCACACATTTGCGCGAGAGCGTCCACACCGGCCTGCACTGTGTCTATCAGCCCGCCTGACGGCGCCGCGACGCGCGATCCTCGTCGTCGAGGATCGCGTTGGCTTTCTCGGCTGCGCGAGTCCGGCTGGTCACACCGAGCTTGGCGAGGATCGAGGAGACGTGATGGTGAACCGTTCGCTCCGAGATCACGAGCCGGGCGGCGATCTCGGCATTCGTCCGGTCCTCGCGGATCAGGCCGAGGATCTCGCGCTCGCGCCGGGTGAGCCCGAGCGGATGCGCTCGCGTCGTCGCTTGCGGTCCGGCCGGAACCGACCGTACGCCGAGCGCTCGCAGGCGGGCTTGCACCACGCGGCTCGCGGGAGTGGCACCCAGCCGGTGGAGGATCGACAACGCGTGCCGCAGGTCTGTCTCCTCGGTCCCGTCGGCGAGGGCGAGCGCGGCGTCGTACGGACTCGACAGGTCCTGCCAGAGTTGTGCGGCCCCGGCGATGTTTCCGGCGAACAGCCGCCGGTAGGGCTCGGCGAGTTCGCCGCGCGGCGGCCGTGATGACCCGGTGCGGCGCAGCCAGGCCGCGATTTCGCCACGCTGCCATGCATCGCCGGTGACCAGCGCACTGTCGGCGTACTCCGCTTCGAGCCGTGCCTCCTGCTCGTCCCCGGCGAGCCACCGTGCTTCGGCACGGGCAAGCCTGGCCGCGACGACCAGGTACGCCTCAGTGGACCGTTCCGCCGTCGTGATCGCTTCATCGAGGTAGCGCCAGGCATCGCTCGTACCGCGCCGCGCGCTCAGCACGCCGAGCCGGACGAGGACCCACAGCCGGTTCGCCGGCGAATTGATCTCCCCGAGGAGCCTCGCCGCCAACGCCATCGCGTCATCCCATCGCCCCCGGCGTTCGAGGAGCAGCAGCTGCTCAGACTCGAGGCTGGTGACGTACGCGGTCAGGTCGTGGTCGGCACAGTAAACCAGTCCCTGTGCGAGATACCTCTCGGCGTCGTCGAAGTTCCTTCGGTCGCCGAGCAGGGCGCACAGGTTCACATAGGCCCGGCCGGCCGGACCGTGGTGGCCGTGTGCAACCGCGAGGTCGAGTGCCTCGAGCATCCGAGGCTGCCAGTCCAGCCCTTTGGTCGCGGCGCTGGTGGCAAAGGTGATTCCGGCAGCACAGAGGACATCGCTCGCGTGCAACGACCGCGCGAGTCGGCCGGCGATCCGAGCCTGGTCCATGGCCGAATCGTGCAGGCCGTGGAGCAGGCTCTGGTGCGCGAGCGTCGCACGAGCTCTGGCGAGCTCGACGGTCCGCCCGAGCGGCATCAACGTCATGACGGCGGACTCCGCCGCGGCGATCGCGTCGCGTCCGTGGCACGTGTGTGTTCTGATCCATGCCAGCCGTCCCCAGGCATCACTGACCCGCAGCGTGTTTCCCTGCCGTTGCCAGAGCTCCAGTGCTCGCTCAGCTGCTTCTTCGGCGTCCTGCCAACGATCCAGCAGCGACGCCTCGTCCGCATACGCGTCGTACAGGGCCGGCAGCGACGGGTCCCGATCGGTGGCATGCCGGAGGGCGCGCTCGAACTGCGCTGCCGCTTCCCGATGAGAGTTCAATCCAGCTGCCCGATAGGCAGCCGCGGGCGCGTAGCGCAGGACCGCAGTACTGTCGTTCGCTTCCTCGGCGTGAAAGGCCAATCTGGCGTCATCGTCACAACCTGTGCTCTCCAGCTGTGCCAGACATGACTGGTGGATCAGACGCTGACGGTGCACCGGGATGGCTTGGGCGATGGCCAGGCGCGCGATCTCGTGGCGGAACCGCAGTCCGCCGTTGTCGTCCACCAGCAATCCGCCCGCGATCAGCTCGTCGACAGCCGATCGCCGCTGCGGGCGGACACCCTCCAGCAGCCCGACGTCGATCCGGCTGCCCGTCAGCGCCGCGACCTCCAACACCGCGGACGTGTCGCGGTGAAGCCGCGCGGCGCGGGCGAGTACGACGTCCCGCGCCGACTCGGGGACGTGGTCGGCGAGTCCGTCCTGCAGGACCTCGGTGACAAAGAACGGATTGCCACCGGTCAGTTCGTACAGCTCGTCGGCGTCGACCGCGCTGGTCGCTGCCAGCACACCGACCGCCTGGCGGGAGAGCCGGGCCACCCCGATGCGCCGGGTCGCTGCGACCGGACCGACATCGCCGAGCACCATCCGGAGCGGATGGTCGAGCGCCAACGCGTCGTCGCGGTAGGTCGTCAGCAACAGCAGGGACGCCCCCTTCATCCGGCGGCCGAGGAACCGAACCAGGTCGAGGCTCGCCTCGTCCGCCCAGTGAATGTCCTCGATCACGACGACGTGCAGCTTCGTCGCAGCCGATGTCTGCTGATGAAGCGCGCGGAACAACTGCTCGCGCGGCGCCCCGTTGCGGCAGAGCCGTGCCAGGTCACCGCCCAACTGATCCGCGAGATCGAAGAGCGGACCGAGCGGACGCGGAGTGAAGAGACCGTCGCACCCGGACCAGTACCAGTCCGCGTCCGGCAATTGGGCTTCGAACTGCTCCAGCAGCGAGGTCTTGCCGACACCGGCCTCGCCGGAGACCAGCACGAGCCGGCCGGTGCCGTTCCCGGCGTCGACCGCGTACTCGTGCAGGCCGGCGAGGGCTGCATCCCGTTCAAGAAGGTGACCGCTCGATGTCAGGCCGGATCGACTGCCACGCTCAGTGCTGCCTTCGTGATCAGCGTGCATGTCTGCCCGTCTCGCACAGTCCAGAGGTCACTTGAATGATAGCTACGGGGCTACGACGGCCTCCCGGACGGACTTGGCGAGGCTGTGACCTAGCTCCTGACCGGCGTAGTGGTCGAGCCTGGTATGGATTCCGGCATAGAGGCGGCTGAGTCCGGCTTCGTCGGCGATGGCCTGCAGGGAGCGGAACCTCCGCGTGACGCCGGGAAGCAGTTCGGAGCTGACCGCGAGCTGCAAGCGTGGATCGAACTCCCGGCCCAGCAGGGTCGCCGCGGTCTGGGAGACCACGCTGTGCGCTCCTGGGTAGGAGGGGTCGGCCGGTGTGGTGGCCAGCGGGGTCCAATCGGGATCCGCCGTCGTGGAATGGTTGCCATCGGCATCTGCGAGCCGGATCGCGGTGATCGGCCGCCAGATCCGGAAGTGATACTTGGCGTCGTAGAACGCGATCACCGCGTCGGCCACCGCGAGGTTGAGGTGCGCGAAGATGCGAGCGGCACGGAGCAGATCGTTGCCTTCGGCCCGGACGGCGGTCTGGGTGATCTCGTTCCAGTAGTTCCAGATCGGTGCCGCCCAGAAGTTTGCCTGCTCGGTCTGATCGGGCTTACGGCCGGTGCTGTTGTTCTGCCCCAGTCGCCGGACTTCGTTGATCGCCGCGGCGTACCGGCGGGTGTCGAGGCCGGGATAGTTCTGCGGCCGGAACCGGTCGGCGCGCTTGATCAGGAACGGCGTCACCCCCGACCAGTGGGTGAACACGGCCGGAGCCTCGGCCGGTGGTGTCGGCCGGTACTGTCCGGGCTCGGTGCCGGCCGGCAGCGGCGGCGGGACGACCGACGAGCCGTCGTTGGCGCGTAGGTCGAGGAGGAGACGAGCGGTCAGGCGCCCCGCGTCGATCCCTGTCTCTCGCGCGTGGCCCTGGCCGACAACGCTCAGTTGGCCCGCGAGTTGACGGCCCAGGTCCGCGGTCTGCGCGGGATACAACGCGACGAGAATGTCGTGCCCTGCTTGGGCTGCCGCGGCGATCGGCGAGGCCCCCGGCCGGGCGTGCACGGCAAAGAGGTACGGCGTACCCTCCCCGGTACTGGCGACCACCGCGTTGTGGATCGCGGCGTGCAGGAGCGCGAAGCTCCGGGTCGGGTGGACCGTAGGCGGCTGCAGGCCGGCTGTGCGGACGATCCGGAGCAGTGTCTGGTTCCACGCGATCACGACATCGGCACCCGTACGGGCTTGCCTGGTCAGTTCGAGGGACGGGACGCGGGCAGCGGTACGGGCAGCGGCGAAACTGGTGTCTGTTGCTCCGACGGCCACGGCCGCCGCGGTCGTACCACCGGCGAGCAGCAGGCCGCGACGTGAGACTGGAGATGTCACGTTGACTCCACAGAGACGATTCGATGGACACCAAGGGATAGGTATGCGGGTTACGGGTGCGGGCCCGTGTAACCCCCACGCCTATTACAGGTGTGGGGTTGTGTCGGTCCTGACTTTCGAAGTGGATGGTGACGGGTGGCGGGACAACGATCGTGGGGGCGTCGGAAACCCGAGGCTGAGTCAGGCGCGGACGCGGGTACCGTGCCCGCTCCGACTCGTCTGCACGTGGTGAGCGAGGACAGCTATCCCGACTGGGAGGCTGTCTACAACGACAACGTGGACCGGGTCTACCGGATGATGTTCGCCAAGGTCGGGAATCGGCCGGACGCCGAGGATCTCACCGCCGAGGTCTTCGCGACGGCGTTGCGGCCCTTGCAACTGTCGGCGAGCGTCGGCGAGGTCCGGGCGTATCTGTTCGCCACCGCGCGAACCGTGCTCGCGGGGTACTGGCGGCGAACGATGGGCCGCGAGATCACCGTGCTCGAGGAGGACCGGGCCTCGACCGAACCGGTGACCGGCGCCGACGACGACGCCGACGACACCGACCGCACCGGCGCGATCGCCCGGGCGGAGGCGATCCTGGCGGAGCTTCCGGAGCGATACCGGCGCATCCTGCAGTTGCGCTTCATCGGTGCCTGTTCGTTGAAGGAGGCCGCGATCGAACTGGGAGTGAGCGTAGGCAACGCCAAGGTGCTTCAGCACCGCGCACTTCGCCAGGCCGCGGCTGTGGCCGACAGAATGGAGGGGTGAGGATGCGAGGAGTACGTCGATTCGTCGACGACCTGTTGAGTCGGCGCCGGACGAAACCCTTCGCGGCCGATGAAGCCGACGAATCCCAGATCCGGACCGCGATCGCCCTGCGTGCTGCCGGTCCTGACACGGGCCCGAGTGACGCGTTCGTGGATTCCTTGCGTGAACGTTTGCGGACGGAGCTGGACCAGGCGCCGCCGGTACCGGAACCGCACGGCAGCAGCCGTCGCCGGTTCGTGCTGTCGATCGCCGCTGCCTCGGCGGCGTCGGCTGCGGTCGGCGTCGGTGCCGAGATGGCCCTCAGCGGCTCCGGCGGAGCGGTGACCGCGGAGCCCTCCGAGCAGACGATCACGCCGGACAACGGGGAGTGGCGCGGGATCGTCGCGCTCAAGGATCTCCCGGACGGCGCTGTGCGGCCCTTCGACGTCGGAAGCATCGTCGGCTTCGTGCACCGGACGGGTGACCGGCTGACGGCCGTGTCCGGTGTGTGTACTCACCTGGGTTGCAAACTTGCTCTCGACGGGCCGGCGCGGCAATTGAACTGTCCCTGTCACAGTGCCGCGTTCGCCGTCGACGGCGCAGTACTGCATCATCGGCTGCCGATCGCCCTGCCACCCCTGCCCAAGCTGAATGTGCGCGAATCCGACGGAGTGGTCCAGGTCTTCGTCCCACCCCGCCAGGCCTAGCCACTCAGTCCGACGACATCGCTGCAGGTGGCCGCGACCTCGCGGCCACCTGCAGCGTCCTCGGGTCAGCCGGCGTGTGGGCGGTGGCCGGGTTCCTGGTGGGGGAAGGTCTGGTGGCCGCCCGGGATGCTGGGTGCCGGTAGCTGGGCGGCCTGGTACTGCGCGAGGTTGTACTGGCCGGTGGTGTCGGGAAGCGTCGGGGCGTGCTTCGTGTCCGCGAACCGGAAGGCTCCGGTCAGGTCGCCGACCGTCTTGCGTCGCCAGTCGCTGATGTTGGTCTCCTTGACGCCGGTGATGCGTTCCAGGAACCGCAGCTGTGAGGTGTGGTCGGAGACCTCGGAGAAGACGTAGCCGCCGGTGGTCCACGGCGAGACGATGATGCACGGGACCCGGAAGCCGAGGCCGACAGGCAGTCCCGCGCCGTCGACGCCGGTGTTGGAGGTCTTGAACACGAACTCACCCGGGGTGCCGGGCCTGGGGGTCGGGGGTACGACGTGGTCGAACATGCCGTCGTTCTCGTCGTACGACAGGATGAAGACGGTCTTCGCCCATACCTCCGGGTTCGCGGCGATGGCGTCGATCTTGCCGGCCACGAACGTCGCCCCGGCGGCGGGGAGTGCCGCGGGGTGCTCGTCGAAGCCGGACGGTGGCAGGATCCAGCTGACGGTGGGGAGCTGGTCGTTCATCGCGTCGTACTCGAACTGGCCCATCGGCTGGGTGACCATGCCGTTGTCGTAGAGCGGGTCGCCGGGCTGGGCCGAGCCGAACTGCTTCCACTTGGTGATCGACGCGGCGCCGGTCTGGCCGCCGGGCTGGCGGTAGACCTTCCAGCTGACGCCGGCCTCCTGCAGCCGCTCGGGGTAGGTCTTCCAGCTGAACTGGTTGGCGGGGCCGCCGGTGGTCAGCGAGGGTCCGCCGGCCAGTCCGTCGGGGTCGATGGTGCCCGACATCCACATGTGCCGGTTCGGGGCCGTCGGGCCGAGCACCGAGCAGTGGTAGCCGTCGAGGATCGTGAACGCCTCGGCGAGGGCGAACTGGAACGGGATGTCGTCGCGGGTGAAGTACCCCATCGTGTACTGGCCGTCGGTCGCGCCGTCGGAGGCCATGTGCGCCGGCACCCAGTTGTCGTTCTTGCCGCCGTTCAGAGCTTCGTGCTGGACGGTCCACTCGTGGCTCATCGAGGGGATGGCCTGGGCGGCAGTGATCTTGGTGTTGAGGCGGTACGGCAGGAGGTAGCCGTCCGGGTTCGACGGGTCCGGCTGGTAGAACACGGTGCGGCCGTTGGGCAGCCGGGCGGCGTGCGGATCGTTGAACCCGCGGACGCCGGACAGAGTGCCGTAGTAGTGGTCGAAGCTGCGGTTCTCCTGCATCAGCATGACGACATGCTTGATGTCCTTCAGCCCGCCGTGTTTGGGCGGCGGCGCGGCGAGCGCGGTACGGACGTTCGGTGGCAGAGCGAGTGAGGTCGCGGCCAGACCGGCGGCAGCAGCGCCGGTACCGAGCAGCCGCCGGCGGCTCATACCGGTCGGAGAGTGAGGGGAATCGTTCATACCGGGATCGTCGGCTCCCGAGCTGGATTGCCGCTGATAGCTCGATGACAACTTGACGAACGAACAGCAACCAACGAAGTCCGATCGCGGGCCCCCCCAACAGAAAAAGATGCCAAGGGCAACGAATACCGTCAGACCGGCCCGGTGGATCAGACCGGTCTGACGGCGTACGGACGGAAGGCTTCGTTCAGCGGTGTGCTGTCATCCCAGCGTCACGCCGACGGCGACCTGTGCGGGCGGGTTCGGTCCGACGTAACACAGGCGTTCGAAGAGCGGAACTCCAGGGAAGAAGGTTGGCTGGGTGGTGCCGAAGATTGCCGCAAGCTGGGGAGCGGTGAGCGATCCGACTCCTTCTCGTAGCGCGACCACAGCGCCGGGATCGCCACACTCGGCCGTCGTGTGCCCCGCCTTGACGAACAGCAGCGTGGAGTCGGGTGTTCCGACCACGGGATAGGTCAGCTGGATGATGTGTCCGGTGCCGAGGGCCATGAACGGCGCCGGGAAGCTGCCCGCATAGGCCATGAATCCGTTGTCGGCCGGCTGCTGGTCGAATTTCCATTCGCCAGGACCGGTGTGTGGCGGGATAGCGACCGGCTTCAGGGCCGCGATCGCGGGGTTGGTGTTGTCCTCCATCACCTGGCCGGAGTCGAGCCTGTTCCCGAGTGAGTCGACGGTTATCAGGTGGTGGTCGCTGCTGCGTTGGAAGGCGATCTCCCAGCCGTTGCTGCCGTCACGGTCCTGTGCGATGGCGGGGCTGCTGCCAGGTGCTGCGTTCAGGCCGGCGCCGATCGGGTGGCCGCCTCCGTTGATATCTACCCACACCGAGTTGTCGGAGGCCACGAAGGCCATCTCGAAGCGGGGCGATCCCAGTGCGTGCGAGACGGACGGGCTGGTGTTCGGTGCCAGTATCGATGGAGTTACGTCGAAGTTGCCGTTGGAATCGAAGGTGTCCAGGTGACCGGTGCTGTCCTGGAAGGCAAGCTTCCAGCTGGACAGGGCATTGCTGATGATGTCGGTGGCGATCGACGGGCTGGTCCCCGGCGCGACAGCGGGATTCTGGATCGCGAATGCCGCCCTGCCGGGCTCCTTCACATGGATGAGGTGGTCGGTGCCGACCCAGGTCGAGACGAATCCTCCCGACCCGATGTTGAGGGCGGCCACGGACGGGGTTGTCCCCGGAAGGATTGCCCCCTCGGTGAAGCCACACTGTGGTTTCACGCCGAGGGTGAGATTGGCCCCCGACTCCTGGCCCGACTCCGCCCACTCGACGCGCACCTGCCCGTGGGCGTCGACGGCGATGCCGGTCCCGGTACCCGGCATCTCCGGCACGGGATTAGGGCTGCAATTCTGCCGGAACTGTTGTCCGCCAGTGGCGGAATTGGCGATCCACAGGCTGTGGTCCGAGGCTTGGAAACTCTCCTCATAGTTGCCGTCGGCAAGCGCAACGACTGCCGGGCTGCTCTGCGGATCCATGAACGACGGCGACGCGTCGACCAGGCCGGGAGATACGTGCACCAAGCGGTGAGCGGAGTTCTGGAAGTCGACGATGAAGCCCTCGGGCGTGGCCGCTGCTTGGGCGGTCTGCACGCCGATCGTTCCCACGACGGTGACGCTCAAGGCTGCGACCGCCAAGGCAGCAACGGACCGGGCGGTTTTCTGTCTGCGCAATTCTGCTCCAGTTGTTCAATGATCCGGGCGGAGTGACTGATCCGGCGGATGCCGGTTCTCGCTCGCCGCGCCGGCACCTAGAGATATGCCGCGCGGTTACATGGCCGGCCTCTTGAACAACGTGCCCGTGACCTGGAACGCGATGGAACGCCGGCAGCAGCGTACGCGTCCTCTTACCCACAGGAAGGACTCATGCCAGCTCCCTCGGCGTGGTCCGCACACAGCTATCCCGACTGGGAGGCTGTCTACAACGACAACGTGGATCGGGTCTACCGGACGATGTTCGCGAAGGTCGGAAACCGGCCGGACGCGGAAGATCTGACCGCCGAGGTCTTCGTCGCGGCGCTGCGTCCGTTGCAGTTGTCCGCGAGCGTGGGTGAGGTCCGGTCTTACCTCCTGGCAACCGCGCGCTCCGTGCTCGCCGGGTACTGGCGCCGCACACTGGGCCACCCGCTCACCAGGCTGGACGATGACTGGGCGCAGGCAGAACCGCTGCACGACGACGCCGGCGGCGGCGCGGTTGCTCGCGCCGAGCGGATACTCGCGGAGCTGCCCGAACGGTACCGACGCATTCTGCAACTCAGGTTCATCGCGAGCTGTTCGTTGAAGGAAGTTGCGAAGGAGCTCGGAGTGACGGTGGGCAACGCGAAGGTGCTGCAGCACCGGGCGCTGCTTCGGGCCGCGGAAGTAGCAGAGCAGATCGAGACCTGACGAGGCGGCGTCGGTGACGACGAGTCTGATCAGGGTTGTTCTTCGGTGAATCGGTTGTTGCTGACGTCCAGGAGCAGGTTCCGGAATTTGTCTGGTTCGTCGTACTGCGGTGTGTGTGCTGAATTCTCGAACCACACTAATCGTTTGCTCGGTGAGGTCAGCGAGTCGTAGTAGCGCTGTGCAAACTCGCCAGGCGCAAGCTGGTCGTGGCGGCCTTGGGCCAGGACGATCGGGACCTCGAGGTGAGCGGCGGACTGAGCTAGATCTGTGGTGGCAAGTTCCGGGAGCAATGCCGCCTGTGCCGCGCTGATCCCGCGGACGGCGCGGATAACGTCAGCGGCTGAGTAGTCGGCGGAGCGAACCAGACTGGTCAGGAGTACGCGAGTCAGATCATTGAAGTTCTGGTTGATTGTCACGCCGCCGAAGTTCGCCATCCATCTGGCCCTGGTCGTGAACTGACGCACCTTCAGGACCGGAGGTGGGTCCATCCTTGCCAGTTGCCGCACAGCCCGTCGACTGTTGCGTTCGTGTGCAGCGGTGAGCAAGAAATCCTGCATATGTCTCTCGGCGGCAGGAACATTGACGTCCATTCCTGCTGCCACGATGGCGGCAATCAGTTCCGGGTGTTCGACGGCAGCGCGTACGGCGAAGGTCGCGCCGAAGGAGAACCCGGCGATGAATGTCTTTCGGCCGAACCGGTGATAGAGCAGGTCCAGCAATGAAGCTGTGTCGTCGATCATTCGCTGACTGCTGATCTCGAATCGGTTCGGCAGCTTGCGCAGCGGCAGTGCCGACAGGCCCGTGCCGCGCTGGTCCCAGTAGACGACGGTGAAGTGCCGTTCGAGCCCGAGAAGACGCTCGTAATTGCGAACCTCGTTGATCATGGGCAGCCCTGGACCTTGCTGCATCAGTAAGAGGGTGGGCTTGGAGACATCTTCAGAGCGCACCCGGATCCACTGGGTAGCTCCGCCCAGTTCGATCGCCTCAAGCCTGTCCAGCCTCATCTGCCTCCGTCCATGGTGGTCTCTACCCAAGCGCGCGCCACAGCATGAAGTAGGCCGGCGGGTTACATTGTCGATTCGCTGTGGGCGGATCTGCTGCGGGCATAACGGTCGAGGCTGCTGGACGCGGATCTGCTGTTCTACTGTTCGATCATGTCCGATGCCCTGGTGGTGCGTGACCTCGTCGAGCGGCTGACGGGTTGGCTGCAGCGGTTGATGCCACCCGGTGCCCGCCGCGATGCGCTTATCGACGTACTCACCGAACGGTTCGGGGCAGTTGATACTCCGGTCACCGGCGCCGACTGCGTGGCGATCGAACGGTGCGCGTGGACGGTCTCCCGCCATATCGAGCTCACCTTCGAGCCAGGCGGCACCGACCCCCCGGACACCGTGTCACCGGGTTGGCCGGATCCCGACCCCAACGTGGTCCGGGCTCGGGCCGCGGGCGTTTCGCAGGTACGGCGGCAGCCGGACGGCACCTGCCTGATCAGCGTTGACGACCTCGACCCGCTGAGCCTCGCCCAGCCGTATCTCGACGCCGCGTTCGCCCTCGCGCAGGGCTCGGCCCGGATCCTGATCGACCTGCGCGCCAACGGAGGCGGTGAACCGGCGACGGTGGCGTACATCGCCGGCAGGCTGCTCGGCGATACCTCGACGCAATTGTCCGAAGTCGTCTATCCGGACCGGCGGCGCCAGTGGTGGACGCCCGACCTGCCGTCCGGCACGAGTCTGCGGCAGCCGGCCGCAGTCCTCGTCGGCCCAGGCACGTTCTCATCCGGCGAAGCCCTCGCCTACCACCTGCAGTCACGGGGCCGGGTGGTCGTCGTCGGTGAGACCACACCCGGCGCCGCCGATCACATCACCCCGATCCGGCTGGCCCCAACGGTCCTGGCATTACTGCCCGAGGCGTACGTCGTCGACACCATCACCAACACCAACTGGGAGGGCACCGGCGTCATACCCGACGTCATAAGCCCTCCCGACACAGTGATCGAGACCGCGGTGGCCGCCCTGCGCTAACGACCCCAACGCGGTCGACTCAGTCATAGGTTCACCCGCGGGGTTGATGAACGGCGCCGGCGGCCGGCTCTCGATTCGCGAGGTCGGCGAGAACCAGGTCGGCGCGTTGCACGAACAGGTAGGCCTCCTGCCGCCCGGCCACGGCTCGTGCCTGCTCAGCGAGACGTACGGCGCCGGCCGGGTCGCCGAGATTGTTCGCCAACTTGGCCCGGACGAGCAGGAGCAGGCCGTCCGCGGACCGCTGCCCGTAGCGGTCGCGGAAGGTGTCGGCCTGGTCGAGCGCAATGGTGGCGGCGTCCGGGTCACCGGCGGCCAGCCGCATCTCCGCGAGGAGCGCGTACCAGGTGGAGACGCACGATCGGACAGGGTTCGTCAGGTTGGCCACGATCAGCCGTTCCGCCGCATCCGCGGCCGCACCAGGATCATGACCAGTCATTGCCAGCGCCCAGTAGCGCGCCAGGCGGAGGTAGGTGCCGAGAAAGACGAACGAGAACTGCGGATCCACCGCGATCCCACGGTCCGCGACCTGCAGCGTCCAGTCCGGGTCGCCGACCACCGAGGCGACCCGGGCAGCCATACATGTCGCGACGGCGGTCGCGTAGGCATCGTCCCCGGCGCCCGCGACGAGCTCGTCCAGGGCCGCCCGGGCGCGAGCGGTCTTCCCGTGGTACGCCGAGATCTCGGCCAACGTCGCCGCGATCAGCATCCGCAGCCCGTCCCACACTGGGTCGGGGCCGTGGTCGCCAGGCGGCCCTTGGGACGCCGTCGCGGTCAGGTGGCGGTACGACGCTCCGAGACGCCCGAGGTGCCACTGCTGAATTCCCCACGCGGCGTCCCCGTACCCGCGGACGACCGGATCGCTGGAGGTCGATCCCTGCTCCAGCAGGCGGTCCGCCAGGATGCCGCTGCGTTCGTGCTCGAGGCCCTGCACGTGCGCGGTCCAACGGGAGAAGAGGAAGCCCGCGGCCTGTCGCTCCCGGCCGAGTGCCTTTGCCACCGTTTCCGCGCGTTCGAGCAGGTCGACGGACGCGGCGCCGTACATCGAGCGCATCCCGGCCACCGCGATCAAGCGGGACAGCGCGTCGAGTTCGACCTCGAGCAGGGCCGCTCCGCGGGCGCGCTCCACGGCGCGGACCAGGTGACGCTCGGCGTCCCGGAGCGCGGTCTTCGCGGTCGCCCGCGCCCCGGCGCGAAGCAGGGCCGAGACAGTGCGCTCCGGGTCGACGAGCGGACCGGCCTCCCACAGATGGTGTGCCACCCGCTCGGCGAGCGAGTCGTCCGTCGGGCCGACGACCTCGATCGCGTCGGCGATCGCTCGGTGCAGCGACGCGGCGCGTCCGGGCGGGATGGTCTCGCAGACCGCCTCGCGGACGAGATCGTGGGCGAAGCAGTAGCTGAAGGGATCTCCCGGCGCGGGACCGGCGAGACCGAGGTCGCGGACCGGCTCGAGCTGCTCCAGACAGGTCGCCACGTCTGCGGCCGCGATCCGCGCGAGCAGCACCAGGGCGACATTGCGGCCCGCGAGCGCGGCCACCTGCAGAAGCTCCTGAACCCCGGGGTCCAGCGCGGCCATCCGGTCGCGAACCACATCCCGGACGGTCAGCGGGACACCACTGCGCAGCACCGACTCTTCGGTCACGGTGTTGTCGTCGGTGAGGAGCCGGGCCACTTCTCGGACGAAGAACGGGTTGCCGGCGGTTCGCGCACGCACCGCACGGGCGACCTCCGCGGTGGGATGCTCGCCCGTCTCGCGTCGGATCAGCTCGGCAACGCCAGGCTCCGCGAGCGGTCCGACGAGGAGCCGTCGATGGCCGCGGACCCGGCTCGCAGCAGCGAGGGCCCGGGCCAACTCGAGGCTGAGTGACGGGTCCCGGTTCCGCAGCGCCGCGACCACGGCGGTGCCGGCGGGAAGCCGGGCGACGACATGGTCGAACAGGTGCAACGAGGCGGGGTCCGCCCAATGGAGGTCGTCGAGCACGATTACCAGGGGACGCTCGGCAGCCGATTCGGAGATCACTCCGACGACCTCTTCGAACAGCCGGAACCGGGCGCCGTCGTCCGGAACGGCCGGTGCTGGTCCGGCGGCGTCACGAGTCTCGGTGAGGCGGCTCAGCTCGCCGGTGAGCCACTCCGCGCGACGAGTCGTCGACCGGCTTTCGAGGAGACTCCGGACTACCTCCACCCACGGCCACATCGCAGGCGCGCCGCCGCCCTGGAGGCCATGCCCCCAGAACACGCGCGCGGCCTGGTCCTGGGCGTGACAGGCGATCTCTTGGAGGAGGCGGGTCTTGCCAATGCCGGGCTCGCCTTCGAGCAGGACGACAGCGGTCCCGGCCGCGAGCGCCGGCTCGACGGCGCTGCGGAGCAGGTCATACTCCTCCGCTCGCCCGACCAACTCACCATCCAGAGCGGTGGTCCGGAGAGCAGGCGGCGCAGGCTCGGCGGTCTGCTTGAGTACCTGCCGCTGAGCGGACCGCAACGCCGCGCCCGGTTCGATACCGAGGTCGTCCGCGAGCCGGCGCCGGATCGCGTCGTACGCCGTCAGCGCCGCTGCCTGCTGACCGGCGGTGCCCAGCGCGCGGACCAGGCCGGCGTGCACCGGCTCGTGCAGGGGAGCCATCGATACGGCGAGCTGGAGCGCCGGCAGCACCCGATCTGGCCGGCCCAGCGAGATGGCGAGCTCCGCAGCCTCGACACAAGCGCCGAGGAACTCGTCGTCGAGCCCCGCGAGGACCGCAAGTGCGGCCGGGCTGTGCGCGGTGCCTCCTCCGGCCGGGCCGCTCCACAGCTCCAGCGCGGCGGCGTACTGGTCGAGGGCGGTTGACTCACGGTTCGTCCCGAGGGCTGTCCGAGCCGCGGCGACGAGTTGCCGGAAGTGCGCGAGGTCCAGGACGTCAGGACCGGCGGTACAGAGGTACCCGTTGGTGCTCCGCGCGAGGAAGGCGCCCGGTTGCCGGGGGCGCAGTGCGGGCTCGAGGAGCCGCCGAAGGGAGCCGACGTACTTGTGGATGACGTTCAGCGCGCTGGCTGGCTCGTTCTCGCCCCAGATCAGGTCGATCAGCTCACCTGCGCCGACCGGTCTCCCCTCCCGAGCCAGCAACAGGGCGAGCAGACAGGCCTGCTGGCGTGGACCGGGATCGACCTCGACGCCGCCGCGCCAGACCCGCAGCGGACCCAGGACCTGCAGCCGCAACGAAGCGACGTCGCCCCGAGGCTCCACGCCCGCGCTGTCCGGTACGAGCGTCTCCGTCATGTCCGGCCCCCTCGTCGATGGTCCGGCCTCTGCGGCACCTGCCGTCACGCGCTTCGGTCAAGTTGCACTTTAGAGGCTGGAGTCACGCTCCAGCCAGCGAATCCACTGCAAATTCACAGCCCGTCAACTGCGGATCCGTACCGTCGAACGCGGCGCGCACACTCTCGCCCCGGAGCGACGGCCCGCCGACCACGTCGATCGAGAAGGCGAGCACACCATGGCAACGATCACGACCCCCGACGGGGTGGAACTGTTCTACAAGGACTGGGGATCCGGCCGTCCGATCGTGTTCAGTCACGGCTGGCCGCTGTCGGCCGACGACTGGGACAACCAGATGCTGTTCTTCCTCGGCCAGGGCTTCCGGGTCATCGCGCACGACCGCCGCGGACACGGGAGGTCGGCCCAGGTTTCCGAAGGCCATGACATGAACCACTACGCCGACGACCTCGCCGCGCTGGTCGCCCACCTCGATCTTCGCGACGCCGTGCACGTCGGCCACTCGGCCGGCGGTGGCGAAGTGGTGCGCTACCTCGGGCGGCACGGCGAGAGCCGCGTGGGGAAGGCCGTGCTGATCAGTTCCGTCGTACCGTCGCAGCAGCTCACCGACGCGAACCCCGACGGCCAGCCGCCGGAGGCCTTCGCGGGTCTCAAGCAGGGCATCGCGGCGAACCGGTCGGAGTTCTTCCGCGAGGTGGCCGCCGGGCCGTTCTACGGGTACAACCGGCCGGGTGCCGAACCGTCCGAGGCAGTCATCCAGAACTGGTGGCGCCAGGGCATGATGGGCTCGGCGAAGGCGCAGTACGACTGCGTCGACGCGTTCGCCCAGGAGGACTACACCGACGACCTGAAGAAGATCAGCGTGCCGGTCCTGGTCATGCAAGGCGACGACGACCAGATCGTTCCCTACCGCAGTACCGCGCCGCGGGCCGTCGAGATCCTCGCGAACGCCGTGCTCAAGACCTATCCCGGCTGGCCGCACGGCATTCCGACCACGAACGCCGACGTCATCAACGCGGACATCCTCGAATTCATCAAGTCCTGACGCCGGTGCCGGAGCAGGAACCGTTCCAGAGCCGGCGCGAACTGTACGCCGAGATGACTCGCGACGAGGTGGTGCGCTCGGCGCGGAAGTTGTTCGGCCGGTACGGGTACTCGCAGACGACCGTCGAGAACATCGCCCGGGACGCCCAGGTGTCACCCGCGACTGTCTACGCGCAGTGCGGGGGCAAGGAGGGCCTGCTCCACTCGCTGATGGACATGTGGACTACCAGCAACCTGGTGCTGAGCATCATCGCCGAGTGCGCCGCCGCCGGGTCGGCGCACGCCAGACTGGACGCGCTGGCCAAGGGGTATGTCGCGATCTACGCGGAGTCGGGCGACATCATCCAGATCGTGACCTCCGCCGCGGCCACCGCGCCCGCGGCGGAGGCTTTTCTCAAGGTCGCCGACGAGCGTCACCTGAGCGCGCTGCGGGAAATCGTCACAGGTATCCGTGACGTCGGCGGCCTCGCCGACGGGATCACGGTCGAGGAGGCCGCCCAGGTCATCTTCTTCCACTTCCGGTACGCGCAGTTCGCGCTCGCCTCGGAGGAGTTCGGCTGGGGCGTCGACCGCACCACCCGCTGGCTCACCGACCGCGTCGCCGCCGCGATCCTGAACCCCTAGTTTCGCGAGGCTTTGAGCTCTTCGCGGTGCTTGTCGAGCCAGTCGGCGAAGGACTCGAGGTCGGGGTTGAGCTCGCGCACCTTGTCGACGTCGCGGTCGCCGGTGAAGCGTTGGTGGTCTTCGGCGTAGAACTGGAACATGTTGGACATTTCTACGGCCATGGGGAAGGGGTATTCGCGGAACTCTTCCCAGGTGGGGGCGTGGTAGAGGACTTCCTCGCCGAAGGCTTCGGACAGGGCGGCGGCGTACTGGGCGCCGGTGAGGTGGTCGCCGGCGATGCTGATGGTTTCGCCGATCAGGTCGGGGTGTTTGAGGATGGCGAGGGCGGTGCGGCCGATGTCCTCGGAGGCGACGCCGGACAGCGGGCGGTCGGCCATCGGGATGGTGATGGTCAGCTTGCCGTCGGCGTTGCGGGCGGGCGGGAGGCCGTTGATGAACGCGTCGAAGTAGAACGTGGTCCGCAGGAACGTCGTCGGTACGCCGTACTTCGTGAAGATCTCGTCGGCCTCGCCCTTCGCGTCGAAGTGCGGGACCTTGTAGCGCCCGTCGTCGAGGCTCGGTACGTCGTCGCGCCCGGCGAAGAACGTCCGCGTGTCCTCGAGCGTCGACCAGACCACGTGCTGGACGCCGGCGTCGCGGGCGGCCCGGGCGGCGATCTCGGCCTGGTCGAGCTCCATCTCGGCGCGGGTCCGGGCGGCCTCTTCCTCGGGGGTCCGCTCGACCCAGTAGTTCGTCACCACGAAAGCGCCGTACACGCCGTCGAACGCGGCTCGCACGCTCGCCTCGTCGTCGAGGTCGGCCGCGACCACCTCGGCGCCGGCCGCGGCCAGCTCCCGGGACTTGGCGGAGTCCGGGTTCCGGGTCAGGGCCCGGACGGCGAACTCGCCTGAGGTGTCGGCCAGGATCGCGCGGACCAGGCCGCCGCCCTGGTTCCCGGTGGCGCCGACGACAGCGATCAGCTTGCTCATATCCACTCCCGGAAGATTTGGGTTGATGTGTCAACCTAACCGATCGTAGCTCGTTTGGTTGATGTGTCAACCCGACCCGGTAGGATGGGTTTCGTGAGCAAGGAACCGTGGCTCGACGACGACGAGCAGAAGGCGTGGCGCAGCTACCTGCTGATGACCCGGACGCTGGAGACGCATCTGGAGCGGCACCTCCAGCGGGACTTCGGCCTGTCCAAGTCCGACTTCGAGATCCTGGTGAACCTGTCCGAGTCGGAGTCCGGCCGGATGCGGGCGTTCGAGCTGAGCCGGTCGACCCAGTGGGAGAAGAGCCGGCTGTCGCACCACCTGACCCGGATGGAGAAGCGCGGCCTGATCCGCAAGGAGGCGTGCGAGTCCCGCTACCCGGAGATCGCCATCACCGAGGCGGGGATGGCTGCGATCAAGGAGTGCGCGCCCGCGCATGCGGCCCGGGTCCGGGAGTTCTTCGTCGACGTGTTCGGCCCCGACCGGATGACGGTGCTGGGCGAGGTGTCCGACGAGGTCGTGGCGACCATCGGCAAGCACTGCGACACCGACTGCCCGCTGGCGGACCGCTCCTGAGACGACCTCTCAGAGAGCTTTCAGCAAGACTTGACGGTGGCTTGATCTTCTCTTGGAGTGCGGCTGAGGGGCCTCGGCCGAGGCTGATGCCATGGTCAGCAAAGAGGTCACCACAGGCAAACCCCAGTCCATCCGCCGGCGCTGGCTGCACCGGGCGTCCGCGGCCGCGATAGCCACCGCCGTCCTCGGGGTCGGCGCCACCGGGATCTCGGTCGCGGTCGTGTCGTCGAAGAACTCCGACAGCGGCAGCAGCACCGGTACGACGGCCACCTCGAGCAGCTCGGACGACTCGACCTCGAGCAGCTCAGGCACCAGCGGCTCCGACGACAGCAGCAGCTCGAATTCCAGCTCGAGCGGGCTCGGCTCGTCCAGCTCCGGCTCGACCTCGCAAGGCGGGAGCAACGGGTCATGACCGCCTCCCGGACCTGGACCGCATGGAGTTGCACGGTCCGGCTGACCGTCGACGACCCCGCCGTACTGGGGGCGGCCTGCGGTGAGCTGAAGACGCTGATGGACCGCGTCGACAAGGCCGCCAGCCGCTTCCGCCCGGACTCCGAGCTGTCGGCCGTCAACACCCGCGCCGGCGCGCTCGTACCGGTGTCCCGCCTGCTGGTCGACCTCGTCGACGTCAGCCTGGTGGCAGCCCAGATGAGCGGCGGCGCAGTCGACCCGACCGTCGGCGCGGCCGTGATCGCGGCCGGGTACGACGCCGACATCGAGACCGTACGGCGCCGCTTCCCGCAAGCACCGCTTGACCCGAAGCCGGTCGCGGGCTGGCAGGAGGTCCGCCTCAACCGCAAGCTCGCACTGCTCGGCGTACCCAAGGACTGCGCGCTCGACCTGGGTGCGACGGCCAAGGCCTGGACCGCCGACCGCGCCGCCAACGTCATCAGCAAGCGCTATGGCTGCGCCGTGCTCGTAGAGATCGGCGGTGACCTCCGAGCCGCTGGTACGCCGACCAAGCCGTGGGTCATAACCGTCGCCGAGCGCGCCGGTGAGGAGGGCGTCCTCGTCACGCTCGCCCACGGCGGCCTGACCACGTCGACCCGCACGGTACGGCGTTGGCAGACCCCCACCGGCTACAACCACCACGTCATCGACCCGCGCACCGGACTGCCCGCGGCAGGCTCCTACCGAACCGCATCCATCTGGGCTCCGACCGCCGTACGTGCGAACACGTTCAGTACTGCGCTTGTCGCCACCGGGGACGCAGCGCTCGGTCGACTGAAGCTGGCTGGTCACCCGGCCCGGCTGGTAGCCGCGGACGGTGAGGTCACCGAGCTGTCGGGCTGGCCGACCGCAAGCAGGGCTGCCTGATGACGCTGTGGTATCTGGCCCGCGCCGCCGGCGTGGTCACCATGGTCATGTTCACGCTGTCGGCCGTCCTCGGCATGGTCATGCCGAACGTACGCCGACCCGAGCGCCGGTTCTGGCTGCAGTACGTGCACCGCTCGGCCGCAGTGACCGGTCTGGTCCTGCTGGCGACCCATGTCATCGCAGTCATCGCTGACAGCTACGTTGCGATCAGTCCGACCGTCCTGGTGTGGCCGTTCGCCTCCGGCTATCGGCCGTTCGCCATGGTCGTCGGCGTACTTGCTCTCTACAGCCTCGTACTGGCGTCCCTCGTCGGAGCAGCCCGTGGTCGATTGGCCGCGTCCGCGACGTTCACAAAGTACTGGCGCAAGCTCCACATTGCAGCGTCGGTCGGCTGGCTGCTGTCGATAGGGCACGCACTGCTCGCCGGCACAGACCGCAGTACGCCGTGGATGCTCGCGATCACGATCGGCTGCCTCGCTGCAGTCGCCACTGCGGGGGTGTACCGCCTCAACGCCGCCCCGAGACTCACCCGTGCCTGGAGGACCCAATGATCACCGTCGACGACACCCGGGTCATCGGTGAGGCCAGAGTCCTCGCCGGACTCGACCAGGGCCGCCTGGACCTGCAGCGTCATCTCCTGACGCACGGGAACATGCCTGGGCTGACCCGAGAGCAGTACACCAAGCTATGTGAAGCGGTAGGACTCAGAGGGCGCGGTGGAGCAGCGTTCCCGGTCGCACTGAAGCTGCAGGACCTGCCAGCCCGCGGAGTGGAAGCTGTAGTAGTCAACGGCTCAGAGAGCGAGCCGGTCAGCCGCAAGGACCGCCTGCTCCTCACGCAGTCGCCGCACCTCGTCCTGGACGGCGCAGTCGGCCTGGCGCACGCACTGGGTGCACCACACGTGCTCATCGCCGTACACGACCCGGCTGCTGCCACCTCGATCCGTGAGGCGCTGATGGAGCGTGACGACCGGCTCGCGATCGACGTACAGGAGACTCCGGGCCGGTTCGTCGCAGGAGAGGCCCGCGCCGTGCTGAGCGCGCTGGAGGGAGGCAGCGCCGTACCGCCTGGTCGGAGGGTGCTGCCGACACGCAAGGGGTACCACCGGCGCCCGACCTTCCTGTCCAACGTCGAGACCTTCGCCCAGCTCGCCTTACTCGCACGACTCGGCTCCCGCGGCTTCAGTAGCACCGGACTCATCAGTGAGCCCGGCACGCAGCTGCTGACGATCGACGGCGCCGTACGACGGCCCGGTGTGATCGAGACACCGACCGGTATCCCGCTCGACACAGTCCTGCAGTACGCCGGCGCACAAGCCGGTCCCGTGCTACTAGGCGGCTACCACGGCCGCTGGCTGCAGCAGACCGAGGGCGTGACGCTGCAGCGACCAGAGGTGTCCGCGGGCATCATCCTGGCGCTTGGATCCGACACCTGCCCGCTCGGCGAGATCACCCGTGTCACCCAGTGGCTGTCCAGTCAGTCAGCCGGCCAGTGCGGCCCTTGCGTCTTCGGACTGGCAGCACTGGTCGACGACTTCGCCCGGCTGACGGTCGGGGATCCGCAGGGCTGGCACGACGCGCACCGGCATCTCGGTCTGGTTCCAGGGCGAGGAGCCTGTGCGCACCCGGACGGTACTGCGAGATTCCTCACGTCCGCGCTCGAGGTGTTCGACGACGACGTACAGCATCACCTCACCGGTCAGGGCTGCGGCCGGCCGGTTCTGGGAGTCCTCGGAGGTACCCGATGAACAAGCTCGAGATCGACTGGACCAGGTGCGACGGGCACGGCCTCTGCGCAGGTCTGGTGCCTGATGACATCCTGCTCGACGAGTGGGGATTCCCGGTTCTGCGAGGCCGCGAAATCACCGCCGGTGAGCTGTCGGACGCGCGCCGCGCAGTCCTCGCATGTCCCGCTCTTGCCTTGCGCCTCAACAATCGCTGACAGCTCCGTCCCGACACCACACCAGTGACAAAGGTGGACTAATCTCTGAGTGACCGCACAATGTCGTGCGGTCCGGCGAGACCGACGCCGACGTCACGTGTGGAGACGGTGGGGAATGCAGAGCAAGCTGGACGTCCAGAAGGCAGATGTGCTCGCCAAGGCGGTGGCCGCGGGCACCCATGGGCACGACAAACTCGTCGACCCGGGCAAGCTGAGGACGTTCCTCGAGCAGTACTACCGGCACGTCGCCGCCGAGGACGTCGCCGAGCGCCAGCCGAACGACTGCCTGGGCGCCGCGCGGCACCACTACAAGTCCGCGATGAGCCGCCCGCAGGGTACGGCAAAGGTCCACGTCTTCACCCCGACCGTCGACGAGCACGGCTGGTCCGCGAGTGGCCGGACGGTCGTCGAGATCGTCATCGACGACATGCCGTTCCTGGTCGACAGCGCCTCGATGGCGATCACCGAGCACAACCTCGAGCTCCAGTTGCTGATCCACCCGCAGTTCGTCGTCCGCCGTGACGTCGCCGGCACGCTGCAGGAGGTGCTGGACGACAGCGCCGCCGCGGACGGGCACGACCTGGTCCGCGAGAGCTGGATGCACCTGGAGATCGAGCGGATCGCCGACGTCGCCGAGCACCGCGCCCTCGAGCAGGCGCTGCAGAAGGTGCTCAACGACGTCCGCGAGGCGGTCGAGGACTGGCCGAAGATGCACGAGAAGGCGGTCAGCATCGCCGCCGGGCTCACCGCCGACGAGCTGCCGGTCTCCGAGAGCGAGGTGGAGGAGGCCCGCGAGCTGCTGGAGTGGCTGGCCGACGAGCACTTCACCTTCCTCGGCTACCGCGAGTACGACTTCACCATGGAAGGCCGGCAGGGCATCCTGCGCGGCCGCGCCGGGACGGGCCTGGGCATCCTCCGGCCGGACCCGAAACCGGGCTCCGGCAAGCTGCCGCCCGAGGTGAGCGCCAAGGCGCAGGAGCGCAAGCTGCTGATCCTCACCAAGGCCAACTCACGCTCCACCGTGCACCGGTCGACCTACCTCGACTACGTCGGCATCAAGCAGTTCGACGAGAACGGCGAGCCGGTCCGGGAGTGCCGGTTCATCGGTCTGCTCTCCTCGACGGCATACACCGAGAGCGTCATGCAGGTGCCCGTACTGCGACGCAAGGCGCTCGAGCTGTTCCGCCTGACCGGCTTCGACCCGAACAGCCACAGCGGCAAGGGCCTCCTCGACGTACTGGAGACGTACCCGCGCGACGAGCTGCTGCAGGCCCCGGTGGAGGATCTGCTGCCGATCGTGCAGTCGGTGCTGCACCTGCAGGAGCGGCGCGCGGTCAAGCTGTTCGTACGGCGTGACGTCTACAACCGCTACCTGTCCTGCCTGGTGTACCTGCCGCGTGACCGCTACACCACTGCGGTCCGGCTGAAGATGCAGCAGATCCTGAAGGACGCCATCGGCGCGGAGAGCGTCACCTACGCCGCCTACGTCACCGAGTCCGTGCTGGCCCGCGTGCACTTCGTGGTCCGGATGAAGCAGGGCGAGACCGTCGGGGAGTACGACGCGGACCTGCTCGAGCAGCAGGTGATCGACGCGACTCGTGCGTGGGCCGACGACTTCACCGCCGCGCTGCACGCACAGGGCGGCGACGGCGCGGTCACCAAGCTGTCCCGCCGGTACGCCCAGGCGTTCCCGGAGGCGTACAAGGAGGACTTCGACGCGCGCGTCGCGGTCAACGACGTACACGTCCTCGAGAGCCTGCCGGCCGAGGACGGGCTGGCCATGTCGCTCTACAACCCGATCGACGAGGAGTGGGAAGGCGAGCGACGCTTCAAGGTCTTCCGGCGAGGTACGGCGCTGTCGCTGTCGCAGGTGCTGCCGCATCTGAGCGCGATGGGTGTCGAGGTGATCGACGAGCGGCCGTACGAGATCCGCTGCGACGACGGCACGATGGCCTACATCTACGACTTCGGCCTGAAGGCGCCCGAGGACACCGAGGAGCGCGAGGAACTGCGCAAGCAGTTCTCCGACACGTTCCAGGCCGTCTGGGACGGCCGGGCCGAGTCCGACAAGCTGAACGCGCTGGTGCTGCGCGGCAACCTCAGTTGGCGGCAGGTGTCGATCCTGCGCGCGTACCAGCGCTACATCCGCCAGGGCGGCACGCCGTTCAGCCAGGACTACATCGAGAACACCTTCCTGAACCACGTCGACCTGGCCGGGCTGCTCGTGCAGTTGTTCGAGACCAGCTTCGACCCGGCCCGCGGTCCGGCCGACGACCCCGACCGTGTGATGCAGATAGACCAGCTGGAGAAGGAGATCCTGGCCGCGCTGGACACGGTGCAGAGCCTGGACGAGGACCGCATCCTGCGGTCGTACCTGACCGTCATGAAGGCGACCCTGCGGACCAACTTCTTCCAGCCGGGTCCGGACGGACAGCCGCGGTCGTACCTGTCGCTGAAGCTCGAGCCGAAGGCGATCCCGGATCTGCCGCAGCCGCGGCCGAAGTACGAGATCTTCGTGTACTCGCCGAAGGTCGAGGGTGTGCACCTGCGGTTCGGGGCGGTCGCGCGCGGCGGTCTGCGCTGGTCGGACCGGCGGGAGGACTTCCGCACCGAGGTGCTCGGCCTGGTCAAGGCGCAGATGGTGAAGAACTCGGTGATCGTGCCGGTCGGCGCGAAGGGCGGGTTCTACGCCAAGCAGCTGCCCGATCCGTCCGTCGACCGGGACGCGTGGCTGGCCGAGGGCATCGCGTCGTACCAGACGTTCATCTCCGGGTTGCTGGACATCACCGACAACATCGTTGCCGGTGGCATCGTTCCGCCGCGCGACGTGGTCCGGTACGACGGTGACGACGCCTACCTGGTCGTTGCCGCGGACAAGGGCACGGCGACGTTCTCCGACATCGCGAACGGGGTCGCGAAGGAGTACGGCTTCTGGCTGGGCGACGCGTTCGCGTCCGGCGGCTCGGTCGGCTACGACCACAAAGCGATGGGCATCACCGCCCGCGGCGCGTGGGAGTCGGTCAAGCGGCACTTCCGCGAGATGGGTCACGACTGCCAGCACGAGGACTTCACCGTCGTCGGCGTCGGCGACATGTCCGGTGATGTGTTCGGCAACGGGATGCTGCTGTCCGAGCACATCCGGCTGGTCGCGGCGTTCGACCACCGGCACATCTTCCTCGACCCGGCGCCCGACGCGGCCTCGTCGTTCGCCGAGCGGCGGCGGCTGTTCGACCTACCGCGGTCGTCCTGGGCGGACTACGACGCGTCGCTGATCTCCACCGGCGGCGGGGTCTTCCCGCGGACCGAGAAGGCGATCCCGATCTCGGCCGAGGTCCGTGACGCGCTCGGCATCGACGCCGGGGTGACCAAGCTGACCCCGGCCGAGCTGATGAACGCGATCCTGAAGGCGCCGGTCGACCTGTTCTGGAACGGCGGTATCGGCACGTACGTGAAGTCGTCGGGCGAGTCGAACGCCGATGTCGGCGACAAGGCCAACGACGCGATCCGGGTGAACGGCTCGGACCTGCGGGCCCGCGCGGTCGGCGAGGGCGGCAACCTCGGCTGCACCCAGCTCGGCCGGATCGAGTACGCCGCGGCCGGCGGCCGGATCAACACCGACTTCATCGACAACGTGGCCGGCGTGGACACCTCCGACCACGAGGTCAACATCAAGATCCTGCTGGACAAGGTGGTTGCCGACGGCGACCTGACCGAGAAGCAGCGCAACGACATCATCGCGTCGATGACCGACGAGGTCGGCGCGCTGGTGCTGAAGAGCAACTACCGGCAGAACATCGCGCTGGCGAACGCGACCGAGCAGGCGCCGGCGCTGCTGCACGTCCACCAGGACTGGGTCCGGCGGCTCGAGCGGCAGGGTCTGCTCGACCGCGAGTTGGAGTTCCTGCCGAGCGTGACGGAGTTCAAGCGGCGCAAGGCCGAGGGCCGCGGGCTGACGTCGCCGGAGCTGTCGGTGCTGATCGCGTACACCAAGATCGTGATGGAAGCCGAGCTGCTCAAGACCACGCTGCCGGACGACCCGTTCCTCAAGCACAAGCTCGCCAGCTACTTCCCGAAGGCGATGCAGGAGCGGTTCGGCGAGCAGATCCAGAGCCACCAGCTGCGGCGCGAGATCATCACCACGCAGGTCGTCAACGAGTTCGTGAACACCTCGGGCATCACGGCGTACCACCGGCTGTCGCTGGAGACCGGCGGTACGGTCGAGGACGTCGTCCGCGCGAACCTCGCGGCCAGCCGGATCTTCTCGCAACCGGAGCTCCTGTCGCGCAACTCCGAGCTGGACAACGTCGTCGGCGCCGACACCCAGACCCACATGCGGCTGGAGACCCGGACGCTGGTCGAGCGCGCGACGCGCTGGCTGGTCAGCAACCGGCGGCCACCGGTCGACATCGAGGAGCTCATCGAGTTCTTCGGTCCGGGGATCGCGAAGCTGACGGCGGCGTTGCCCGACGTACTGCGGGGCCGGGAGCTGGCGCTGTTCGAGCAGCGCCGGGAAAGCCTTGTGCAGAAGGGGGTTGCGGACGACTTCGCGACCCGGATCGCGGTGCTGCCCCCGGCGTACGCCGGACTCGGCATCGTCGAGACCGCGTCCCGCGACGACATCGACATCCTCGAGGTCGCCAAGGTCCACTTCGCGCTGGGTGAGCGGCTGCAGCTCGGTCGCTTCCTGGAGCGGATCATCGGCCTGCCGCGCACCGACCGCTGGCAGACGATGGCCCGGGCCGCGCTCCGCGACGACCTGCACGCCGTCCACTCGCGCCTGACCCGCCAGGTCCTGGCCACCACCGACGCCTCGGCCGACCCCGAGGACCGGGTCATCACCTGGCAGGACCAGAACGCGGTCGCCCTGTCGCGCGCCTCCTCGATGCTCGAGGAGATCGTCGAGACCGACGGCCCCGAACTGGCCCAACTCTCGGTCGGCCTCCGCCTCGTCCGGACCCTCATTGCCAATCAGGCCTAGACGGGTATTGACAGGACGGTAACTCTTCGGAGAGGTTGGGTCACGTCGCGTTTACGCCCGAACGCGACGTGACGCCAACACTCTGGGGGAGTGAGGCATGGGTTCGTCCCGCCCGAGATCCATCACTGCAGGTGTCGTTGCACTGGCCGTACTGATCGGCGGACTACATGCTCCGCCGGCATCGGCGGCCGATCCGAAGAAACCGAAGGCGGTCTCGGCCGAGGACTCGGTCGTCTCCGTTCCGGACAGATCGGTTCCGTTGCAACTCGATCCGTCCACCGCCGGCACCGCCAGACCGCAAGCGACACCGTCGAAGGTCGTCTGGCCCGCCGCCGGCACCACAACAGTCACACTCTCCGGCTCCAGCAGCTCTCGTAGCGCTGGAGCCGTTGCCTTGCAGCCGGTGTCCGGCGGTCCCGAGCAGGTGACCGTCGCGACCTATGACCACAAGGTCGCCGAGAAGCTCGGCGGCCACGGCGTCGCGCTGAAACTGACCCGCGCCGACGGCAGCCGCCGCTCCGCACCGGTCGGGGTCGCCGTCGACGTCGGCGGCTTCGCCGGCGCGTACGGCGGGAACTTCGAGTCCCGCCTGCGCCTGATCGCCAAGCCCGCTTGCGCATTGACCACCCCGAGCTCGGCCGCGTGCAACAAGTCGCAGCCGGTCGTGAGCAAGATCAACCTGGTCACCCACAAGCTCACTGCGACGCTGCCGGTGGCACAGCAAGGCCTGGTGTACGTCGTGGCCGCCGCGCCCAACGGCGAGACCGGCTCGTACACCGCGACCAAGCTCGCCTCGTCGAGCAAGTGGTCGGTCGGTCTGCAGTCCGGTGACTTCAACTGGAGCTATCCGATCCCGAAGGTCGCCGCGGTCTCCGGCAACGCGCCGGACCTGGACCTGTCGTACTCGTCGCAGGCGGTCGACGGTCTGACCGCCGCCGAGAACGCCCAGCCCGGCTGGACCGGTCTCGGCTGGAGCCTCGAGACGCCGTACCTGGAACGCCGGTACAACGGCTGCTCGGACGACGGCGGTGACACCGGCGACCTGTGCTGGGCCGGCGACCAGTTGATGCTGTCGCTCCAAGGCACGTCGTCCGAGCTGGTCAAGGACAAGGCGGCCGGCGGCGACGTGTGGCGGGCCAAGCAGGATCCGGGCTGGCGGATCGAGCGCAAGAAGGACGCCGACAACGGCGACAACGACGGTGAGTACTGGACGGTCCAGACGCCGCAGGGGATGACGTTCACGTTCGGCCGCGGTAAGCAGGCGACCACCGGTGCGGCGACCAACTCGGTCTTCACCGTCCCGGTCTTCGGCGACGACGACGGCGAGCCGTGTCACAAGGGCAGCGTCGAGGACTCCTGGTGCACGCAGGCCTGGCGCTGGAACCTCGACGGCGTGGTCGATGCCCACGGCAACAGCACGACGTACTTCTACGACGTCGAGAAGAACAAGTACGCCCGCAACGGCGAGTCCGGCAAGTCGACGGAGTACATCCGCGGCGGCCACATCCGCGACATCGTCTACTCCCAGCGCAGCGGCGACGAGGGTACGACGGCGCCCGCGCGCCTGCACTTCGACACCGACCTGCGTTGCACCGAGGAGAACGGCGGATCGGGCAGCTGCCCGGCCTTCGACAAGGACCATGCGTCGTCGTATCCCGACGTACCGATGGACCAGGTCTGCACCGGCAGTTGCACGGGTGACGAGCAGAAGTCGCCGAGCTTCTTCACCAACGTCCTGCTCCGCTCGGTCACCGCGCAACGCAACGACGGCACGAACTTCGTCGATGTCGACCGGGTCAACTTCACGTACTCGTTCCCGAAGCCCTCGGACGGCACGAGTGCGTCGCTGTGGCTGGAGAAGTTCCAGCAGGTCGGCCTCGGCGGGTCCGGGACGGAGTCGCTGCCACCGGTCGTGATCGCCGGTCGCGAGTCGCCGAACCGGGTCGACGCCGCGCCCGACAGCGGAGTGCCGAAGCTGGAGAAGCTCCGGGTCACCACGGTCACCGACGAGCTCGGACGCCGGGTCGAGGTCGACTACGGTCAGCCGGACGGCTGCACGATCGACAACTTCCCCGAGGGGCACGCCGATACCAACACCCAGACCTGCTACCCGGCTTGGCGTTCGAACGGCGACAGCTCCGGCTTCGGCTGGTGGCACCGGTACCTGGTCAGCAAGGTCACTGTGGTCGACCAGGCCGGCGGTGCGCCGCCGCAGGTGAACGAGTACCGCTACCGCGGCAAGCCGTCCTGGCACTACGACGATGACGACGTCACGCCCGCCAAGCGGAAGACCTGGAGCGACTGGCGCGGGTACGGCTCGGTGGACGTGGTCAAGCTGTCCCAGGCCGCGAAGCCGCTGGAGATCACCCGCAGCCTGTTCTTCCAGGGCATGGATGGCGACCGACTTGCGGACGGCGGCAAGAAGTCCGTCAACGTGGTCGACTCCACCGGCGGATCGGTGAAGGACCTGCCGTGGCTGCGCGGGAAGGACCGCGAGACCCAGCAGTTCCAGCTCGACGCGTCCGGCAACCCGACGTACGAGCTGGGCGGTTCGCTGCACAGCTATGTCTCCGCGCACACGACCCCGCTCGACCCGGGGAAGACGAACGAGGACGACGACGCGCACCTCGTGGTCGAGAGCGATTCGGTCAAGCGGGAGACCGTCGTACCCGAGTCGGGCGACGCCCGCAGTACACGGACGACGACGATGACCACGACGTACGACGACTACGGCCAGGCTGTGGCCGTAGCCGACACCGCCGGCAACGACGTCCGCTGCACGAAGACCAGCTATGCCCGCGACGACGCGACGATCGCCGACTGGATGCTCGCGTTCCCGTACCGGATCCGCACGTACGAAGGCAGCTGCTCGGCGCCGAAGAGCCTGATCTCGGCGAAGGACCAGTACTACGACGGCTCCGACACCGTCGGCGGACCGGTTGCCAAGGGCGACGTCTCCAAGACCGTCGCCGCGGTCACGGCGACCGGCACCGACACCATCACCAAGTCCACCACGACGTCGGCCACGTTCGACGCGTACGGCCGGACGCTGACCGAAACCGACGCCAACGGTCACACCTCGAAGACCGCCTACACGCCGGCCACCGGCCGTCCGGACACCATCACCGAGACCAACCCCTTGGGCCAGGTCGAGGTCACCACGATGGAGCCCGACCGCCAGCAACCGGTGACGGTCAAGGACGCCAACAACCAGATCACGACGGAGACGTACGACGCCGTCGGCCGGCTCGCCACCGTGCGCCTGCCCGGCCAGGCCGCCGATGCACCGCCCGCGAAGGTGTTCAGCTATCGGCTCGACCCGGACCACAAGCTGCCGCCGCTGGTGACCAGCAAGCAGTTGCAGTCCGGTACGACGTACGTGACGACCTGGTCCTTCCTGGACTCGACCGGACGTCAACGCCAGGCCCAAGAGGTCTCGCCGGCGTCAACCGGCGACAAGCCGAAGACAGTCGTCACCGACACCCGGTACGACGAGGCCGGCCATGTCGCGGCGGAAACCCTTCCGGTGGTCGTGGACGCGGCCGCGGGTAGTGCGCTGCAGGCGATCCCGGCCGACCAGGTGATCGAGACGCGGCACAGCTACGACGCGCTCGGCCGGGACACCAGGGCCGCGCACGTTGCCCAGGGCAAGGAGCTGTGGGCGGCCACGACGGCGTACTTCGGGGACCACACCCGGGCCACGCCGCCGCCAGGTGGAGTGGTGAAGACGTCGTGGACCGACGTCCGCGGTCGTACGGTCAAGACCGAGGACGGCGCCGGTGCCGGGATCGCGGCGACGACGTACACCTACTATCCGTCCGGGCAGGTCGCGAGTACGACGGACCCGGGCGGGCACAGGTCGACGTTCGGCTACGACCTGCTGAACCGCAGGACCGATGCGGTCGACCCGGACGCGGGCCGGAGCCGGACGCAGTACGACGACGCCGGCAACGTGATCGCGAGCTGGGACGCCAAGACGCTGGCGTCGGGGCAGCCCGGGCCGACGACCTCCACGCAGTACGACGCCGTCAATCGTCCGACCGCCCGGTACGACGGCCCGGCCGGCACCGGCGAGAAGGTCGCGGCGTGGACGTACGACTCGACCGATATCCCGAACGGCATCGGGCGTAGTACCGCGCAGACGACGTACTGGAACGGGAAGGCGTTCACTCGCGCCGCGACCGGGTACGACGCACGCGGCCGGATCACCGGTCGCACGTGGACGTTCCCGCAGGGCGTGGGCGGTCTGCTGCACGGCTCGTCGTACACGATGAACTACGGGTACGACGAGGCCGGGCACCAGGTGTCGACGACCTACCTGGACCCGGTGCTCGGTGCGCCGAAGGAGACGATCACCTCCGCGTACGACGACCTGGGCAACCCGGACACGCTGTCCGGTGAGCTGACCGATCCGCTGACCGGGAACACCAGCACCGATCCCTACATCAGCTCGACCGGTTACGCGGCCGACGGCAAGCTGGCCGGCCGGGAGTACGCGAATGCGCACCACTCCCTCAAGCGCGCCTACGCCTACGAGCCGCAGACCCAGCGGCTGTCCCGGATCCAGACGCTCGTGGGCGACCCGCTCACCGGCGACGAGAAGGCCGAACAGGACGACACCTACAGCTGGGATCCGGCCGGCAACATCCAGCAGATCAAGGACGTCACCGGACCGAAGCCGGTGGCGACCTGCTACGGCTACGACGGTCTCAACCGGCTTGACCACAGCTGGACGACGTACCAGACCGACTGCTCGGACGGCTCCTCGGAGACCGTCCACGACGGCCCGGCCGGGTACAACCAGTCCTGGACCTACTCGCCCGACGGGAACCTCACGTCGGAGACCACGTTCGGGGTCACGGAGAACTACACGTACGGCGATGCCGCGCATCCGCACGCGGTGACCAAGGCCGGTGCGGCCGCGTTCAAGTACGACGCGAACGGCGCCATGGTCGAGCGGCCCGGACTGCTGGGCGGGCTGATCCCGACCAGGCTCGACTGGAACGCGCAGCAGCGGCTGGAGTCCGAGACCAGCACGCTGGTGAGCCAGACGCAGTTCGTGTACCTGCCGGACGGCACCCGGATGGCCCGGGTCGACCCCCTCGGGGTGGCGGCCACGCTGTACATCGACGGCGAGGAGATCACGATCGTCGCCGGCGTGCTCAAGGCGGCGACCCGGTTCTACCAGCAGGACGGCGTGCCGGTCGCGGTTCGGCTGACGCTGGGGAACGTGGTCTGGCAGCTCAACGACCAGCAGGGATCGGCGCAGGTCTCGGTTGCCGACGGCACCGGTGTGGCCGCGCGGACCTACTACACGCCGTACGGCGAGATCCGGAACCTGCTGCCCGCACTGCCGACCGAGCACGGCTTCCTCGGCAAGACGAAGGACCCGACCACCGGGCTCAACGCACTCGGGGCGCGGTACTACGACGCGCCGCTCGGCCGGTTCCTGTCGCCGGACCCGGCCAGCGACCTGTCGTCGGCCCAGTCGGCGAACCCGTACTCGTACGCGGCGAACAACCCGATCACCTATCTCGACCCGACCGGTCTGTGGAGCCTGTCCGGCGCCTGGGACGCGGTCAAGAGCGGGGTCAGCAAGGCGGTCGACTGGGTCGACGAACACAAGGGCCTGATCGCGAACGTTGCCGTCGGCATCGGTGTCGGCATCGCGATCGGCGCGGTCTGCGCGACCGGTGTCGGGTGTGTGATCGCGGCCGGTATCGCTGCCGGTGCGGCCGGCGCCGCGGCCGGGTACGGCGTCGATGTCGCGGAGGGGAAGAAGGACTTCTCCTGGGGTGGTTTGGCCACCGAGGTCGGTGTCGGTGCAGCCATCGGTGGGATCACGGCCGGCATCGGGGCCGGGGTTGGCGCGGGGTTCCGTGCGCTGGCGAACAACACCGCGGGCAAAGCCGTGACGGCTGCGGCAGGCAAGGCCGGTGTTGCCGAGTCCAATGCGGTCAGGTCCGCGGAGGCCAAGGCGGTCAGCTCGGGTGCGGCGAAGACCGGCGGCGGGAAGGTCGCCGAGTCGGCGAAGTCCGCGGCGGACACCGGCCGGCTGACCGGACGTGCCGACCAGCTCAAGGATGCGCTGAAGCTCAAGAGCGGGGCCCCGGACACGATCGCGCAGAAGCAGCGGGTGGCCGCGGTCCTGGCCACGAAGGAGGGTAAGGATGTCCTTGCGGGTGGGGTGCGCGACCTGAATCCGGCGCAACGTGCGCTGGCCGGCGCGGACGACGTGCTGGGTAAGGATCCCGGTCTGCACGCGGAGACGACCGCGCTGAAGACCGCGGCCGAGGAAGGTCTGACGCCGGCGGCGATCGGCACTTCCAAGGACTTCTGCCCGGCCTGTCAGACCGCGTTGAAGGATGCCGGCGCGGTGATCACTGGTCCTCGGACCGCAGTATGGCCAGGATAGGTCGCATGCTTCGATACGACGACGAACAGTTGCTCCAAGCTCTGTCGGCTGCACCGAAGGCGGCGCAGGTCGCCTTCGGTGCGGCGAGCGCTGAGCGTCTGCAACCGCTGTACGTGTGGTTTCACGAGGTCTCGGGGCAGGGAGATCCGGCGACCTTGCGGGCCGCCCTGGATGCGGTCTGGGATCTTGTGCTGGGGCTGCCTGTGCTTGACGATCTCGAGCGCCTGCGGGATGTCGCGGAGTCGCTGGTGACCGATGACGAGGATGAGAGCTGGGTGGCGCAGACGGCGTACGCGCAGAATGCCGCGGCTGCGGTCGCGTACGCCGTGAGTTCCTGGATCAGCGGAGACCCGAGCGACGCCGTACTGGCCTCGAACCAGCTCTACGAGGCTGCTGACTACGCGGCGCAGCAGGAGGCCGACCTCAACGCACTGGGAGCCGAGGACGCGATCCTCGGCCACCCGGTCGTCCAGGCAGCCCTCGAAGGCATCAACGAGGACCTGCAAGGTGTCAGCCGACCGGGGCTGCTTCGCGACAATGCCAAGGCAGGTGGAGAGAAGCTGGCCCGCCTCATCCGTAACTAGCGCTCGGAGACCACGACGTCGACCGAGTAGTGGTCGGCGCGGTAGCAGTGGTTGCCGTACTCGATCGGGGAGCCGTCCGCGGCGTAGGCGGAGCGGGTCATGGTGACGAGCGGCTCGGCCTTGGACATGTGGAGGGTACGTCGTTCGTCCGCGGTGGCGTTGCGGGCGCCGATGCGCTGGCGGGCGACCGTCGGGCGGATGCCGCGGGCCCGGAGTACGGCGTACAGGCCTTCCTGCGTGAGTTGTTCGAGGGTGAGGTCGTTGAGGGCCGGGGGCAACCAGTTGCGCATGATCGCGAGCGGGACGTCGTCGGCGTACCGGAGGCGGACGATCGAGACCAGCGGCGTGCCGGACGGGAGCTCCAGGACCGTCGCGGCGCGGTCGTCCTGCGCTTCGCAGTCGAGGGACAGGACCTCGGTGCGCGGCGTACGGCCCTCGCGCTGGAGGTCCTCGTACAGGCTGGTCAGCTCGGCCTTGCGGTGCACCATCTGGCTCGCGACGGTGGTGCCGATGCCGCGTCGGCGGACCAGCAGGCCCTGATTGACCAGCTCGGCGATCGCGCGGCGCACCGTCGGCCGGGACAGACCTAGGCGGTCCGACATGGCGATCTCGTTTTCGAACGGGTCGCCCGGGCGGAGCGAGCCGTCGGTGATGGCGGACGTCAGCTGCTCGGCCAGTTGGTGGTAGAGCGGCACCGGGCTGGCCCGATCGATACTGACCGGAAGGGCAACCATGGCCGGATGTTACATGATGAAGGTATGTATGTCGTGACGTGAAAATGTGTTAACAAAGTGTTGACACTGCCGCCGCCCGCCGGGGAAGCTGACTGGGGCGCGCCGACGGGACCGGCCACGCCGAGCCGGGCTGGTCCGTGCTGGGCTGTTCGGGTTTGCTCCGGGCATGTTCCGGGCCGGGACGTGCCGGGTGTGCAGGGCTGGGTTGTTCTGGGCTGTTCTGGACTGTTCGGGCGAGCGGAGAGGTGACCGGGATGCGGATCGGGTTGGTCGGGGTCGGGCGGATCGGGGCGTTCCACGCCGCGACGCTCAAGGGTCTGCCGGCGGTGGATCAGGTGGTCGTCGCCGACGCGGACCCGGGCCGGGCGGAGCTGGTCGCGAAGGACCTCGGTCTGGAGTTCGCACCCGACGTCGACGCGCTGCTGGCGAGCGGTGTCGACGGCTTCGTGATCGCGGCCGCGACCTCCGCGCACGCTGCTCTGATCGAAGCCGGCATCGCGGCCGGCGTACCGACGTTCTGTGAGAAGCCGATCGCGCTCGACCTGGCCGAGACCGAGCGGGTGGTGGCGGTGGTCGAGGCGTCGACCGTGCCGGTACACATCGGTTTCCAGCGACGGTTCGACGCCGGGTACCAGGCGGCGCGGGAGGCGGTGCGGTCCGGCGAGCTGGGTTTCGTCCACCACATCAGGGCGAACACCAACGACGCGTTCCCGCCGCACCACGAGTACATCCCGCAGAGCGGCGGCTTCTTCCGCGACTGCACGGTCCACGACTTCGACATCCTCCGGTACGTCACCGGCCGCGAAGTTGTCAGCGTCTACGCGACCGGCGCGAACCGCGGCGAGGCCTTCTTCGGCGAGTACGGCGACGTGGACTCGGCCGCCGCGTTGCTCACCCTCGACGATGGCACGTTCGTCGCGGTCAGCGGGACGCGCTACAACGGCGCGGGGCACGACGTACGCATGGAGCTGCACGGCAGCCTCGGCTCGCTCGCTGTCGGCCTCGACTCGCACACCGCGCTGCGCTCGGCCGAACCCGGCGTCACCTTCCCTGACGGGCAGCCGCACATGACGTTCATGGACCGCTTCCAGCCCGCGTACGTCGCGGAGCTGACCGCGTTCACCGAGGTCGTCGCCGGTACCCGTTCAGTGCCGTGCACGGTGAGGGATGCACTCGCTGCCTTCCAGATCGCCGATGCCTGCGAACTGTCCCGCCACGAGAACCGCATCATCACGCTCTGAGGAGACCCGCTCGTATGACTGATCTCGCTGCTCGCATCGCCGGCGCCCCGATCTCGTGGGGCGTCTGCGAGGTACCCGGGTGGGGCTGGCAGTACGACCCCGCGACGGTCCTCGCCGAGATGCGCGACGCCGGCCTCGCCGCAACGGAGTTCGGCCCGGACGGCTTCCTGCCGGAGGACCCGGCCGAGAAGGCGAAAACCCTTGCAGACGTGGGACTCCGCGCCGTCGGCGGCTTCGTGCCGGTCGTGCTGCACGACCCGTCGTACGACCCCGCTCCTGTTGTCGCCACGGCACTCGAGGGTTTCGTTGCCGCCGGCGCGACCACGCTGGTGCTCGCGGCCGCAACCGGCCAGGAGGGGTACGACGACCGCCCGGTGCTGGACGAGACCGGCTGGACCACGCTCCTCGCCAACCTCGACAAGCTGTCCGCCGCTGCGGCCGCGTCCGGGGTGCTCGCGACGATCCACCCGCACGTCGGCACCATGGTCGAGAACTCCGACGACGTCGAGCGTGTGCTCAGCGGCTCCGCCATCGGACTCACCCTCGACACCGGCCACCTGCTGATCGGCGGCGTCGACCCGGTCGCTCTAGCGGTCAAGCACACCGACCGCATCCGCCACACCCACCTGAAGGACGTCGACGCCACGTGGGCCGCCCGCGTCCAGGCCGGCACGATCTCCTACACCGACGCCGTACGCCAGGGAATGTACCGCCCACTAGGCGCCGGCGACATCGACATCGCCACCATCGTCACCACCCTCGAGAACTCCGGCTACAACGGCTGGTACGTCCTCGAACAAGACACAATCCTCACCTCCCGCCCCACCGACGAGGGCCCCGTAGCCAACGTCCGAACCAGCATCACCCACCTAAAAACAATCACCGAGACAACCCGATGACCCCCACCCCAACCCACCCAACCACCCCCACCCCGACTCGCGTGGATGGGACTGTGTTGAGCCGTGTGGGCGGGTGTGCGTCGAGTTCGGTGGGTGTGAGTGGGTTTGTGCGGACCCGTGTGGATGGGATGGTCTGAGGATGGATGACGTACTGACGATCGGGCGGATCGGGGTTGACCTGTATCCGTTGCAGGCGGGGACTCATCTCGAGGACGTGGAGTCGTTCGGGAAGTTTCTCGGTGGGAGCGCGACCAACGTGGCGGTCGCGGCCGCGCGGCACGGGCGGAAGTCGGCGGTGATCAGCCGGACCGGGAACGACCCGTTCGGCACCTTCATCCACCGGACGCTGCGCGAGCTCGGCGTCGACGACCGGTTCGTGTCGCCGGTCGACGGTCTGCCGACGCCGATCACGTTCTGCGAGATCTTCCCGCCGGACAACTTCCCGCTGTACTTCTACCGCTTCCCGAAGGCGCCGGACCTGGTGATCAACCCATCCGAGCTCGACCTGGACGCGATCCGGTCGGCGCGGATCTACTGGTCGACGGTGACCGGCCTGTCCGCGGAGCCGTCGCGGTCGGCGCACTTCGCGGCGTGGGAAGCCCGCGAGCGGAGGCCGATCACTGTGCTGGACCTGGACTACCGACCAATGTTCTGGGCCGATCCGAGCGAGGCGCACGAGCAGGTGTCGCGGGCCCTGGACTACTGCACGGTTGCTGTGGGCAACCGTGAGGAGTGTGAAGTCGCGGTCGGCGAGACGGACTCGGACAAGGCGGCCCAGGCGCTGCTCGATCGCGGGCTGGACCTCGCGGTCGTGAAGCAGGGTCCGCGCGGAACGCTGGCCCGTACTCGCGACGAGCGCGTCGAGGTCCCGCCGTACCCGGTCGAGGTCGTCAACGGCCTCGGCGCCGGCGACGGCTTCGGCGGCGCGCTGTGCCACGGGTTGCTGTCCGGCTGGCCGCTCGAGAAGGTCATCCGTTTCGCGAACATCGCCGGCGCCATTGTCGCCTCCCGCCTCGAATGCTCCACCGCCATGCCCACCACCGAAGAAGTCCTGTCCAAGTTGGGTGAATCCTCATGACCAGACGAGACCAGGACCCGTACGACGAAGACGCCCGCCCCATCCCCATCCAACGCCCCACCCACGACGACGAGACCGTCTACGAACCAGGCCCCAACGACCCCACAATCGCCCACCGCCGCACGCCAACCGACTCGCCCTTCGCCCCGCAACCCGGCGCGAACGACCCAACGGTTGCCCACCGCAGCACGCCAACCGACTCCCCCTTCGCCCCGCGGCCCGGCGCGAACGACCCAACGGCCGCCCACGGCGGTGGACCGACTGACTCGCCGTTCGCGCCCCAGCCCGGCGCAGACGACCCGACGATTGCCGCACCGCGCCCAACCAGGCCCGCCCGCCCAACACACCAAGCAGTCCCAGGCACCGGCAACCCAGCCCCCGCCCACAGCACGGCCCCAACCGACTCCCCATTCGCCCCACAGCCCGGCGCGAACGACCCGACTGTCGCCCACCATGGGACGCCGACGGGCTCCCCGTTCGCGCCGCAGCCTGGTGCGAACGACCCGACGGTTGTCGCCCAGCGCCCAGGCCCCGGGCCGAACGACCCGAGGGCCGCCCAGGGCGGTGTTCCGAGCGACTCCCCGTTCGCGCCTCAACCGGGCGCGAATGAGCCAACGGTTGCCCACCATGGGACGCCGACGGGCTCCCCGTTCGCCCAGCAGCCGGGCCCGAACGACCCGACGGTCGCCCACGGCGCTGCGCCGAGCGACTCGCCGTTCGCGCCTCAGCCGGGCGCGAACGACCCGACGGACGCCCGCCACGGGACGCCGACGGGCTCCCCGTTCGCGCAGCGGCCTGGTGTGAACGACCCGACTGTTGTCGCCCAGCGCCAGGGCCCCGGACCGAACGATCCGAGGGCCGCCCACGGCGGTGGTCCGAGCGACTCGCCGTTCGCACCTCAACCAGGTGCGGGCGACCCGACGGATGCCGATGGCCGTGTGCGGGCTGGATCGCCGTTCGCGGGGCAGGCTGGGGTGAACGATCCGACAGTGCCCGGCCAGCGGCCCGGATCGGGGGCGGATGAGCCGACTGGTGGTCACGGTGGCATGGCGGGTGACTCGGCGTTCGAGGCGCAGGCGGGTGTGGGTGAGGCGACGGTTGCTGCGCAGTATCAGGGCGCGCCCGGCGGCCCGACACACCAGGCGGCTTCGGGTGGTGGTGATCCGGCGGCTGCTCGCGGGGGTGTGCCGAGTGGGTCGCCGTTCGTGCCGCAGGTGGGGGTGGACGACGCGGCTGGTTCTCCTGGCGGACGGGCTCCGGACGCCGAGAGTGACCGCGGGGTGCACAGCAGCCCGTCGCAGGGGGCTGCTCCTGCCTGGCAGGACGAGGTGACGGTTATCGCTGGGTCCCCAGGTGACGCCAACGCCGGAACCTTCGCTAGCCCGGGCGCGCCAGGTGGCCCGGAGGGGGATGGGCAGCAGGGTGTGGCCGGACGGGGGGAGTCTGCGGGGGTGGGGAATTCGGGGCCTGGGTCGGATGAGCCGACAGTTGAGCGTCCCATGGTGCAGCAGGGGCAATGGTTGCCGGATGGGCAGACGACGGTGATCAGGGATCTTGAGTTGCCTGCGGAGCAGCATGTGCAGGCGCGGTATCAGGGGTATGGCTCGCGGTTGGCGGAGCTTACTGAGATTCGGGTGCGGCATCCGGAGCGGATGGCCGAGGCGTGGCAGCAGCGGCGGACTCGGGCTCTGGTGGGTGACGACGGACGGTTGCTGATTGTGGCTGCCGACCACCCGGCGCGCGGTGCACTCGGCGTACGCGGTGATCGGATGGCGATGGCCAGTCGTCCGGATCTGATCGCTCGCCTGATGACCGCGCTCGAACGCCCCGGTGTAGATGGCGTTCTGGCGACCCCGGACATCCTCGAGGACCTCCTGCTGCTCGGAGCGCTGGAAGGGAAGGTCGTCATTGGCTCGATGAATCGCGGCGGTCTGCAAGGCGCCGCGTTCGAGGTAGATGACCGGTTCACTGCGTACCGCACGGCGGATGAGATCGCGCTCCGCCGGCTCGACGGCGGCAAGATGCTGACCCGCATCGACCTCGGCGATCCGGGCACCGTGACCACCCTGGAGTCCAGCGCCGCGGCCGTCACCGGTCTGGCCGAGCACAAACTCATGGCGATGGTCGAACCGTTCTGGTCGACGCGCAGCGAGGACGGTCGGGTGACGAACCTGCTCGACCCGGACTCGGTGATCAAGTCGATCCACATCGCCTCCGCCCTCGGAGCAACCAGCGCGTACACCTGGCTGAAGCTCCCGGTCGTCGACGAACTGGATCGGGTGATGGAGGCAACGACCCTGCCGACGCTCCTGCTCGGCGGCGACCCGACGGTCGCGCCGGAAGCGACGTACGCGTCGTGGGGCAAGGCGCTCAGCCTGCCTTCGGTCCGTGGCCTGGTCGTCGGCCGCGCTCTGCTGTTCCCACCCGACGGTGACGTTGCCGCAGCCGTCGACCACGCCGCAATGCTCGTCCACGGAGGTGCCGCATGACCGAATGGTTCCGGCCTGCTGGATCCACGGCGTACGAAGGCTTCGAGCTGATGGTCCGGCCGGGTGAGCCCGACTGGCACTACACCGGCCTGTCGATCCGCACTCTGCTCCCAGGCCAGTCGGTGGAGATCGACACCGGGGACTGCGAGTACATCGTCCTCCCGCTCAGCGGGTCGGCCGAGGTGATCATCGACGGAAACTCGGTCCCGCTCGGCGGGCGGGCCGATGTCTTCGCCGGCGCGACGGACCTCGCCTACGTCCCTCGCGGTACGACGTTCGCCGTTGTCAGCGCGGGTGGCGCGCGGATCGCGTTCCCGAACGCGAAGGCCGCGAACGACATCCCGTTCCAGCGGATCGCCGCCGATGACGTCGAGACCGAACTGCGCGGCGCAGGCGTCTCCTCCCGCCAGGTCCGGAACTTCGGCGTCCCGGGTGTGCTCGACGCCGACTCGATCATCGCCTGCGAGGTGATCACGCCGGCCGGCAACTGGTCGTCCTACCCGCCGCACAAGCACGACGAGCACAAGCCGGGAAAGGAGAGCGAGCTTGAGGAGATCTACTACTTCGAGCTGCAGCTGTCCGACGACGTGCCGGAAGGTGTCAAGGGCAACGATCCGATCGGCTACCAGCGGGTCTACGGGACCGACGAGCGGCCGATCGACGTGCTGGCGGAGGTGAGAAGCGGCGACCTGGTGCTGGTCCCGCACGGCTGGCACGGCCCGGCGATGGCGCCGCCCGGCTACGACATGTACTACCTGAACGTGATGGCCGGCCCCGGCACCGAGCGTCAGTGGCTGATCACCGACGACCCGCAGCACGCCTGGGTCCGCGAACTGTGGAACTCCCAACATATCGATCCACGCCTGCCTTTCGGAAAAGAAGAATCTCTCGGAGGAGATGAGTCATGACGGTGCGTCTCACGGTCGCCCAGGCCCTGGTGCGATTCCTGAGCGTCCAGTACTCGGAGCGGGACGGGGACCGGCAGCGGCTGATCGCCGGATGCCTGGGGATCTTCGGGCACGGCAATGTCGCCGGGGTCGGCCAGGCGCTGCTGCAGTCTGAGCTCGAGGACCCGAAGGCACTGCCGTACATCCTGGCCCGCAACGAGCAGGCCATGGTGCACACGGCGGCGGCCTTCGCGCGCACGCGTGACCGGCTCCAGACCTACGCCTGCACGGCCAGCGTCGGTCCGGGCTCGACGAACATGGTGACGGGTGCGGCCCTCGCGACGATCAACCGGTTGCCAGTGCTGATCCTCCCTTCTGATGTGTTCGCAACCCGGGTGGCGACACCCGTGCTGCAGGAGCTGGAGAGCTTCGGCGCCGGTGACGTCTCGGTCAACGACGCGTTCCGCCCGGTGTCGAAGTACTTCGACCGCGTGTGGCGGCCCGAACAGTTGCCGTCGGCACTGATGAACGCGATGCGCGTGCTCACGGATCCGGTGGAGACCGGCGCGGTGACACTGGCTCTGCCGCAGGATGTCCAGGCCGAGGCGTTCGACTGGCCGGATGAGCTCTTCGCCGAGCGCACCTGGTACGTCGCACGACCATTGCCGGAGGCATCAATTGTCGACAAGGCGGCAGAACTCCTACGGTCCGCGCAGCGACCTCTGATCGTCGCCGGCGGTGGGGTGCACTACTCGGGAGCCGAGGAAGCGCTGCGTGAGTTCGCCGAGCGGACCGGAGTGCCGGTGTCGGAAACCCAGGCAGGTAAGGGATCTCTGAGCTACGACCACCCGCAGTCGGTGGGCGCGGTCGGCTCGACCGGGACCACGGCAGCCAACGCTCTGGCCCGTGACGCCGATGTGGTGATCGGCATCGGCACCCGCTACAGCGACTTCACGACGGCGTCGCGGACCGCGTTCGCGAACCCGCAAGTCAAGTTCCTCAACATCAACGTGGCGCGTTTCGACAGTGGTAAGCATGCGGGCCTTCCGGTCGTGGCCGATGCGCGGGAAGCCCTTGTTTCGTTGGGATCTGCGCTCGGCGAGTGGTCGGTGGATGCCAAGTACACAGCAGAGGCCCAGGAACTCACAAGGAACTGGAACGGAACTGTGGACGCAGTTTTCCGGCCCTCTGCGGAGATCACCGCGAAGTTGGCCGAAGGCCTGCTGACACAGGGCGAGGTGATCGGTGCCGTCAACGAATTGTCGGCGGCGTCTGATGTGGTTGTCTGCGCGGCCGGCTCGATGCCGGGTGACCTCCACAAACTGTGGCGGCCGCGCGATCCGAAGGGATACCACGTCGAATATGGCTTCTCCTGCATGGGATACGAGATCGCCGGCGGACTCGGTGTCCGCCTCGGCGCGCCGGATCGCGATGTCTTCGTCCTGGTCGGCGACGGGTCGTACCTGATGATGTCCAGCGAGCTGGCCACCGCGGTCCAGGAAAACCTCAAGATCATCGTGGTTCTTGTGCAGAACCACGGCTTCGCGTCGATCGGCGCGCTGTCGGAGTCGCTCGGCTCCCAGCGGTTCGGTACGGCGTACCGCAAGCGCACGGGCGACGGGCGGCTCGACGGCGACTACCTGCCCGTCGACCTGGCGGCCAACGTCCGCAGCTTCGGTGTCGAGGTGATCGACGTCCACAGCCGCCCCGAGCTGGAGAAGGCGATCCAGACCGCGAAGGCGGCGACCGGACCGATCGCGATCCACGTCACTACCGATCCGCTGATCGGCGGGCCGGACAGCGATTCGTGGTGGGACGTCCCGGTCAGCGAGGTGTCCGAGCTGCAGTCCACGCAGGCGGCGTCCGCGTCGTATGAGGAGAGCAAGAAGGCCCAGCGTCCGTATCTGGCTCCGATCGAGGGCGACGTCTGATGGGCCGGGTAGCTATCGGTACGGCGCCGGACTCGTGGGGAGTCTGGTTCGCCGACGACCCGAAGCAGACGCCGTGGACGCGGTTCCTCGATGAGGTCCAGCAGGCCGGCTACACCAAGATCGAGCTCGGTCCGTACGGCTACCTGCCGACCGACCCGGTCCGGTTGAAGGACGAGCTCGACCAGCGCGGACTCACTATGACGGCCGGCACGACGTTCGAACACGTGCATCGCCCCGACGGGTTGGAGTCGACCTGGCGGGACGTGGTCAAGACGGCCGAGCTGACCGCTGCGATGGGTGCCAAGCACCTCGTCGTGATGCCGTCGATGTGGCGCGGGGACAACGGCGAGATCGTCGAGGAGCGCTTCGATCACGACACGCAGTCCAGGCACGGTCGCGCGGTGACCGAGCTGGGCCGGCGTCTCGCGGAGGAGTTCGGGCTGCAATTGCAGTATCACCCGCATGCGGACGGGCATGTCGACACCCAGGACACGGTCGAGCGCTTCCTCGAGGAGACCGACAGCGCCTTTGCGAACCTGTGCCTCGACACCGGCCACATCAGCTACTGCCGTGGTGACAACCTGGAACTGATCAGCAAGTATCCGGACCGGATCCGCTACGTCCATCTGAAGCAGGTCGACCCCGAGGTCCTGGATCAGGTCGAGGCCGAGGGCCTGGCCGTGGATGAGGCGGTACGGCGCGGCGTGATGTGTGAGCCGCCGAACGGCGTACCCGATCTTCCGCCGGTGCTGGAGGCGCTGGCAGCGCTCGACGTCGAGCTGTTCGCGATCGTCGAGCAGGACATGTATCCCTGCGCACCCGATGCCCCGCTGCCGATCGCGGAGCGGACGCTGGCCTATTTGAGCTCTCACGGGGGTGGCGTATCGAGATGACGGCCAGGGGAGTGTGACACTCTCTGGTCCCACGCAACTCCGCGGAGTGGCCGCGGTTCACCTGAAAGGCTGGTTGAGTCATGGTTCGGTGGCAGAGGAAGGCCGTGGCAGGCGCCGCGGCGCTGGTGCTGGCCGCGGCGTTGGCCGCGTGCAGCTCCTCCGGGGGAAAGCAGAAGGAGGAGAGCACCAGTGGTAGCGGCGGGAACGTCGCCGACACCCCGCGCATGAAGGTTGCCCTGATCACCCATTCGGGTGCGGGCGACACCTTCTGGGACATCGTCCGGCGCGGCGCCGAGGCGGCCGCGAAGAAGGACAACATCGAGCTGCAGTACTCCGCCGACCCGGACGGTGCAGCGCAGGCCAACCTCGTCCAGACCGCGATCGACTCCAAGGTCGACGGCATCGCCGTCACCCTGAACAAGCCCGACGCCGTGATCCCGAACGTCAAGAAGGCCATTGCCGCCGGCATCCCGGTGACGGTCCTGAACGGCGGCCTCGACCAGTGGAAGACCACCGGGGCGCTCGGGTACTTCGGCCAGGACGAGCGGATCGCCGGTCAGGCCACGGGTGAGAAGCTCAAGCAGCTCGGCGCGAAGAAGGTCCTCTGCGTCATCCACGAGCAGGGCAACGTCAGCCTCGAGGCGCGCTGCCAGGGCATCAAGGACAAGCTGCCGACCACCGAGAACGTCAACGTCAACGGCACCGACCAGCCGGGCACGCAGGCGACGCTGACCTCGAAGCTGCAGCAGGACAAGAGTGCCGACTACGTCGTCGCGCTGAACGCCGGGATCGCGCTGACCGCCGTCCAGGCGGCGAAGGACGCAGGCTCGTCGGCCAAGATCGGCAGCTTCGACATGAGCAAGGAGATGGCCAAGGCGGTCGCGGACGGCACGGTGCAGTTCGCCGTCGACCAGCAGCCGTACCTGCAGGGCTACCTCGCGATCGACGCGATCTGGCTCTACCGGACCAACGGCAACACCATCGGCGGCGGCGAGGCCACACTGACCGGGCCGGCGTTCATCGACAAGTCCAACATCGCGGCGGTGCAGAAGTTCGCCGAAGCCGGGACGCGCTGAGGTAGCCCCATGGCATCGACCATCACTTCACCGGCCTCGGCCGACGACCGCGTCTCGGCGCGGTCCCTCGGGGCCCGACTGCTCAGCCGGCCGGAGATCGGATCGCTGGTCGGCGCGGCCGTGATCCTGGTGTTCTTCCTGATCGCCGCACCGCCGTTCCGCGAGATCAACAACACCGGCACGATCCTCTACCAGGCCGCGCTGATCGGCGTGATGGCGGTGCCGGTCTCGCTGCTGATGATCGGCGGTGAGTTCGATCTGTCGGCGGGTGTCGCGGTGACGACATCAGGCCTGACGGCGGGTCTGTTCGCGTACCAGTTCAGCGTGAACGTGTGGATCGGCGTGCTCGTCGCTCTGGTGTTCTCGCTGGCGATCGGCGCGTTCAACGGCTGGCTGCTGATGCGGACGGGCCTGCCCAGTTTCCTGGTGACACTGGGCACGTTCTTCATCCTGCAGGGCCTCAACATCGCCGTCACCCGGCTCGCCTCCGGCGCCGTCGCGTCGAACTCGATCAGCGACATGGACGGGTTCAGCGCGGCCAAGGCGATCTTCGCGTCGGAGTTCAAGATCGGCGGCGTGACGATCAAGATCATCGTCGTCTGGTGGATCGTCTTCGTCGCGATCGCGGCCTGGGTGCTGCAGCGGACCCAGATCGGCAACTGGATCTTCGCCGTCGGCGGCGACGCGGCGGCCGCGCGGGCGGTCGGCGTACCGGTCCGGAAGGTGAAGATCGGGCTCTTCATGGCGGTCGGGTTCTTCGCCTGGTTCACCGGCATGCAGTTGCTGTTCGTGCAGAACGGCGTGGTGCAGTCCGGTGAAGGTGTCGGGAAGGAGTTCCTGTACATCATCGCGGCGGTCGTCGGCGGGTGTCTGCTCACCGGCGGCTACGGGTCCGTGGTCGGTGGTGCGGTCGGTGCGCTGATCTTCGGGATGGTCCAGCTCGGCGTCGTGTACGCCGGCTGGAACCCGGACTGGTTCAAGGCGTTCCTCGGTGTGATGTTGCTACTGGCAACCATTGTCAACCTCGTCGTCAAGAACCGGGCGGAGGCACGATGACCACCACGGAATCGTTCGCGGACGAAGCCTCGACCGGCCCGAACACGCCGATCGTGCTGCTTGAGGACGTCGGCAAGAGCTACGGGAACATCAACGCGCTCCGCGGAGTGTCGTTGTCCGTCCGCCAGGGTGAGATCACCTGTGTGCTCGGCGACAACGGCGCGGGGAAGTCGACCCTGATCAAGATCATCGCCGGCCTGCACGACTACACCTCGGGCCGGATGTCGGTGAACGGTGAGGAGCGCCATTTCGGCTCGCCTCGTGAGTCGCTCGACAGCGGTATCGCGACCGTTTACCAGGACCTCGCGCTGGCGCCGCTGATGTCGGTCTGGCGGAACTTCTTCCTCGGCAACGAGATCACCAAGCGCCCGTTCCGGCAGCTGGACTCCGCGAAGATGAAGCGGATCGCGCAGGAGGAGCTGACGAAGATGGGGATCTCGATCCCCGATCTCGAGCAGCCGGTCGGCAAGCTGTCCGGCGGTCAGCGGCAGTGCGTCGCGATCGCGCGGGCGATCCATTTCGGGGCAAAGGTACTGATCCTCGACGAGCCGACCGCGGCGCTCGGCGTGAACCAGTCGGGCGTGGTGCTGAAGTACGTCGTGAGGGCGCGGGACGCCGGGATCGGGGTCATCTTCATCACCCACAACCCGCACCACGCCTACCTGGTCGGGAACCATTTCGTCGTACTGAAGCTGGGCCGGGTCGCGCTCGACACCCATCGGTCGGAGATCACGCTGGAGCAGTTGACGACCGAGATGGCGGGTGGCTCCGAGCTCGAAGCGCTGAGTCACGAACTGCGCAGTGTCGACCCCGAGTTGGTCGTGGAGAATGAATCCCAGCGGCAGGAGGACACATGAGCGATCTGCGGGTCGGGATCGTCGGCGTGGGGGTGATGGGCGCCGATCATGCCGAGCGAATCGTGCGGAAGACGGCGGGAGCGCGCCTGGTCGCGGTATCGGATCCGGATCAGACGCGGTCCGAGAGCCTCGCGTCGAGGCTTGATGCGCGCGTCGTGGCCGACCCGCTCGAGCTGATCGCCGCCGACGACGTCGACGCGGTGATCCTCGCCTCGCCCGGGTTTGCGCATGCCGAGCAACTGTTTGCTTGTCTCGAGCACGGCAAGCCGGTGCTCTGCGAGAAGCCGTTGACCATGGACGCGGCCTTGGCGCTGGAAGTGGTCGAGCGGGAGCACAAGCTCGGACGTCAGCTGATCCAGGTCGGGTTCATGCGGCGCTTCGACCCGGAGTACGCCGCGATGAAGCAGCTGCTCGACTCGGGGGAGCTCGGGCGGACGTTGCTGCTGCACAACGTGCACCGGAACAAGTCGGTCCCGACGACGTTCCGCAGCGAGATGATCGTGCGGGACTCGATGGTGCACGAGGTCGATGTCGCGCGCTGGTTGTTCGGATCGGAGATCACCCGGATCACCGTGCGTACGCCGCAGCCGACGAGCCTGGTGGCGGACGGCGTGCTCGATCCGCAGCTGGCCTTGTTCGAGCTGGCGAACGGCGCGATGGCCGACGTGGAGGTGTTCGTGAACTTCCAGGTCGGGTACGAGGTCAGGTGTGAGGCGGTTGCCGAGCGCGGGAGCGCGACGATCGGCCTCGGGTCCGGCGTGTTCACCAGGGCCGGCGGGCGGTGGGGCGGCGTGATGCCGGCTGACTTCCGGGTGCGGTTCGAGCAGGCGTACGACATCGAGGTGCAACGCTGGGTCGATGCGACCGTGGGCGGTGAGATCGACGGGCCGAGCGCCTGGGACGGGTACGCCGCGGCCGCAGTCTGCGAGGCAGGCCTCGAATCGCTCAGCTCTGGTAGACCAGTTGAAGTCACCCTGGCAGACCGCAGCAAGGTCCTCGGATGAAGCACCTTCAGGAATTCGGCAGTGAGGAAGCATCGTGAGTACTGAGATCAAGCGCATCACCCACCTCGTCGGCGGCGGCTCGTGGACCGGCGTGGCCGAGCGGACCAGCAAGGTCTACAACCCGGCGACCGGCCAGGTCACCGGGGAGTTGGACCTGGCGTCGGCGGCGACCGTCGACGAGGTCGTCAAGGTCGCTCACGAGACCTCCAAGGCCTGGGCGGAGACGTCGCTCACCAAGCGTGCCCAGGTCCTGTTCGCGTACCGCGAGCTGGTGAACCGGGACAAGGAGCGGATCGCCGCGATCATCACCGCCGAGCACGGCAAGGTGCTGTCGGACGCGCTCGGTGAGGTGACCCGCGGTCTCGAGGTGATCGAGTTCGCCTGCGGGATCCCGCACCTGCTCAAGGGCGGGTTCAGCGAGGGCGTGTCGACTAAGGTCGACGTGTACTCGATCCGCCAGCCGCTCGGTGTCTGCGCGGTGATCTCCCCGTTCAACTTCCCGGCGATGGTGCCGATGTGGTTCGTCCCGATCGCCGTTGCCTGTGGCAACAGTGTTGTGATCAAGCCGTCCGAGAAGGACCCGTCCGCGGCGAACGCGATGGCCGAGCTGTGGAAGGAGGCCGGCCTGCCGGACGGCGTGGTGAACGTCGTCCACGGCGACAAGGAGGCCGTCGACCGCCTGCTCGAGCACCCGGACATCAAGTCGGTCTCGTTCGTCGGCTCGACCCCGATCGCCAAGTACGTCTACGAGAACGGCACCAAGAACGGCAAGCGGGTGCAGGCGCTCGGCGGCGCGAAGAACCACATGATCGTGCTGCCGGACGCGGACCTCGACCTCGCCGCCGACGCCGCGGTCAACGCCGGCTTCGGTTCGGCCGGTGAGCGCTGTATGGCGATCTCCGCGCTGGTCGCGGTCGAGCCGATCGCGGACGAGCTGATCGGCAAGATCAAGGAGCGGATGGGCAAGCTCAAGACCGGCGACGGGACGCGCGGCTGCGACATGGGTCCGCTGGTCACCGGTCCGCACCGCGACAAGGTCTCGGGGTACGTCGCCGCCGGTGTCGAGGAAGGCGCCGAGCTGGTCGTCGACGGACGCGAAGGTGACTTCGACGGCGCGGACGACGGGTTCTGGCTCGGTCCGACGCTGTTCGACAAGGTCACGCCGGAGATGTCGATCTACACCGACGAGATCTTCGGTCCTGTGCTGTCGGTCCTGCGTACGGCGTCGTACGACTCGGCGCTCGACCTGGTGAACTCGAACCCGTACGGCAACGGGACGGCGATCTTCACCAACGACGGCGGCGCCGCGCGACGGTTCCAGAACGAGGTCGAGGTCGGGATGGTCGGCATCAACGTGCCGATCCCGGTCCCGATGGCGTACTACTCGTTCGGCGGCTGGAAGAACTCGCTGTTCGGTGACACGCACGCGCACGGCACCGAGGGCGTGCACTTCTTCACCCGCGGCAAGGTCGTCACCTCGCGCTGGCTGGACCCGTCGCACGGCGGCATCAACCTCGGCTTCCCCACGCACGACTGACCCTCGAACGGGATCGCTCCCCACCCGGTCGACCGAGCCTGTTGACCGAGCCTGTTGACCGGGTGAGCAGCCGTTCGGTACCGTCCAAAGGCGTCGTGAGGACGCGTCGAGACTCGCCGGAAGGCTGGAAGCCACCTCACGTTCCCACCAGGCTGAGTTGCTGACGCGCTCTTGTGGCCCGTGCGAGTCCGGGCGCGAGAGGATGCGTTGTGAAGCTGTTGCCTGACCGGCCGAGTATCGAGTTCCTGCGCAAGGAAGCCAAGGATCTGCTGGCTGTACTGCGCGATTCCGCCCCCGACACGTCGCTCGCGGAGGCGCAACGGGCGTTGGCCGCAGAGTACGGTCTACGCGACTGGCCGGCGTTGAAGGCCGAGGTCGAACGACGGGCGGCTGCGACGCCCGCTCCGCCGGACGGGCTGGCCCCGTCGCTCGCCGGAGCGTTCGGTCTGGGTGAGGTGACCGCCGAACCCAGACCTGTCTCGTTCACCGCGATGGGCCGGTGCTGGGAGCTGACGACCGACCGCGGCCGGTGGCTGGCGGTGACGGTCTTCGACTGGATCACCAACGAGCAGGCCGAGCTGGGCGCCCGGCTGCGGGACGCTGCGGTGGCGGTCGGTGTGGCGGCGCCGGTCGCCGTACGGAGTCCGCGGGGTCAGCTGATCGAGAGCGTGCAGGGTGAGAACTGGCGCGTGCACGAGTGGCTCGAGGTGGGTCCGTCGCCGGCGTTGCCGGTGTCCGCGGCGGTGGCTCGGCGCGCGGGTACGGCGTACGGGAAGCTGCATGCGCTGGCGATCCCGACCGAGACGCCGATGAGCCCGTACGTCGTGTGGCGACGGGATGCGACCGAGTGGGAGAAGCTGCTCGAGCGGGCTCGGAACGCCGGTAAGCCGTGGGCCTCGAGGCTCGAGGAGCTGCTGCCGGTGTGGCTCGACCTGCAGACGATCGAGGCAGAGGTCGATCCGGGCGAACTCATTGTCTGCAACAGCAACCTGATCCCGACGCATGTCCGGCTGGGGCGTGACGACGAGCTGATCGTGATGGAGTGGGACTTCACCGGCTCGATGACGCCCGCACTGGAGCTGGGGGCGGCGCTGACGCAGTGGGTGATGCGGCCGACGGTCAACTCCAAGGCCCTCGCGGCGTTCCGGGAGGGGTACGGCGAGTGGCCGGCGATGGACCTGTCCTCGTTCAGCGTCGCGATCACCGGCTGGCTGAACTGGGCACACAACGCGATCTGCGAGGCAATCGATCCGCAGGACTCCGACCACGCAGAGTTCGCCGAGCGCGAGGCCGTCGGGGTCCTCGACCGGCCGATGACCCGCGCAGGCCTCGAGCAGCTACTTGAGTAGCTATTTGAGCAGCTACTTCAGGTTCGATAGCAGAAGCGCGGCCGGCTCGGACAGGTCGCCGTGGAGCAGTTCAGTTCGGTGGACCAGCCGGGGTCTCGTGAGCGGGACGGCTCCCGGCGCCTGAACCGCTCGGGGCAGGACGGCCAGCCCATGGCCGCTGGTGATCAGGGTCAGGAGGGTGTGGAGGTCGGTCCCCGCGTAGATGAAGGCCGGGCGGAAGCCGTCGGAGCCGGTCGCCGCGCGGAGGACCGGGAGCGGCGCGGCGAGATCGGGTGCGTCGATCCAGCGGGCGTCGGCGAGGTCGTGCAAGGACAGACCTCGCCGGCCGGTCAACGGATGATCGTTGGGGAGGGCAACCACCAGGTCGTCGTGAGCGATCGGGGTCGTCCGCGGGTGCACTGTCTCCGACAGCCGGAGCGGATCACTCGGGGCGGCTACTCCGTCGACGAGCCCGATGGCGAAGGTCCCGGCGGCCACACCCTCCACAACCTCCTCCCGGCCACAGACAGTCAAAGTCACCTCGGTCCCGGCGTGCGCTCGCCGTACCTCACGCAGCGCCACGGCAAGCGCGCCAGGCTCGGAGGCGGCGGTGGCCAGTGGGGTGGTTGCGACGGGCAGGACGGTTGGCGGTTTGGCGAGGGTGCGGCGTACGTCGGCTCGGGCAGTGGCCAGCCGGAGAAGGATCGGGGCGGCGTGTTCGAGGAGGCGTTCGCCGGCCGGGGTGGGGGTGGCGGGGCGGCGGCGGAGGAGCGGCGTGCCCAGGTCGTTCTCGAGGGCGGAGATGTGCTGGGAGACGGCCGACTGGGTGTAGCCGAGGCGTTCTGCCGCGGCGGAGAACGAGCCGCACTCGGCGACCGTCACGAACGTCCGGAGCAGATGAGGATCCACGCGGATCAGTATTGCTTATGCACAGTGCAGAGATCATCGTTGGCGCTGATACAGCCATCGCGGCCAGGATGGAGCCATGAACGCCTACTCCGGACGTATCGCCCTCGTCGGTGACCGCTCGCCGCATGTCCGCTCGCACGTCCGCGTACCCGGGCTGTTCGACCGACTGCGCGACCGCGACAACCTCGACTTCGACACCTACTGGATCCCGACCGAGCAGGCCGACGAGGCGCTCGAAGGCTTCGACGGGATCTGGCTCCTTCCCGGCAGCCCGTACCGGAGCGAGGCCGGCGCGATCACCGCGATCCGGGTCGCCCGTGAGGGCGGCATCCCGTTCCTCGGCACCTGTGCCGGGTTCCAGCACGCGATGCTCGAGTTCGCCCGCAACGTCTGCGGCGCCTCGCAGGTGCAGCACGGCGAGAGCACGCCGGACGCCGACGACCTGCTGATCGTCCCGCTCGCGTGCTCACTCGACGGTCATGAGGGCGCGATCCAGGTGACGCCCGGCACCCGGGCGGCCGCGCTCCTGGGCGTCGAGCGATCGATGGAGCGCTACCACTGCTCGTACGGCCTGGACACCAGCAGGCTCGACCTGCTCCGCGAGCACGGCCTCGTCTTCAGCGGGTACGACGACGAGGGCGACCCGCGTATCGCGGAGCTACCCGATCACCCGTTCTATCTCGCCACGCTGTTCCAGCCGGAGCTGGCCGGCGACGGCACGCGACCGCACCCGTTCATCCAGGCGTTCGCGCACGCGGCGGCTCAGAGGGCAGAGGTGGGCCGCGGCGTCATCCCGGCCGCGATGTAGCAGGCGTCGATGAGCTCCATCGTCGCCAGCGCGTCGTCGACGTCGGTGAGCACCGGGGCGCCGTTGCGGACGGCCCCGGTGAAGGCCTCGAGCTGATAGGTGTACGACGTCCGCGTGCCGCGGTGCTCGACCCAGGTGTCCTCCTTGGTCGTCACCACCACGCGGTCGTCGCGCTGCGGCAGCACGTAGAACGGCGCGAACGCCTCACCGCGACTGCCGACCACCTTGAGGCTGAACTCGACCTCCTCGGCCGCCATGCTGGTCCGCACCGCACCGGTCGCGCCGTTCGGGAACTCGAGGTCCGCGTTCAGCCACTCGTCGACACCGGGCAGCCGCTTCCGCTCACCGGCGCGTGCGCTGACGAGCCGCGGCGCGCCACCGGCGTACGGCGCGAACATCCGCTGCGCGTGGAGCGCGTAGCAACCGACGTCCATCACGGCGCCGCCGGCCAGCGGCAGGGACCAGCGCGGGTCGTCCTCCGGCGGCGGGGGCATCACCATGGTCGCTTCGACGTGCTGCAGGTCGCCGAGCTCGCCTTTGGCCAGCAGCTCGAGCAGCCGGCGCATCACCGGGTGGTACGCGTAGTGGAACGCCTCCATGAACACCAGCCCGGACGAGTGGACGGCGTCCCGCACCTGCAGCGCCTCCGCGGCGTTGCTGGCCGACGGCTTCTCGGTCAGCACATGTTTGCCAGCGGCAAGCGCCTTGAGGTTCCACGGGCCGTGCAGGCCGTTGGCCAGCGGGTTGTAGATCGCCTCGACCTCGGGATCGTCGATCAGCGCCTGGTACGACGCGTGCACCCGTTCGACCCCATGCTCGGCGGCGAAGGCCTCGGCGCGGTCGGCGTCGCGCGCAGCGACCGCGACCAGCCGGGCACCGGTCAGCTTGGCCGGCTCGACAATGGCCCGGCCCGAGATCCGGGCGGCGCCGAGGATCCCGATCCGCAACGGTTCCATGCCTTCTCCTTCGAGGGTCGGCCGCACGGGCGGCGTACGGCGCTTCGTCCGCGAGGCGCGTGTTCCGCCGGTAAGGGTAGCTCCCGGATCGGACAGCGAACGCGCCATCCTGCCTGACGATCGCTCCGGCCCGACAGCGGCTGCCCGTGATCCGGACGTGGTTCACCCAACGTTCACGCGTTTCTGTCGGCTGTCTGTCGCCGGTCGGCGTGCTCGGCGAGCGCCTGGTGCAGCCTGTCCGGGTGCCAACGCTCTGTGACCGCGGACCGCAGTACGTCGGCCTGGGACTGGGGCGCGAGGCCGCCGATCGGCTGGTCGCGGTCGAGGTTCGTCGGGAAGGCGTAGCCCTCGGCCGTTGCCGCGATCACGTTCTCGATCGCTGCCGGATCGGCCTGGGCGAGCAGGGCGGGATAGACCGCTTCTATCATCCGGGCCCGGTCGATGCTCTCCATCGCGCGGCCGAACGCGGACGAGACCTGCAGGAGGTTGGCCATCCGCTTGATGTCGGTCGAACGGTTGCTTCCGGCAGCGTGGAAGAGCGCGGGGTTGAAGAACACCGTGTCGCCCTTGTCCAGCGGCAGCTGCACGTGGTTCTCGACGAAATGCGCCTGGAACTCGGGCCGCCGGTACGCGAGGTATCCCAGCCCGTACTTCTGCGAGTGCGGCAGATACAGCGTCGGCCCCGACTCGACCGGCATGTCACAATGCGCGACCGCACCCTGCAAAGTCAGCACGGACGACAGCCGATGCACATGCTCCGGGTACTGCGCCGCCACCTCGTCCGACTGGAATCCCAGGTGGTAGTCCCGGTGCACTGTCTGCCCCTCGCCGCCCGGGTTCACCACGTTCACCTGCGACGTGACCTGGTACGCCGGTCCGAGCCAAGCAGCCGACACCAGTGCGAGCAGATCGTTGGCGTAGTACGCCGTGAACACGTCAGGCGCACCGACCGCGAGCTTCTCGAGCGCGTTCCACACCCGGTCGTTCGCACCCGGCTTCGCGAAGTGGTCGCCGGCCGCGACGCCGGACCGGTGCTGCTCGTCGATCAGCCGGTTGAACTCGACAGTCGTGGCATCGACCACGTCGTTGCTGAAGGCACCTTTCAGGACGACGATCCCCGGCCCGTCGCTGAACGCCCGGACGAACTCGGTCTGCACTTCACGCGGATCGGCGGCTCGGACCCGCGCGGCGTCGTACACCGGCACCTGCTGCTCGACGGTCACGGCTAGTGGGTAGTCGGCCGGATCGGTCTGGTCCTTGAGAACGGTCAGCAGATCGTCGAGCCGGGCATCGGCGGGTTTCAGCCACATGCTTCTAGACTGCTTGACCAGCTGAGCACCTGTCCACGTTCGAGCAGTCTGGCCTGCAGCTTCTGCACATCTACTTCTTGTACGTCGGTCTGCTCCCGGAGCGACTGCACAGCGGCGACTGCAGCCGACTCGGCTAGTACGCAGAAGACAGGTTCCATCCGTGTCGCGGCGTACCCGACGTGGGAGGCGGACAGGCAGACCGGGACCAGGAGGTTGCCCATCTGCTGTGGAGTGATGGCTCGGTAGGGGACCGGGTACGGTCGGCCGGTGCCGAGGTGGCCGCCGATGAACATGTCGCCCTCGGTGGCCACGCCTAGCTGGCCGGATGCGCTCCGGCTGGCGATTCGTCGTACCGGATAGACGTCGACACCGAACAGGGCAAGACCGATGCTGTCCGCTGGTTCGGTCTGGTTGATCACGTCTGCGTGGGTGATCGTGTACTGACCTTCGAGTCGGCGGCAGACCCGGATGTACAGCTGCGGCGGCCAGCCGTCTGTCTCCGGGAAGACGCTCCCGTCCAGTCCGTACGCCGCTGTCTCCGCCCGGAACGCTGCGGGCACCGACGGGTCTGTCGACAGGAAGTGGTGGAGTCCACGGAGGTAATCGAGGTGCTGACGCCAGATGCGCGAGCGGACCTCCCAGCTGCCGTCCTGGTATTCCCGGCTCAGTCCTAGCGGAGCGTTGGTGATCAGCGAACTACGCTGGTAGTTGTACTCGCCTGAATTGATCCAGCCGGGGAAGATGCCGGACAGGTCCTCCGAGTACTCGAGGTACCGCCGGACCAGTTCGTAGTCGGCTGGTGAGTAGTTGTCGGGCGGTGTGAGCTCCACGCGCTTGGCAGGGTCCGTAGTGACGTAGAAGCGATAGTTGTAGGCCTGCGTGTAGTCGTCGCCCGAACCTGTAGCCAGGCCGTGGTCTTCTTCGACCAGCGGCAGCAGTCCGCTCGTGCTGTCCCCAGGAACGACATACGGGTCGATTGGGGTCCAGTTGGTGACCGGACGGACGCCTGCGAGCTCCTCACCGAAGGTGTCCTGGGACTCGCGTCCGGTTCGGTAGGGGACGCTGGCGAGAGCCATCAGGTCGCCCTCGTAGGAGGCGTCGATGAAGTACGCCGCGTGGACCTCGCGATCGGGAAGAGAGTCGGCAGCGGGTACGCCCCACAGGTCCGGCGGCGATGTCTCGAGCTGAACGGACGTGATCCGGTTGCCGGCGCGGCTCACCGACCGCACGCGGCGTTCGAAGATCACCTCGATCCCGGACGCGGCGATCCAGTCGTGGAGCGCGCGCATCACCTCGTGCGGGTGGTCGCCGAAGCCGAACACCACGTCCCGCGTCAACCCGCCCGCTGCGGCCGGTACCGGACAGTCCTGCGCCGGCTTGATCCCCGCACCGAGCATGCCGCCGAGCCACCGACTCGGCTCGACCAGCACCACCGACGCACCTTCCTGGTACGCCGTCATCGCCGCGACACAGCCCGCGGCCGTTCCTCCGTAAACGCAGACATCGACCATGTCATGCACTCTGCAACAACCACAGCCCGCCTAGAAATAGCAGTTCTGAGCGTGCTCATGTACTTTCTTGCCATGCTCGAGCTGGACGGCTACCTGCTCGCACCGCCCCGGTCGCAGTTCGCTCTGCCGTTCGACACCTACGAAACCTGGTGCCTTCTGCTCCCGGCCACCGGCTCGTTCGACTACCAGGTCGGCGACGCGCGTGGGACCGCCAAGTTCGGCGATGTCGTCGTCTGTCCGCCCGGCGGCGTCCTCCATCGCCGCATGCGCACGCGAACGTCGTTCTTCCACGCGCGCTTCAGCACCGAGCTGGAGCCGCCGACCGGCCGCACCCGAGTCCGCGACCTCGACCGCCTCCGCGGCAACCTGAGACTGCTCGAGAACGCCACCACGGCGATCGCGACCCACGTGGTGACCGACGTCGTCCTGATGCTCAACCGCACCGGCTCCCCACAAGACCCGCTGATCCACAGCGCCATGACCTATCTCAACGAGCACTACGCCTCACCGGACGTGTCGTTGACGGAGCTCGCAGCTGTCCTCGGCATCAGCCCGTCGCAGCTCTCCCGGCGCTTCCGCGCGGCCCGTGGCTCCACACCGGTCGCTTACCTGCGCGACCTCCGCCTCCAGAAGGCACGTGAGCTGCTGACTGAAACCGATCAGACCCTCCAGGTCGTAGCCGAGCACACGGGCTACCGCAGCGCGTTCTACCTCAGCAGAGTGTTCAGCGCGCAGACAGGACAATCGCCGTCGGACTATCGACGTACCAGTCGGGTCTGAAGCGTTTTAGGCTTAGCTATGCGGACAGACCACGGGCTCCCCGTCGTGCGGTTGGGACTGATCGGGGCCGGCCGGATCGGCACGATGCACGCCGGCAATATCGCGCGGCGAGTGCCCGGCGTCGAGTTGGCGGCAGTCGCCGACACCAGGCCGGAGGCGGCCCAGAAACTCGCAGCCCGGTACGACGCCGCGCCTGTGACCGTCGACGAGGTGTTGAAGGATCCGGAGCTCGACGGCGTGGTGATCACGTCGCTCGCGATCTCGCACTCCGAGTTGATCACTCGCGCCGCCGAGGCCGGCAAGGCGGTCTGGTGTGAGAAGCCGGCGTCGCTGACGCTGGCGGAGATGGACCAGGCCATCGCCGCGACCGATCGCGCTGGTGTCCCGTTCCAGGTCGGCTTCAACCGGCGGTTCGCCAAGGACTTCGCCGCCGCGCGCCGGACGATCGAGGACGGCGGCATCGGGACGCCGCGGCTGATGCGCTCGATCACCCGCGATCCCGGCCGTCCCGGCGGTATGCGGTACGCCGATCGCATCCCGCAGTGGACGATCTTCCGCGAGACGCTGATTCACGACTTCGACATCCTGCTCTGGCTCAATCCCGGCGCGCGGCCGGTCGAGGTCTACACGACGGCGGACGCGCTGGTGGCGCCGGAGTACAAGGACGCTGGGCTGCTCGACACCGCGGTCGTGATGATCACGTTCGACAACGGTGCGATCGCGACGGCCGAGGCGAACTTCTCGTCGTACTACGGGTACGACGTCCGCGGCGAGGTGTTCGGCAGCGAAGGCATGGTCGTGGCTGGTCAGCTCGCCAGCAGCGCAATGGTGCATTACAACGCGAGCGGCGTGCACCAGCAGACGTTGCGTAGTGACGAGGAGATGTTCCAAGACGCGTACGTGCAGGAACTCGCCGACTTCGCCGACGTGGTGCGGACGAACGGCGTACCGCCGGTGACCGGCCGGGACGCGCGCAACGCCTTGCAGGTCGCGCTGGCGGCGATGACGTCGTACGAGGAGCGCCGTCCGGTGCGGATCTGATCAAATCCGGGTGGTGGGTCGACGGAATCGGGCCCAGCATTCAAGATGTGCCCATGAGTACCGTCCAGGTCCAGGTCGATCGGAACAGCCGTACGCCGTTGCACGTTCAACTGGCGCAGCAGCTCGAAGCGGCCATCCAGGGCGGTGAACTGCCCGTCGGTTCCCGGCTGAGCAACGAGGTGGACCTGGCCGAGGCGTACGGCCTCAGCCGGCCGACAGTGCGTCAGGCGATCGCCCGGCTGGTCGACCAGGGCCTGCTCGTCCGCAAGCGCGGCGTCGGCACACAGGTCGTCGGAAACTCCGGTCAGGTACGCCGGTCCCTCGAGCTGACCAGCCTGTACGACGACCTCGCAGCCGCGCACCGCAAGCCCGAGACCGAGGTACTGCGCTTCGGGATCTCGCCCGCAACCGCAGAAGTGGCCGCTGCACTGCAGTGCGAGCAGGGGGACCGGGTGCTCAGGCTGGAGCGACTGCGCCGTGCAGATGGTGAGCCGCTGGCCCTGATGCGGAACTGGCTGCCGCCGGACCTCCTGGAGACCGACCCGACCACGCTGGCCGAGCGGGGTCTCTACCAACTGCTGCGGGCCGAGGGTGTCCGGCTGAAGGTGGCGCACCAGACGATCTCCGCCATCCCGGCAACGCCGGAGCAGTCACGTCTGCTGGCAGAGGAGCCAGGCTCACCGCTCCTCGCGACCACCCGCGTCACGTACGACGACCACGGGCAGCCGGTCGAGTACGGCTCCCACCTGTACCGCGCGAGCCGGTACTCCTTCGAGCACACACTGGTGCACCGCTAAGAGACGCGCGGCGGGTACACCCACTGCTTGCTGCCAGCGATCTCCGTCAGCTGTGCGATCGACAGGATCGGAGCGGGCCGGCTGTGCTCAACGCCTTCGTCGCGAGGCGCGTTGTAGTTGCTGATGCTGATCTGTCGCCCGTCCGGGTAGAAGAGCTCGACGGTGGTCACTGTGATTCCGCCGGGATTCACGCGGTCCGTGTACAGGGGCCGGTTGGCGTAGGCGACGTACACCGTGCCGTCGGGCTGGACGGTGCAGGTGCCGGCAGGGGAGCCGTTGCAGTTGGTGTTCGCCTGCGCGGTCATCATGTCGACCGTGAGCAGTCCGGCGCCGTGACCGTCGTCGAGCACCACAGAGAGGGTGCCGTCCTCAGATGTGTTGGTGTGGGTGCGGTGCAGGCTCTTGGGCAGTAGCGCGGCCAGAGTCTCCGCAGGCGTCAACGGCGTCGGGCGGTGTGCGCTGGGCTTACTGGCTGGCTGAACAGCTGCGTCGTGCTGAAGCAGTTGCGTGCTGCCGACGATGATGCCGACGGTCGCCAGTACAGCGGCCGCGCCGGACAGCCCGGCCAGTGCGGTCCGGCGGCGGCGCAGGACCTTGCCGCGACGGATGCCCCGGGCAACCAACTCGGGAGTGGCCGGCTGGAGGTCCTCGGTGGCCCGCCGCATCAGGTCCGGGAGGCTGTCGTGAAGGTCGGTCATGGTGCTCCCAGCTCAATGTGCGGTCAGGTGGACGGCTTCGTCGCCGAGCACCGCTCGTAGGCGGCTCAGCGCGCGTGACGTACGCGTCCTGATCGCACCGGTGTTCTTACCGAGGTCCTGCGCTACCTGCTCGGTGCTGCGGTCCTCGAAGTACCGCAGTACCAGCACTGCACGGTCCAGCGGGGACAGCTCTGCCATCGCCTGCAGCAGGGACAGGCGCAGCGCGTGGTCGCCAGGAGGGTCCGCACGGTCCGGCGTCCGCTCGACTGGCCGCTCGGTGGAGCTACGGCGCCGCCGCTGGGAGATGTACGTCCGCGCCAGCACGGTCTGGGCGTACGCCGCTGGGTTGTCCGCCTGCTCCACCCGCCGCCACGCGCGGTACAGCTTGGCCAGCGTCTCCTGGACCAGGTCCTCCGCCAGGTGATGCTCGCCGGCCAGCAACCAGGCAGACCGGTACAGCTGCGGCGTCCGCGCCCGCGCGAACTCCTCGAAGTCCTGTGTAGACCGTGTCAAAGCACCCTCCCGAGGTCCCTCCACCCGGTTCGACGCCACGAGTCCGCGTTCTGTTACCGCCGAATTGCAACAAGCTGCAATTTCCTGGACCGGTGGTGAGGCGATGGATACGGTGAGTGAGCCTCCGGCGTGTCACGGTTGTCCACAGGGTCGCCTCCGCGAGTGGCGCGGGCCGCTCCGGACTTGAAAGGATGGTCGCGCATGGTGACCGCACGGTCGCCAAACGGGACACACACGGGGAGATCGATGACAGCGGACAGGCTCGACGCGCACCGGTCCGGGTGGGATGGTGCCATCGAGCTGATCGACGCCCAGGTGCGCGACGTCGTCCGCCGCGAAGGCATCGACCCGCTCCGCGATCCCGGCGCGGTGAACGCGATCGTCGCCCTGGTCGTCAAGGAGTACGACGAGCGCAGCCTGACCGGCGTCGTCCCGCCGATCGGCGACGTGGAGGCGGTCAGCCGGGAGGTGCACGACCGGGTCGCCGGCTTCGGGCCGCTGCAGCGCTATCTGGACGACCCGACCGTCGAAGAGATCTGGATCAACGAGCCGAGCCGGGTCTTCATCGCCCGTGAGGGCCGGCACGAGCTGACCACGACCGTCCTGACCGAGGAAGAGGTCAGCGACCTGGTCGAGCGAATGCTCAAGACCACCGGCCGCCGGATCGACGTGTCGCAGCCGTTCACCGACGCCCGCCTGCCCGACGGGAGCCGGGTCCACATCGTGCTCGGCGGCATCACCCAGCGGTATGCGGCGATCAACATCCGCAAGTTCACCGTCCGCGCGACCAGACTGGCCGACCTGGTCCAGCTGGGTTCGCTGACACCGCACGCAGCCGCGGTGCTCGAAGCATCCGTTGCTGTCGGCCTCAATGTGCTGGTCTCGGGCGGCACGCAGGCCGGCAAGACCACGATGCTGAACGCGCTGGCCGGTTCGATCCCCGGCAGCGAGCGGGTGATCAGCTGCGAAGAGGTCTTCGAGATCAAGCTGCCGATCCCCGACTGGGTGTCGATGCAGACTCGTCAGGCCGGTCTCGAGGGCACCGGCGAGGTGCGGCTGCGCGACCTGGTCAAGGAGTCGCTGCGGATGCGGCCGTCGCGGGTGATCGTCGGCGAGGTGCGCGGTGAGGAGTGCCTCGACCTGCTCCTCGCGCTCAACAGCGGCCTGCCCGGCATGTGCACGATCCACGCGAACTCGGCCCGCGAAGCGCTCACCAAGATGTGCACGCTGCCGCTGCTGGCCGGCGAGAACATCGGCTCCCGCTTCGTGCTGCCGACCGTCGCGGGGTGCGTCGACATCGTCGTGCACCTGGGGATCGCGGCGGACGGGCATCGCCGGGTGCGGGAGATCGTCGCGGTCACCGGGCGGGTCGAGGAGCAGGCGATCGAGACCGAGTCGCTGTTCGTGACGTACGACGGGTATCTGCGCCGCGCCGAGGGACATCTGCCGCATCCGGAGCGTTTCCAGCAGGCCGGGTACAACGTGGCCGGACTGCTCACCGAGCTGCCGCGGGGCGTGGCCTGATGGGGCTCCTGATCGGGTTGTTCTTCGGGGTCGGCGTGCTGCTGATCATCGCGGCGTTCGTGTCGCCGTCCGAGGCGGTGGCCGGCGAGGACGGGCGGCTGCGCCGCAGGAGTCGTGAACTGCTTGCCAGTGCAGGGATCGAGGGCCTGACTCCCGGTGCGTTCATGGGGGCTTGTGTGATCACCGGGCTGGCGGGGTTCGTGCTGATGTTCCTGGTGTCCAGGGCCTTGCCGGTCGGTGCGGTGTTCGGGCTGATGGCGGGCTGGCTGCCGATCGCGTTGGTGCGGTCCAGGGCCCGTCGGCGGCTGGCGGAGTTCCGGGAGTTGTGGCCGGACGTGGTGGACAACGTCGCGTCCGCGGTTCGCGCCGGGTTGTCGTTGTCCGAGGCGTTTGCCCAGGTGGGTGAGCGCGGGCCGTTGCCGCTGCGGGAGCCGTTCCGGCGCTTCGGTGCGGACTATGCGTCGACGGGCCGGTTCGCCGAATCGCTCGACCGGTTGAAGGCTCGCCTGGCCGACCCGGTCGGTGACCGGGTGGTCGAGGCGCTGCGGATCGCGCGCGAGGTCGGCGGTGGCGATCTCGGTCGGCTGCTGCGATCGCTGTCGACGTTCCTGCGCGACGACGCCCGGACCCGGTCCGAGCTCGAGTCGCGACAGTCTTGGTCGGTCAACGGCGCTCGGGTCGCCGTCGCCGCGCCCTGGTTGGTGCTGGCGATGCTGTCGTTCCAGGGCGATGTGATCCAGCGGTACAACTCACCCGTCGGCGCGCTGATCATCGGCGCGGGCGCAGTCATCTGCGTGCTCGCGTACCGGTTGATGCTGCGGATCGGTCGCCTGCCCGAGCCCGAGCGGGTGCTGCGATGAGTCCGATGCTGGTCGGCGGCTTCCTCGGTGCACTGCTCGGCGCGGGGTTGCTCGTCGTCGTACTGCGGTTGTCGTTCCTGCGCAAACCGACGGTGGACGAGCGGATCTCGCCGTACCTGCGGGATCTCGGGGCGCCGGATGTCTTCGTCGGCGTGGTCGATTCTCGGTCGCCGTTCTACGCGATCCTGCGGTTGTTCGGGCCGTCACTGCGGTCGGCGGCCGCCCGGCTCGAGCGGATCCTCGGCGGCGCGAACACGATCCGCCGGCGGTTGCAGCGGGCCGGGATCCAGCGCACGGTGGAAGAGTTCCGGATCGAGCAGTTGCTGTGGGGCGCGCTGGCTTTCGGCGCCGGCCTGGTGATCTCGATCATCGCCGCGGCGTTCAACGCCGGGGATCCGGTCGCCCTGATGGTGTTCTGCCTGGTTCTCGGTGTCCTCGGTGTGCTCGGCCGTGACACCTACCTGACCGCACAGGTACGACGTCGCGAGCGGCGACTGCTGGCCGAGTTGCCGACTGTCGCCGAGTTGCTGGCGTTGTCGGTCGCCGCTGGTGAGGGGCCGGCGGCGGCACTCGATCGGGTGACGCGATCGTGCCGGGGCGACCTGGCCGACGAGCTGGAACGGGTCCTGGCGGAGACCAGGGCGGGGGAGTCGCTGGTCCGCGCGCTCGACGCGCTCGCGGATCGCACCGGATTGCTGGCGCTCTCGCGCTTCGCGGACGGGCTGGCGGTGGCGCTCGAGCGCGGCACCCCGCTGGCCGACGTACTGCGGGCGCAGGCCGCCGACATCCGGGAAGCGGGGCGCCGTGAGCTGATCGAGTCGGGCGCGCGCCGCGAAGTAGCCATGATGGTGCCGGTGATCTTCCTGGTCCTCCCGGTGACCATCGCCTTCGCCTTCTACCCGGGCGCTGTCGGAATCCGGCTGATCGCCGGATGAATCGAGGAGAGGTCATGTCCCTACACCTGACGAGACTGTTCGTGGCGTTGCTGCTGAGGCCGCGCCCGGCGCGGACAGAGCGCGGCGACGTCCCCGGCTGGGTGCTGATCACCGTGATGACGGCCGGCCTGGTCGTCGTGATCTGGCGGGTGGCCGGCGACCAGCTCGCCACCATGCTCAAGGACGCGCTGTCCTCGGTCTCGAACAAGTAATGCGCAGAGCCCGTGGTGAGCGGGGCGCGGCGGTCGTCGACTTCGTCCTGGTCTCGACGCTCGTGGTGCCGTTGTTCCTCGGGATCCTGCAGGTCGGCCTGTTCCTGTATGTGCGAAACACGGTGACCGCCGCCGCCTCCGAGGGCGCGCACTACGCGGCCGTGCTCAACCGGGAGCCGGCCGACGGTGAGGCACGCACGCGCGAGCTGATCAGCGGTGTGGTGCGGGACCAGTTGATCGACTCGGTGTCGGCGGAGGCGACCGATGTCGACGGGCAGCCCGGCGTCGAGGTCACCGTCGACGCTCACATGCCGCCGCTCGGGCTGTGGGGACCAGGTATCTCGTTCAGCGTCCACGGGCACGCGGTCAAGGAGACGGGCGAATGAGGCGCCGCCGGGACGAGCGCGGGAGCGCGATCGTCGAGTTCTCCTGGTTGGCGATCCTGCTGATGGTCCCGTTGGTGTACTTCATGCTCGGCGTCTTCGATGTCCAGCGCGCGTCGTACGGCGCGACCGCGGCGACCCGCGCCGCGGGACGGGCCTTCGTCATCGTGCCGGACGGCGTGTCCGAGGACGAGGCGCGCTCGCGGGCGTTCGAGGCCGCCAAGCTGGCGATGAAGGACCAGGGGATGGACCTCACCACCGACGAGCTCACGATCAGCTGCAACCCGGCCTGTCTGCAGCCGGGGTCGACGGTGACCGTCACGCTCAACACCGAAGTACGCCTGCCGCTGATCCCCGATGCGCTCGGTGGCGAGCCGCCGGCGATCCGCATCAGTGCCTCGCACACCGAGGCGTTCGGCGACTACCGCGAAGCCAAAGGCGACGGATGAGTCGGCGGAGGCGGGGCGAGGACGGGCAGATGTCCGTGCTGATCATCGGGTTCACCGTGGTGATCCTGCTGATGATCGTCGTGGTGACCGATATCTCGAAGGCCTTCCTGGTCCGCCGCGATCTCGACGCGACCGCCGACGGCGCCGTTCTCGCGGCCGCCAACGGCCTGGCCGCGGTCTACGCCCAGCCCGGCGCGGGCGGCAACGCGGAGCTCGACCCCGACCAGGCCGCCCGCCTGACCGCCGACTACCTCAACGAAGTTGCCGCCAGCAACAGATTCGACGGCCTGGGCTGGTCCGTCGACGTCAACGGCGCCACGGTCACCGTCCGCCTGACCTCCACCGCGAACCTCCCCTTCCACCCACCTGGCTTCCCCACCTCGACCAACCTCTCCTCCGAGGCCGCCGCCATCGTGCCGATCCGCTGAGCTCAGAACAGCCCGGGGTGGTCGGCGAGCCAGGTGGTGAAGGTGCGGCCGGTGTGGCCGGTGAGGAGTTCGACGCCGGGCTCGATGCGCTGGGGCAGGCCGACGCGGGACTTCCAGTAGGCCAGCAGCGTCTCGCGCTGGCCTTCGTCGCGCATTCGCATCTCAGCGCGGGCCTCGTCCGGGGTGAGGTCGACCGCCTCGATCGGTACGCCGGTGGCCGCGGTGATCAGCCCGATCTGGTGACGACGGGTCATCGACTCCGGACCGGTGAGCGGGTAGCTGCGACCGTCGTGGGCGCTGCCGGGTCCGTCGAGGAGGATGCGGAGCGCCGCGTCGGCGATGTCCTGCTCGTGGATGGGGGCCTCCTCGGCATCGAGGTAAGGGAGCCGGATCTGACCGGTCGCGCGGACCTGGTGCGCCCAGTACTTCGCGTTGCTCATGAACGCACCGGGTTGCAGGCGCGTCGTCGCGTACGACCCGTTGGCGATCACCTGCTCGGTCTTCGCGTGCGGATCGTCAGGACCGCCGAGTGAGGACAGCGACGAGAGCAGCACGACCTGCTTCACGCCGGCGGCCTCGGCTGCGGCAACGAAGGCGGGTGCTGTTTGCGGGTCGGAGTACAGGAAGACCTGGCTGATGTCGCGAAGAGCAGGCGCGGGGTCGGCGGGGTCGTAGCCGATGGCCGACGGGAGAGCGGAGGGCTCGCGGCTGGCGATGCGGACGTCGTGTCCGGCCGCGATCAGGCCGGCGGTGACGGCGCGGGCGATCGCGCCGCGGCCACCGGTGACCAAGAATGGTCATTGGATGTGCTCCAAAAATGTAGTGACTACAACAATGGATTCAGTAAAGCAGATGCTCTACGGTGTGGCAATGGAGCTCGGGCGGCGGGAGCGCAAGAAGCAGCAGACGCGGCATGCCATCTCGGACGTGGCCACGCGGCTGTTCCTCGAGCGCGGGTTCGACGCGGTCACCGTTGCCGAGGTGGCGCGCGCGGCCGACGTCGCCGTACAGACCGTGTTCAACCACTTCCCGGCGAAGGAGGATCTGTTCTTCGACGAGTCGGGGTGGTGGCTGGGGCCCGCGCGGGCGGTCCGGGAGTCGCCGGCCGAGGCGGATCCGATCGATGTGCTCGAGGCGCATTACCTGGCCGGCACGCGGGATCGGTTCGAGGTCGGGCATCTGGCGACCTGGAAGCAGTTCGTCCGCACGATCGAGAACAGCCCGGCGCTGGAGGCCCGTCGCCGGTTGCAGGCCGCGGAGCTGGAGACGACGCTCACCGAAGCCCTCGACGAACGCGCGCCGGACCACCTGCGTAACAGGCTGATCGCCGCGCAGTACGCCGCCGCACAGAAGGTGCTCGAGGAGCAGTTGATGCACATCCTGGCCGACGACGCATCCCCGGAGCAGCTCGCGGCGGCCCAGACAGGTCTCGAGCGCGCGATCACCCAGATCTTCGCCGTTCTTCGTCGCGGTCTCGCCTGAGCTAAGCTGCTTAGTTGTGGCTGGACTGGATTTTGACGCGGAGCTGAAGCAGCTCGACGTGACGATGACCTCGATCGAGAAGGTGCTCGATCTCCCTGCACTGCGCAAGGAGATCGACGAGCTCGGCGAGCAGGTCGCTGCGCCCGACCTCTGGGACGACCAGGCGAACGCGCAGAAGGTGACGTCGCGGCTTTCCAGCCTGCAGGCCGACCTGGAGCGGGTGACCGCGCTGCGTAGCCGGGTCGACGACCTCGGCGTCCTGGTCGAGCTCGGCCGCGAGGAGAACGACGCGGACAGCCTGGCCGAGGCGGAGAAGGAGCTCGGCTCGCTGGCCAAGTCGATCCAGTCTCTCGAGGTCCGCACGCTGCTGTCCGGTGAGTACGACGAGCGCGAGGCGCTGGTGACGATCCGCTCCGGCGCGGGCGGTGTGGACGCCGCGGACTTCGCCGAGATGCTGCAGCGGATGTACCTGCGCTGGGCCGAGCGGCACGGCTATCCGACCGAGGTCTACGACACGTCGTACGCCGAAGAAGCCGGGATCAAGTCGACCACGTTCGGGGTCAAGGTGCCGTACGCGTACGGCACGCTGAGCGTGGAGTCGGGGACGCACCGGCTGGTGCGGATCTCGCCGTTCGACAACCAGGGTCGCCGGCAGACGTCGTTCGCCGCGGTCGAGGTGGTCCCGGTGCTCGAGCAGACCGACGAGATCGACGTACCCGAAGAAGAGCTGCGGATCGACGTGTACCGGTCGTCCGGGCCGGGTGGCCAGAGCGTCAACACCACCGACTCCGCGGTCCGGATCACGCACATCCCGACCGGCACCGTGGTCTCCTGCCAGAACGAGAAGTCCCAGCTGCAGAACAAGGCCAGCGCGATGGTCATCCTGAAGGCCAAGCTGCTCGCGCTGAAGAAGGCCGAGGAGCGGGCCCAGCTCGACGCGCTGCGCGGCGACGTGGCCGGTTCGTGGGGCGACCAGATGCGCTCGTACGTCCTGCACCCGTACCAGATGGTCAAGGACCTGCGGACGCAGTACGAGTCCGGTAACACGTCCGGGGTCTTCGACGGTGAGATCGACGAGTTCATCGAGGCCGGCATCCGCTGGCGCCGTACCGGCCACACGGTTGCCGAGCAGAACTGAGCTCCGCGCCGACTGCGGTAGTTGCGTCGGCCTGTGCTGCATCGCGCTCACTTTCACCAAGTCGGCGGACTTCGCGCTGGACAAGCCGGCCGGTGAAGCCTGCCCGAATCTCAGCACAGACTTCCGCTGCACGATCCACAAAGACCTGCGCAGCAAGGGTTTCCAGGGCTGCACGGTGTACGACTGCTTCGGCGCCGGCCAGGCGATCACCAGCCGCGGGCAGTCCGCACCGGAGATGTTCGCGGCGCTCCCGATCCTCCGCCAGCTGCACGAGCTGCTCTGGTACCTCGACCAGGTCCTCGAGTACGACGAGACCGCGCGCGAGGCGATCGCCCGCATCGAGGACGTCAGCCGTACGCCGGACCTCACGACCGTCGACGTGAACGCCGAACGCGCAGCCGTGAACGAACTGCTCCTCAAGACCAGCCAGCGCGTCCGCGGCAAGCAAAGCAAGAAGAAGGAACGTCGCGGCGCCGACCTGATCGGAGCCCGCCTCCGAGGCGCCGACCTCGCCAAGGCCAACCTGCGTGGCGCCTACTTGATCGGCGCTGACCTCCGCGAGGCGGATCTACGCCAGGCAGACCTGATCGGCGCGGACCTGCGCGACACAGACCTGCGCGGCGCCGATCTGAGGGGCGCCCTGTTCCTCACCCAGTCCCAGGTCAACGCTGCACGCGGCGACCACTCCACCAAACTCCCGCCGGCCGTGGAGCGGCCGGCGCATTGGTCACAGCCGTAGCGTCACGTACCGCGTCGAGCCGGCCGCACCGGTCACGTCGACGGTCACGTCCGCGCCCAGCAGCGTACGGCGTACTGTGACGCCCTCGTCCGCGTCGACCAGCCGTGCGCCAGGTGCGAGCAGGTGCAGCCGGAGCGAAGTCGCCAACTGGGTCGGATCCGAGATACCGAGCCGAACGGTCGGTCCGTCGATCCGGCGAACGACCGAACACGGGTCGTCCGCAACCAGCCCACCGACCCGACCGGCCTGCCAGAAGTTCGCCAGCGTCAGACCGTGTCCGAGATCGAGCACGGCCTGCACCACCGTGGTGTTGCTGAGGATCACAACCCCTGGGTTCCGCGACAACGCCCTGGTCTGCGCGACCGAGGCCCCCGGAACGATCAGATAGCTGTACGACGCTCCCGCCGGATCCACCCCGTGGTCGGTCCACAGGGTCGCGTACCGCCGCGTGATCGGTGTCGTCGGGCCACCCGTGTTGACGTCCCGCCACGCGCCGGTCCGGGCCTCCCGCAGTACCTTCACGTCCGCACCCGACGGGAACACGTATCCGCCGACACCCTCCAGGTGTGCCCAGCGCGCGTCTTCGATCGTCGCCGTGTCGCCGAGCCCCGGAACCCGTACCTGGCCGTCGACAGTCAGCGTGTTCGTCCCGTCGCTGTGCAGGTTGTGGTTCTCCACCACGGTCTCCACCGGATATCCGCTGCTGCCGGTGATACCGGTGCCTAGGGCAACGACGTACCGGTCCAGGCAGAACCACGACTTCCGCGCACGCATCGGCGAGGACGGCCCTTGCAGGTCCTGGCCGACGGCGGCGTACCCGTCGAGGGTGCTGCCGCCGACCCAGGTGCTCGTGGGCCGAGCCGCTCCCCACTCGCCGCCGGCCTTCGGTGCGAGCGGCAACTTGTCGACCGTGATGCCGGGCAGACGACAGCGATCGACGGTCGGCCAGAAGGCATCCGCGTACTGCCCGTTGTCGTGGTCGTAGAGGTAGGTCATCCCGGACCCGGAGTGGTATCCCTGGTCGTTCTCGCCGTTGCCGCACTCGTAGTAGGCGATCCGGCGGCTGGCCATCGAGATCGAGTACGCCCAACCGGACCGCCGGTGCACCGACCGGTCCATGCTCGCGAACAACGTATGCCCGTCCGCCTCCGCGGCCGGCTGCACACCCTGCAGGGACTTGATCAGCGCGACCCGCGGAATGCTTGCCCCCGACAACATGTTGCCGAACGTGTCGCGCGCCAGCCAGCCGGCGACCGCGGCGCGCCAGGGGCCGGCCAGCGACGCATCGACGCCCGCGGCCAGGCGCAGGATCGCCTCGGCGGCGATGTAGGCGTCGTCGTGGTCCGACTCGGTGTTGCGCGACACCGCGCGCCCGCGGACGAAGTCCATCATCCGCAGATCGTGGACCACCGGGAGGAACGTTCTGGCGACGGAGTCGAACAGGATCTGCCGCTTCGGGTCGGTCACCGCCCACGGCGAACCCGCGAGCAGCGCGAGCAGTTTCCCGATCCCGCCCAGCAGCACCTGCCCGTAGGTGCCGGTGTACGCGACCCAGGTGTGCTGTACGAACGAGCCGTCGCGGTAGAACCCGTCGCCGGTCGTGACGTACTGCCAGACGTCGCTCAACCCGTCCCGGGCGTGCACGAGCTTTGCCTCGTCCTCGGTGACGAGCGCGCGGACGATGGTCGCCTGGCACAGGTCCACCCGGTTGGCTCCGGTCGACACGACCGCGCGCGACGGCGGGAACATCTGGTACGGATCCGGCACGAAGTGGTCGATCGCGGCGCAGTACCGCGCCCGGGCCTCGGCCGGCAGGACGTCGTACAGCAGGACCATCGTGTTCGCGAGCGGCCGGGTCGCGCCGATCTCCCACGACCACCAGTTGCCGAACTCGGCCTGTCCGGGGTTGTAGATCAGCCGGTCCATCGACTCCAGTGCGGCCTGGAGGTCGGCGAGCAGGCTCGCACTGGAGTGGTACTGCGAACCCGGCGTCGCCCAGGCGGTGGCGAGTTGTTCCAGCCGGACGTACGTGTTCGCGACCGAGGGATCGGCGGTCAGCGGGTAGTCGGTGAAGACCTGTGTGCGCGATGCCGATCGGTCGAGCTTGGCGAGCGAGGCTGTCGCGCCGGCGTCGAGACGGGTCAGGGCAGCGGCGAAGTCGGGGTCGGAAGGATCGAGGACCGATCCGCCGGTGAGCGCGTCGGCCCACTTCCGGCGGAGAGCGGCCATGTCAACGGGGTCGGCGGGATCGGCGAAGGCTCGAGGGCTCAGTGTCATGGCGGCGGCGGTTGCGGTCGAGGCGGCGAGGAACGTCCTGCGTTTCATGAGGTCTCCTGCAGTGGTGGCGGAATCACTGAGGCGCTGCTGACGAATGAGTCTGTGCCAAGTCATTCCCTTTGGCAACAGATTCATGCGAATGAATTTTCGGATTCATCCCGGTAGAGTCAGCGCTGTGACTGACGTCGTACGGGGCCAGAAGGCACGGCTCCTGGCCGCCGAGCTGCGCCGGGGGATCGCCGAGCTGCGCTGGCCGGGCGGCAAGCTGCCGACCGAGCAGCAGCTGGCCGCCGAGCAGGGCGTCAGCCTCAACACCGTTCGCCGGGCGGTCGACCTGCTGGTCCAGGACGGGCTGGTGTACCGCCGTCAAGGCTCAGGGATGTACATCGCGAGCCCTAGCACCGGTCCGCTGATCGGTGTCGCCGTGCCGTCGATGACGTACTACTACCCGCGGATCATCGTGGGGATCGAACGCGAGCTGGCCAAGCACGGCGCCCAGATGCTGCTCCGCAGTACCGAGTGGGACTCCGCAGAGACCAGGCTGGCGATCGATGGGCTCGTCGGTGCCGGTGTCGCCGGTCTGATCGTCGCACCGGACACGGCCGAGCTCGAGGAGCTGGATCTGCCTGTGGTGCTGGTGGAGCGTGGACTGGAGGACCCGGCCACCCTGCACGAGTTCGTCGGCACGAACCACGCGGCCGGTGCTCGGCTGGCACTGAAGCACCTGAAGGAGCTCGGGCACACCCGGATCGCCTACCTCGAACGCACCAGCCCGCATACCGCACCGCAGGTGCGAGCCGGGCTGGGTGACGTGCCAGTGCTGGGCCGTGCGCTCGACCGCTGGACCGGTGCGGACGTCGAGCGCTTCTTGACCGAGGTACGGCGGGAGCGGGTCACCGCCGTCATCTGCTTCGCGGACCGCGAGGCCAACCTGCTCCTCAACGTGGCGCTGGCCCGCGGGATCAACGTACCGGGTGAGCTGTCGGTCATCAGCTACGACGACGAGATCGCCGAGTTGTCCGACGTACCACTGACCGCTGTGTCGCCGGCGAAGCTGGAGGTCGGTCACAGAGCGGTCGAGGTACTCCGGGCGCGCCTGGCGGACCCGGAGTCACCTCGTCGGCAAGAGTCGCTCGTTCCACGGCTCGTAGTCCGTGAGTCGACCGGACCAGCCCTGCGTTAGCGACTGCGGAGCTGGTTGGTCACCGGGGTCATCAGTAGTGAGATCGCGGTGATGGCCAGGGCTACCGCGGCCAGTGCGCCGCCTTGGCCCCAGGAGCTGCCGGCCAGCGACAGGTAGGCCGTGCCGACCGTGGCTGCGCCCAGAGCCAAGCAGGTCTGCTGGCTGGTGAGCAGGATGCCGCTACCGAGACCTGCCTGTGCCGGCGGGACCTGACTGAGTACGACACCCATCAGCGGCACCATGACCAGGCCGGAGCCGAAGCCGGCGATCAGCATCGGTACGGCGAGCTTGAGCGGGTTCACGTCCGGCCACAGGGTGAGTGCAGCGACCGCGAGTACGGCGTACCCGACGCCCTGGATGATCCAGCCGCGGACGATGAGGCCGGCGCCGTACCGCACCTGCAGGCGTGGTCCGTAGATCGAGGTGATCAGGAACCCGACAGCCATCGGCAGCAGGCTCAGACCGCCTTCCAGCGGGGACATGTGCGCCTCACCCTGGGTGGCGATCGCGAACACGAACATGAAGCCGCCGAACGTGGTGAAGAACGCGACCGCCAGCAGGAGGCCGATCCGCATCGCCCGCAACCGCAGCACCGTCGGCGGGATCAGGGGAGACCGGTCGGACTGCTCTGACCGGTGCTGGTGTACGCCGAGGGTCAGTACGGCCGGAATCGTCGCTGCCAGGCAGAGCCAGGTCCACAGTGGCCAGCCGAGCGGCCTGCCCTCGGTGAGCGGCAGGAGCAGCAGGACCAGCGTCAGCGCGAGCAGTGCGGCTCCGACCAGGTCGACCCGCTGCGCCTTGCCGGCCTTGGTCTCCGGGATCAGCCGGACTGCCGCAGCCACGCCCACGATCCCGACAGGGACGTTGACCAGGAACACGGCCCGCCAGCCGAGGTCGAAGACGTTTGCCTCGACCAGTACGCCGCCGAGAATCTGGCCGAACGCCGCCGCCGCACCGCCTGCGACGCCGTACATGGCCATGGCGCGGGCGCGGTGTTCACCGGTGAGGACGCTGGTGATCGTCGCCAGCACCTGCGGGGTGACGGCGGCGCCGGCCGCGCCCTGGACGACGCGGGCGACCAGGAGTACGCCGATGCTCGGGGCGAGGGCGCAGATCAGCGACATCACGGTGAAGCCGATCAGCCCGATCAGGAACAGGCGTTTGCGGCCGAACTTGTCGCCGAGGCGACCGCCGACCACGAGGAGGGTCGCGACGGCGATGCCGTAGCTGCCCACCACGAGTTGGAGCTCGCCCGAGGTGGCTCGCAGGTCCGAGCCGATCGCGGGCAGAGCGACGTTGATGACGAAGAAGGAGAGCATCGGCAGGAAGGCACCGAAGATGAGAGTCGTGAGGGTCACCGGCTTCAGCGGGGCGGCGACGGCCTGCGGCCGGGCGGGCACTCCGGTGGCGGCTTGGAGCTGGTCTGTCATGCGTCCAGCCTGGACGGACTCCGAACCTGGTGGTGAGAGCCTGGTTATCCTATTACTGACAGCACCTGGCACCAGGATCGAACTGTGCCCATGATGGAACCATGACCACTCTCCCAGCCGCCACCGACAGAACCGTGCCGGCCCAGCGGCGAGAGCTCGGGGTGTTCCTGCGCAGTCGGCGGGAACGCATCCGGCCGGACGACGTCGGGTTCGCGCCCGGCGGCCGACGGCGTACGCCGGGACTGCGGCGCGAGGAGGTTGCGCTGCTCGCCGGGGTCGGGGTCACTTGGTACACCTGGCTCGAGCAAGGGCGCGACATCAACGTGTCCGCGCAGGTCCTGGACGCGATCGCGACGGCGCTTCGGTTCGACCGGCAGGAGCGCATCCACCTGTACCGGCTGGCCGGGATCCGCTCCGATCCGGCGCCGGGAGTGTGCTCGGCGCTGCCGCCGTCGGCGCAGAAGACCCTCGACGCGGTCTCGCCGTACCCGGCAGTGGTGCTGAACAAGCGGTACGACATCCTCGCCTTCAACGACGCGTACTGCCGGGTCATCATCGATCTGGAGAAAGTGCCGGTCGAGGACCGGAACATGCTCTGGCTGAACTTCGTCTCGAACGAGTGGAACTGCAGCTTCGTCGACGCCGAGTCGACCAAACACCACATGGTCGCGGCGTTCCGGGCGGCATCGGCCGACCACCTCGGTGACGCGCTCTGGCAGGACCTGATCCAGAGCCTGCTCAGGAACTCGCCGTACTTCGCCGAGTTGTGGGAGCGGTACGACGTCGCAGCGCCGAGCACCCGGACGAAGATGCTGGAGATCGACGGGTTCGGGATCCTGCGGATCGATCCGATCAACCTGTGGCTGTCGCCGGTCGGGCCGTTGCGGGCGACCATCTACACGGCGCTCGACGAGGAGACCGAGGTCAAGCTCCGGCAGATCGTCGATGCGCCGTCGGTGGAGCCTGCCTGCCGGCTCAGCTGATCAGGCCGTGTCGCGGTCCGGCCAGGCTGACTTCAGGGTTTCCAGGGTCACCGCGATCGCCGGGCGGCGCGACGTGGTCGTCCGCCAGACGGCGTACAGGCGGCGGGTCGGCGCGGGCTGCAGGGGTACGACGACCACGCCGGCGGGGACCGGGCCGCGGCCGAGGCGGGGGAGCAGACCGATGCCGATGCCGCGGGCAAGCATCGCGAGCTGGGTCTGATACTCCGCGATCGAGTACGCGACCTCCGGCTCGACGCCGGCGCGACGCATCGTCCGGATCAGCCACTCGTGGCAGATCGACCCGGCCGGCTGGCAGATCCAGCGCTCGCCCACCAGGTCCTCCGCCCGCACGAACTCCTTGCCGGCCAGGCGATGCGACGCCGGCACCAGTACGTCGGCCGGATCCGTGCCGAGCTTCGCCCGTGACAAGCCTTCGGGCAAGGCGAGCGGCGTGTTGTGCCAGTCGTGCACAACCGCCACGTCGATCTCGCCACGATTGACCGCCGCCACCGCCTCGAACGGATCGGTCTCGCGGACGCGAATGTCCAGCCCTTCGTGATCATGGACGAGCCGCACCAGCGCCGACGGCAGCAACCCGCGCGCGGCGGTCGGAAAGGCGGCGATGCTGAGCGTCCCGATCGCCTGCCCACGTTGCTCGTCCAGCGTCAGCTCGGCGTCCTCGACCAGCGCCAGAATCCGGGCCGCCGTCGACGCGAGCTGCTGGGCGGCGTCGGTCAGCACGATCCCGCGCCCTTGCCGCTCGATCAGCGTCGTGCGCGTCTCGCGCTCCAGCTTCGCCAGCTGCTGCGACACCGCGGAGGGTGTGTAGCCGAGCACCTCGGCGGCCCGGTTGACCGACCCGTACTGCGCGACCGCGTGCAACGCGCGGAGCCGACCGAGATCGATCATGTAGCACTCCTACATTGAAGGCGATAGAAATCGGTGCTGGTCCTTAAGTGTACCGCCACCCACACTGGACCGTATGAAGCCTCGTGACCTGCTCCTCGCGCTCGCCGTCGTCGTTGTCTGGGGCATCAACTTCGTCATCATCGAGGTCGGTCTGGAGGGCGTGCCGCCGCTCCTGCTGTCCGCGCTGCGGTTCTTCTTCGCCGCCGTACCGGCGATCTTCCTGCTCGGCAAACCGCGCGTCCCCTGGCGGTACGTCGTCGGCGTCGGGCTCGCGCTCGGTGTGGCCAAGTTCGGTCTGCTGTTCATCGCGATGGACCACGGCGTGCCGGCCGGTCTGTCGTCGCTCGTCCTGCAGGCCCAGGTGATCTTCACGGTCCTGTTCGCGATCGCCGTACTGCGGGAGCGTCCGCGGCCGGCTCAGCTCATCGGCATCGTGATCGCCTGTGTCGGGATCGCGCTGATCGTCCTCGACCGCAAGCTGTCGGCCCCGCTCGGCGCGCTGGTTCTCGTCATCGTCGCGGCCGGCTTCTGGGGTGTGTCGAACACGATCACCCGCTACGCCAAGCCACCGGACACGCTGCGCTTCATGGTCTGGGTGAGCGCGGTCGCCGTCGTACCCCTGCTGGTCCTCTCCCTGATCACCGAAGGACCGCGCGCCGACGTCGACGCGCTGCGCGACATCAACCTCAGCGGCATCGGCGCGATCGCGTACCTCGCCTTCGGCGCCACGCTGTTCGGCTTCGGGGTGTGGGGCTACCTGCTGAGGCAGTACGACGCGAGCACGGTCGCGCCGTTCTCACTGCTCGTGCCGATCGTCGGGATGTCGGCCGCCTGGGTACTGCGTGGCGAGGCCGTCGGGCTGCAGCAAGGGATCGCCGCAGTACTGGTGATCGGCGGTATGGCCTGCACGATCATCCGGCGCCGGACCCCGCGCGCAGTAAAGCCCGCGGAGTCCGGCGACCCGGAGCTGACGTCAGTCGCCTGACCCGACCGGGATCGGCATCGGCGGCATCTGCCAGCCGCGCGCGAGCGAGGACGCGTACGCCGGACTGCCGCCGGCGAAGTACTCGGTGAACTTCATGATCAGCGGATCCCACCGCAGCGGGTCGATGTAGCGGTCGTTGCTCATCAGCAGGTCCTCGCGGACCCGGACTCGCTCGACCCGCATCTCCAGCGAGCACAGGTGGGAGTCCGGCCCGCCGATCTCGTTGATCGCCACGATGCGGCCTTCGAGGTTGATCGGGCTCTCGACGACGGTGTGGAGGGCGGACAGCTCACTCGGCTCACGGGTCAGCCCGGCCGCGGCGAACTTGTCCGGCTCGTACCGGTATCCGCGCGCCCGCTTCGAGTCGGACATCTCCTGCGACCCGGTCAGCAGGGCGATCCGGTCGAGCGCGGCGACCATGTCCGGATCGACCAGATTGAGGACGATCTCCGGCCGCTCGACCAGGTTCTTGACGGTCTGGGCGCTGGTCCCCATCCCTAGCATCGCGGTGTACCCGAGCCACCACGCGGACGACATCGGGGCGAGGTTCGTGGTGCCGTCGGGGTTGAGGGAGCTGATCAGTACTACCGGCGTACCGAAGTACAAGACCTTGGGCTCGACAGTTCGCTTCATGGGCATGGAACGGCGCAGCGCCGGAATGTGTGAGGGCTACTCGTACGGGTTCGCCGGCGCCGTAGTCGGCGTGATGGTCTCGACGGTCAGCGCGGCGACGTCGCCGTCGACCCGCCTGGTCGGCTCGCCCCATTGGCCCGTGATCGTGACCCACTGGTTCTTCGGCGGCGCCGCCTGACCACGGGCCTCGACCATGTACGCCGTACCGTCCGCGACGCAGCAGGTCAGGCCGATGCGGGTCACGTACCAGACGCCGTTCTTGGCCGGGGTGACGAAGCCGGTGAGCTGGAACGAGTGGCCTTTCATACTGTCCTGCTCCCACACCGCCCAGACGGCGTAGTCGCGGACCGCGAGGGCCGTGGGTCCACTTGTGTTCCCGCCCAGCCAAGACGCGCCTTGAGCCGGTTTCGCGGCAACAGGCGACTGGCGTTGGGCGGCGTCGGCACCGAGCGCAGGCGGGTCGACCACGAGCAGGGCGAAGATCGGAACAACGAGCAGCCAGGCGGTCCGCGGCAGGCCGTGGTCGTGCTCCTCCCGGGTCCTGATCAGTACGTCGGTGACGGCGAGCGCGATCAGGATCAGCCCGGCCGCCAGCAACATCCACCGCATGCCGGGCTTGACGTAGCGCAGGTACGTCCCGGACGTCGCGAGCTGCAGCACCGCCGCGCCGACGAACACCATCACCAGTCCGGCGATGTTCCGCTTCACAGCAACCACCACCCGACGAGCAGACTGGCGACGAGCGCGATGACGAAGGTCGTCGGCGCGAACCGTACGGCGAACCTCGGCCCGAACGTCCCGGTCTGCAACGCGATCAGCTTCACGTCCACGATCGGCCCGACCACCATGAACGCAAGCCGCGCGGTGAGCGAGAACTGCGACAAGCTCGCCGCGACGAACGCGTCCGCCTCGGAACAGATGGCCAGCAGGACGGCGAGCAGGCCGAGGATCACGACCGACAGCAGCAGATTCCCGGCGACGTGATCCAGCCAGGTCCGCGGTACGACGACGTTGAGCGTGGCTGCGGCGGCGGCGCCGATCACGAGGAATCCACCGGCGTGCAGGAAGTCGTGCAGCATCGCGGACCGGAACACGTCGAACTTGCCCGCGTCGTGCGCATGCCGGTTCTTCGGCGGCTTCAACCCTTTGCCGGTCAGCAAGTACAACCAGCCAAGGACCATCGATACCGCGAGTGACGTGACCGCTCGTGCGACCACCACCTTCGGCTGGCCGGGAAAAGCGACCGCTGTCGACGTGAGCACGACCGGGTTGATCGCCGGCGCAGAGAGCAGGAAGGCGATCGCTGCGGCGGGCGTGACCCCCCGGTTCATCAGCGCGGCCGACACGGGCACCGACGCGCACTCGCACCCAGGCAGGACGACGCCGGACGCGCTGGCAACCGGGACCGCGAGGGCAGGGTTCTTGGGCAGTGCCTTGGCGAAGAACGACGCCGGCACGAACGCGGTCAGCGCAGCTGACAGCAGCACACCGAGGACGAGGAACGGCATCGCCTGCACGGTCACGCCGACGAACATCGTCGCCCAGGTCCGGATCCCGTCCGCGGTGAACCAGCCGGAGAAGACCCGCCGCCCGAACAGCGCCGTACCGACCAGCAGGATCAACGTCGCGGTGAACGCGATCGAAGACCCCGAGGACTCCTCCTTGGCCGTTGCCATGCGGGAATGCTGGCAGAACCCCGCCGGAAATGAAAATCAGCATCAACAGAGCCGGGCGTGGCAGTGTGGTGGGTATGAATGCCGACGTGGTGCGCGCAGTCACTGACCTCACGGCTCGCTGGGCTCGGAGTCTTCCGGCGGGCAATACCGTCGTGTCCGGGCTGGGGCTGTGGCCGCTGCTCGCGTTGCTTGCGACCGGGGCGGACGAGCCTGGCCGGAGCGAGCTTGCCGCGGCCGCCGGGGTGGACGCGGCGAACGGTTCGACCGACGCGATCCGGCTGATCGAGGCGATCGAGGGATCCGCCGACCTGCATGCCGCGCTCGGTGTGTGGGTGAGCGAGCAGTTGAAGCTCGCGGAGTCGTTCGACACCGTGATGCCCGCTCCGCTCGTCGGCATGCTCACCGGCAACCCCGCGGTCGACAAGCCGAAGCTGGACGCGTGGGCCGCCGATCACACCGACGACCTGATCCGCGAGATGCCACTCGAGCTCGACCCCGGCGTACTCCTCGTGCTCGCGTCGGCCCTGCTGCTGCGCACGACCTGGGTCCGCCCGTTCACCGAGCAGGTCCGGCGCGTGCCTGATGGGCCGTGGGCAGGCTCGTGGCACTGGCTCGACCGCGTCGACTCGGACCTCGACGCCGTAGGGCGGTACGGCGACCTGACGGTCGTCACGGTGCAGGGCGATGCCGATGTCGACGTACTGCTAGGGATCGGGCAACCGCAGGCCCCGCGGGCCGACGTGCTGGCCGGCCTCCTGGATGCGGTCGCCGACCCAAGCGACGGAGTGTCCGGCCAGACCCTGATCGAGCAGGGCGAGCAAGGCGCCGAAGTCGCGCCAGGCGTACGGATCGGGCAGACGACGTCGGCGCGGCCGGATCTGAAGCTGTCACTGCCGTCGTTCAACGTCGAGATCGAGCACGACCTGATGCAGTCACGTGAGCTGTTCGGCCTGACCGCCGTCACCTCGGATCCCGGCGATCACGGCCACTTCAGTGCGCTCAGCCCGACTCCGCTCCAAGTCGGGCAGGCCAAGCAGAAGGTGCTCGCGCGGTTCTTCGCGACCGGGTTCGAGGCGGCGGCGGTGACGGCGATGGCGATGACCCGGGCCGCGATGATCACGACCAAGCAGCGCCGGCTCGAGCTCGCGCTGGACCGGCCGTTCGCGTTCACCGCCGTACTGCGGGAATCGCGGCTGCCGATCGTGGCCGGCTGGGTGGCGACGCCTACCCAACCGGGGGACTGAACAGCCGGTTGAGCAGCGCGGACGCCTCGTCGACGCCCGCGTGATCGCCGGTCAGCAGCAGGTCGAACAGCAGACCCCGCGACGCCGCCAGACCGAGCCGCGCGTACGCCGGTGCCTCGTCCGCCGGGAGCCCCGCGCGGATGCATAGCTCGATCAACGGCGGCAACCAGACGTTGATCAGATCCGCCTTGAGCGACTCGGTGTGCGGCAGATCCTGCATCGCGTGCGCGCTGAGCTCGAAGAACAGCGGTCCGTAGATCAGCGCCGCCTCTGTGACCCGGCGCCAGAACAGTTCGTTCTGCTCGGCGACCGGGAGGTCGGTCGCCAGCACCTCGGCCAGCAGGTCACGCTGCTGCTGCTCGACCGTGCGCACCACTTCGGCGAGCAGCCCCTCGCGGGAGCCGAAGTGGTAGATCAGCATCCGGTGGCTGGTGCCGACCGAGGCCGCGATACTGCGCAGGCTGGCGTCGCCGATCCCGTTCTTGGCGAAATGCTCGACCGCGTCAGCCAGCAGACTCTCTCGACTCACTGACTTCCTTCAGCTTCTCGGTCTCGGTGGCGATGTAGCGCTTGGTCAGGCCCGCGTACAACCTGCCGAAGAGCCAGCTGAGCGGACCTTCCTGGATGATCGTCGCGGTCGCCACCGTACCTTCCGGGGTGCTGATCACGCGGTGCCCGCCGGTCGTCTTCAGCCCGGGAGCGGTGGAGACCCACTCGAAGTACTCCCCGTCCTTCAGTTCGGTCACCTCCCAGACGGCGACCTTGAGCTTGGGCTGGCGGATCCGGGTGCGGGACCCGAGATGGATCCGGCCCGCGTCGAGCCGCTCGACGGAATCGACAGTCGGGGTCCAGTCGGGCCACCGCTCGACATCGCTGAAAACCTCCCAGACCCGCTCTGGCGAGGCCTGGATCGTGCTGGAGTGATCGAAGCGCATGTACCAAATGGTACATCAGGTCTGTGTGAGGCTTCTGTGGGCGGTCTGCCGGGCCGATCCCGGCGGCAGGTAGGGTCTTGGCCCATGGCTGACCAGAACGTCCCGCAGAACGTGGAGAACGAGCAGGACCCGGGTGCGAACACGCAGATGTTCCGCGCGTTCGTCAACGAGGGCTCGACCGAGACGACCCGCGATCCGAAGATCAACGGCCGCGTGCTCGCCGTCATCGGCGCCGCCGTGCTGCTGATCGCGGTGATCGCCGCCATCGCAGTTCTCTGACTTGACCTCGATCCCCGTCCAGGTCGTCCACGTCTTCACCGACCCGGACGGCCGGTTCGGCAACCCCCTGGGCATCGTCGACGGCCGCCTCGTCCCGGCCGCGGACCGGCAACGGCTCGCCGCCGAGCTCGGGTACAGCGAGACCGTGTACGTCGACGACGCCGCGACCGGCACGCTCCGCATCTACTCCGCCACCGGCGAGATGGCCTTCGCCGGCCACCCGACCGTCGGCGCAGCAGCCTGGCTGCACTCGACCGGCCAGCTGGTCGACACTCTCCACGTCCCGGCCGGCGCCATCGCCGTCACCCGCAGCGACGATCTCTTCTCGGTCCGCGCCGACACGACCTGGGGCAGCACCTGGGAATGGCGCCAACTCGACTCGCCTGAGGCGGTCCTGGCGGCCGAGCCCACGTCGTACGACGCCGGCCACACCTTCCTTTGGTCCTGGCTGGACGAGCCCAGCGGCATCATCCGCGCCCGTGCCTTCGCTCCCGCGATGGGCGTCGTTGAGGACGAGGCCACCGGCTCCGCGGTCACCCAGCTGACCGCCCAACTCGGCCGCGACCTCCACATCGTCCAAGGCGCCGGCTCGCACCTCTACACCACCCACGAGCCCCCGACCCACGCCACAGTCGGCGGCCACGTCCGCATCGGCAGCGCCCGCACCATCACGATCTGACCCCGATCGGGGCATCCGTTGACGGCTGGTATGTAACGGATAGAGCATGGGACCTCTACTTGGGGAGGTCTTGTGGCGGACGTTGTCAGGGCTGCTTTGGTGCAGACGTCGTGGACCGGCGACAAAGAGTCCATGATCAAGGCGCACGAGGACTACGCGCGGCAGGCGGCCGCCGCGGGTGCGAAGGTGATCTGTTTCCAGGAGCTGTTCTACGGACCGTACTTCTGTCAGAAGCAGGACGCCGAGTACTACGAGTACGCCGAGTCCGTGCCGGGCCCGACGACCGAGCGGTTCGCCGCGCTGGCGCAGGAGCTCGGGACGGTGACGGTGCTCCCGGTGTACGAGCAGGAGCAGCCGGGCGTGCTGTACAACACCGCGGCCGTGATCGATGCCGACGGCACCTATCTGGGCAAGTACCGGAAGAACCACATCCCGCAGGTGAAGGGTTTCTGGGAGAAGTTCTACTTCCGCCCGGGCAACCTCGGGTACCCGATCTTCGACACCGCGGTCGGGCGGATCGGCGTCTACATCTGCTACGACCGGCACTTCCCGGAGGGCTGGCGCGCGCTCGGCCTGGCCGGCGCGAAGATCGTCTTCAACCCGTCGGCGACCAGCCGCGGGCTCTCGGCGTACCTGTGGAAGCTGGAGCAACCCGCGAGTGCGGTCGCGAACGAGTACTTCATCGGCGCGATCAACCGGGTCGGCATCGAGTCCGAGTTCGGCGAGAACGACTTCTACGGGACGTCGTACTTCGTCGACCCGGAAGGCAAGTTCGTCGGCGAGGTCGGCCATGACCACGATCCGGAACTGATCGTCCGCGACCTGGACCTCGGACTGCTGGACACGGTCCGGGACCGCTGGCAGTTCTACCGCGATCGCCGCCCGGACGCGTACGGAGACCTCACCAAGCCGTAGAACCTCAGCGCTCAAAGGGGAGTGGCCTGAATGTCGTTGCTGGTCAAAGGTGGAACCGTCGTCGGACCGACCGGAACCAGGGTCGCGGACGTGCTGGTCGAGGGCGAGAAGATCGTCGCCGTACTCGATCCGTCGTTCACGCCGACGATCACCGCGAACGAAGTGATCGATGCCTCCGGCAAGTACGTGATCCCGGGCGGGATCGACGCCCACACCCATATGGAGATGCCGTTCGGCGGTACGTCGGCCAGCGACACCTTCGACACCGGGACCCGGGCCGCGGCGTACGGCGGAACGACGACGATCATCGACTTCGCGATCCAGCGCACCGGTGAGGTCGTGCAGGACGGGCTCGCAGCTTGGCACGCGAAGACCGAGGGCGAGTGCCACATCGACTACGCGTTCCACATGATCCTCGGCGGCGTCGACACCGATGCGCTGAAAGCGATGGACCAGCTGGTCGCGGACGAGGGCATCACCAGCTTCAAGCTGTTCATGGCGTACCCGGGCGTCTTCTACTCCGACGACGGGCAGATCCTGCGGGCGATGCAGACCGCGCGGGCCAACGGCGCGATGATCATGATGCACGCGGAGAACGGCATCGCGATCGACGTCCTCGTCCAGCAGGCGCTGGAACGTGGCGAGACCGACCCGATCTACCACGGGATCACCCGCCCGGCGGCTTTGGAGGCCGAGGCGACGAACCGGGCGATCGCGTTGGCCGAGGTTGCGCAGGACTGCCCGCTGTACATCGTCCACCTGTCCGCGAGTCAGGCGCTGGCCAAGGTCGCCGAGGCGCGGGACCTCGGGCGGAACGTGTTCGCGGAGACCTGTCCGCAGTACCTCTATCTGACGTTGGAGGACCAGCTCGGCGCGCCCGGGTTCGAAGGTGCGAAGTGGGTCTGCTCGACGCCGTTGCGCAGCAAGCACGAGTCGCATGCCCGCGATCTGTGGAAGGGTCTGCGCAGCAACGATCTCGCGATCGTGTCGACCGACCACTGCCCGTTCTGCATGAAGGATCAGAAGGAGATGGGCATCGGCGACTTCTCCAAGATCCCGAACGGCATCGGCGGCGTCGAACACCGGGTCGACCTGATCTTCCAGGGCGTTGTCGACGGCAACATCTCGCTCGAGCGCTGGGTGGAGACGATCGCGACGACGCCGGCCCGGATGTTCGGGCTGTACCCGCAGAAGGGCATCGTCCAGCCCGGATCCGACGCCGACCTGGTGATCTACGACCCGAACGGGACGACCCGGATCGGGGTCGAGACGCATCACATGAACATGGACTACTCGGCGTACGAAGGGGTCGAGATCCAGGGCCGGGTGGGCACGGTGATCTCGCGCGGCGAGGTGATCGTGGCTGACGGCAACTATCATGGCCGCAAGGGCCGGGGGAAGTTCCTGAAGCGCGGCCTGTCGTCTTACTTGATGTAGGGGGAGACAGTGGACTTCGGTGTGGTGTTCCAGTGTGATCCGCCCGCGTCCACGGTGGTGGAGCTGGCCCGGAAGGCGGAGGACGCCGGGTTCGGCTACGTGTGGACGTTCGACTCGCACCTGCTGTGGCAGGAGCCGTTCGTCATCTACAGCCAGATCCTGGCGGCCACGCAGCGGGTGATCGTCGGCCCGATGGTGACGAACCCGGGGACGCGGGACTGGACCGTGATCGCGTCCCAGTTCGCCACGCTCAACGAGATGTTCGGCAACCGGACGATCTGCGGGATCGGCCGCGGCGACTCGGCCCTGCGGACGCTCGGCGCGAAGCCGGGGACGATCGACGAGATGAAGCAGTGCGTCGAGGTGGTGCGCGCGCTGGCCCGCGGCGAGACCGTCGAGTATCGCGGACAGCAGCTGAAGTTCGCGTGGGTCGACAACGGTGCGCTGGACGTCTGGGTCGCGGCGTACGGCCCGCGCGCGCTGGCCGCGACGGGCGAGGTCGGCGACGGCTACATCCTGCAGCTCGCGGATCCCGACATCGCCGAGTGGATGATCACCGCGGTACGGCGGTCCGCGGAGCAGGCCGGCCGCGACCCGATGGCGATCAAGTTCTGCGTCGCGGCCCCGGCGTACGTCGGCGACGACCTGGACCACCAGCGCGAGCAGACCCGCTGGTTCGGCGGCATGGTCGGCAACCACGTCGCCGACATCGTCGAGCGCTACGGCACGTCAGGCGCCGTACCGAAGGCACTCACCGACTACATCGAGGGCCGCAAGGGCTACGACTACGCCGAACACGGCCGCGCCGGCAACACCCACACCACCTTCGTCCCCGACGAGGTCGTCGACCGCTTCTGCATCCTCGGCCCCGCCGAGAACCACCTCACCCGCCTCAACGAACTGAAGGACCTCGGCGTCGACCAGTTCGCCCTCTACCTCCAACACGACGCCAAGGAACAAACCCTCGCCGCCTACGGCAAACACATCATCCCAACCTTCTGAGCTGCCCGCGCCAGTTGTAGGCCGGGGGTGGTGGTGCGGTAGACGGTTGCGGGTGGGTAGGCGTCGGTGACGGTGCGGGTGATTAGGGCGGCTGCTTCGAGGTCTTTGAGGGTGAGGGTCAGGGCGCGTGGGGTGACGTCGGGGAGGGCTCGGCGGAGTTCTGAGAAGCGGCGTTGTTCGGTCAGCAGCGTCAGGGTGGGGAGGGACCACTTCTTCAGGCCCAGGTCGGTCACGCCCAGGTCGGCCAGGAGGTCCGTGAGTACGGCGGCGTCCGCGCCGAGCTGCGGGTCGGTGAGCAGGTACTCCGGGCGGAGCGGGTGACCCTTGCCCGGGTTGCGCTGGATCAGGCCGGCCTCGGTGAGGAACGTCAGCGTCCGGCGTAGCGACTCGCGGCTCACGCCCAGGGAGTGGGTGAGGTTCACGAAGCGCCCGCCGCGGCCGCGGTGGAGCTCGGCCAGCACTGGGACGGCCCAGCGGAAATGGACCAGGCGGGCAAGCGTTGACACGAAAGTAAGCTTAGTATAAAAACAGGACTATGGGTGGGATCGAGTACGACGGGCGCGCGGTCTGCGCGCTGGACGTTTCCGACCTGGAGCGGGCCGTGCAGTGGTACGAGCAGGCCCTCGGCTTCGAGGTCGTACACCGGCTGGAGTCCTGGGGCTGGGCCGAGTTGAGTACGCCGCTGCCCGGGATCTCGATCGGCCTCGGCCAGGTCGAGGAGCCGAAGACCGACGGCGGGGTCGTGGTCACGTTCGGGGTCCGCGACATCGAGAAGTCACGCCGGCATCTGGAGTCGCTGGACACCCGCTTCGACGGCGAGACGAGGCAGATCGCCGACGAGGTCCGCCTCGCCACGTTCTACGACCCGGACGGCAACACGTTCATGCTCGCCGAGAGGCTGGTGTGAGCACGCCGCCGCGGCCGGGCATGGAGAGCCTGACACTGGTCCTGCTCCGCCGCCCGGCGGCTCCGGTCGACTTCGCCGACGACGAGGCCGACCGCATCCAGCAGGCCCATCTCGACTTCCTCGACGGCAAGCGGGCGGCCGGCGTGATGGGCGCGGCCGGTCCGTTCCGCGATCACGACGACCAGGTACTACGGGGGCTGTGCGTCTACCGCACCGGGATCGACGAGGCACGCAAGCACGCGGCCGAGGATCCGGCCGTGCAGGCGGGCATGCTCGAGGCCGAGGCGATCACCTGGTGGTTCCGCGAGGGCGAGATCGTCTTGGGTCAGGGCGTCCAGCGGTAGGCGCCTGGGAGCAGGTCGGTGGCGAGAACCGACCCGGGGCCGTCCTCGCTCGGCAGGATGACCCTGATGCCGGGGTGGTAGTCGAGCAGGACCTGCCGATCACGGCCGCACGGTCCCTGGACGCCGCGTCCTTCGTTGCCTACAGCCACGATCGTCGTCAGCTCGCGGGCGCCGGACGCGCGGGCGTGGCCGAGGGCAACCAGTTCGGCACAGGGTCCGCCGGTGAAGTGGTAGAGGTTGATGCCGGCGTACATCCGGCCGTCGATACCGCGGACCGCGGCGCCCATCGTGTAGACGCCGTCGGGTCCGTCGGTGTTCGCGTCGACCGTACGGCGGGCCAGCTCGATCAGCTCGCGGTCGTCGTCGGTCAGCGGTTGCAGGGAGAGCATGCCGCCTACTGTGGCACGCTGCGGCTCAGCCCGCGATGCGTTTGAGCTCCGCCTCGGTGACCGTGCGGACCTTCTTGATCTCCGCGGCCGGGTCGGCCCCGCTGCGGATGATCCGGTTGAGCGCGTCGGAGTACGCCGTACTGGCCTTGGGCGACCACAGCATCGGGTTCTGCGGGCGGCCGTTCTCGTTGAGCAGCTTGACCGCGTCGGCGGCCGGGCCGGACTTGAGCTTGTCCGCCTTGCCGGCCAGGCTCTTGCGGGCCGGGACGTGGAAGCCGTACGACTGCGCGAAGTCGAGCTGGTCGTCGGTCTGGTCGACCCACAACCACTCGATGTACTTCTTCGCCGCGTCGACGTTCTTCGACTTCGCGTTCACGCACGCGCCGTACGCACCGACCGGGACGCTCGCCTTGCCGGTGGTCGCGTTGAGTTTCGGCCAGGGCAGTACGCCGTAGTCGCCCGGCAACGCCTTCTCGATCACGGGCAGCGTCCACAGCCCGGTGAACTGCATCGCGGTCAGCCCCTGCGTGAACGCCGCCGGGTCGGACCAGTCGGTCGGTGCCCCGAGCAACAGAACCTTCGAGGTCCAGAGCTCGCGCAGCTTGCTCAGCGACTCGGCCGCGAGCGGGTCGTCGAACCCGAACTGGTTGTCGGCGGTCAGGTAGTCGAGCCCGGCCGACCACAGCGCCGGTCCGCCCAGCACGCCGACGCCGCCGTCGTTGCCGACGAACAGGCCCTTCACCTTGTCGTTGGTCAGCTTCTTCGCGGCCGCCAGCAGTTCGTCGACGGTCTGCGGCGGCTGTACGCCGGCCGCGCTCAGCATGCTCTTGCGGTAGACCATCAGCTGCATGTCGATCACCTGCGGGATCGCGTACAGCTTGCCCTGGTACGACATCCGCTCGACCAGCGCGGCGTTGAAGTCGTCCTTGGCGTCACCCAGGATGCCGCTGAGATCGACGACCTGGCCGCTCTTGATCATGTCGATGGTCGGACCGTTCGGGTACTCGAACGTGTCCGGCCCCTGGTTCGTGAGCAGCGCCGTCGAGGCCTTCTTCTCGTAGTCGCCCGGCGACCAATGGATCGTCACGGTCGCGTCCGGATAGGCCTTCGCGTACTTCTCGACCGCCTGCTGCGTGCCCGCTTCGCCGTACTGGTGGTACCACTGCTGGAGCGTCGGCTTGTCGCCGCTGCCGCCGCTCGATGGCCGCCCGCTGTCGGAACCACATCCGGCGACGGCCATCGCCGCCAGCCCGGCCCCGAGCCCCAGCACCTGCCGCCTGCTGATCCCACCGCTCATTACGCCGTCTCCAGTCCCGCACGGTCCCACAGCCCGTGCGCATCCGCTGACTCTACGTCGGCGGTGGGGCTCAGGAGACGGTAATTCCAGGGATCAGGAATTCCGCGGGGTCAGGCGGGGGTCAGGCGGGGGCCGGCGCGGCACCGGCGCCGTTGTCCGGCCGGGCGCCCGCGATCCGGGCGACGCCGGCATCGGGTTTGCGGCCGGCTCTGCGGGCAGCCTCGACGTGCAACCGGGCCAGCTCGACGGCCTGGCGGGAGACCTTCACGGTCTTCTTCTCAGCCATTGTCACTGTCTCCCTCGACGACCTCGATGTCTGCATCCGCAATATCAGCGTACGCGGCCGCGCCGACGCGGTCGATCGCTACCGCGGCGGTCAGCGCGGCGACCAGGTCGTAGTCCTCGGGCTGTAACAACTCCGACCGCATCAGTGAGCGCAGCGTCACCACACCGGCGTCCGTGCCGGCGTTGTCCTCGCCGTCGAGGATCTGCTCGACCGCCCAGCGGACCATCCGCATCGTCTCCTCCCGGTGCCGCCAGGTGTCGAGCTCGCGGTCGGACTTGCGGACCAGGTACGACCCGAGGAAGACGCCGCCGAGCGCGAGCAGCGGACTGAGCACCGTCATCACGACGCCGACGATCGAGATCCAGGTGGGGATCACGTACGCGCCTCCCGAAAGCCGATGAATTGCATGGTTTTGACCGGTCGATGATGTTACGAAGGAGCATTCCACCCGCCACCGACAAAGCCGGCCCAGGCTGACCCAGGATGACAAGGAGCGGTGTCACCGTGACCGACGAACCCGAGATGTACGACGTGTTCGTACAAGGCACCGTGTTCTACGACATCGTGATGACCGGCCTGGAGACCGCCCCGACCACCGGGACCGAGATCTTCGCCGAAGGCATGGGCTCCTGCCCGGGCGGCGTCGCGAACTTCGCGATCGCGGCCGCGCGGCTCGGCCTGAAGAGCGGCCTGGCCGCCGTCTTCGGCGACGACGTGTACGCCGATTTCTGCTGGCGGACCCTGGCCGACCAGGAAGGCGTGGACCTGTCCCACTCGCGCCGGATCGGCCACTGGCACTCGCCCGTCACCGTCTCGATGTCGATCGACCGGGACCGGGCGATGGTCACGCACGCCCACGAGGCGCCCGGCGACCCGAGCAAACTGGTCGGTCCCGGGCTGAAGACCCGGTCCGCGATCGTGCCGGTCGCCGACGAGTTGCCCGGCTGGACCGTCGAGGCGAGGGAGTCCGGTGCGCTGCTGTTCGGCGACGTCGGCTGGGACCCGACGGACGAGTGGTCGCCCGCGGTTCTCGACGTACTGGAAGGTTTCTACGCGTTTACGCCGAACGCGACGGAGGCGATGGCGTACACGCGGACCGACACGCCGAAGGCCGCGCTGCACAAGCTGGCCGAGCGGGTGCCGCTGGCCGTCGTGACCAACGGCGCTGACGGCGTACTCGCGATCGACTCGACGACCGGTGAGGAGGAGCAGGTGCCGGCGCTGCCGGTCCGCTCGTACGACCCCACCGGCGCCGGCGACGTCTTCCTCGCGTCGCTGGTCCTCGGCACGCTGCGCGGCTGGCCGCTGGCCCACCGGCTCGCGTTCGGCAACCTGTGCGCCGGGCTGTCGGTGCAGCACTTCGGCGGCTCGCTCGCGGCGCCGGGCTGGGGCGACATCATCGACTGGGTCCGCGACCACAGCCGGCACCGTCCCGGCGAGGTCGACCCGGCCGTCCTCGAGCACTACACGTTCATCGGCGACGTGCTCCCGGCCGGCCCGGTCCCGATCGTCCGCCGGGCCTCGGCGACCATCGCGCGCCAGTCGGACGCCTGATACATCCGTTTCAAACGCACCGGGTATCGGACGCGCCCGCACGCACCGGCAGGCCTGGTCGGCGGCACGCCCGGGAACGCCTAGACTGATCGCCGGCCGCTCCGGTGGCGTACGGTGCCCTTCGTGGTTACCGTCGCGTCGCTTCCTGTTCCCGACCACGGCCGGATGATCCCGTGATCCGCTTCGAGAATGTGTCCAAGACGTACGAGGGCCAGTCCAAGGCCGCTCTGCTGAACGTCAACGTCGAGATCGAGAAAGGCGAGTTCGTCTTCCTGGTCGGCACCTCCGGGTCCGGCAAGTCGACGTTCCTGCGCCTGGTCCTGCGTGAGCACCGGACCACCCGCGGTCACATCATGGTCGCAGGGAAGGACCTGAACCGGCTGGCCAGCTGGCGGATCCCGCAGATGCGCCGCCAGATCGGGACCGTGTTCCAGGACTTCCGGCTGCTGCCGAACAAGACCGTCGCGGAGAACGTGGCGTTCGCGCTGCAGGTGATCGGCAAGCCCCGCTCGCACATCCGCAAGACCGTTCCCGAGGTGCTCGAGCTGGTCGGCCTGGACGGCAAGGAGGACCGGATGCCCGACGAGCTGTCCGGCGGCGAGCAGCAGCGGGTGGCGATCGCCCGCGCGTTCGTGAACCGGCCGATGATCCTGATCGCCGACGAGCCGACCGGAAACCTCGACCCCGGTACGTCGGTCGGCATCATGAAGCTGCTGGACCGGATCAACCGCACCGGGACGACCGTGGTGATGGCCACCCACGACGTGTCGATCGTCGACCAGATGCGCAAGCGCGTGATCGAGCTGGAGAACGGCCACGTCGTCCGCGACGAGTCGCGCGGCGTCTACGGCTACCAGCACTGACCAGGGGACTGACTGACTGATGCGCTTGAACTACATCCTGTCCGACCTCGGGATCGGCCTGAAGCGGAACCTGTCGATGACGATCGCGGTCGTCGTCACCATCTGGGTCTCGCTGTCGCTGTTCGGCAGCGCGCTGCTCGCCCGCGAGCAGGTCGACCTGATGAAGGGGAACTGGTACGACAAGATCCAGATCTCGGTGTTCCTCTGCACCAAGGACTCCGGCGGCCGCGGCTGCAGCGGCACCGAGGTGACCCAGGAGCAGAAGAACCGGATCCAGCAGGTCATCCAGACCAACCCCGACACCGCGCCCGACGGCGTCTTCTCGGAGTCGAAATCCGAAGCGTTCGAGTCGTTCAAGAAGCTGTACAAGGACTCGCCGATCGTCAGCACGGTCACCCAGGACCAGATGCAGGAGTCCTTCCGGGTCAAGCTGAAGGATCCGCAGCGCTACCAGAACCTGGTCAGCGCGGTCGCCGGCCTACCGGGCGTCGATACCGTGCAGGACCTCCGGCAGTACCTCGATCCGCTCTTCAAGGCGTTGAACGGGTTGCAAGTCGGCGCGCTGATAGCGGCCGCACTGCTGCTGGTCGCTGCCCTGATGCAGATCTCCAACACGATCCGGCTGGCGGCGTACGCCCGGAGACGGGAGATAGGCATCATGCGCCTGGTGGGCGCCTCGAACTTCTACATCCAGCTGCCGTTCCTGCTGGAAGCGGTGCTGGCGGCCCTGGTGGGCGCGGTCTTTGCCTGCGGCACCTTGTGGGTCGGGGTGTACTTCGTTGTCATGCAGCGGGCCCAGGAGACGTTCCGGGTCTGGCAGTGGGTCGGCGCGACCGAAACCTTCCGCGCGACGCTGATCATGGTCGTGGTCGGCCTGATCCTGGCCGTCATCCCGACATTCCTGACGACGCGGAAATACCTCAAAGTCTGACCCGGGTGCTTTATCGTGCGTTAACAGGAGTAACAGCAGTCACTCCTGTTACGTACAACTGAACCCAGAGCAAGGGGTCGACCTGTGGTCCCGCACTTCCCCGGTGCGAACCCGCGTGAGCGGGGGAGCATCAAGCGAGACGACAGCACCGGCACCTCCACCACGCCGTACCCGCGATCACGCACGCGACCGCCGGGCCGGCAGACGGTGGTTGCCGCCTGCTGCCTTGTCCTGTCCCTGTCCGCCGGAGTCCTGGCGGCGGTTCCCTCTGCACCGGCAGAGGCGAAACCGCCGGATCCAGCCGCCAAGAAGAAACAGCTCGACGCGCAGCTCGGCCAGCAGAAGGCCGATCTCGACGACGCGTCCGACCAGCTCGGCAAGTCCGTTGCCGCGTACAACCAAGCCGAGGCGAAGTACCAGGCCGTCCAGGTCCGGTACGCCGCCGCACAGGGCCAGCTGGCCGCCGCGAAGGCCGCCGATGCGGTTGCCGCGGGCAAGCTTGCCGCGGCCGAGGCGGCGCTGCGGACGGCGGTGGCCGACGTCGAGGCCGGCGAGAAGCTGATCGCGGAGAAGCGCGCCGTCGCGGGTCGCGCCGTACGGTCGGCGTACCAGCAGCAGAACAGCCTGGTCGGGCTGTCGATCGCGCTGCGCGGCGCCGCGCCGGCCGATATCGCCACCGGGATGCAGATCCAGCGGAACGTGTTCGGCATCCAGAGCAACGCGATCACCAATCTGAACAACGCGCAGGCGGAGCTCGCCAGCCGCCGGGTCAAGGTCGCGGCCGCGGAGAAGGCATCCGAGGCCGCTCGGGCCGAGGCGGCGGCGACGGTACTGCGGGTCACCGAGCTGACCAGGCAGGTCGCGGCCGACAAGGCCGAGGCCGCGGCGGTCGCGAAGGTCAAGCTGGTCGCGTTCAAGGCCGCCGAGAAGGAGAAGAACACCGAGCTCGCGCAGTACAACTCGCTGCTGCGGGAACGGGCGCGGGTCGAGCAGTTGCTGATCGCGCGGGCCAAGGCCGAGAAGGCGGCGGCTGCGCGCCGGAAGGCGGCAGCCGAGAAGGCCGAGCGCGAGAAGGCACGCAAGGAGCACCGGCCGCCGCGGAACATCCCGGACGACCCGGGCGGGTCTGGTGACGGCCGGTTGGCCTACCCGGTCAGCAGCTACATCACCTCGCCGTACGGGATGCGCTTCCACCCGGTCCTGCACTACTGGAAGCTGCACGACGGCACCGACTTCCGCGCCCCCTGCGGTACGCCGGTGCGCGCCGCGGCTGACGGGGTGGTGACGGACAAGTACTACAACGGCGGTTACGGCAACCGGCTCTTCGTCTCACACGGGGTGATGAGCGGTCACTCGATCACGACGGTCTACAACCACCTGTCTCGCTACAAGGCTCACGTCGGCGAGCGAGTCAAACGAGGCGAGATCATCGCCTGGTCCGGTACGACCGGGTACTCGACCGGCTGCCACCTGCATTTCATGGTGTACAAAGACGGCAACGTGGTTAATCCGATGGGGTGGTTGTAAGCGGTCTGAGATACTGGTCGGATGGTGAAACAGACCGGCCAGCAGAAGCCGATCGCGCAGAACCGGAAGGCGCGACACGACTACCACATCGAGGATGTGGTGGAGGCCGGGCTGGTGCTGACGGGGACCGAGGTGAAGTCCCTGCGGCTGGGCCGGGCCTCCCTGGTCGACGCGTTCGCCGCCGTCCGCGGTAACGAGCTGTGGCTGCAGGGCATGCATATCCCGGAGTACACGCATGGCACCTGGACCAACCACGAGCCGCGCCGTGCGCGCAAGCTGTTGCTGCACAAGGACGAGGTACAGAAGCTGATCCGCGCGGTGGAGCAGCAGGGCGTGTCGCTGATCCCGCTCTCGCTGTACTTCAAGGACGGCTACGCAAAGGTCGAACTGGCCACCGGCCGAGGCAAGAAGGACTACGACAAACGCCACGCCCTCGCCGAACGCCAAGCCAACCGCGAGGCCCAGCGGGCGCTGTCGGACCGCAACCGCCACTAACAGCCGCGCCGGCGGTTTGCCTGTGGACAACGCCGTCGGCGAACTCTTGAAAGCGGATACGCTCAAGCAGGAAGGGCAGGGGCGGGGCGGCGGTGGGGCGGCGGCACGCGGCCCGGAGCCCAGGTGGGGTCCGCTCAGGGGCTGTTGGGGGCTGAACCCGATGGGGCGAACGGGCGCCTGCACGCAGAGTGGAAGCATGTCCACTTCAGACCTGCTGGTGACGCCGGCCCAACGGGACCGCGCAGTCGAGATCCTGAAAGAGATGTACGCCGACGGCCGGCTCGACCACATGGAGTTCGACCTCCGGCTCGAGAAGGCCCTGAAGGCCCGCACCCGCGCGGAGCTGAACAGCACGTTCGACGGCCTGGTCGCCCGGCCCGTCCCGACGTTCGCGCCGGCCGCCTTCACCCGCCCCGCGCCGATCCAGCGCTACCAGGGTGACGGCCGCGGCATGGGCACGGTCGCCCACTGGCTCGGGTACCCGACCTTCTTCGTCGGGCCGGCCATCGTGGTCGCCACGACCGGCCAGAAGAACCCCGCCGTACGCCGCCACGCCGTCGAGGCGCTCAACTTCCAGCTGACCGCATTCGGCGCCTTCGCCGCCCTCGGCATCATCACCGGGTTCACCCACGGCTTCTTCGGGTTCCTGTTCCCGATCCTCGGCATCCTCTGGTTCTTGCTGACCGGCATCGGCGGCCTGGCCACCGCCGCCACCGGCAAGTTCCGCTACCCGTTCACACTCCGGTTGATCAAGTAGGCCCTACGCTTTCTGCGTGGGCGTTCCGGTCGGGGTGCGGTGGGAGGTCGGGGCGTTCCTGGGGTTGACCGCGGCGACCGGGTTGATCGACGCGGTGAGCTATCTGAAGCTCGGGCATACCTTCGTCGCCAACATGACGGGGAACGTGGTGTTCCTCGGGTTCGCGGCGGCACCGGATTCGGGGTTCCGGTTCGGCCCGCCGTTGGTGGCGGTCGCGGGGTTCGTGCTCGGGTCGCTGGGTGGGGGACGAGCGGCTCGGGTGCTTGAGGCGCGGCCCCGGCGCTGGTTGGGGATCGTCTTCGGGTTCCAGGCGGTCGTGCTGTGGACATGCGGCCTGCTGGTCGGCCTCGACGTACTGCGGGAGTCGGGCGGTACGTCGTACCTGCTGATCGCCGCGCTCGCAGCCTGCTTCGGACTGCAGAACGCCACCGTCCGGCACGTGGCGCCGCGTGATATGACGACCACCGTGCTCACTCTGACTCTGACCGGGCTGGCCGCGGACAGCGTGCTCGGGAGTGGACGCTCCGCCAGCCCGTACCGCCGGCTGGGCTCGATCGCGGCGATGCTGGCCGGCGCCGCAGTCGGCGCGCTGCTGCTCCGGTCGACCACCGGCTGGGTGATCGCGCTCGCCGGCGCGGCCGTCGCCGTCGCCGCGGCGATCTTCCTCCTGGCACCCGCCGACTGATCCCCGGGGAATGTCGGATGCGGCCGGTCTGTTGGACTTGATAGTGTTGATCTTCCACCACCCCTCGGGGCGGTGGGAGTTTGACAACTCAACAGGGGGTGAACGGTTTCGACTTTGGACGTTGGTTCCAAGGGAAGCGGGCCGAGGATCCAGGGTTATCTCGTTAACGATCTCTGGAAACCAATAAGTGCCAATACATCGCGCACTAGCTACGCTCTCGCCGCCTGACGGCCGAGCACTAAAGTAGCGGTCAGCCCGGGGATGCTTCCGACCCGGTTCCTGGCCTCAGCTAGGAAGCTTGCTGTGCTAGCCCGGTCACGGGGTTAGCACGGGACATTCACAGTGACTGAGCCTGTCAGCGAGATGTCTGTACAAACGCTGGGGCTGAGAAAAGCGCCATTCAGACTGCGCCCGGAGAAGTCTTGAAACCCCGCCGAAGGACGCGGGTTCGATTCCCGCCACCTCCACCCCTTGAGAACGCGCAGGTCAGACCACCTCTGACCTGCGCGTTCTGCTGTCTACGACCACTTTCGCCACAGACGGCGAGAGCAGTGGTACGAAGACCAGCGCCTCTCTGAACCTCAAGACTGAGGCCGGTTGCCGATGTGTCGCCAGTAGGCCTCCTGGCGGGCGTTCGCCTCAGGCCATTCGTCGATGAAGGCGGCAGCAGCACCCGTTGTGAGACCGCGCCACTCCACCAGACAGGCGATCGCTTCCTCGCGACAGATCAAACCCTCATCCACCGCGAGCGCGAGGCTCTCAAGTTGTTCGATCAGAGTCGTCATCTCTCGCTTCTTCGACTGCCGCCGATGTGGAAGGCGGGGCGGGCACGGATGCAGGGATCGACATGCGCGCCCCGCCGGTCTAGTCCCGCTCGTCGTACGGCCGCTGCTTCAACCAGTCCGGACGGACGTCCTCGGTGCCGTCGTCAAGCCACTCGGCGCCGGCCTCGTCCCGGTGGAAGCCGTGGTGTTGGCCGAGCACACAGGTTCGGTCGGTCAGCGGGTTCCGCCCATCGCATTCAAAGTCCTGCGCTGCCCGAAGAACCGGCCAGGGTGTGCCGCCCTTCGGGGTTCCCGCCGTCGCGTCGTTCATGGCTGAAAGCATCAGGCCAAGCACGCTGTGGAGCCACGATTCCCGCGTACCCCACTACACAGGGAGACAGGGATACAAGCGGTGGGTAACACTTGGGGCGTGACGTTCGGGAGTCGTCTGCGCGAATACCGGGGACACCGTGGCTGGTCGCTCGGGGACCTGTCGCGCGGGACGAACTACTCACGGTCGTACCTGAGCAACATCGAGAACGGCCGCAAGACCGCCACCGATGACGTTGCCAGCGCCTGCGACCGGGCGTTGAAGGCGACAGGCGAATTGATCGCGGCCGCCCGTCAGGACGCGGCTGCGCGGCTGAACGACACACCGTGGCAGACGGCGGAGCTCGTTCAGAAGATGCAGGTCAGTGACACCACCCCCGCGACCCTCGAACAGCTCCACGCCACCGTCGAAGAGCTGTGCTGCCAGTACAACCGCAGAGACGCCCTGGAGCTTCGTGAAGAGGCCCACGAGTGGCTCCAGTACGTCGGAGTACTGCTGCGCCGCCCGGTCGGCCTGAAGGCCCACTCGGAACTTCTGGTGGCCGGCGGCTGGCTGGCTCTCCTCGCCGGCTGCGTCGAGTACGACCTGGGCATGGGGACAGCAGCCGAGTCCACCAGGGTTGCCGCGCTCCAGTTGGGGCTGGAGGCCGGTCACCCTGAGATCGTCGGGTGGGGCCACGAGATGACTGCGTGGTTCGCGTTGACGCAGGGCCGGTTCCGCCAGGCCATAGCTGCATCGCTGAGGGGGCAGGAGGCGGCGCCGCACTCCAGCGTCACCGTCCAACTGAAAGCCCAGGAGGCGAAAGCGAAAGCCCGCCTCGGAGAGGCCCAGCTGACTGCGCTGCTGGAGTCCGGCAGGGACATGCTTCATCGGCTGCCGTACCCCGACCGCCCGGACAACCATTTCAAAGTCGACCCGGCGAAGTGGGACTACTACTCGATGGACGTACACCGGATGGCGGGCGACAACGAGCAGGCCGCCCGGTACGCCGAGGAAGTGATCCGCGACAACACCGCCCCCGACGGCACGGAGCTGTCCCCGATGCGGATCTCCGAATGCCGCATCAACCTCGGGTTCGTCGCCGGCCGCGAAGGCGACCTCGAACAGGCTGTCAGCCTCGGCATGGAGGGACTGAAGGACGGCCGCCAGTCAAAGGTCCACCTGCGCATGGTCGCAGCAGAACTCGACCAGGAACTCCAACACCACTTCCCCGGCGAAGGCTTGGTCACCCAGTTCGAAGACGCTCTACGCTCCGTCTGACAATCCAACCTGGAACTGATGCGTCCGTCCCCATCACCACGACCCAATCGACCTACTGCTTGGCTAGGAGCGCCTGCAGCAGCTGGTTTGTGCGGAGTTGCTCGTTCACCAGTGCGATCGCGTGCTGGTTGGCCTCCTCGGCCAGTTGGTTTGAGCGGGCCAGTTCGTTGGCGACGGCCCCCAGAAGTTCGACCTGCGCGGCCAGTAGCTGGCCTTGTTGCAGGTTGTGGGCTCCTATGAGTTTTGCGGTCTTGCGCGTGTTCATCGCAGCCGCAGCAATGTTCAGTCCGTCGACGCTTCCCATGGTGTTCCCCTTTCGGGGTGGACATCGTGGTTGGGGCGGCGGCTGTTACTGGATCGGGTTAGTCGTCGGAGAGTAGTTGGGCGGCTAGGGCTGTGTCTTCGGTGCCTCGGTAGTAGTAGACCTTGCCGTCGCGGAAGCGCCACCAGTGGTGGAGGTCCATCGTGCCGGACTTGCCGGTGCGGATGCTGGTGGAGCTGAAGCGGACGACGCTCATCACGTCGGTGTCGTTGGAGGCGAACGACAGGGGTGTGAACTCGGTGACGGTGATCGTCTCGGCCAACTGCTGGAAGAAGGTCTGTACTTCGGCCGTGCCGTGGCGGGCACCGTGCCAGGGCGCGATCGGCAGTTCCGAGACGGACGACCAGTCGACGTCGTCGGTGAGCTGGTCGACGATGAAGCCGACGTCGGCGCGGCCGAATGCGTCGTAGATTGCCTCGACCGTCTTGATGTTGTCGTTCATGCTCGCCATGAGAGCCTCCCCTGTCGCGTGGCCGGGGGCGCTGTTCACCCCAGTTGCGCAGTGTCAGATCGGCCCGGATGCCAACGGCACCACGGCGAAAGCCTTCCCCCGGGACCACGTCCCTCCCTACAGCTATAGACCGTTCGGAGCCGGATGGGAACCCCGCCCCGGGCCATTGCGGAGGGGGTAGGCCGGGCGCAGTCTGGCGGCGTGGAGACGACGGGGGTTCGGCTGGCAGAGCTTGTTGTCGGGCTGTCGTCGGTGGCTGACCTCGGTATGGGCTTGCCGATCGGGTCCGCGGCACGGACCGCCTTGATCGCCGTCCAGCTCGCCCGCAACTGTGGGTGGCCCGAGGACACGGTGAGCCACGTGTTCTACGCGGCGCTCCTGCAGCACATCGGATGTACGGCGTACTCGCACGAAGTGAGCGCGCTGTTCGCGGACGAGCTGTCGGTGAAGCGTGCATCGATGGCCACCGACTTCACCCGCCCAAGCGAGATCATGCTCGGCTACCTGCCGGAGATCACCCGCCGGTCGCCACCGGGAGAGCGGTTGCGAACCGTTCGATCGGGCCTGTTGCACTCCCGTCAGATGACGGCCGGCTACACGCTGTCGAACTGTGAAACGGCCGCAGCTGTCGCTCGCCGGATCGGCCTGCCCGACCCAGTGCGTACGGGCCTACTCGACAACTTCGAGTGGTGGAACGGCAAAGGAGGGCCGAAAGGGCTGCGGGGTGAGGCCATCTCCCTCATCGCCAGGGTGGTCAACGTGGCTGGATACGCCTCGTTCTTCGATCAGCGCGGTGGACCCGACGCGGCCGTTGCCGCGATCGTGCAGCGCTCAGGTCACTACCTCGACCCGGCGCTAGCGACCGCGTTCCGTCGGCACGCGAACGATCTGCTGACGGCGACGGCCGCCGGCGATGTCTCCGATCGACTGGTCGCCGCCGAGCCCACGCCGCCCGTACAGATCGCTGCCGCCGCCGTCGAAGATGTCCTGCGGATCTTCGGCGAGGCCGTTGATCTGAAGTCGCCGTTCCTGCACGGTCATTCCACCAGGGTCTCGAAGCTCGCCGACGGCGCGTGCCGACGACTCGGCCTGGACGAGCCCGACGTCGAGCTGGCGCGCCAGGCGGGCCTGGTTCAGGACCTTGGCAGAGTCGCCGTGGCAACAGGGATCTGGGAGCACGCGGGCAGTCTCGGCACCGATGCTTGGCAGCAGGTACGGCTCCACGCCTATCACAGCGAGCAGATCCTCTGCCGCTCGACGGCGCTGTCGCGACTAGGCACGTTGGCCGGTCTGCATCACGAGCGTCTCGACGGCAGCGGCTACTACCGACGCGTGTCGGCGGCGCAGCTACCCATCACAGCGAGAGTGCTAGCGGCGGCGGACAGCTACCAGGCGCTGATCCTCGATCGTCCACATCGCCGCGCGTTCTCACCGTCCGCGGCTGCCGGCGTCGTACTCGCGGAGGCACGCACCGGTCGCCTGGACCCAGACGCAGTCGCCGCCGTACTCGCGGTTGCCGACGGTACGCCGGTGTCGCAGCGAGCCCAGGTTGCCGGACTGACCGACCGGCAGATCGAGGTGATCCGCCTGGTGGCGCGCGGTCTGTCGAACCGCGCTATCGCCGGCGAGCTGACGATCTCGACGCGTACGGCGGAACACCATGTCCAGGACATCTATGCGCGCATCGGAGTCTCCAGCCGGGCCGCGACCGCGCTCTTCGCGATGGAGCACGGTCTGCTCTGACCATTGGTAGTTCTGCCCATGTGGCCCGCCGCGGTGATCGCGATCCTCGAGAAGTACCAGCCGATTCGAGGAGGAACGATGAGCGAGACGAACAAAGCGATCATGAAGCGCTTCATCACCGATTACCAGGTCGGTGACGACCAGCAGGTGCTGTACGACACGGTGTCGCCGTCGCTGGTCAATCACACCCCGATGTTCCCGGATGCGCCCGGCGGGCCGGCGGAGGTCAAGGCGATCTTCGACCTGTTCCACGCAGCCTTCGACGACTTCGGCGCCGAAGTGCTCGGACAGCTCGCCGAGGGTGACAAGGTCGTCACCTACAAGGTGTTCACGGGCAGGCACACCGGTGAGTTCCTGGGCGTGCAGCCGACCGGCGCGAAGGTCCGGTTCGAGGTGATGGACATCGTCCGGATCGCCGACGGCCAGATCGTCGAGCACTGGGGACTGGTCGATCAGCTCGGTCTGCTCCGCCAGCTCGGAGCGGTCACCTGAGCCGCGCGGACCACGAATTTCCTCATCCGGGCAGATATCGGGCCGCTGACGGGTTATGTCAGTGGGGTGTCAGGCCGATGCCAGCGGGGCGGGGGATGGTGGGGTTGTGGAGCAGGGGAGGGTCCGGATGAGCGCAGCACGCGCAAAAGGGTGGGAGCGGGACGTTGTGGTTGCCGGCGATCGGTCGGCGATCGAGGTTCTGAGCCGGGGCGCGGGGCCCGGCGTGGTGGTGGTTCCGGGGAACAACCGGCGGGCGCACCACTACGAGAAGCTCGCGCGCGGGTTGGCCGGCGCGCACACCGTGCACGTGATCGAACGGCGGGGCCGCGGGGCGAGCGCGCCCCAGGGACCGTCGTACGGCGTGGAGACCGAGGCCGATGACGTGCTGGCGGTGATGGAGCGTACGGGGGCTCGGGTGCTGTTCGGGCATAGCTACGGCGGGTTGATTGCGCTTCATGTGGGGTTGCGGGAGTCGTTGGATGCGTTGATTGCGTATGAGCCGGGTGTGAGTATCGGCGGGTCGTTCGATGCGAGTTGGCTCGAGGTGTTCACGCGGCAGTTGGGGGACGGGCGGCGGGTGGCCGCGATGGCTACGTTCCTCAAAGGGACTGATTTGTTGCCGTTCCGCGCCGGTCCGTTGCTGTGGGCAATCTCGTTGCTGATGTTGCGCGGCTCGGGCGGGCGGGAGACGCGGGAGATGATGCCGACGACGCCGGCCGAGATCGGCGAGGTTGTGCGGCTCGACTCCGACGGCAGCCGGTACGCCGGGATCGCGGCGCGGACCCTTCTCCTCGGTGGTGAGAAGTCGCCCGCGTACCTGACCGGAGTACTCCCGCAGCTCGCGACGATCCTGCCGAGCGCCGAGTACACGATCCTGCCCGGCCTCGACCACAACGCGCCCGATCTGAACGCTCCGGACACTATCGCCCAGCAGATCCGGCTGCACCTCGTCCGTGGGGAGCGTCACGGGTACGTCGACCACGACCTCGAGGCATCGCTACCCACGACCTGACCCGCTTATGTACCTTGACGGTTACGTACCCTGATGGTTACATAAGAGCCATGGAAGCTGTACTGCGGGCTCTGGCCGATGACGGGCGACGGACGCTGGTAGAGGCGCTGGCCGCCGGTCCCGCGACCGCGGGCGAGTTGGCGGAGCTGTTGCCGATCGCGCGCCCCGGGGTCTCCCGGCATCTGAAGGTGCTGCGTGAGGCGGGGCTGGTGGACAGCCGGCAGGAAGCGCAGCGCCGGGTCTACAGCCTGCGGTCCGAGCCGCTGGCCGAGCTCGACGAATGGCTGGGACGGTACCGCGCTCTCTGGGAGCAGCGGCTCGACGCGCTGCACACCGAGATCGCCAGAGGGGAGAGGAGCGACAAATGACATCCAGCGGAGGCCGTGTTCTGGGCCGCCTCGCCGCAGCGGACGGCGCCGGCGTCGTCCGGATCGAGGATCGCTACGACACCGGCATCGACGACCTGTGGACGGCAGTCACCGATCCGGACCGGCTGGCCCGGTGGTACGGGAAGGTCGACGGCGATCTCCGTCTCGGCGGCGCCTTCACGCTGTACGTCGAGGCCGCCGACCTGCACAGCACCGGGCGCGTCGACGTCTGCGAACCGCCGCGGAACCTGCGGGTCACGACCCGGGAGACCGACGAATCGGCGGCGCGAGGCAACGGTCCGGCACCGTTCGACACGACGATCGAAGCCACCCTCACCGCCGACGGCGCGCAGACGATCCTGACCATCGAGGTGCGCGGCGTCCCGTTGGACAAGATCGAGTACTTCGGCACCGGCTGGCAGATCCACGCCGAGAACCTCGCGGCGTACCTCGCCGGCGGTGAGCCGACCGGCACCGAGGAGCACTGGACCGAGCTCGTCGCCGCCTACCAAGCGATGTCGGCCGCCATCCGCTAGCCCGACGCGGTCGCGATCAGCTCATCCGACAGGCTACGCAGCCGCGCGCGGGCGTCCGCGTCGTACGCCTGTGAGTTGGCTCGCGACTCGCGGAGACCGTTGAAGTACCGCCCGGTCGGCAGGTCCGGCGCCGTGATCAGTCGCATCGTGGCATCGGCGCCCTCGGCAACAGTGCTGATCGGGCCGACCCCGCTGTCGGTCACCATCGTGGTCGCCATGAAGGTTGCTGGGTGCAACGAGTTCACAAGGAACCCTTCTGCAGCAAGGGCGTGGCGCGACCACCCCCGGCTGGCCGGCCATCGCTAACGCAGATCCCGGAACGTCCGCCGGAGGTCGTCGGTCCATTCCGTTGGCAGCTCCCACGGAATGAAGTGGCCGCCGTTCGGATGTGCGGTGATGTTGACGTGGTTGTACCAGGCGGCGCGGTCATTGGCGAGGAAGTTGTCGACGCGTTGCTGCGGGGTGTGGACGCCGGGCGGGTCCTCGTGGCCGACGAAGGTGATCCCGGTCGGCGCCTCGATCACCGGCGTACGGTCGTGGGACGGCGTCCACGGGTAGCGGTTGTTGTTGGCGTACGTCCGGATCGAGGTGTCGATCGCGTTGCCGGCCCAGAAGATCGTCGCGTGCGTGAGCAGGTCGTCGTCGGTGAACGCCTTCTCGCTCTCGGCCCACTTCTGCCAGCGTTCCAGGATCCACGCGAGCATGCCGGCGGGTGAGTCCGCGAGACCGAAACCGAGCGTGCTCGGGTCCAGGACGTGCACGGCAAGATGCGACGCGAAGCGGTGCTCTAGCTCGAGGATCCGGGCGTGGATCTCCGGCGGCAGACCTTCCGGGATCGGGTTGCCGCCGCTCAGGTCCCATCCGCGGTCGCCGTTGAAGAAATTCAGCTTCAGGGCCGAGCCGATGTGCATCCCGTACAGCTCGTCGGCGTACTTGTGCCCGAGCTGCCCGGTCACCAGCGCGCCGACGTCGCACCCGGCCGCGGCGTACTTCGGATGCCCCAGCACCTCGGTCATCAGCGAATGCCAGACATCGGCGATCTTCCAGAAGTTCATGTCCGGCCGCGTCGGCGTCGAGAACCCGAACCCGGGCAGCGACGGCACGATCACGTCGAACGCGTCGGCCGGATCACCGCCGTACGACGCGGGGTCGGCGAGCCGGTCGATCACCTTCGACCAGTGCCAGAACGTCCACGGCCAGCCGTGACTCAGGATCAACGGGATCGGGTTCGGGCCGACGCCCGGCTTGTGCATGAAGTGCACGGGTACGTCGCCGACGTCGACCCGGTAGTGGTCGTACGCGTTGATCGCGCGCTCGGCGGCACGCCAGTCGAAGCCGTCGGCCCAGTACTCGACCAGCGGTTGCAGGCGGGTACGACGTACGCCGTAGAAGCCGTCGTCGTTGCCGGCGTCCCGCGGCCATTTCGTGGCGCGGAGACGCCGGCGGAGATCGTCGAGTACGTCGTCGGGTACGTGGATGGGCGTTGGAATCATGGGGAATCCTCAGCAAGCTCGGTCAAGCGGTGGAGTACGTCGACGGAGCCCGCGAGCACGGCGCGCTCTTCGGGCGTCAACTGGTCGACGAGTGCGGTGAGTTTCGCGACCCGGTTCGCGTGCCGGGAGTGCACGATCTCCTGGCCCGCTTCGGTCAGGGAGATCAGGCTGGCCCGGCCGTCGCTGGGGTCGGGGCGGCGTTCGAGCAGGCCGTCCTGCTCGAGCTTCGCGACCAGGCTGGTCAGCGCGGGCTGCTTCAGCTGCTCGGTCGGTAGGAGCTCGGTGAGCCGCAACGGGCCGTTGCGGTTGAGCGTGTGCAGCACCGACAGCGTCGAGAAGTTGAATCTCCGCACCGACGGCAGCCGGATGAAGATCGTGTTGAAGTCCTCGATGACAGTCGTCAGCCGGTCGACGTCCATGCCGACGACTATATCAATTTTCGATGTATGTTCAAGTCAGTTGCTTAGGGCAACAGGTACGCCGAGCCCGGTCCCGCCGGACTTCAGGGTGAGGACGGCGGCGTCGGCGCTGTCCGGAAGCTTGCCCTTGAAGGTGATCGTGCCGTGTGCGGTGCCGCCGGTCGCCACCTTGCTCGGCCAGTTGCTGCGGCGGGTGTCGGCGCGCAGGGTGGTGCCGTCCGCGGCCGTGAACGTCGCGCCGGCGATCGGGATCGTGATGGGCTCCTTGGCGCCGTTCGCGAGCATCACCTCGACACGGGTGAAATGGCTCGTGTACGTGACGTTCTCGACCGTGACGGTGATCGCACCGGCCGGTTTCGCGACGGGTTTGACCAGGCGGTCCTCGCCGGATTCGTTGCCGGTCAGGTAGCCGCCGACGTACTCCGTGCCGGCGGTCAGCGCGAACCCGCCGACGCCGACGCCGACCAGCACGACGGCGATCGCGATCAGGATCGAGACGTCGAGCCGCCCCGGGCGGTGGTCCTTGGGTGCGGCCGCGTCGAGCAGCGCAAGCACCATCGCCACCACGAGCGCGATCCCCGGCGGCACCAGCCAGCGCAGCTCACCACCAGGTCCGTCGGCGAGGAACGTGACAATCAGGTTCACGATCAGCCCGAGCACGATGATCCCCGCGCCGACAATCAGCACCCGAGGCAACCGCACAGTCCCAACGGCCTCACCCTCAGCTCCCACCACCCGCCGGTCCCCGTCAGGCAACCGGTCCGCTTTTCCGCGCCGATCCGCGCCCCGCTCAGTCTTGGTTGGCCGCCCCGCGCTCGCGCCCCGCCCACCGTTCGCACGCCGATCCGCGCCGCGCTCGGCGTTCGTGCGATGGTCCGCGCCCGCGCCGGCCTCGGCCGTCGTGCCACGCTCGGCGTTGGTGCCGCGCCCTCCGTTCGTACGACGGTCCGCGTCGGCACGCCTGTCTGCGGCGGCGCGCCGATCCCCACCCGTACGACGGTCCCCACCGGGCAACCGCCGCTCCGCCGGTGCCCGACTCGGCTCCGGCCAGTTGTCCGACTGATTCCAGTTAGGCTCCGCCTGCTCAACCCGAGCCGAAATCTCCCAAGGCGTCCGAACCGGCTCCGCGTTATCCACCGACGGATAAGCCGCCCAACCCCCACCCCCCGACGGCCGCTCACCCGCCTCCTCAACCTCAAACCCAGGCACAACCCCCGCAGCCCCAAACTCCTCCCCACCCTGCCCCCGCTGATACCGCCCCGGCTCCGCCTGGTCGCCCTGGTACTGCGCTGGGCCCGGCTGGTCGCCCTGGTACTGCGTCGGCTCCGCCTGACCGCCGTCGTGGCCCGCCAGGCCCGCGTGGTCACCGCTGTACTCGGCCGGGTCCGCCTGCTCACGCTGGTACTGAGCAGGGTCCGCCTGCTCACGCTGGTACTGAGCAGGGTCCGCCTGCCGACCCTGGTACTCGGCGGGGTCCGCCTGGTCACCCTGGTACTCGGCGGGGTCCGGCTGCCCACCCTGGTACTCGGCGGGGTCCGCCTGGCCACCCTGGTACTCAGCTCGGTCCGCCTCCCCACCCCGGTACTCCGCCGGACCGGCCTGCTCGCGCTGGTACTGGGCTTGGTCCGGCTGGTCGGCCCGGTACTCCGCTGGGTCCGCCTGCCCGTCGCGGTACTCGGCCCGGTTCGGCTGCTCACGCTGGTACTGCGCAGCGCCACCTGCCTGGTACTCGGCCCCAGCATTCCCCTGGCGTGCCGGTTCGCTGGACTGCCCGCCACCGCCAGCAGCCCCGTCGGCCGCCCGCGGGTCCTGAGCAGGCGGGAACGCCCCACTGGGGCCTGTGGGTTGTGGAGGGGCAGCCGGAGGCGGGAACGCCTCGCCCTGCGTAGGCCTCGCGGGTGCTGGAGTGGCGGCCGGCGCCGCAGCCGACTCCGGCGTGAAGTCGCCGTACTGCTGGCCGCCTGCAGCCGCGCCGGCCTCCCCTGGCTCCTCAGCAGGCCGAAACGCCTCACTGGATGCAGCCCCCGCTGACGCTGGGGGAGCAGCAGCCGCTGCTCCGTCGGCTGCCCACGGATCCTGAGCGGGCGGAGCCCCGCCGGGCGCGGGGCCTGCAGGTGGCGGAGGTGTCTCTTGGGCTGCGAACCCGGCGTACCCAGGGCCGTCGGACGACCTCGGCGTGTACCTGGGGTCGGGCTCCCCGCCCGCAGCAGCCGGACCGGCTGGTGCTGGGGTCTCCCACGACCCGTCCTCGCCTGCGGAGGAGACCCGGTCCGGGATGGAGGTCTTGTGGAAGGTGAGGACTGAGCGGCCTATGTGGATGCGGTCGCCGGTGCTGAGGGCCGTGGGGGCGGTGATGCGGTGGCCGTTGAGGCCGGTGCCGTTGCGGGACTCGTCGTGGAGGGTCCAGGTGGTGGCTTCGCGGGTCAGGCGGGCGTGGATGCGGGAGATCTGGTCGTCGGCCTGCAGACGGATGTCGGCGTTGGAGGCGCGGCCGATGGTGATCGTGTCGGCCTCGGGCGGCAGCGTCCAGCGCTGCTCGCCGAGCGACAGCACGAATTCGGTTTCCACTCACACCCCAGCCGGCGTCATCCTGATCGCGTTTCCGTCGCGCCGCTGCCGGCGCGTCGCACCCCGCGGCAGCCAACCCGTCTGCGCGATTCTGCCATCCGCGCCCGCTCCGGACCACCGGCAGTACCCCACCAGCACCCTCCGCGACAGCCCCCTCACAGCCCGGCCCAGGCGCACCCGGCGTACGGCCTCCGGTTGTCACAAATCTCAGGATCCGGTCGCCTTTGTCAGCTGTTAGTAGCGATGACAACGCGGTCAGTTGTCTTTGCGGTGCCAACGGCACGGTAGCGCCTTGCCCGGGTGGGGTCGCGGACATAGTGTCCCCCCGCGCGATTCATCGGGGCCGGATGAAAAGGGGGACCCAGTAACAGGCCCGGTGAGTAGGCCGGAGGTTCCAGGCGGAGTGGTGCACCGCCTGCAGTCCGGCGAGGCGCAACCCGCCCAAAGCACCGTATTCGCGAAGGGACCAATACCAATGGTCTTGTTCCAGCGTTCTCGTAAGCCTGCCGTCATACTGGGGCTCACCGGCCTCGCCGCGGCAGCACTCGCCGGATTCGGTACGTCGGCCGCAGGGGCCGCGCCGAGTGCGGCACCCCCGCCCCGGCCCTCGCAGGCGCAGTCGAAGGCGTTCGCCGTCGATTCCGCCTCGTCGCTGGTCGCCGGCCGGCCGAGCGCCCTGCACGCCTCCAAGGACGACAAGTTCGCCGCGAAACCGGTGATCTCGGACCCGTCCGGCCTGCAGTACGTCCCGTACGAGCGCTCGTACAAGGGGCTCCCGGTCATCGGTGGTGACTTCGTCGTCGTCACCGACGCCAAGGGCGCCGTGAAATCGACCTCGGTCGCTCAGACCACCGCCGTACCCGATCTGTCGACGACGGCCAAGGTGACCGCCGCGGCCGCGTTGAAGACCGCCACCAAGCAGCTGAAGAAGGTCGACTCCTCGACCACTCCGACGCTCGCGGTCTACGCGCTCAACGGCACCCCGAAGCTGGCCTGGCAGTCCCGTGTCACCGGCCGCAGCGCATCGGAGCCGTCGAGCCTGAGCGTGTACGTCGACGCGCAGAGCGGCAAGGTGCTCGGTACCCAGGAGCACGTCATGGCCGGCAACGGCACCGCGGCGTACAGCGGGCCGAACCCGGTCCACCTGGACACCACGCTGTCCGGCAGCACGTACTCGATGAAGGACCCCAACACCACCAACCAGTCCTGCCAGGACGCGGCGAACAACACCACGTTCTCCGGTCCGGACGACAACTGGGGCAACGGGACGGCGTCCAACAAGGAGACCGGCTGCGTCGACGCACTGTTCACCGCGCAGACCGAGCGGCACATGCTGACCGACTGGCTCGGCCGTAACGGCTTCGACGGCAACGGCGGCGGCTGGCCGATCCGCGTCGGCCTGAACGACGAGAACGCGTACTACGACGGTTCGCAGGTGCAGGTCGGCCACAACACGGCCGGCGGCTGGATCGGTTCGATGGACGTCGTGGGCCACGAGCTCGGCCACGGTATCGACGACCACACTCCGGGCGGCATCTCGGGTTCGGGCACGCAGGAGTTCGTGGCCGACACCTTCGGCGCGGCCACCGAGTTCTACAGCAACCAGGGCTCTGCCTACGACCCGCCGGACTTCCTGGTCGGTGAAGAGGTCAACCTGGTCGGCAGCGGCCCGATCCGCAACATGTACAACCCGTCCGCGGTCGGCGACCCGAACTGCTACTCGAGCTCGATCCCGGGCTCCGAGGTGCACGCCGCGGCCGGTCCCGGCGACCACTGGTTCGTGCTGCTGTCCATCGGCAGCGGCGGCAACCCGAACGTGCCGACCTGCAACAGCTCGTCGGTCACCGGTCTGGGTATCCAGAAGGCCATCAAGATCATGTACAACGCGATGCTGATGAAGACCAGCAGCAGCTCGTACCTGAAGTACCGCACCTGGACCCTGACCGCGGCGAAGAACCTGTACCCGGGCAGCTGCACCGAGTTCAACACCGTCAAGGCGGCGTGGGACGCGGTCAGCGTGCCGGCTCAGTCCGGTGACCCGACGTGCACCGTCTCCGGCGGCGTCACGGTCAACAACCCGGGCAACAAGAGCGCCACGGTCGGTACTGCGATCGCGTCGTTCACGCTGACGGCCAGCGGCGGCACCGCGCCGTACACCTGGTCCGCCACCGGTCTGCCGGCCGGCATCACCATCGGTTCCTCCACGGGCACCGTCTCCGGTACGCCGACCACCGCCGGCACCTACAACGTGACCGCCACGGCCACCGCGAGCGCGGGCGGTTCCGGCAGCACGTCGTTCAGTATCACCGTCAGCCCGGTCGGCGGCGGCTGCTCCTCGCCCGGCCAGAAGCTCGGCAACGCGGGCTTCGAGACCGGTACGGCGTCGCCGTGGTCGGCCTCGGCCGGAGTGATCGACAACACCACCTCCCAGCCCGCCCACAGCGGCACCTGGAAGGCATGGCTGGACGGCTACGGCCAGACCCACACCGACACGCTGAGCCAGTCGGTCACGATCCCGTCCGGCTGCGCGGCGACGCTCACCTTCTACCTGCACATCGATTCTGCGGAGACCACCACCACTACGCAGTACGACAAGCTCACGGTGAAGGCGGGCTCGACCACGCTGGCGACGTACTCGAACCTGAACAAGGCGAGCGGCTACTCGCTCAAGTCGTTCAACCTCTCGTCGTTCGCCGGCCAGACGGTGTCGATCAGCTTCACCGGCACCGAAGACAGCTCCCTGCAGACCTCGTTCGTCATCGACGACACGGGCCTCAACCTGAGCTGACCCCTTGAAAGAACCCGGCCGCCGCACCTTCGGGGGTGCGGCGGCCGGCTCATTCCTCAGGCTCTTGAGACAGCCGGGCTCCGCGAAGATCGGCATCACGAAGAATCGCGCGGTTGAGCTTCACATCGCTCAGATCCAGCCCTCGAAGATCGGCCCCGGTCAGATCGGCACCGCTCAGATCGGCGCCACTCAGCAACGATCGCGGCTGTCCCGAGGACTCGGGTGAGCTGCCCTTCGCCTGGGAATTTGCCGGGATCTTGACGACCGTGGCCGGATCGAGCCCGGCCCGAAGGACCAGGCCGGCAACGACCGCCAGCATGAGTCCAAGCGCCACAGCGGCACCGACGATGCCCAACCAGGCGCTGGCCGCGGCCAGTACGCCGAGAGCCAGCACAGGCACCGCCCACACCGTCAGCCGCTCGACGCGCATCGCACTCCTTCCGGCTCGTCCGTAGCATCTCAAGCCTGCTGCGGCTCGAGGCCGCCGCCGCGCCGACCCCTGGATCAGCAACCGCGGCGGGGGACATACTGACAGTTATCAAGGTGCGGGGAGGTCCAGGATGACGTTTCGCTTGCCGGCTGCGCTGGCGGTACTGATCCTGCGGCTCGGCCTGACGACACAGCACCCGAACCCGGAGGCGGCCGGGGTCGGCCGACTGGGCCAGTCCCGCAAGTGCGACGAGTGCAAGCGGCCGACGCTGAAGTTCAACGAGCGGACCGACGTCTGGTATTGCACGAGCTGTGGCTGGCGGCAGCCGAAAGGCGACCGCTGATGGCAGCTGGGCTATCCGGGGCTACGACCTCGGTCGGCTCGCAGATCGGGCGATACTTCAGCCTCGCGTCGCTGTTGCCGTCGCTGCTGTTCGTCACCTGGATCGTCGCTCTCCAGGGCGCGGTCCACCATCCCTTCGGCGAGTTCACGCTGACGGGCCTGAAAACGGCCTTGTCTGACTGGAGTCCGACCAAGATCGGCCTGCTGCTAGGAGCCGCGCTGGTACTGGGTTTCGCCGTTCATCCGCTGATGTACGCGACGACGCAACTGCTCGAGGGGTACTGGGGTCCCCGGCCATTCGCGGTTCGGCTGGCGACGATGTTGGCGCTGCGGCACCGCGGGCGGCAGCTTCGCCTGGAGCACCGCGCAGCGGATCTCGAGGTGGAAACCGAGGAAAAACTCGACGAGCTGATCCTGTCGCGGTTGCCCGAAGCAGACGTCGCGGGCCTGTCCGCCGAGGAGTTGGAGGAGATACTGGCGGCCGAGCGGGAAGAAGAGCGGCTGCAGCCGAGCGGGGCTGCGGTGTACGGCCTGATCATGGCAAGAGAAGCGATCCAAAAGGTCTTGGACAGCTCGATGCCGAAGGATGCGGACCGGATGCTGCCGACCCGCCTCGGCAACGTGCTGCGCAGGATCGAGGACAGTGTCGGGCAAAGCTACAAACTCCCACTGGTCCGGATCGCGCCGCATCTGACAATGGTGGCCGCGCCCGGCCGAGCGGCGTACATCAACGACACGCGCGAGCAGATGGACATCGCCATCCGGATGACCTTCTACGGTCTGGCGGCAGCTGTTGTGACAACGGTCTGGATGCTCGGCTCCGGGTGGTGGCTCCTGCTCGCGGCGCTGCCGTATGCGTTCGCGTACATCGCCTACCGCGGTGCTGTGGCCGCCGCGAGCGCGTGGGGCGCCGCGGTGAAGACGAGCATGGATCTCGATCGGTTCGCGCTGTACGACGCGATCCACGTCGACTGGCCGACCGACACCAGGGCCGAACGCAGGCGGAACGAGAAGCTGATGGGCGTGCTGCTGGGCACGCCGGGAGCTTCTGTCACCTACGTCCGGCCCAAGAAGGTCTAGTTCAACGTCATTCTCGGTTCGCCGTTGACCAGGCCGGTGCCGGCGATGGTGCAGGTGCCGCCGCGGTTCTGGGTGTAGGTCTGGCGGACGCAGTTGCGGAGGGCGAGCTGGGCCCAGTAGTTGGGGTGCAGGGACTCCTGGATGAAGTAGTTCGAGCCGATCGTGGTGACGGTGCGGATCTGGTTGATCCACTCCGTCTTGTCGACGGCGGTCGGCTGGGTCCAGGAGCTGAGCCCGACTTCCTCGTACAGGCCGACGGTCTTCTCGCACAGGCGGCGGCCGTTGAAGGCGGACTGGAGTTCGAGCAGGCGGGCGTTGGCCAGGCCGGACTGGCCGATCGCGGCGCGGACGGTGTTGTTGATCGTGACCAGCGCGGTCGCGTTGGCCCAGTCGGCGTCGGCGTTCCAGAAGCCGCAGCCGCCGGTGCTCTGCCGGGTGAAACCGCTCTGGCTGTAGCGGAACCCGCTGGACGAGGGGATCGGCGACGGATACGTCTGTACGACGAGGCTCCACGCGGTGTCGCCGTACCCGGCGTTGCGCATCGCGGTGCGGACGTTCTGGAACGCGGTCGCGATCCGGGCGCGGACGGTGGTGATGTTGGCGGAGGTGAAGTTGGCGACGACGGACGAGTCGTCCTTGCAGTAGTCGGGATCCCAGGACGGCGACAGCAGGAAGTCCTGCACGCACTGGGTGACGATCGACGCGAAGTTGAAGTCGTTGCCGCCGATCGAGACGTCGACCTGCTTCACGTTGTGGCTCGTCGCGAACTGCTGCAGCATCTTCGCCTGGCCGAGGTTGCCGGCGCCGTCGTCGTAGAAGTCGATACCCGGCTTGAAGTAGTCGCCGGTGGCCGTCGTGGTCTTCGCGCCGGAGCAGGCCAGGTTGAGCCCGCCGACCCCGCCGCCGATGTACGCCTCGGCGGACAGGCTGCGGTGGCATCGCGGGATCTGCTCGGCGGTGTGGCTCGCGTTGTCGTGGTAGGCGTGAGCACCGAGCGCATCGGCCGGTGCCTCGGAGTCGTTCGAGCTACCGGCCCAGCGGCCGGCCTCACCCGAGATGTAGGAGTCCCCAACGGTGACGACGTACGGCGTACCAGAGCCGGGACCGTCGGCGTGTGCCGGGGGAGCGACCAGGCCGAGCCCGGTCAGGGAGAGTAGGAGGATTGCTGCGGACACTCGACGACTTCTCGGAAGAGTTCTCACCCGGAAGGCCTCTCTCGCCGGAGTTCGGTGATCCCAGGACCCCCACCAGATCACCGTCGGCGTCAAGGTACTCCCGAGTAACCATCAATGGTAGACCGAGCGTACTGACACGTTTGCGCCCTGTCACCACCGTGTCATCGCGCCCACCTCCACGGCACCCGGCCCAGGGCGCGCGACCTCGCGGCGCGCAAGCCCACAGCCCGCGACCCACGGCGCGCCAGCCCACGGCGCGTGACGCACGGCGCGCCAGCCCACGGCGCGTGACGCACGGCGCGCCAGCCCACGGCGCGTGACGCACGGCGCGCGACCCGCAGCGCGCGACCCGCAGCGAGCAGGCCCACGGCGCCCAACCCCGAAGGCGCCCATCTCCCAGGGCGTGTGACTCCAGGGTGCAAGCCCACGGCCCCAAGCTCACCGACGATCCGGCCGGCCGGATCGTTGCCCGCGGGCTGGCCCCTGCGGGTCGTGTCTCGGGTTAACCGAGGAGGTTGAGTTCTTCTGGCCAGCGCTGCTGCCACCAGGTGCGCCAGCGGGTCTCGAGTTCGTCGCGGTCGGTGTCGGCGTACACGGAGAGGATCGCCATCGTGGCGCCGTCCGGCTTCTGTTCGCCGGGTGGAATGTGGCTGAGGACGAGCAGGCCGTTGCCCCAGGCATCTACTGTCAGGCCGACCTGGTGCTCGCTGGTATACCAAATCTCGCCCTTGATGGCCTGACCAACGAGCTCCACCTCGACGGGTGCACCGGCCGGCTCGGCGGGGATGCCCAGCTCGGTGATCGGCGACACCGCGCCGGTGCCGGAGAAGAACAGCGTGTGCCGGGGCTCGCCCGGGTGCCGCTCGACCGCGAACCGCAGTTGGTGCAGGAAGGTGATCCAGCCCTCGGTGACGTCGTCGTAGTACGCCTCCCACTCGGGGTTCGCGCCGCGCGCCGCCCGGGTCAGCGTGACCCGGGACCCGCCATCGACCGCCTCGACCTCGAACCGGTCGCCGTGGCCGAGGGTCAGCGTCGTACCTTCCTCGGTCGTCTCGGTGAAGTAGATGAGGTCGATCTCCTCGTCCAGTCCACCCTGCGCTCCCTCGTACTCCCAGCCGTGCCAGTGCCGGATCTTCTCCTTGTTCCGCAGGGCGTCCCACACTGCCTCGACCGGCGCCGCCACGGTGACCACGATCTTCATGACTCTCCTTCGGTACGGCGGGGCGCCGGATGCCCGCCCGCGATCAATCGGTACGGCCGCCCGCCCTCGCTGTCGAACTGCTCGACGACCTGCTGCACGGCCGCGGTCAACGCATCGGTGAACCGGTGCACGTCACCCGGCTCGGCGAACCGCACCTCGGCCTCGAGCGTGAACGTCAGCAGCCGCTTCCCCTCAGCGTCGGCCGCGCTCTGCATCCGCGCCACCTCGCGCACCGTCCCGGCGGCGACCTCGACCAGATGCTCGGCGGCATACTGATCCTGGATCTCGGTGAACGCGTGTCCCATCACGCCCGGATCGACCACCAGTCCGGCCGACGCGCGCAGGATCCGCTCGGTGAACCCGCGCCGCTGCCGCTCTTCGACGAGCTCGACCAGACCGGCCTTCTCCAGCTCGCGCAGGTGGTAGTTCACCCGCTGCCGGGGCAGGTCGAGTGCCGCCGCGAGCTGGGTCGCCGATGCCGGCTCCCGCAGCAGCTCGAGCAGCCGCCGCCGGATCGGCGACAACGCCAACCGCACCTTCTCGGGCTCCTCGACGTACCGCAGCATGTCCCTAATCTCCAATTGACAGGAAAATTTGTCAAGGGATCGCTCCGGATCCCCAGGCCATCGCAATCGACAGCCGGCGTTCGCGTCAGGCGGGGCGCGGGCGGGGGACCGCAATTGTGATGGCCTGGAGATCCGCCGGTACGGGAGCATGGGCGGCATGTCCGAGCGATCGCAGCGAGGTCCGCAGTTGCCGGTGGGGACTCAGGTAGTGATGCGGGTGGCGGCTGCCGACCATCACGGCGGTACGGCGCAGCGTGGGGCGACCGGGCGGGTTGCAGGCATCACCGCGGACGGGCGGTACGCCGTGCGACTCGTCGACGGCCGGGAGACGGTGGCGCGGCGCGACCAGCTGAGCCTGCGGACGGTATACCAGGACGAGGCGATCGAGCTCGAACTGCCGGACGGTGACCGGCTCGTCCGCGAACACACGATCTACGCAGCCGTCGTCGGGTCGCGGGCGTTCGGTCTGGACACGGATGCCTCGGACACGGACACGCGCGGGGTGTACGTCGCGCCGACGGAGGCGTTCTGGTCGCTGGCCAAGCCGCCGACGCACGTGGACGGTCCGGAGCCGGAGTGGTTCTCGTGGGAGGTCGAGCGGTTCTGCGAACTGGCGTTGAAGGCCAATCCGAACCTGCTTGAGGTGCTGCACTCGCCGCTGGTGGTACGCCAGACCCCGCTCGGCGAAGAGCTGGTCGGGCTGCGTCGCTCGTTCCTGTCGCAATTGGCATACCAAACCTATTCCGGGTACGTGCTCAGCCAGTTCAAGAAGCTCGAGACGGACTTCCGGCGGGACGGTTCGCCGAAGTGGAAGCATGTGATGCACCTGATCCGGCTGCTCCTCGCCGCGCGCAGTTTGTTGCTGGAGGCAACGTTGGTCGTCGATGTCGGACCGCATCGGGACCGGCTGCTCGCGGTCAAGCGCGGCGAGATCCCGTGGGACGAGGTCGAGCGCTGGCGGTTGTCGCTGCACGAGGAGCTCGACCGCGCGCTCCAGCAGACGGTCCTGCCCGCGACACCGGATGTCGCCACGGTCGACGAGTGGTTGCGGTCCGTACGGAAGAGGAGTCTCGGTGACGCGTGACATGCGGCAACTCGACTACGCCGAGCTGCGCACCATCATGGGCGAGCAGCCGTACCCGCTGCTGTTCGCGACGGTCTCCGGCGCGCACCTGTACGGCTTCCCGTCCCGCGACTCCGACGTGGACCTGCGCGGCGTACACGTCCTACCGGCAGCCGAGGTGGTCGGGCTGCGGACCGGCCCCGAGACGCTCGATCGCACCTGGTTCGAGAACGAGGCGGAGGTCGACCTGGTCACCCACGACCTGGCCAAGTTCGCCCGGCTGATGCTCCGTCGCAACGGCTACGTACTCGAGCAGGTCCTGTCTCCGCTCGTAGTCATCAGTACTCCGGAACATGCCGAGCTGATCGAACTCGCGGCCGGCTGCATCACCAAATGGCACGCACACCACTACCGCGGCTTCGCGAAGACCCAGTGGGAGTTCTTCCTGAAGAAGCGCGAGCTGAAGCCGCTGCTGTACACGTTCCGGGTCCTCCTCACGGGTATCAACCTGATGCGGACCGGCGTCGTGCAGGCCGATCTGCGTGAGTTGCTCGACGGCGCCCCGGCCTATCTGCCCGAGCTGATGGCCGCCAAGGCCGAAGCTGAGCATGCGCCGTTGGACGGCCCGTCGGGTGAGCAATTGTCCGAGGATGTCACCCGCCTCCAGGCAGCTCTCGACGAGGCGGAGGCGGCGAGTCTCCTGCCCGACCGGCCGACGGCTGAACCGGGCCTGCACGACCTGCTCGTCCGCGCCCGCCTCGGATAACGGTTGCCACATCCTGGGCTGACAACGCTGGACAGTCGTAGCGTAATTACTTAACTTCGTGAAGCATTGACATTGAGGCTGGCGGGGTAAATAGTTCCGTCCTGAAATCAATCAGAAAGCAGAGTGAATCAACAGTGTCGAACATCGAGATTTTGCAGCTCCGGGCCGCTGCGGTCAGCCTGGTGCTCGACTGCTCCGGCCCAGGCCTTCCGTCCGTCCTGCACTGGGGTGCGGACCTGGGCGAGCTGACCGAGAGCGCTCTGCTCGAACTGCGCCGCGGCGCGGGTGCGGTTCAGGACGGCAACGGCCTGGACGAGAACCGTCCGATCGCGATCGTGCCGGAGTACTCCGCCGGCTGGTTTGGTATACCAGGCCTGAGCGGGCACCGCGACGGACACGACTTCTCCGCGAGCTTCCGGCTGACCAGCGTCGCGCAGACCGGCAACACCGTGCAGTTCGACGCCGCCGACGCCGATGCCGGCCTCGACCTCAAGCTCACCATCGAGCTGACCGACTCCGGTCTCGTGCGTGCCAAGGCGGACCTGACCAACACCGGTGCGACGCCGTACACGGTCGACGGTCTGCTGCTCGCGCTGCCGGTCCCGACCGAGGCGACCGAGCTGCTCGACCTGACAGGCCGGCACATCGGCGAGCGCCACCCGCAGCGCCACGCCTTCACCCAGGGCGCGCATATCCGCGACAACCGCCGCGGCCGCACCGGCGCCGACGCGACCCTCCTGCTGTTCGCCGGCACTCCCGGCTTCGGCTTCCGCGACGGCGAGATCTGGGGCGTGCACACGGCCTGGAGCGGCAACCACCGCTCGTACGCCGAGCGCGGCATGAGCGGGTACGCCGTCATCGGCGGCGGCGAGCTCCTGCTCCCGGGCGAAGGCCGCCTCCAGCCGCAAGGCACCTACAGCACCCCGTGGATCTACGGCTCGTACGGCGTCGGCCTCGACCAGGTCTCGCACCGCTTCCACGACTACCTGCGGGCGCGGACGAACCACCCGAAGACCGAGCGCCCCGTCGTACTGAACACGTGGGAGGCCGTGTACTTCGACCTCGACCTCGACAAGCTGAAGGCGCTCGCGGACGCGGCCGCCGAGGTCGGCGCCGAGCGGTTCGTCCTGGACGACGGCTGGTTCCGCGGCCGCCGCGACGACCACGCCGGGCTCGGCGACTGGTACGTCGACGAAGGGATCTGGCCGAAGGGCCTGCACCCGCTGGTCGACCACGTGAAGGGCCTCGGTCTGCAGTTCGGGTTGTGGGTGGAGCCGGAAATGGTGAACCCGGACTCCGACCTGGCGCGCGAGCACCCGGACTGGATCCTCGCCGCCGGTGACCGGCTGCCGCCGACCGCACGCCACCAGCAGGGCCTGAATCTTGGTATACCAGCCGCCTACGACTACATCCTCGAGCGGCTCGACAGCATCCTGTCCGAGTACGACATCGCGTACCTGAAGTGGGACCACAACCGCGACTTCGTTGACGGCGGCAACCAGTTGACCGGCACGGCGGGGATCCACGAGCAGACGCTCGCGGTATACCGGCTGATCGACGAGCTCAAGCGCCGGCACCCGGGTCTCGAGATCGAGTCCTGCTCGTCCGGCGGTGCGCGGGTCGACCTCGCCATCCTGGAGCGCACCGACCGCGTCTGGGGCAGCGACAGCAACGACGCGCTCGAGCGGCAGACCATCCAGCGGTACACGCAGCTCCTGCTCCCGCCGGAGCTGATCGGCTGCCACGTCGGTCCGCCGCGCGCCCACACCACCGGCCGTACGCAGACGCTGTCGTTCCGCGCGACCACGGCCCTGTTCGGCCACTTCGGCATCGAGTGGGACATCGCGTCGGCCAGCCCCGAGGAGCGCGAGGAACTCAAGGGGTGGGTCGCGCTGCACAAGCAGCTGCGGCCGCTGCTCCACACCGGTCGAGTGGTCCGCGCCGACCGCGGTCCCGAGGACGTGCTCGTGCACGGGGTCGTCGCGTCGGACGGCGGGAGCGGCGTCTTCAGCGTCGTACAGGTCAAGCAGTCGGTGACGTCTGCCGTCGGACGGGTCAGGCTGCCCGGCCTTGATCCGCAGCGAACTTATCGAGTCAACAAGGTTGCGACACCCGGACCCGAGTCGCGGTCCACCGCCTGGTCGGCCGACCGTGGAAGCGTGGAGTTGAACGGCGCCGCCCTCGCCTCGGTCGGAGTACTCATGCCTGTGCAATGGCCCGAGAGCGCGATCTTGCTGGAAGTTACAGCGATCGGGTAAGCCCGCCCGATCGCCAGACAGTAGAGGAGATCCCCGTGACCGCCACCACCAACGCACCACCTACTACGACACGAAGTCACGGGGACTCCGGAGCACCGCCGCGGAAGCGGCGAAGCCTGGGCGACCTGAAGGTCGCGATGATCTTCATCGCCCCGGCCACCCTGGGCTTCGTCGTGTTCTACATCTGGCCGACGCTGCGCGGCGCGTACCTGAGCTTCACCGAGTACAGCCTGCTCTCGGCACCGAAGTTCAACGGGCTGGCCAACTACGACCGGATGATCCACGACAGCTTCTTCTGGAACGCGCTCGGCGTCACGGTCGAGTACGTCGTGATCAACATCGGCCTGCAGACCGTGCTGGCGGTCGGGATCGCGATGCTGATGTACCGGCTGACCAAGTCGATCACGGTCCGCGCGATCATCCTCGCGCCGTACCTGGTCGCGAACGTCGTGGTCGCGCTGGTCTGGTACTGGATGCTCGACGTGCAGGTCGGCGTCGTGAACACGTTCCTGGGCTGGGTGGGGATCGACCCGATCGCGTTCTTCGGCGACTCGCACTGGGCGATCCCGACCGTTGCCGGGATCAACGTCTGGCGGCACATGGGGTATACCGCCCTGCTCGTCTTCGCCGGCCTCCAGATGATCCCGTCGTACGTCTACGAGGCGGCCGAGGTGGACGGGTCGACCGAGTGGAAGACGTTCTGGCGGATCACGTTGCCGCTGCTGCGGCCTGTTCTGGTGATGGTCCTGGTGGTCACCATGATCGGGTCGTTCCAGATCTTCGACACGGTCGCCGTGACCACACAGGGCGGTCCGATCAACGCGACAAGAGTCATCTACTACTACATCTACGAGCGGGCGTTCACCCGGTTCGACTTCGGGTACGCCTCGGCGATGGCGCTGGTGCTGTTCGCCATCCTCGCGGTCGTCTCGCTGGTCCAGCTGCGGTTGCTGCGGGCGCGGGAGAGTGATCTCGCATGAGCGTGTCGACTGGTTCGGTACGGCAGGTGAGCGTCGGGCGCACCGTCGCCTGGGTGCTGTTGTTCATTCTGCTGATCGTCACGCTGTTCCCGTTCTACTGGATGCTGCGGACCGCGTTCTCCGACAACACCCAGTTGCCGGGTCACCCGAATTCGCTGCTGCCGGTGGAGACGACGCTCGGCGCGTTCAAACGCGTGCTCGGGTTGTCGAGCATCGAGGAGGCGCAGGCTCAAGGCGGCTCCGGTGCCGCGGTCAACTTCTGGCTGTACCTGCGCAACTCGTTGGTCGTGGCAACCATCACGACGGTATGCCAGGTGTTCTTCAGCGCGATGGCGGCGTACGCGTTCGCCCGGCTGCGGTGGCCAGGCCGGGACAAGGTGTTCGCGGTGTTCCTGGCCGCGCTGATGGTGCCGCCGATCTTCACCACGCTGCCGAACTTCGTGCTGATCAAGAACCTCGGCCTGCTGAACAGCTTCGCCGGCATCATCCTGCCGGGCGCGTTCATGACGCCGTTCGCGATCTTCTTCCTGCGGCAGTTCTTCCTCGGTATCAACCGGGAGCTCGAGGAAGCGGCGATGATCGACGGCGCCGGCCACCGGCTGATCTTCTTCCGGCTGATCATCCCGATGAGCGCGGCGCCGATCGCGACGCTGGCGATCCTGACCTACATCAACTCGTGGAACGACTACTTCTGGCCGCTGCTCGTCGGTCAGCAGGAGAACGTCCGCGTACTGACGGTCGCGCTCGGCGTGTTCCGGTCGCAGACACCGCAGGGCGGTCCGGACTGGGCCGGGCTGATGGCGGCGACGCTGATCGCGGCGCTGCCGATGATCATCCTGTTCCTGGCGTTCGCCAAGCGGATCACCAATTCCATCGGCTTCTCGGGGATCAAATGATGACGCTCTCACGAAGGAACCTGCTGAAGGCCGGGATCGCCGCGCTCGCCGTACCGTCGCTTGCCGCCTGCAACAACGGCGCCGCGGCGCGCGGACCGGGCGAGGTCATCTACTGGCTGTGGGACTCCGCCCAGCTGCCGATGTACACCGAGTGCGCGAAGGTGTTCCACGAGCAGAACCCGCAGTACAGCGTGACGATCGAGCAGTACGGCTGGAACGACTACTGGTCGAAGCTGGTGACCGGGTTCATCTCCGACACGGCGCCGGACGTGTTCACCGGACACTCCTCGAAGTACCCGCTGTTCGCGGACAAGGGCCAGGTGCTGCCGATCGACGAATACGTTGCCAAGGACAACGTTGATCTGAGCATCTACCAGAAGGGCCTCGCCGAGCGGTGGATCGGGGCCGACGGCAAGCGGTACGGACTGCCGAAGGATTGGGATACCGAGGTCTACTTCTACAACAGCGCGTTCACCGAGGCGGCCGGGATCAGCACTGACCAGCTCAACTCGATGACCTGGAACCCGCAGGACGGCGGAACGTTCGAGCAGATCGTCCGTCGGCTCACGGTGGACGCGAAGGGCCGTCGCGGCGACCAGCCCGGGTTCGACAAGGAGAACGTGAAGGTCTACGGGCTCGGGTACGCCGATGCCGGTGGTGGCGACGGGCAGACCAGCTGGAGTTGGTATGCCGCGATCAACGGCTGGAAGTACTCCCAGGGCGAGCCGTGGGGTACCAAGTTCTTCTACGGCGACCCGAAGTTCACCGACACGATCGGATGGTGGCGGGGCCTGATCACCAAGGGCCTGATGCCGACGTACGCGCAGGCGAAATCCGGTGTGGACGTGACGACCTCGTTCGGGGCCGGGAAGTACGGGATGACCCCGAACGGTTCGTGGATGCTCGGGACGTACGGGCAGCTGAAGCAGGTGAAGACGAAGTTGGCGCGGTTGCCGATCGGTCCGATCGGGAAGCGGATGTCGATGATGAACGGTCTGGCGGACACCATCTGGGCCGGGACGAAGCGGCGCGACGCGTCGTGGGCCTGGGTGAAGTTCCTCGGTTCGCAGACCGCTCAGGACATCGTCGCCAAGGCCGGCGTCGTGTTCCCGGCGGTGGCGGCGAGCATGCCGGCGGCGAAGGCGGCGTTCGCCAAGAGCGGCTGGGACGTCACGCCGTTCCTGGAACCGGTCGAGGCGGGCGACGTGTTCCCGTACCCGGCCAATCCGAACGCCGCGGACGTGACCGCGGTGATGACGCCGGCGATGGAGTCGGTGATGTCGTTCGAGGCCGAGCCGAGTTCGCTGGCGAAGGCGAACAACGACGTGAACAAGATCCTCGCGGTCAACAGCTGAGGTCAACAGCTGAGGGGAACACCTGAGGGTTGACCCTGGCCGGGCCTACGCCCGGGGGAGTACGTCGTACTGCGTCGGTAGGCGCAGGGTGCTCCTCCGGGGGTAGGTGAGGTGTCGCCGCTGAGGCGACGCGGAGACAGGGGCCGGAACGACAGCCTTGGTGCCATCGGAGAACCGACGAGCATCGAGGAGAATCATGAGTGACGAGAGGCCGGGCGGGTCGATCCGCATCGGCGACAGTGAGCGTGAGGACGCGGTCCGGCGGCTGGGCGAGCATTACGAAGCCGGCCGGCTGAGCGCCGAAGAGCACTCCGAGCGGGTCGAGCAGGCGCTGCAGGCGCGAACCGGAGCCGACCTCGACGGTCTCTTCACCGACCTGCCCGGCGCACACCAGCCGGGGGCGCACCAGCCGGGCGGCGCCGCGGGCGGCCCGGGTGCGGACAGCGCCGGTACGGACGGCGCCGGCGAGGGATGGGCCGGGCCGTGGGGCTGGCGGAAGCCGCCGTGGACGTCGCCGGAGAACGCCGCGGGCGCTGAGGGATCGGGCTCCGGCCCGGCGGGCGCACCGGGGGCGTGGTCTGGAGTTGGATCGGCGTGGCGCGGGGCCGCGTCCGGCGGACCAGGCGCTGGCGGGCAAGGCGCCGGCGGTGCTGGTGGAGTGGCCGGCGGTGGACCAGGCGGCGGTGGCTCGTGGGTTGGTGGGCAGCGGCCTGAGTGGGCCAAGCGCGGGTTTATCGGGCGGGTTCCGTTGCCGTTGCTGCTTGTGCTGGGTGTGGTCGGCGTGCTCGCGTCGTTCGGGTGTGTGGTGCTCGGCGGGCATCCGCCGTTCCTGCCGATCGCGTTGATCGTCGCGGCCGTCATCGTCATCCGCAAGCGTCGGACGGAGCGCCGGGCATGAGAACGGTATACCGGACGCTCGGTCTGCTGATCGCGATCGCGGTCGTGCTGCAGATCGCCTCGATCGCGCTCTCCGGCTTCACGATCGCGAAGGACGCGGACGACGGAACCGCGATCGGGGCGGACTACAGCAACTTCGGCCAGAGCTACCACAGCATCGCCGGTGCGGTGATCGGTCTGCTCGCGCTGGTGTTCCTGATCGTGTCGTTCCTGACCGACGTACCGCGGGGTCGTGTGCTGGCCGGGATCGTGCTCGGTCTTGTGGTCCTCCAGTTCCTGCTGGCGGTGGTGTCCTTTGGGGTCCCGGCGCTCGGCGTACTGCACGGGATCAACGGGCTCGCGATCGCCGCTGTAGCGAGCATGGGGGCCCGACGGGCCGCCGTACCCAACCAACCTGTGACCAGTGGCTGAGGTCAAGAAACGGCGATGGGGCCGGCTGGTCGCACTCGGGATCACCCTGGCGGTACTCGTACCGCTGGGGTATCTCTGGGCGACCAGCCTGGTCCCCGGCTCGTACGACGCCGCGGAGATGGGGTACGCCGATTACGGCGGCGGACCGTCGATGGATCACGAGCACCACGCCGGGATGAGCGGGACCAGCGTCGCGGATCTGACCGGGCCGAAGACTGGTATACCAAATGTGAGCGTGACCCTGACGGCGCGGAAGCAGAAGTTCCAGCTCGCGTCCGGGGAGACCGTCGACGGGTACACGGTGAACGGGACGTCGCCCGGTCCGCTGATCCGGGCGCGGGTGGGCGATCTGATCCAGGTGACGTTCGTGAACGAGTCCGTGCCGGACGGCGCGACGCTGCACTGGCACGGGATCGACGTACCGAACGCCGAGGACGGGGTCGCCGGCGTGACGCAGGACGCCGTACCTGTGGGTGGCAAGCATGTGTACCGGTTCAAGGCGCCGGCGGCCGGGACGTACTGGTACCACTCGCATCAGGTGTCGGCCGACGAGGTGAAGGGCGGTCTGTTCGGGCCGATCGTGATCGCGCCGGCAGCTCCGGAGAAGGCCGGCGAGGTGATCGCCACCATCCACACGTACGACGGCAAGCGGACCATCAACGGCCGGACCGGGACCTCGAGGTTCGAGCTTCCCGCCGGTACGACGGCACGCGTCAGGGTGATCAACACCGACAACGCGATCGTGCGGGTCGGCCTGGTTGGTATGCCATTCAAGGTGGTCGCGGTCGACGGACGCGACGTACACGGACCGACCGCGGTGACGGCCGCGTATCCGTTGGCTGCCGGCGGACGTGTGGACCTCGAGGCTGTTGTGCCGGCCGGCGGGATGCGGCTGGACGCCGGTACGGCGTCGACGTCAATCGGGATCGGACCGGGTGATCCACCTCGGGGAGAGCTGCCGGCGGAGAACGTCGATCTGCTGACCTATGGCACGCCGGCGCCGCTCGGCTTCGACCCCGCGAAGGCGAACCGGAACTTCGAGTACCGGATCGGGCGGACCGCCGGATTCCTGGATGGCATACCAGGGCTTTGGTGGACGATCAACGGGCACAAGTTCCCGGACGTGCCGATGTTCATGGTCGCCGAGGGGGACATCGTCAAGATGAAGATCTCCAACACCAGCGGCCAGGCCCACCCGATGCACCTGCACGGCCATCATGTCGTCGTCCTGTCCCGCAACGGCGTCGCCGCCACCGGCTCACCCTGGTGGACCGACACCCTCGAGGTCGGCAACAAGGAGACCTACGAGATCGCCTTCGTAGCCGACAACCCCGGCCTCTGGATGGACCACTGCCACAACCTCCCCCACGCCTCCCAAGGCCTGGTGACCCACCTCATGTACGAAGGCATCACCACCCCGTACCAGGTAGGCGGCAGCTCCCACAACAAACCGGAGTGAAACCACCTGCCGCCGGGCTGCGTCCATCTCCCATGATGTTCCGGTGAGCGACGACCTGCACGGCCGGCAGCTGGCCTTGTTGCTGCTGTTCTTCGGTTCGGTCGGCGGCACGTTGTACTTTCTCGGCTGGCTGACCCGCCCGAGCACCCTCTACAACGCCCCGTTGCTGTGTTTCGCGATCGCGGGCGGGGCCTGCTACCCCGCCCGCTGGTTGGTCGAGCGGTTCGACTGGTGGAAGCGGCTGGCAGAGCCCACTCGATGGACGCGGGCACGACGCGAACGGGCACAGCGCGAACAAGCGCAACGTAAGCGGGCAGGGCGAAGCGGGCGTCAGTTCGACTGGTTCACGGTGGTGCGGAGGATCGTCGGGGTTCCGCTGGTGCTGGGATGCCTGGCGATCATCCCGCTCGGCATCAGCGGCGGCCGCGACGACGAGCGGCTGGCCAGGTCTGGTGAGGTGCGGCCGGCCGTCGTCCTGTCGGTCACCGAGGACAAGTGGTCGCGATCGCGCGAGGTGACGATCACGGTCGCGCGACCGGGCGACGGTGTGCCGGTGGAGCTCAACGGCGGCAACGACCTCGATGCCGTGCCGGCGGTCGGCGATCAGGTCGACGTCATCGTCGACCCCGACGATCCGTCGTACGTGATCGCCGCGGACGTGGACTGGGACATGCATTGGTACTGGTACGTGCTGGTCGTTGTGATCGCGCTGATCTGCGCCGGCTTGTGCTCGATGCTTCTGGTGTGATGGTCAAGCGGTTGCTTGGGGCAACGGGTGGTTGTGGTCGGTGCGGGCGCGGTGGAAGGCGGCCAGGCGTTCGCATGCGGCTTCGATGGCGGCGTGCTGGGAGGAGTAGGAGCCGTACCAGAGCGGGTTGTCCGGCTGGGGGTCCAGTTCGTCGTCGACGTCGGCGTACCACTCGTCGAGGGTTCTGAAGATCCGCGCGTGCAGTTGGTTGTCGTTCACCGCCACACTCCTGGAGTGAGAACCGTGTACGTCTTCAGGATGTGACGCGGGTACGGCGTTGGCGGTGAACGACACGCGGGTTTCAGGTGACGAGGACCGTGATGCGCTGGGCGGTGTTGTTGCTGAAACCGCCTCGGTTCCACTGGGCCTCGATGGGTTGCTCGCGGCCGCTGGCGTCGTACGCGCGGACCGTGAGCACGTGTTCGCCGGGAGTTGCCTCCCAGTCGTAGGCGAACGCGCGCCACGCGAGCTCGTCGTTGCCGAGGGCATCCAACGTGGCTTCGTGCCAGTTGACGCCGGCGTCGGTGCTGACCTCGACGCGTTCGATCGGCGCCCAGCCGGACCAGGCCCGGCCGAACAGCGGAACGGTGCCTGCAGCAACGAAGCGGTGGCGGCTCATGAAATCCGGGAAGCCCGGCGGCACGAGCAGCGCCCGCGGTTCGATCCGGGTCACCGGCCGGCCCGGGTCGTCCGGGCGCTGGCGGATCACATAGGCCACCGCGTTCTGGAACCCGTCGAACGCGTGGTCGATCACCTCGATCGATCGCAGCCACTTCACGCTCGCCATCCCGTACCAGCCTGGTACGACGAGACGCAGCGGATACCCGTGTTGCGGTGGCAGCGGACCGCCGTTCATCTCCCACGCGACGATCGCGCCGGAGTCGATCGCCTCCGCGAGCGAGAGCCCGCGCTGATAGTCCTGTACGACGCCCCGCTCAACCCCGCGATCCGCGCCGGTGAACACCACATCCACGGCATCCTCGCGGACCCCGGCCAACCGCAGCAGGTCGGCCAGCAGCACGCCGGTCCACTCCGCCGTACCGACCGCTTCCGACAGCCACGGCTGGCTGATCGGTCGTGGCTGCAGTGTCGCCCGCCCGTTGCCCGCGCACTCCAGCGTGACGCGGATCGTACGGCGACCCATCGCGCGCATCTCGGTCAGGCCGAACGACAACGGTTGCTCGACGCACCCGTTCAGCTCGAGCCGCCATTCGCCCGCGTTCGTTGCCGGTATGTCGTAGTGCACGAGCACGTAGTGCAGGCCCGGCGGCGTCACGTCGTACCGCAGGCCCTCCAGCGGCATGCCGTGATTGCGCGCCGCGAGCTGCAACTCGTCGGCGGTGATCCCCTCACCCGTGTCCGCCAACCGCCCCTTGACACTGAATTCCTCGATAGAAACCACAATCCCACCCCCAAAACACAACCCTAGAGGTAGGGGCCCGTTACAACCAGCCGTTGTCTACGGCGATGCGGGCTGCTTCGGCTCGGGTGCGGGCGCCAGTCTTGCCGATGGCGGCGGAGAGGTGGTTGCGGACGGTGCCCTCGGACAGGTGGAGTTCCTTGGCGATGTCCGCGACGGTGCCGCCTTCGCGGGCTGCCCGCAGTACGTCGGCCTCCCGTCCGGTGAGCGGGCTCGTGCCGGCGACCAGGGTCTCGGCAGCGAGTGACGGATCGACGACCCGCAGCCCCTGGTGCACCCGCCGTACGGCGTCGGCCAGCTGGGTCGCGGGCGTGTCCTTGACGACGAACCCGGCCGCGCCCGCCTCCATCGCGCGCCGCAGGTACCCGGGCCGGCCGAACGTGGTCACCATCAGCACCCGAACCCCCGGTACGGCGGTGCGCAGCGCGGCGGCCGCCTCGATCCCGTCCAGCCCCGGCATCTCCACGTCGAGCAGTGCGACATCGGGCTGGGAGTTCTTCGCGGCGTCGATCACCTCGTCACCACGACCGACCTCGGCCACCACCTCCAGGTCGGGCTCGAGGTCGAGCAGCGCGGCCAGGGCCCCACGCACCAGCGCCTGGTCGTCGGCAATCAGCAGTCGGATACTCACAGGTCCATCCTCACAGGCCGACCCGGACGGCCAGCCGGAACCCGCCACCGGGCGCCTGGCCGACCTGCACACTCGCACCGACCAGGTCCGCCCGCTCCCGCAGCCCGACCAGCCCGTGACCGGATGCGCCGCCCCCGGGCGTCGGTCCCTTCCCGTCGTCCAGTACTTCGATCTGCGTCGCCGTGATCCGGATCGTGCAACGCTTCGCGCCGGAGTGCCGTACGACGTTCGTCACGCCCTCCCGCACCACCCACGCGAACAGCTCGCGGTTCTCCTCGGGTACTTCGTCAACCGTGGTCGGCAGATCCGCCTTGACCTCGGCGGCCTGCAGCGCGGTCCGCGCCGAGACGAGCTCACCGGCCAGGCTCAGTTCGCGGTACCCGGCGACCGCGGCCCGTACGTCGGCCAGCGCTGCCCGCGCCAGGCTCTCGACGTCCGCCACCTCGGCGGCGGCCCGCGTCGGGTTGGCCTGGATCAGCTTGCCCGCCAGCTCCGCCTTCACGGTGATGACCGTCAGCGAGTGGCCCAGGATGTCGTGCAGGTCCCGGGCGAACCGGTTCCGTTCCTCCTGTACGGCGAGCTCGGCGAAATCCTTGCGCGCCGCGTTCAACTCGATGCTGCGCTGGATCGCCCGCCGCAGCCCGAACACCGCGAGCGCACCGAGGAAGATCGCGAAGCCGTAGCTGCCGTCGTCGGTCCATCCGGGCACGACCCGCATCGAGATCTCGGCGCCGGCGAGTAGGACCGCGACGAACGCGACCGCCGCCCGCAGATCCAGCAGCATCATCGCGACCGACGCGATGTAGACCAGGCCGGTGAGGGCGGTCTGGCCGGCGGTCGGGATCATCAGCAGGCACAGCGCCAGCATCAGGCCCAGGTACGCGATCTGCTGCCACAGCGCGAGCAGATGCTTGCGGGCCATCCGGCGCAGGATCCCGAAGAATCCCAGGTAGCTGGCCGCGAACAGGATCACCGTGAGGAACCCGAGGATCTGGCCGAGGCCGTCCTTGCGCTCCGCGATCTTCTGCAGCGGCTGCGCCAGGTAGAACAGCCAGACCCCCGCGGCCAGCCAGCCCCAGCGCCCCGGTCCGGCGCCGACTCGGTCGGCCATTCCGTCCAGGGCGCTGGGGCCGCGGTTGGTCTTCACGGTGGTCACGCTACCGCCCAGGTGCTCAGGCGCGGGCAGTGTCGGCGCGGAACCGACGCAGGCCGATGAACCCGAGTACGACGGTCCAGCCGAGCACGACGAGCAGTGCCTGGGTGTCGACCCCGCCCTGCGTCAGGGCGCTACGGGAGGTCAGCCCGGTCCAGTACGCCGGGGTCAGCTGCGCGATGTGCTTCATGATCGACGGCATCTGGTCGACCGGCAGCCACAGTCCGCCGAAGGCCGCGATCAGCATCGTGCTCAGACCGGTGATCGGCTGCACGCTGTCCGGCTTGGCGATGTACCCGATGACCAGGCCGATCGCAGCGAACGGCAGGGCGCCGAGCCAGGACACCAGCGCGACGGTCATCCACTGGCCGAGGCTCAGGTGCACGTGGCCGAACATCATTCCGAAGGCGAAGACGACCAGCAGCGGCGGGATCGCCAGCAGCAGCGACAGGATCACCTTGTTGACGACGTACGCCTGCGGCTTCAGCGGGGTCAGCCGCAGCGTCCGGTTCCAGCCGCCGTCGCGCTCGGCCGCAATCACGCCGCCGCTGCTCATCGCGGCCGACATCGAGCCGAACATCGCCATACTCACCATCACGTACGCGATCGCGGAGATCCCGCCCTCGCTGGCGTCCTTCGGCAGCGTCATGCCGAAGATCGCGAACAGCACCAGCGGCATCAGGATCGAGAAGATCAGCACCCGGCGGTTCCGCAGGGTTCGGCGGATGTCGAAGATCAGGTAGTTGCGGTTCATGCCAGGGTCTCCTCTTGGGCCGCGCTGATCGCGAGGACGGCGTCCTCGAGGTCGGCGGACGTTACTTCGATGTCGTGGGCGGTGGTGTTCTCGAGCAGGTGCCGCAGCGTGTTGTCCGAGTCCGCGCACTGCATCAGGACGACCTCACCGCGGGTCTCGACGTTGCGTACGCCGGGCAGCGACGCGAGCGCGGCGAGATCGGCGCCGGGGATCGTGGCGCGGATGGTGCGGCCGGAGACGCTCGCCTTGATCTGCGCGGCGGTGCCGTCGGCAACGACCTTGCCGTTGCGCATCAGCACGACGCGGTCGGCGTACGAGTCGGCTTCTTCGAGGTAGTGGGTGGCAAACAGGACCGTGCGGCCGCGGGCGGTCTCCTCGTGCATCGACGCCCAGAAGTCGCGGCGGGACTCGACGTCCATACCGGTCGTCGGCTCGTCCAGGACGATCAGGTCGGGCTGCGGGATGATCGCCATCGCGAACCGCACCCGCTGCTTCTGACCGCCGGACAGCGCCTTCATCGTGCGGCCGGTGAGGTCCGCGATACCGGCCCGCTCGAGCGCCTCCTCGACGGGCATCGGGTCGCGGTGCAGACCGGCGACCAGGTTCAGCAGTTCGCCGACCTTGGCGTCCTCGATGATCCCGCCGCTCTGCAGCATCACGCCGACCTGACCCTGGGCGATCGCGTCCGTCGGCGACCCGCCGTACACCTGGACGGTGCCGTTGTCCGGCTTCACCAGGCCGAGCAGCATCTCGATCGTGGTCGACTTGCCGGCGCCGTTCGGGCCCAGCAACGCCACTACTTCGCCGGCCCGGATGGTCAGATCCACCCCGGCGACGGCCTGCACGTCGGCATACTTCTTGGTCACACCCCGCAGGCTGACCGCAGTCGTTGTCGTCATACCCAGAAGCTTGTCGGAGCGCGCCGGACACCGGATGGATCGCTCGTCACGACCCATCCATGACATCCGTCAGCCCGCCCTCAGGGTCGGTTCTCAGGGTTGTTCGCCGACCGCGCCAACTATTCGCCGGGCCGGACCGTCCAGAGGTGAAGAGGAGGTGGTTGAGGTGGTCGAACTACGGTCACGAGTGGGAGGGTGGCAGGGGAGGAACGAGATGGCGACGTTGACGGTGTGGAAGTTCGAGAACTGGGACGGGGCCAACCAGGCGGTCGGGACGCTGGAGAGCCTGGCCAAGCAGAAGCTGATCAAGATTCATGACGCCGCGACGGTGTCGTGGCAGCCGGAGAAGCGGCGGCCGCGGACCCGGCAGGTGCGGAACATGACCGGGCCGGGCGCGGTCGGCGGGGCGTTCTGGGGGATGTTGTTCGGGACGATCTTCCTGATGCCGTTCGCGGGGGCCGCGATCGGTGCCGCGGCGGGTGCGGTGGCCGGAAAGCTGATCGACGTCGGGATCGACGACGACTTCATCAAGGAAGTGCGGACCCAGGTGACGCCGGGCACGTCGGCGCTGTTCCTGCTGTCCAGCGACGAGGTGACCGATAAGGTCCGGGAGACGTTCCAGAAGACCAGGCTCCGGGCCAAGCTCATCCACATCAACCTGAGCGACGACCAGGAGACTGCCATCCACGAGATGTTCGGCGGCTGATCTCAGCGTTGCACGAAGGCAAGTGCGCGTAGCCAGTCCTCCTCGAGAAGCGCGTGGCCGCCGGGCCGGACGTGGTACCCGATGTCGCCGTCCCCGAACGCCGGGGTCGCCGCGACGACGGCCAGGTACTCCCCGATCGGGTCGGCCCAAGCGTCGTCCTCCCCGCTGGCGACGTACACACGACGGGGCGCGATGCTCGCGAGCAGTTGATGCTGGTCGATGGGCGGCCGGCTCCCGGCGTACGCCGAGAACGACGGCACGAACCAGTGCGGGAACCGCGTGGTGATCGCGGCGATGTCCTCACCGCCGGGGTGGCGGAAGAGCGAGGCGCCGCAGCAGCCGGAGTCGTTCGAGACCGTGACGGCGAAGCGTTCGTCCTGTACGCCGGCCCAGAGGGCGGCCTTGCCGAGGCGTGAATGGCCGAGCGCGATCGCGCCGTCAATGGTCACGCCAGGGACGTCGGCGGCGATGTCGAGGCACCGTGACAGACCCCAGGCCCAGGCTGCGACTGCGCCCCACGGTTCGCCGGCGGGGAAGAGCGCGCGTACGCGACTTGCGTTGGGGTCGTCGGGCTCTATTTGCTGGTAGTCGACGGTGAGTACCGCGTACCCGGCGGCCATCACCTTCGCGTACGGCCAATCTTCGAGCGTCTCGTCGTTGCCGGCGAAGTTGAGCGCGACGACGACCGGGGCGGGGCGTGCGTCCGCAGGAATATGCAGGAGGGTGTTGAGCTCGAGATCGCCGAGTGGGCAGCTGATCGTCGCCCGATGCCGGAGCCGATCACCGGCGCCGCCGAAGACGCCCTCGTCGCGCGACTGCAGCACCACCTCACCCAGCCGTGCACCGGGAGGCGTCCGCCCGTAGATCACCCGCGCGAACTCTTCCACAAACTCGCCGCTGAGCGCCGGCAGATCCGGCAGCTCAGCATCCCGCCACGCCTCGGGGAGATCCGTCGTCATGAACCCATCCTTGCCGAAATGGCGTTGACCGGGACGTTGTGGAGTGTCAGGGTCCGGGGCGTGGATCGGGTTGCGAAGTTGCATGACGACGAGGTCGAGATCGACACGTCCCTAGTGGAGCGGCTTGTCGCCGAGCAGTTCCCGCAGTGGGCGGGGTTGCCGGCGCGCGTGGTGGAGGGCTCTGGGACCGACAACGTGACGTTCCGGCTGGGGGACGAGCTCTCGGCGCGACTGCCCCGGACCGAGTCGACCCAGGGGCAGGTGGAAAAGGACCTGCTGTGGATGCCGCGGCTGGCGCCGCACCTGCCCGTCGCGATCCCGGAGCCGCTGCAGCTTGGCGAGCCGGGACAGGGATATCCCTTCAGTTGGGGCGTCTACCGATGGCTGCCTGGCAGGCCGTTCGATGCCACGTCGGACGACGCGGTCGCGCTGGCACCGCAGGTGGCCGAGTTCGTGCGGTCGCTCCGGGAGGTCGACACCACCGGAGCGCCGGTGCCGTCGGACAACCCGTTCGACCGGGGTACGCCGTTGGCGCCGCGGGACGCGATGTTCCGCGAGGCACTCGACGAGCTCCGCGAGTACTTCGACACCGGCCTGCTGCTGGCAGCCTGGGAGGAGTCGCTGGCTGCGGACACCTGGGACGGCACGCCGGCCTGGATCCACGGCGATCTGATGTCCGGCAACGTTTTGGTTGCTGACGGCAAGCTTTCCGCCGTGATCGACTTCGGTACGGCGCGGGCCGCCGACCCCGCCGGTGACGTGCTGGCGGCGTGGTTCCTGTTCGAGGGTGAGTCCCGGCGGGCCTATCGCGCGGCGCTCGAGGTGGACGACGACACGTGGCTCCGGGCGCGCGGCTGGGCGCTCTCGCTGATCGCGATCCCGTACTACCGGCACCGGAACCCGGACGCCATCAGCGGCGGTCAGGAGTACATCGCCGACGTGCTCAGCGACTTCGCCGGGCGGTAGTCACCAGAGTTTGTCGATACTTCCGGGGTAGAGGGCGATGCGGGCGTTGTCGAAGGCGGCGGCCGCTTGCTGGGCGGCGGGGGTGAAGAACGCTGCCAGGGTGACTTTGTCGAAGCCTGGCTGGTCGCTGGGGAACGGGTCGTCGGGGGTGCCGCCGATGAGGGTTGTGCCGGGGAGGAGCTGGAAGCCGGCGCGCTCGTAGAACGGTTGTAGCGGGCGGTCGCAGGTGAAGAGGGCCAGGTCCAGGTCTGTCATTGCCGCGCGGGCGGCGGTGACGAGTCGGAGGCCGTAGCCGTGGCCGCGGAGGTCCGTGCGGGTGACGACGGTGCTGAGCCCGCCGGCGCGGAACGTGTTGCCGGCGTGGTCGAGGTCCTTGTGGAGGATGTCGAGGGCGGCCACGACGGTTCCGTCGTCGATGAGGAGAAACGACAGCGGGCGGAGGCTCGGGTCGTGAACCTGGGCATCGGCGGGCGAGTCGACCGGGGTGGCGGGCCAGGCTTCGTTCTGCAGCGTGTGGACCTGGCGGCGGAGGTCGGCGGGGACGGCCACCTCGGGGTAGGACTCGATGTGCATCAGGTGGACTTGAGGGTGTGAAGGCCCTGCCAGAGCAGGTCTTGCAGGGTGCGGGCTACCTTCTCGGGGCTGGGCGGGGTGGTCGAGCGGGTGCGCCAGATCGCCAGGCGTTCGGTGGCGCCTGAGATGCTCTGGGCAACGATCTGGACCTCGTCCTCGTCGACCGGGCGGCCTGCGGGGAGGTTCATCCGGACCATCGTGGCGATCAGTTCGATGAAGGCCGCACGTACCTCGTCGGTCGCTTCCGCGGCCGGGCCGGCGCTGAGCATGCCTTCGTCGACGAGGACCGACCAGGCCTGCGGGTGGTCGTCAAGGAACTGGAACCAGGCGACGAACCCGGCGTACAGCGCGTCCTCGGCGTCCGGCGCCGCCAGCACCGCATCGGACACCGTGTCCAGCAGTTGACCGCGGAGGCGGGCGAGGCAGGCGAGGAACAGGCCGTCCTTCGAACCGTAGTACTGGTAGATCAGCGGTTTCGAGACGCCGACCTGCGCGGCGACGTCGTCCATCGACGTGCCCTGGTACCCGCGCTCGCCGAAGATCCGCTCGGCCGCCTCGAGGATCTCCCGTTCCCGGGCGGCCCGGTCGCGGCGGCGCTTCGGGGCGGCAACGACCGGGTCAGCGGCCGGGTCAGTGGTCGAGGTCACTTGCGCAGTCTAACTGACTCCGAGTAACTTACTGGGAGTAAGTTCCAGCCGAGCGGGAGGCCAGGGATGACTGAGCAGCATCGGATCGTGGTGATCGGCACCGGGTTCGCCGGGATCGGAATGGCGGTCCGGCTGAAGCAGGCCGGGTACGACGACTTCGTCGTACTGGAGCGTGCCGAGGATGTCGGCGGGACCTGGCGTGACAACACGTATCCGGGCTGCCGGTGTGATGTGCCGTCGCATCTGTACTCGTTCTCGTTCGCGCCGAATCCGGACTGGTCGTCGACGTTCTCGCCGCAGCCCGAGATCGAGGACTATCTCCGCAAGGTCACCGACGCTTTCGGTGTCCGCCCGCACATCCGCTTCGGTCACGCGGTCGAGTCGGCGAACTGGGAGGACGGCCGCTGGCGGATCACGACCAGTGCGGGGGAGTTCACGGCCGACATCGTCCTGTCCGGGATGGGTCCGCTCGCTGAACCGTCGTACCCGAAACTGCCTGGGATCGAGGACTTCGAAGGCGAGGTCTTCCACTCCGCCCGCTGGAACCACGACCTGAACCTCAGCGGTCGCAAGGTCGCCGTGATCGGGACCGGCGCGTCGGCGATCCAGTTCGTGCCGGCGATCCAGCCCGAGGTCGAGGAGCTGCACCTTTTCCAGCGCACGCCGCCGTGGGTGATGCCGCGTCCGGACCGTAAGATCACCGCGGCCGAGAAAATGGTATACCGGCGGTTTCCCCTTGTGCAGAAGGCGATCCGGGCCGGAATCTACTGGGGCCGTGAGTCGATGGTGCTCGGGTTCGCCAAGCTGCCGGCGATCATGAAGCAGGCGCAGAAGGTCGCCGAGAAGCATCTCGCGCACCAGGTCCGCGACCCGCTGCTGCGCGCCAAGCTGACGCCGGACTTCACCCTCGGCTGCAAGCGCGTGCTGATCTCCGACGACTACTACCCGGCGGTCGCGCGGCCCAACGTCGAGGTGGTCACCGACGGGATCGCCGAGGTCACGCCGACCGGTATCGTCACCGACGACGGCGTGAAGCACGAGGTCGACACGATCATCTACGGCACCGGCTTCAAGGTGACCGACCTGCCGGTGATGGACATGGTGCACGGCCGCGACGGCGTCTCGCTGCGCGAGGCGTGGGCCGACGGTATGGAGGCCCACCTCGGTACGGCGATCGCCGGCTTCCCGAACTTCTTCATGCTGATCGGCCCGAACACCGGCCTCGGTCACAGCTCGATGGTGTTCATGATCGAGTCCCAGATCGCCTACATCCTGGATGCGCTGAAGACGATGGATGCCCGCGGCCTGCGGGAGGTCGAGGTACGGCGGGACGTGCAGCGCGCGTTCGTCGACGGGGTCCGGGCGTCGATGCGGAACACGATCTGGACCCGCGGCGGCTGCACGAGCTGGTACCTGGACTCGGAGGGCCGCAACACCACGCTCTGGCCGTCGTTCACGTTCCGGTTCCGGCGGCTGACCAGGCACTTCGACCCCGGCGAGTATCAGACCCTCGCTATGTGACATCGAGCGTGTTACATTCGATCGGTCGGATGCTGAGGTGGTCTGGAAGCGTGGGCTGATCGGAGGACGCGGTGCTGGAGTTGCTGCTCCCGCTCCACGGCATCGGCGGTCGAGGGGACCTGCCGGTGCCGATGTGGCTGGCGATCTACTCCGCCGGCGCCGCGGTCGCGGTCTCGTTCTTCGCGCTCGCGGCGTTCTGGTCGCGGCCCCGGTTCGAGCGGATCACCGGCCGGCCGCTCGGCGTTCTGACGCGGATCGTCGACAACCGTGCGACCCGGGTCGTGCTGAAGGTTGCCGGTGTCGCGGCGCTGGGGTTGCTGCTCGGCGCCGCGTGGATCGGCGATCCCGAGCCGTCGCGGAACCCGGCACCGACCTGGCTGTACGTGTGGATCTGGGTCGGCATCATCCCGCTCTCGCTGCTCTGCGGCCCGATCTGGCGGCTCGCGAATCCGTTGCGGACGATCGCAGGCCTGGTACGGCGTACGTCGTACCGGCGGCTGCCCGAGCGGATCGCCTACTGGCCGGCCGTGGCGGCACTGGCGGGCTTCCTCTGGCTGGAGTTGGTATACCCCGACGGGTCCGAGCCGCTCGTCGTGGCCGTTGCCATCAGCATCTACGCGATCGTGAATGTTGCTGCAGGCATCGTTTACGGCCCGGTTTGGTATACCACCGGCGACAGCTTCGAGGTGTACGCCGAAGTCCTCGCGCGCCTCAGTCCGATCGGACGCGGTGCCGACGGTCAGCTGGTGCTGCGGAACCCGTTGGCCGGCCTGGCGACGATGCCGCAACGCCCGGGGATCGTCGGCCTGCTGTGTCTGCTGCTCGGGTCGACGGCCTTCGACGGCATCTCGCGCTGGTCGGCGTGGACCCGGCGTACGGGCGAGCTGAGCCGTCCGCAACATCTCGTGGTCTACACGCTCGGGCTCATCGTCGCGGTCGCGATCGTGACCGGCCTGTTCCTGCTGGCCGCCCGGACGACCGGAGCGGCGCAGATCAGGCCCGGCGGGATCGGGGCGGCCGGATTGCCCGGCGCGTTCGCGCACTCACTCGTGCCGATCGCGATCGGGTACGCCGTCGCGCACTACTTCTCGTTCGCGATGTTCCAGGGGCAGGAGGGCTGGTTGCTCGCGACCGACCCGTTCGCGCGCGGATGGGACCTACTCGGGACGGGCGGGACGCGGATCGACTACGCGTTTCTGAGTACCAGTTTCATCGCGGGGGTCCAGATCGGTGCGATCGTGCTCGGACACGTACTCGGGGTCGTGTCCGCCCACGATCGCGCTGCCGACCTGTTCCGGCGCCGGCAGCTGCGGCGAGCGCAGTACCCGATGCTGGCTGCCATGGTCGCCTTCACGGCCGGCGGTATCGCGCTGGTGACGGCGTCATGATCGCGTTGCACATGGGTGGTATCCCCGAGACCGCCATGGTCCTCGGCCCGATCCTGCTGATCGTCGCCTTCATCCGCATCGCGCGCCGCAACGAGGCCAACCTGCCGGACGAGGACGACTGGGACGCCGATCTCGGCGACCTGCCGGAGCAGCAGCGCGACCCGGCCCATCGCACCTGAACAAAGTGAGGCCCGGAGAACCCCCTGCGGTTCGCCGGGCCTCGCCCCGTATTTCCCCGTGGTCTATGCGGCCAGAGCCGGTTCGTAGTACCCGCTGAGGCGGGCGGGGGATGCGAGCGTGACGAGCTTGGCGAGCTCGGAGCAGCCGGCGGTCAGCGCGGCCTCGAGCGTGGGCCACTGGTCGACGCACCAGTACGGGTCGTCGGGCTGACGGTCGTTGTCGTCGTCGATGTCGGCGCACCAGCCGCCGGAGCGGACGTGGTGGACGTGCAGTCGAAGCTTCATGGCGGTTCAGCTCTCGGGTTCAGCTCGGGTTCGGCTCTGGGTTCAGCTCTGGGTTCAGAACGGCAGCGGACGGCCGGACGGGGTCCGGAGGTCAAGGGTCTGAGTCTGGGTCTGGGTCTGGCGGCGAGTCGTGGTGCGTGGTCGCCGACGGATCTGGATCTGGCGCATCGCCGTTCTCCTGCCTGGTCTGTTCTGGTAGCTATACGGTCGCGCGTGAGTGGTGGTTCACACATGCGGAGGATTACCTATCTGTCTCCCGAGGAATCCCTGGTGCGCGGTAAGGGAGGATCTAGGGGTGGACGGTCTACTGAGGCGCTGGGGGCTTCAGGGATACGACGTGCGTGCGCTGACCGCGGGCACGAACAACGCCGGGTACTACGTCGGCGACGACTTCGTCCTAAGGATCCACCGCAACCCGGTCGCGCCGTACGAGCACGCCGTACTGCGGGCGCTCGGGGGACTGTCATTCGCCGTACCAGTGCCGGTGCCGGCCGACGACGGGTCGACGGTGGTCCGCGGCGAACTCCAGGGCGAGGTGGTGAGCGCGAGTCTGAGCCGGCGGATCCCGGGGGAGCACCCTGTCCGGGGCGATGCAGTCCGCGCGAGGGCCGCAGGCGCGGCGCTAGCCGAGTTGGACGACGTACTCGGGCGGCTGGATCCGGCTGGTCTGCCGCCCGGCGCGATGTGGGACGGCGACCTGACCACGATCCACCCTAGGGTGCCGAGCCTCGGTCCCCTGATCGACGGGATACCCGCGGATCGCCGGGCCGAGGTCGCCCGGATCCTGACCGGCATCCGGCCCCGTAAGGACCTCCCGCGGCAGATCATCCACGGCGACTTCGCGCCGACCAACGTCCTGATGGTCGGCGACCGGGTGACAGCGATCCTGGACTTCGAGACCTGCGGACCCGGCTACCGGGCGATGGATCTGGCCGTCGGCAGCTACTTCTTCGGCAACTTCGGGCAGCCGACCGCCGCGAGCGAGGCGTTCAGGCGCGGTTACCTCTCCAGGTATCCGTTGACCGACGCCGAACTGAATGCTCTACCGGACCTGGAGCTGATGCGAGAGGCAACGAGCCTCGTCCACTGGCACGGCCGCTACCTCGACGGCCTCACCACCGAGCAGGACATTGCTGACCGGGTGGAGCGGTTGCTGACGGTCGCGGCGCATACGGGAAGAATGGTTCCACCTGTGGGGTAGAAGGGTGGATTGATGAGCCTGAACATCAAGAACGAGCAGACGCACGAGCTCGTGCGAGAACTGGCACAGCTGACCGGTGAGTCCCAGACGGCGGCGGTCGACATTGCTGTCCGGGAACGGTTGACCCGCGTTCGGCGCCTTCGTGGAGCCGGGCTTGCGGACCGGCTGCTGGCAATCGGCGCTGACACCGCGCATCGGCTGCCGGACGGTCTGCGAACCGCCGACCACAGCGACCTGTTGTACGACGACGGGCTGCCCCGGTGATCCTCGACACCTCCGCATTGAACGCGATCCTGCGAGCCGAGCCCGATGCGGCTGACTTCGCCGAGGCGATCGAGGCGGCCGCCTCACGGCGCATGTCCGCTGCCAACTGTCTGGAAGCTGCAGTCGTTATCGACAGCGCCCGCGATCCAGTGGTGAGCCGTCGGTTCGATGAGCTGTGTGCTGCCGCAGAGATCCAGATCGAGCCGGTGACCGAGGCGCAGGCCAGGATCGCGCGGGACGCGTACCGCGACTCGGGAAAGGCAGTGGCCATCCGGCAGGGCTTACCTTCGGCGACTGCTTCGCCTATGCGTTGGCGAAGGACACCGGGGAACCATTGCTGTTCAAAGGCAAGGATTTCATCCACACCGACCTGGCTCCTGTGCTCCCCCTCTCAGCCGGTTGACGGGAGGGCCTTCGGGTCGAGGCCTAGTTCTTCGTAGGCGACTTGTTCGATCTCGCGGGCCATGGCTTCGCGGAAGGCCGCGACCAGGGCCTGGCCGGCCAGCGGGATGATGCCTTCGAGCGTTCGCTGGATCTCGGGCCAGCCGTCGGCGGGCATGCCGGCGTTGGTGAAGTCGCGCCAGACGGTGGAGCGGAAGAGTTCGACGTAGGTCTTGGCGACCGCGTCGGCCTGCGCGAACAGCTTGGGCAGCATCTCGAAGATCGCTTCCATCGGGACGCCGAGTTTGATCACCTCGAGGCCGGTGCGGAGGAGGTCCGAGTTCGGGATGCGGAGCCGGCCGTCCTCGAGCCGCTCCGCGATGCTGAGCTCGACCAGCCGCTCGATCACGGCCGGGTCGTACGGCACGCCGGCTCGGTCGGCGAGCTGCTCGGCGTCGAGCACCTCCGGCTCCGACGGCGTCCACGGATTGACGAGGGTCTCGAAGACGCCGAGCGCGAGCGCGCCGTCGGGCAGCTCGCCCAGCATCCGCTCGACCGCGGCCAGCGTGTAGCCCTTGTCGAGCAGCTCGCGGACCAGCGTCAGCCGGGCCACGTGATCGTTGCCGTAGTAGCCGGTCCGGCCGACCAGACGCGGCGGCGGGATCAGCCCGCGGCCGGCGTACGCGCGCACGTTGCGGACCGTCATCCCGACCTTGGCGGCCAGCTGGTCGACAGTGAGCTCCTCTTCCACCCTTGACAGTCTTCCAGACTCCACGTTACATAGTAGATGTAACATCAAGCATGGCGCATGTCTGATGTAAGGAGTCTCGATGGCGATCCCGCTGGCGACGACCGGTACGGCGAGCTTCGACCAGATCGCGATCGTCACCGGTGTCGTGGGTTTGGTATACCTCGCACTCGCCGTGCTGCTGTGGCGGGAACGGACCGGACGCGTCACGCTGGTAGGTAGGTTTGCGGACACCATCGGGAGACTGGACGGAGTCCCCCGATGGGCCGCGCTGACGCCGTACCTGCATGCGGTCTCGCTGCTCGCCTGCGCGTTCGGGGTGTGGTGGGACATCGCGATCCACATCGACCGCGGCCGTGACACCGGCCCGTTCGGTACGGCGGCGCACTACCCGATCTTCTTCGGGATCCTCGGCGTGATCATCTCGGGCGTGTTGCCGATCGCGCTCGCGGGCAAGCCGCTGCCGGCCCGCACGATCAAGCTGACCAGGGGCTGGCGGATTCCGTGCAGTGCCGCGCTGGTGACGGTCTGCGGCACGTTCGCGCTGGTCGGGTTCCCGCTCGACGACGTGTGGCACCGGCTGTTCGGTGAGGACGTCACGCTCTGGGGACCGACCCACCTGCTGATGATCGGCGGGGTGGTGTTCTCGATCTTCGCGCGGCTGCTGGCGATCGCCGAGGTCGAGCAGTTGGTCGGGCCGAACAAGCGCCGGCTGTTCCAGGAGATCGTGTCGGTCGGTGCCCTGCTGATCGCGTGGGACCTGTTCAGCACCGAGTTCAACTACGGCGTACCGCAGTTTCCCCTTGTTCTGCAGCCGATCCTGATCGTCTTCGGCGCGGCGCTGGGATTCACGATCCTGCGCGCGCGGCGCGGTCCCGGGACCACGTTCGCGGCGCTGGCGGTATACCTGATCATCCGCGGCGGGATCGCCTGGGCGGTCGCGGAGCCGCTGGGCCAGATCGTCGGGCACTTCCCGTTGCTGATCGTCGAGGCCGTGCTGGTCGAGCTGGTCGCATTTGCCTTCGGCAACAAGAATCGGTTCCGCCTCGGTGCGGTCGCCGGTGGATTGATCGGGACCGTCGGCGTGGTCGCGGAGTACGCCTGGAGTCAGGTCTGGATGCCGATCGCGTGGCCGTCGTCGATGCTGCCGTCCGCCCTCGGGTACGGCCTGATCGTCGGTGTCGGAGCCGGTCTGGTCGGGGCCTGGCTCGCGACCCGGTACGCCGAGGTCGCCGGCGAGGAGCGGGCCGTCGGAATCAAGCACATCCGGCCGGTCGCGGTCCGGCGTACGCATCAGCTCGGCGCGGTCGGGCTGGTTGCCGTGGTGGCGACGGTGTTCTTCTGTGTGCCGCGGTCGGCGGGTCCGGGCGTGTCGGGTGTGGTGTCGTTGGAGCGGGTGGCCACGGGGGCCGAGCCGACGGCGTACGTCACGATCACGATGTCGCCGGCGGACGCTGCCGATGGTGCGCGGTGGTTCGAGGCGCTCGCCTGGCAGGGCGGCGGTTTGGTATACCAGCCGATGGAGAAGGTTGCCGACGGCACGTACCGGTCGGCGGGCGCGGTACCGATGTACGGGAAGTGGAAGTCGATGGTCCGGCTGCACCAGGGGCAGCGGGACATGGTGGCGGCCTGGGTGTATGCGCCGGAGGACGCCGCGATCGAGAAACCTGCGGTCCAGGTGTCGAACGGGCAGACCGTCGAGTTCGTCAACGAGCAACAGATCCTGCGGCGCGAGGAGAAGACCGACGTGCCACGATGGATGTGGAACGCCGGTTACGCGCTGCTCGCGGTGGTCGGACTGCTCGAGATCATCGGGATCGCCTGGCTGGTCGGGCGCGGTGCCCGCGGCGGGCGGGCGCGGGCGGCTCATCTGGCTACCGGCGAACGGGAACGGGAGATTGCGTGACGATCCAGTTGGAGCGGTCCGGGGTCACTGCTCGCGACGGAGTACGGCTGAACGTCGAGGTCACAGGGCCGGCTGATGCGCCCGCGACGGTGCTGCTCGTGCACGGGTGGACCTGTTCGACGCGGTCGTGGCACAACCAGGTCGAGAAGCTGCCGGAGATCCTCGGCGCGGACGGCGTGCGGGTCGTCACCTACGACCACCGCGGGCATGGCCGGTCGGAGGCCGCGCCCGCCGGGTCGATGCGGCTCGATCAGCTCGCCGACGACTTGGTGACGGTGATGGACGAGGTCGTCGGGGACGGTCCGGTGGTGTACGCCGGGCACTCGATGGGCGGAATGACGTTGATGGCTGCCGCGGATCAGTACCCGGAGCTGTTCGGCTCACGCATCCGCGCGGCGGCCCTCGTCAGCACGACTTCGGGGCATCTCACCGAAGGCGCACTTGGTATACCACCACGCTTCGATCCAGCTGCGGCCCGAGTCGCTCCTCGCATCCTGAACGCGGTCGGCACCAGAGCCGACAAACGAGCCGCCCACCGAGCCGCAGCAGCCGCAGCGGCAGCAGCCGGAGAGGCGGCCGCCGCTGGAGCCGCAGCAGCGGCCCGGTTGGTGGCTGCTCGGCGTCGGGCTGCCGTGCTGGCCACCAGCTTGCAGGCGCCGGCTTTGCGGCGGGTGGTGTTCGGGAAGCATGCGGATGCGGCGGAGATCGAGTTGTTCCTGCAGGATCTGGCGATGGTGCCAGGCCCGTCGTACCTCGGGTTCTTCGAGACGATGATGGAGCACGATCGCGGTGACGCGCTGAAGGTGCTCGGCGAGCTGCCGGTGGAGATCATGCATGGGACGCGGGACCGGCTGTTGCCGCCGCGGCACGCGAACCGGATGGCGGAGCAACTTCCGAGCGCACGCCTGTGGATCTACCCCGGCGCCGGCCACATGCTGATGCAGGAACGGCCCCGCGACGTGACCCACCGCCTCGCGTCGCTGGCGCGCAAGGTGTCCGCCTGAGAGTCGTGTCACGGCCCGCGGCGGCGTACTCGCCTACGCTCGAGGAGTGAATCTCCTGTCCGACGTCGTAGTCGTGGACCTGACCCGTGCGCTCGCGGGACCGCACGCGGCGATGATGCTCGGGGACCTCGGCGCCCGCGTGATCAAGGTCGAGACCCCGGACGGCGGCGACGACAGCCGCGGCTGGGGTCCGCCGTTCGTCGAGGGCGAGTCGACGTACTACCTGTCGGCGAACCGGAACAAGGAGTCCGTGACCGCCGACCTCAAGTCGGCCGAGGGCAAGGAGTTCCTGACCAAGCTGGTCCGCAAGGCCGACGTCCTGATCGAGAACTTCCGCCCGGGCGTGCTCGACCGGCTCGGGTTCGACACCGAGCACCTGCACGAGCTCAACCCCGGCCTCGTGATCCTGTCGATCACCGGCTTCGGGCACGACGGGCCGGACGGCGGGCGCGCCGGGTACGACCAGATCGCGCAAGGCGAAGGCGGTCTGATGAGCATCACCGGCGCGGTCGAACCGACCAAGGTCGGCGCCCCGATCGCGGACCTGCTGGCCGGCATGTACGGCGCTTACGGCGCGCTCGCCGCACTGCACGAGCGATCGATCACCGGCAAGGGCCGCGTCGTACGGACGAGCCTGCTCGCGTCGGTGATCGGCGTCCACGCGTTCCACGGGACCAAGTGGACGGTCGCGCATCAGCTGCCCGAGCGGGTCGGCAACCATCACGCGCAGATCGCGCCGTACGGCATGTACCGCACCGCCGACACCAGCATCCAGGTCGCGGTGGGTAGCGAGGGTCAGTGGCGGACGTTCGCGCCGATCGTCGGGCTCGATCCGAACGATGAACGCTTCGCCGTCAACTCCCAACGAGTCGCACACCGAGACGAGCTGACGGCCGCGATCGAGTCGGCGTTCGCGCAAGATCCGGCCGATGTATGGCTGAAACGCCTTGCCGACAAGGGGATTCCGGCCGGAAAGGTCCGCGACTTCCAGCAGGTGTACGAGTGGGAGCAGACGCTGTCCCAGGGTCTGCTGATCGACGTCGATCACCCGACCCTCGGCACCATCCAGCTCCCCGGCCCGCCCCTCCGTTTCGACGACAACCCGTACGCCGGCGCCCGCGAAACCAACCTCCCGCCGCCGCGCCTGGGCGAGCACAATGAATCCGTCAGAGCCTGGCTGGAGTCTGAGTAGACGCCCGGACGACGAGTTCCGGGCGGATCAACGTCTTGCGGGGCCGCTCGGAGCTTGACCGGAGACGCTGCATCAGCAGCTCGACCGCGGTCGAGCCGACCTCGGCCGCGGGCAGTCGGATCGTGGTGAGCGGTGTCTGCAGGTACGCCGCATACGGGTGGTCGCCGTACCCGGTGATCGCGACATCACCCGGTACGTCGAGGCCGCGCTCGGCGAGCAGTCGCAGTACGCCGAGCGCGAAGTAGTCGTTCCCGGTGACGATGCCGTCGGGATGGCTGCCGCCCAACAGCGTCTGTGCGAAGCGGTACGCCTCCTCCGGCTGCCAGGGCAGCGCCAGCGAGTCGTAACGCTTCGTCGGCACCGCCCGGATCGACTCGTCGGACACCTCGAGACCGGCGTCCGCCATGGCGTGCCGGAAGCCGGTGACCCGATCCGCGGTGGTGGTGATCGGCAGGTCTTCCTCGAGGACGAGCAGCCGGCGCGCGCCGCCCGAGATCAGGTGGCTGGTCGCCTCGTACGCGCCGCGTTCGTTGTCCACGCCAACCATGTCGCAGTCGAGCTCGGGTACGTCGCGATTCACGAACACCAACGGGATCCCAGCGTCGCGGACCCGGCGCCAGTGGTCCCACTCGGCCTGGACCGGGACGACCACGGCGCCGTCGACCGCGGACCGCAGCAACGCCTCGGTGGCGCGCTGCTCGTTCTCCGCGCTCTCGTCGGTGACGAGCAGGAGCAACGAGTACCCCTGCGCGCGGGCCTTGAGCTCGATCGTGCTGATCAGCTGCGCGTAGAACGGGTTGGAGGGGTTGGTGATGACGAGGCCGAGCGTCATCGCCGAGCCGAGCACGAGCGAGCGGGCCAGCGTGTTCGGCACGTACCCGATCCGGGCTGCCTCGGCCTGCACGGCGGCGCGCGTCTTCGCGCTGACGCTGTCCTTGTCGCCGAGCGCGCGCGACACGGTGTTCACCGACAGCCCGAGAGCCGTCGCGATATCCCGCAACGTCGCGCGCCGCGCCTCCGTCATCCTGAACCCCCTCAAGCAGCTTAGGCCTTCACGGCCAGGTGGATGCGTACCTGGACCGAGCCCTCGACCTTAGCGCGCAGCCGCAGCCAATGGCCGAACCCGGTGACCGGCCAGCTGACCAGCTTTCCCGGCTCCGCCACATGCTCGACGTCGTCGAGGTCGCACCAGGTGATCCCGTCCGGGGAGACCTGGGTGATGTACGTCGCCGTACCGTCGCCGCCGACGTGCTGGACGAACCAGCGGGCCTCGCCGGCCCAGGCGACCTCGTACGGCTCGGTGGCGAAGCGGGTGTCGAAGGTGGTGTCGCGTTCGAGCACCGCCGTCATGGACTGTCGCATGGGCCTACCAATCAACCGAGATGAGGACGGAGTCGAGGAAGAGGAAGTTGCGCACCGAGCTGTGGGTGCGGACGGAGAAGTAGAAGTTCAGCAGGTTCTCCAGCGTCTCGTACCGTTCCTCGTACGGCGGGACCGGGACGTCGCGCATGTCCATCACGCGATCGTTGACCTGGAGCTCCACGTTTCGGCGCTTGTCGGTGTCGATCAGCCAGCGCAGGTAGTGCCAGTTCACCTTGGTCGGGACCTCGTTGTAGCAGAGCTCCTGCGGCTCGCCGAACGCCTGCCAGTCCTCCGGGTTCGGCGCGGTGAAGTCGGCGGCGTACTCCAGCTTCACCTTGCCCTCGAAGTGCTCGCGCGGCGTCGGCTCGGGGACGGTCGGTGCCATCCAGCGCCGGGTGAAGCGGTTGTCGAGATCGGTGTTCTGGTACCGCGCGACGGTGTGGTAGCGCAGGCCGCCGTCGCCGCAGAGGTCGGTCGCGACCGTGAACGCGCCGAACTGCGCCTCCGACGGATGCGTGTTGCCGTCCCACTGCACGTCGCCGAAGGTGTCCAGCTCCGAGCCGCCGCCGAGCGTGGCCTCGGACTTGAAGGCGAAGTACGTCTCGAGCTGGACGAGTCCGCGGCCGCTCATCGTCAGCCGGCGGATCGCGACCGCGGTGTGGCCCTTGTACGGGCGGGTGGCGAGCTTCAGCGCGTACGTGCCGCTGAGCGCTCCGTGCGTGCCGATGTCGAAGAAGTTGCAGGCCGACAGCTGCGGCGGCCGGAAGTCGCGCATGTGGTCGTCGACGGTGCTGAGGTCGCCGCGGCCGTTGTAGTTGCCGAGCAGTTCGGTCCAGCCGTGGGTCCCGCTGTCGAACTCGTCGAAGGCCAGGATCCGCGGCAGCGGCGAGAACTTCGACAGCCGAGGATCTGCGGACAAGAGGGCGGTGCGGAGATCGGAGGTCGTCACGCGATGAAAGTTAACGTTAACGGGAAATTGCCGTCAACGGGCTGTTCCGCGCTCTGCAACGGCGGTCTATTGACACGTAAATCACACGATCCTACGGTGCATTAACGCTACCGTTAACGTTCACGGAATCGAGCTGCATATGCAATCGCTGAGCCGTGCCCTCACCGTGCTGGCGGAACTGAACCGCGAGGATCGTGCGTACGGCGTGACCGAGCTCGCGGTCGCCGTCGGCCTGCACAAGAGCACCGTCCACCGGATCCTCGCGACGTTCTGCGAGCACGGCCTGGCCGACCGCGTCGACGACCACCGCTACACCGCCCGCGACGGTCTCGCCGCACTTCGCACCACCCACCGCCGGGCCGGCCCGGAGCACGCTCTGGCGGACCTCGGCGATCGCCTCGGCCGGCTCGTCGTACTCGCGAAGCCGCTGCCGAAGGCTGCCGGCATGGTGCTGCAGGTTGCCGCTGTCGCGGGCGGACCGCGGAGTGCGGAGCCGCGTGCCGGCGGCGCTGTGCGGAATGGGGAGGAGGGCGGGCTCTGCCCGCTGCCGGTGCGGCCCGGGCATGCTGTGTCGCTGCATCGCAGCGCGCTCGGGCGTGCCTACCTCTCGGCTCTGCCGCTGGAGGAGGTGGCCGGCGCGCCTGACCTGCTGGATGCGCTGCAGCGCATCCGGGTGACCGGGTTCGCGCACAACGCGCGGCCGGTCGCGTCGTTGCCGCGGATGGTCGCCGTACCTGTGCGTTCGAGTGATGGCTCGTGTGCGGGTGCGCTCGGTGCGGAGCTGATCCAGCCGGGGTCGGCGGACGAGGTACGGCGCGTGGTGTCGGTTCTGCGGAGCGGCGTCTGATGGGGGCGTACGTCGTCCGGCGGCTGTTCTTCTCGCTCTTCGTCCTGTGGGGCGCCGTCACGATCATCTTCGTCGTACTGCGGCTCGTCCCCGGCGATCCGGCGTACATCATGCTCGGGCCTGATGCGGACCAGGCGCAGGTGGCCGCGCTGCGGGCGCAGTTGGGCCTCGACCACTCGCTGATCCAGCAGTACGCGACGTACCTGGCGAACGTCGTGCACCTGGACTTCGGGCAGTCGTTCCGGCTGAACGCGGACTCGATGAGCCTTGTCCTGCAACGGGTTCCGGCCACGATCCAGCTGGCTTCGGCCGCGCTGCTGCTGTCGTTGCTGATCGGCCTGCCGCTCGGCGTGATGGCGGCGCTACGGGCGCACAGCTGGGTCGACCGGACGATCTCTGTGTTCTCGCTGATGGGCCAGTCGACGCCGTCGTTCTGGTTGGGGATCGTGCTGATCCTCGTGTTCGCCCGCGGACTGAAGGTGCTGCCGAGCGCCGGCTCGGGGACCTGGTCGCATCTGGTCCTGCCGACGATCACGCTCGCACTGCCGTTCCTCGCGATCCTGGTGCGCCTCACGCGCAGCGGGCTGCTCGAGGTGGTGCACGAGGGGTACGTGCAGACCGCCCGGGCGAAAGGGCTCGGCGAGGGCGTCGTCGTCCTCGTGCATGCGCTGCGGAACGCGCTGATCCCGATCGTGACCGTGGTCGGGCTGCAGTTCGGGGCGCTGCTCGGCGGCACGGTGATCGTCGAGACCGTGTTCGCCTGGCCCGGGGTCGGGCGGTTGCTGATCGACTCGATCGGGCGCCGCGACTACGGCGTCGTCCAGGCCTCGATCTTGCTGGTGGCAACGATCTTCGTGGTGATCAATCTGCTCGTGGACCTGCTCTACGGCTTCCTGGACCCGCGGGTCCGTCTGGCTGGTGACTGACGATGACTGCTGAGATCTCGCTTGCCGAACCCCGGGTCGCGGTACGACGCCGTACCAGGGCCGGATCGGCGCGGATCCGGTTCGGGCTGGCGGTGATCGCGGTGTACGTCGTGGCCGCGGTGATCGGGCCGTGGCTGGTCCGGTACAACCCGGTCGACACCCGCACCGCGGACCGGCTGAAGCCGCCGTTCACCCGGCTGTCCGACGGGTCGTACGCGATCTTCGGCACCGACCAGGTCGGTCAGGACCTGTTCGCGCAGATGTTGCAGGGGGCAAGGATCTCGATCGCGGTCGGGCTGGCGACGCTGGTGCTGGCCGGGACCATCGGGGTGACGATCGGGCTTGCGGCCGGGTACTTCGGCGGCTGGCTGGACGGCGTACTGATGCGGCTCGCGGACATCCAGTTGGCGTTCCCTTCGATCTTGCTGGCGATCTTCATCGCGGCGCTGCTGGGTCCGTCGGTGGTCAACGTCGTGATCGTGCTGGCGGTGGCGAACTGGGTGACGTTCGCCCGGGTCGCACGCGGGCAGGCGCTGGCGACGCGGCGACGGGAGTTCGTGGACGCGTCGCGGACGTTGGGCGCGGGGACCTGGCGGTTGATCACGCGGTGCGTGCTGCCGGCCTGTGTGGCGCCCGTACTCGTGGTCGCGACGGTCGAGATCGGGCACGTGATCCTGGCCGAGGCGTCGTTGAGCTTTCTCGGTCTCGGTACGCCGGCTTCGACCCCCAGTTGGGGCGTGACGATCGCGAACGGGCGGAACTATCTCGCCGACGCGTGGTGGATCTCGACCATTCCGGGCATCGCGCTGGCGTTCCTGGTGATCTCGCTCGGCGTGCTGGGCGACGCGCTCCGGGACCGGTACGACCCGCGGCTGAGGAGTCTGTAATGGGTTTGCTGAGTGTGCGCGACCTCCGCGTCGAGTTCAGCACTTCTGGTGGAGTGGTGACCGCTGTCGACGGGGCGTCGTTCGACGTCGGCGCCGGTGAAACCGTTGCGCTGCTCGGGGAATCGGGCAGCGGCAAGAGCGTGACCGCGCAAGCTGTGATGGGCATCGTGCCGAAGCCGGCCGGTCGGGTGCGCGGCGGGACGATCATCTACGACGGCCGCGATCTGCTGGCACCCGGTGTCGCGAAGGGCATGCGGGGGCGGGAGATTGCGATGGTCTTCCAGGATCCGTTGAGCTCGCTCAACCCGGTGTTCCGGGTGGGTGCGCAGATCGGGGAGATGTTCCGCCGGCATCGCGGAGCGTCGCGGCGGGAGGCCCGCGCGGCCGCGCTGGAGCTGATGAAACGGGTCGGGATCCCGGCCGCGTCGAAGCGGCTGGACGACTACCCGCACCAGTTCTCCGGCGGGATGCGGCAACGGGTGATGATCGCGATGGCGCTCGCGCTGTCGCCACGGTTGCTGATCGCGGACGAGCCGACGACTGCGCTCGACGTCACCGTCCAGGCCCAGATCATGGACCTGCTCCGACGGCTGCGGGACGAGGACGGGATGTCGCTCGTCCTCATCACCCACGATCTCGGCGTCGTCGCCGATGCGGCCGACCGGGTCGTCCTCATGTACGCCGGGCGCGTGGTCGAGACCGGCCCCCTCCGCGAGGTCTACGAACACAGCGCCCACCCGTACACGTCCGGCCTGATGGCCTCGGTCCCGATCCTCGACGCACCTCGCACCCGCCTCACCCCCATCCAAGGCTCCCCACCCGACCTCCTCTCCCTCCCCACCGGCTGCTCCTTCCACCCCCGCTGCCCACACGCTGACTCGTTGTGCACCACGGACGAGCCCACTCTCCTTCAGGTGTCCACTCGCCCAGCCGGACACCTGACCGCCTGTCACCACCCCGAAGGAGTGCTGAGTCATGTCTGAACCGCTCCTCTCGGTCCGTGATCTGCAGACGTCGTTTCCGTTGCGGTCGTCCGTGCTTCGACGGACTGTCGGAGAGATCCAAGCGGTGGCCGGCGTCTCGTTCGACGTACCGGCTGGTGGGACGCTCGGGCTGGTGGGGGAGTCCGGGTCGGGGAAGTCGACCGTCGCGCGGACGATCGTGGGGCTGGAGAAGGCCCGGGCCGGGAGCATCACCTTCGACGGGGAAGAGCTGACTTCGTTGCCCAAGGCATCTATGCGGCGGGTGCGGCGGCAGCTGCAGATGATCTTCCAGGATCCGTATGCGTCGCTGAATCCGCGTGCGACCGTCGAGCAGATCGTCGCCGAGGCGTGGGAGATCCACCCGGACGTCGTACCGCGGAACCGGCATCGTGCCGAGGTCCGCGAGCTGCTCGAGCGGGTCGGGCTCAACCCGGATCACGCGCAGCGGTATCCGCATCAGTTCTCCGGTGGGCAGCGGCAGCGGATCGGGATCGCGCGGGCGCTCGCGCTGAAACCGAAGCTGGTGATCTGTGACGAGGCGGTCTCGGCGCTCGACGTGTCCGTGCAGGCGCAGGTGCTGAACCTGCTGGACGATCTGCGGCGCGACCTCGGGCTCGCGTACCTGTTCATCGCGCACGACCTGTCCGTCGTACGGCACATCTCGGACCGGATCGCGGTGATGTACCTCGGGCGGATCGTCGAGACCGCGTCCCAGGACGAGCTGTTCGCGCGGCGGCTGCACCCGTACACGCAGGCGCTGTTGTCCGCAGTACCGGATCCGAAGCCGTGGGACAAACCTGCGCGCGAGCAGATCATCATCGGCGGCGACGTGCCGTCACCCGCGGATCCGCCGTCCGGCTGCCGCTTCCGTACCCGCTGCTGGAAGGCCGAGGACCGCTGCGCACACGACGATCCCGAGCTGACGACCCGCCTCGACCTGCACCCGGCCGCGTGCCACTTCGCCACCGAACTGACCGGAGCCGCCCGATGACCGAGCTCGTCCTCCTCCGCCATGGCGAGTCGATCTGGAACGCCGAAGACCGCTACCAGGGCCAGCAAGGCACCGGCCTCAGCCCGCTCGGCCGCCAGCAGGCCAAGGAAGCTGCCAACTATCTGCAGTCCTTGGAGATCGACGCGATCGTCGCGAGCGATCTCCAACGGGTGACCGAGACGTTGCAGCCGTACGTCGACAGCCGTGACCACCTCCCCGTCCGCATCGACAAGCGGTGGCGTGAGATCGACGTCGGGACGTGGGGCGGACGGACGTTCGCGGACGTGTACGCCGACGAGCCGGATGTCGTGAACGCCTTCAAACGTGGAGAAGACGTGGCACGCGGAGGCGGCGAGACCTTCAAGCAACTGCGAGCCCGCGTGTGGGAGGCAGTCCGTGAGATCGCCGGCGCATCGGACGACCGGTTGGCCGCAAGCGCCGGCACAGACACCGGCGCGAGGACGAGTCCCGCCGGGCGGCGGGTGCTGGTGGTGACGCACGGCGGGCCGATTCGGGTGGCTGCTGCGGAGGCGCTGCGGTTGCCGCCTGGTGGCGAAGTACTGCTCGATCCGCCCGCGAACTGTTCGCTCACCACCCTCCACCTCGACGGACTCACGTCGTACAACGCGCCTACCTGGATGGACCGATGACTTTCACCTTCGTGGCGATGACCTACAACCTGTGGGCGGACTTCCACCTCGACCAGCGACGGGACGCGATCGAGAGCCTGTTCACGATTCGCCCGCCGGACTTGCTCGCCGTACAGGAGCTGCGGCCGGTCACGCGCAAGCTCCTGGACGACGTACTGCCTGAGCACGACCGCATCGACGGCACCGCCGGTTGGGAGACGCAGAGCAACCTGTGGTGGCGGCGGGACTTGTTCACCTGTCTCGAACACGGCGCGGAGGACGTCGGCATCCTGTCGCCGGACGCCAAGCTCTTCTGGGTCAAGCTTCGGACCACTACCGGCACCGATCTGATCTTCAGTACGGCGCACCTCACCTGGCCCGGCCATCCGAACGAACGCATTGACCACGTCAACCGCCGGATCGCGCAGGCCCGCGCGATCGGGGAAGCACTCGAACGCCTGGCAGGCAAGGGAGCCTGTCTGTTCACCGTCGACATCAACGACATCGGCCCACCGCAATGGGAGCTCGGCAACGCCGGGTTCCTGGACAGTTTCACGGCCCTCGGCCGGCACTCACCGGTGACCCACCCGGTCGTGCCGACGGTCGCCACCGGTCCGATCGGGACCCGGTTGTCGCCGCTCGCCTCACCACCCAAGGCGATCGACTGGATCTTCGCCCGCGGCCCGCTCGCCGCCCGGTCCAGTGAGGTCGTCGACTTCTTCCACGACGGCCGCGCCCCCTCCGACCACCACCCGGTCGTCGCCACCTACACGCTGCACCCCTGAGGAGACCCCTGTGTTGAGGAAGCGATTCACGGCGGCCGTCGCGGTCGTCGCACTGGCGGCGCTGAGCGCCTGCTCGCCCGCGAGCGAACCGAGCAGCAGTGGCGGTGACCAGGTCCTGCGGTACGCGCCGGCCATGTTCCCGGTGTCGCTGGACACCTACAAGTACGCCGGTGAGGAGAGCGTCCAGACCACGATCCAGCAGATCATGGAACCGCTGGTCCGGGTCGACGACGGCAAGATCGTTCCGGTACTGGCGACCTCGTGGCAGAACCCCGACCCGAACACGTGGATCTTCAAGCTCCGCTCCGGCGTGAAGTTCTCCGACGGTACGCCGTTCAGCGCGAAGGACGTGGTCGCGTCGTACCAGCGGCACCAGAAGCTCGACGGTCCGCTCGTGCCGCTGTACTCGACGGTGACGTCGTTCACCGCGACCGACGACCAGACCGTGACGGTGAAGACCAGCAAGCCGCTCGGCACGTTGCTCAGTTCGTTGACGCTGCTGTTCATCGGGCCGGCGGACAAGCTCAACACCGACGGGTTCTTCAACAAGCCGATCGGGACCGGGCCGTTCACGGTCACGTCGTTCCAGCCGGACGAGAAGCTCGAGCTGGCCGCGAACCCGACGTACTGGGACGGGGCGCCGAAGCTGACCAAGCTCGAGTTCGTCAACATCCCCGAGGTGGCCGGGCGGATCACCGCGCTGGAGAACGGCGAGGTCGACGTACTGACGCAGATCCCGCCGGACCAGGTCGGATCGGTCAAGGGCAGCGACGCGATCAGCTACTCCACCACGCCGAGCTGGACGTACTACTTCGACTGGTTCAACTCCAACCGGAAGCCGTTCAACGACAAGCGGGTCCGGCAGGCGATGTGGCACGCGCTCAACCTGGACGGGACGGTCAAGGACCTGTTCGGTGACCTCGCGTCGGTCGCGCAGGCACCGTTGGCCCAGGGCGTGATCGGTGCGCCGAAGCTGTCGCCGTACAGCTACGACCCGGCGAAGGCGAAGCAGTTGCTGGCCGAGGCCGGGTACCCGAACGGGTTCACCACCTCGATGCAGTGGCCGCTCGAGGGTGGGCCGAACATCCGTGCGCTGGCGCAGGCGATGATCTCGGACTGGGCCAAGATCGGCGTCACGGTCAAGCCGCTGGAGAAGGAACGGGCCCAGTGGCTGGAGGACTTCGGCAAGCTCAATTGGGATATGAACCTGCAGACCAACGTCACCGGCACCGGCGACGCGGACTACACACTGGCCCGGCTGTACGTCTGCTCCGCCAAACGGAATGGCTACTGCAACCCGGCGCTGGACAAGCTGCTGCTCGACGCCCGCTCCACCGTCGACCAGTCGCAACGCCCGCAGCTCTACCAGCAGGCCGGCCAGATCCTGTGGGACGACGCCGTCGGGATCTTCCCCGCCGACCTCGCCTCCAACGCTGCTGTCCGCTCCCGGGTGCAGAACTTCGTGATGCCGCCGAGCGGTCGCCCGCTGTTCGCGAAAGTGAGCGTGTCAGGCAGTTAGCGGGCCGCCCGGACCCCTGTCGTGGACTTTACGTACGTAACCTCGGGGCATTACCAGTGGCGTGAGAGGATCACCCGCGTGACTGCCTTGCCGAGTGTTTCGTACTCCATCACCGTTCGCCTCGAGGTGCCCGCGGGTGGCTCGACGGTGAGCAAGCTGACGACCGCGGTCGAGCAGGCCGGGGGTCTGGTCACCGCGCTCGACGTGACGGCCTCCGGCCACGAGCGGCTGCGCATCGACGTGACCTGTGCCGCGGCCGACACCGAGCACGCCGGCCGGCTGGTCGAGGCGATGCGGGCCGTGCCGGGCGTCGAGATCGGCCGGGTCTCGGACCGGACGTTCCTGATGCACCTCGGCGGCAAGATCTCGATGGAGGCCAAGCACCCGATCCGCAACCGTGACGACCTGTCGATGATCTACACGCCGGGTGTCGCGCGGGTCTGCCTGGCGATCGCGGCCAACCCCGACGACGCGCGCCGGTTGACGATCAAGCGCAACAGCGTCGCGGTCGTCACCGACGGTTCCGCGGTCCTGGGGCTCGGCAACATCGGCCCGAAGGCCGCGCTGCCGGTGATGGAGGGCAAGGCCGCGCTGTTCAAGCGGTTCGCCGGGATCGACGCCTGGCCGCTGTGCCTGGACACCCAGGACCCGGATGCGATCGTCCAGATCGTGAAGGCGATCGCGCCCGGGTTCGCCGGCATCAACCTGGAGGACATCTCCGCGCCGCGCTGCTTCGAGATCGAGGCGCGACTGCGCGAGGAGCTCGACATCCCGGTCTTCCACGACGACCAGCACGGTACGGCGGTCGTCGTACTGGCTGCTCTGTACAACGCGTTGCGCGTGGTCGGCAAGGACATCACGAACGTGCGCGTGGTGCTGTCCGGCGCCGGCGCGGCCGGTACGGCGATCCTCAAGCTGCTGCTCGCGGCGGGCGTGAAGGACACCTGCGTCGCCGATATCGACGGCGTCATCCACACCGAGCGCGACGGCCTGTCGCCGGAGCTGCGCTGGATCGCGGAGAACACCAACGCGGCGAAGTACAGCGGTGATCTGAAGGGTGCACTGGCCGGCGCCGACGTGTTCATCGGGGTCTCGGCGCCGAACGTGATCACCGGCGCGGACGTTGCGACGATGAACGAGGACTCGATCGTGTTCGCGCTGGCGAACCCGGTGCCCGAGGTCGACCCGGCCGAGGCCGGTGAGCACGCGGCGGTCGTCGCGACCGGCCGCAGCGACTACCCGAACCAGATCAACAACGTGCTGGTGTTCCCGGGCGTGTTCCGCGGTCTGCTCGACGCGCAGTCGTCGAAGGTCTCGGTCGACATGGAGCTGGCGGCCGCGAAGGCGCTCGCCGGCGTCGTCACGGACGAGGAGCTGAACGCGACGTACATCGTGCCGAGCGTCTTCCACCCGGAGGTGCACACGCGCGTCGCCCACGCCGTCCGCGACGCGGCCGGCGGCAAGGCCCCGGCGCACGAGAACTATCCGGACGACACTCCGGCGTGACCGTGCAGGTAGCGGACGAGACGAAGACGCGACGGACGGTCTGGCTCTGGCGGATCGCGTTCGTCGCTGCGGTGGCCCTGCAGCTGTACGGCGTCTACTCGCCGCGGGAGGCGGGTCCGCACGTCGGGATCCCGCAGATCGACAAGATCGCGCACTGCTTCCTGTTCGCGGCGGTGGCGTTCACCGGGCTGAAGGTCGGCGTACCGGCGCGATGGTTGCTCGGAGCACTGGCCGCGAACGCGATCGTCAGCGAACTGGTGCAGCACTGGCTGCTGCCGCAGCGCGACGGCGACCCGCTGGACGCGCTGGCCGACCTGGCCGGAGTCGCACTCGGTGCTTGGCTGGGGTTCAGAGCGAGCCGTCGTACGCCATGATGGAGGTATGACGGTCTCGACCCTGACCGGATCGCTGCTGGTGGCGACCCCGTTGCTCGACGAACCGCCCTTTCGCCGGTCGGTGATCCTGTTGCTGGACCACGACGACGACGGTGCACTGGGGGTGGTGGTGAACCGTGCCGCCGACCTCGCGGTGAACCAGGTGCTGCCGGACTGGTCGACCGCCGTCGACGAGCCCGGTGTGCTGTTCATGGGCGGGCCGGTCGGGACCGACAGCGCGCTCGCGGTCGCCGAGGTGGTCGAGTCCGCGGACCCGCCCGGCTGGCGCGAGTGCTTCGGCCGGATCGGGCTGGTCGACCTCGACGTACCCCCGGTGCTGCTCGAGGGCGCGATCACCCGGATGCGGATCTTCGCCGGGTACGCCGGCTGGTCCAGCGGTCAGCTCGAGGGCGAGATCGCCGAGGGCGCCTGGTACGTCGTCGAGTCGGTCACCGAGGACGTGTTCGGCCACGAGCCGGACACGCTGTGGCGCCGGGTGCTGCGCCGCCAGAACGACCAGATGGCCTACCTGGCGACGTACCCCGACGACCCGTCGATGAACTAGCCGCCGGGCCGACCGATGAGCTGACCTGTGACTTGACCTGTGACTCGACGCGGCCTACTCGCCGTCGTCGCCGCCCTTGTCGTCGCCCGGGTTCAGCGAGTCCCAGATCTCCTTGCACTCCGGGCAGACCGGGAAGCGCTCCGGGTCGCGGCTCGGCACCCACACCTTGCCGCACAGGGCCACCACCGGGGTGCCCATCACCATCGCCTCGGTCAGCTTGTCCTTCGGCACGTAGTGCGAGAACCGCTCGTGGTCGCCGGGCTCGGCCGGCGCCGGCTGGGTCCGCTCGTCGACAACCGTCTCCGCGCCGGGGGTCAGCTGAGTACTCATACCCCCGAGTGTAGGACGTCCCGCCAGGCGATCCGGGAACTTTATCCACAGACTGCCCGTACCCCGACATGCCGTACGACGGTTGTCACGTCCGTCGGGTAACGTTCCTGCACGGCCGACAGTCGACTATCGGGGGAGTATGCCGTCCGTGGATTCGCATCTGCCCGCTGCGCCAGCCGTCCTTCCCCCGGCGTATCCGGAGCGTGCGGCGTGGGGTACCGCGAGCAAGCTGCGTGCGTGGCAGTCCGAGGCGCTGAAGCTGTATCTCGACGCCAACCCGCGGGACTTCCTCGCGGTGGCGACGCCGGGCGCCGGTAAGACCACGTTCGCGCTGACCGTGGCCGCCGAGCTGCTGCACCGGCGGGTGATCGAGCGGATCACCGTGGTCACGCCGACCGAGCACCTCAAGGTCCAGTGGGCCGAGGCGGCGGACCGGGCCGGGATCGCGATCGACCCTGCGTTCGCCGGGCGGCGCGGCAAGACCAACAAGGACTTCCAGGGCGTCGCGGTGACGTATGCCGGGGTCGCGGTCAACCCGCTGGCGTTCCGGGTTCGCACCGAGCGGTTCAAGACTCTGGTGATCCTCGACGAGGTGCACCACGGCGGTGACGCGCTCAGCTGGGGCGAGGGTGTCCGGGAGGCGTTCGAGCCCGCGGCACGCCGCCTCTGCCTGACCGGTACGCCGTTCCGCAGCGACGACAACCCGATCCCGTTCGTCACCTACGAGACGGCGCACGACGGGGTCGCCCGCAGCAAGGCGGACTACACCTACGGGTACGGTCATGCGCTGCGCGATCACGTCGTCCGCCCGGTGATCTTCATGTCGTACTCCGGCGAGATGCGCTGGCGGACCAAGGCCGGTGACGAGGTCGCTGCGCGACTGGGCGAGCCGCTGACCAAGGACCTGACCGCGCAGGCGTTGCGGACCGCACTGGACCCGACCGGCGAGTGGATGCCGGCCGTCCTGGCCGCCGCGGACAAGCGGCTGACCGAGGTGCGGCGGCACATGCCGGACGCCGGTGCGCTGGTGATCTCGGGCGACCAGAACACGGCCCGTGCGTACGCGAAGACGCTGCGGGAGTTGACCGGCGAGGCGCCGACCGTCGTGCTGTCCGACGAGAAGGCGGCGAGCAAGAAGATCCAGAAGTTCTCCGAGGGCGAATCGCGCTGGATGGTCGCCGTGCGGATGGTGTCCGAAGGTGTCGACGTGCCGCGGCTGGCGGTCGGCGTCTACGCGACGCCGACCTCGACGCCGCTGTTCTTCGCGCAGGCGGTCGGCCGGTTCGTGCGGGCGCGGAAGCGGGGTGAGACGGCGTCGGTGTTCGTGCCGTCGGTGACCCGGCTGCTCGGGTTCGCGGCCGAGATGGAGGTCGAGCGCGACCACGTCCTGGGCCGGAAGAACAGCAACGAGGACGGGGACATCTTCGCGCTCGAGGACGACCTGCTGAAGCAGGCGAACCAGACCGAGGGCGCCAGCGACGACCTCGAGGGGACCTTCGAGGCGCTCGGGTCGGACGCGAGCTTCGACCGGGTGGTGTTCGACGGCGGCGACTACGGGACCGGCGGTGACCAGGCGTCGGACGAGGAGCTGGACTTCCTCGGTCTGCCCGGTCTGCTGGAGCCGGACCAGGTGCGCGAGCTCCTGCACAAGCGCCAGCAGAAGTCGCTGGCGGCGCAGAAACGTGGTCAACGCGGCTCCGGTGTGCCGGAGCGTGAGGACCCGACGCCCGTCGAGCTCGCCACCCACGAGCAGATCGCCCTGCTGCGCCGCGAGCTGAACGGCTTGGTCGCCGCCTGGCACCACCGCACCGGCCAGCCCCACGGCGTCATCCACAACGACCTGAGACGCAAACTCGGCGGCCCCGCGGCCGCCCACGCCTCCTCCATCCAGCTGAAGGAACGGATCGAACTGATCCGCGACTGGGCCACCCAACGCCGAGCCTGACCCGGCCAGAACCGAGCTGAACCGGCCAGCGCCGAGGCGGAGCCGGCCAGCGCCGAGGCGGAGCCGGCCGGGATCGCGAGCGTCGGTCCCCGAGGCCCCGCACGCCTTCCGGGTGCGGGGCCTCAGCTCGGGTTACTCCGGGCGGTAGACCCGGACGTAGTCGAGTTGCATCGACTGCTCGGTGACGGTCGGCGGGATCTTGCCGTAGACGAACAGGTCGAGGATCAGCGCGTCGCCGGTGCCGGAGTACGCGCCCTGGCGGCAGACTTCCTTGCCGTCGACATACCAAACCGTATGGTCTGGTCCGACCTGCTCGGCGATCGTGTGCCAGTCGGCGGTGAGGTCGGTCGGCGACTGGTACGTGCAGGCGCCGCCGGGGGACTGGTGGTTGGTGAGGTACAGCGCGTTGTGGTTGTCGCTGTAGAACTCGTACGTATCCTGCTCGTTCGACCCGTTGCCGTTCCACGTCCAGGTCGACGGCCAGAAACCCTTGTCCGCCGGGAGTTTCAGCCGCGTCTCGATGTAGTCGCCGGGCTGTACGGCGAACGACTGTGCCGGCTCGTGCCCGCAGGCCTGCCCGGTCGTGATCAGCGCGCCGGACCACTCATACCCGGGCGCCGGGTTGTTCTTCCGGGCCGTCATCGTCAGCTTCCCGTCGCCGACCGACAGCGCGTCCCAGGTATGCCACTCGAGCTGCTGGTTGCCCTTGTTGCCGAGGCATTGGTCGGCTTCCGCGTTCGAGTGGATCGCCCACTTCGTCCGGTCGATCGCCGAACCGTCGAACTCGTCGGCGAACACCAGCTTCCCCGGCGCGGCCTCGGCCGCGCGGATCGGTACGGCGAGCAGGCCGAGCACCACCAGAGCAGTAAGTAACTTACGCATCAGCTGGACCTCTCCGTCGGAAACCAACGGATCAAACAGTCGCTTGATCAGGATCGGGTTGTCAACTCCTGCATCCCGATCACGTCCAGCAGCCGGATCGCCTGGTCGGACTCCGATCCGGGCTCGGCCGTGTACAGCACGACCCGCTGATCGCGCTCGGGGACCACGAGGACCTCGCAGATCACGTCGATCCGGCCGACCTGCGGATGGAAGATCGTCTGGCACAGCGACTGCTGCCGCCCGACCTCGTGCCTGGCCCAGATCCCTGCGAACTCCGGACTGCCGTCGAGCAGGTCGCGCACCAGCCGCGCGAGCTCCGGATCGTCCGGGTACGTCGAGGTCGCGGCCCGCAGATCGGCCGCGACCTCGCGGGCGAACTCCCGCGTCGCCTCCTCGCCGAACAGCCGGGCCTGCCGATCGGTCAGGAACCGCAGCCGCAGCAGGTTCCGTTCCCGCGGCGGCAACGCGGAGAAGTCCGTGATCAACGCCGCGGCCAACGGGTTCCACGCGAGGACGTCGTACTTCGCGTCCAGCACCAGCCCTGGTACGTCGAGCCGCGCGAGCATCCGCAGTACGCCGGAACGTACGTCGGCCGGCGGTCCCGGCGGCGGACCGGGCTGCTCACCGGCCAGCCGGAACAGGTGAGCGCGCTCGTCGTCGGACAGTCGCAGCGCGCGGGCCAGCCCGGTCAGGACAGGGCGTGACGGACGCGGGCCGCGACCCTGCTCGAGGCGGGTGTAGTAGTCCGTCGACATGGTCGCGAGGCTCGCCACCTCCTCCCGCCGCAGACCCGGCGTACGGCGGCGTAGGCCCGCGGGCAGGCCCACATCGGCCGGTTGCAGCGCTTCCCGGCGTACCCGAAGGAACTCGGCCAGTCCGTTCCGATCCACGATCCCAGGATCGCAGTCGTGGCTCACGCCTAACCAGGGACTGCCGATCCCAGGGTCGGCCCGCTCTGCCTGGACAGCCCGATCCGCCGGAGCGTGGATTGCATGAACACCAACAAGATCGCGCTCGTCACGGGCGCCAACAAGGGCATCGGCAAGGAGATCGCGCGGCAGCTCGGGCAGGCCGGGTTCACCGTGCTGCTCGGGTCACGCGACGTCGCGCGCGGCGAGCTCGCGGTCAAGGAACTGGTTGCCGAGGGCCTCGATGCGGTCGGGATCCAGCTGGAGGTCACGGACGAGGCGTCCGTACGGGCCGCGGCCGAGCGGGTCGAGGCGTCGTACGGGCGATTGGATGTGCTGATCAACAACGCCGCGATCATCCCGAAGCGCGACGACGCCGTGTCGCAGATCGCGTCCGACGTACTGCGCGAGGCGTTCGAGACGAACGTGTTGGGGCTGGTCGGGGTCACCCAAGCGTTCCTGCCGCTGCTGCACAAGGCGGAAGCGGCACGGGTCGTGAACCTGTCGACGTCGCTGGCGTCGTTCGAGCAGGTCGGGGATCCGGAATCGCGAATGTCGACCGTGCTCACGCTCGGCTACAACTCGTCGAAGGCCGCCGTGAACATGGTCACGGTCATGCTCGCCAACGAACTCCGTGGCACCGGCATCCTCGTGAACGCCGCCGACCCCGGCAACTGCGCCACCGACATGGGTGGCTGGACCGCGGCCCGTACGCCGGCGCAGGGTGCCGCGGTCGCGGTCGGACTGGCGACGCTGGGCACCGACGGTCCGACCGGTCACGTGTACGCCGAAGAGGGCCGACTGGCCTGGTAGGACCCGGAGTTAGACGATGGCCCCGGACCAGGCCAGCGCCTGCTTGAGGAGCTGACCGCGGCCGCCCTCGAGGTCGTTCAGGAGGCTCGGCGCCAGGGCTTCCTCGGGGGTGAGCCAGGTCAGCTCGAGGGCATCCTGGCGCGGGTTGCACTCGCCGGTCACGGGTACGACGTACACGAGGGCGACGGCGTGCTGCCGCGGGTCGTGCAGCGGGGTCACGCCGGGGAACGGGAAGTACTCCGCGACAGTGACCGGGACGAGCGTCGCGGGCAAGCGGGGGAACGCGGCCGGGCCGAGGTCCTTCTCGATGTTGCGCTGCAGCGCGTCACGGATCGACTCGTTGTGCATCACCCGGCCGGAGACCAGCGTGCGGATGATCTCGCCGGTCGCGGCCGAGGTCCGCAGCAGGACCCCGATGTGCTCGATCTGGCCGAGGGCGTCGACCCGGGCCGGCACGGCCTCGACGTACAGGATCGGGACCCGCGTACGGGTCTCGGCGAGCGCGAACTCGGACAGCCACCCAGGATTCGGATCAGGCGTTTGCAACGACGTCATAGGCACATCTTTGCTTACGGGTTGCAAGCGGACCGGCACTGGGATGGAAGAAGGAAGGAAAGAAGAAGGGATGGGGAGGCTTACGGTCTGAAAGCGGATCTGTACTGGGATGGGCTCAGTCCGAATGTTGAGCGGAATCTTCTTGTCGCGTGGCTCGGGTCGTGCCAGCCGACCAGCGCGCCGACGGTCGCGACCGGCAGTTCGGTTTCGATCAGGAGGCCGGCGGCGCGCTCGGCGCGGATGCGGTTCAGGTACGCGATCGGGGACATGCCGACCGACTTCCCGAAGAGACGGATCAGGTAGCCGGGAGCAAGGTTGACGCGGGCTCCGAGCTCCTCGAGCGTCCAAGGCTCAGCAAGGTCGGACTCCAGTAGGCGCATCGCGTGCTGGACGGCGGGGTGAGCGGGCGCGCGGGTGCCGGGTCCGCCTGGCACCAGGGCGCCGGAGAGGAGCCCGAAGACGTCCGGTCCGAGGTAGGCGTTGCGGACGACCAAGCCGGCGCAGTCGACGTACCCGTGCCACTCACCAGGCCGCAGTACGACGACCGAGTCCGGCGCCAACTCGACCTCCCCGGCCGCCGACACATGCACGCCCCGCCCGGCGACCACCACCGCGATCTCGAAGAAGGCATGGCTGTGGACCGCGACGTCCGCGACCAGCTCGAGCCGCTCGCCCGCGACCGGAAGCCGCGGATCCGGGAAGACCTCGCTGCTCAGCACGTTGTGCACGACCACCCTCCAGGAGGTCAAGATCAGTCAAGTCCTGGTCAACCACTGCCTGTCCGCGACACCGACGAGAGGCCAGGCTGGAAACACCTTCCAGTCAACGGAATCCAGGAGCGTCGCGATGACCACGACCGAGCCTACGACACCGCTCACCCTCGACGAAGAGACGATTTCCGCCTATCGCCGCGACGGCGTCGTGCGGATCAAGAACATCATCAGCCGGGACGAAGCGGCCCGGTTCCGCGACGCCGCGGTGGCCGCGACCGCGAACGCCGACGACCTGTTCAAGGAGTCGAAGATCTTCAACCAGTACGTCAACGTCTGGCGCGACGACGACGTACTGCGGGAGCTCACCCTCGACCCGCGCCTGGCCGCGGCGGCGACCGCGCTGGCCGGCGTACCGCTGCGGATCTGGCACGACCAGCTGCTGATCAAGCCGCCGCACAACGGCGCCGCGACCGAGTTCCACCAGGACGCGCCGTACTGGCCGCATGGCGGTTCCCGGGCCTCGCTGTCGGCGTGGATCGCGCTGGTCGACGTACCGGTCGAGCGCGGGTGCATGACGTTCATCCCCGGTTCGCAGGACCACCAGAACCTGCGCAGCCAGGACCTGTCCGACCGCGACGACCTGTTCCGCGCCTCGCCCGATCTGCGCTGGGAGAAGCGGCTGACGATTCCGCTCCAGGCCGGCGACTGCACCTTCCACAACGCCTACCTCGCGCACTCGGCGACGCCGAACCTCACCGACGACCCGCGGATCGCGCACGTCAACATCTACTTCGACGCCGAGGCCACCTACACCGGCGCCGGCCACGTGGTCACCGACGGCCTCGGCCTCACCGTCGGCGCACCGCTCGACCACGACATGTTCCCGACTGTTTAATGTTTCACGTCGTGACATAAGTTGTCGTTGTGCGTCTGCTCACCGACATCCGTCCGTTGCGTGAGTCAGCCGATTTCCGGCGGTTGTGGATCGGTTCGACGGTGTCGCAGCTCGGTCAGCAGATGACCGCGGTGACGGTGTCGATCCAGGTGTACGCGATCACGCATTCGACGTTCTCGGTCGGTCTCGTCGGGTTGTTCTCGCTGGTCCCGCTGGTCGTCTTCGGGCTGTACGGCGGGGCGATGGCGGACGCGATCGACCGGCGGATCCTGTCGCTGGTCTCGTCGGCCGGGTTGTGGCTGCTGTCGATGGTCCTGGTGCTGCAGTCGCATCTCGACTGGGGCAAGGTGTGGGTCCTGTACGCCGTCGTGGCCTGTCAGTCGGCGTGCTTCGCGGTCAACAACCCGGCGCGGTCCGCGATCATCCCGCGGCTGATCCGCCCCGAGTTGCTGCCGGCCGCGAACACGCTCAGCCAGGCCGCGTTCAATCTGGGCTTCACCGCCGGGCCGTTGCTCGGTGCGGCGGTGATCGCCTGGCACGGGTTTGCGGCCGCGTACCTGGTCGATGTCATCACGTTCACCGCGGCGCTCTACGCGCTGTTCCGGCTGCCGGCGGTGCCGCCGACCGGCGCGATCCGGCGGGCCGGGCTGCGGTCGGTGCTCGAGGGCTTCACGTTCCTGCGGGCCGCGCCGGCCCTGCTCGCGACCTTCCTCGCGGACATCCTCGCGATGGTGTTCGCGCAACCGCGGGCGCTGTTCCCAGCGGTCGCCGGCGCGTTCTTCGGTGGCGGCGTACGGACGGTCGGGCTGTTGCAGGCCGCGCCGGCGATCGGGGCACTGATCGGCGTGATCTTCTCCGGCTGGGTGACCCGGGTACGCCGTCAGGGTGTCGCGATCGTGCTGGCGATCACGGCGTACGCCGCGGCGGTCGGGCTGTTCGGGTTGTCGCGGACGATTTGGCTCGGGGTGGCGCTGCTTGCGATGTCGGGTGCGGCCGACATGGTGAGTTCGGCGTACCGGAACACCGTGCTGCAGTCGGCCGCTCCCGACGCGATGCGTGGGCGGCTGCAAGGGGTCTTCATCGTGGTCGTGGCCGGCGGGCCGCGGCTCGGTGACTTCGTCGCCGGTACGACGGCGTCGCTGACCAGCCCCACGATCGCACTGCTCGGCGGCGCCGCGGTCTGCGTCACCGGCCTGCTGATCCTGCTAGCCCGGAACCGCCCGTTCCGGGTCTACGACTCGCAGACCCGCGCGCTCAGCTGATCCGCCGCTCAGCCGCCGGTCGCGAGCTTCTTCAGGACCGTGAACCAGGAGTCCATGTCCGGGTTGATCTCGGTCATCGGCTTGTCGCCGACGGTCACCATCTTGCGATCGCCCAACGGCTTCTTCAGCTTGAACGGCGTCAGCGAGGCGTTGCTGTCCGGCGGGCACGGGCTGTCGACGTCGACGAACACCAGCACCTTGTCGTCCTGCTCGTCCACCCGCAGATCGCCGGCACACGACAGGCCGGTCCCGATCACCATGTCGTACTCGTCGTACTTCGGGGCGTTCTGGATCCACTTCAGGTAGTGCGGCTTCTTGCCCTTGATCAGCTGGTAGTACTGCACGGGCTGCGGATTCTTCTCCGAGCTGGGGCCCTTGCCGTCGCCGAGGAACGTGCCGAACACCATGTCGACGCAGGGGTCCTTCATGTCCGGGCCGTCGGTCGCGCCGAAAGCCTTCGCGGCCTTGTAACAGCCGACCGCCTCACGGTTGAACGAGATGTTGAAACCGACCAGGATCAGCGCGCCGACGACCAGCGCGATCGCCAGCATCCGGCGGCTCCGCAGCTGCTGCGGGCCGAGTACGCCGGCCGCCCGCCGGGCCTCCTCGGGAGTCGCGTCGGCCGGGATCGGAGCGGTGCGGAACAGGGCCATGATCGAGCTCGTCCACTGCGGATTGATCAGGGTCGGAACGGCATAGACCAGGATCAGCACCACGGCCACGAGGACGGCGGGGAGCAGCGACCAGTAATTTCGCACGGCAGCAAGATACGGGGCCATCGGTCCGCGCCCGAATAACGGATACCCTTGCAACGTGCCCGCCGAGACCTCGCAGACGCTGGACCGGGGACTGACAGTCCTCGAGTTGCTGGCGGACGCTCCGGACGGTCTGTCGATCACCGAACTGGCCGCCGCGCTCGGGGTCAGCCGGACGGTCGTCTATCGCCTGGTGAACACGCTCGAGCTGCATCGGCTCGTGCGTCGGGACAGCGAGGGACGAGCCCGGCTCGGTCTCGCCGTACTGCACTACAGCCGGCGCGTGCAGCCGACGCTGCGCGACGCCGCCCTTCCGGTACTGCGTTCGCTCGCCGAGGACACCGGCGCGACCGCACACCTGACCGTCGCCGACGGTGAGGAGGCGCTCGCGATCGCGGTCATCGAGCCCAGCTGGACCGACTTCCACGTCTCGTACCGGATGGGTTCGCGGCACGCGCTGGACCAGGGCGCAGCCGGCAAAGCGATCCTGGCCGGCCGCCGCAAACCCGACCCCGCCGGCCGCCCCTTCGTCGTCACCTCAGGCGAACTCCAAGCAGGCGCCCAAGGCGTCTCCTCCCCGGTCCTCGGCGTCCCGGGCGTAGAAGCCTCGATCGGCGTGGTCGTCCTCGGCAAACTCGACCGAGACTTCGTCGGCCCCCGAGTAGCCCGAGCCGCAGTAGAAGTAGCCAAACGCCTCGCCTAGTTCTTGGTGGCTGCTTCCACCAGCGGGAGCACCCGGTGGGGGATCTGCTCGGCTAGAGCGATGACGGTGGAGGCTCGTTGGATGCTTCGGACGATGACTACCTGGTCGATCACGCGTTGCAGGTCTGCGTTGGAGCGGGCGACGATGCGGCACCACAGGTCCTCGGCGCCGGTGATCGTGTGGACCTCGAGTACCTCGGGGATACGCGCCAGCGCCTCCGCGACCGTCGTATGACCTGAACCCTGCTCGATCTGCAACGTCGCGAACGCCGTCACCGGGTAGCCGATCGCGGTCGTGTCGATGTCCGGGCCCCACCCGCGCACCACGCCGTCACGCTGCAACCGGTCCAGCCGCGCCTGCACGGTGCCCCGCGCGACCCCGAGCCGCCGCGACGCCTCGAGCACTCCGACCCGCGGCTCGGCCGCGAACAACCGCAGGATCCGGCCGTCCAGCTCGTCCACCGACACCTGGCACCTCCGGGGGATGGTCAGCCTGACCAAATAGTCCAGCGAAGTCGCCAGCATACTGTGCAACCTGACCAGCAGAATAACAAACTGTTGCACAATCTGTCGCCATCCCGCGAGGCTCGGTGCACGTACCCGACCCGGGAGGACCCCGATGACCAGCACCGACCTCACCCCCGCAGAGCTCGACGCCGATCTCGACCTCGACCAGCTCAAGCAGCTCGTCGGCCTGGTGCCGTACGACGAGAGCACCGACCCGTTCCCGGTCACCGCGATGGACGCGGTGGTGTTCGTGGTCGGCAACGCCACCCAGACCGCGAAGTGGTACCAGCTCGCGTTCGGGATGGACCTGGTCGCGTACTCCGGCCCCGAGACCGGCAGCAAGGACAGCAAGTACTACGTGCTCAAGTCCGGCTCCGGCCGCTTCGTCATCTCCGGCGGCGTGAGCCCGAAGAGCCCGCTGCTCGAGCACCACCGCAAGCACGGCGACGGCGTCTCCGACCTCGCCCTCGAGGTCCCGGACGTGGACAAGTGCATCGAGCACGCCCGCAAGGTCGGCGCCGTCGTACTCGAGGAGCCGAACGACGTCACCGACGAGCACGGCACGATCCGGCGCGCGGCGATCGCGGCGTACGGCGACACCCGGCACACGCTGATCGACCGGAGCCGGTACGACGGCCCGTACCTGCCCGGCTTCGTTGCCGCGACCACCCAGGTCACCCGTCCGGAGGGGCACCCGAAGCGGCTGTTCCAGGCGGTCGACCACGTCGTCGGCAACGTCGAGCTCGGCAAGATGGACGAGTGGGTTGCCTTCTACAACAAAGTCATGGGCTTCGTGAACATGGCCGAGTTCATCGGCGACGACATCGCCACCGACTACTCGGCGCTGATGAGCAAGGTCGTCGCCAACGGCAACCACCGGGTGAAGTTCCCGCTGAACGAGCCGGCGGTGGCGAAGAAGAAGTCGCAGATCGACGAGTTCCTCGAGTTCTACGACGGCGCCGGCGCGCAGCACATCGCGCTCGCCACCAACGACATCCTGCGCACGGTCGACATCATGCGGGCCAACGGCGTCGAGTTCCTCAACACGCCCGACTCGTACTACGAGGACCCGGAGCTGCGGTCCCGGATCGGCAACGTCCGCGTGCCGATCGAGGAGCTGCAGTCCCGCGGCATCCTGGTCGACCGGGACGAGGACGGCTACCTGCTGCAGATCTTCACTGCCCCGATCGGGGACCGCCCGACGGTCTTCTACGAGCTGATCGAGCGGCACGGCTCGCTCGGCTTCGGCAAGGGCAACTTCAAGGCGCTGTTCGAGGCGATCGAGCGCGAACAAGAGCGACGCGGCAACCTCTGACCGCGCGACAGCGGCAGTTAACCGCGTTACCGGACGCCGAGAACCTTGCCGGATGCAACTGAACACGGCGTGTCGCCGTCCGATTACCGGAATGACTGTTGGGGCAAGCTCCGTTCGCGTAGTGTGCCTTCCTGAGTGGGCGTCGGGGCGTGCACTCAGGAAGGGTTTCGTCATGAAGACACTGGGCATTCTGCTCAGCACCGCAGGACTGGCCGGAGTCGGCGTGCTCACCTTCGCCGCCGCAGCGCCGGCCCAGGCGGCCGAAGCGGCCACCTGTTCAGGTGCGAGATCCATCGCGTCGGCGCCGATGCTGCGCGACCACAAACCACCTAGTTGGGGCACCGTCCGGCTGGTCCGCGACAACTGCTCGCAGTACTGGGCCGAGATCAGCATGGCGTCGCCGGTGGTGGCCAATGCGAAGGCCAACGCCTTCGTGGTGCAGTACGGCGGCGGCAACAACGGCCGGGTGCTCAGCTGCGACAGCAGCGGCGGCAACGGCTCGGTGATCGCGGGGCAGCGCACCTGCCGGACGCCGAAGATCAAGGGCGGCAGCGGCATCACGTTCGCCGCGATCGGCCGGGAGTACCACAACTACGGCGGCGGCTACGAGGAGATCTCGGAGAACGCCACCAAACGCACCCGCTGACGTAGGTCCTGATCCGGACACTGGGACTACTGCACGGTACCGCGCAGTAGTTATTAGGCTCGACGGTATGAGTGAGGTTGTCGAGCAGTTGCGTGCGGCCCTGCCGCCCGAGGCGTTGGTCACCGATCCGGACCGGATGGAGAGTTACCGGTACGACCGGGCGATGTTCTGCCCGGCCGGAATGCCGCTTGCCGTCGTACTGGCGCGGGAGACCGCCCACGTCCAGGCGGCGGTGCAGATCGCGGCCGCGGCCGGCGTGCCGATCGTGCCGCAGGGCGCGCGGTCCGGGCTGTCCGGCGCGGCCAACGCGTTGGACGGGTGCATCGTCATCTCGCTGGAGAAGATGGACAAGATCCTGGCCATCGAGCCGGTCGATCGGTACGTCGTCACCCAGCCGGGCGTCTACAACGCCGTACTCTCGCGCGCCGTGGCCGAGCACGGCCTGTTCTACCCGCCGGACCCGTCCAGCTGGGAGTTCTGCTCGATCGGCGGCAACCTGTCCACGAACTCGGGCGGCCTGTGCTGCGTCAAGTACGGCGTGACCACGGACTACGTGCTGGGGCTGGAGGTCGTGCTCGCGGACGGACGCATCCTGCGGACCGGCCGGAAGACGGTCAAGGGCGTCGCCGGGTACGACCTCGCCAAGCTGATCGTCGGCAGCGAAGGCACGCTCGGCGTCATCACCGAGGCGACCCTCGCGCTGCGGCCGCAGGCGGCCAAGCCGAAGACGATGGCGGCGCTGTTCGGCTCCGGCGTCGAGGCCGGTAACGCGATCCTCGAGATCATTCGCAGCGGTGTGTCGCTGAGCCTGCTGGAGATCATGGACCGCACGACGATCCAGGCCGTCAACAAGTACAAGCGGATGGACCTGCCCGAAGAGGCGGCCGCGATGCTGATCGCGCAGTCCGACGCGGGCGGCGAGGCAGGCGCCGCCGACGTCGCCACGGTCGCCAAGCTCTGTCGCGACAACGGCGCGCTCGAGTGCATCGAGGCCGAGGACGACGCCGAGGGCGAGCTGCTCCTCGAAGGCCGTCGCGTCGCGCTGACGGCCCTGGAGGAACTCGGTACGACGATGATCGACGACGTCGCCGTACCGCGGTCGCGGCTGGCGGAGTTCATCGGCCGGCTCGAGCAGCTGTCGGCCGAGCTGGACATCACGATCGGCGTCCTCGGGCACGCCGGCGACGGCAACATGCACCCGACCGTGGTGTTCGACCAGACCGACCCGGACCAGGCCGAGCGGGCGCAGCAGGCGTTCGACCGGGTGATGGAGATCGGGCTCGAGCTCGGCGGCACGATCACCGGCGAACACGGCGTCGGCGTACTCAAGCGCGCCTGGCTGGCCGAGGAAGTAGGGCCGGTCTCACTCGACGTGCATCGGGCGATCAAGAAGGCGCTGGACCCGCAGAACCTGCTGAATCCGGGCAAGATCGTTGCCGAGTGAGGCTGTGATCCAACCGCAATAGAACTGTCGAGGCCATTCGACGTCCATGGCCGTCGAATGTGACGTCCGGCCGACACTATGGAAGGTACTTAGCTGAATTCGCGGGGGGACTGGATGCAGGGTAGGAGGCGCCCGATGGGTCTGTGGCGCCGTACCGTGCTGCCTGCCGTCGCGGCTGTGGTCGCGACCGCGGCGCTGTCCGCCTGTGCGAACGGCGGCGGACTGCGGGTCGAGGGCCCGGAGTCCCCGCCGCCGTCGAGCCCGACGCCGTCAGTTGCCTTCGGCACCACTCAGCCGCACCCGGAGAAGACCCCCGAGGTGGCCGTCGACCTGGCCAAAGTCAGGGTCAGACTGCTCGCCGATCGGCACCTGTCCAGCTACGCGCGGACAGTTCTTTCGAATTGCACCGTGATTTCGCGTTGCCTCAGCAGGGGTAAGACCGTTGATGTATTGCACAGCGGTACACCTCAGCAGATCGTCCTGATCCATACCCTGGAGAAGTTCGTCTTCGGTATCTTCCTGATCGCGATCGAGCCATCCGGCCCGCGACCGATCTGGAACCTGAACGTCGAGCAACCGACCGTGAACGCCAGCCCCGAAGGGGACCTGGTGGTCGAGTCGAAGATCTTTACGATCAACGACCCGGTCTGCTGCCCGTCGGGCCGACGGGTCGAGGTCTACCGTTGGAACGGTCGGCAGATGATCAAGGTGAGCTCGACGGACCAGTAGGGAGACTGAAGTTCGGTGGTACCGGAAGAACCGGCAGCGCGCATTCTCATGGTCGAGGACGACGCGGTGATCCGTGAGGCGACCCAACTGACCCTCGAACGGCACGGCTACGACGTCACCACGGCCGAGGACGGCCTGGAGGCGATCGAGCGATTCGAGAAGATCCACCCGGACGTCGTGATGCTCGACATCATGCTGCCCGGGCTGGACGGCATCTCGGTCTGCCGACGGGTCCGGGAGACCAGCACGGTCCCGATCGTGATGGTCTCTGCCCGCGGTGACGCGCTCGACGTCGTACTCGGTCTGGAAGCAGGCGCCGACGACTATGTGACCAAACCCTTCGACACCCAGGTGCTGGTGGCGCGGCTGCGGGCGGTGATGCGGCGTGCGGTGTCCGATCCGGAGCGCCCGGCACCGGCGGCCGGTTCCGGCGTCGAGTCGTTCGGCGACCTCGAGCTCGATCGGGAAGCGCTGGAGGTACGGCGCGGCGGCGCGACCGTGCAGCTGACGCCGACCGAGCTCAAGCTGCTGATCGAGTTCGCCAACAACCCCGGCGTGGTGCTGAGTCGATCGACCCTGCTGCAACGGGTCTGGGACTACGAGTGGGGCGGCGACGGCCGGCTGGTCGACGTACACCTGCAGCGGCTGCGGACCAAGATCGGTGCCGACCGCATCGAAACCGTCCGCGGCTTCGGGTACAAACTCAGGGCTTAGTGGATGGGACTGCGCGGCAAGCTCGGTCTCATCTTCCTGCTGGTCTCCGCGCTCGCGATCCTCGTGCTGTGCGTCGCGGTCTACACCCAGGCCCAGTCGGCCCGGCTGGACCGCACGCGCAGTTTCGCGGACGAGCGGATCCAGCTCGCGGCGCAGAGCTACGACACCAACGACGTACCGGTGTTCGGGGCGAAGGTCGACGATCCGGAGCTGCCGCCGCAGCTGCGCGACGCCGTGCTCGAGGGCAAGCGGGCCACGTTCAAGACCGGGTCGCCGCACGCGAAGATGTGGGCGGCGGTCGCGGTCAAGGACGGCAAGATCCTCTCGATCGAGCAGGACTACGAGACCAGCGACGACTCGATGAAGGCGCTGCAGCAGGCGTTGCTGCTCGGCGGCATCGGCACGGTCGCGCTGGTCGCCCTGGTCAGCGTGATCCTGGCCGGCAGCCTGTCCAAGCGGATCGTTGCCGTGGCGGGGACGGCGCGGCGGATCGCGGCCGGCGATCTGGACGCGTCGGCGGCAGGGGCCGTTGGCAAGGGCAAGGATGAGGTCCAGTCGCTGGCGACCGCGATCGACACCATGGCCAGCTCGTTGCGGGGCCAGCTCGAGGCGGAGCGCCGGTTCACCGCGGACGTCGCCCATGACCTTCGTACGCCGGTGACCGGGCTGACGACCGCGGCCGAGCTGCTGCCGCCGGGGCGGCCGAGTGAGCTGGTCCGCGACCGGGCCAAGGTACTGCGGCGTCTCGTCGAGGACCTGCTCGAGATCGCGCGGTTCGACTCGGGTGTCGAACAGGCCGACCTGGAACTGGTCGGTCTCGGCGCGTTCGTCGGATCGGCCGTTGCGCGGTTGCGGATGCAGCAGGCGCTGGCGCCGGACAGCGTGATGGTGCACCTGCTCGGGCCGGACCAGACCGTGTCGACCGACTCACGCCGGATCGAGCGGATCCTGGCCAACCTGATCGTCAACGGACTACGGCACGGGAAGCCGCCGGTCGAGGTGACGGTCAGCGGCCGGACCGTGGAGGTGGTTGACCATGGCAACGGTTATCCGGAGGAGTTGATTGCCGAGGGCCCGCGTCGGTTCCGGTCCGGGATGGCCGAACGCGGTGTCGGGCACGGTCTCGGTCTGACGATTGCCGCCGGTCACGCGAAGGTTCTGGGCGCCGAGCTCACCTTCGGCGAGGCGCCGGGCGGCGGTGCGCTGGCGCGGCTCGTCCTGCCCGCGGAACCTGAGACGCAGTCGTAACACAACTCTTCAACCTTTCCTTGCCCCATCGCGTCTTCTCCTCCGTAACACCAACAAAACGAGGGGAAACCAGAACATCATGCGTACTCAGTTCATTCGCCGTTCCGCTGCCGTCGTCGCCGGTCTCGCACTGGCCGGTGGGGGTCTCGGCATCGCCGGCGCCCTGCAGGCCAACGCCGCCACGACGCACACCACGCTGGTCAGTGCGTCGGTCGCCGCGAAGTCGATCACGATCAAGTCGGACAAGACCACCGCGAAGGCGTGGGCCAAGGTCTCGTTCACCGGCAAGACCAGCGGCATCGCGAAGAACACCGTCGTCCAGGTCCAGCGCCTCGAGAACGGCAAGTGGGTCAACTTCCCGGCCACCACCAAGGTGACCAGCAAGTCCACCTACTCGGTCTGGGTCCAGAGCGGCCGCGTCGGCGTCAACAAGTTCCGCGTAGTAGCAGCGAACACCGCCTCCGCGGCAACCTCGGTAACCATCACCAAGTAACGCACCCGCGCCACTCCCCACAGGGGCGGGGAGTGGCGCGCTTGCGTGCACGGGGCGGACCACGACGCGCGCGCCAGGCGGGGGCTGGCGCGGCGCGTGGGTTGGTGCGGCGCGTGCACGGTGCAGGGCTTGGTGCCGCGTGTGCACGTGCGGGGACTGGTAGTGCGTGTGTGCCCGGTCAGGGCTGGCGCGACGTCTGCACGGGGCGGGCGCTGGTACGGCGATGTGCACGGGCGAGGTCTAATACGGCGTGTGCGCGGGGCGGGCGTTGGTACGGCGTGTGCCGGGCGGGGCTGGCGCGGCCGTGTGCCGGGCGAGGGCTGCTAGGGCGTCCCACGCGAGGTGGGGATTGGTACGGCGTGCGCGCGGGGTGAAGCAACTGGTACGAGGTTTGCAGGGGCAGGGCTGGCGCAGCGTCCCACGCGGCGGGCCTTGGTACGGCGCGTGCAACGGGCGGGACAGGTTCGGCGTCTGCACGGGCGAGGTTGGTACGGCGTGTGCGCGGCGGGGGTAGTACGCCGTCCGACGCGGCGGGGCTGGTACGGCGTTGGCACGGGGGCGGGCGCTGGTACGGCGATGTGCACCAGCTCGGACAGGTGCGGCGTGTGCAAGAGCGGGGATAGGTACGGCGGCTGCGCGAGGCAGGGGCTGGCACGGGGTGTGGGGTCGAGTGGGGGCCGGTACGGCGTGTGTGCGCCTGCGAGGGCTGGTACGGCGTCGGCACAGAGCAGGGTTGGCGCAGCGTCCCACGCGGCGGGGGTGGTACGGCGTTTGTACGGGGCGGGGGCTAGTACGGCGTGTGGGTCGGGCGAAGGTTTGTTGCCGCACGTGCACGGGCAGGGCTGGCGCAGGGTCCCACGCGGCGGGGAGCAGGGGGCCGCGGGGAGGGGGTACGGCGCGTGCACCGGTTGGGGGCTTGTGCGGCGTCTGCTCGGCGCGGGGATTGGTACGGCGTGGGCGCCGAGCGAGGGCTGGTATGGCGCGCGAATGCGGCTGCGGCTGGTGCGGCGTGTGCATGGGCGGCGGCTGGTACGGCGTCTGGCCCGGGGCCGACTGATGTGGCGTCCACCGGCTAGGAGTCGCGCGGTGTCGCTAGGGGCGGCGAGTGGCGCAGTGTCCGAGGTGGCGGGGGATGGCGGAAGTTCTCGGCGAGGGCGGGAATGGCGCGGCACCACCCCGAGGAGTGGGAGTGGTGCCGGCCTCGTATCCCTTGGAGGGAGCGGTAAGGCGATGGGGACTGTGCATAAGCAATAGCCTGTGCACAGTCCCCATTTGGTATTGCTAGTGGGTTCCGTAGACGTTTAGTTCGGCGGCGGAGCCGAAGACGGCGCCGTTTAGGGAGCTGGTGCCTACTAGTTTCACGTAGCGGCCGGGCTTGGGGGTGAAGTCGAGGCGTTGGACCGCCGTGGAGTTGGGGAACTCGCCTGTGGCGACCGGTGTGCCCCAGTCCTGGCCGTCGGTGCTGACGTAGAGCTCGTAGCCCTTGAACATCCCGTTGGTCCCGCTCTGGCGGGGCAGGTAGCTGAACCCGTTCACGGTGTACGTCGACCCGAGGTCGAGCGTGATGTGGTGCGGGAAGCCAGCTGGCGTGGGGACCTCCGACCAGGCGGAATGCCAAATGGTACTGGGGTTTCCGTCGATCGCCATCGTCGCGGCGCCGCCGGTGGCGACGTCCTCGCTGTCCACGTCGGTCACCTTGATCCGCGACTGCGGCACGATCCCCGGCGGCAGCACGGTCGCCTCCGCGGTGATTGTTGCCTGACCACCCGTTGCCGTCAGCACGTACTTTCCTTCTGGTGTACCAGCCGGCGGAGTGACGTCCCACGTGGTCGTCGCCGTCGCACCCGCAGCCACGCTGGCATGCGTCGCCGGCGTGCTCGCCGTGACCGTCCAGCCGTCCGGAGCCGTGAGCCCGAGTGTGATGTTGCTGGCGGCAACGACATCGTTGTTGGTGAAGGTCGTGGTCACGGTGTTCGCCTCACCGGAGACGAGACCGCTGACGCCGGACACCGCGACGGAGGTGCAGTCCGCCGGCTCAGACGTCGTACCGAGATCGGTGACGGCGAAGTTGTCCATGACGAAGTCGGTCTGGTCACCACCGTCGGACAGTTTGCGCAGACCGACCCAGTAGTCGCCGCCGCAACCGGCCACGAACTCCTGGTCGTACGTCGCCTTCGTGCGCTGCTCGCCGATCGGGGTCGCCTTGACCTCGACCGAGTCCGGACGATCGACGCCCTGGACCCACGCGTACTGACCGGCGCGACCGCTCTCGTAGTCGAAGCTGACCTTGTACTTGTGCCCTGGCTGGAAGTTCACCGTCGATGGCGTGGTTCGGTATACCAAACCTGCGTTCTCCTCGTGCGACTTCAGCGACCAGTCGCCGTCGAGCACATCGTCCACCAGCTTCCCGTTCCAGCCGGCCTGCGTGTACGGCGCGTGCTTCTTCGCCAGCACGGTCCGCGGGTCGGTCACCCCGCCTGCGTCGCCCTTCACGAATGGTCCCCAGCCCTGGTCGACGTTCTCGAAGTCGTCGACCAGCCCGGCCGCGGGCCGCGTGGTCTGAACCACCCGCACATCGTCCAGTCGTACTCGCGCTGTCCCGGCGGCTGCACCGATCGTCAGGTCAGCCGTGCTTCCCTTCGCATCGAACACGACCCGGGTGCGCTGGTAATACCCGTCGTGTTTGTCGTCGGAGGCAACCATGTTCTGGGCAGTCGACCTGACCACGGTGTTGCGTACACCGTCCACGGAGATCGTCGTCGGCCGCGACTTGCCCGGCTCGACCTCGATCCACGCCGACGCGCTATAGGTCCGGCCGCGGGTCAGCCCGGTGATGCGCTGGCTGACCGACGACTTGCCCTTGCCGAGCGACGCGACGTGCTGTCCGTTGGCCAGAGTGTCGATGGTCGCGCCACCGATCCCGTTCCACACCCCAAGGTTGCCGGCGTTGAAACCGGGATCCTTGACGTAACTGCTCTCGCCCCAGTTCGCCGGGCGCGGAGCCGGTGCGGCGACCGGGTAGAGGACGTACGGCTTGCCGGCGACCGCATCGAGCGTGACGGTGCCGTGGCTGACCGGGACAGTGGTCGGCTTCGTCCGGCCGGTGTCACTCAGTTGGTAGGCGGTGAAGCTGCGAGCACCGGAGAACGTCGACGGGACCTGCCAGGTGGTGCGGCCGCCGGCCGGGTTGTAGTGGTACAGCTTCTTGTTGTTGTCCCACGGGAGCAGGTACTTGTCCCCGTCGAGCACCTTCGCGTTGCCGACGTACACGGCTCGCTTGCCGTTCTCGACCGCGCCGCGGACACCGCCGGTGAACGTGATGTCGTTAGCGTTCCAGTCGAGGATCTTCTGCTGCTGCAGGAACTTCGCGGGCAGGTTGCGCTGCCAGATGTTGGTGTAGAACGCGTTCCAGTCGGTCTCGCCGGTCCAGCCCTCGAACTCGACGATCGCGGACTGGCCGAGGATCGGGTCGTTGTTCCAGACATCCTTCTCGTGGTTGCGGACGAACCGGATGATCTGCGAGTTCAGGCCCTTGTTCGTCGGGCCGCCATAATCGAGGTCGTTGGCCCAGTGCGACCACAGCGACGTACGTTCATGCCGGTCGGCCCACTCGGTCGCGATCTGCCAGCCCTGGTCGGACAGTTGCCGGGTCAGGCCGTCGGCGAGCCAGCCGGACTGGTAGTACACGTCGATGTACAGCTCCTGCAGGTTCTTGTCCGTCTCGTCACGCAGCTGCTGGAACCGCTTGACGATGTTGCCGGAGGCAAGATCCGGGCGCTGCTTGATGTAGTAGCTCTGGTTCAGCCAGTTCCAGCCCTTGGCGGTCTTGTCGACCAGGTCCTCGCTGAACGCGTTGGCCTCCGGGTAGGACTCGGTCGCGTTCACGTGGACGCCGAACGCCGCGTTCCACGACTTGCCCTGCTTGAGCAGGGTGTTCAGGTCGGTGAGCCCGCCGGCGCGGATGTTGTAGTTGCCGCCGTAGTCCGGGTGACCCGAGTCATGCCCTTCCGACGCGTACCCCTTGAGGATCGCCATCTGCCCGAGCCCGTCGGTCGACAGCGAGATGCGCTTGACGTCGTCGAGCGTCCGCAGGAACGGGTGCGTGGCCTGGCTGGCGAAGTTGAACGGGATGTGGGTGATCACGCGGTCCTTGACCTGGTCGCCGCCGTTCGGCTCGACCATGATCGTGCGGAACGCGACCGCGCCGTCCTCCCAGTCGACGGTCTTGTCGTGGTTCGCGTCCGGCGTCACGACGACCTTGGCCCACGGGAGCGGCTCGGTGTACGGCGAGGTGTCGGCGCGGTACGTCCACTGACCGCTCCAGACACCGACGCGGGTACTGCCGTCCGCGCCCTTCCGGGCCTGGTGCCAGAACCGAGCGCCGTCGTCGACCGACTGGCCCGACGGCTTGTCGTATGTCGAGTTGGACTCGATCCCGGCTGCCAGGCCGCTCGTGTTGACGAACGCGTACGCCGCTCCGGTCGGGGACGCCTCGGCCGGCGTCGTCGCGGTGACCGGGGTGATCTTGTCGGCGGTGCGCGTCGAGTCCGGGTCGAGAGTGGTGAACGCGGTGGTCGCGCCGGCGTCGGTGCTCGCGACCGAGACCAGGTCCTGGTTCGGGATGTCGATCGTGTGTACGCGACTCGTGTCGGTGTCGCGGACCGCGTCGATGGCGAACTTCGTCACCCGCCCGGTCAGGCTCAGACTGGCGTCGAGTTGGACGTCGGGCAGTGCGTCGAAGGCGAGCGTGTACGACGCGCGTCCGTCGCGGACCGTCGGCGCCTGTGTCAGGTGCGCGGTCCGGGCGGTGCCGTCGATCGTGATCGTCGAGATCGCGTCCGGCTGGCCGCCGAGGGCCTGGCCGGAGGCGTTGTCGACGTACTTGATCACCCGGGGGAAGTCCGCCCCGACGGTGACCGTCAATTCGCTCGACCGCAGGGTCAGGTCGCCGGCGGCGTGCGCACCTGAAGGCACGCTCAGCACACCGGCAGCCAACGCTACAGCCAGCACTCCACACCCCACTGAACGTTTCATGTCGGAAAAGTTCGCACGTAACCGCTAACTCGTCAAGAGAAACGAACACTAATGAACAAGTTCAGGCAGAAATGATGCGGCCGGTTACCTCGCCGAGGCCTAGGCGGGGGCCGGTGGGGGTGGTTGCCCAGGCGGTGATGGTTACCTCGTCGCCGTCCTCGAGGAAGGTGTGTTGTTTGCCGGCCAGGACGAGGGGTTCGCGGCCGCCCCACGTCAGTTCAATGAAGGAGCCTCGCTGGTTTTGGGCGGGGCCGCTGACGGTGCCGGATGCGTACAGGTCGCCGGTGCGGACGGTGGCGCCGTTGACGGTCATGTGGGCGAGCATCTGGGCAGGCGACCAGTAGATGTTGCGGTAGGGCGGGGTGCTGACGAGGTGGCCGTTCAACCTGACTTCGAAGGTGATGTCGTAGTTCACCAACTGCTTGCCGGCCAGATACGGGAGGACCGGCGGATCCTGGGCCGGCAGCGGTACGGCGGACGCCGCGAGCGCGTCGAGGGAGACGACCCACGGGGAGATCGAGGTGGCGAACGACTTGCCGAGGAACGGGCCGAGCGGCACGTACTCCCACGCCTGCAGGTCGCGCGCGGACCAGTCGTTCACGAGCACCACGCCGTACACGTGGTCCTCGAAATCGTCAACGGAGACAGGCTTTCCGAGCGTCGACGGCGTACCGACGACGTATCCGAGCTCGACCTCGATATCCAGCCGTTGTGACGGCCCGAACGTCGGAACCGTTGCGTCCGGCGCCTTCCGCTGACCGCTCGGCCGGACGATATCGGTGCCGCTGGCAACAATCGTGCCGGCGCGACCGTGGTACCCGACCGGAAGGTGTTTCCAGTTCGGCAGCAGCGGCTCGGAATCCGGGCGGAACAGCCGGCCGAGGTTCGTCGCGTGCTGCTCGGAGGCGTAGAAGTCGACGTAGTCCGCGACCTCGAACGGCAACTGCATCGTGACCGCGGACTGCGGGATCAGATGCGGCTCGACAGTGTCTCGATCACCCAGGTTGCGGACCAGATCCAGCAGCCATTCCCGAGTCGCCCGCCAGGCCGGCCGCCCCAGAGCGAGAAACGCGTTCAACGTCGGCTCGGCGAACAGCTGCGCGCCGTCGAGCATCTGCGCCGACGCGACCGGCGCAAGGTCGATGATCTGGTCCCCGATCGCGGCCCCGACCCGCGGCTCCTCGTCCCCGTGCCGGAACACGCCGAGCGGCAGGTTGTCCGGCCCGAACGGCGAACCGTCCGGGATCTCGATCCAGCTCATCAGCCCTCCATCAAACCCAGTGTCGTCAGGTCCTGGCGCGGTTCGTCGATGCTGCACGACCCGAACGACGTGAACCATCGCCGAGTGCTCGCGGCCTGATCATCAGTCAGCTCGCGGGCTCGAGCGGCAAGCATCTGGCCGTCCCGCTCGCTCAGAACCGAGACGACCTCGTCGTGCGCGGCCCCGTCCAGCGACGCGCGGGTCGCCAGCAGCACGTTGAGGAAGCCGTGATGCTCGAAGCCCGAGTCCTCGGCGGTATGGCGGACCGCGTTGTGCAGGCCCGCTGTGCACTTGAACGGGACCTCCCGGTCGAGGCAGGCCGTGATGAACGCGGCGACCTGGTCGGCCGACGGGAACAGGGCGGCGTCCATCCCGCCGGTGCGCAGTTTGGCGGCGTACCCGGCGTCGGCGACGACGTCGAGCGCGCGCTCCCACGCTCCGTCCAGGCCGAGCTCGACGTACGCCGTCTCCTCGTCGAGGCAGTCGTCACACGCCCGGACGACCCGCAGGGCGTTGCGGGACAGGTCGTCCTCGTCCCGCAGCCGGACCTCGACCGCGGTCACCTCGACGTCCTTCGAGCGGTCGCCCCATCGGATCACCGGCTCGATCCCGCCGGCGCCCCCGGAAATCACCACCGAGACGCGCAGCGGCCCGTCGCCGGAGCGGGCGGCCTCGGCGGCAACCTTCATCAGGTCCTCGTCGGTGCAGACGAACGGGCCGAGCAGCTCGGCGTACGGCGCGGCCAGGTGGGCGCGGTGGGCCGCGACGGCCTCGGCCATCGGCAGGTTCCCCGGCGGGAACATGGCAGCGTCGTCGACCAGGTGCCGGAACAAGGCGGGGACGGTTGACATGGCCCAGAGCCTAACGGATGCTTTCGGTAAGCGGACGCACGCGTTCGATTATCGGATACTCTGGAGCAATTCTGATGGCGTTCTACCGGCAGGTCGGGGAAGTTCCGCCGAAGCGGCATACCCAGTTCCGGAAACCGGACGGCGGGCTGTACTACGAGGAGCTGATGGGGGAGGAGGGGTTCTCATCGGACTCGTCGCTGCTGTACCACGCCGGCGTGCCGTCCGCGATCGTCGATTCGCAGGTCTGGGACCTCCCGGGCCTCGCGACCGTCGCCAACCACCCGCTGACCCCGCGGCACCTCAAGCTGCACGACCTCTTCACGGACACGTCGAAGACGAACGCCGTGGAGGACCGGCGGCTGGTGCTGGGCAACGGTGACGTCCGGATCTCGTACGTCGTCGCCGAGCAGCCCTCGCCGTACTACCGGAACGCGATCGGCGACGAGTGCGTGTACGTCGAGAAGGGTTCGGCGACCGTGGAGACGGTGTTCGGCGTACTGAATGCGGTCCAGGGCGACTACGTGATCATCCCGCGCGCGACCACGCACCGTTGGCTGCCTGGTCCCGACGGCGTGCACGCGTATGCGATCGAGGCCAACTCGCACATCGCGCCGCCGAAGCGCTACCTGTCCCGGTTCGGCCAGTTCCTCGAGCACTCGCCGTACTGCGAACGCGACCTGCACCCGACCAGCGAACCGCTCGTGGTCGAGGGCACCGATGTCGAGGTGCTGGTGAAGCACCGCGGCCAGGGCGTCGGCGGGATCGTCGGCAGCCGGATGACGTACGCGACGCACCCGTTCGACGTGGTCGGGTGGGACGGCTGCCTGTACCCGTACACGTTCAACGTGAGCGACTTCGAGCCGATCACCGGGCGGGTGCACCAGCCGCCGCCCGTGCACCAGGTGTTCGAGGGCTACAACTTCGTCGTCTGCAACTTCGTGCCGCGGAAGGTCGACTACCACCCGCTGTCCGTACCGGTGCCGTACTACCACTCGAACGTCGACTCCGACGAGGTGATGTTCTACTGCGGCGGCGACTACGAGGCGCGCAAGGGCTCCGGGATCGGGCTGGGCTCGATCTCGCTGCACCCCGGCGGGTACGCGCACGGTCCGCAGCCGTCGGCGATCGAGGCCTCGCTCGGAGCCGAGCGGTTCGAGGAACTGGCGGTCATGGTCGACACCTTCCGCCCGCTCGAACTGGGTGAGGGCGGTCAGGCGGTCGACGACGGCGTCTACGCCTGGACCTGGGCGGGTCGCCGCAAGAGCTGAGCGCGCGGCAGACACGCCCGTGTGGGATTCTGTCCCGTGTGAGTGAGGACGGGGACACGTCGCAACAGGTCGTTGATCAGGTTTCACCGGAGCCGGAGCTGGACTCGGAGCTGGACTCGGAGTCAGCCGATTCGCCGGAGGTGGAAGTGCAGGTGCCGCCGCAGGATCCGGGGGCGCCGTTCGTCGTGGGCATCGATCGGGACGCGGTGGTACGTCGGCGCGAGGTCGTGCGGACCGTGGAGCGCCGCGGCGCCTGGATCACGCTGGCGATCGGCGTGGTCGGCATCGCGGCCGCGCTCTACGCCGTGCTGGCCTTCCGTGGTTCGGGGATGTGGCCGTTCGCGATCCTGTTGATCCTGGCAATGATCCCGCTGGTCCTCAGCACGGTGATGGTGTACCGGCTGCAGGCCGAGCGGCAGCACTGGTACGCCTCCAACGAGCTGCAGCCGGTCGCGATGCGGATGTCGCTCAAAGGGCTCGAGCTCGCGTGCGACGGAGCGGCGTACCCGGTCGTCCTGCAGTGGCAGACCGTCCGTGGGTTCCGGCAGCAGAAGCTGCTGGGTCAGTACGTGCTGGACCTCGACCTGGTGCCTGGCGTGAGCGCGACCACGGCCGGTGTCCGCGGTCTCGACCAGGCGCCCGTGCGCAGCGTCGTCAAGCCCAACCCGCTCCTACGCCCCACCGGCCTGTTCCTGGTGAAGGCGCTGGACCAACCGGTCCACATCATCGACGAGGCCATGAAGCACTTCTCCGGCGGTACGGCGCAGGTCCGCCGCTAGCTAGCAGGGCAGCGAGCGGTACGTGTAGCCGAGCTTCGTCAGCTTGGTGAGCGCGCTGTCGAGCGCGGCGACGGTCTGCGAGCGGTTGCCGCCGCCGTCGTGCATCAGGATGATCGCGCCGGGGCGGGCGCCGGACATGATCGCGTGTTCGATATGGGCGACGCCGGGCTTCTCCCAGTCCTCGGTGTCGACGTCCCAGAGCACCTCGCGCTGGTGGTACGCCGCCGCGATGGCGTGCACCTTGTCGTTCGTAGCGCCCTCCGGCGGCCGCAGGCACTTCGACTTGATGCCTTGACCGACCTCCTGCCGGATCTTGGCGTCCGGGAGGTGGGTCAGCGTCTTGTGGTCGTACGTGTGGTTTCCGACGTGGTGCCCGGCGGCGCGCTCGGCCGTGACCAGCTCCGGGAACTGCGCCACCTGGATCCCGATGACGAAGAACGTCGCCTGCGCGTGGTGCTTCCGCAGTACCTGCAGGACCCGCGGCGTCCACTCGTGCTGCGGGCCGTCGTCGAACGTCAGGTACAGGACCTTGCCGTGGCTGGTCAGGTTCCAGTCGTCGACAGGCGGCTTGGGCGCCGGCGGCTTGGCGGGCGGCGGGCTGGGTTTCGCCGACGACGACGTGCCCCGCTTGGACGTGGTCGACGTACTCAGGAGTCCGTGACTCGACGGCTGAGTCGCGGGTTTCGCGGACGTGGTCGAGTGCTTGGACGGAGTGGCGGCTTGGGCTAGGACGGCACCGCAGAGCAGGGCGGCGACCAACGGCAGGAGTTTGCCGGGCGGCTTGGTCATGCACGGCATTCTCTCGCGTCGGGTGGTTCATCGGGGCACCGGGTCGCCCTTAAGGTGGCCCTCAGGCCGGAGATCCCGGCGGCAGACCAGTGAGGCGGCTGATGACCGACAGCGGTGAGCGTACGACGATGACCAGACGAACCCTGATCGGTGGAGCATCTGCCCTGGCCGCGGCCGGCTTCACGGCCGTTCCGGCGTATGCCGGCGGAACCGGCTCCGGGCATGGCCGGACGGTCCGGTTGAGCGTGATGGGCACGACCGACCTGCACGGCAACGTCTTCAACTGGGACTACTACAAGAACGCCGAGTACGACGACACCGCGCACAACGACATCGGCCTGGCGAAGATCTCGACCCTGGTCACCGCGGTCCGGGACCGCATCGCCGCGGACCGGCACGCGCCGCGCCCGCTGCTGCTCGACGCCGGCGACACCATCCAGGGCACCCCGTTGGCGTACTACTTCGCCAAGATCGAGCCCATCACCGGCGGTCACACCCACCCGATGGCCGCCGCGATGAACCGGATCGGGTACGACGCGGCCGCGCTCGGCAACCACGAGTTCAACTACGGGATCGAGATCCTCCGCAAGTTCCAGCGGCAGCTGCGGTTCCCGCTGCTGGGCGCGAACGCCCAGGACTGGACGACGGGGCTGCCCGCGTTCCCGCCGTACGTGCTGAAGCGGGTGCAGGTGCCGGGCGAGAAGCCGATCACCGTCGGCATCCTCGGCCTGACCAACCCGGGCATCGCGATCTGGGACAAGGCGAACGTCGAGAACAAGCTGAAGTTCGGCGGCATCGTCGAGCTGGCCAAGATCTGGGTGCCGCGGGTCCGCAAGGCCGGCGCCGACATCGTGATCGCGTCCGTGCACTCGGGCATGGACCTGTCCTCGTCGTACGGCGACGCGCTGCCGTATCCGGAGAACGCGTCCGTGCTGATGGCCGAGACCGTGCCCGGGATCGACGCCGTACTCGTCGGCCACGCGCACCTGGAGATCCCCGAGCGCCTCGTCACGAACAAGACCAGCGGCGAGCAGGTCGTGCTGACCGAGCCGCTGAAGTGGGGCATGCGGCTGTCGCTGATCGACCTCGACCTGCAGAAGGTCCGTGGGCAGTGGAAGGTCGTCGGTCGCCACAGCCAGGTGCTGAACGCGAACACCGTCGACGCCGACCCGCACGTCGTCGGGCTGCTGCAGAAGGACCACGACAAGGTCGTCGAGTACGTGAACTCGAAGATCGGCACCTGCACCGAGGCGATGTCCGCCGCCACGGCGCCGTGGGAGGACACCGCCGCACTCGACTTCGTCAACTTCATCCAGGCGGATGCTGTCTCGAAGGCGCTGGTCGGTACGCCGCAGGAGTCGCTGCCGGTGCTGGCGATCGCGGCGCCGTTCAACCGGGCGGCCGCGATCCCGGCGGGTGATGTGTCGATCCGCGATGTTGCCGGGCTGTACGTCTTCGACAACACGCTGCTCGCGGTGACCATGTCGGGCGCGGACATCAAGGACTATCTGGAGTTCTCGGCGCAGTACTACAAGCAGGTGACCGGGGCCGGGCCGTTCCCGTCCGACCAGGTGACCAACGCGCCGACCCCGACCGCGCCGACCGGGACGCCGGACTACAACTACGACGTCCTCGGCGGGCTGACCAAGCCGCTGACCTACAAGATCGACATCGCGAAGGCCGTCGGGGCGCGCATCACGGACCTCGCGTACGACGGGGTGGCGGTGGCGGCCGACCAGCAATTCGTTGTCGCAGTCAACAACTACCGGCAGTCCGGTGGCGGCAACTTCCCGCACGTCTCCACGGCACCGGTGGTCTACAACCGCCAGGTGGAGATCCGCCAGCTGATGATCGACTACGTGACCGCCACCGGCGAGGTGGACCCGGCGACCTTCCACACCGTCGACTGGTCCCTCACCTCGAACGGCACCCCGGTCGTGGTCACCGGCTGACAGTTTCCTTGTCCGTGCTGTGCCAGTCCGGGTGGCCTGGCATCGGCGGAGTGGTCGGGCTGTAGAGCCAGTTGTCGAAGTACTGCGTGAGGTTGCGGCCGCTGACCTGGTTCGCGACGGCGATGTAGTCCTGCGTCGTCGCGTTCCGGTCGCGGTAGCGGTCGAAGAAGGTCTGTTCGATCCGGCGGAACGTCTGCTCGCCGACGATCGTGCTCAGGCCGGTGAGCATCAGCTGACCGGGTACGTCGGTGTCGAACAGCAGCCCGATCGGGTTGTCGATCCGCCCCATCGGGCCGGACTCGTCGCGGTTGTGCTGGTCGGCCGCGTACAGGTCCTTGAGCTCGGCATTCAGGTCGATGAAGCCGCGCGCTGCGGCGTACTTGCGTTCGTAGTAGCGGGCGTGGCCTTCGCTGAGCCACATGTCGTCCCAGCTGCGGACGGCGACCGCGTCACCGAAGTACTGGTGGGTCATCTCGTGGACGAGCGTCGGCGCTTCGTCCTTCGGCGGTAGCGACAGACCGGCGCCGAACGTCGACAGGGTGGCGGTCTCGAGCGCGACACCGTCGTAAGGGCTCGCCAGCCCGAGGACGCCGTACTGCTCGAACGGGAACGGTCGGCCGATCTGGGCCTGGAGCCACGCCAACTGGGCCGGTGTCTCCCGGGCGGTGGCCTCCATGCCATCGGTCAGCGGATGGCCTTGCAACGACAGCTTGGTGAGGTAGCTCCGGACCGGCAGTCCGTTCGGCCCTGTCTGGCGGAGCTCGCGAAACTTCCCGACGGCAATCTGTACGACGTCGGTCGGGATCGGGTGCGCGGTTTGGTATACCCAAGTGGTGTCGGCGCCGATCCGGTACTTCGTGACCAGGTGCCCGCCGGCCACACCCATCCGGTCGTTCGGCGCAGTGATCCGGACCGTGAACCGGGCCTTGTCGCTCGGGTGATCGTTCGACGGGAACGCGAGATGCGCGCGGTCCGGCTGACTCATCAGCCCGAACCCGTCCGCGGTGTTGTTCCAGAACTCGAGCGGGTACGGCGTACCGGCGGGCCAGTGCACGCTCGCCGGCGGCGGGTTCAGCGACCGGTCGGCCGTGTAGACGACGCGCACGGTGAACGGGAGGTGGTTGTGAATCGCCCGCGCCGGCGTGATCGTCAGCTTCTCGCCTGCCTGCTGGTACTTCGCCGGCCGCCCGTTCACCGTGACCGACGAGATCGCCTGGCCGACCGAGTCGAGCCCGAACCGCGACAGGTCCTGGGTCGCGACCGCCCGCATCGTGACGGCGCCGGGCATCTTCGTGGTCCCGGTTTGGTATACCAAGCTCACGTCGTAGCTCTGTGCGTCGTACCCGCCGTTGCCCAGTCCCGGAAAGAGCCGGTCGCCGAGGTCCTCGGCACCGGGCGTCGCCGCGGACGCGCGGCTGGCCCCGAGCGGGAGCAGGATGATGGTTGCCGCGAGCAAACTACCGAGCCGTCGTCTGGTCGCCATGTACCCCAGACTTCCTGAGAACGTCCCGGCGTACATCGGTCGTCGAGGTCAAACTCGCGTAGTACCAAAGTGGTAGACCGTCGTCGGTTCGTCGAAGGCTCTACGGTGGTGGCATGCGGCTCGCGTGGTGGGACGGCAAGGTCCGGACCCTCGTCTTCGACGTTCTGTTCGCCGCGGCGGTCGTCGCCGGCACGCTGCTCGACATCACGAACAACGGCACGCTGCGCTGGTACGGCGCCGTCTTCCTCGGGGTGCTGTTCTGCGGGATGGTGATCCGTCGGCGGTTCCCCTTGCTGTTCGCCGTGCTCGCCCCGGTGAGTCAGGTGTTCCCGAGCGTGCCGGTGTCGATCGCGGCGTACACGACGGCGAGCCGCAAGGGCCTGCATTGGTATACCGCGATCTCGGCCGTGATCGGGGCGGTAGTGATCGTCGTCTGGCCGGTTCCCGGGCGGAGCCACCTGTCGTGGGCCGAAGAGGCCGCTTCCGTCGTGTTGTTCGTCGGGGGTCCGCTCCTGCTCGGACTTTGGGTATACCAAAGGCGCGCCTTGCTGGCCGCCCTGCGCGATCGCGCCGACCAGGCCGAGCGCGAGCGCGACCTCCGTTCAGAGCGCGCTGTGACCGCCGAGCGACGCCGGATCGCCCGCGAGATGCACGACGTGGTCGCGCACCGCGTGAGCGCGATCGCGCTGCAGTCCGGCGCGCTGACGATGACCGCGCCCGACGAGCAGACCGAGAAGGTTGCCGAGATCATCCGCAAGACGAGTACGTCGGCGCTCACCGAGCTGCGCGAGATCCTCCAGGTACTTCGAGACGAGCTGCCCGGGGAGCCAGGACATGTCGCGCCGTCGATCGGTGCGGTGCCCGTGCTGGTCGCGGATGCGGAATCGACGGGACAGGCTGTTTCGCTGGACCTGCCGGATCCGGTTCCCGAGGTGTCGTCGATGGTCGGCCGGGCGGCGTACCGGGTGGTGCAGGAGGCGCTGACGAACGCGGCCAAGCATGCGCCGGGTGTTCCCGTCGCCGTGAAGATCGTTGCTGAGGGCGACGAGTTGAGCGTCGAGGTGACGAATCCGCGCGGCGTCGCGGCAGTCGCCGTACCGGGGTCGGGGTACGGGTTGCTGGGGATGCGGGAGCGGGTGTCGCTGGCCGGCGGTCGGCTCGAGACCGGGTGGGACGGCGGAGTGTTCCGGGTGAGTGCGGTGTTCGGGTTGAAGGCGGAGGAATGACGATCAAGGTGCTGCTCCTCGACGACGAGGAGCTCGTGCGCAACGGCATCCGGCTGATCCTGCAGGCCGGCCGGACCGCCGAGGTCGTTGCCGAGGACACCGATGGTTCGCGGGTGGTCGAACTGGTCGAGAAGTACACACCCGACGTGGTGCTAACGGACATCCAGATGCCCACGGTGAACGGCATCGAGGTCACCCGCCGCGTGAACGCCTTGCCGGATCCGCCGCCCGTCGTGGTACTCACGACCTTTGACTTGGACGAGTACGTCTACGAAGCACTCCAGGCGGGTGCCACCGGGTTCTTGCTGAAGGACATCGCACCCCGAGCGCTCGTGGATGCGGTGGAGCAGGCCGTCCGGGGTGACGCGATGCTGTCGCCGCAGATCACCAAGCGCCTCATCTCCGCCTACACGGCCCGCCCGGCTCGACGCGCGTCCGGTGGTGCTGCAGGCGCCGGGCAGCGCGAACACCGCGGCAGTGACGGGGGTGACGCAGCTTCGGGAAGCGACGCCGCCTGGGGTCAGGACGTCCTGGCGGAGCTGACGCCGCGGGAGCGGGAAGTTGCTGTGGCGGTTGGCGAGGGGCTCAGCAACGGGGAGATCGCGCGGCGGCTGGAGCTGCGGGAGTCGACGGTGAAGGTGCACGTCACGCACATCATGGCCAAGCTCGGCGCATCCAACCGCACGAAGATCGCCTTGCTGATCCATGACGCGGGCTTGGCCTAGAACCGGCCCGAGGTCTTGACCGCGGGAAAGGCTAAGTGATTTAGTCAGTTTGTGACTTACTCAGCGGCTGAGGTGCCGCCCAGCCTGTCGGACCGGTTGACCGAGTCGATTCTCGGCATCATCCGGGACGGCGGGTTGCGGCCGGGGGATGCGATTCCGTCCGCGCGGGAGCTGGCGAAGCGGTTCGCGATCACGACGCCGACGGTGCGGGAGGCGCTGCGGAAGCTGGAGGCGACCGGGGCGGTCGAGTTCCGGCACGGCTCCGGCACGTACGTCGGTCCGACCATCAACAACGTCGTCCTGGCGAACCCGCACCGGCCGCCGATCACCAAGGACTCGGTGCTGCAGTTGATCAGCGCCCGTCTCGTCCTCGAGCCGGCCGTCGCCGCACAATCCGCGGTCGCACGCCGACCCGAGAACCTGGAGCGCCTCGAGGCCGCCGTCACCAACGCACTCGTCCCGCCCGGCGGTCCGGCGTTCGCGCTCAACTTCCACGTCGAGCTCGCCGCCGCTTCCGGGAACCCTTTGCTGCAAGAGGTTCTGTCGTCCCTGCTGAAGGTGCGCGTCCGCGAGCAGCAGCAGATCCGCGCCCTGTACGACAACCGCGAGCGCGACCACGAAGAGCACCAGGCGATCGTCGAGGCGGTCCGTGCGCAGGATGCCGCCGAGGCCGAACGCCTCACCCGCGAGCACCTCGACAACATCCGCCGCGCGATCGAGTCCGCCCCGGAGTGGTCATGAACCTTGCCGAGATGACGACGGACGAAGCGCTCGTCGCCGTCCGCCGTTCCCCGCTGGTGATCGTTCCGGTTGGGGCGCAGGAGCAGCACGGCGGCGGGATGGCGATGTCCACCGACACCGTTCGCGCGGTCGGCGTGGCCGAGCGGGTCGCCGAGCGGCTGGCCGGTCGTGCGGTGATCGCACCGGCCGTCCCGTACGGCGTCTCGCCGCACCACATGGCGTTCGCCGGCACCATGACGTTGTCCCCGGCAACGTTCATGCAGGTACTCCGGGATGTCGTCGCCAGCCTGTACGAACACGGCTGGCAGCGGTTCCTGGTGATCACCGGGCACGGCGGGAACAATGCCGCCCTGTCCGTGCTGGCGCAGGAGTACGTCCGCAGCGAGCTCACGTTCGCGTGGACCCCGGTCACGTCCGTGGTGTCGGACCTGATCACCGGCGTCAGCGAAGTGCACGGTCACGCCGGCGAGGCGGAGACCGCGCAGATGCTGTACCTGGCGCCGGACCTGGTCCAGGCCGATCGCCTGGAGCCGGGCGCCACCCTGCTCGACGAACTGACCACGACAGCCCGGCTGTCCCGGCAGTCGCGCGGACCGCGGCTGTCCGTCGGGTTCGACGCGTACCACAAGCGTGGCGTACTGGGTGACCCCCGGCGCGCCACCGCCGAGGACGGCCGGCTCCTGGTGGAGACCGCCGCCGACCGGATAGCCGCCTTCGCCGACGAATTGCTCTCAGCCTGACGCCGCACCACCCCGAACACTGGACCTTCGCTCAGGGAGGTCCAGGCGCGAGCCTGCCCGCCCGCAGGCCGCCTGCCCGAGGAGGCACCCCTGATGAATCTCGCACGCCCGAAAACCCCCAGCCCGTCCGGTTGGTATACCACCCGGCGACTTGGCGCCCTGCTGGCGTCGGCGGCTCTGGTGACCGCCGCCACCACGTTGCCCACAGCAACCGCATCCGCCGCGTCCGGCACCTCCGGCTGCGGCAAGCAGGCCGCGCCGAGCGGCGACTACACGATCCAGAGCGGCGGCCTGACCCGCACCTACCGCCTGCACGTGCCGGCCAACTACAAGAGCTCCAAGGCGTCCGAGCTCATTTTGGTATACCACGGTCGCGGCAAGACCGGCGCGCAGACCGAGGCCTTCTCGGACCTGTCGAAACTCGACGCGATCGTTGCCTACCCCAACGGTGTGATCGGCGACGAGGACAAGCAGGCCTGGCAAGGAGCGCCGTACTCAGCAAAGGGGGTCGACGACGTGAAGTTCACCGCCGACCTGCTCGACGACCTGGAGTCGAAGTACTGCGTCGACACCCGCGCCGTCTACGCGACCGGCAAGTCCAACGGTGCCGGCTTCACCGGGATTCTGGCCTGCCAGCTGGCCGACCGGTTCGCGGCGATCGCTCCGGTCTCCGGCGCGTTCTACATCCAGGGCACGCACTGCGCGCCGAGCCGTCCGATCCCGGTCCTCGACATCCACGGCACCGGCGACACGACGATCCCGTACGGCGGCGACGGCGAGCGCGACCTGCCGAGTATCCAGACCTGGGTCCGCGACTGGACGGTCCGCGACCACTGCAACCCCGATCCGAAGACCAGCCAGCTCGGTGACGACGTACTGAAGTTCACTTACAAGGGTTGCAAGGCCGACGTCGTACACGTCGCGGTCACCGACGGCGGGCACAGCTGGCCGGGCTCGGACTCCACGTCCGGGCCGGGCTACGTGACGCAGACGTTCGAAGCGCACGAGCTGATCGGCGCCTTCTTCCAAGCGCACCGGTTGAGGAGCTGACATGAGCACGGCTACAACCACCGACCGCAGGGAGCTACCCCGGCTGGTCCGGGCGATGGCTGTCATCGAGAGGGTCGGGAACGCACTGCCGCATCCGTTCTGGCTGTTCTGGATCCTGTCCGCGATTCTCGCCGTCGTCAGCGCGATCCTGTCGGCGCTGGACGTCTCGGTGCTCTCACCGAAGGACGGCAAGGAGGTCGCGGTACAGAACCTGCTGTCCGGCGACGGCCTGCAGATGGCGGTTTCGACGGCGATCTCGAACTTCGCCGAGTTCCCGCCGATGGCGACGATCGTCGTCGTGATCATGGGCGTCGCGCTGGCCGAGCGGACCGGATTCCTGCAGGCGCTGATGCGGGTCAGCGTGTCCCGCGTGCCGACGTCGATGGTGGTGTTCGCGGTCGCGTTCGCCGGCACGATGGCCCACGTGGCGTCGGCCGCGGCGTACATCATCCTGGTGCCGTTGGGCGGGCTCGCGTTCCGGGCGGTGGGTCGGTCGCCGATCCTCGGCATCGTGGTGGCCTACACCGCGATCGCCTCCGGGTACGACGCAAGCCCGATCCCGACGCCGAACGACGCGATCTTCGCCGGCATCACCACCGCGGCCGCAAAGACGATCGACCCGGACGCACACGTCTCGGTGCTGTCGAACTGGTTCTTCAACATCGCGTCGTCGATCCTGCTGGCGCTGGTCATCACGCTGGTCACGAGATTGGTCCTGAGCAAGCGCGCCGACCTCGACGCGGACCCCGACGCACCGGGCGACGATCCCGATCAGCTCGCGGTATCGGTTGCCGAACGCAAGGGTCTGCGCCGCGCCGGCATCGTGTTCCTGGTCGCCGCGGTGGCGATCGTCGCTGTACTGCTGCCGCACGATTCCCCGTTACGCGGCAAGGACGGCAGCATCGTCGACTCCCCGTTCCTGGACGGGATCGCGATGGTGGTCGCCGTGCTGTTCGGTCTCGTCGGCATCACGTACGGCGTGACCGTGACGGCGATCGAGCGCGCGGCCGACGTACCGAAGCTGATGGCCGAGGGGATCAAGCAGATGGCGCCGGTGCTGGTGCTGTTCTTCGCGATCGCGCAGTTCCTCGCGTACTTCGACTGGAGCAACATCGGCGACCTGCTGTCCGCGGAATCGGCCCGCTGGCTGGGCGACCTCGGCGCCCCGAAGGTGGTGATCTTCCTCGGCATCCTCGCGCTGCTCACGGTGATCAACGTGCTGGTGACGAGCGGATCGGCGATGTGGTCGCTGACCGCGCCGATCCTGGTTCCGATGATGCTCCTGCTCAACGTCCCCGCCGAGACCACGCAGGCGCTGTTCCGCATCGCCGACTCGGGCTCGACGGCCATCACCCCGATGAGCCCGTACTTCGTGATGGCGCTCGGCTTCCTGCAGCGCTACCGGAAGGACGCCGGCGTAGGCACGCTGGCGTCGTACACCGTGCCGCTCGCCGTGGCGATGACCATCGCGTGGACCCTGCTCTTCCTGGCGTGGTGGGCCTTGGGCATCCCTCTCGGCCCGGGCGCGCCGGTCAGGTGACGTTGACCCCGGCCGTGCGCAGGTCGGTCAACGCCTGCTCGGTGCTGGAGGGAGCGACACCCGCCGTCAGATGGATGAGGACGGTTGTGTCGAAGCCTTCCTTACGAGCGTCCAGGGCAGTAGCGCGGACGCAATAGTCGGTAGCGATTCCGCAGACATCGACGTCGGTCACGCCCTTGCCGCGCAACCAGTCGGCCAGGGCGTGACCGCCCTCGTGGGACTTCCCCTCGAACCCGGAGTACGCCGCCGCGTACTCGCCCTTGTCGAAGATCGCGTCGAACGGCTGCGGGTCGAGGTTCGGATGGAAGCTGACCCCGTCCGTCCCGGCCACGCAGTGCCGCGGCCACGAGTTGACGTAGTCGGGCTCCCTGGAGAAGTGGTCGCCGGGGTCGATGTGGTGGTCGCGGGTGGCAACGACGTACGCGTACTGGCGGTCGTCGGGCTCCGCCTCGTGCCACTGGTGGAGGAGTTCGCCGATCCGGAACGCAACGTCGGCGCCGCCGGCGACGGCCAGGCTTCCGCCCTCGCAGAAGTCGTTCTGCACATCCACCACGATCAAAGCCCGGGCCATTGCGACGCTCCTTCATCGGGGAGTTCCCTCTGCCCACGGTACAAGCGTCGACGCCGTCACGGCGGTATTGCGCGTCAGGCAGGAAGCAGGTTCCCGCCGGTCACCCGCAGGATCTGCCCCTGGATGGCCTTGGTCCGCGGCGAGGTCAGGAACAGGATCGCGTCCGCGAGTTCGGTCGTCTCCGGCAGGTGCCGCGCGGTGAACCCGGCCGCGATCTGCTCGAGCGCGGGCTTCGGGATCACCCGGTGTTCGCCGTTCTCGAGCGTGATGCCCGGCATGACCACGTTGACCAGTACGCCGTCCGCACCGAGATCGTGCTGCACGCTCGCGACCAGTCCGTGCAGTCCGGCCTTGGCCGCGCTGTACGGCCACGAACCCGGCAGGCCGCGCTCAGCAAGGTCCGTCGAGATCAGCACGAGCCGCCCGTGACCGGACCGCCGCAGCGCCGGCGCGACCTGCTGGACCAGGTGGTAGTTGCCTTCCAGGTTGGCCCGCATGATCGGAACCCACCACTCCGCCGGCCCGTCCTCGACCTTCGTTGGCCGCTCGTGGAACCCGGCGTGGCCCCAGTCGACCGCGTTCCCCACGACGGCGTCGAGCCCGCCCCAGTGCTCCACAACGGACGAGACCGCTGATGCGATCGTCTCGGGCACGCCCAGCTCCATACCGACGATGTACGCCGTACCGCCCGCCGCCTCGATCTCCGCCGCGACCGCCTCGGCCGCGTCCTTGCGCGAGTTGTAGGTGATCGCGACCCGCGCCCCTTCGGCGCCGTACGCGATCGCCGTCGCCCGCCCGATCCCCGACGATCCGCCGGTCACCAGCACCGCCGCGTCCTTGAATCCCAGGTCCATGACCCGTCCTTCCGGTATTTGTTAGTCGGCTAATCAGAAAACTTAGCCGACTAACAAATGCAATGCAACCCGTCCGCCTCCGCGGGATCTCAGTCGGGTGGGAGCACAATGGCGCTCTCCGGGGAAAGGAGCTGCGGTGAGCTTCACCGTGCTGGCGGTGGTGGTCGCGGTGGGTCTGATCGGTCCGCTGCTGGCGTTGCCGCGCGGCTGGCACCTTCCGGTGGTGCTCGGCGAGCTGCTGGCCGGCGTCGTCCTCGGCAAGACGGGGTTCGGGTACTTCGTCGCGTCCGACGACAAGTTCACCTTCCTCGCCGAGATCGGGTTCGGGCTGGTGATGTTCGTTGCCGGCACCCACGTTCCGGTCCGGGACGAGAGCCTGCGCAAGGCGATCCGGCCGGGGCTGCTGCGGGCGGTGATTGCCGGCATCGTCGCGACCGGTCTGGCGTATGCGCTGAACGCGGTCTTCGACACCGGGCACGTCGCGCTGTACGCCGTACTCATGGCCTCCTCGTCCGCGGCGCTGGTGCTGCCGATCGTCGACTCGCTCGGACTCGGCGGGCGGCCCGTGGTCGAGCTGCTGCCCCAGGTCGCGGTCGCCGATGCCGCCTGCATCGTCGCGCTGCCGCTGGCAATCGATCCGCCGCATGCCGGCCGGGCGGCGCTCGGTGCGCTCGCGGTGGTCGGCGCGGGTGTGGTGACGTACTTCCTGCTGAACTGGGCCGAGCGGTCCGGCGCCCGGCACCGGGCCCACAAGGTGTCGGAGGACCGCCAGTTCGCGATCGAACTGCGGGTCAGCCTGATCGTGCTGTTCGCGCTGGCCGGTCTGGCGACGGCGACGCATGTGTCGATCATGCTGGCCGGGTTCGTCCTCGGGCTGGCGGTCGCGGCCGTGGGTGAGCCGCGGCGGTTGGCGCGGCAGCTGTTCGCGCTGACCGAAGGGTTCCTCGGGCCGGTGTTCTTCGTCTGGCTCGGCGCGTCGCTCGACCTACGGGAGCTCGCGACGAAACCGGAGTTCCTTGGGCTCGGCATCGCGCTCGGCCTCGGCGCCGTGATCAGCCACCTGTCCGGGATGCTGACCCGCCAGCCCTTGAGCCTCGGCGTACTGGCATCGGCCCAGCTCGGAGTCCCGGTCGCGGCGGCCACGGTCGGTACGACGTTGCACGTGCTCCAGCCCGGGGAGCCGTCCGCGCTGATCCTGGGTGCGCTCGTGACGATCGCGGTCGGTGTGGTCGCGGCCGGCATCGCCGTACGACGTGGCCTGGTCACGCCGAAGCCGGTGCCGGGATAACGGCCGATCCAGTGGCGCGTGGGGGGACCTGGTTTCGCGACAAGGTGAGCTGACAGTTATCGTTTGACCGCGCATAGTCACCGAGTCATGGGTCGGCATCTTCCGCCGGAGCGGGCCCAAGGGGGTTCGCTCATGAAGAAGGCTGTCCTGGCAGTTGTCACCGGCGCGGCCGTGGTCGCCGCCGCCCTGGTCCCTTCAGGGCCCGCGGTGCAAGCGGCCGAGTCGGCTGGGTCGGCTGCGTCGGCTGGGCAGGCGCACACCGAGCCGCGTGGATTCGGCTCGGCGTTGTCGTCGGTGGAGCAGACGTCGTGGCAGACGAACGCGAGCGTGAACGCGGTCGCAGCGACGGGCAACCTGGTGTTCGCGGGCGGTCTGTTCACCCGCGTCCGGCCGCCAGGGAAGGCCCGCGGTGTGGGTGACGTGGCGCGGAAGTACTTCGTGGTGCTCAACCGGACCACCGGCGTACCGACGCGGTTCGCGCCGCAGGTCAACGGGCCGGTGTGGAGCGTCGACACGTCGCCGGACGGCCGCTGGGTCGTGATCGGCGGTGACTTCACCGTCGTCGACGGGGTGCCGCGGTCGCATGTGGCGATGTTCAACACGGCGACCGGCAAGCTGGTGTCCGGGTGGGACCCGGTCGTCAACTTCCGGGTCGCGGCGCTGAAGGTCACCGCGAAGACGGTCTACCTCGGCGGCTCGTTCGGCCTGGTCGACAAGATGGCCCGCAGCCGGCTTGCCGCGGTCAGGCTCGACACCGGCACGCTGCTGCCGTGGAGCCCCGACGCGAACGACGACGTCCACGCGATCGAAGTGTCGACCGACGGCGATCGGGTGTTCGTCGGCGGCGGCTTCACCCGGATCGGCGGCCGCAACGATCACGCCCTCGCGATGCTGGACGCAACGACCGGCGCCGTCTTGTCGATGCGCGCGGCCGGGGCGATCCCGGCGAAGACCGAGGGCTGCGACAGTCGCGTGAAGGACCTCGAAGTCCAAGGAAACAAGGTCTTCGCGTCGAACGCCGGCACCGGAAGCGTCAGCTGCTACGACGGCGTACTGGCCGCGGATGCGACGAGTGGCAAGCTGCTCTGGCAGAGCCACTGCCAAGGCGCGACCGAAGCGATCAAGGCGATCGGCAACTGGCTCTACAAGGGCTCGCACGCGCACAACTGCAGCGCGGACGGCGGTTTCCCGGACAAGACCGGGATGCACCACCTGCTCGTCTACAGCACGATCACCGGCAAGCTCGGCCCGTGGTTCCCGAACACCGACGCGGGCGGGGAGACGCTCGTCGGGCCGCTGGCGTTCGCGTCCGGGGGCAACGATCTGTGGGCCGGAGGCGACTTCACCGAGGTGAACGGCGTACCGCAGGAAGGCCTGACGCGATTCACCAGCATTCCGGGCGGAGCAGCCCCGGTCCGGCCGGCCGCGCCGAAGGTCGCGAGCGCGCGGGCCAACAAGGTCACGATCAGCTTCCCGACCGTGCTCGACCGCGACAACCTCGCACTCACCTACCTGCTGTACCGCGGTAGCACGCGCATCGGCAGCTGGTCGCGTACGTCGAACTCCTGGACCAAGCCGACGGTCACAACCGTCACCGACTCACGCCTTGCCAGCGGCAAGACGATGACCTACCACCTCGAGGTCACCGACGGCCGCAACATCCAAAAAAGCCCAACAGCCACCGTCGAGGTCCGTTAGGCTGGCCGTCCGAGTCGAAGCCTTCGAGGAGTTGGGGATGCCCGGTCAACCGGGCACGCGCTGACCGTCACCGTCATCGCGTGCCGCCTGCAGCAGTCGTCGCGGAGCGGCACCTTTCCTTGAGGCTTCGTCATGTCGCTGTGGACGCATCGTGATTTCGTTCGGCTCTGGATCGGCCAGAGTGCATCTCAACTCGCAAGTTTCGCCGCTCAGGTGACCCTGCCGCTGGTCGCGGTCACCTCGCTCGGCGCGGCCGCCGCACAACTCGGCGTACTGCGTGCCGTGCAGCAAGTCCCGATCCTGCTGTTCTCGCTCGTGGTCGGCGTACTCGTTGACCGCTGGCGGTTCCGGACCGTGCTGGTGGCCGCGGATCTGGGCCGGGCGCTGGTGTTCGCCTCGGTCCGCTCGGGCTGGGGCTCGGGCTGCCGTTCCTGTACGTCGTGGGCTTCGTGGCCGGCCTGTTCACGGTCTGCTTCGACGTGGCCTATCAATCCGCGCTGCCGCGCCTGGTCGAGCGGAATCAGCTTGCCCAAGGCAACAGCATGCTCGAGACCACGCGATCGGCCGCACAGATCTCCGGGCCGGCGCTCGGCGGCGGGCTGGTGTCGTTGCTGACTGCACCGATCGCGGTCCTGGCCAGCGCGGTGCTGTTCGCGTTCTCGAGTCTGTCGGTTGCCCGGATCGGCAACCGCACGACGACCGGTGTTCCGCGGACAGGTGTCCTGCGCCAGATCGGCGAAGGCCTCCGGATCGTCCGTCACGACAAGTCCTTGCGGGCGATCGCGGCCGCGACCTGTGTGTACCAGTTCGGCTTCACCGCGCTGACGACGGTTTACTTGCTGTTCCTGACCCGCACCCTCGACCTGCCGAGCGCAGTCGTCGGGTTGGTGCTGGCCGCCTTCGGCCCCGGCGTACTCATCGGTTCGTTGCTCTCCGCCTGGTTGCCGAGACGCTTCGGCTACGGCCCGGTCGTCGTCTTCGCCGCCTTGATCTCGGACCTGGTGATGCTCACTACGTCGACACTGCGCGGCTCGGGCCCGCTGACGATCGCCGCTCTGATCGTGATCAACATCTTGTACGGCGCCCTCAGCCAGTCCGTCGACGTCGCGGTGACCGCAATCCGCCAACTGGTCACGCCCTTGCAGGTGCAGGGCCGAGTCGTTGCTACGATCAACTTTCTCGGGCTGGGCCTGACGCCGTTCGGTGCGTTGCTCGGCGGCGCCGCGGCGGGCGGGCTGGGCACCCGGCCCGCGCTGTTGATCGCGACGCTGGCGCTGTTCCTGTCGCCGCTCTGCCTGAGCCTGTCCCCGCTGGCTAGATTGCGTCAGTTCAGTGAGTGAAGCTTGGTGCGTAGACCGTCCGCGTACGCCGGGAAGCGTTCGTCGGCCAGGGACAGGGCTTGGTTGAGGTATTCGACGGCCGCCGTGGCGTCGTCGGTTGCGGTGGCGTGGTCGGCCAGGCCCTCCAACGACTCCAGGAGGTAGAGGTTGTCCTTGGCCTCCGTGGTCTCCTGCCGGACCTGTTCGTAGTACACGAGAGCAGCGTCGGCGTCGCCGATCGCGAGTAGGCTCGCGCCGAGATTGAGCTTCATCGTCCACTGCGCGGCGAGCCCGCCGGTTCGCTCCGCCGCTTCGAGGCTCTGGCGATGGGCGGTCACCGCGCGCTCGAGATCGCCGCGAAGCCGGTAGGACTTGCCGAGGTTGGCCAGCGCGTACGGAAGGCTGAACGTGTTGCCGAGTTCGAGCGACAGTTCGTAGGCCTCGGTGGATGCTGCGACCGCGTCGTCGGCCCGGCCGAGCGCGAGCGAACTCATCGCGAGTCCGTTCAGCACGTCGGCCATCATGCCGGACGGCCCGAGCTTCCGCAGGATCGTCAGGGCCTCCTCGTGGTGCTCGCAAGCCAACTCGAACTGGTGGGCGTTGCCGTAGAGGATCCCGGTCGCGGCGAGAGTCATCCCGAGCAAGGCGGCGTGGTCTTGTTCGCGGGCGATCCGGGTGGCCTCCTGCAGCAACGGAAGCGCCTCGGTGAAGGGATCCAGAACCTGCAGACACAGCGCAAGACCGATGTTGAGCTGCACCCGGATCAACGGATCCGCATCGGGTGGCAGCAGGTCGAGTGCCACGCGGTACATCTCCACCGCGGCCGCTGATCCCTGGTTCGACCGGGTCAGCCGGCCGGTCGCGTGCAGGACTCGCGCCTCGACCTCACGGTCGCCCAGCCGCCGGGCGGCTTCCAGCGCGCTACTGAGGACGACTCCCTGCTGCTGGATCAGGCCGCGCAGGCGCAGGAACCGCTCGGACGTCAGGGCGAGCATCCAGGTGTAGGTGTCCCTGCCCTCGGCAGCGGCGCGCTCGACAGCAGCAGCGAGGTTGCTCGCTTCGGCATCGGCCCAAGCCCGCGATCGCTCGACCGTGTCGAGCGTCGGCACGTGAACGGCCGGCCGCTCGCCGAGCGGTAGATACACTGAGCCGATCCGGCGGGCGAGTGGGTGGTTGCCGGCCTGCAGGTAGTACTCGAGCAGGCGGTCGGTGGCCCGGTCGAGGTCGGCCGGCGACTCCGTACTGCGGGCGAGGTCGGTCGCGTGATCGCGGATGAGGTCGTGGAACTGGTAGCGCTCGGGAGTGGGTTCGAGGAGGAGGTTGGCGTCGACGAGGGACTCGGCCAGATCGGCGGCCTCGTCGGGGGAGCAGTCCGCGAGCGCGGCCGCGCCGTACTGGTCGATGTCGCGGCCGGGGAGCAGGCTGAGGAGGCGGAACATCCGCTGCTGGGCCGGGCCGAGCTGGTCGTAGGACAGCTGGAAGGCGGCCGCGATACCGAGGCCGTCGGCGGTGAGCTCGGTGAGCCGTCGGCCGACCCGGTCGAGGCGCTGGTTGATGTGGGCAACGGTCCAGGACGGGCGATGACGCAGCCGCGCACCGGCGATCCGGAGTGCAAGCGGAAGGTTGCCGCAGCGCTCGATCAGACCGTTGCTAGCAGCAAGATCTGCGGCGGCCCGTTCGGCGCCGACGAGCTGGGCGAGTAAGGCAGATGCATCGTCGGCCGCGAGCAGTCCGAGGTGCAGCCGGTCCCGGACGTCCACACCGGTGAGTTGGTTGCGACTGGTGATCAGTACGCCGCACGTCGGCGATCCCGGCAGCAACGGCGCGACCGTCGTACTGTCCGGGGCGTTGTCCAGGATGACGAGCAGGCGCCGGCCGGCCACCGTCGTACGCCAGAGGGCCTGGGTCTTCTCGAAGGTGTGCGGGATGCTCGTCCCCGGTACGCCGACACCCGTCAGCAGGTGGTCGAGCGCGGCCTTGACGTCGAGTGCCCGGCGGCCCGCGGTGTGGCCGTGCAGGTCGACGAAGAGCAGACCATCCGGGTACCGCGATGCGAGTTGTCGTGCGGTGTTGACCGCGAGCGCCGTCTTGCCGGCTCCGGCCATACCGTCGATCGCGACGATCGGAGGGACGGCTGCGCCGGTGCTGCCAAGGCCCTCGGCGAGCTGCGCGAGCTCGGCGCTGCGACCGACGAACGTGGCACCGGCGTACGGGAGTTCGTCGCGGGTCTGGGCCGGCTCGTCGTTGCGAAGGATCGTCTGATGGATCGTGCGGAGCGCGGGGCCGGGCTCGACGCCGAGCTGGTCGACGAGCGCATCCCGCGTGTGCGAGTAGACGTCGAGGGCGTCGGCCTGCCGGCCGTCCGCTGCGAGCGCCCGCATGAGTTGACCTGCGAGGCGTTCGTCGAACGGCCGTTGCGCAACAGCTGGGATGAGTTCGGCGACCACCTCGGCCGGGCGCCCGCGGTCCAGGTCGAGATCGACCCGGTCGCTGAAGACCTTGTCGCGCCGCTCGATCAGTCGCCGGCGCTGCGCCGCGAGGTACTGACCCGGGAGCCCGGCCAGCGGATCGCCGTGGAAGAGGTCGAGCGCGCGCTGGTACTCGTCGGCCGCGGCATCGAGATCACCGCGTTCGCGATGCTCGGTCGCCGTACGGACCGCGGACTCGAACGAGGTGATGTCGAGCGCGTCCGCGGCGAGCCGGAGCCGGTAGCCCTCCGGCGTACGGTCGAGGACGTCGGGCGGGAGCACCCGGCGCAGTCGGTAGACGTACGGCGGCAGCACCTTGAGACCGGTGCCCGGAGGGTTGTCCTGCCAGACGAGATCGAGGAGCTCCTCGGGGGTGCAGACCTCGTTGGCCCGCAGCGCGAGCACCGCCAGCAACGTCTGCAGCCGCTGCGCGCCGACGGGCAGTTGGCGACCCTGCCAGTACACCCCCAACGGTCCCAGCAGCTCGATCCGTAGCTGAGAGGTCACCCACCGCAGTCTGCCTTGTCCACGGATCAACCAGCAACGGACGTCTCACCGGATCGGGTGTGATTGGGTGGGCGGCATGACGGGCGCGGAGCACGTGGCGGTGATCGCTGCCGGGTTCGGTGCAGGCATCCTGACCTCGACCGTCGGTGTCGCGTCGCTGCTGAGCTTTCCGGTCCTGATCGCGCTGGGGATCCCGCCCGTGGTCGCCAACGCGTCGAACACGCTCGGGCTGTTGCCCGGCGCACTGAGTGGCGCATTCGGGTATCGGCGCGAGTTGCGCGAGGTGCCGCGCAATCAGTTGGTTGCCGTCGTGGTGATCTGTGCCGTCGGCGCGATCGGCGGCGCTGCGCTGCTGCTGGCGTTGCCGTCGCGCGTGTTCGCATCGGCGGCGCCGTGGCTGATCCTCTTCACCTGCCTGATCGTGGGCGTCCAGCCCTGGATCGCCCGTTGGCTGCGCGCCCGGTCCGATCATCAACACGGACTGCGGCCGTCGATGTCGCCGGCAACGATTGTGTTCACCGCGCTGACCGGTGTGTACGGCGGCTACTTCGGCGCCGGCGCCGGCGTCATGATGATGGCCGTCCTCGGTCTCGGGCTCGACCTGGAGCTGCGGGTCGTCAACGGTCTCAAGACGCTCGCGCTGCTGGCCGCGAACCTGGTCGCGAGCATCATCTTCGTGTTCATCGCCGACCTCGACCTGACCGCGAGCGGCCTGCTCGCGGCCGGCTCCATCGTCGGCGGGTACGTCGGCGCTCACATCGGCCGCCGGCTCCCGGCAACCCTGCTCCGTGTGCTGATCGTGCTGGCCGGCGTGGTCGCCGCCGTACTCATGTTGCGCTAGACGTGCTGGGAGATCGCAGCGGCGGCGATCAGCAGGCAGATGCCGCCGTTCAGGTACGGGTGGCTGAACAGGATCGCGACGAACTCGCGGATCGTTGCCGTCGGCCAGTAGTACGCCGCGGTGGGGGATCCGATCACCTGGCCGTTGACCTTCGCCTTGCGCGCGGTCATCGCGGCCCGGAACGCGTGGAAGTTGTTCGTCACGATCAGGCAGCGGTACTTCGGCGTCCGCGCGACCATCAGCTCGCGGCTGAAGGTCAGGTTCTCCAGCGTGCTGGTCGACCGGTCCTCACGCAGGATCTGGTCGTCGGGGACACCGCGCTCGATCAGGTACGACGCCATCGCGTGCGACTCGGGGACCTCCTCGTCGGGGCCCTGCCCACCTGAGGTGATCATGATCGGCGTACGGCCCCGGCGCAGCGCCCGGTCGTACACCTGCTTGCCGCGGTCCAGCCGGCTGGCGAGCAGTGGCGGGACCCGCGACCCGCGCAGGCCGGCGCCGAGCACGATCACGTAGTCGACTTTCCGGGACGAGCGGACCCGGCTGTAGACGAACGCGTACACCAGGAAGCAGACGAACAGGAACGCGATGTAGGTCAGCACCCCGATCAGCACCGAGCGCAGCGCCGCCAGCGGCTCCCAGCCGATCTTCTGCACGGCCACGCTGAACACGACGAAACCGATGATGCCCAGTCCCGCGAGCAGCGACAGCAGGTTCTTCGGACGACGGCCCTCCCGGCGCAGCATCGTGATGCCGTTGACGACCAGGAACACCGCGAGGACGGCGATCGCCAGCGGGATCACGCCGAGGATCGCCAGCACGAGCCAGCGGGCCGCGGTGTCGTTGAACGCGTCGACGACGAAGATCATCCCGATGCCCGCGAACATCAGCGTCAGGACCAGGAAGATCCCGTTCTTGAACAGCCGCCGGTCCCGCAGGAAGCTGACCGCGAACACGACGAACCAGAACGCGGCGATCAGGAAGGCGTACATCGGGCACATGAAATCACGGCGGGCTGACCAGAAGCTGGAACTGCCGGGTTCGTGAGTGTCCCGCGTGTGCGAGGCTGACGCCATGAGCAGCGTGACCAACTGGGCAGGCAACGTCAGATTCGCCAGTGAGCTGCAGCGGCCTCGGTCCGTCGAGGAGCTGCAGGAACTGGTCGCGGCGGCGGAGAAGGTGCGGGTGCTCGGCACCGGGCACTCGTTCAACCGGATCGCCGACAGCGCCGGGACGCTGGTGAGCGTGCAGGACCTGCCGGCGACCGTCGAGGTCGGCGAGGGCGGGGTGACGGTGTCGGCCGGGCTGCGGTACGGCGAGATCACGGCCGCGCTCGAGGCCCAGGGGCTCGCGCTGCACAACCTCGGGTCGCTGCCGCACATCTCGGTGGCGGGCGCCTGCTCGACCGGGACGCACGGGTCTGGCGTCGGGAACGGGCCGCTGGCCGACGCGGTCAGCGCGATCACGTTCGTCGACGCCGGCGGCGAGCTCGTCACGCTGACCCGTGACGACGAGGACTTCGCCGGCTCGGTGATCTCACTCGGTGCGCTCGGTGTGACGGTGAGCATGACACTGGAAGTCCAACCGTCGTACCAGCTCAGCCAGGTGGTGTACGACGGGTTGCCGGTCGAGCGCCTCGGGTCGGACTTCGACGCGGTGATGGGCAGCGCGTACAGCGTCAGCGCGTTCACCGACTGGGTCGACCCGGACGTGATGGTCTGGCGGAAGTCACGCGATCTCGGCGAGCCCTCGGCGGAGTGGCTGGGCGCGCGTCTCGCCGACGGGCCGCGGCACCCGATCAAGGGGATGCCGGCCGACTACGCGACCCAGCAGGGCGGTGTACCGGGTCCGTGGAACGAGCGGCTGCCGCACTTCCGGCTCGAGTTCACCCCGAGCAACGGCGACGAGCTGCAGTCGGAGTACTTCGTACCGCGCGACCGGGCGGCCGAGGCGGTCGAGGTACTACGGGCCCTGGGCAACCAGTTCACGCCGGTGATCCAGGTGTCCGAGGTGCGGACGATCGCGGCCGACGAGCTGTGGCTGAGCCCGAGCCAGGGCCGGGACACGGTGGCGCTGCACTTCACGTGGATCCAGGACGAGGTCGCGGTCCGCCCGGTCGTCGCTGCGATCGAGGAGGCGCTTGCGTCCCTCGACGTACGACCGCACTGGGGCAAGGTCTTCGCTGCCGATGCCGCGACACTGGCCGAGCGGTACCCGAAGGTCAAGGACTTCATCGAGCTCGCGGCGAAGTACGACCCGGCGGGTAAGTTCCGCAACGAATACCTCGATACTTTCCTGCCTAGGAGCTGAGCTCGACCAGCGACAGCGGGAGGTCCTCGATCCGGTACTCCGGGGCCGGGGTCCGCAGGAGCGTGCCGCCGACGTGGCGGGCGCTGTTGCTGAGCACGATCCGGCCCTGATCGTTGACGATGGCAACCTTCCGGTGGGTCGCCCGCAGGCACGGCAGGATCGCCTTCTCGAACGTGAAGACCCGGACGTCGGCTCCGGCCACGCCGGCGAAGCGGTCCCGGACGACGACCGGCACGGTGAATGTCAGCGTGTAGTCGTCGGTGCAGAGGTAGTCGACGTACGGGCCGGTGATGTGCCGGTGGCCGGTCCGCTGCGGTACGTCGTACCAGGGCAGGGCCTCGTAGTCGTAGAAGTTCTCGCCGTGCGGGTCGGTGTCGACGATCAAACGCTCGGTGACGCCGTTGCTGAGCATGAACCACTCGAGCCACCAGCGGGCATCGGCCAGCGCGTCGATCGCGGCGACGAAGCCGGCGCCCTGGATCAACGCGGCCGGTGCCTCGAGCGCCGGCTGGACCAGCTCGACCACGCCGCCGAGGTCGGCACGCCGGACGGTCGGCTGCCGGTCGAAGACGGCCGCGGTGGCCGCGCCGATCTGCTCGGCCAGCCCGAACGCCTCCCCGACCACGGACTCGACCAGCTCGAGCACCGTCTCGAGACCGGCGTCGAGGGTCAAAGACTCTGTGCTCATGTGTCCTCCAACGCCAGTCTGAGGTCGATCAGGCGTGCCGTCGAGTCGGCCACGCGTTCCTCCGCGGCGGTCCGGGCCGCGTCGCCGTCGGTACGGCCGATCGCGGCGACCACCTCACGGCAGCTCTCCACCGTCCGGCGGTGGCTCTCGTCGTCGCCGAACGCGAGCCAGAGCAACGTGCCGACCTCGGCCTGCAGGCTCACCTCGGCCCGGTAGAGCCGGGTCGACTGCGCGGTCGCGGCCACCTCGATGTGGAACTGCGCGTCCGCGCGCCGGCGTCCACCCAGGCCCTCGGCGTTCTCCAGACTGTCGCAGACCGCCGTGAGTCGCCGTACGTCGTCCGGCGTCGCGCGCTCGGCTGCCAGCCGCGCCGCCGTCCCCGCGATCGCGCTGTAGTGGTCGCCGAGGTCCCGCAGTTGCGCGAGGCTCAGCTCGGCCAGCCGGTCGCGGACGATCGCGTTGGACATCTCCTGGTGTGCGCGGACGAAACTGCCGCCGCCGCGACCCCGCCGGGTATCGATCAGGCCGCGCTGCCGCAACGAGGACAGCGCCTCGCGGATCGTGGTGGTCGACACCCCGAAGATGCCGGCCAGGTCGGTCTCTCCCGGCAGTTGCCCGGAGTCGGGGACGAGGCCGAGCGCGATCGCGTCGGTCAGCCGGCGGGCCACCAGTTCCGAGCGGCTCAGCGTCTCCAGCGGTGCGAACACCGCCGCCGCGCCACTGCCGTAGAACCGCAGCGCCATCCGGTCTCACCCGCCCTCACGACACGACTTCGAAACAGCTCGCGGACATTGTCGTCGATCGCTTGAACTTTAACATCTGATTTCATATGTTTACGCTCAACCAGCGTTCGGGAGTGCTGATGAGAACAGTGCGGAACCTGATCAATGCAGAGCTGCGGGACGCGCAGAGCGGCGCGACCAGTGAGCTGGTCGACCCGGCCACCGGCAAGGTCTTCGGGACGGCTCCGCTGTCCAGCGAGGAGGACGTGGACGCGGCGTACCGGGCTGCGGCCGCGGCCGTGCCGAGCTGGGGCGGGATCACGCCGGCCGAGCGGCAACGCATGCTGCTCCGGTTCGCCGACCTGGTCGAGTCGCGCGGCGACGACCTGGTCGCCGCCGAGTCGCAGAACACCGGCAAGCCGATCGAGCTGACCAGGACCGAGGAGCTCGCGGTCATGGTCGATCAACTGCGCTTCTTCGCCGGGGCTGCGCGGATGCTCGAAGGCAAGTCGGCCGGCGAGTACATGGCCGGCCACACGTCGTGGATCCGCCGCGAACCGATCGGCGTCGTCGGGCAGATCACGCCGTGGAACTACCCGATGATGATGGCGGTCTGGAAGATCGGGCCTGCCCTCGCCGCCGGGAACACGCTGGTGCTGAAGCCGGCCGAGACCACACCGGTGACGACGTCGCTGCTCGCGGAAATGGCGGCCGAGGTGCTGCCGCCGGGCGTCTTCAATGTCGTCTGCGGCGACCGCGCAACCGGTCAGGCCGTGGTCGCACATCCGACGCCGGGCCTGGTCAGCATCACCGGTTCGACCCGAGCCGGTTCGGAGGTCGCGAGTACGGCGGCTCTCGACCTGAAGCGCACGCACCTCGAGCTGGGTGGCAAGGCGCCAGTGCTGGTCTTCCCCGACGCGGACCTGGCCGCAGCGGCCGAGGCGATCGGGATCGCGGGCTACTTCAACGCCGGCCAAGACTGTACGGCGGCCTGCCGCGTGCTGGTCCATGCCTCGGTGCACGACTCGTTCGTGCAAGCGTTGGTCGACTGGGCCCGGGACAACGCGAAGCCGGGGCTTGCCGGGGACGAGGACGCGCTGTTCGGTCCGCTGAACAGCAGCCTGCAGCTCGACCGGGTCCGCGGGTTCCTGGCCCGGATGCCCGAGCACGGCTCGATCGCGCTCGGCGGCCGGCGACCGGGCGGAGCGCTTGCCGACGGCTACTTCCTCGAGGCGACCGTCGTCACCGGGTTGCAGCAGGACGACGAGATGATCCAGGACGAGGTGTTCGGACCGGTCATCACCGTGCAGTCGTTCGCCGACGAGGACGACGGGTTGCGCAAGGCCAACGACGTACAGTTCGGGCTCGCCTCGAGCGTGTTCACCGCGGACCACTCCCGGGCGATGCGGCTGTCCAAGGCCCTCGACTTCGGCTGCGTCTGGATCAACACGCACATCCCGCTGGTGGCCGAGATGCCGCACGGCGGTTTCAAACACTCGGGTCACGGCAAGGACCTGTCGCTGTACGGCGTCGAGGACTACACCCGGGTGAAGCACGTGATGTCGGCGATCGGATGACTTCGGTGGACGCGCAGGTGCAGGCCGTGGCGACGGATGCCGCCGCGGTCAGCCTGCGCGGTCTGCGCAAGACGTTCGGCGAAGTGACCGCGGTCGACGGGATCGATCTCGACCTGACCGAGGGCGAGTTCTTCTCGATGCTCGGCCCGTCCGGCTCCGGCAAGACCACGGTGCTGCGGATGATCGCCGGCTTCGAGGTGCCGACGGCCGGGCGGATCCTGCTCGGCGGCACGGACGTGACCGACCGGGCGCCGTACGCGCGGGACGTGAACACGGTCTTCCAGGACTATGCGTTGTTCCCGCACATGAGTGTGCTGCAGAACGTCGAGTACGGGCTGCGGGTGAAGGGGGTCGACCGGCGGAGTCGCCGTACACGGGCTGTCGAGGCGCTCGAGACAGTCCGGCTGGAGGGGTACGGCGACCGCCGGCCGAGTCAGCTGTCCGGGGGACAGCAGCAACGCGTCGCGCTCGCGCGGGCGCTGGTGAACCGGCCGAAGGTGCTGCTGCTGGACGAACCGCTGGGCGCCCTCGACCTGAAGCTGCGGCGCGAGATGCAGATCGAGCTGAAGGCGATGCAGCGCGATGTCGGCATCACGTTCGTGTTCGTCACGCACGACCAGGAGGAAGCACTCACCATGAGCGACCGGATCGCCGTGTTCAACGGCGGCCGGATCGAGCAGCTGGCCACGCCGGTGGAGCTGTACGAACACCCGGCGAGCGCGTTCGTCGCCGGGTTCGTTGGTACGTCCAATCTGCTCGAGGGGGAGGTCGCGGCGGCGGTCGTCGGGACCGAGGGCCTGTTCACGGTCCGTCCGGAGAAGATCCGGCTGCAGTTGCGCGACACCACCGCCGAACCGGGGACGTGTACGGCGACCGGGGTGGTCCGCGAGGTCGTGTACCTGGGGTCGGCGACCCAGACGGTCGTCGACCTGGACGCCGGCGGCTCGCTGATCGTCCTGCAGCAGAACCAGCACGGATCGGTGCAGGACAAGCTCGAACTTCGCGGAACCGGGGTCCGGCTGACCTGGGCCCGCGAGAACACCGTCGCGATCGGCGGTCCGCAGTAGCAGTCTCCGCCCCGAAACCCATCAGGGAGCTAGAGATGAAGAAGATCAGCGTAGCGGCGAGCCTGGCAGTGCTCGCCCTGGTCGCGGCCGCTTGTGGCACCTCCGGCGGCGGCGACTCCTCGGCCAAGGCCAGCAACGGATTCTCCGCCCCGAACCTGCCGAAGCTGGACAAGCTCGGAGCCGGGGAGGGCAAGCTCAGCGTGCTGGCCTGGCCCGGGTACGCCGAGGACGGCTCGAACGACCCGAAGGTCGACTGGGTGACGCCGTTCGAGAAGCAGACCGGCTGCCAGGTGACGGTGAAGACGTTCGGCACCTCCGACGAGGCCGTCACGCTGATGAAGACCGGGCAGTACGACGTGGTGTCGGCCTCCGGCGACGCGACGCTGCGGCTGATCGCGGGCGGACAGGTCGAGCCGGTGAACACCGACCTGGTTCCGAACTACGCGGACGTCTACCCGTTCCTGAAGAACCGGCCGTGGAACTCGGTGAACGGCCAGATGTACGGCATCCCGCACGGGTGGGGCGCGAACCTGTTGATGTGGCGCACCGACAAGGTCAAGCCGGCGCCGACCTCGTGGGGCGTGGTGTTCGACGCGAGCTCGCCGTACAAGGGCACGGTGACGGCGTACGACTCGCCGATCTACATCGCCGACGCGGCCATGTACCTGATGGCGACCAAGCCGGATCTCGGGATCAAGAACCCGTACGCGCTGGACGACAAGCAGTTCGCGGCCACCGTGGATCTGCTCAAGACGCAGAAGACACTGGTGTCGGAGTACTGGTCGGACTACCTGAAGGCGGCGCAGGCGTTCACCAGCGCCAACACGGTCGTCGGCACCACGTGGCAGGTGATCGCGAACATCGTGACCGGTGAGAAGGTGCCGGTCCAGGTCACGGTCCCGACCGAAGGCGTGACCGGGTGGTCGGACACCTGGATGGTCAGCGCGACCTCCAAGCACAAGAACTGCGCCTACCTGTGGATGAACCACATCATCAGCCCGCAGGCGAACGCAGCAGTCGCCGAGTACTTCGGCGAGGCCCCTGCCAACGGCAAGGCCTGCGCCCTGACCGCCGACAAGAACCACTGCACGACCTACCACGCCGGCGACGCGTCCTACGCCGAGAAGATCTGGTACTGGACCACCCCGATCGAGCAATGCCTCGACGGCCGCACCGACGTCAAATGCACCGACTACAGCAAATGGACCCAAGCCTGGACCCAAGTGAAAGGATGAGCACTCGTCGGGCGCGGGCTCGGTTGGGGGTCTTGCTGGGGCCGCCGATGGTTTGGCTCGGGGTTGCTTATCTCGGGTCGTTGGCGGCGTTGTTCGTTACTGCTTTGTGGACGCAGAACGGGTTCACCGGCGAGATCGAGCGGGTGTGGACGCTGGACAGCTTCAAGACGCTGTTCACGGTCGACGTGTACCGGACGATCGCGTTGCGGACGGTCGGGGTTGCCCTACTGGTGACTGTGATCGATGCGGTGGTGGCGTTTCCGATCGCCATGTACATGTCGAAGGTGGCGGGGCCGGGGCTGCGGCGGTTCCTGCTGGTGGCGGTGCTGATGCCGTTGTGGGCCAGTTATCTGGTCAAGGCGTACGCGTGGCGCGGGATGTTCTCCGAGGGTGGGCTGGTGTCGTCGGCGTTCGAGGCGGTCGGGCTGAAGTCACCCGGGTACGGGTTGACCGCGACCGTGGTGACGCTGGCCTACCTGTGGTTGCCGTACATGATCCTGCCGATCTACGCCGGCCTCGAACGGCTGCCCAACTCGTTGCTGGAGGCATCGGCTGACCTCGGCGGCCGGACCCTGCAGACGCTGCGGCGGATTGTGCTGCCGACCATCGTGCCGGCGATGGTGGCGGGCTCGATCTTCACGTTCAGTCTGACGCTGGGTGACTACATCGCCGTCCGGATCGTCGGTGGCACCAATCAGCTACTCGGCAACGTTGTGTACGACAACGTTGGTGCGGCAAACAACCTGCCGTTCGCGGCCGCGGTGGCGACGATCCCGGTCGTGGTGATGGTGGTATACCTGGCCGCGGTACGTCGTACCGGAGCGATGGAGAGCCTCTGATGACGATGTCGCGCTCGACCCGGATCGTGCTGCGGATCCTGACCGCGGTCATCCTCGGCCTGATCTACGTGCCGCTGCTGCTCGTGCTGGTGAACTCGTTCAACGTGAGCAACACCTTCGCCTGGCCGCCGCGGGAGTTCACGCTCGAGTGGTGGCGGCGCGCGGCCGACAGCCAGGGCGCCCTCGACGCGCTCTGGGTGAGCGTACGGGTCGGGCTGGCCGCGACCGTGGTCGCGCTGGTGCTCGGCACGATGATCGCCTTCGCGCTGCAGCGGTTCCGGTTCTACGGCCGGGACTTCGTGTCGCTGCTGGTGATCCTGCCGATCGCGCTGCCGGGCATCGTCACCGGGATCGCACTGAACAACGCGTTCCGGACCATCTTCGGGTGGCAGCTCGGGTTCCTCACGATCGTGATCGCGCATGCGACGTTCTGCATCGTGACCGTGTTCAACAACGTGATCGCCCGGCTGCGCCGTACCGGGGTCGCGCTGGAGCAGGCGTCCGCGGATCTGGGCGCCTCCGGGTTCACGACGTTCCGGCTGGTGACCTTCCCGCTGATCCGGTCGGCCTTGCTGGCCGGCGCGTTGCTGGCGTTCGCGTTGTCGTTCGACGAGATCGTCGTGACCACGTTCACCGCGGGCGCCGAGGTGCAGACGCTGCCGATCTGGATCTTCAACAACCTCTTCCGCCCGAACCAGGCCCCGATCGTCAACGTCGTCGCAGCAGCCCTGATCCTGATCTCGGTCATCCCGGTCTGGCTGGCCCAGAAACTCTCCGGCGACGCCGAATCGTTAGGAGCGGGTCGCTGACGGTGTTGCGTGGATCACACCGGCGGACAGCAACTGCCGAGCCTGTCGCCTGCGTCATTGAGATGTGGGGATCCTCGACACGACTCGCACGACGATTTTCGCTCTACTGGGTGGTGTTGCCCTGGTCGGTTTCGCTGCCGATCTCAGCACTGTGGTGGCGCCGGACAACGCCCGCGAGCTCCACGCGTACCAGACTGCGCGGCCCTGCACGGTGGCTCCGTCTGCACCGGCCGAATGCCGGTGGACCGACGAGTTCACCGTTTCCGACGTTCATGTCGTACCGGAGTCCAAGAGGGGCGAGCGCAGCGCTGTACTGACCAGCGCGTCGGGCGTCAGGTGGATCACGGGCTTCGGCCACAGCGGCCCTGTCCTGGAGAAGCTCGCCGACGGCGACCGGGTGGTGGGCACGGTCTGGCGAGGCCGGCTGACCGAGATCACGGGCCACGGCGCCGCCCAGGAGACCACAAGGGCTCCGGTCAACGGGAGCGGACCCGACATCCTGGCGCTGGTCCTGGCCTCCAGCGGCCTCGTCACGATCGTCGTCTGCGGCTGGCGGCTGCGACGCGGCCGTGCGACCCCGGAGATGGAGGCCGCCTTCGTCGTCGCCATCGGGCTGCTCCTCCTGGGGCTCCTCTCCGAGGTTCTACTTCTGATCCTCGCCGAGGTCCTGCCGTGGGACGTGGCCGACCACTTCTGGCTGTTCGCGGCCGTCTTTGTCGCCGGTGCCGCCGGGATCACTATTTGGCAGCGGCGGAGCTTCGAGGCGCCGCCGAGCCTCCCGGGGATTCCGATCTAGGCGCGCCGCCGGTCGGCGTACACCTCAGGGCTCGAGGGTGGTGGTGATGGTCCAGAGGAGGTTGCGCATGACGCGGCGGTCTTCGGGGGAGAGGGCGGCGAGCGCGCGGCGGCCGGCGCGGTCGTAGATCTCCTGGACCGTGTGGGCGAGCTCGACGCCGCGGTCGGTGAGCTCGATGCCGACCTGGCGGGCGTCGGAGGCGCTCTTGATCCGGCGCACCAGGCCGGCGGCCTCCATCCGCTGGGTGGTCTTGGTCGCGGTCGGTACTTCGACATCGAGCACCTTCGCGAGTTTCGCGACCGGGAGCGAACCGTGGTGCAGCAGCTTCGCCAGCACCAGCTCCTGCCCGGTGTGCAACCCGCTCCCGGCCAGCTCCTCAGCCACAGCCTTCCGGGTCGCCCGCTCCGCGAACCGCAGCGCGACCAACACATCGGCCTCGTCAGCGGGCGCGTCCGCCGACCAGCCCTCCTTGCCGGGTGCGGTGCTCATGTGTGACTCCGCGGATGGAACGGATTGCGCGCGTCGTAGTCGCCCTGGTACTCCGTCGGGATGGCCGGCTCGCCGCGGCTCAGCTGGCTGGCGGAGCGGGGGAGCTCGTCGCGAACCTTCTCGTGGAACGCCTGCGACTCCGCCGGGGTGGTCCGGCCGATGATCTTCCCGGCCTCGACCAGTGGCTTCAGCAGCACCCGGTCGTCACCGTCGTCGACCGGCTCCTCGCCGACCCCGATCAGCTCGATCTCCGCGACCCCGGCCGCCGACCGCCGCCGCAGCGCCCATTTCCGGCCGCCGATCGAGATCTTGTCCGGGCTCTTCTTCGCGACCGGGACCAGCGTGCCGCTCTCGTCCTCGCGGGCGACCAGCTTGTACACGAACCCGCAGGTCGGGTACCCCGAGCCGGTCACCAGCGACGTACCCACGCCGTAGCCGTCGACCGGCGCCGGGGCGAGCGCGGCGATCTGGAACTCGTCCAGGTCGCTCGTGACGATGATCCGGGTCTTGGTCGCGCCGAGCGAGTCGAGCAGCTCGCGGACCTGGCCGGCCAGCGACGGCAGGTCGCCTGAGTCCAGCCGGACCGCGCCGAGTTCGGGTCCGGTCAGCTCGATCGCGGTGCGGACGGCTTCGGCGACGTCGTAGGTGTCGACCAGCAGCGTGGTGCCCTTGCCGAGCGCGTCGACCTGGGACCGGAACGCGTCCCGCTCGCGATCGTGCAGCAGTGTGAACGAGTGCGCCGCCGTACCGGTGCTGGGGATGCCGAAGCGGCGGGCGGCCTCCAGGTTCGAGGTCGCGGTGAAGCCCGCGATGTACGCCGCCAGCGCGGAGGCGACTGCGGCCTCTTCGTGGGTACGGCGTGAGCCCATCTCGATACAGGGCCGCCCACCGGCCCACCAGGTCATCCGGGATGCCGCCGAGGCGACCGCGGAATCGTGGTTCAGGATCGAGAGGAAAACGGTTTCCAGGAGTACTGCCTCGGCGAACGACGACTCGACCACGAGCACCGGGGAGCCCGGGAAGAAGATCTCGCCGTCGGCGTACCCGGAGATGTCGCCGGTGAACCGGTAGCCTGCCAGCCAGTCCCGGGTAGCCTGGTCCACGACGCCGCGATCGGCCAGGAAGGCGATCGTCTGCTCGTCGAAACGGAACCGCTCGAGCGCGTCGAGCAGCCGGTTGACGCCGGCCACCACGCCGTACCGGCGGCCGTCCGGCAGGCGGCGGGCGAACAGCTCGAAGACCGAGCGGCGTTGCGCCGTGCCGTCGGCCAGGCTGGCCTGCAGCATCGTCAGCTCGTAGTGGTCTGTCAGGAGCGCGGTCGAGTGCGTCACAGGGGCAGCCTATTGCGAGACCGGAGCCGATGATGGGGAGAATGGACAGGTGAGCACCGCACCGAGCGAGTTGGACAGCCCCGAGGTCACCGAGGCGATCCAGCTGAGCCCGCCCTGGATGACGATCGTCTGGAACGATCCGGTGAACCTGATGGACTACGTCACGTTCGTGTTCCAGACGTACTTCGGCTACTCCAAGCAGAAGGCGGAGAAGCTGATGCTGCAGGTGCACCAGGAAGGCAAGTCCGCGGTCTCGAACGGCAACCGGGAAGCGATGGAACGCGACGTGGAAGCGATGCACTCCTACGGCCTGTGGGCCACCTGCGAGAAGTCGTGACGCGGTTCCGCAAGCGCCGCAAGACCGTCGTCGTCAGTTTCGCCGAACACGAGGCGGACATCCTGGCGAACCTCCTCCGCAACCTGGTCGAGCTCCTGTACGACGGCCTGCCGCCGCGCTCGGCCGAGTCCTCGGACCCGCTCGCGGCCCTGCTGGAGTCCGACGGGCCGACGTCGCCGCCGGAGGACGTCGTACTGCAGCGGCTGCTGCCGGACGCGTACAAGACCGACGACCTGGCCTCGTCCGAGTTCCGCCGCTTCACCGAGCGCGGCCTGCGCGAGGGCAAGGTCACCGACGCCAAGCGGGTCCTGTCCGCGTTGGAGGAGTCGGGCGCCGACGAGATCGCGCTCGAGCCCGACGAGCAGCTCTCGTGGCTCCGTGCCTTGAACGACTTGCGGCTGGCGATCGGCACCCGCCTCGACATCAAGGACGAGGACGACTACTCCACCTGGGAAAAACTCCCGGACGAGGATCCGCGGCGGCTCACGTACGACCTGTACGACTGGCTCGGCTACCTCCAGTCGGCGCTGCTGCATAACATGCGCTAGGTGAGCTATCCGAGGGTTGGGGTGCCGGACTTTCCGAGGGTCGAGCATGGGGTGCTCGAGTACTGGGAGGGGGACGGGACTTTTCGGGCGTCGCTGAAAGGTGAGGACGAGTTCGTCTTTTATGACGGGCCGCCGTTCGCCAACGGGTTGCCGCACTACGGGCACCTGCTGACCGGGTACGTGAAGGACGTCGTACCGCGGTACCAGACGATGCGCGGGCACCGGGTCGAGCGGCGCTTCGGGTGGGATACGCATGGGTTGCCGGCTGAGCTGGAGGCTCAGCGGGTGCTCGGGTTGAAGACGAAGGCGGAGATCCTGCAGCTGGGGATCGCGAAGTTCAACGATGCTTGTCGGGCGTCGGTGCTGAAGTACACGGACGAGTGGCGCTCCTACGTGACCCGGCAGGCGCGGTGGGTCGACTTCGAGCACGACTACAAGACGCTGAACCCCGATTACATGGAGTCGGTGATCTGGGCGTTCAAGACGCTCTACGACAAGGGACTGGTGTACGAGGGGCTGCGCGTCCTCCCGTACTGCTGGAACGACGAGACGCCGCTGTCCAACCACGAACTGCGGATGGACGACGACGTCTACCAGCCGCGCCAGGACCCGTCGGTGACGGTCGCCGTCGAGTTGGAGACGGGGGAGCGGCTGCTCGCGTGGACGACGACGCCGTGGACGCTGCCCAGCAACCTCGCGATGGCGGTGGGGCCGGAGCTCGACTACGTCGTGGTCGACGATGCCGAGGGGCGTCCGACGATCCTCGCCGAGGCTCGGCTCGCGGCGTACGCCGACAACCTGGGCGCCGAGGTGCGGCGGCGCCTCAAGGGCGCCGACCTGATCGGCCTGCACTACACCCCGTTGTTCGACTTCCTCGCCGGGACCGACAACGCTTTCCAGGTGATCGCGGCCGACCACGTCACGACCGACGACGGTACGGGCGTCGTGCACATGGCGCCGGCGTACGGCGAGGAGGACCAGCTCGCCTGCGACGCCGTCGGGATCCCCACCGTGCTGACCGTCGACGACGCCGCGCATTTCACCGGGGTGGTTCCGCCGTACCAAGGGCTGCATGTCTTCGAGGCGAACCGGCCGATCATCCGCGACCTACGTGCCGCCGGGGCCTTGGTGCGCGAGGACAGCATCGTGCACAGCTACCCGCACTGCTGGCGGTGCCGGAATCCGCTGATCTACAAGGCGGTCTCGAGCTGGTTCGTCGAGGTGACCCGGATCCGGGACCGGATGGTCGAGCTGAACGAGCAGATCACCTGGGTGCCGGAGCACGTCAAGCACGGGCAGTTCGGCAAGTGGCTGTCGAACGCGCGCGACTGGTCGATCAGCCGGAACCGCTTCTGGGGTTCGCCGATCCCGGTCTGGCGGTCGGACGATCCGGCGTACCCCCGGATCGATGTCTACGGCTCGATCGAGGAGCTGGAGCGGGACTTCGGGGTCGAGGTCCGCGATCTGCACCGGCCGTACGTCGACGAGCTGACCCGGCCCAACCCGGACGACCCGACCGGGCGGTCGACCATGCGCCGGGTGCCGGACGTGCTGGACGTGTGGTTCGACTCCGGGTCGATGAGTTTCGCGCAGGTGCACTACCCGTTCGAGAACACCGACTGGTTCGAGGAGCACTTCCCCGGCGACTTCATCGTCGAGTACATCGGCCAGACGCGCGGCTGGTTCTACACGATGCATGTGCTGGCGACGGCGTTGTTCGACCGGCCGGCGTTCCGGTCGTGCCTGAGTCACGGGATCGTGCTCGGCAACGACGGCCAGAAGATGAGCAAGTCGCTGCGGAACTACCCGGACGTCACCGAGGTCTTCGACCGCGACGGCGCGGACGCCATGCGCTGGTTCCTGATGTCGAGCCCGATCCTGCGCGGCGGCAACCTGATCGTCACCGAACAGGCCATCCGCGACGGCGTCCGCCAGACCCTGATCCCGCTCTGGAACGCGTGGTCGTTCTTCACCTTGTACGCCAACGCCGCCGGCACCGAAGGCAGTTGGTCGACCGCGTCGACGCACGTACTGGACCGCTACCTCCTCGCCCGCCTCCGCACGCTGGTCGCCGACGTCCAGACCCACTTCGACCGCTACGACATCGCGTCGGCCTGTGATGCGGTCCAGGGCTACACAGAGATCCTGACCAACTGGTACATCCGCCGCTCGCGCGACCGCTTCTGGTCCGGCTCCCAGGACGCGATCAACACGCTCTACACCGCCCTCGAGGTCTTGTGCCGTACGGCGGCACCGCTGCTCCCACTGGTGACCGAGGACATCTGGCGCGGGCTTACCGGGGAACGTTCGGTGCACCTGACCGACTGGCCGTCGTACGTCGAACTCCCGGACGACCCCGACCTGGTCGAGCGGATGGAGCGCGCCCGCGAGGTGTGTTCGGTCGCGTCGTCGATCCGGAAGGCGAGCGGGATCCGGGCCCGGCAACCACTGCTCAAGCTGACCGTGGCGACGTCCGCGGACCTGCAGGCGTTGGTGCCGTTGATCGCCGCCGAGGTGAACGTCCGCGAGGTCGTGCTGACCCCGGTGGACGGCGTGGACACGCAGGTGGAGCGGCGGTTGACGGTGAACGCCCGCGCGGCCGGCCCGCGTTTGGGGCGGGACGTGCAGCAGGTGATCAAGGCGTCCAAGAGCGGCGACTGGTCGGTGTCCGCGGCCGGCGTGGTGGTTGCTGGGGGCATCGAGTTGCAGGACGGCGAGTACACGCTGGAGACCACGCTGGCCGACAGCCAGGCCGCCAGCGGATTGCTGGCCGGCGGCGGTTTCGTCGTACTCGACACCACAATCACACCGGAGCTCGCGGCCGAAGGCGTCGCACGGGACGTGATCCGTTCGATCCAGCAGGCGCGCCGGGACGCCGGGCTCGAGGTCACCAACCGCATCCGGCTGACGCTGATCGCCGATCCTGGCACGAAGACGGCCGTCGAGGCACATCGCGAGCTGATCATGGCGGAGACCCTGGCGGTGACCGTCGTTGTCGCCGAAGGCCCCGAGCTGACCGTGACCGTGGAGAAGGCCGCGTAGGCGGATCGCCACCACTCACCAACCGCCCCAGGCGACCGGTCGTTACGCTCGCCTTGCCCACGCTCGGGCCGGCGGGCGGGGCTTGGTGAGTGGCGGCGATCCGCGTACGGGAGACTGGTCCGCATGGAGACGCGGAGGCTTGGTCGGACCGGTCGGGACGTGGGTGTTGTCGGGCTCGGTGCGTGGCAGTTGGGCGCGGACTGGGGCGCGGTGGACGAGAGCGACGCGCTCGGCGTACTGCGGGCGGCGATCGAGGGCGGTGTCACGTTCATCGACACCGCCGATGTGTACGGCGACGGGCGGAGCGAGCGGCTCGTCGGGCAGGTGCTCAAGGAGCACGACAACCTGACCGTCGCGACGAAGATGGGCCGCCGGGTCGAGCAGGTGCCGGAGAACTACTCGCCGGCCAACTTCCGCGCGTGGAACGACCGCTCCCGGCAGAACCTCGGCGTGGACACTATCGACCTGGTCCAGCTGCACTGCCCGCCGACGCCGGTTTACTCGACCGACGCGGTGTTCGACGCGCTGGACGCGATGGTCGACGAGGGCCGGATCGCGGCGTACGGCGTGAGCGTCGAGACCTGCGCCGAGGCCCTCACCGCGATCGCCCGCCCGAACGTCGCCTCGGTGCAGATCATCCTGAACGCGTTCCGCCTGAAGCCGCTCGACGAGGTGCTCCCCGCGGCCGCTGCTGCCGGTGTGGGCATCATCGCGCGGGTCCCGCTGGCGAGCGGGCTGCTGTCCGGCAAGTACGACGAGCACACCACGTTCTCGGCCGACGACCACCGCACGTACAACCGCCACGGCGAGGCCTTCGACGTCGGCGAGACCTTCTCCGGCGTCGACTTCGCGACCGGCCTGGAAGCCGTCCGCCGCCTGATGCCCTGGCTCCCCGCCGGCACCACGATGGCCCAGTTCGCCCTCCGCTGGATCCTCGACCAGCCCGGCGTCTCGGTCGTCATCCCCGGCGCCCGCAACCCCGAGCAGGTAGCCGGCAACATCTCCGCCGCCACCCTCCCGCCACTCACCGACGACCAACTGGCGGCCGTCCGCGACACCTACGACACCCTGATCCGCCCCCAGGTCCACGACCGCTGGTAACGCACTGTCCGCCCCTGTCCAAATCGTGGACCGACTCCGCGGTTGGCGGGGTCGGTCACGCGGTCGCCGTACCGTGGAGTCGTGCTGGTGATCGAGCAGGAGACGTACGACGCGATCGTTGCGCATGCCCGGAAGGATCATCCGGACGAGGCGTGCGGGGTGGTTGCGGGGGCGGAGGGGTCGGATCGGGCTACCCGGTTCATCCCGATGCTGAATGCGGCGATGTCGCCGACGTTCTACGAGTTCGACTCCTCCGACCTGTTCCGGCTGTACAAGGAGCTGGACGAGCGCGACGAGGAGCCGGTGGTGATCTACCACTCGCACACCGCCACCGAGGCGTACCCGTCACGCACCGACATCACCCTCGCGCAGGAGCCGGGCGCGCACTACGTGCTGGTCTCGACGCGGGACGGCGCGGACTCCCCGGCGTACGACGGGCCGGTCGAGTTCCGCTCGTACCGGATCGTCGACGGCGAGGTCACGGAAGAAGAAGTACGCGTGGTTGGTTCCTATACAGAAACCCTTGAAGGAGAACACTGAGATGGCGATCGAGCTGCGCGTGCCGACGATCCTGCGCACCTATACCGGCGGGGCGAAGGCGGTCACCGGCGACGGCGCCGACCTGGCCGCCTTCATCGACGACGTGAACGGCAACCACCCGGGCCTCAAGGAGCGCATCGTGGAGGGCGAGCCGGAGGAGCTGCGCCGGTTCGTGAACGTCTACGTCAACGACGAGGACGTCCGCTTCACCGGCGGCCTGAAGACCGAGGTGAAGGACGGCGACGTCGTCGTCGTGCTGCCGGCCGTGGCCGGCGGTTCCACGAGCACGGTCTGACCATGCGCTTCGACAGCCTGCTCGACTCGGTCGGCGGTACGCCGCTGGTCGGCCTCCCGAAGCTCTCGCCGTCGGGTGACGTGCGCCTGTGGGCCAAGCTCGAGGACCACAACCCGACCGGCTCGATCAAGGACCGGGCGGCACTGCGGATGCTGCTGGACGCGGAAAAGGACGGCCGGCTCCGCCCGGGCAACACGATCCTCGAGCCGACGTCGGGCAACACCGGGATCTCGCTGGCGATGGCGGCCAAGCTGCGCGGCTACCGGATGGTCTGCGTGATGCCGGAGAACACCTCCGAGGAGCGCCGGCAGATCCTGCGGATGTGGGGCGTCGAGATCATCTCGTCCCCGGCCGCGGGTGGATCCAACGAGGCTGTCCGGGTCGCCAAGCAGGTCGCCGAGGACCACCCGGACTGGGTGATGCTGTACCAGTACGGCAACCCGTCGAACGCGCTCGCGCACTACGACGGCACCGCGCGCGAGATCCTCGCGGACCTGCCGTCGGTGACGCACTTCGTCGCCGGCCTCGGCACCACCGGCACGCTGATGGGCGCCGGCCGGTTCTTCCGCGAGCACAAGCCCGAGGTGAAGATCGTCGCCGCCGAGCCGCGGTACGGCGAACTCGTCTACGGCCTGCGCAACCTCGACGAGGGTTTCGTCCCCGAGCTGTACGACGAGACGCTGATCGACGCCCGGTTCTCGGTCGGCCCGCGGGACGCCGTCCGCCGGGTCCGCGAGCTGCTCGACAACGAAGGCATCTTCGCGGGCATCTCGACCGGCGCGATCCTGCACGCCGCGCTCGGCCAGGCCGCGAAGTGCCTGCGTGACGGCGAGACCGCGGACATCGCGTTCGTGGTCGCGGACGGCGGCTGGAAGTACCTGTCCACCGGCGCCTACGAGGGCACGATCGACGAGGCCGAGGACCGTCTCGAAGGCCAGCTCTGGGCCTGACTGTTGCTTCAGGCAATTACGTCATGTCCGCCTACTGTTGTTTGAAGAAGAGCCTGCGGCCCCATCGGGGCTGGATCCCGCGGCCCTTGCAGCTGTTGCACGGGCGTTGGGCGTAGCTGAAGATGCTGCCGTGGTGCCGGCCGGCACCTTTGCATCGGCCGCATTTCGCGTTCGGGTGCAGGGACAGTGAGACGACGTACAGCGCGAACGCCGCCATCAGGAGCAGCACCAGCATGCCGGTCGGCCCGATGGCCGTCAGCACGTCTGCGGCAGTGCTCGTGTTCGGGTCCGTGGCCTGACTGGCCGCCTGTCCTGCGGCGGTCACGTGGTCAGGCTGTGGAGTTGGTGCGGTGCCCAGTACCACCGCGAAGTGGTGCGCCAGGTTCATGGCATCACGAGGGGCGGTCGAACAAACATCGCTCCAGAGTGGCGCGCATCACGCGAAAAGGCAATTCCATAACGTAAAGATGTGGATAACCTCGGCGTGTCTTCTGGTGAGGTTAGGTAAGGCTCCCTTCGGGTCTGCCCGTCCGCGGACCTGTATAAGCTTTCACCCGTGGCAGACGCACCGGTGGGGATCTTCGATTCAGGCTTCGGCGGACTCACCGTCGCCCGCGCGGTTCTCGACCAGTTGCCGCACGAACCGATCCTGTATCTCGGCGACACCGCCCGCCAGCCGTACGGTCCGAAGCCGATCGCCGAAGTGCGTGAGTACGCGCTCGAATGCCTCGACCACCTGGTCGAGGCCGGCGTGAAGATGCTCGTCATCGCGTGCAACTCCGCCAGTGCCGCGATGCTGCGCGACGCCCGCGAGCGGTACGACGTACCGGTCGTCGAGGTGATCCTGCCCGCGGCCCGGCGAGCGGTTGCCGCGACCCGCAATCAGCGTGTCGGCGTGATCTGCACGAAGGCAACTGCTCAATCGCTTGCGTACGAAGACGGTTTCGCCGCGGCCCCGCAGATCGAGCTGTTCACGCAGGCGTGCCCGAAGTTCGTCCCGTTCGTCGAGGCCGGCGTGACGTCCGGGCCCGAGCTGATCGAGGCCGCGCACGAGTACCTCGACCCGATGGTCGCGGCCGGCGTCGACACGTTGATCCTCGGCTGCACGCACTACCCGCTGCTCACCGGCGTGATCTCGTACGTGATGGGTGACAACGTGACGCTGGTCAGCAGCGCCGACGAGTGCGCCAAGGACGTCTACAGCGTGCTGACGAAAACGGGCCTGCTCCGCCCCGACAACCTGCCGGCTCCGCAGCACCGCTTCGTCACGACCGGCAGCCCGGACGAGTTCGCGGCGATCGGCTCGCGCTTCCTCGGCCCGGTCCTGTCCAGCGTCGACCAGTTCGCCTGGGTCCGCTGAAGTGTGACCTGGGTCGCACGCAGATGTTGTCACCGGCATCGGTCACCGGCGGATCGCCTGTCTGGCAGGCGGATCGACGCGTCGGGCCTTCCTGCGAACGGCGGAACTCGCCGGTAGTGTTCCAGGTATGAAGCTCACCGTGATCGGTTGCTCCGGGTCCGTGCCCGGGCCGGACTCGGCCGCCTCGAGCTATCTGGTCACTGCCGACGGGTTCAACCTGATCCTGGACCTCGGCAGCGGCGCGCTCGGTTCGCTCCAACGGCACCTCACCGTGCCGGAGATCGGGGCGATCGGCCTGTCCCACCTGCATCCTGACCACTGCATGGATCTGTGCGGGCTGTACGTCGCGGCGAAGTACGCGCCGGGCTCGCCGATCCCGCGGATCCCCGTCTTCGGACCGCCCGGTGCGGCGCAGCGGATGGCGCTCGCCTACGACCTGCCGCTCGACCCGGGGATGGAGGAGCAGCTGGACTTCCACGCCTGGCAGGAAGTCCAGACCGTCGGGCCGTTCACGATCAGGACCGCGCCGATGGTGCATCCGGTGCCGGCGTACGCGATCCGCGTTGAGCACGGCAACAAGTCGCTGGTCTACACCGGCGACACCGGGCCGAACGACGCGCTGATCGATCTCGCCCGCGGCGCCGACGTACTGCTGTCCGAAGCGGCGCTCCCGGACAACGACCCGGACAATCCGATTGACCTGCATCTGACGCCGGCGGATGCTGGCGAGCATGCGAAGAAGGCCGGCGTGAAACGGCTCGTGATCACCCACGTCCCACCCTGGTACGACCGCGTCACCCAGGCCGAGAATGCCCGCCGGACCTTCTCGGGTCCGGTCGAGATCGCCACGCCGCATGCCGTTTTCGACATCTGACGGCGTGCGGTTGTGGACCGCAACTTCCGGTACGGCGACGTCCAGGCCGCCGGTCGTGATCGTGCACGGCGGGCCGGGGCTCTGGGACGACTACGCCGTGCTTGCGGAGCTGCTCGACGACCTCACCGTCGTCCACCGCTTCGACCAGCGCGGCTGCGGCCGGTCGGATCCGTCCGACCTCCAGACCATGGCCCGGCATGCGCAGGACATCGACGAGCTCCGCGCGTACTTCGGCCATGAGCGGATCGTTGTCCTCGGCCACTCCTTCGGTGCCACCCTCGCCCTGCTGTACGCCGCGACGTACGGCGACCACGCGGCGGGCCTGGTCTACCTCGACGGCGTCGGCATCGGCGACTGGCATACGGCGGCCAGCGCAGAGCACATGCGCCGGATGACCGCGGAGCAGATCGCGCGGCTCGACGACCTGTCCGGCCGGCAACGCACTCCGGCCGAGGAGACCGAGTTCCGGATGCTGTCGTGGTTCACCGATCATGCCGACCAGGACCGGGCGATGGAGTGGGCCTACCGGAGCGCCTCGGTCGACCTCCCGATCAACTTCACCGCCAATCGGGCGCTGATGGCGGACATCCGGAGCTGGCCGGACGACTTCGTCCCGGGTCTGGCGGCCGGCCTCAAGTGCCCGGTCGCGTTCATCCACGGCGACGGCGATCCGCGGCCGGTCCCCGCCGTACGGGACCTGGCCGCGCACGTCCCTCATCACACGTTCGACTTGATCCCGGGTGCCGGGCATTCGCCGTGGCTGGAGCAGCCGGACCTGTTCCGGAGTGTGCTGCGTCGGGTCGTGTCAGGCGAAGAAGGCGCGTAAGGACTGAGCGACCTCGGCCGGGCCGCCGTCGTCCGTGGGGCCGGAGTGGTCGAGCTTCGGAATCGTGATCCGTTGCGACCGGGGCAGTACGCCGGTCAGTGCGTCCAGCGAGCGCCCGAAGTACGCCGGGCTGCGGGATCCGCCGAGCAGCAGGACGTCGGCCTCGATCGTCGCGTAGTCGTTGGTGGTGTCAGCGAGTTGCGCGACGAGCTGCATGTCGGCGGACATCGTCGGGACGAGATCCGGGATCGGCACGTCGTCGCCCTTGGCCTCGCCCTGGAACCGGAAGGCGAGGTTCAGTGACGGGACGAGGACGAACCGCGGGACCGTGCGGAACACCCGATCCGCGCCGAGACCCTTGAGCACCGTCACCAGCGCCGCCGGGATCCTGCCGTCGCCCAGCTCGCGCCGGTATCGCGGCACCCACTTGACCGGGACCGAGCCGTTGATGGACAGCGGCGGCTCGTAGAGCCCGAGCTTCTCGATGGCCGGCGTCACGCGCGCCGTCCGCAGACCGACCAGCGCGCCCGAGCTCAGTCCGAAGACACGCGAAGCACCGGTCTCCTTCAGCAGCGCCTGCAGGTCTTCGACCTCACGCTCGATGCCGTAATCGGCGCCGTGCGGTCCGCTCAGCCCGCGTCCCCGGCGGTCCGGCACGGTGACGGTGAAGTCGTCCGCCAGCGCTTCGGCCAGCTTCACGAAGTCCTGCGCGGCGAGCATCGACCCGTGCAGCAGGACCACACTCGGTCCGCTGCCGAACTGACGAAAGCCGATCGTCGTGCCGTCGGCCGACACCACAGATCCCTTGCGATACATCTGTCCTCCCCAAAACCCGGGCACACTGTACGCAGTAACACTACTGCGAACAGCGTGCGCAGTAAACTCCCGCCATGGACCGACCACCGATCTGGCTCCGCCCGGAGCGGGCCGCCCGCGGGCCGCGGCCGGCGCACAGTCGCGAGGAGATCGCCGCGGCCGCCGTCCGGGTCGCGGATGCCGAAGGGCTCGCGGCGGTGTCGATGCGGCGCGTCGCGACCGAGCTCGGCACCGGCACGACCTCGCTCTACCGCTACGTCGACGGCAAGGACGAACTCTTCGACCTGATGGTCGACCGGGCGATGGGCGACGGCTCACCGCCTGTACCGACGGGCGACTGGCGTGCCGACCTGGCGGCGGTCGCCCATGCGCAGCGCGCCATGATGCTGCGTCATCCCTGGCTCGTCCGGCTGCCCGCGACCCGGCCCGTGCTCGGCCCGAACACGCTGGCCTGGCTCGAGGCGACGTACGCCGCGGTCGATGTTCCGGAGCTGGATGCGGACGAGGTGCTGGCGCAGGCGGCGACCTTGCTGACCTTCGTTCGCGGTCATGCGCTGGAGGAGCTGACCGAGCGGGAGGCGGGCTCGACGATGGCGGACTGGCTGACCAAACAGTCGCAGCAGTACGCCGAGCAGGTCATCGGGAGCGGCGACTACCCGCACCTGAGCCGGATGATGATCGAGGCCGGGACGCCGCATGCGGCCGACCGGTTCGACCGGTTGTTCGCGCGGAGTCTCGACCATGTGCTGACCGGGCTCGCGGCCGATCGGGGCTAGACAGATCGCAATTCTGAGATCTACTCTCAAATTAGAGCTGATCTCAGAAAGGTGTTCTGTCATGACCGCAACGACCCTCGACCCGCGCCGGTGGTGGGCGCTGGGTGCGATGTCCGTCAGCCTGCTCGTGGTCGGGCTGGACCTGACCGTGCTGAACGTCGCGCTGCCGACGCTGGCTACCGATCTGCAGGCGTCGACCAGTCAGCTCCAGTGGTTCGCGAACGCCTACACGCTGGTGCTCGCCTCGCTGTTGCTGCCGGCCGGTCTGCTCGGTGACCGGCTCGGGCCGAAGCGGCTGATGCTCGGCGCGCTCGTGGTCTTCGGGCTGGCATCCGCGGCGTGTGCGTTCGCCGACTCGCCTGGTCAGTTGATCGCGGCCCGGGCGGCGCTCGGGGTCGGGTCGGCGTTCCTGATCCCGTTGTCGATGTCGTTGCTGAACCTGCTGTTCGCACCGGAGGAGCGGCAGCGGGCGATGACGATCTGGCTGATGGCGAACTCGATCGGGATCCCGGCCGGTCCGCTGCTCGGCGGCTGGTTGCTCGACCACTACCGCTGGGGCTCGATCTTCCTGATCAACCTGCCACTAGTTGCAGTCGGACTAGTTGCAGTGGCACTGCTGATCCCGGCGATGGCCGGCCACCGGTCGCGGCGGATCGACGGGCCGGGGATTCTGCTCACCGCGGCCGGGCTGGTCTCGCTGACGTACGGGTTCATCGCGGCCGGCGAGCACGGCTGGGGCTCGGCGTGGGCGCTCGGCGGGATCGCGGGCGGAGTGGTCTTCCTGACCGCGTTCTGGGCGTGGGCCCGGCGTACGGCGGATCCGTTGGTCGACCTGAAGTTGTTCAGGTCGCCGGGGTTCACGTGGGGGACGGTGCTCGCGACGCTGGCGTCGTTCGCCCTGGTGGGGTTGCTGTTCGTGCTGCCGCAGTTGTTCCAGGCCGTGCAGGGGGTGGACGCGTTCCAGGCCGGGTTGCGGCTGCTGCCGATCATCGGCGGGATGCTGATCGGCGCCAAGGCGGCCGAGCGGCTGCTCGAGCGGGCCGGAGCCCGGGTCACCGTGGTGATCGGGTTCTCGCTGATGCTGGCCGGGCTGGTGATCGGGGCGTTCACGAAGGTCGGCGACGGCTACGGGTTCACCGCGATCTGGGTGAGCCTGGTCGGGGTGAGCATCGGGTTCACACTGCCGCCGATGAACGGGCTGGCGCTGGCGGCACTGCCGCTCGAGCGGAGCGGGTCCGGGTCCGCGCTGATCCAGGCGTCCCGGCAGGTCGGCGGCACGCTCGGGGTGGCGATCCTCGGGACGGTGCTCAACGCGGCGTACCGGAATCAGTTGGATGTCAGCGGACTGCCCCCAGCGGCTGCGGACGTGGCCCGTGACAGCGCCTCGGCGGCGATCGCGATGGGCTCGCCGGCGCTGACCCGGTCGGCCCGCGCGGCCTTCGTCCACGGCATGGACGTGACGTTGTGGGCGTGCAGCGGGCTCGCGGTGGTCTCGATCGCGCTCGCGCTGGCGTTTCTGCCACGCCGTACCGCCGTTGCCGACGAACAAGTTGTCACAATCGGAGCATGAGCGGGTTGCGGGAGCGGAAGAAGGCCAAGACCAGGGCGGCGATCCAGGAGCATGCCCTGCGGCTGTTCCGGGACCAGGGGTACGCCGCGACGACCGTCCAGGAGATCGCCGCGGCGGCCGAGGTCTCGCCGGCGACGTTCTTCCGGTACTTCCCGACCAAGGAGGACACGATCGTCCTCGACCGGCTCGACCCGGTGATGATCGAGCTGTTCCGCGGTCAGCCGCCCGAGATGAGTCCGACCGACGCCCTCCGTGCCGCGATCCGGCAGAGCCTCGCCACGCTGACCGAGGAGGAGTGGGCGCTCGAGTCCGAACGCCAGGACCTGGTGATGAACGCTCCCGAACTGCGGGTGCGGATGCTCGACCAGCTGTACGAAGGGATCGATCTGCTCGCCTCGCTGGCGGCCGAACGCACCGGCCGGGCCCCGGACGACATCGCTGTCCGGGCCTGGGCCGGAGCAGTCGTCGGCGTGGTGATGGCGACGTACCGGCAGTTGGAGGTCGACGGTCCGCTCCCGAAGTACCTCGAGACGATGGACCGCGCCTTCGACCAGCTCGGCGGGCTCCGGCTCGAACCGTAGTCAGGCCACCTTCTCGGCCACCTGCACGGACAACGGATCGCCCGGCCGCAGACCGAAGGCGGCGGCCGCCGACCCGCCGCGGATCACCAGCTCGGTGAAGCCGGTGCCCGAGCTGCCCTGGATGATCCCGGGCGTGTTCCGCGGTACGGCGGTCAGGTGCGGGTAGCAGGTGACATTCTTGCTCTGGGCAACTGTAACGACGTCGCCCGGGGTGAGGCCGAGGTCGCGGTCGAGCTTGCAGTTGCCGAAGTTGTCGACGACGGCGACGACCGGGTCCTCGTCCAACGTCTCCGGAATGGCGGTCTCGACGGCGGGTACGGCGCGATCGTCGGCGACCCATTTCGCCAGCAGCGGCAGGTACCAGAGGCTGCGGAACTGCGTGCCGGCGATCTTCTCGATCTCGTCCGGCGCGAATCCGGCCGCGGTCACGGCCTCGCGGATGTCGGTCACGTAGACGTGACTGATGCCGAGCTCACGACGTACCAGCGAGAGGGCGCGGGCGTTGAAGGTGCTGGCCACCAGGTGCTTGCCGTACCAGAAGAAGCAGAACGGGACGCCGTTCGGCCAGACGCCGTCGCGGGGCGCGATGTTCAGCAGCGTGATCGTCGGGTGGCCGTCCTCGCCGAGCGAGGACGTGGCGAGCAGGCAGTCGAGCAGGGTCAGTGCGGCGAACGACTCCGGATCGGGTCCGTCGGCGGCGACGATCGTCGGCGACTGGCCGAACAGGGCGCCGATCCGGGTGCTGAGTCTGGCCCGGGCGTTGCCGTCGTGACAGTCGGTGATGTAGGTGATCGGGTACATAGCAGGCTCCTGGGTGGTTGCAGCGTGTCTGGGAAACGAAAGAGGCCCCCGACATCGGGGGCCTCTCGCTGCAAGCACACGTGCCTACGCCGCTGAAGTCCTCCCGCATCGAGGGCTCAGCATTCGCATCGCGGCGTACCAGGTCACGTCGAGGATGGTAGCACTCAGCGAACCTGGCCGTTGTCGAAATAGCTGACCAGGGTCGGGTCGAGCGGCGGGATGTCCTGCGGTACGCCGTTCGCGCGCAGCGACTGGGTTGCGGCGTAGCCGGCGGCGACCGCGGCACGGGCGGCGACCGGGGAGGTGAGCGTCGCGCCGCCGTCGCGGACGAACTTCACGAACTCGGCGACCAGGTGCGGGTCGGCGCCGCCGTGGTGCTCGGTCTCGCCGGCGATCTCGACCACCTGGTCCGCGTCGTCGCGGTACCCGGAGCGACGGCTGTTCCACACCTTGACCACGCCGCCCGCGGTGTCGCCGAAGTTCTCCAGCCGGCCGTGCGTGCCGATGACGGTGTAGTTGCGCCAGTAGTCGGGCGTGTAGTGGCACTGCTCGTAGTTCATCATCACGCCGTTGTCGAGCAGCAGGTTCACCTGCGAGATGTCCTCGACGTCCATCACCGGAGCCAGGCCCTTCTGCTCCAGCGGCGGCCAGTTCTTCTCGCTGACGAACTCCTTGAACCGCTGGTCCGAGCGATCCTGCCGGTCCGTGATCCCGCCGTACAGGCTCAGTGCGCCCATCGCGTTCACCCGGGTCGTGTAGCCGCCGGCCAGCCAGTGCATCACGTCGATGTCGTGGGCACCCTTCTGCAGCAGCAGTCCGGTGGTACGGCGACGGTCCGCGTGCCAGTCCTTGAAGTAGAAGTCACCGCCGTGGCCGACGAAATGCCGGCACCAGATCGCCTTGACGTCGCCGATCGCGCCGTCCTGGATCAGCTTGCGCATCGTCAGCACGACGGACATGTGGCGCATGTTGTGGCCGACGTACAGCCGCGCGCCGGAGTCGTACGCCGCCTGCAGCACGCGATCGCACCCTTCGGTGGTGATCGCCAGCGGCTTCTCCACGAACACGCTGACCCCGGCCCGGAGGAAGTCGATCGCCGGCCCCTCGTGCAGGTCGTCCGGCGTCGTCAGGAAGACGCCGTCGAGCTTCTGCTCCGCCAGTTCGTTGTGGTCGGCGTACGCCGTTGCCTGCGGGTACAGCTCCAGCGTCGCGTCCCGCTGGGGCGCGGACGGGTCGGCGACGGCCACGACCTCCGACCCCTCGCCGGGGCGGTGCGCGTACTGCGCGATCCGACTCCGGGCACCGAGTCCCACCACGCCAAACCGAAGATCACTCATACCAGCCAACTCCTGCACATAGTTGTTTCCAGAAGCCTAACTCCGCGCAGTTCTGATCCTCAATCACCTGCCTTTGACATGACGTTGCCCCACTCGTCATCCGCCGAACATCACAGTCTCGCTCCGTGCGCCCACCATGGCGGAATGTGAGCCTCCACTACGTGGCACTGGGGGACTCGACCACCGTAGGTGTCGGGGACCCGATGAACGGCAGCAGTACGACCGACCTGTCCGGTGCCGGTGCGCGCCCGGGCGAGGGGTGGCGGGGCTGGGCCTCGCTGCTCGCCGACTCCCTGGCCAGCTCCCACCGTGTGACGTTCTCCAACTTCGCGACCAGCGGCGCCACCGTGCCGATCGTCGCGACCGAGCAACTACCCGAAACCGGCGATGATCCGATCGACATCGCCTCGTTGATCGTCGGGGTGAACGACACCCTGCGGTCCACGTTCGACGCCGGCCGGATCCGGGATCACCTGCACCAGATCGCCGATCAACTGACCGCCCGCGGCGCGCTGCTGCTGACGGTCAGGTTCCACGACCACGGCAAGGTGTTCGGCCTGCCGAAATGGCTGCGGCGGCCGCTGTGGCACCGGATCGAGCAGGTCAACGTCGTCTTCGACGACCTGCACGCGCGGTACGGCGGGATCCGGCTGGACATGGCCGACTACCCCGAGGTGTACCGGCGGGACTTCTGGAGCATCGACCGGCTGCATCCGGGGGAGCTCGGCCACCGCAAGCTCGCCCGCGCGTTCGCCGACGAGTTGGCGGTCCGCGGACTGCCGATCGACGTACCGCCGGATCTGGACTGTGCGTACCGGCCGCCGAGTCGCTGGGCGGACACGATGTGGCTGGTCCGCGAAGGCGTGCCGTGGGTCGGGCGCCGGGCCAACGACCTGCTGCCGTGGGCGGCCCGGATGGCGGTGACGCAGGTTCGGCCACTCGGCCGGCCGTCACTGGTGCTTCCGCCGTCGTCGCTCGACCTCCCGCCGGCCGCCGTACGTCCGCCTTCGTCCAATGCGGAGGTCCAGCGTCTGGAGGCATAGGGTCTGGTTCATGGCCCGAATTGATGGACGTAACGCTGACCAGCTCCGCCCGGTGACGATCACCAGGAACTGGCTCGACCACGCCGAGGGCTCGGTGCTGGTCGAGTTCGGGCGGACCCGGGTGCTGTGCGCGGCGAGTGTGACCGAGGGCGTGCCGCGCTGGCGGAAGGGATCGGGGCTCGGCTGGGTCAGCGCGGAGTACGCGATGCTGCCGCGGGCGACCAACACCCGCTCGGACCGCGAGTCCGTGAAGGGCAAGATCGGCGGCCGGACGCACGAGATCTCCCGGTTGATCGGGCGCTCGCTGCGGGCCGTGATCGACTACAAGGCGCTCGGCGAGAACACGATCCTGCTGGACTGCGACGTACTGCAGGCCGACGGCGGGACGCGGACCGCGGCGATCACCGGCGCGTACGTCGCGCTCGCGGACGCGGTGTCGTTCCTGCGCGAGCGGAAGCTGCTGAAGAGCGAGCCGCTGACCGGGACGGTGTCGGCGGTGTCGGTCGGGATCATCGACGGGGCGCCGATGCTGGACCTCTGCTACGAAGAGGACGTCCGGGCCGAGACCGACATGAACCTGGTGATCACCGGCGAGGGCAAGTTCATCGAGGTGCAGGGCACGGCCGAGGGCGCGCCGTTCGACCGTTTGGAGCTGGACAGCCTGCTTTCGCTGGGTGTCGCCGGTTGTGCGGACCTGGCCAAGCTGCAGCAGGAGGCGCTGGCATGAGCCGGGTATTGCTGGCGTCGAACAACAAGAAGAAGCTCGAGGAGCTGCGGCGGATCCTGACGCCGATCGTGCCCGGTATCGAGGTGCTCGGGCTCGGCGACGTACCGGCGTACGACGAGCCGGCCGAGACTGAGCCGACGTTCGAGGGGAACGCGCTGCTCAAGGCACACGCGGCGCTGAAGGCGACCGGGCTGCCGTCGATCGCGGACGACAGCGGCATCTGCGTCGACGCGCTGAACGGGATGCCCGGTGTGCTGTCGGCGCGGTGGTCCGGGCCGTTGAAGGACAACCACGCCAACAACCTGCTGCTGCTCGGTCAGCTGGAGGACGTTCCGGACGAGCGGCGCGGGGCGTCGTTCGTGGCGGCGGTGGCGTTCGTCCGGCCGGATGCCGACGACGAGGTCGTGATCGGCGAGATGCGCGGGTCGGTGATCCGCTCGTTGCGCGGCACGGGTGGGTTCGGGTACGACGTGCTGTTCCAGGCCGAGGGGTACGACCGGACCACGGCCGAACTGTCCATCGAGGAGAAGGACGCGATCAGCCACCGCGGGAAGGCGCTGCGCGCGCTGGCGCCGCTGGTCGCGAAGGCATTGGGGAGCTAGAGATGCTGTTCGCGGGATCGGATCGGGACGGGGTTGCGGACGGGAAGATCACCGTCGCCTATCGGCGCTGGGCCGAGCCGCGCGTGGTCGAGGGGCGGATCTACCGCACCAACGCGGGCCGGATCGAGATCGACAGCATCCGCACGGTCAACCCCGAGCTGATCGCGGACACCGATGCCGAGGTCGCACTGGCCGATCGTCGCAATGCCAAGGACGTACGGCGGCGGTTACGTGGGGACGAGTCGATGCCGACGTTCCTGATCCGCTTCCACCTCGTCGAAGGTCCGGATCCGCGCGAGGAGCTCGCCGCGCAGACCTCGTTGTCGGCAGAGGAGCTCGCCGACGTCCGAGCCCGGCTGGCTCAGTTCGACCAGCTGAGCCACCACGGCGCGTGGACGACCGAGACGCTCCAGCTGATCCAGTCCCGGCCGGCGACCAGGGCTGCCGATCTCGCGGCCTCGGTCGGCCGGGAGACCGCGCCGTTCAAGCTCGACGTCCGGAAGCTGAAGAACCTCGGCCTGACCCACAGCCTCGAGGTCGGCTACGAACTCAGCCCCCGCGGCGCGGCGTACCTAGATGCCCTAGGCAACTAGCCCCCCAGCGGTTTGCGGGCGTGGTGCTAGATCTCGTTGCCGCGGTAGAGGTTGAGGGTGGCGAGTAGGTCTTCGTGGAGTTCGAACCAGACTCGGTGGCAGGAGTCGACGTCGGAGCGGTCGACCCAGGATGTGTCGCCTGCGGTGGCGCGGGCCAGCGCTGTTGAGAACCGGGTGTCGTAGCCGCGGAAGCGCGGGAGGACGCTCGTGAGGCGGGCCGTGATCGGGGCGAGAGCGGTGTCGAGGACCTCGAGTTCGTGCAGGACGCCGGCGTCCCAGGCGGGGTCGGAGTGGTCGTTCGCGGCGAGCGGGTCGGTGGGTGTTGGGCGGAGTTGCCAGTCGGTGCAGGCCTGTTGGAGAACGGCGTTGAGCGGCAGGAAGTCGGCGTACACGTCCCGTACGGCGTCTGGGTTGCCCAGCTCGACCGCGAGGCGGCGCTCGTTCTCGGCGCGGCCTGCGTCTGTCAGCGACCAGCCGGAGGTGCCGGCGAACGTACTGCGGGTTGTCCAGCCCTCCGCCTCGGCGTCCTTGAGTGCGTCCTCGACTGCTTGCTGCGGGAGGTCGAAGCGCTGGGCGACGGCCGGGGTGTCTGCGAAACCCAGCAGGCGTACGGCGTGCAGCGCCAAATGCATCATGAATCCATCCGCGCGGCGAGCCGGTTGAACCGCTGCTGACAGGCCTGCGGGGAACTGAACCCCATCGCGTCGGCCATCTCCGCCCAGGTCAGACCGGAGCTCCGCGCGAGGAACAGCAGGCCGGACTCGACCTCCTCGACCTCGGCACGCGCGGCCGGCAGCAGGGTCAGCGCGGCCAGCAGGTCGTCGTTGGACAGATCTGGGCGCGAGACCGCGAACTGAGTCAGATCGACCGCCGACAAGGGAATCGGCGCCGGCCGCCACGGCCGCGGCGGCACGTCCTTCGCGCCCTTGGCGAGCAGTTGCTCGCGGGCCTGCCGCTGGCGCTCGGCCTGAGCCTGATCCGGGTCCTGCTTGCTTCGCATCCGCCAACAGTGGATCATCAACAAAACCTTGTCAACGTTTTGTTGTCAACGTTCCGTTGATCGGAGGGTGATCGTGCTGGTCCCGTTGGCAGCCGCGACCGTGCCCTTGCACGGCGGCAAAGCCGGCAGCCTAGGCAGGTTGATCCGCGCCGGCCTACCCGTCCCCACCGGCGTTGTAATCCCGCCGGCACCCACCCCACCAGCTCCGCCCACCGGTCCTGCGCCGCACGGCGTGGGTGGCGTGGGTGGCGGGGACGGCGCGGTGGAGGTGCTGAGCGGTTCGTTGGCGGATGAGCTTGGGGGGTGGCTTGAGCGGATGGGGGATCCGGTGGTAGCCGTACGGTCGTCGGCTGCGAACGAGGACACCGCGCGTACGTCGGCCGCAGGTCAGCACGACAGCTTCCTCGGCGTACGAGGGCTGGCTGCGATTCTGGAGGCCGTGCAGGCATGCCGTACGTCGGTGTGGACGCCCCGCGCGGTGGCTTATCGCGACGGCTCTGAGGCGCCGCCGATGGCCGTGATCGTCCAGCTCCAACTGGATGCGGACGTCTCCGGCGTCATGTTCACCGCCGACGGTACGACGACGATCGAAGCGTCCTGGGGTTTGGGCACGAGCGTCGTCGAGGGCCGTGTGACGCCCGACAGATACCTGGTCGCCGACGGCACGGTCACCCGCACGATCGCCGACAAACAAACCACCCTCACCCTGACCGGCACCCACCAGGTCCCCGCCGGCCGCCGCCGGATCCCGGCTCTCTCCGACACAACCGCCGTACACCTGGCCAACCTCGCCCACCAGGCAGCGTCCGCCCTGGGCGCCCCTCAAGACCTCGAGTGGGCCATCGCCGCCAACACCCCCTGGCTCCTGCAATCCCGCCCCATCACAGCCCAGCCCCCACCCGCCAACCTGAGCCGCACCCCAGGCACCCTCACCAGCACCCCAGGCACCCTCACCAGCACCCCCGGCAGCCACGCCACCCTCACAGGCACGCCCGGCAGCCATGGCACCGCCACAGGCCCCGCCAGGATCGTCCGCGGCCCGGCGGACTTCCCCCACGTCCGCCCCGGCGACATCCTCATCTGCCCCTACACAGACCCGGCCTGGACCCCGCTCCTGTCCATAGCCGCCGGCGTCATCACCGAACAAGGCGGCATCCTCTCCCACGCCGCCATCGTCGCCCGAGAACAAGGCATCCCCGCCGTCCTGGCCGTCCCCAACGCCACCACCCGAATCCCCACCAGCACCCCAACAACCCTCAACGGCACCACCGGCACCATCGAGATCTGAGTCAGCGGTTGTCGCCGCTGCCGCTGAGCATGTTGCGGGACTGGCGGTCGGCGAGTTTGGTGAGGTTGAGGTGGGCTACTTCTTCGAGGGGTACGTCGAAGTGGTCGGCGAGGACCGCGATGTACCAGAGGGTGTCGCCGAGTTCCTTCTTCAGGTCGTCGCGGTCCCAGCGGGTGAAGTCGCTGTCCTGGTCGCGGACGATCTTCTTCGCCTTCTCGGCGAGCTCGCCGGCTTCGCCGACCAGTCCGAGCAGCAGGTGGAAGACCTCGTTGGGCTTGTCCTTCGGGGCGGCGGTCCGGAGGGCGGCCTGCTGGTACTCGTTGAGGTGCATGTGCCAGAGGCGGGAGTTGAACCCGCACGCCCGGGGGCGCCGGCACCTAAAGCCGGTGTGTCTGCCGTTCCACCACTCTGGCTGAAGAGGCGTGGTCGCCTCCCCTAGACGAACATCCTAGGGGAGGCGACCACGTCAGCGGCTCTGCAGGGCGTCGATGAAGACGTTCTTCAGGTCGCCGGGCTGGCGGGCGACGTACGCCTGGCCGCCGGTGGCCTGGGCCAGGGCGCTGAGCTCGTCGGCGTTCACCTCGGGGCCCATGCCGAGCGCGATGATGCGGACCGGGCGGCCGGGGTCCTGCAGACCGCGCAGGGTGCTGACCGCCTGGGCCAGCGTCGGGCTGCCCGGGTCGTCGTTCTTGCCGTCGGTGAACAGCAGGATCGAGTTCACCGCCCGCTGGTCGTAGCCCTGCCGTACGGCGCGGACCGCGGCGATCGCGGTGTCGTACAGCCCGGTTCCGCCGTTCTCGATCGGGTGCTGGATCTTCAGCTGGTCGACGATCTTCCCGCGCTGCCGCTTCGACAGCGGTGAGATCGGCACCAGTTCCTTGTAGTCGGCGCCGTCGGTCCCGATCTTGGTCGAGAACGTCCACAGGCCGAGCGACGCGCTGTCCGGGAACAGGCTCAGACCGCCCACCGCCGCCTCGATCGTCAGCTGCATCCGGGTCTTCGTGCCGACCTTGTCGGCCATCGAGCCGGATACGTCGATGACGGCCAGCGAGTGCGTCAGCAGTGACAGCCGGGTCCAGTTCTGCAGCGTGGTGTCGATCGCCTCGCTGGTCGGCTTGGTCAGCTGGTTGACGTCGCCGACGCCGCGCCCGCCGCTGAGCGGGCTCAGCTGGGTGTCGCGGAACCCGGCCTGGTCGCGCGCCTGCCCGGCCGCGTCGGTCAGCAGCTCACCGGCCAGCGCCTGGGCTGCGTTGGACGCCGCGTCGGTGTCCGACTTGGCGGTGACGACGATCGGGTAGTCCAGGTACAGCGTGCCGGTGGCCGGCTGGATCGCTCTCAGCTGGGCGTCCGGGTGGTCTTCCTGGTACTTCACGAAGCTCTGCTCCGACGCCGGTACGACGATCGTGCTGCCGTCCTGGTCGGCGCGGCCGAACAGGTCGTCGGCCTTCGTGTACGGCTTGGCCATCGAACCGAGCTTCTGCGCCAGCGGGACGACCACCTGCGAGACCGCCGTCTCGGACGCGGACGTCTTGGCCCGCTCCGCCTGTACGGCGAGCAGCGCGAGCGCGCCGGGCGAGGTGCTCAGCGGGTCGAGCAGGGCCGGTTGGGTCGCGCTCATGATGCGCAGCCACGAGGAGGTGTCGGCGAAGTTCGTCCTCCGGCCGACCAGCACCAGCGGGGAGGTCGCGATCGACTGGACCGCGATGGTCGGGACGCTCTGGCCGTCGTCGGCCTGGGCGACCCACAGCGACGAGTCCGGCACCCACAGGTCGGGCCGGTTGTCGCTGCCCTGCGCGACGTCGCGGGCGATCTGCGACGACGGGGCCGCGGTGATGGTGAACTGCAGGCACGGGTTGCCGTCCTTGCCGCCCTTGGCCGCCAGCGACTTGGCCGCGGCTTCGAGCGAGGACTGCATCTCCGGCGTGGTCGCCATCTGGATCTGCGTCGGGTCGTCGCACGCCTTGTTGCCGCCGAGGAATCCGTCGGCACCCGATTCCGATCCGAAGGAGCGGACGACGAACACCGCTCCCAGCGAAAGCACCAATAAGCCGACCGCGGTGATGTACACCGAACGGCGGTTGTTGTTACTTCCCGTCACCGCAGAGGAATGTTTTCCCATCGCGGCAGGTCCCTCCCTCCCAGAGGCTGACTGCGCGCGCAGATTACCCGGTTTCGGCAGGTCAGGGCGAAGGCCGCGACGATTCTTGACACAGCTGTGGTTGAACGCGGGTGGCCCCCGCAGTACCGCTCTTTCACAGGAACGCTGTAAAACTCACCGACGGTATTTGAGTCGTCGCGGTCCGGTGAGATCTCGGTGTGATCCAAATCACAGCAACCAGTTTGGTCAAACGACCGTTCCATGGACCGTGTCCATGAAACGGTCGAAGGTTTCCCTCCGGTAGCACCCGTTCCGGAGGTGCCTTTTCACAGTCCCAGGTCGCGGCGGAGCTTGGCGACGTGGCCGGTCGCCTTCACGTTGTACTGCGCGACCGCGATCTTCCCGTCGGGGTCGACAACGAAGGTCGAGCGGATCACGCCGGTCACCGTCTTGCCGTACATGGTCTTCTCGCCGAACGCGCCGTAGGCCTGCAGGACCTCCTTCTCGGGGTCGCTGAGCAGCGGGAACGTCACGCCGTCGCGCTCGCGGAACTTCGCCAGCTTGGCCGGCTTGTCCGGGGAGATGCCGAGGACGGCGTACCCGTGGGCCTGCAGGGAGTCGAGCGAGTCGCTGAAGTCGCACGCCTGCTTGGTGCAGCCCGGGGTCATCGCGGCCGGGTAGAAGTAGACGATCACGTTCTTCCCGCGCAGATCCTTCAGCGCCACGTCGTTGCCGTCGGCATCGGGCAGGGTGAAGTCGGGTGCGGTGTCGCCGACGGACAGACGTTCGGACATCAGGTCCTCCAGGAATTGATTGAAGTGCCGCAATCGTACGGGCAAGATGCGCCCATGAGCCCCCGCCCGCTTTTTGACGGCTACCTCGATCCGCGCCGCCCGCACGCGGGGGCGTACGACGAGATGTTCGACCCGGTCGACGGTGTGCGTACGGCGTACAAACGGCTGCACGACTCGCTGAAACCGCTGCAGCCGGCGGATCTGACCACGCGGTCCGAGGCGCTGGACCGGGCACTGGTCGACCAGGGGATCACGTTCAGCCTGTCGGGGGAGGAGCGGCCGTTCCCGCTCGATCTGGTGCCGCGGGTGATCACCGCGGCGGAGTGGTCCCGGCTGGAGCGCGGCGTGGTCCAGCGGGTGCGGGCGCTGGAGGCGTTCCTGGCTGACATCTATGGCGACCAGCAGATCGTCGCGGACGGCGTACTGCCTCGTCGGCTGATCACTTCTTGCGAACACTTCCACCGGCAGGCGGCCGGTATCGCACCACCTAACGGCGTCCGCATCCACGTGGCCGGCATCGACGTGGTCCGCGACGAGCAGGGTGACTTCCGCGTGCTCGAGGACAACCTGCGCAGTCCGTCCGGGGTGTCGTACGTGATGGAGAACCGCCGGACGATGGCGCGGGTGTTCCCGGACCTGTTCGCCAAGCACCGGGTGCGTGCGGTCGGCGACTACGCAGTACATCTGCTCCGGGCGCTACGGGCCGCGGCTCCGACCAGTGCGACAGATCCGAACGTCGTAGTGCTGACTCCGGGCGTCTACAACTCGGCGTACTTCGAGCACTCGCTGCTGGCTCGCCAGATGGGGGTGGAGCTGGTCGAGGGGCGCGACCTGTTCGCCCGCAACAACGTCATCTACCTGCGGACCACGGAAGGCGAGCAGCGGGTCGACGTGATCTACAGGCGGATCGACGACGAGTTCCTGGACCCGGTGCAGTTCCTGCCGGACTCGGCGCTCGGTGTGGCCGGTCTGGTCAACGCAGCGCGGTCTGGCAACGTCGTGATCGCCAATGCGATCGGCAACGGCGTGGGTGACGACAAGCTGATCTACACGTACCTGCCCGAGATCCTGAAGTACTACCTCGGCGAGACGCCCCTGCTGCCGAACGTCGACACGTACCGGTGCTGGCTGCCCGCGGAGCAGACCGAAGTACTGGACCGCCTCGACGAGCTGGTCACCAAGCCGGTCGAGGGCTCTGGTGGGTACGGCATCGTCTTCGGGCCGGATGCGTCGCCGAAGGAGCTCCAGGCGCAGCGGCGTCGTATCAAGGCCAATCCGCGCGGGTGGATCGCGCAGCCCGTCGTTCAGCTGTCCACTGTGCCCACGAAGGTGGGCGAGCGGCTGCAGCCGCGACATGTGGACCTGCGGCCGTTCGCAGTCAACGACGGCGACGACGTGTTCGTTCTGCCCGGTGGGCTGACCAGAGTGGCGATTCCTGAGGGCAGCCTGGTCGTCAACTCCTCCCAGGGCGGTGGCTCCAAGGACACCTGGGTCCTGGCGCCCAGAGCGTCCGACGAGGACGCCGAGCTCCGCGGTCCCGGCCTTGGTACGGCGACGGTGAAGCAGGACAGCGCGTCGACGCCGGAGCGCGGTCCGGAATTGAACGTCGCCCAACAGCAGCAGCAACAGTGATGGGGAGGTGCTGACGATGCTCGCACGCAACGCCGAGTCGCTGTACTGGATCGGCCGGTACGTCGAACGCGCGGACGACACCGCGCGGATCCTCGACGTCTCGGTGCACCAGCTGCTCGAGGACGCCACCGTCGACGCGGACACGGCCAGCCGCAGGCTGCTCTCGGTCCTCGGCATCACCCCACCCGACGGCAGCACGCTGGACGTGTGGGGGCTGACCGAGCTGGTCGCGATGTCGCCGGAGACCGGGTCGATCGTGTCCTCGATCGGTAGCGCCCGCGAGAACACCCGTGTCGCGCGCGAGGTCGTGTCCAGTGAGCTGTGGCAGTGCATCAACGCGATGTGGAACGCCGTACCCGAGCGGCAGCGGGCTGCTCGGCGTGTAGGCCCGCACGAGTTCTTCACGTTCGTGGAGGACCGGGCGGCGATGTTCGCCGGGCTGGCCGACTCCACGATGAGCCGCGACGACGGATGGCGCTTCCTCGTGCTCGGCCGCTCGGTGGAACGCGTCGACATGATCGTCCGGATGCTGATGTCCCGGGTCGGCGACCGTCCGACCTCACCGGGCTGGGTGACCGTACTGCGTTCCGCGGGTGCGCACGACACCTACTTGCGGACGTACCGCGGCGCGCTGGATGCCTCACGGGTCGTGCAGTTCTTGCTGCTGGACCGCCTGTTCCCGAGGTCGGTGTTCCATGCGCTGCAGCAGGCGGAGTCCTGCCTCGACGACCTCGACCACGGGCCGGCGGCGCGGATCGGTGCTGGTGCCGAGGCGGCGCGGTTGCTGGGCAAGGCCCGCAGCGATCTGGAGTTCCTGCGACCTGCGGACCTGTTGGACAACCTGACCGGCAGACTCCAAGATCTGCAGACGACAGTCCGCGAGGTAGGCGAGGCCGTGTCCCGCCAGTACTTCCATGCGGTGCCGTGGATCGAGTGGAACAACGCGGGGGTGAACCTGTGAAGTGGCGTCTCCGAGTCGTGCATACGACCGGCTATAGGTACGCCACGGCTGTCACTCAGTCGTACAACGAGGCCAGACTGACCCCGCGCCACGACGACCGGCAGAACCTGATGGTGGCCCGGCTGGAGACCATCCCCACGACCCGTGCGTACAAGTACACGGACTACTGGGGTACTGAGGTCAACTCGTTCGACCTCCACACTCCGCACACCGAGCTGAAGGTGATCGCGGCCTCCGTCGTCGAGACGACCGACCAGACCGCACCGTCTGTCGACGCGACCTGGTCCCAGCTGAGGTCACCTGAGGTGCTGGACGCGTACGCCGAATACAAGGAGTGGACCAGCTACGTCCCGAAGCACCGTGAGCTCGCTGCGGTTGCACGCTCGCTCCGCAAGGGCCACACCCCGCAGGAGACTGTGCTGGCCGTGTCGAAGTGGGTGCACGACACGCTGAAGTACCAGCGTGGCACCACTGGTGTGCACTCGTCGGCTGTCGACGCTTGGCAGGCCGGTGAGGGCGTGTGCCAGGACTATGCGCATCTGACGCTGGCCATGCTGCGCGCGGTCGACGTACCGGCCCGCTATGTCTCCGGATACCTGCACACCAAGCCGGACGCGGCAGTGGGCGAGACGGTCGTCGGTGAGAGCCATGCGTGGGTGGAGGCGTGGACCGGTGAGTGGTGGGGCTTCGACCCGACCAACGACATCCCGATCGGTCACCGGCATGTCTGGGTGGCGACCGGACGGGACTACGGCGACGTGTCACCGCTGAAGGGCATCTACTCCGGAGGTGCGGCGACGGCCATCGAGGTGACCGTCGACATGACCCGGTTAGCCTGAGCCCATGCGGGCCATGACAGTGACGCCGGGCAAGTCCGACTCGGCGAGGGTGGGCGAGGTCTCGGAGCCTCCCGTTGCCGACGGTTCGATCCTCGTGGAGGGCCTGCTGACGGGTATCTGCGGGACCGACATCGAGCTGGTCTCCGGCGCGTTCGGCAGCGGACGTCCGGGATCGGATCAGCTCGTCATCGGACACGAGTCGCTCGGCCGCGTCCTGGAGGCACCTGTGGGCTCGGGCTTCGTGGCCGGCGACCTGGTGGCCGGAGTGGTCCGCCGACCGGATCCAGTGCCCTGTCCGGCCTGTGCGCGCGGCGAGTGGGACTTCTGCCGCAACGGTGAGTACACCGAGCGCGGCATCAAGGAGATGGACGGGTACGGCGCTGAGCGCTGGCGGGTCGACCCGTACTTCGCCGTGCGGGTTCCGGCTGAGCTGGGAGAGCTCGGCGTGCTCTTGGAGCCCGCCAGCATCCTGACGAAAGCCTGGGAGCAGGTGGACCAGGTCGGCGCGCGGTCCTGGTTCGGTCCGCAACACGTGCTCGTGACGGGTGCTGGTCCGATCGGGCTGCTCGCGGCGCTCATCGCCCGGCAGCGCGGGTACGACGTACATGTGTTGGACAGGGTCACGGACGGGCCGAAGCCGGAGCTGGTACGGGCGCTGGGCGGGACCTACCTGACGGACCTGGACCAGCTGGATGTCGTGCCGGATGTGGTGATCGAGGCGACCGGGGCCGGGCAGTTGGTGTTCGACTGCGCGTCGTTGCTCCCACCGGCCGGTGTGATGTGCCTGGCCGGGATCCACCCCGGGCCGGCGACTGTCGACGTACCGCTGGACGCCCTGGTCCGGCAGTTGGTGGTGCGAAACGCCGCATTGGTCGGAACCGTGAACGCGGGCAAACGGCACTACGCAGACGCTGTGGACGTGCTGCTCGCGGCTGATCGGGCCTGGCTGCAGCAGTTGATCACCCGGACCGTGCCGCTGTCGCAGTGGCCGGATGCATTGGTGCGGGAACCGGATGACATCAAGGTGGTCGTGGACTTGCGGGGATGACCTGCGAGGATGGTGGGTGACGAGGGGCAGATCGGGGCATGCCCCGCGGATGGAAGGAGCGTCGACAGGTGTCGGACACGAAGGCTCGGACCGCCGAGCAGATCGAGGCGGACATCGCCGCCACCCGGTTGCGCCTGGCTTCGACCGTCGACGAGCTGGTCGACCGCGCGAACCCGAAGAACGTGGCCCTGCGACAGGTCGAGCAGGCCAAGTCCCAGGTCTTCGACGAGCAGGGTCAGCTGCGGACCCAGAAGATCGTCGCGGTCGCGGGTGCGGTGGTCGGCGTCGTCGGCGTGCTGCTGGTGATCCGCCGGCTGGTGGGTCGCCGGTGACGCCACGCAAGCGGCTGTCCGACGACAAACTCCCGATCCGGATGCTGCACGACCGCGTCCTGGTCTCCCTCGAGCAGGAGGGCGAGCGCAAGTCGTCGGCCGGCATCTTGATCCCTGCCACCGCCCAGATGGGCCGCAGGCTCGCGTGGGCGAAGGTGGTCGCGGTCGGCGCGAACGTGCGGACCGTGGAGGTCGACGACCGCGTGCTGTTCGACCCGGAGGACCGGGCCGAGGTGGAGGTGCGCGGCGACGACTACATCCTGCTGCGCGAGCGGGACCTGCATGCGGTCGCGGCCGGCCGTCTCGAAGACGGTCAGACCGGCCTCTATCTCTGAAAGTGGAAGTGGGCAGGGGTGTCCGGTCCACCCGTCACCAGGTCACGGACGAACGCGCCCACCAGCGGCACGAACTTGAAGCCCTGTCCTGAGAACCCTGCGGCCACGGTGATCGGGCCGGCCCGGTCGATCACGAAGGTGGCCGACGGCGTGTTGTCGTAGAGGCAACTGATCGCAGTGGATCGGGTCGGGTCCAGTCCGGGGTACCACTCCTCGACATACCGCAGCAGGGTCTCGTCCCGCTCCGGCTCCGGCCGGAAGTCCCTGGTGTCGGGGTCCACCTCGGGTCCGCTCGCGTGCATCCCGACCTTCACTCCGGAGCCTGGCTCGTAGAGGCCATAGCTGTCAGGGCCCCAGTGCACGAAGCTCGGCCACTCCAGGTCCTCGGACAGCGGTGGGAAGAACCGGGGCTGCTCCTGTGTCACCGTGAACGGCGGCAACGGCGCCAGACCACGCAGCAGCTTCGGAGTCCACGGTCCAGCAGTCACCACGACGTGCTGCGCCCGCACGGCCCCACCTGGTACGTCGAGCTCCACCATCTCGTCATGAAGTCGCAGCGCCCGTACCGGCGACTGCACGCGGAACTCCGCGCCCGACCGGGCTGCCACCGTCTGCAACGCGTGCACCGCGCGATCGGCGTACAGCCGACCTGAGCCCGGCTGGTAGAGCACCGGACTCTCGAACCGGAAACCGGGCCAGCGCTCAGCGGCTTCCGGCGCCGCCAGCACCGACCCGGTTGCCGCATGCAACAACCGGAACGTCTCGACCGACTCGTCACTCAGTCCGTGGTCGATCCCACCGGTCTCCTCGAGCAACGTCTCGCCGCAGTCCGCCTCCAGCTCGCGCCACAACGGCCGGGCCCGCTCGGTCAGCTCGGCCACCTCGGCGTCATCGGCCGCCGGCCGGAACAGCCGCGTCCCACCGTGCGATCCGCCCCGTTCGTGCCCGAGCGTGAACTGCTCCAGTACGACGACCTCCCGCCCGGCCGCCGCCAGCGCACGGGCCGCCGCCGAGCCCATCGCACCGGCCCCCACCACCGCCACGTCGTACGTCATTGCAGCAGCGTACGGAGACCGGGGCAGCCTCAGAAGGCGTTGGGACCGAACCGGAAGATCGCCACCAGGACGGCCAGGACCAGGATGATCGCGTTGAGGAAGATCTGCGGGATCTCCTTGCGGCGGCCGTGGGTGATGATCGCGCCGGCCATGATGACGGCGAGGCCGGTCGCAGCCAGCGGGACGAGCACCGGCGCGATGTCCAGCGCACCCGGCAGGATGAGGCCGATCGCGCCCAGCACCTCGGCCGTCCCGATCAGCTTGATCGTGCCCGCGGAGAAGTCCTCGACCCACTTCATGTTCGGGTTGGCCAGCAGCTTGCGCCGGCTCTGGCTCAGCTTGGTGGCGCCGGCGGCGAGGAAGAAGGCCGCCAGCACTCCGGCGAGGATCCACAGAAAGACGTTCATGTCCCACTCTCGGTCATTAGTTGATGCGTCAACTCAAAGCTAGAGCCAAGTGACTTGAAGCGTCAAGTATTCCGGTAGAATGGCGTCATGGCGGGGGATGCGCGATGGCTGGAGCGAGACGAGCTCGCGACGTGGATGTCGCTGGCCGCGCTGCTCTTCAAGCTGCCCGGAGTGCTGGACTATCAGCTCCAGCGGGACTCAGGGCTGACCCACTTCGAGTACCTCGTGCTCGCGGGGCTCTCGGAGTCACCCGGGCGGTCTCGGCGGATGAGCGACCTGGCCGGCTTCGCGAACGGCTCGCTGTCGCGGCTCTCCCATGTGGTCAAGCGCCTCGAGCAGCGTGGTTTCGTCGAGCGCCGGCCGGCCGAGGACGACGGGCGGATCACCGTCGCAACCATCACGGACAGCGGTTACGAGTTCCTCGTCGCCGCCGCGCCGGGCCACGTCGCGACCGTCCGCGAGTACGTCGTCGACGTGCTCAGCCCGGAGCAGTTGGCGCAGCTGAAGGACATCGCCGACACGATCCTCGCCAAGGTTGACCCGGGCAAGGATTGCTGACGTTTCTCGCGGAGCGGGCAGGCGGAGGCGGAGCGATCAGGAGGCGGGGGAGAATGGGCCTGTGATCTTCGAGACCTCCAGCCGGTTGCCAGACTTCCCGTGGGACAAGCTCGCCCCTTACCAGCAGAAGGCGGCCGAGCATCCCGACGGCATCGTCGACCTGTCTGTCGGCAGTCCGGTCGACCCGGTGCCCGAGTTGGTGAAGAAGGCGCTGGCAGACGCCGCCGACGCCCCGTCGTACCCGACGACCATCGGTACGTCGGCTGCGCGGCAGGCCGCGGTGGACTGGATGGCCCGGCGTCTCGATGTGAGCGGAGTGGACCCGCAGAGCGGCGTACTGCCCGTGATCGGCACCAAAGAGCTGATCATGATGCTGCCGACGCTGCTGGGTATCGGGGCGGGCGACACCGTCCTCATCCCGGACCTGGCGTACCCGACGTACGAGGCGGGCGCTGCGCTCGCCCGCGCGACCAGCGTGCCGGTCGCGGACCCCACGACGTACGACGGGCCGGTGCGGGTCGCGTACCTCAACTCGCCGCGCAACCCGTCCGGTGAGATCACCTCCGCGGACGATCTGCGCCGTGCGGTCGAGTGGGCGCGGGCGAACGACGTACTGCTGGTCAGCGACGAGTGCTACACCGAGTTCGGCTGGGACGAGAAGCCGGTGTCCGTGCTGCACCCGGACGTGTCCGGTGGCAGCTTCGACAACCTGCTCGCGGTGCACTCGCTGTCCAAGCGGTCCAACCTGGCCGGGTACCGCGGAGGCTTCGTAGCAGGTGACCCGACCGTGGTGACCGAGCTGCTTGCCGTACGCAAGCATGCCGGACTGATGGTGCCGTCGCCGATCCAGGCCGCGATGGCTGCCGCCTTCGCGGACGACGTGCACGTGGAGGAGCAGCGTGCCCGCTACCTCCGTCGGCGTGCGGTACTGCGGGATGCGCTGACCGATGCGGGCTGGGAGATCACGCTGTCCAACGGCGGGCTGTACCTGTGGGCGTCGCACCCGTCGTACGACGCGTACGGGTCTGTCGGGGCTCTGGCGGACCGGGGCATCCTGGTCGCTCCGGGTGCGTTCTACGGGACTGCGGGTGAGCGGCACGTCCGCGTCGCGCTCACCGGGACCGACGAGCGCATCGACTCCGCAGTGAAACGACTGCAGGAGTAAACAAAGTCCCCGCTCCCCTGTGACGTCTCCCGGTGTGGCTGCCTCTTATAGGGGGTAGGAGTCGTCAAGGGGAAGGTGAGGCGGATGAGACGCTTCGTTGGGGTGGCTGTCGCGGTGCTGCTGGGTCTGGGGCCGGTGAGTGTCGCGCACGCGGACGACTCCCCGTCGCCCAGCGTCACACCGACGGAGACTCCAGCGTCGACCCCTGCGTCGGCTGCTGTGTCGACACCGACACCGACGCCCACGCCTAAGCCGGCGGTGACCCCTGCCACTCCCACACCGGCGGCCACTCCCACGCCGGCTTGGTCGATCACCCTGGATCAGCCGGCTGCGTCCTGGGAGGACAAGCCGACCATCTTCACCGGCAAGATCAGCCAGCCGATCACTGGGTCGTACATCACCCTGTGGCAGCGAGTCCCCGGCGCCTGGGTGTTGCGTGGGTCGACTCGCACTACTGCGGGCGGCGTGTACCGCTTCAGCTACGTGTCGGCGTACACCGGGACCTGGGCGTTCCGCACGATGATCGGTGTGAAGGCGGAGACGGCGCTCGCGATCTCGGCGTACCGGACCGTGCCGATCCAGGACCGGAAGATCCTGATCAACACGCCGGCGGCCTGGTACGCCACGCTGACCGGCGTCTCGGTCACCGGGCGGATGGTGCCGGCCGAGCCGGGCAAGGAGCTCGCACTGCAGAGCTATCTGGGCAGTGGCAAGTGGCAGCTGCTCAACATCGGAGTCATGGATGCCAAGGGCAACTTCCGGCTCCGGATACCCGACGACCTGCCGGCCACGCGGACAGTGCGCGTCGTGACCAGGTACGTCAGTCAGGCCGCGATGGAGTACTCCGGCCTGGCGACGATCGTCATCAAGGCTGCACTGAACCCCAAGGTGTACGCCGTCTCCGCCGCCATGGTGCCGAACACGTACCGGGCCGGGTGTCCGGTCGCGCCGGCGTCGCTGCGGCTGCTTCAGCTGAACTACTGGGGCTTCGATGGCCATGTGCACCGTGGCGAGCTGATCCTGCGGGACGCGGCCGTGGCGAAGATGATCACGGTGTGGACCACGACGTTCGCGTCGAAGTTCCCGATCCGGCAGATGCGGCGGGTGGACGTATTCGGCGGCAGCGACGTGAAGTCGATGGCGGCCGACAACACGTCGGCGTTCAACTGCCGGCGGGTGACCGGTGATCCGTACTCGCTGTCGCCGCACTCGTACGGGTGGGCGATCGACATCAACACCGTGGAGAACCCGTACCTGGCGGCGAACGGCGTCTGGTACCCGTCGAACGGCCTGGCGTACCGCACCCGGACGCCGGCACGCCCCGGCATGCTGTTCGCCAGCAGCGTCGCCACCAAGGCACTGGTCGGCCAGGGCTACTTCTGGGGTGCCGGCTGGGCCAAGCCCGACTACCAACACTTCGAGCCGAAGTGACCCGCGTCAGCCGCCTGATCGGGTGGCCTGCTGGTGTGGGTGTGGTGTTGATAGTGGTTGCGGGGTGTAGCTCCAACTCAGCTGCTCAGCAGCCGGGGGTTGTGCAGCAGTCGGCTACGCCGGTTATCCCCAGCACTGTTGGTGGGACCGTGCCTGTGCCGCCCGCGACCATGAGCACCGCCAAGCCGACGGATGCGGCTGTCCCGCCGGAGGTGCCGGAGCAGGCGACTGCGCCGCCGCCTGCCAACGCCGGACCGCTTACTGCCCGCAACCTGCCAACGCCCGACAAGCTCGGCGCGGGCTGGAAGACCTACACGGACCCAGGCGGCGCCGAGGCCGGTTTCATCGGCAATAACACGTGGACCCGCCGCCGAGACCCTCACCAGGCCTCCTACGAAGCCCTGCCCTCCGGCTGCGCAGGCAAGCCCGCCACCGGCACCCTCCCCATCCCGGCCTACGCCCTGACCGGCAGCTACCGCACAGCCGACAACCAGCCCGCCACCGCCCTCCTCCTCCGCTTCAAGAACTCCGCCCAGGCGACGAACTACTACGCCGGATACCAGGCCCGCATGACCGCATGCGGCTCCGGCGGCGACCTGTCCGTCCACCCGCTCTGGTCCTCCGACACCGCTGGCGCTGCAGTCCGCGCCTACGCCGGAGCCGAGTCCTACGTTGACCTCTCCGTCGTCCATGGCTCCACAGTCGCCCTGCTCGCAACCACCTCCGCGCAACCTGACAAGCAGTCCGACTGGGCCCGCACCGTCGTGCCCACTCTCGAACAAGTCGTCGATCAACCCTAAAGTTGTATTACCTTTCAGTATTCTGTGACCTACACTCCGGTTATGGGTGACTTCGACCGGTATGCCCGTCTGACCGCGGGCCTGGACGCGCCGTACGCGGTGATCGATCTCGACGCCTTCCGGCGGAACGCGGACGACCTGGTCCGCCGCGCCGCGGGGACGCCGATCCGGATCGCGTCCAAGTCGGTCCGCTGCCGCGCGCTGATCGCCGCCGCGCTGGAGCGGCCCGGCTTCCACGGCGTGATGAGCTACGCGCTCCCCGAGGCCCTCTGGCTCGCGCACCACGGCGTCGACGACATCCTCCTCGGCTACCCGACCACCCATCGCACGGCTCTGCGCGAGCTCTCCGAGGACCCCGAAGCCGCGTCCCGGATCACGCTGATGATCGACGCGCCGGAGCACCTCGCGTACATCAAGGCGGCCGCGACCGGACCGGCCCGCATCCAGGTCTGTCTCGACGTCGACGCCTCGCTCCGCGTCTTCGGCCAGCATCTCGGCGTACGCCGCTCGCCGCTGCGGACCCCCGCCGAGGTCGCAGCCCTCGCCCGGGCCGTCGCCGCCGACGACGCGTTCGAGCTGACCGGCGTGATGTTCTACGAGGCGCAGATCGCCGGTCTGCCGGACACCTCACCGGCCGTCCGCTGGGTCAAGCGCCGCTCCGCTGCCGAGCTCGCCGATCGCCGCGGCGCCGTCGTCGACGCGGTCAAGCAGGTCGCTGCGCTCCGGATCGTCAACAGCGGCGGCACAGGCAGCCTGGAGATCAGCAGCGCCGACCCGTCGGTCACCGAGGTCACCGCCGGGTCCGGTCTCTACGGCCCGACCCTCTTCGACAAGTACGACGTCTTCCAGCCGGAGCACGCGATGGCGTACGCGCTCGACGTCGTACGCCGTCCTGCGCCTCGTATCGCCACGCTGTTCGGCGGCGGATACGTGGCGTCGGGGCCGGCGAAGAAGTCGCGGTTGCCCTTGCCTGCTTGGCCGTCCGGTCTGAAGCTGCTCGGCACCGAAGGTGCCGGCGAGGTGCAGACTCCGGTCCAGGGACAATCAGCCGATCGGCTGAATCTTGGCGACAGAGTATGGATGCGCTACGCGAAGGCAGGCGAGATGCTGGAGCGGTTCGATGTCCTGCACGCCGTTCACGGTGAGGACGTGAGCGAACTCGTCACCTACCGCGGCGAAGGGAAGAACTTCGGATGAGCACCTGGCGGAACTGGTCCGGCACCGAGTCGGCGACCGGTATCGAGACCCTGCGCCCCGGATCGACCGACGAACTGGCGGCCGCGGTCAAGTCCGCCGCCGAGCAGGGCAAGAAGCTCAAGGCGGTCGGCTCGGGACACTCGTTCACGGGGTGCTCGGTGCCGCAGCAGGTGATGATCCGGCTCGACGGGCTGTCGTCGATCACCCATGCCGACAAGTATTCCGGCCGGGTGACGGTCGGTGCGGGCACCGGCCTGCGGAAGCTCAACGCCGGCCTGGCCGCGTTCGACCTCGCAATGGCAAACCTGGGCGACATCGACAAGCAGACGATCTCTGGCGCGATCTCAACCGGCACGCACGGGACCGGTGCGGGGCTCGGGGGCCTCGCGACGCAGGTCGTCGCGCTCGACCTGGTCACCGCGGACGGGTCGGTGCTGCACTGCTCGGCCGAGGAGAATCCGGACGTTTTCGCCGCGGCCCGGGTCTCGGTCGGCGCGCTCGGCGTGATCAGCTCGCTGACACTGCAGTGCGTGCCGGCGTTCCTGCTGCGTGCACAGGAGATGCCGTTGCCGCTGGCCGACGTACTGGACGGTTTCCACGAGTTTGCCGATGGCAACGATCACTTCGAGTTCTACTGGTTCCCGCATACCGATATCGCGTTGACCAAGCGCAACAACCGGGTCGCGGCGGGCGTCGACGCGTCGCCGGTCGGCCGGATCCGCGGCTGGGTCGACGACGAACTGTTGTCCAACAAGGTCTTCGAGCTGACCAACCGGCTCGCAGTGCGCCGGCCCGGCACGGTTCCGCGGATCAACCAGCTCGCCTCACGCGCCTTGTCCGCGCGGGAGTACGTCGACTCGTCGTACAAGGTGTTCTGTTCCGAGCGCAACGTGATCTTCCGCGAATCGGAGTACGCCGTGCCCCGCGAGCACGTGGTCGAGGTGATCCGCCGGCTGCGCGACTGGATCGACACGTCGGGGTCGCGGATCCCGTTCCCGATCGAGGTCCGGGTGGCGGCGCCGGACAATATCTGGCTGTCGACGGCATCGGGGCGCGAGACGGCGTACGTCGCGATCCATCAGTACCACCGGCTCCCGCACGATCCGTACTTCCAAGCGTTCGAGAACATCGTCGCCGAGTACGACGGACGCCCGCACTGGGGCAAGCTGCACACGCTCACCGCGGCCGACCTCCGAGCGCGTTACCCGCACTTCGACGACTTCCTCGCCGTCCGCGACCGGCTCGACCCGCAACGCAGCTTCGAGAACCAGTACACCCGTCAGGTCTTCGGCTGAGCCCGCGCCGGACGATAGCCTGCCAGGCATGGATGCTGCGGAGGGGCTCGAGCCGTTGGCCGAGGATTGGCAGAAGGCGCTGGCGATTGTCGCGCACCCGGATGATCTCGAGTGGGGGTCGGCGGCCGCGATCGCGCGCTGGACCGGTCAGGGCAAGCAGATCGCGTACTGCCTGCTGACGTCCGGCGAGGCGGGGATCGACGGGGTCGACCCGGCCGAGTGCGCACCGTTGCGGGAGGCCGAGGAGATCGAGTCGGCCCGGATCGTCGGCGTGTCCACGGTCGAGTTCCTCGGCCAGCCCGACGGCACGATCGAGTACGGCGTACCGCTGCGGCGCGTCATCGCCGCCGCGATCCGGCGGCACCAGCCGGAGATCGTCATCACCGGCAACTTCCGCGACACCTGGGACGGCGACGTCGCGCTGAACCAGGCCGACCACATCAACACCGGCCGCGCGGTCGTCGACGCCGTTCGGGACGCCGCGAACCGCTGGATCTTCCCGGACGCCGGCGACAAGTGGGACGGCGTACGGCAGGTCTGGGCGGCCGGCTCACCGAACTCGCGGCACGGGGTCGACACTACTGACACCTTCGACCTCGGCCTGCAGTCGTTGAAGGCACACCAGGCCTACATCGACGGGCTGAACCGCGCGTTCGACCCGGAGGAGTTCCTCGAAGGCGTTTCGCGTCCGACCGGCACTCAGCTGGGCACGAAGTACGGCGCGCGGTTCGAAGTCTTCACTCCGTAGGCAGCTCGCGGGACGCCTGCAGGTGCGGCGGCATCGGCTTCGGGCGCCGCGGCTCGCGATCGCCGGCGGTGTCCGGACCGGGCGGGTTGCCCGGGCCGACCCACGAGCGGACCAGCGCGCGACCGCCCTTGCGGGTCATCCGGACGAGGTCGATCTGCTGGACCTGGGCGGCCGGGATCCCGAGCTGGGCCAGGCTCCGGTTCGCCATCGCGCAGGCGGCGTCGTGCTTGCGCGGCGAGAGGTTCTGCTGGAGGACGATCGCGATCGTCCCGTCCGGTAGGTCTTCGACCCGCTGGAACCGCATGCCCTTGTCGAGTGACCAGGACTTGAGGGCGAGCTCGAGGTAGGCGGAATCGGTCAGTCGTCGATCGGTCTTCGCGCGCGCAACCACTTCGTAACGGGCCATGAATCGATCATCCGTCGCCGGATTCCAGGAATCAACGAAGGGCGTTGATCGCCGCCGCCACCTCGGTCGGGCTGGAGATCAGCGTGAGGTGGTTCGCGTTCGGGATCAGCGTCGGCGCGGGTGCCCCGATCCGAGTGGCAGTCTCGGTCGCGTTGCCGCCGTTGGTGTCGAGCGCCCCGAACACGACCGACTTCGGGACGGGCAGGTCGCGAAGCTTGGCCAGGCGATCGGCCGACACGGCCGGGATGCCGTGCGCGGTCATCTGCCAGACCGCCTTCTCGGCGCCCGGCTGCCGGAACGGCCGGGTCCAGTCGTCGACGTTCATCGCCGGGCAGTTCGGGGAGCAGACGCTGTTGTAGATCTTCTTGAGCAGCCAGCCCTGGTCGAGCACCAGCCGGAACAGCGACGTCCGGTACGGCGGGACGATCAGCCACCGCGGCGGTCCGGCCTGCCCGCCCGGCAACGGCAGCGCGTCACCGTCGAGGAACATGATTCCGGCCATCCGGTTCGGTGCCTCCAGCGTTGCCTCGGCGACGACGCCGGCACCGAGCGAGTGCCCGACCAGGATCGGCCGTGGTTCACCAGGCCCGCCGAGGTGCATGGCGTCGAGGAAGCCGAGCAGCTGCGCCGCGAGATGCTCGATCGTGTACGGCGCCTTGCGCTCGGAGTACCCGTAGCCGGTGATGTCGTAGGCGTAGACGCGGTGGTTCGTCGCGAGCAGCGGGACGAGTCGCGACCAGGTGTCGACGGACTCCGCTGCCCCGTGGACGAGGACGACGGGCGTGCCCGACGTACCCCAGGTGTCATAGCGCGTGTTGATGTCGCCGGCCTCGACGTACTTCAGGCCGGAAGGCGGTGCAGCGGTCCCGTTGGTGGCGAGGTTGTAGCCGAGTGATGCCACGGTGACGATCAGCCAGAGCCCGAGAAGTCCCAGGAACCCCCGCCACAGGAACCGTTTCACGCCGCCAGTCTAGGAGTGCCCTCGGACGCCCTCTTGCAGCTGCAGGATGCGTTGCGACTCGGCGAGGACGGCGGGGGAGGCGAGCGACTGCCAGCGCGGAATCTGCTCGGTCAGGAACGGACCGAGTTTGACCGCGCGCTTGGCATCGTTGTCGAGGACGTCGAGCTCGTTGACGATCGTCAGGTCGACGAAGTCGCGGATGTCCTCGGCGCCGAGCTCTTCCGACGTACCGGTGAAGCGGTCGGTGACCGTGCGGTGCTCGGCGAGGTCGCGCCACGTGGTCTCGCGGTCGCACGCGCCGTACCGGTAGACGATCTGCTCGGCCTCGGTGCCGATCACCGAGTCCAGGACCGGGCGTTCGGTCTGCCAGTCGAACAGATGAGTCGGGAAACCGTCCGTCCCGTACGCCGCGTGGGCCAGGCCGGCGATCACCAGCGTGTCGGAGGCACCGAGCGAGCGCAGGCGCTTCGCGACCCGGTGCAGGTGGACGTACAGGCTTCCGCCGGCGTGGTCGATCTCGTCCGCGCCGCGTACCAGCAGCAACGAACCCAGGTCCTCGAAAGTGCTCATCTGACCCCTTCTCACCCCGGAGCGGCCAAATCGCTCGAACAGATCAGGGCCTTCGGACCGACCCAGGTCACCCACGGTAAGGCCAACCACCCACCCCCGCCCACAGCTGCGGCGTGCCGTTTCGGTCACACCCAGTTCATTTCCTGTTCCCCGAGGTGGCGGTCGGGGCTTCGGCGGTCAGGACTTCACCGGACCGCACCCCGGACCGGCCCCTGAAACCCGGGCCGGCCCATTCCCAGCGGCGGTGCAGGTGCCGACCATGAATCCATGAGTAACGCCGCAGCCCGCTGGACCCTGATCGCCGTCATGGCAACGATGACCCTGCTCACCATCACGCTGACCAGCGCCCTGAGCTAGGCCGCGCTGGACCGCGTCAGGTCGTTGCTGTCGGCAAGGGATCAAGGGCGCGGCGGGTCTCCTCGAGGAGACGGTGCAGGAGCGGGTTCGCGGTGTGTTTGGGCCAGATGAGGGCCAGCACGTTCGGAGTCGCGTCGACCAGCGGCAGCCACGTCAGCTTGGGATGGGCGAAGTACGTGACGGTCGACGCCGGCGCGATCCAGCAGCCGTGGCCGGCCGCGACCAGGTGGAGGCACTCCTCCGGGGTCCGCGCCTGCGGTCCGAAGATCGCGCGGCTGCCGTCCGGCCGCGGGTCGATGAACCAGAAGTTCACCACGGCCTCCGGCATCCCGTCCCGTGGCCCGACCACCGGTACGTCGGCGAGATCCTCGATGGACAACGCTGTGCGCGTCTCCAGCGGATGTCCGGGCGGCAGCGCGACCCAGCGGTCTTCTTCGAGCAGCGGGTGCACGGTGAACCGTGGATCGTCGCCGATCGGCAGCCACAGGAACGCCGCGTCCGCCCGACCCTCGACGAGTGCGGCGATCTCGTCAGGCAACGTGTGCGACGCGATCGGCCGTACTTCGACCTCGGGCGCGCCACGGCGGAGTGCGGCCTCGACCGCGGGCATGAAGTGCGCCGTACTCTGCGCCTTGAACGTGATCCGCAGCGGATCCGGCCGCCCTGCCGCCGTCAACCGCGCCTCGGTGACCATCGCCTGTGCTGACGACAACAGCGCCGCGCCCTGCTTGAGGACGACCTCGCCGGCCGGGGTCAGTTCGATGCCGGTCGGGCGCCGCTCGACCAGTGGGGTCCCGATCACTCGCTCCAGTTGACGGATCTGCCCGCTGACTGCCTGCTGTGTCAGGTTCAGGACGCCTGCCGCCCGCGTCATGCTGCCCTCGGCCGCAACGGCTTCGAGTGCCTCGAGCAGCCGCAGGCTCAGATCCACGCCGTCCTCGCATCCACCCAGCCATCGTGCCACAACGGCTTGTTGTGGCCTCGCCAACAAGTCTCTGTTTCCGCCCGCCGCGATCTGGCAGGACGATCGAAGCAGGTCTGCTGAAGGGAGAGACAAGAGGATGACGCTGAAGGGAAAGACGGCGCTGGTCACCGGCTCGTCGAAGGGCCTGGGCCGGGCGATCCTGCTCCGCCTCGCCGCTCAGGGCGCGAACGTCGTGGTCAACTACTCCCGCGACGAGTCCGCGGCGAACGAAGTACTCGACGCGGCCAAGGCGCTCGGCGTGCAGGCCATCTCGGTCGCCGCCGACGTGTCCCAGGTCGACGGGATCCAGCGGCTGTACGACGCGACGGTCGACGAGTTCGGCCAGGTCGACGTCGTGGTCGCGAACGCCGGCATGGAGAAGGTGAACGTCCCGGTCGCGGACGTCACCGAAGAGGACTTCGACCTGCTGTTCCGGGTCAACACCAAGGGCCCGTACTTCGTCCTGCGCGAGGCGGCCCGCCGGATCGCGGACAACGGCCGGATCATCACGATCTCGTCGAACACCACCACGGTCCCGCAGTTGGGCGTCGGCCTGTACGGCACCAGCAAGGTCGCCACCGGTTACCTGGCCCGGGTGCTCGCGCTGGAGCTGGGGCCGCGGGGAATCACCGTGAACACGATCGTGCCGGGGCCGATCGACGGCGCGGGGATCTTCACCGACCCGGCGAACGACGAGTACAAGCAGAGCCTGATCGCGATGGTGCCGATCGGGCGGCTCGGCACGACCGAGGACGTGGCCGGGATCGCGGCCTTCCTGGCCGGCGACGAGGCCGGACTGATCACCGGTCAGCAGATCGTCGCCGACGGCGGAATGCACTGAGCCGAACCTACTGAGCTGGACCTATTGAGGGAGAGAGATGACTGGAACGATGCGTGCGGCCCAGGTGCAGCAGGCCGGCGGCCCGTTCGTCGTGACCGATGTGCCGATCCCGGAACCCAAGGCCGGGCAGATCCGGGTGAAGGTGCACGCCTGCGGGATCTGCGGCGGTGACGCGATTCCGCGGAACGCGCTGTTCGGCACCGTGCTGCCGCGGATCCCGGGACACGAGATCGCCGGTGTCGTGGACGCGGTCGGCGAGGGCGTCACGGTCTGGGAGGTCGGTCAGCGGGTCGGCGTCGGCTGGTCCGGCGGCGTCGACTTCACCTGCGAGTACTGCCGGCGCGGCGACTTCACGAACTGCGTCAACCGCACGATCGTCGGCACGTCGTACGACGCCGGGTACGCCGAGTTCATGGTGGCGCCGCAGGATGCGGTGGCGCGGATCCCGGAGGCCTTGTCCTTCGAGGACGCGGCACCGTTGATGTGCGGCGGGATCACGGCGTTCAACGCGCTCCGGCATGCGAATGCGGGGCCGGGGGACACGATCGCGGTGCAAGGGGTCGGTGGTGTCGGCCACCTCGCGATCCAGTTCGCCGACAAGATGGGCTTCCGGACGGTGGCGATCAACCGCGGCCGGGACAAGGAGAAGCTCGCTCGTCAGCTCGGTGCGGACGAGTACATCGACAGCGAGGAGGGTGATGCAGGCGAGGCACTGCAGGCTCTCGGCGGTGCCGCCGTCGTGCTCGCGACGGTCTCGCGCGCTGATCTCCAGTCGGACCTGGTCAAGGGCCTGCGCCCGAACGGCGAGCTGATCGTCCTCGAGGGCAGCGACCCGATCCAGGTCACCGGCCATGCGCTCTCCGAGGGCCGGTTGTCGGTGTCCGGGTGGTACTCCGGGGTTGCGCAGGACTCCGAGGACACGCTGAACTTCGCGGTGCTCAAGGGCATCCGGCCGATCATCGAGACGTTCCCGCTCGAGCAGGCCGAGGACGCTTGGCAACACCAGCCCAAGGCGAACCTGCGCATCGTGCTCACGACCCAGGCCGGCTAGATCCCCAGAACCCGTCCGCAACCACCTCACACAGCTGCGGACGGGTTCTGCATTTGCTGCCCGTGGTGATCAGGGAAGGTGACTACCACGGGGAGTCCTGCGCCGGGATCAGCCCAACCTCAATCGGCCTGGCTCAATCGGCCAACCTCGATCGGCCGGGCTCAGTCGAGGTCGGCGAGGGCCTTCTTGGCGGCCTCGAGCTCGGCCTCGAGCGCGGCCACCTTGGCGGCCTGCTGGGAGCGGGCCTCCTCGATGACCTCGTCGATCGGGGTCGAGAGGTCCTCGTGCAACTCCTTGGCCGCGCGGGACACCGCGGCCGCGGCAACGGCCAGGTCGCGAGCCAGGTAGGTCGTGCCCTGCTTGAGCTCGGCGTGCCACTCGCCGTCCGCCGTCCCGGTGACGGTGAGCGTGAGCTCGATGGTCTTCGCCTTCTTGCCGGCCGCCTTCTTCGCCGGCGCCTTCTTCGGCTTCGGCGCCTCGGCGGGAGCTGCGTCAGCCGTGTCGGGCGTTGCTTCGGCCGTCGTTTCGGGCGTGGCTGCCGACGGGTTGATCAGGTCGGGAGTGTCGGCGAGGTCGGACGGCGTCTCTACTGCCAGAGTGTCTACAGTCATCGTTGCGGCGATCTCCTTCTGGGACTGGCGCTGTGTGACTATTAGAACACATGTTCGATTCGCAGGCCAACCAGCTTCACCAGGAAGCGGTCGATCTGGTCTGCCAGCGGCGGCAGATCGGCCTCCGGCTCGTTGATCCGGATCGAGACCGCGCCGTGCACCGCGGCCCGCAGATCGAGCGCCACCGCGGTCGCGTCGTCCGCGGGCGCCAGGCCGGCGTCCATACAGGCCTGCACGGCGGCCTTCGCGCGGATCCCCAGCTCCTCCTTGAAGGCGAGATTCATCCGCCGGTTCAGTGAGCTTTCGTGCAGCACCTTGTAGAGGCCGGAATACTCGCGCACCCACGTGCCGAGGAAGATCAGCCGCGCGCGTAGCCGGCGTACCGGGTCGTCGCCGGCGCTGTCCTCTGCCTGCTCGAGGTCGCGGAGGAGGTCGGTCGTGGACTTCTCCAGCGCCGCGAAGACGAGCTCGTCGCGATCGGCGAAATGGATGTAGACCGACGTCGCCGCGATCCCGACCTCCCGGGCGACCGCACGCAGCGACAGCGCCTCGTCGTCCCCGAGCTCGTTCAGCATCCGCAGTGCGGCCTCGATGATCTCCTGCCGCAGCAGTTCCCCCTGCCCGCGACGGTTCCGGTTCCGCGACGTTCCAGCGTCCATAAAGCCGATTGTATTGCAACGGACGTTGCCTTACAGTCGTAGCACTACAGCTGTTCACTTAAGGATGACCATGAGCGAACGCAACAAACAAGCCGTCCTCGACTTCTACGAGACAGGCTTGAACCGGAAGGACTTCCACGCCGCCGCCGAGTTGCTCGGCGACACCTACACGCAGCACAACCCGCGGATCGCGGACGGCATCGCCGGCTTCGAGGAGTTCGTCGCGACGATCCGCGCGGACTTCCCGGACCTGAAGGCCGACGTCAAGCGCCTCTTCGCGGACGGCGACTACGTGATCGCCCACGTCCACGGCGTCCGCGTGCCGGGGCAGACCGGCACCGCGATCGTTGACATCTTCCGCCTCGACGCGGACGGCCGGATCGTCGAGCACTGGGACGTGATGCAGCCGGTTCCTGACGAGGCGTCCAACGCGAACGGGATGTTCTGATGGCTGCCGTGGAGGCGTCGCCAGAGGTCGACGTCCGGCGGTGGTGGGCGCTTGGGGCGGTGGCGACTGCTCAGTTGATGGTCGGGATCGATCTGACCATCGTGAATATCGCGTTGCCGTCGGTGCAGCGGGACCTTGGGATGTCGGATCCGGCGCGGCAGTGGGTGATCACGCTGTTCGCGCTCGGGTACGGCGGCCTGCTGCTCCTCGGTGGACGCATGAGCGACCTGATCGGACGGCGCCGTGCCCTCCTCGTCGGGCTAACCGGTTTCGCAACCGCGTCAGCGCTTGGCGGTGCGGCGACCGGTCCGGCGATGTTGCTGACCGGACGTGCCCTGCAGGGAGTCTTCGGGGCGCTGCTGACTCCGGCGGTGCTGGCGACCCTGGCGGCGTCGTTCCCGTTGCCGGCTGAGCGAGGGAAGGCGTTCGGCATCTACGGCACGGCGATGGGCAGCGCGTCCGGTCTGGGCGTGCTCGTCGGCGGCGTGCTCACGCAGTACCTGGACTGGAGGTGGTGCATGTTCGTGAACCTCCCGATCGCCGCACTGGCTGCAGGAGGCGTCCTGTACGCCGTACGTCCGGTCCCGCGAGCCAGTGGGGTGCGAGTGGACCTGGTGGGTGCGTTGCTGGCGACCGCAGGGCTGATGGCGGTGGTCTTCGGGTTCGCCAGGGCGGAGTCGGATGGCTGGAGCGCACCGGCGACGTACGCATCGCTCGCAGGTGGAGTGGTGTTGCTGGCGGCCTTCCTGGCTGTGCAGGCTCGCGTGAAGTCGCCACTGCTGCCGCTGAGGGTTTTGGCGAACAGCCGGCGAAGTGGCTCGTACCTGGCCGTGTTCAGCCTGGCGATCGGCATGTTCGCTGCGCTGTTCTTCCTGACGTTCTACCTGCAGAACATCCAGCACTACTCACCGGTGAAGGCCGGTGTGGCCTTCCTGCCGTTGACAGTCGGGCTGATGACTGGAGTGCGCGCAGTGAGCCGTCTGCTGGCCAAGACGCCAGTGCGGACCCTCATCTGCCCTGGGCTACTCACCATTGCCGCCGGGCTCGCACTGCTCGGGTTGCTCAGAGCTGACAGCAGCTACTGGCTACACGTCATGCCGGTGTTCTTCCTCGTCGGTCTGGGGACCGGATGGGTTCTGATCGCCGCCAACAGCACCGCAACCCTCGGCGCCGGTCCCGACACTGCGGTGGCCGGTGCCATGGTGATGACCTCTCAGCAGGTCGGCGCATCACTCGGGACTGCGCTGCTCAGCACAGTCGCCGGCACGGTCGCCGCCCACTCCGATGCTGTCCACGGGTTCAACGTGGCGAGCCTCGGAGCGGCCGGCTTCCTGTGCGTAGCGGCGGTAGTTGTCTACTGGGTGCTCTCGGAGCGGTCGCCCGACCACTCCAGGTGGAAGCTGCCCTCACGGTCGACCCGCTTGTAGGTGTGCGCACCGAACAGGTCACGCAGCCCCTGGATCAGCGCAGCCGGCAGGCGTTCGGCCCGCAGCCCGTCGTAGTACGACAGCGCAGCCGAGAACCCCGGAGCCGGTACGCCGACCGTCGCGGCGGCAGCCACCACCCGACGCCAGGACTCCTGCCCGTTGGCGACTGCTTCCTTGAAGTAGTCGTCGACGAGCAGCGAGGGCAGGTCCGCGTTCCGGTCGTACGCCTCCTTGATGCGGTCGAGGAACCGAGCCCGGATGATGCACCCGCCGCGCCAGATCGTCGCCATCGCACCGAGATCGATGTCCCAGCCGTACTCGTCGCTGGCCGCCCGGATCGCGTCGAAGCCCTGCGCGTACGCGACCAGCTTCGACGAGTACAGCGCGTGCCGTACGTCGTCGATGAACGCCTGCCGGTCCACGTCGAGCTTCGCCTCAGCCGGACCGGGCAGCACGCCGGCCGCCGCCTCCCGCCGTACGACGTCACCCGACAGGGACCGGGCGAACACGGCCTCGGCCATGCCGCTGACCGGGATGCCCAGGTCGAGCGCGGACTGCACGGTCCAGCGGCCGGTGCCCTTCTGCTCCGCCTGGTCGAGGACGATGTCGACGAACGCGCCGCCGGTGGTCGGGTCGGTCTGGCTGAGCACCTCGGCGGTGATCTCGATCAGGAACGACTCGAGGTCGCCGGTGTTCCAGTCGCGGAACACGTCGGCCAGTTCGGCGGGGGACAGGTCGAGCACGTGCCGGAGCAGGTCGTACGCCTCCGCGATCAGCTGCATGTCGGCGTACTCGATGCCGTTGTGCAGCATCTTCACGAAGTGGCCGGCGCCGTCCGGACCGACGTGCACGCAGCACGGCTCGCCGTTCACGTGCGCGGAGATCTTGGTCAGCATCGGCTCCAGCGCCGCGTACGACTCCGGCGAACCGCCCGGCATGATGCTCGGGCCGTTCAGCGCGCCCTCCTCGCCGCCGGACACGCCGCTGCCGACGAAGTGCAGGCCCTTCTCCTTCAGCGCGCTCTCCCGGCGCCGGGTGTCGAGGAAGTGCGCGTTGCCGGCGTCGACGACGATGTCGCCCTCGTCGAGCAGCGGCACCAGTTCGTCGATGACCGCGTCGGTCGGGGCGCCCGCCTTCACCATGATGATGATCTTGCGCGGCTGCTCCAGCGACTCGACGAAGCCGGCCAGGTCCGTGGACGGGACGAAGTCGCCCTCGGAACCGAACTCCGCGACCAGCGAGTCGGTGCGGGCCTGGGAACGGTTGTGCAGCGCGACGCTGAAACCGTTGCGCGCGAGGTTCCGGGCCAGGTTGCGACCCATCACCGCTAGTCCGGTGACACCTATCTGGGCCTTCTCAGAGCTCATCGAATCTCCCGCAGTCTCAAGGTGTGTGCGAGGTCCAGTCTGCTGCCCCCGGCAACCCCGCCGTCCAGCGGGGCCGGGTCGTGGACAGGTCGGCCCTTAGGCTCGGCTCGTGAATCCTCTCGAGTCCCGTTGTACTTCGCTCATCCTGATCGACCTGATGCCGCGGATCATCGCGCTGGACACCGCGCCGTTGAGCGGGCCGGCGGTAGTCCAGCGGTCGGTGGAGCTGGCCGCGGCGACGCGGGCGGCGGGTGGGTTGGTGGTGAACGTGCGGGTCGAGCGGCCGGGCGTCGACGTACAGCCGGAGGGGAGCGGGTTCGCGGATGAGGTGGTGCCGCAGCCGGGCGACCTGGAGATCGTCAAGCGCACGATCGGCGCCTTCGGCCGCTCACCCCTCGACGCCGAACTCCAGTCGCGCGGAATCGCGAACGTGGCCCTCGCGGGGATCGCAACCAACTTCGGCGTGGAATCCACCGGGCGCGCGGCATCCGACCTCGGCTACGAGACCTTCTTCATAACCGACGCGATGACCGGCCTGGACGCCCCGGCGCACGAGTTCGCGCTCTCCCAGATCTTCCCCCGAATCGGCGAACTCTGCACCACCAACGAGTACTTGACCGCCCTGAAGTAGCTACCCGAACAGCCTGGCGTTCTCCTGGACCCAGGTTTGTAGGGTGCGGGGTGGGTGGCCGGTGACCTGGGTGACTGTGTTGTTGACGGTGGTTTCGTCGATGGTTCTGTCGGCGAAGAAGGACTCGATGGCGGTGGCGTACGGCGCGGGCATCGAGGCCTCCAGCGCGGCGTGGGTTTCCGCGCGGGTCATCGGGTACGCCGTCAGCGCTCGGCCGATTCCCTCGCCCAGAATCGCGACCTGCTCGACCGGGGTCAGCGCGACCGGGCCGGTGAGCCGCAGTACTTCGCCGTCGGCCGAGCCCTGCAGAGCCCGCGCCGCGACGTCCGCGATGTCGCGCGGGTGGATCGTCGACACCGGCACGTCCGGGAACTGCACGCGCACCTCGTCGCCGGCGCGAAGTTGGTCCAGCCAGCGCAGGGTGTTCGACATGAACGAGTTCGGCCGCAGGAAGGTCCAGTCCAATCCGGAGACCCGGACGGCCTCTTCGGTCGCATGGTGGTACGCCGCGACCGCGTTCGTCAGCTCACCGTCGAGGGAGCTGCTCGACAGCACCACGACCTTCCGAACCCCCGCGTCCACCGCATTCGCGAGCAGTTCCTCGAGGCGGTCGTACCCGCTCAGCAGGAAGATCCCGGTGACGCCGGCGAGCGCGTCCACGAACGTGTCCGGCTTGTTCAGATCGCCGTACACAGGCTCGATACCAGTCGGCAGGGACGTCGCCGAGCGGATCAGCGCCCGTGCCGGAATGCCTTGTGCTGCGAGCGATTGCACGACCGCCCCACCCGCGTTGCCGGTTGCGCCGGTCACCAGGATCGTCATAGCTCGCAGCCTGCCATATCGAGGGCCGACCGCAGGCAGATCGCCGGGTCGTCCTGGTGGTAGATCCGTTCGTCGGGTTCGATGTTGTCGAGGAAACGCTGGTAGATCAGCGCATACGTCAGCGGCCCCAGCACACTCATCGGCCCGAGCGCGCGCAGCGGCTCGCACCCAGGGAGTTCATCCCGCCAGGCCGCCGCCCACACCTCGCACGCATGCTCGCGCTTCTCCGCCGGCAGGAAGTCGCGCAGACGCCTGATGTCGGTCGCGGGGTGACCGATGAACGTGTCCGCCCAGTCGACGATCACCCGATGCGTACCGTCCGACCGCCAGTTCCCTGGATGGAAATCCCCGTGCACCAACGTGATCGGCAGCCCCGCGGACTCGAGCTCACCGACGATCGCCGGCAGCCGATCGACCAGCTTCACCAGACCGCTCACCTCGTCGTCGGACAAGGCAACCCGCGGAATCAGCGCCGAGACCTCATCCGCCAACGAGGACGGCAACAACCGCGGAGCATCGAGCTCGTCCACCTCGCCGGCGAGAGCAGCCTGGGCCGCGACCCAACGAGGCACGACACTCTCGACCGACGCCCGGTCCGGCTCCCAGCAGTCCGTCCCCGGCGCGTGCGCGAGCAGCGACCAGCGGTCGACCCGGGATGTCGCGAGTACAGCAGGCGCGAGCGTCTCGTCGTACCGCCGGATGTGTTCGATGATGTCCGCGTCGACACTGCAGAACCGGCTCGTGGCCTTCGCCCACGCACCCGGAAACCGCACCAGACACGACAGGTTCCACGTCTTCACTTGTACGGCGTCGTGCGGCCCGATGACGCCCTGGGCCCACGCGATCAGCCGCGCCGGCCCGCCGACCTCGGCCCACGTCGACCGGTGCGGTTCCGCCGCAATGACCGAATCCCACTGGGGCGACGGCGTCTCATCCAGTACGCCGGGACGCGGCTCGCCCATCGCCTCGACGTGGTACACCGCCCGCCCGCCGCGCCCGATCACAGCCTCGTCCGCGTGCACGAGCCGCAGTACCAGCGTCGGAACACCGAGCAGCTCGTCCAGGTGCCGGGTGATGGCCTCGACCTCCGACCACCACCCCGGCTCCACGTCGAACGCCGGCGCCCGGCCGACGTACCGGGCGCCGACGCTCACCAAGGCCTCTACGGTCTTGAATTCCGTCTTGAATTCCACCGGCCTACTGTCGCGTGATCCGGTGCCAAGTGCGAGCACCCGACTTGAGTACGACGTCTGCACCGAGGTCGACAGCCGCCGCCGGGTCTTCCGTCCGTACGCCGTTGATCGTCACGGCCCCCTGCCGCAGCAGCCGGCGCAGCTCGGAGTTGCTGTCGTCGGGTCGAGCCGCTCGCAGCAGGTCGAAGGCGGTCACCGCCGAACCGTCCACCACCACCGAAGGCATCTCCTCGGGCTGCCCGCGATCCGAGAACGTCTGCCGGAAGGCGGCCAGCTCTGCACGTGCGACGCCCGCGCCGTGGTACCGCGTGACCACGGCCGCGGCCAGCCGGAGCTTGGAGTCGCGAGCCGCCGGACCACCGGTCGCCGCGGAGTCGGCAAGGGCAGCGACCGTCTCCAGCGGCAGCTCCGTGTAGACGCGTGCGTACGGCTCGACCAGTTCGTCCGGGATGCTCATCAGCTTGCCGAACTTGTCGCGCGGGCTGTCGGTCAGCCCGATGTAGTTGTTCAGCGACTTGGATTGCTTGGCCCGACCATCAATTCCGGGGGTGATCGTCGTCGTGATCACCACCTGCGGCGGCGCCCCCAACCGCTGCTGGAAGTGCCGTCCCAGCTGCTCGTTGAACAGCTGGTCGGACCCGACGATCGTCAGATCGCTTTCCATCGCAAAGCTGTCGTAGCCCTGCAGCACGGGGTATACCAATTCGTGGACGGCGATCTCCCGCCCGGCCGCGACCCGATCGCGGAACATGTCCCGGCTCATCAACTGCGCCTGCGTGACCTGGGCGAACAGACCCAACAGCTCGGCCACCGGCATCCCGTCGTACCACTCGGAGTTCCGCCGTACTTCGAACACCTCGGGGTCGGTGCGCAGCACCAGCGACACCTGCTCGAGGAACGACGCGGCGTTCGCGTCGATCTGCGCGGGAGTGAGCACCGGACGAGTCTCGGAGCGGCCGGTCGGGTCGCCGACGCGAGTGGTGAGATCGCCGAGCAGGAACACGACCCGGTGGCCGAGGTCCTGCAGTTGCCGCATCATCCACAGGTTGACCGCGTGGCCCAGATGCAGATCCGGCGCGGTGCAGTCGACGCCGTACTTGATCCGCAGCGGGCGCCCGGAGTCCAGCCGGTCGCGCAGGTCGTCCGCGCCGATGACGGTGTCGGTGGTACGGCGTAATCGCTCGATCACGAAGTTCACGTGGGGATTCCTCTCAGCGGCGAGGCACCGCCAGTGCCTCCGGCAACGGAAAGAGGCAGGAACCGGACGGTTCCTGCCTCGGAGGCTCTGGGTGGAGCGAGTGCGGGTACTACCGAATACCGGCTCCTCCCAGAGCCGGTCGATATGCCACGCGTCGCTTGATCACGCGATCAGGTTAGCAGACAGGACTTAAGCTCTGGGCGTGAGTGATGAGCGGGTAGTGCTGGTGGACGAGGGCGGGCACGCGATCGGGACCGAGGCGAAGGCAACGGTCCACCACGCGGCGACCCCGCTGCATCTCGCGTTCTCCAGCTACGTGATCGACGTGGACGGCCGGGTCCTGCTCACCCAGCGTGCGTTCGGGAAGCCCACCTGGCCGGGCGTCTGGACCAATAGTTGCTGCGGGCACCCACTTCCGGGCGAGCCGGTGGAGCACGCGGTACGGCGTCGGCTGGCCGACGAGCTCGGGATCGTCGTGGACTCGATGGACCTCGTGCTACCCGAGTTCAGGTACCGCGCCGAGATGCCGACCGGCATCGTCGAGAACGAGATCTGCCCGGTCTACCGGGCCAGGTGGACCGGCGACCCCACGCCGAACCCGGCCGAGGTCGCGGCCTACCGCTGGGTCGACTGGGACGAGGTGCGCGACGTCCCCGGCCTGTCGCCGTGGTGCCTGCTGCAACTGGACGTGCTCAGCACGCCGCCGGACGACTGGCCGATCGCCGACCCGGCCCGCCTACCACCCGCCGCCCAGGTCTAGCTCCAGAAGATCGTTGTGTACGGCGACGGCCGCCGTACTCGCGTGACCGGCCGCCCCGATCGCGAGCAGCGCCGGCGCCGCCGTCGTACCAACCGCGTAGACCCCGGGCACGGTGGTCCGTCCGCCCTCGTCCGCGACGACCGCGCCGTCGGCGACCTGGCAACCGAGCCGCTCGGCGAGATCGCTCTGCTGATGCTGCCGCACGACGACGAACACCCGCCCCGGCGCGAGCACCTCTCCGGTCGAGAGCACTACCCGAGGCGCTGACACCTCCGCGACTCGCCCGGTCCGGACCTTCACCCCGGCCAGGGACAGCCGCTCGAGCTGCGGGTCCGTCAGCTCGTCCCCGTCCGTGCACAGGACGACGTCCGAGCTCCATCGGCTGAGCAACAACGCCCGTGCCACCGAGCGGTCCGGCGCGCCGCGCATCCCCAGCTGCACCAGCGGCTGATCCCGCACCTCCCACCCGTGACAGTGCGGGCAGGCCACCACCGACCGGCCCCATCCCTCGGCCACGCCGGGCACATCGGGCAGTTCGTCCCACAACCCGGTCGCCAGCACGACGGACCGGACCTGTACCCCGTCGACCACGAACCCGTCGTCGTCCAGCGTCACGTCGTCGACCCGCGCGTCCCGGACCTCCACGCCGTACGCCGCGAGCTGCCGACGTCCGACGGCGAGCAACTCACCTGGCGCGGGATCCTCCGCGCCCAGGTAGTTGTGCACGTGCTCCGCCGCTCGGTTCCGCGGCTGCCCGTCGTCGAACAACACCACCTGCCGCCGCGCCCGGCCCAACGTCAACGCCGCCTGCAGCCCGGCCAGGCTCCCACCGATCACCGCTACGTCCATCTGATCAATATACGAGAAGATTCGTCTCATACTCTAAAATTGGTGAGCGGTGAGATGACCGCAGGCCGCCTAATGGGCAAATGATCGAGATCCGGCCGGTGACGACGGACGCGGACTACGAGGCCTGGCGCCAGGTCCGCATCGCCGTCCTCCCGCACGAGCGCTGTCCGAGCGTGGCCGAACTGCGCGAGCTGGAGACCGAGGAGCGTGTGCTGGTGCTGGCCGAGCTGGACGGCGCGGTCGTCGCCAACGGGCTCGCGGACAGCTCCGACGAGGCCGGGCGTGGGTTCGTGTCGCCGCGGGTCCGGCCCGAGGCGCGCCGGCGCGGGGTCGGCACGAAGTTGCTCGGGGTGCTGGCCGGTCATGCCGGTGCGCTGGGCTACGAGGTCGTCGGATCGGGCGTCGAGGACGAGGGCTCGTTCGCGTTCGCCCAGCGGTTCGGCTTCGTCGAGACAGGGCGCCAGGTCGAGCAGGTACGCCGGATCGGCGCCGAGACGTGGCCCGCCCGGCCGACGGAGTACGACATCGTCACCGTTGCGGAGCGCCCGGAGTTGTGGGCGACGGCGTACGAGCAGGTCGCGTTGCCGACGTTCCCGGACATGGATACGCCGACGCCGCTCGACGTGTCGGCCGAGGAGTGGGCGACCGAGTGGATCAACGAGCCGGCGGCCATGTTCCTGGCCGTGGTCGGGGATGACGTGATCGGCCTGGCCGGGCTGATGCTCGACACCGACAAGCCGGAGCGCGCCGAGGTCGCCTACACCGCCGTACGCCGGGATTGGCGTGGGAAGGCGGTCGCGTCGACACTCAAGCGGACGAGCATGGCGTGGGCGGCCGAGCACGGCATCAGCGAGGTCTATACGTGGACCCAGCAGGGCAACGCGAACATGCGGCGGCTCAACGAGCACCTCGGCTTCAGCTACGGCGCCGTGAGTATCAACGTCCGCGCGAACCTACCGCTGGAGTTCCCCGAGCAGCTCGGCTCCTGACCAGGCGCGGCGATCGGTCTCGGCGACGCGGATCAACTCGACCAGCTTGCTGTTGACCGGCGCGGACCGCCCGAGCGATTCCGCGAGCCGGACGACCTCGCCGTTCAGGTAGTCGATCTCGGTCGGCCGTCCCGCCTCCAGGTCCTCCCACATCGAGGTCCGGGCGAGCGGGTCGATCGCGAGCATCTTCGACGCGAGCCGGCGGAACAGGAAGTCGGGCAGCCGCAGGATCATCGGGAACCGGTGCATCGGAACCGCGAGCAACTGCGCCGGCTCGATCCCGGCAGCCTGCAGAATCCCCAGCGTTTCCGCTTGCGCTGCAGCCAGGCAACGCCGGTACGCGCGCTGGGAGAGCTCGTCGCGCAGAGGCAGGTTGGACAGCGCGTTGATCGGGTTGTTCAAGTTCAGCAGGAGTTTCGCCCACTGCACCGGCAGGATGTCGTCGTGCTGCGTCAGCGGCAGCCCGGCCCACTGGAACGCCTCGACGTACGGCGCCAGCGCGGCCTCCTGCTGGACGTCGAGCGCGCCCTCGGTGCCTTGATGAAACACGCCGGCGCCCCGGTTGAGCACGTTGAACGGAACCATCCCGGGCACCACGACCTGCTCGGTCAGCCGCGACCGCAACAGCTCCCCGTTCCGGACGCCGTTCTGAAAACTCACCACCACCGCACCAGGCTTCAACACCGACGCCAACTCGGCAGCCGCCCCCTCGGTAGCTGCCGACTTCACCGTCACCAACACCAGATCGGCCCCGGCCGCAACATCCGGCGTCGTCTCGAAGTCCACGTCCGACACCCGAAGATCCGCACCCAAATAATCGGTCAGACGCAGCCCGTGCGCCGCCAGTTCGTCGGCCATCCGCTGCCGGCCGACGAACGTCACGCGCGTCCCGGAGGCTGCCAGCCGGCCGCCCACGTAGCACCCGATCCCGCCGGCGCCGTACACAACGATCTTCACGGGTCACAACGTACCTAAGGACAGGAGGTGTTCGGGAGGTTCCGCCTGGCGTCCGCCCAAGACCGCCAGGTAGAACGCACACCTCCTGTCCTTCGGTACCACCCCAGGGCGAAACCCGACCAAGGAACCCCGGGAGCTAATGCAATCGCACGCGCGGATCGAGTACGGCGTACCCGATGTCGACCAGGATGTTCGCCACCACGACCGCCGCAGAGGCGAACAGCACGATGCCGATGATCACCGGCAGGTCCTGCTGGTTGATCGCGACCACGGCGGTCTGGCCGAGGCCGGGCAGGCTGAACACGGTCTCGATGACGACCACCCCGCCGATCAGCTGGCCGAGGTCGATGCCGAACTGCGTGATCACCGGTGTCAGCGCACTCCGCAGACCGTGGACCACGACCACCCGGCCCTCCCGGATGCCCTTCGACCGCGCGGTCCTGATGTAGTCCTCGCCGAGCACGTCCAGCATCGAACCGCGGGTCAGCCGGGTATACGTTGCCGCAAGCAACAACGCGAGCGCGATCCACGGCAGCACCAGGTGCTGGAACCACGGCCCGACGCCGCCGGCGATCGGCGCGTAGCCGCCGGCCGGGAACCAGGTGAACCCTGCCAGGGTGAGGCGGAAGTACAGGAAGTACAGCAGCAACAGCCCGAGCAGGAACGACGGGAACGAGTAGAAGAACAGCGAGAACAACGTCAGCCCGCGGTCCGCCAGCGACCGTGGGTGCGTCGCCGAGATCACGCCGTTGAACACACCCAGCAGCAACCACAGCACGGCCGCGCCGAGGGCCAGCGACACCGTGATCGGCAGCGCCTGCGCGATGATCTTGGTCACCGCAACCTGGTGGTAGTAGTCGTACCCGAGGTTGCCCTTCAGCGCGTTGCCGAGGAAGTGCAGGTACTGCTTCCAGACCGGCAGATCGAGTCCGAGGCGGTGCTTGATCAGCGCGATCGTCTCCGGCGTCGCCTGCCGGCCGGCCAGCGTCTGCGCGACGTTGCTCGGAGCAACGAAGAACAGGCCGAACACCGCGATGCTGATCAGCCACAGGACCAGGATCCCGTGGCCGATCCGGCGAATCAGGAACATGGCCATGGTTCAGGTCCGATCTGCGCGCGGGTCGAAGGCGTCCCGGACGCCGTCACCGAACAGGTTGAAGGCGAGCGTCGTGATCAGCAGCGCCAGACCGGGGAACAGGATGAACCACCACGCGGTCGTGTAGTAGTTCTGCGACGCGCTGATCATCCCGCCCCAGTCCGCGGTTGGCGGCGGCAGACCGAGCCCGAGGAACGACAACGTCGCCTGGGTGACGATCACGACCGGGATCAGCAGCGTGGTGTAGACGATCACCGGCGCCATCACGTTCGGCAGTACGTCGACGAACATGATCCGGCCGTCGCCCGCCCCGAGCGAGCGCGCCGCCTCGACGAACTCACGCTCCCGCAGCGACAACACCTGGCCACGCACGATCCTGGCCACGGACGCCCAACTGAAGCAGCCGATCACCAGCACCGTGACGGTCAGACTGGGACCCGTCACCGACACCAGCGCGATCGCCACCAACAGGAACGGAACCGACAGTACGACGTCGATCAGTCGCGCCAGGATGGTGTCGGTGATCCCCCCGAGGAACCCCGCAGCCAGTCCCAGCACGACTCCGATCACGACGGTGATCGCGGTGGCGATCACACCGACGAGCAGGGAGACGCGGGCGCCGTACGCGATCCGGACCAGGATGTCCCGGCCGAGGTCGTCGGTCCCGAGCCAGAACGTCCCGTTCGGCCCGCGCGGCAGGCCGTCCGGTGTCAGCCCGATGTCGCGGTACTGCTCGTTCGGCGGATGCCCGGTGATCGCGGTGAACACCGGCGCGAAGATCGCCATCAGCACGATCAGCAGGATCACGGCAAGCGAGATCATCGCCACCTTGTCCTTGCGCAACCGGTGCACGGCAAGGGAGAACGGACTCCGGCCCTCGATCGCCTTCGGCTCGTCGAGGACGTCGACCATCTCAATGGCGGAACTCATCGTCGTCCTCGCTTCGCTCCGGGCGCCGATGAGGCACGAGACGGACTGTGTTGTTTGATGACCTCGCTCCGCTCGGTCATGATGCCTTCAGATCAGGTACGGCGGTGGACAGGTCCTCGCCCACCGTCAACGGATAGAAGCACGCGGTGCGGTGTTGCCAGGAGTCGTCGAGCACGGACTCCAGCGGCGGCTCCTCGCCCGCGCAGTCCAGCCTCGCCTTCGGGCACCGCGTGTGGAACCTGCACCCCTCCGGCGGGTTCGTCGCGGAAGGGATGTCGCCGCCGAGGATGATCTGTTCGCGGCTGTCCGCCGTGTCCGGATCCGCCACCGGCAACGCCGACAGCAGCGCGCGGGTGTACGGGTGTCTGGTCTGGCTGAACAGCTCCTCGGTCGGCGCGAGTTCGACGATCTTGCCCAGGTACATCACCGCGATCCGGTCGCTCACATGCCGGACCACGGACAGGTCGTGCGAGATGAACACGTACGTCAGGTCGAACTCCTGCTGCAGATCCGCCAGCAGGTTGATGATCTGTGCCTGGATCGACACGTCCAGCGCCGACACCGGCTCGTCGCAGATCACCAGCTTGGGCCGCAGCGCGAGCGCCCGGGCCACCCCGATCCGTTGCCGTTGGCCACCGCTGAACTCGGCCGGGAACCTGTTGTAGTGCTCGGGGTTGAGCCCGACCAGCTCCATCAGTTCCTGGACCTTCTTCTTCCGTTCGTTGCCTGAAGCAATATTGTGGATCGCGAACGGGTCGCCGATGATCGAGCCGACCCGGCGGCGCGGGTTCAGGGAGCCGTACGGGTCCTGGAAGATGACCTGGACGTCGCGCCGCAGCGGACGCATCGCCTTGCGGGAGAGCCGGGTGATGTCCTGGCCCTCGAACGTCACCGTGCCCGACGTCACGTCGTACAGATGCGCCATACAGCGCGCCAGCGTGGACTTGCCGCAGCCGGTCTCGCCGACCAGGCCGAGTGTCTCGCCCTTGTGCACCTCGAGCGAGACCCCGGCGACTGCCTGCACCACTTCTTTGGAGTGCGTGGGGAACTCCTTGCGGACGTTCTCCACCTTCAGCAACACGTCCTCATTCATGAAGCGATCGCCTCGCTGTTCTCATGCGGCAGCCAGCAGGCCGACTGGTGCCGCGGGTCCCGGGCGACGTCGACCAGCGGCGGCGCCTCGGTGCGGCACTTGTCGAACACGTGCGGGCAGCGGGCCGCGAACGGGCAGCCCTTGGGCAGACTGATCAGGCTCGGCGGGGTCCCCGGGATCGGGGTCAGCCGGTCACCGCTGCGGGCCGGCAACGACGCCAGCAGGCCCTGGGTGTACGGATGGTGGTTGCGGTAGAAGATGTCGCGCCGCGGTGCCCGTTCCATCACGGCGCCGGCGTACATCACGACGACCTCGTCGGCCATCTCGGCCACCACCCCGAGGTCGTGCGTGATCAGGATGATCGCCGTACCGAACTGCTCCTGGAGCCGGCGCATCACGTTCAGCACCTGGGCCTGCACGGTCACGTCGAGCGCGGTGGTCGGCTCGTCCGCGATCAGCAGGGCCGGGTCGAGCGCCATCGCCATCGCGATCATCACCCGCTGCCGCATCCCGCCGGAGAACTGGTGCGGATAGTCGTCGATCCGCTCCGCGGCCCGGGGGATGCCGACCAGGGTCAGCAGTTCGGCGGCCCGTTTCCGGGCGTCCTGCTTGCTGATCTCGCGGTCGTGCGCCCGGATCATCTCCACGATCTGCCAGCCGATCCGGTACTGCGGATGCAGGCTGGACAACGGGTCCTGGAAGATCATGCCGATCTGGGCGCCCCGCAGCCGGCGCAACGTCGACTGCTCCGCGGTGATCAGGTCGGTGCCGTCGAAGAACGCCGTACCGGACACGGTGGCGCCGCGGGTGAGGCCGGTGATGGTCTGGGTGGAGACGCTTTTGCCGGAGCCGGACTCGCCCACCACGGCGAGGGTCTGGCCGGCTTCGACGTCGTACGACAACCCCCGGACGGCGCGGACGGTGCCGTCCGGGGTGTCGAAGGAGACCTTGAGGTCCCTTACTTCAAGCAGAGCCATGAGGTTGTCAGCCGCCCTGCTTGTCCTTGGACAGCCACACGTTCGTCGGGTCGTAGTTCTGCATCGACGGGACGTAGACGGCGTTGTGGACCTGCGCGGCGTGGTAGTTCGCCTGCTTGTTGCTGGTCAGCGGGTAGAACGCGGCCTGGTCCATCACCCGGGCGTCGGCCTTGGCCCACAGGTCGGCGGCCTGGTCGTCGGTCGGTGCCGCGATCGCCTGCTTGATCAGCGTGTTGGTCTCCGGGTCGTTGTAGAGCCCGAAGTTGCTGCCGACCGGCGGGAACGACGGCTCACCGGAGAACAGCGGGTTGAAGAACGACAGCGCCGCGTTGCCGTACCAGTCGGCGCCCCAGCCGGCCAGCGACAGGTCCCAGACGCCGCGCTGGGCGACGGTCGGCACCTGCAGGTACTTCACGTAGAAGTCGGCGTTCGGCGACGGTACGCCGACAACCGTGATCCCGACCTTCGACAGGTCCTGCTGGATCGTCTGGAAGGACTTGCTGCTGCCCTCGGTCGCGTTCCGGTACAGGAACTTCAGTGTCAGGTGCGGGAACCCTGCCTCGGCGAGCATCTGCTTGGCCTTGTCCGGGTTGTACGGGTACGGGTCGATCTGCTTGGACCCCAGGATCACGTCCGGGAGCACGTGGGTCAGCGGCGGGTTCAGCGTCTTGCCGCCGAGCACCTGCAGGATGTGGTCGCGGTTGATCGCGAAGCTGATCGCCTGGCGCACCTTCGGGTTCTGCAACGCCTTGTTGTTGTTCGGCGAGGCGGTGTTGTAGATGACGTACGGGTTCGAACTCGCGGTGTCACCGATGTTCAGGTTCGGGTCCTTCTTGGCCTGCAGCGCGGGCAGCTGGGACGGCGGCGGCGCGACGTCCCATTCCATGTCGGCCGACGGCGATCCGGTCTGCAGCTGCTGCTGGACCGAGTCCTGCGTGACGGTCTCGTTGACCAGGATCTTGTCGACGTACGCCTTCCGGACCGGGTCGGTAGCCGGGTCCCACGCGGGGTTTCGGGAGTACGAGATCGACTTGGTCGGCACCCACGAGTCGACCTTGTACGGGCCGTCCGACGGGAAGTGGTTGCCGAGCTCGGTGCTGGCCGGCAGGTAGTTGAGCGACTCGACCGGGGCGGGGGAGAAGGCCGTCAGCGTCAGCATGCCGGTGAAGTACGCCGCCGGCTGGTTGAGGTGGAAGACGACCGTGGTGGCGTCCTTGGCCTCGACACCCGGGAGCGGGGTCTTGTCGATGTAGTCCTTGATCCCGGCGACCGTCTTCGGCGCCTTCGCGAACCCGGCGGCGAACGCCTTGTAGCCGACGATCAGGTCGGCGAAGTCCGGGATACCACCGAACGGCTGGACCGGGTTGGCGGTGCGCTTCACGCCGAGGACCATGTCGGCGGCGGTCACCTGGCGGGCCGGAGTCGTGTTCCACTTGGCGCCCGGCCGGATCTTGAACGTGTACGTCTTGCCGTCCTTGCTCACGCCGCCGTTGTCGACGGTCGGGAGTTCGGTGGCCAGGTCGGCGACCGGCGTGGTGTTCTTGCCACCTGGATCCGCGGGATAGGTGAACAGCTGCCGGCTCCACATCCGCAGGTTCTGGTAGCCCACGGCGTAGTAGCTCAGGTTGGGATCCATGTAGTCGACATCGCCGGCGCCGAGGACGTTCAGGGTGCCTCCGCTGACAGGGGTGCCGGCGGAACCTCCGGATCCGGATACTGTTCCGCCGCCGTTACTACAAGCCGCGAGCACGATGCTCGCGACGGCGGCAAGGGATAGTGCCGCCAGCCGTCTTCTGGCCATTGGTCCTCCTCCGGGACTCGATAGCGCCGAAGTTAGGACTTCCGGACCCAGCCGGAACCGCGGTCACGCAACCGTCAAACAGATGTCAATCGCCGCCCGCCCGAACATGACGGATTCATGACAGCCGTAACCGCCATAAGGTCCGTCCGTGAGCGACACTGGGTCCGTGGCACACAGCTTGCTGCTGGTCGACGACGAGCCGCGGATCCGGCGGGTACTGCGGCTTGCCCTGGAGGACGAGGGCTACGAGGTGGCGGAGGCGGCCAACGGGTACGACGCCCTGGCCGCGCTGCGCCGGGAGCCGCCGGACGTGGTGCTGCTGGACCTGATGCTGCCCGACCGGGACGGATTCACCGTCTGCCGGGAGATCCGGCGCTCCAGCGACGTACCGGTGATCATGGTGACCGCGCGGACCGACAGTCACGACGTGGTCGCCGGGCTGGAAGCCGGCGCGGACGACTACGTGACCAAACCGCTGGTCGCGAAGGAGCTGTCGGCGCGGATCCGGGCGCTGCTCCGCCGGGTCGAGCCGTCCAACGCCCGGCAGGCCGAGCTGGTCGACGTCGGCGACCTGCGCATCGACGTACCGGGTGCGGAGGTGACGCGGGACGGCGAGACGCTGCCGCTGACCAGGACCGAGTTCAAGCTGCTCGCCGAGCTGGCCGGCGCCGAGGGCAAGGTGCTCAGCCGGGAGCAGCTGCTGTCGAAGGTGTGGGGCTACGGGTACTTCGGTGACAGCCGGATCGTCGACGTCCATATCCGCCGGCTGCGGCTGAAGATCGAGCGTGACCCGGCCAGCCCGAAGCATCTCGTCACCGCCCGTGGCCTGGGCTACCGACTGGTGAGCTGACCTTGCTGGGACGGTTCAGCCTGCGGAATCGCGTCATGCTGGCCTACGGGCTGCTCGCGCTCGGCTTGTCGGCTGTCCTGGCGATCGTGACCTGGAGTGTGGTCTCGGACTACCTGACCCAGCAGCGCGCCGAATCCGCGGAGTCGGTCACCTCCGACAACGCGGCAGCGCTGCGGTACGGGCTGTTCGGGGCGCCCCAACCTTGCGTCCCCGCCCGGGAACGCGCCGACTGCTCCGGTCTCGAGCTCCAACCCGGCGTTGAGGTGCTGCAAGTCCTTCGAACGTTGCCCTCCACCGACGCCGCCGCATCGATGGCGTACGTCGGCGACAAGTGGTACTCGCTGACCGGAAAACCCTCCGACCTGCCGCCCGACCTGATCCAGAACGCGCTCGCCGGCAACATCGTGCAACGGCGGATCGAGGTGAGCGGGCAGCGGGCGCTGGCCGTCGGCGTACCGATGGGCCGGCCTGACGAGGCGTACTTCGAGTGGCATCCGCTGGGCGCCCTCGACAGCACGCTGCTGAAGCTGAAGCTCACGCTGATCGCGGCGGCGATCGCGACCGCGCTGGTCGGGCTCGCGGTCGGTCGGCTGGCAAGCACGCTGGCGCTGCGGCCGCTGGCCGAGCTGACCCGGGTGGCGGACGAGGTCGCGCGCGGGAAGCTGGACGCGCGGCTGCTGGCCGAGCAGGACCGCGACCTCGGCGGGCTGGCGCGTTCGTTCAACCAGACGGCGGCGGCGCTGGAACGCCGGGTGGCCGCGGATGCGCGGTTCGCCGGTGATGTGAGCCATGAGCTGCGGACGCCGCTGATGACGATGCTCAACTCGATGCAGCTGATCCAGAACCACCGCGCGGAGCTGCCGGCCGCCGTACGGGAGCCGGTCGAGCTGCTCGGTGACGACCTGGACCGGTTCCGGCGGTTGGTGATCGACCTGTTGGAGATCTCCCGCGACGACGGCGGCGACCGGGGGAGCCGGGAGATCGTCCGGATCGCCGACCTGGTCCGCGCGGCGGCCGACGCGACCGCCGGGCGCGAGGTGACCACGGTCGAGCCAGAAGCCGAAGGGCTTACCTTGCAGGCCGACAAGCGCCGGCTTGAGCGCGTGATCGCCAACCTGGTCGAGAACGCCGAGGACCACGCCGGCGGCTGCAAGGGCGTCGGCGTCGAGGCCGGCGGTCTGGGCGTGATCATCACGGTCGACGACGCCGGTCCGGGCATCGCCGCCGAGGACCGCACCCGCATCTTCGAACGCTTCGGCCGCGGCGAAACCTCCGGCCGCGGCCGCGGCGTGGGCCTGGGCCTCGCGATCGTCGCCCGCCACGTCCAATGGCACCACGGCACCATCCAGGTAACCACCCGCCCCGGCGGCGGCGCCCGCTTCGTCGTCGAGCTGCCGGCAAAAACCAGCTGACGGTTCTTGAGGCCTCCGGTTACTGTGGAGGCATGGCTACTTGCCTCTGTGTCTAGCTGGCGCACTCCATCTGACAGGTGAAGTGCGTCTACTAGTATTCACGGAGAGTAACCATCATGATCACCGCTCGCGGTGTTGATATTCGTGTCGGCGCTCAGCTGCTGCTGGCCGATCTTTCGTTCACAGTCGGCGCGGGGGACCGCGTCGGGCTCGTCGGCCGTAACGGCGCCGGCAAGACCACCCTGCTCACCACGCTGGCCGGCGAACGTCGCCCGGCGGCGGGCGACATCGCCGTGACCGGCTCCGTCGGCTACCTGCCGCAGGACCCGCGAGCGGCCGACCCCGCGATCACCGTCACCGATCGCATCCTGTCCGCCCGCGGCCTCGACACCGCCGTCCGCGATCTCCGCGCGGCCGAGACCGCGATGAGCACGGCGACCGGTGAGGCGCAGGAGAAGGCGATGGCGGCGTACGCCCGCGCCGAGGCCGCCTTCCAGGCCGGCGGCGGCTACGCGGCCGAGGCGGAGGCGGCGCGGCTCGCGGCCGGTGTCGGACTGCCCAACCGTGCGCTCGAGCAGCCGGTCGGTCACCTGTCCGGCGGGCAGCGTCGCCGGGTCGAGCTGGCCCGGATCCTGTTCGCGCAGCACGACATGTTGCTGCTCGACGAGCCGACCAACCACCTCGACGCCGACTCGGTGCTCTGGCTGCGGCAGTTCCTGCTGTCGTACGCCGGTGGCCTGATCGTCATCAGCCACGACACGGAGTTGCTCAAGGCAACGGTCAACCGGGTCTTCCACCTGGACCCGCTGCGGCTGACGATCGACATCCACAACACCGGCTGGAAGAAGTACCGCGAACAGCTGGAGGTCGACGAGCGGCGGCGGCAGCGCGAGCGTGCGGTCGCCGAGCGCAAGGCCGCGGTCCTGCATGCCCAGGCGGCGAAGATGCAGGCCGGGGCGAGCACCGCGATGGCAGCCAAGAACATGGCCCGCCGCGCGGACAAGCTGCTCTCCGACCTCGAGCCGGTACGCCGGTCCGGGCGCGTCGCCAAGATCCGCCTGCCCGCTCCGGCGCCGTCCGGCAAGACCCCGCTGTCCGCCGTCGGCCTGAAGAAGGCGTACGGCGGACTGCAGGTGCTGAACGGTGTCGACCTGGCCGTCGACCGGGGCAGCCGGGTCGTCATCCTCGGACTGAACGGCGCCGGCAAGACGACGCTGCTCCGGCTCCTCGCGGGCCGCGAACAGCCGGACGCCGGCCGCGTCGTACCCGGTCACGGCCTCCGGCTCGGGTACTTCGCCCAGGAGCACGACACGCTCGACCTGGCCGGCACCGTCCGCCAGAACCTGGCCGCGGTGGCCCCCGGGCTCACCGACGGCGAAGTCCGGAACGTGCTCGGGTCGTTCCTGTTCAGCGGCGACGACGTCGACAAGCCGGCCGGCGTACTGTCCGGCGGCGAGAAGACGCGGCTCGCGCTCGCCGGGCTGGTCCACTCCAGCGCGAACGTGCTGCTGCTGGACGAGCCGACCAACAACCTCGACCCGGTGTCGCGGGACGAGGTCCTGGGCGCGGTCGGCAGCTACCCGGGCGCGATCGTGATGGTCACGCACGACGAGGGTGCGATCGAGGCGCTCCGTCCGGATCGCGTGCTGATCCTGCCGGACGCGACCGAGGACCTGTGGTCCGACGACTATCTGGACCTCGTGTCGCTCGCATGAGTCAACCCTGGGGTTGAGGCTCGGGTTCCACCCGGGTCTCACCTCCGGGCTGACGTCCGAACGGCCGATTCCGGGGAGTGTTGTCATCAACAACAACTCCTCGGAAGGAACCCCAGAAATGTCGGCCGTGATCGGTATCTTGGTGGGTCTGCTGGTGCTGGTGCGTGTCATCGGCCGGCAGGTGACCGGTTCGCTCGTCACCCAGAAGTCGCTGTTCCTGATGCCCGTGATCCTGCTGGGCGTCGGTCTGTTCTCGCTCTCGTCGAGCGTGCACAACGCGACCTCCGGTCAGCTCGCCTTCCTCGTCCTCGACTGTGTCGTGCTGGCCGGTTTCGGTGTCGCCCGCGGCGCCAGCGTCCGGCTCTCGCCGACCGACCAAGGCCTGTTCCAGAAGGGCACCGCGGCGACTCTCGTCCTGTGGCTGGTGACGATCGCACTCCGGGTCGGTACGTCGTTCGCCTCCGCCGCGCTCTGGCCGCACAACACCTTCGGTACCTCGACCCTGGCGCTGACGATCGGCGTCACGCTCGCCGCCCAGAGCGCGATGATCTACCGCCGCGCACTGGCGATGAACGTCCCCTTCGCCACCGAACGGGTCTGATCCGGGCATGATGAGGGCATGAGTGCCAGGCTCGCGGACCAGGTGCGGGAATCCTCCGTACCTGGTCTGCTGCTGCGTGCGGTCCCCGGCGTCCTGACCGTCCTCACAGTCGCCTTCGCCGCCCGGGACCACGACCGGCAGCGCCTGCCGTACGGCGTGATCGTCGCCCTCGGCGTGATCGTTGTCGTCAGCAACATCTCGCTGTTCCGGCTGCGGTACGGCGAACCGCCCGGCCGGACCGCCTACGCCCTGCTGGCGTTCGCGATCGCCGGGTCGTTGCTGTGGTACGCGCTTCCGCAGAGCGTGATGCTCTTCGTCCCGTTCTGGGTCAGCCGGATCGCGGTCCGGTACTACCGCGCCGGACCGCTGGAATGGATCGTCGTGGCGATCGCCATCCTCGGCGGGAGCGTGCCGCTGTACATCACGACCCGCTCGGCGCCGGGTGCGATCGGGGCGGCCTTCGGCGTGGTCGCGCTGACCCTGGCCGCGGTGAACAGGCGCAACCGGGAGCAGCAGCTGGAGGACCTCGAGGTGTCGCTGGCTCGTAAGCAGGCGGCGATCGAGGAGCACGAGCGGGCCGCGGCGCTGGCCGAGCGGGCGCGGATCGCGCGCGACGTGCACGACGTACTCGCGCATTCGCTGGCCGGGTTGTCGCTGAGCCTGCAGGGTGCGCGGTTGATGCTCGTGCGGGACGGCGCGTCGGCGGAGGCGGTCGAGCAGGTGACGCGGGCGCAGGGGCTGGCGGCCGAGGGGCTGGCCGAGGCGCGGCGGGCCGTCGCGGCGCTGCGGGAGGACGCGGTTCCCGACGTACGGACGCTCGGCGATCTCGTGACGGCGTACCGGCTGGAGACTGGGGCGGCGGCGGAGTTCTCGGTGGAAGGTACGCCGCGGGAGCTGCCGGCTGATGTGATGAGCACGATGTACCGGACCGTGCAGGAAGCGCTGGCGAACACCCGCAAGCACGCGCCGGGCGCGCCGGTCGAGGTCAAGCTGTCGTACGGCGAGCGGGTTGGTCTGACTGTGGAGGACAGGCCGGGGAAGCGACCGGACCGGGCGGCGCCCGGCGGCTATGGTCTGGTCGGGATGCGTGAACGGGCCGACCTGGTCGGCGGATCAGTGGAGGCTGGCCCGACCTCCACGGGCTGGCGAGTGGAGCTCAACGTATGAGTGTGCGAGTGGTGGTCGCGGACGACCAGACCGTGGTGCGGGACGGGCTGGTCACGCTGCTCAAACTGCTGCCCGGGATCGATGTGGTCGCGGCGGCCTCGGACGGCCGTGAGGCGGTCCAGCTGGTCGCCGAGCACGACCCGGACGTGCTGCTCGTCGACCTCCGGATGCCGACCATGGACGGCGTCGAGGCGACCCGTCAGGTGCGCGCGGATCATCCGCGGACCGAGGTCGTCGTACTCACGACGTACAGCGACGACGACTCGGTGCTGTCCGCACTCCGGGCCGGCGCCCGCGGGTTCCTCACCAAGGACGCCGACGCCGAGTCGATCGGCCGCGCTCTGGAGGCCGCCGCCAACGGCCAGTCGATCGTCGACGCCGAGGTCCAGCGCCGCCTGATCTCAGGTGCCACTACCAAACCGGTGGAGCCGGCCGACACAGGCCTCACGCCGCGCGAGTTGGAGGTCCTTCGCCTGATCGCCGAGGGCCTGTCCAACACCGAGATCGCCCGTCACCTGGTCGTCAGCGAGGCCACCGTCAAGACCCACATCAACCACCTCTTCGCCAAGGCCGGCCTCCGCGACCGCGCCCAAGCCGTCGCCTACGCCTACCGCCTCGGCCTCGCCTGACCCATCCGCTCGCCTGCACGGTCCGAACACCGGTTGTTCTTGCGACTGGGTTGCATCTGCTGAGCCCACGGGCGTTTACTGGCGGATTGTGAGGCGATGGGAAGTGACTGGGCGGGAGCGGATGTCGGTCCTGGCGATGGCGGCGTTCGTGCTGCTGTTGCATCTGGCCGGTTGGGGTGTGCTGGCGCTGATCGTGGCGCCGCGGCATTACCTGCTCGGATCGGCGGGCGTGTTCGGGGTCGGGCTCGGCGTGACGGCGTACACGCTCGGGATGCGGCACGCGTTCGACGCCGACCACATCGCCGCGATCGACAACACGACCCGGAAGCTGATGGCAGACGGGCGGCGGCCGTTGTCGGTCGGGTTCTGGTTCTCGCTCGGGCACTCGACCGTGGTGTTCGTGCTGTGCTTCCTGCTCGGGATCGGCGTCCGTACGCTCGCCGGACAGGTCGCCGACGACTCGTCCCGCCTGCAGCAGATCACCGGCGTCATCGGTACGGCGGTCTCGGGCGTCTTCCTGTACCTGATCGCCGCGCTCAACCTCGCCGTCCTGGTCACCGTCGTGAAGGTGTTCCGCCGGATGCGCACCGGCGAGTACGACGAGGCCTCGCTCGAGCAGCACCTCGACAAGCGCGGCTTCATGAACCGGATCCTGGCCGGCGTCACCAAGGCGGTCACCCGGCCGTGGCAGATGTACCCGATCGGCTTCCTGTTCGGCCTCGGATTCGACACCGCGACCGAGGTCAGCCTGCTGGTGCTGGCCGGCGGCGCGGCCGCGTTCAGCCTGCCGTGGTACGCCGTCCTGACCCTGCCGATCCTGTTCGCGGCCGGGATGAGCCTGCTCGACACGATCGACGGCTGCCTGATGAATTTCGCCTACGGCTGGGCCTTCGCGAAACCGGTCCGCAAGGTCTACTACAACATCACGATCACCGGCCTGTCGGTCGCGGTCGCGCTGGTGATCGGCAGCATCGAGCTGATCTCGATCCTCACCGACAAGCTGCACATCGACCACGGCCCGCTGGCCGCGATCGCCGGCGTCGACCTGAACTACGTCGGCTACGCGATCGTCGGCCTGTTCGTCCTCACCTGGATCACCGCCCAGGCGATCTGGAAGTACGCCCGCATCGAAGAACGATGGTCCCCCCGCCCCACCACCGACTCGTAAGACCCAGCTCCCCACCCCAAAACCCACGCCTCGCCCCCACCCACCGCCGTCGGGTTGGCCGCGGGGCGGACCGACGTGGGTGGGCATGGGCGGTGGTGACTGGGGATAGGCAATAGCAGCACCCCAGACGCCGGGTGGTGGTGGGTAGTTGGGGGTGAGGCGTTGACAGTTCCTTGGGTGGGGGCCATCGTTTGATCTTGCGAAAGCGGTTTCGCGAGCTGATCTACACGTGTAGGCATCGACGAGAGGGCCGTTCATGGTTGGTTTGGTTCGGAAGGTGGTCGCGGTGGTGGCTGTTGGGCTGCTCGCCGTCACCCAACTCACGACGACCGCAGAGGCGGCAGGTGATCCCGGGATTGTCTTCAGCAACCCGGCGGCCGCCGACGGCATCACCGCCTGGCCCGGTGACGCGGACAAGACTCCGGAGCATGCCGCGTCGACGCGGCTCGGAGTGCCGTGCTGGCAGACGAGCAACGACCCCAAGGACCAGTACATCTACCTGAACATCGACGCGGCCCGGATCCCGGCCGGCGCGACCGACGCGGTGCTCACGGTCAACTACTTCGACACCCCGGGGCAGCAGCTCACGGCGCAGTACGACAGTGTCAGCGCCGCGTTCACCCCGCTGCCGTGGTTCACGTTCCCGGGTACAGGCGCGTGGGCGAGTACGCAGTTCCGGATGTCCAACATCAACTTCCAGAACCGCGCGAACGGCGCCGACATCCGGCTGATGGCGAATGCACCTGGTGGTGTCATCAGCTCGGTCTGCATCAGTTCGGTCAGCGTCTCGTTCGCGGACACGACAGGCATCACGGTCACCAACCAGAGCCTGGTCTTCCAGCAGGGCTCCGGCAGTATCAGTCTCACCTCGACCGCGCCGTCGGTTGCCTGGAGCATCACCGACGACCAGTACCTACCCGTTGCCTCCGGCAACACCACCACAGGCTCGATCAGCACGTCGTCGCTCGGCGCCGGGTTCTACAACCTCCGCCTCACTGCCGGCGACACAGTCGTCGGTACGACGCTGGCCGTCATCCCACCCCTGCCGGCGGGAATCCAGTCCCCACAGGGCAAGTGGGGTGTGAACACCCATATGAACCACTACTACGACCTGAGCGGCGCGCTGATCCGCACCCTCGCGCTGGCAGGCTTCTCGCACATCCGCGACAGCCTCTCCTGGGACCACCTCGAGTCCGGTGCGCCCGGCAACTACTCGGTCGAACCGCAGTACGACGCGATGACCGCCGACGCGAAGGCCAACGGCATCACTCCGCTGCTGGTCACCGGCTACCGCAACTCGCTGTACGACGGCGGCCACACCCCGAGCACCGCGGCGGGTCTGGCAGCGTTCGGTCGGTACCAGAGCTTCTGGCTCAAGCACTTCGCGGGCACGACCAACGACATCGAGACCTACAACGAGTACTACCAGCCCGGGTTCAACGACAGCGCGTGCGGCGTCACCGGCGCGTGCTTCGTCCAGCTGATGAAGGCGGCGTACGAGCAGACGCACGCGGACAACCCGAACGCCAACGTCATCGCCGACGTCGGCCCGAACAGCGGCGACACCTCGTTCCGCGACCAGGTCCTGTCGCTCGGCGGGCTCGCGTACGTGGACTCGATCAACGCGCACATCTACACGTTCGGCGGCCCGGAGGGCGCCCTGGACACCCAGGTCCAGAGCCTGCGGGCGGCGTCCGACGCGCACGGCGGCGCCGGGAAACCGATCTGGGTCAGCGAGGAGGGCTACCCGACCGCCCCGAGCTTCGGCGGCTCGATGCTCGACCAGGCCCGCAAGTCGATCCGCAACGACACGCTCCTGATCGCGAACGGCGTCAGCCAGTTCTACTGGTACGACGCGCTCAACGACGGCACGAACCTCGACGACAAGGAGAGCACGTTCGGCCTGCTGCAGGCTCCGGCCGGACCGATCGCCGGCATGGCGCCGAAGCCGGGCCTGGTCGCGAAGGCGACCACGATCCGCGCCCTCACCGGCCTCGCCTACAGCGGCCGCGATTCGTTGGCAGCCCCGCTCTACTCGTACCGCTTCGGCTCGGGTACGTCGACCACCCGCGTGCTGTGGTCGACCGGAACCGGAACCTCCTCGGTGCAGCTCAACACCACTGTCCCGCTCGAGGTCACGGACATGTACGGCCACAAGACGACGCTGACGCCGACCGCCGGCGTTGTCACGATGACCGTCGACCAGGACCCGGTCTTCGTGAAGGGTGCGGCCACGGGCGTCGCGGTGACCAGCACGCCGCAGGCAACGGTCGCCGCCGCCGATCCGTCGAACTCCCAGGAGCCGACGGCGGTGACGGTGACGATCAAGGGCTCCGTGCACAACGCCGGCCCGGCAGCCGTCACGGTTGCTGGTCAGACCAAGCCTGCTTTGGTGCTGCCGGGGAAGAACACCACGGTCACGATCCCGGTCCCGGCGAGTGACACGCTCGGTCTGCGGCACGTCGTCGCTACCGTCTCCCGCCTTGGTAGGACGACGGCTCGTCTGGTTGCGTGGACCAGCGTCGAACCGGCGACGAAGATCCGGGTCGTCCCGCAGCTCACAGCGGCCGCGCCGACCGGTCTCGGCGTCGAGCTGACCAACACCAGAGCCAGTTCGGCGGCGACGATCCAGGACCTGAGCTGGACCATCGCCGGCCAGCACGGTACGGCGGGTGCCGGCCAGTCGATCGCACCGGGGCAGAAGGCAACAATCGCGATCCCGGTATCAGGCCTCCAGCCCTGGAAGGCCTACGCCTACACGGTCGACCTCACCACCTCCGACGGAAACAAGGTCTCTGCCAAGGGCACCACGGCCTTCGACCCGATCGTGCCCTCGGCAACCACTCCGACGACCTCGATCAACCTCGCGACCGACGCCAGTTGGCTCACCTTCACCCGGCCGTGGGGCGGCACCGCCGACCTGTCCGGTTCGGCCAACTTCCAGTACGACGCAACTGGTCTGACCATCAACGCCGCCGTCACTGATGACGTCTTCTCGCAGACCGAAACCGCCCCGAACCTGTGGCGCGGCGACAGCCTGCAATTTGCCATCAGCAACGGCCTCCCCGGCGAGAACGCGACCGCGACAGAGCTCGGCGCCGCGCTGCTGCCGACCGGTCCTGCTGTCTACACGTTCGGTACGTCGGACGGCAGCCCGGCCGGGACCACGCCCGGCGCGACCGCGGTGATCACGCGCGCCGACGGGGTCACGTCGTACCAGGTGAAGGTGCCGTGGGCGTCGCTCGGGTTCGCGAGTCAACCGGCCGGACCGGTCGCGATCTCGCTGGCGCTGAACGAGAACGACGGCGCGGGAAGGGCCGGAGCGCTGCAGTGGGCGAGCGGGATTGTGACCGGCAAGACCACGACCTTGTTCCTGCCGGCGACCTTCACCAGTTAGTTGCGGGGGCGGGTGGTGCCCCTTAGTGTTGACGTATGAAGAGTTCTGCAGATGTGCAGGGTATCGACGATTGTCGGGTTCGTCTGGTCAATCCTGAGCGCGTGGCCAGTGTCAACGCCAGGATGCCGGGCCAGGACGACATCGTCGATACCGCTGACGTCTTCGGGCTGCTCGGCGACCCGCGGCGGCTGAAGCTGCTGGTCGCCCTGCTCGATGGGGAGCTGTGCGTCTGCGACCTCGCCGCGATCACCGGGCTCAGCGAGTCCGCGACATCGCACGCTCTGCGCCTGCTCCGCGCGCACCGGGTGGTCTCGGTGCGGCGTGACGGGCGCAACGCGTTCTACCGCCTCGACGACGCGCACGTCCGGATGCTCGTCGACCTGGCCGTCGCCCACACCGAGCACACGGACGCCATCCACCCGGAGAGGTCGGAATCGTGAGCGCCGACCACGGGCATGGTCATGGCCATTCGGTGAGCGCTGCGGCGGACAAGAAGCTGCTCGGCGGCGCGCTCGCGTTGATCGTCGGCTTCATGATCGCCGAGGTGATTGTCGGGTTGGCGGCCGGTTCGCTGGCCCTGGTGACCGACGCGGCGCACATGCTGACCGACGCGATCGCCATCGCGCTCGCGCTGCTCGCGATCCGGCTGGCCGCGAAGCCGCCGGCCGGCGGGTTCACGTACGGCTTCAAGCGGGTCGAGATCCTGTCCGCGCAGGCCAACGGCATCACGTTGCTGCTGCTGGCGGCGTACTTCGTGTACGAGGCCGTCAACCGGATGATCGATCCGCCCGAGGTGAAGGGCGCGCTGGTGCTGATCACCGGCGTCGTCGGCATCGCGGTCAACCTGCTCGCCACCTGGCTGATCAGCAAGGCGAACCGCTCCAGCCTGAACGTCGAGGGCGCGTTCCAGCATATCCTCAACGACTTGTTCGCGTTCATCGCCACCGCGATCGCCGGTCTCGTCGTACTGCTGACCGGGTTCGCCCGGGCGGACGCGATCGCCGCGCTCGTGGTCGCCGTACTGATGCTGAAGGCCGGTATCGGACTGGTTCGTGACTCGGGCCGGATCTTCCTCGAGGCCGCGCCGAGCGCGATCGACCCGCAGGCGCTCGGCGCCGAGCTGTGTGCGATCGAGGGCGTCGTCGAGGTGCACGACCTGCACGTCTGGGAGATCACCTCAGGTGAGCCGGCCGCGTCCGCGCACATCCTCGTTGCCGAGGGCCTCGACTGTCACCAGATCCGGATCAAGATCGAGCAGGTACTGGCCGAGCGCCACCATCTGACGCACTCCACGCTCCAGGTCGATCACGCCACCTCGGCGACCGGTGAGGCGCACTGCAGCGACGCCCACGGCGCCGTACACCGCTCCTCGATCACAGACGCTGCACGAGCACCTGACCCGGCCAGTCCGGCTCACTGACCCGCGGTACGGCGAAGGCCACGTCGCGCGTGAAGCCCTGCGACTCGTAGTACCGGACGAGGGCGCCGTCGCCGCCAGCGAAGCAGTCGACCCGCAGCAGGCGCACACCCGCGGCCCGGGCCAGCTCGCGGGCGTGGCCGAGCAGGATCCCGCCGACGTTCTGCCCGGCGGACGCGCGCTCGGTCACCAGCAGCCGGACGTACAGCTCGGGCTCGGACGCCCGCGGCACGTACTCCATCGCCGCCCCGACCGCGAGCGCGCCGACAACCCGGCCCGCGTCCTCACCGACCCACAGCCCGCCGTAGTCGGCGAACCCGGTGATCTGGGCCACCCGCCGCGGGCTGGTCGAGTGCGGCGCCGTACCCCACTGCTCGGTCTGTCCGCGAGCAACCAGCCACTCGGTGGCCCCGTCGAGCAGGGCCAGCACCGCCGGTACGTCGTCCCGCGCGGCCCGGCGGATCGTCATCTGCACATTTCCCAGAATAGGTTGGCCGTGGATGTCGAAAGCCCGTCCGCAGTCTCTACCAAGGGGTGTAGAGAGGAGCTCACGATGAGCAAGAAGACCGGAAAACTCGACAAGACCTTCACCGCACCGCTGCTGAAGAGCGAGGCCAAGGGCGGCTGGACCTACGTGCAGATGCCGGACTCGGCCGAGTACTTCGGCACCCGCGGCCTGGTCAAGGTCCGCGGAACCATGGACGGCCACCCGTTCGAGAGCTCGTTCATGGCCCTCGGCGACGGCACCCACAAACTCCCCGTCAAGGGCAACCTCCGCACCCAGCTCGGCAAGGACCCGGGCGACGAGATCACCGTGCACCTGGAAGAGCGCCTCGGCTGAGAGTGACTTTCATTTGATCTGAGATCACCGTCACAGCCGGTCATGTTCTGAGTAAGGACTCTGTGAAGAATCGGTCCTGACCGGCTGCTCGGGTGGGGATCATCGCGGGCCTGACCGTAAGTTCGATTCCTGGGTGGTCCGTCGAAGTCAGGAGTGAACGAAGTGCTACGGGGCTCACGGGGCGTGCCGTCGGCATGCCCACGACCAGCAGATCCGGTCTGACCGTGATCACGCTGAACAAGATTCTCGGCGCGGCCGGGGTGGTGCTGCTGCTCGCCGGCGGCCTGCTCGGGTTCCGGTCGGTCTCGGCCAGCGGCACCCGCTGCGGCTCGGCGTTCCAGCCGGCCGGCGGGATCACGCCGATGGCCTGCGACAACGCGCTCAACGGTGCGAGCACGCTGGTCACGATCGTGATGAGCGCCGGGGCACTCTGCCTGATCGCCGCGGTGGCGGTCAAGGTGGTCCGCGACCGGGCCCACGCCAAGGTCGCCGCCTGAAGCATCCGCCCTGTGACAGGGTGCCGGGGTGACGATCGAACCGTTCCGGCTGGATGTGCCGGACAGCGAACTGGACGACCTCCGCCGGCGCCTCGACCTGGTGCGCTGGCCCGCCGAGCTGCCCGGCGCGGAGTGGTCGCGCGGGGTCCCGCTGGCCTACCTCCAAGACCTGGTTGCCTATTGGCGGGACAGGTACGACTGGCGCGCGGCGGAAGCGCGGTTGAACGAGTGGCCGCAGTACACGACGGTGATCGACGGTGCTCGGGTCCACTTCGCGCATGTTCCGTCGTCGGATCCGTCGGCGATCCCGCTCGTTCTCACCCACGGTTGGCCCGGGTCGGTCGTCGAGTTCACCGAGGTCGCGAAGCTGCTGACCGACTTTCACCTGGTGATCCCGACCATCCCGGGGTTCACGCTGTCCGGTCCCGTGCAGGAGCCGGGCTGGGAGTTCAAGCGTGTGGCCGGCGCGTGGACCGAGCTGATGACCCGGCTCGGCTACCAGCGGTACGGCGTACAGGGTGGCGACTGGGGTGCCGCGATCTCCCGCGAGGTCGGGCGGATCGACGCCGAGCGCGTGATCGGCGTACACCTCAATCTCATCCCGGGCGCGGGCGCTACGTCAGAGCCGACGCCGGAGGAGCTTGCATCCCTCGACGCGGCTGAGCAGGAACGCACGTGGGCGTCGTGGCGCCGGCAGCAGGCGTTCGTCTCGGAGCAGCAGGGGTACGCCGATCTGCAGTCGACGCGGCCGCAGACGCTGGCTTATGGGTTGACCGATTCACCCGTGGGGCAGCTGGCGTGGATCGCGGAGAAGTTCGCGACCTGGTCGGATCCGGCGTCGCCGATCGACCGCGACGCGCTGCTCACCAACGTGATGCTCTACTGGCTCACCCGGACCGCGGGATCGGCCGGCGCGATCTACTACGAGCGCGCGCATGCGTCGTACTGGGGCCAACCGGCCGAGCCGTCCCGTACGCCGACGGCGCTGCTCGACCTCGCGCACGAGAACTTCATCCCGCTTCGGCACACGGTCGCCCGGACCGACAACGTCGTTCGCTGGACCAGTCATCCGGACGGCGGCCACTTCGCCGCGCTTGAACAGCCTGCCGTGCTGGCCGCCGACATCCGGGCGTTCTTCAGGGCTTGAGGATCAGCTTGCCCGTCGACCGGCGGGCCAGCAGGTCCTCGTGGGCGCGACGGGCTTCCTCGAGCGGGTACTCCGCGCCTACTTGCGGACTGAGCTTCTTGGCGGCCGTGAGCGCGAGGAGCTCAGCCAGTGGTTCGACGTACCCGCCGGGGAGATCCATCGCCGGGACGAGCCAGAAGCCGGCCACCGAAAGGTTGCGCTGGGCAAGCGCACTCGGGTCGACCGACGGCCGTCCTTCGCGACTGGCGTTGCCGTAGTTGACCAGCCGGCCGAACGGGGCAAGGCTTTCGAGACCGGCGAGCATCGTCGCGCCGCCGGCCGAATCCAGCACGACGTCGGCGCCGCGGCCATCAGTTGCCGCCAGCACCCTCTCGGCGTACCCGTCCGGATTGTTGTTGATGGCAACGTCTGCGCCAAGCTGGCGGGCGATGTCCCGCTTGTCGCCGGTCGACGCGGTGGCAACGACCTGCCCGGCCCCGAAGTGCTTCGCGAGTTGCACGGCCAAGGAGCCCACTCCGCCAGCGGCGGCGTTGACCACGACGGTCTCGCCGGGCCGCAGCCGTGCGCTGCTCTTCAGGAGGTGCCAAGCGGTCAGCCCTTGGATGAGCAATGCGAGGGCCGAACCGTCGTCGACCTCGTCCGGTACGTCGACGGCCCGGTGTGCTGGCGCTGCGGCGTACTCGGCGTACCCGCCGCTGGTCTCGAAGAGCGTGGACAGGACGCGCCGGCCGTAGGCGCGGCCGACGATCTCGACGCCCGGGACGAACGGGAGCGTGACGCCGCCGCGGTACGAGCCGTCGGTGCGGTGGGTGTCCGCGAAGTTCACGCCGGCCGCGCTGACCTCGACCAGCAGCTCGCCCGGCCCGACGACCGGTGGATCGAGCTCGGTCGGGACGAGGACCTCTGGACCGCCGAACTGGGTGACCTGGATCGCGCGCATGGGGGTGTCTGTCCGATCTGCCGGGCGAACTATCGTTGCCGCATGAGTTTTACCGGGTTTCCGGCTGCGGCGCTGGATTTCTACGACGATCTCGAAATGGACAACACCAAGTCGTTCTGGACGGCGCACAAGCAGGTGTACGAGGAGTCGGTCCGCGCACCGATGACCGCGCTGCTCGCGGAGCTCGAGGAGGAGTTCGGCACGGCGAAACTGTTCCGCCCGTACCGCGACGTCCGCTTCGCGAAGGACAAGACGCCGTACAAGACCCATCAGGGCGCGTTCATCGACCTCGCTCCGGCTCTGGGCTGGTACGTGCAGGTCTCGGCACCCGGCGTACGAGTGGCCGCCGGCTTCTACGACGCATCCTCCGACCGCCTGGCCCGAGTCCGCACCGCCATCGATGACGACCGCCGCGGCAAACAACTGGAGAAGCTGCTGGCCAAGCTCACCCGAGCCGGCTGGACCGTAGGCGGCGACAAACTCAAAACCAGCCCCCGAGGCTACGACCCCGACCACCCCCGCATCGACCTGCTCCGCCACAAGTCCCTCACGGTCTCCAAGTCCTACGGCTTCGAGCCCATCATCCACACCCCCGACCTAGCCACCCAGATCCGCACCGACTGGCAATCCACCAAACCCCTCCTAACCTGGCTGACCGACAACTCCTGACGGGTCGTGATGGTGCTTGTACCGTGCGAATCCGACCCGCGATAATTGCGGCGATCTCGAATCCACGAGGTCGGAAACGCGAGGTTGTGGAAAATGCCGAGGCCAGCTGGTCCGCCGACCGTCCGGCTGCGCCGGCTTGCCGCTGAGTTGAAGGGCCTCCGCGCCGAGGCACAGCTGACCCGCGAGCAGGTCCAGGAGCAGAGCGGCGTCAACCAAGGCACCCTCTGGCGCATCGAAAAAGGTCAGGCCAAACCCCATCCCGGCACCCTCGAGACCCTCTTCGACCTGTACGACGTCCCGGAAGCCCGCCGCGCGGAGCTCCTCGAGATGATCAGAGGAGCTAGGCAGCCCGGCTGGCTGCGCCAGTTCAAGGACGTGATTCCGCAGGACTACGCCACCTACATCAACTTCGAGTCCGAGGCGAAGCTCCTACACAACTACGAATCGTCCTACATCCCGGGCCTTCTGCAGACCGAGGAGTACGCCAGGGCGACCGTGGCCGACTTCCTTCCGCTCGAGCCTGACGTGATCGAGCGGAACGTGCAGACGCGGATGGAACGTCAGGCCGCCCTGACCAGGAAGCGTGAGGGTCGTGCGCCGCTCGAGTTGTGGGCAGTGATCGACGAGGCCGCGCTCCGCCGGGAGGTGGGCAGCCGGGCTGTCATGCAGGCCCAACTCAGGCGTCTGCTGGAGATGAGCGAGCGACCGAACATCACGGTCCAGGTGATCCCGTTCGACCGGGGGGCCCATCCCGGGATGACCGGTGCGTTCGCCCGGCTCGCCTTCGGGTCCGTCGCACCCGACCTTGTGTACGTCGAAAGCCTCGCCGGCGACATCTTCCTGGAAGCCGAGGCGGAGATCGACCGCTACGGCCTCGTGTTCGATCACCTCCGGGCGATCGCGCTCAGCCCGCGCGACTCCACAGCCATGATCGCCGGCCTGACCAGACCTTAGTTATCCACAACCTCGCGTTTCTGCCGCGCTCCGGTACGGCGTCATCCTCGAACGGTCCGTGAGCGGACCGTTCTGGCAGCCTGGATTCGGATGGTGCCGGCGCCCGTCCGATCCGTACGGTCGTTGCATGGCGATCGCGGAGACGAGTCTGGTGTTCTGGCCCGGCGGCGAACCGGGCCCGCACTCGAACCCGCAGCGAATCCTGTACTGCTACGCCCACGAGCGCCTCGCTCGGCGGCTCCGTGATGTCGTCGAGCTTCAGAAAGCCGCGTTCGAGGCGGCGGAGCAACGCGGATATCGCCTGGGCCCGCTCTTCGTCGAAGAAGATGATTCCGGTCAGGCCATGCAAGCGCTCATCGACGCCGCCGTAGCACGCATCGGCAAGGCTGCGGTGGCAGTGCCCCACCGCGGCCACCTCATCCCGCTCGGCGCGCCACGCGAGTGGCAGCAGTTCCTGGAAGAGCTGGTCGACCATCCACTCGTCTTCACCGGCCACACCTCATGAGCAGCGGGGCGGGCATGCCGGTTCCCTGTCGCCCGTGCCCGTCCCGCTTTCCAAACTCACGCGATGAAGGGACCGACTATGCCTGGTACGCCGACTGCACGCCCGTGGGGTCTGACCCGGGCAACCGTGTTCGAGGAGGAGATAGCCGAGACGCAGCCCGCCTCGATGTCGATCGATCCGAGCACGCAGTTGACGACGTACCGCGACATCGCCGGCCGGATCCTGCACGCGGGTCCGCCGAAACACGGCACATCGCGGCAAACCGTGACCAGCCAGCCCACCAGCGGCGGCGACGGTCAACACAAGAACTCGCCGGACGACGCGCGTGTCGTCACCTATGTGCCGGACTGATGACCGTGACTGATCCCGTTCTTGTTCTTACCTGTATCGACGACCCGACCTCCGACGCAGTGATCGAGGAGCTGAATTCACGCGAGGTCCCGGTCGTGAGATGTGATCCAGCCGATGTCTTGACCGGCCGGCTCAGCGTCGCTGCCCAGTACGGCGCGGGGGCGAGCAGCTTGCGTACGACGAGCCGTGACCTGGACCTGGCCAAGGTTCGCTCGGTCTATCACCGTCGCCCATCGCCGTACCGGCCACCGACGGGACTGGCCGATCATGACGGACGCTTCGCGGCAGACCAGGCCCGTCATGGGATGGGCGGCGTCTTGGCGGGGATCCGGGCTCGCTGGGTCAATCACATCTGGCGCTCTCTGGAGGCCGACTTCAAACCGTCGCAGCTCACCGTCGCACATGAGCTCGGCTTCGTCGTTCCTCCGACCCTGGTGACGAACGTTCCCGGTGAAGCCCGCGCATTCGCCAACGCCCACGACCACGTGCTGTACAAACCACTCCACGCCAGCCAGTTGCAGAGCGAGGACGGCTCCTTGTCGGTCATCTGGGTTGATGAGGTCAGCCTTCACGACCTCGACGACAGCATCGGGACCACGCTGCACATGTTCCAGCAACGGGTCGACAAGGTTGCCGACGTACGGACCACTGTCATCGGTGCGAACGTGTTCAGTGTTCGCATCGATTCGCCTCACCTCGACTGGCGGCGGGACTACGAGGCGGTCACCTACAGCGTGATCGACACACCTGATGACGTCGCCAAAGCCTGCCGGAGATACCTCGAGCGGTTCGGCCTGCTGTTCGGTGCCTTCGACTTCGGCCTCGGACCTGATGGGCAATGGAGCTGGTACGAGTGCAACAGCGGGGGCCAGTGGCACTGGTTGGAACTCGAGACGGGCTTACCCATGACCGCGGCGATCGCTGATCTCTTGGAGTACGTCGATGACTGACGACAACGCTGCCGGCGACTGGACGTCTCTTGCCGAGGCGATGGTCGAGGCGATCAAACGCGCGGGATATCTGCACAGAGCACCGCTCGAGCTGGCCTTTCGCGAGACACCGCGGCATCTGTTCGTCCCGGAGTTCTTCCGGCTGAAGCCGAACGCCGAGGGCTTCAGCGCGATCGACGGGGTCGTCAGGGCTGACGATCCTGATTGGCTCGCGACGGTCTACTCGAACGAAGCGCTGATCACTCAGGTGAAACCGATCGCCGGGCAGACCGGTGCCACCGCCTTCACCAGCTCATCGTCTGCGCCGGCGTTGATGGCGGACATGATCGACGAACTCCGGATCGACCGCGGAATGAACGTGTTGGAGGTCGGTACCGGCACCGGCTACAACGCGGCCATCCTTTGCCACCTGCTGGGGGACCGAGCTGTGACGACGATCGACATCGATCCGGAACTGACCGAGCGGGCACGAGAACGCCTCGCGGCCCTGGGCTACCGGCCCTCATTCGAGCCTGCTGACGATTCCCACGACCGCATTCTGGCCACGCACGCTGTCGCCGAGGTCCCACCCGAGTGGATCCGCTGGAGCAGGCCCGGTGCTGTGATTCTGGCGGACTTCCGGGCGCCCGCGAACAGCAACATCGGGGCCTGGCTGAAGTTGGTGGTCGATCAGGACGGTGCGACAGCCACCGGGACGCTGATGGATCCGCGTGGCTACTTCATGAACGCTCGCAAGGTGCCGGAGTTCGCGTACGCCGGTGAGCCCGCGCCGGAGTTCACCGATGAGGAGCACCGGCAGCGTGCGCAGCAGACCGAGCGGCGTCGTACGGCGCTGCGATCCGGCGTACTCGATCTGCCGGACTTCGCGCTGTACCTCTGGCTGACTGCGCCTGGTCTGGCCTTCGCGATGACGCCGGACGGCGACGCGTCGCTCAACGGGCCTCGGGCCGAGTCTTGGGCCTACGTCGCCGACGGCACCGTGTACTACGGCGGAGCCGAGGACCTCTGGGCGGTTGTCGAGCATGCCTACAGAGTCTGGGAGTGGTGCCGCCGGCCACCGAAGGAAACCTGGACGCTGAAGGTCAGCGCGCGCGGGACTACGTCCGTACACCTGCCCGGCGAGGACGGCAGTGTCCGCGCCGGGTGACCGCACCGCAGCCTGTGGCTGCGGCCAGGGATCAGCGTTCGAAGTCTTTGCGGATGTCGGTGAGGATGTCGCGGGTTTTGTTCGGGGGCGGGGCCGCGACGCAGAGGGCTTCCATCGTCGCTGTGTACTGGTCGAGGTCTTCCAGCTTGTCCAGGTAGAGGGCGCTGGTGAGGTGCTCGATGTAGACCATGTCCGGCAGGTCCTGCTCCGGGAAACGGAGGATGCTGTACGCACCGCCGGTGGCTGCGTGGCCGCCGACGCTGAACGGCATCACCTGGAGCGTGACGTTCGGCAGCTGGGAGGCGTCGATCAGGTAGTTGAGCTGCTCGATCATGCTCTTGACGCCACCGATCGGCCGCCGAAGCACTGCCTCGTCGACCACAGCCCACAGTCGGACCGGCTCCGGACGGGTCAGGACGCCCTGGCGGTTGGTCCGCAGCGTCACGCGACGCTCGACCTCGTCGGCCGGGATCATGCCGCGGCCCAGCTGGACCACCGCACGGATGTACTCCGGCGTCTGCAGCAGGCCGGGAATGAACTGCAGCTCATAGACACGGATCAGCTGCGCCGCGGCCTCGAGGTCCAGGTAAGAGTGGAACCAGCTCGGCAGTACGTCGCCGTACCGGTGCCACCAGCCCGGGTTGTTCGCCTCGCGCGCGAGGCGAAGGAGGCGCTCGCGCTCTTCGTCGTCATCGAGCCCGTACAGACTGAGCAGGTCGCCGACGTCGCGTTCCTTCAGGCCGACGCGGCCCAGCTCCATCCGGCTGATCTTGGACTCCGACGAGCGGATCTCCCAGCCTGCGTCGGACCGGCTGATACCGGCGGCCGCCCGCATGCGGCGAAGGTGCGCTCCGAGAATGACGCGCAGCGCGGTCGGTCCGCTTTGCGCGCCCGACTCCGTCACCCCAACCTCCCAGCGGCCCCAGCGGTCTCCATCAACAGCAACCTCACCCGCAAGTGCACATCATCGCACGGCAGCGCTCTGATCTGCCGAAGTTCTTACAAAAGAGCGTCGAATCCGCAGCAGCGATCACGGAGCGTAAGCCTAGCCGATGCCGCAGGCGGCGATTTTGTCAGTACATACTATCCGCTCAACGTGCCGGCGAACACCGTTCGGCGGCCGTCGATCCAGCCTGATTCAGGCGGGAGGAGGATCGAATGGGGGTCGATGTGGTCTCGAATTGGAAAACGTGCGGATGCACGTGCATCGGGCGCTTGCATTCGTCGCGTGCCAACGCCATGATTGCTTCATGCACAGAAGGTGAGCTGAATCTCGCGAAAAGTGACATCGCGTGATCCGGCAGGCCGGTCCTTACAGAGCGCCAATGGCCCCCCGTTGGCTTGACTGGTTGGGGAACCCGAGTCGATGAACGACAACGACAGTGAAGTTGTGGAGCAGACCGCCGGCATGGTCGACGGCCGCGCGCCCGAGGAGCTGACGGAGCGGGAGATCCAGGATCTGGTTGCGCGTTGCCCTGAGCAACAGCGCTGGGCCTTCGAGGGCTGGTTGCGCGGCGTTCGTCAACTCGACGGCGACCCCATCGTGAGCCTGGCTCCATGACCACCGACAGAGCAGTAGGAGGACGGAAGATGGTGCGGATCTGGCTGGGCGACCACCTGATCGCCGAGTACGTCGCCGAGCCGGACCGCGCGTCGCGGTACCAGCGGGTGATGACGCCGAAGTTCACCGGATTGCGAATCACCGTTGACAATGCGGCCACCGGGAAGGCATCAGAGCTGCCGAGCGAACAGCTCTGGCCGCTCACCGTCCAGTAGTTCCGTTCTCGCCCCTCAGACACGCCAGGGCTGACTCTCGCCGGAGAGTCGGCCCTGGCGTTTCCATGTGCCGGCCTGATCGTCGGGGCCGGCGCCGGACGACCCGCCGTCAGCTGCGTGATGTGGTTGTCCGGGCGGGCCTGTTCCAGCGCTGAGCCGGCCTCCGGACATACGAAAGGGCCCCTTCGTCACTCGCCTGGCGAAGGGGCCCTTGCTTCGGTGTTGCCGCTGTGTGTTGTTCAGGCGAGATAGTCGAACTCGCCGTCCTGAACGCCGCCGAGGAACGCCTCGATCTCGGCCTTCGTGAACACCAGGGCCGGGCCTTCGGTGAAGCGCGAGTTGCGCATCGCCACACCGCCGTCCGGCAACTTTGCTACCTCGACGCAGTTGCCTTGCGGCCCGCTGCGCTGGCTCTTCTTCCAGATCAGCTCACTGTTCGAGTCGCCGGGCATGCCGTTGTAGATCGCAGTCATCAGCTGCACCTTCCATACGTCCTTGGCATATGCACGTGCATTTGGCCTTGCATCTGCATCGTACACACTTTTGGGTCGCGTGTCCGCTCCCTTACTTCGAGTGATCGTGTCGGCGTCAAACGCCCGTTCTCCGGCGTGTCCGGTCGCGATCAGTGACGGTTTCAACAGATGTGCATGAGATCCGGAGAGCTGGGTACGACTTCTCCTGCAGGCATGACCGTGGTTCAGCGAAGTGCCACGCCGTGACGAGACAGTCGCGAGGTCATACCAATGGTTACGAGCATCATGGAGCGGGTTTCCACCCGCTGCGCCACTCCGGCCGATCGGGCCGCACGTGAAGCAGCCACCCGGGAGCTGATGGAACGCCGGGCTGCCAGCACCGCCGAAAGCGAGCGGCAGGAACTTCTCGAACAGGTCGTCGAGCTCAACCTGGAAATGGCACAGGGCATCGCGCGCCGTTTCCGCGGGCGCGGCGCCGAGGCGGACGACCTGGAGCAGGTCGCCTACCTCGGGCTGGTGAAGGCAGCCCATCACTACCGGCTCGAGGCGGAGACCCCGTTCATCGGGTTCGCCATCCCGACCATCCGCGGCGAGGTCAAGCGGTACTTCCGCGACTGCGCCTGGACGGTCCGGATCCCGCGCCGGCTGCAGGAGATGCAAGGCACGATCGCCACCAAGCTGCCGGAGCTCGAGCAGCAGCTGAATCGCGAGCCGACGCCGAGCGAGATCGCCGAGCACCTCGAGGTCGAGGTGGTCGAGGTCGAGCAGGCGCTCGCCGCGAAGGGCTGTTTCAACGTGTTGTCGCTGGACCGTCCCGCCGAGGCCGACGCCGAACTGACGCTGGCCGACGTGGTCGCCGACGACGATGACGCGAGCATCGACCAGCTGGAAACAGTCGAGATGCTCGAACCCGTACTCGCCGATCTGGGCGAGCGCGACCGCCGGATCCTGCAACTGCGCTTCATCGAAGGCTGGACGCAGTCGGAGATCGGCAACGACATCGGCGTCAGCCAGATGCAGGTGTCGCGGGTGCTGCGCCGGATCCTCGACGACCTCCGCGACAAACTGGCCCCGGTCCAAGCCGCGGCCTAAGCGTCGCGCGTCCCGACCCTCGACCCTTCCGCGGGACTTTGAGCACCTACCAACCAGCTGAGCGGCCGCCAGTTGGTTGGTAGGTGCACAAAGTGCGGCGAGTCGGTTCGGTGGTGCTCACCGCGGATGCGGGGGAGCGGCACAATGGGGGGAGGACGAGGGGATACGTAGTTGCTGTTGGCCTTGCGCATGTTCAAGACCGTGCCCGCGGACGCGGTCTCGGTGCTGCGCGCGTACCCGCCGATGGTGGTGTGCTTCGCCGCTGCGCTGACCGGCACTGCCGTTGTGTTCGACGTCTTCTATCTCGTCGCCAGCCCCGGCCTGACGCTAGCGCTTGTTTATACAGTCCCGGTGCTCGCCGGCCTGATCGCGGGCCTCGTGGCCGCGGCCGACGACGTCGGGCTCGAGCGGCGGGTACTTCTTTGTACTGTCGGTCTGGCGATTGCCCTCGGCATCACCAACTCGATCGTGGTGGCGATGATCGCCGCGATGTCCCGCACCGATCCGTCGAACTGGTCGTCCGGCGGCCAGTCCGTCCTGTTCGCCGGCTGCACGGTGCTCGCCGTCGCGGTCTCGATCGTTGCCTGCAGCAAACTGATCGATGCGCTCGGCATCGAAATGAGCACCCGCCTCCCGCACCGCCGTCGTCCGGTCCCGGCGGCGACCGTCTCACTCGTGGCACCGCGTCCGCGGGTGAGCAAGGAGTCGGCCGCGCGCGCCCAGCCTGCCCCACCGTCACCTCCGCCGGTCGTCGTCGAGGATGAGGAAGAGACGATCCCGGTCTTCGTCCCGCCACCCCTCAAGGTGGTCGATCCGGACGAGGCCCGCCCGGTGACCGCGTCCGGCCAGCTCACCCCCCACGCCCCGCGCATGCGCCGTACGACCCGCCGCGGCAACAAGCCCGGCCGCCGCCCCGGCACCTAGCAAGACTCCGGGGTACTGCGAGACTGACCCCGTGTGGGATCTGGTGATTGTGGGGGCCGGCCCGGCGGGTGCCGCGGCCGCGCTCGGTGCGTTGGGGGCGGATCCGAGTCTGTCGGTGCTGCTGGTCGACCGGCACGACTTTCCGCGGGACAAGGCCTGTGGCGACGGCATCGCTCCGCACGTACTCGATCTGCTCGCCGGCGTCGGCGTCAAGGGGATCCTCGACGACTGGACCCCGGTACGGCGGTTCGTCCTGAACCGCGGGAGCGCCGGCGTCGACCGAGAGATGGCCCGGCCGACCTGGGTCGTGCCGCGGATGGTGTTCGACGAGCGGCTCGTCAAGGCCGCACAAGAGGCCGGCGCGCAGCTGATCCGGCGGCGGGTCCGCAGCCTGGCAGTCCAGCGGCAGTCCGTCACGGTCGACGGCGACCTGCACGGTCGGTTCGTCGTTGGCGCGGACGGCGCCCATTCCGTCGTACGGCAGGAGCTCGGAACGAGGCCCGGTCCGGTCGCGCTCGCGATCCGCGGCTACGCGCCGACACCCTCCGCGCGGGCGGCGAGCCAGGTGATCGCGTATGGTCCCGGCCGGCAACCGTCGTACGCATGGTCCTTCGATCGCGGCGACGGCTGGTCGAACGTCGGGTACGGCGAACTCCTCGCCGGCACGCGCCCCACGCGGGCCGACCTGCTCAAGAACCTCGAGACGCTCCTGCCGGGAGCGACCGATGGCGGCAAGTCGTGGTGGGGCCATCACTTGCCTCTCGCCGGCTGGTCATGGCGACCGCAGAGCGGGCCGGTGCTCCTCGCCGGCGATGCGGCCGGTCTCATCAATCCGATGACCGGTGAAGGCATCTATTACGCAGTCGCGACGGGGCTCATCGCCGGCCGGTCGATCGCGGATGCACTACGGTCGGGCGACTCGGACGCAGGTACGCCGTACCGACGCCGGACGTCCCGCCTGTTGTCGAGGCACCTGCGGCATACCGCACTCGTCGCGCAGCTCAGCCGCTCCGACCGGATCCTCGACGCTGGCATCCGCGCGGCCAACGCCGAGCAGGGCATCTTCGACGACCTCGTCGAACTGGGCCTCGCCGACGGCTACCTCACTCGCCGGCTGCTCCGGAAGCTGCTGCCTTGACGGCGTAGTCGACTGCATCGGTCACACGCTCGACAGGCCAGCCCAACGCGGTCGCCAGCTCGTCAGGGCTGAGGTGGCGCTCGGCCTTCCAGAGGACGGCGAGAACAGAGAGGCAGTCATGGAAGCCCGCGCCGCCGGACATGTCCTCGCTGAGTCGCTGGAAGAACTCGGCCATCTGCGTCAGCCGCTCGCCGGCCGGGGTGTCGCGCCCGACCAGGTCGACGCCCTCGGCCGCGGTCTCGGCCCAGTTGAAGTTGGTCCGCGCACTGATCTCCCACGCCTTCAGCCAGACATCCTCGGCGATCACGTAGTGCTGGAGCCGGCGCTCCGGGTCGGGCTCGCGATGAACCATTCCAACCCGCTCCAGGTATCCGATCGCCTTCGAGATCGATGCCGGGCTGACCCGCAACTCCCGCACGAGATCAGCCGCGGTGAGCGTGCGCGAGTCCGACGTATAGAGCAGTGCGAGGACCCGGGATGCCATCCGCGGCAACCCGCCGTCCACCATCATCTCTGCGAACCGTTCGACGTACGCCGCGCGCGGATCGCTGGGCCGACTCGTGCTCGCCGTACGACTCGCATCCGGCTGCCGTCGCCGGGCCCGGGAGGCGGTCGCGTAGTGCGCGTGATCCGCCCGGTATCCGCCCGCGCCGCCGTTGCGGTTGACCTCGCGGCTGATCGTGGACGTCGGCCGCTGCAGTTGACGCGCGATCTCGGCGTACCCGAATCCGTCGGCCAGGCCGGCCGCGATGTCGAGCCGGTCCTGGTGACTCAGCCTGCCTCCGGGCATCCGGTTCCTCCGCGCGTTTACCGTCAGGTCATTGCAACGCATTGCGTTCTCTCACAATCTCATTGCACAGAATGCCAGGTATTACAGGGTTTTGCGAGCAGCGATCCTTCTATCACGATTGCCGGTTGAGTGAACGCAACGTAGCTTCGCTGCCATGGTGCTGACAGTGGACGGTCTGCGGATGCGGTACGGCGACCGCGAGGTCCTGCATGAGGTGTCGTTCGACGCGAGCGCCGGCGAGGTGATCGCGTTGCTCGGCCCGAACGGCGCCGGCAAGAGCACGACGATCGAGATCCTCGAAGGCTTCCGGCTTCGTTCGGCGGGCCGGGTCGAGGTGCTCGGCGTCGACCCGGCCGCGGGTGACGAACGGTGGCGGTCGCGAATCGGCATCGTGTTGCAGTCCTGGCGCGACCACGGCAACTGGCGGGTCCGCGAGCTCCTGCATCACCTGGGCTCGTACTACGCGCCGTACGCGGCTCCTTGGCCGGCAGACGAACTGCTCGACGCGGTCGGGCTCGCCGCGCAGGCGCAGCAGAAGATCCGGACGCTGTCGGGAGGCCAGCGCCGGCGGCTCGATGTCGCGATCGGGATCGTTGGTCGGCCCGACGTACTGTTCCTCGACGAGCCGACAGCCGGGTTCGATCCGGAGGCGCGGTACGAGTTCCATGAACTGGTTCGGCGGTTGGCGGTCGATCAGGGTACGACGATCCTGCTCACCACTCACGATCTCGACGAGGCGAGCAAGCTCGCGTCCCGCATCCTCGTCCTCGCCGGGGGCCGCATCATCGCGTCCGGCACAGCCGCGCAGCTGATCGCGGCGGTCGATGCGGGCTCGCTTGAAGATGCCTATCTGGCCTTGGTTCGACAGGAGCACCCATGAGATTCCGACCCGGCCTGCAGCGCGGGCTGATCGAACTGCGTCAGTCGTTCACGAACCCGGCCGAGCTGACCAGCCACTTCCTTTGGCCGGTGCTGATGCTGATTGCACTGTTCTTCCTCCGTCATCGCGACTTCGGCTCGACCGGTCTGTTGCTCGGCGCGCTTGCGCTGCCGAGCATCCTCGGCATGAACGCCGCGATGGGCATGGTCAGCATGAGCCAGCTCCTCACGGCCGATCGAGCCGACGGCACGCTGCTCCGCGCAAAGGCCATACCAAACGGTATGGTCTGCTACCTCATCGGCAAGGTCGTTTCGGTCGCGGGCGGGCTGTTGGTCGATCTGGCGATCCTCTTGATCCCCGGCTTGATCATCGTGGACGGGATTGCACTCGGCTCGGCGCACTGGTTCACGTTGGTCTGGGTCCTGTTGCTGGGCCTGGTGGCGACGTTGCCGATCGGCGCCGTTCTCGGTTCATTGCTCACGACCGCGCGGTCCCAAGGACTGATCCAGTTGCCGATGCTTGCGCTGATCGCAATCTCCGGCATCTTCTATCCCATCACCGCACTCCCCAGCTGGCTGCAGTCCATCGGCCAGCTCACCCCCATCTACTGGATGGGCCTAGGCATGCGCTCCGCCCTCCTCCCACCCGAAGCCGCCACCGTCGAACTAACCAACTCCTGGCGCCCCCTGGAAACCGCCACAGCCCTCGGTCTCTGGGCTGTCGCTGGTTTGTTGCTCGCTCCCGTCGTCCTCCGCCGAATGGCTCGCCGTGAGTCCGGCTCGAAGCTCACCGAACGCCGCGACCAAGCCCTCCGCCGCGTCGCGTGATCGTGAGTCGGATGATTGAGAGATGATGCAGGCGTGGGTGGTCGAGCGGCCTGGGCCGGTTGACGGTGGTTCGCTTCGCAGGGTGCGGCGGGCGCTGCCGGAGCCGGGGCCTGGTGAGGTTCTGGTGAAGGTCGAGGCCTGCGGGATCTGCCGGACCGACCTGCACCTCACCGAAGGCGACCTCCAACCGAAACACCCCGGCGTCATCCCGGGCCACCAGGCCGTAGGCACCGTGATCGCCCGAGGGCCAGCAGACAGCCAGACCACGACCGCCCGCGCCGCGACCGGCGACAGCTTGGCGGGTCGTGGGCGGTTTGGGGTGGGGGAGCGGGTGGGGATTGCTTGGTTGCGGGGGACTTGTGGGAGGTGTGAGTTCTGTCGTGGGGGTAGGGAGAACCTCTGCCCGTGGTCGACGTATACGGGCTGGGATGCCGACGGCGGGTTTGCGGAGTACGCCGTGGTGCCTGAGGACTATGCCTACGCCCTGCCGGATGACCGGCCTGCGGAGGAGCTGGCGCCGTTTCTGTGTGCTGGGATTATCGGCTACCGCTCCCTGCTGCGGGCGAACCTGCCGCCCGGTGGCCGGCTTGGGATCTACGGGTTCGGGTCCAGTGCGCACCTGACCGCGCAGCTTGCGAGCGCCCAGGGGGCCGAGCTGTTTGTGGTGACCCGTGGCGAGAAGAACCGCGCGCTTGCGCGCGAGCTGGGTGCGGCGTACGTCGGCGACCGCCCACCGGTGCCGCTGGATTCGGCGATCGTGTTCGCCCCGGCCGGCGACGTGGTCCCGCATGCGCTCGAGGCGCTGAAGCCCGGTGGCACGGTCGCGGTTGCCGGCATCTACCTGTCTGACGTACCGGTGCTGAACTACGAGCGACATCTCTTCCACGAGCGCGACCTCCGCAGCGTCACGTCCAACACGCGTCGCGACGGGGAGGAACTGTTCCGCCTGGTGGCCCGTCTGCCGGTCCGGCCGCATACGACGGTCGTCCCGTTCGACAAGGTCGATCAGGCGCTCGCAGACGTCGCCCACGGGCGTGCGAGCGGCTCTCTGGTTGCGGTCCTCGACAGTTGAACCGCTCCGCCCCGCCGCGCGTTTCCACTAGACAGGGGAGCGTTAGAACTGGGTGAAGATTCGACCGGGTGGGCGGGCCGAACTTCAGAGCTGACTGCTAGCTGCGTTAGATTTGATCAAATCTAACCGAGCTGCCAGGGAGCGTGAGCATGCGTAGACAGGATCCGGCCAGGCAACAGTGGTCGATCCTTGCTGCCGCGGCCCGGAAGGACGGCCGGTGCTGAGCAAGGTCCTCGGCGCGGTGGGTCTTCTCCTGCTGGTCGTCGGGGCGGTGTTCGCTGTCCGGCCGGTGCACGCCGGCGGTGACGGCTGTGGCTCGGTCTTCCAGCCAGACAAGGGCATCACGCCGATGCAGTGCGACGCCCGGCTGAGCAGCCGCGGCGACCTGGTCACCGGCTTCGGCGCGGGCGGCGCCGCGCTCATCGTCACGGCCGTGGCGGTCGCCGCCGTCCGCGACCGCCGTACCCGCGTCACCTCCTCCTGACGACTGCCATCGGGGATCAGCGAACGATCGTCGCGAGCACCTCGTTGAAGGCCTCGGTGGAGGACGGGTGCGTGTAGATCGAGTCGCGTAGTTCGGTGGCGGTGATCCGGTGCCGCATCGCGAGCGTGACCACGTTGATCAGCTCCTGCGCGTCGATGCTCAGCAGCGCCGCCCCGAGGATCTCGTCGGTCTCGGCGTCGATCACGAACTTCATCACGCCGCGGGTCTCCTCGACGATGTACGCGCGCGGCATCGCGATGATGTCCGCCACGTTCTCCATCCCGATCCGGACCTGGTACCCCGCTTCGCGTGCCGCCTTCTCGGTCAACCCGACCGTCGCCAGCGGCGGCGACATGAACAGGGTCTGCGGTACGGCGACCCGGTCGGCCGTCGACCGCTTCCCGCTACCGAGCAGCTGGTCCAGCACGATCCGGCTGTCGTCCAGCGAGATGTAGGTGAACTGCGGCCCGCCGTTCACATCGCCGAGCGCGAAGATGTGCGGCCGGCTGGTCCGCAACTGCGCGTCGACCTCGATCGCCCCGGACGACGTCGTACGGACGCCCGCGTTCTCGAGCTTGAGCTCGGCAGTGGCCGGCGCACGTCCGGTCGCGGCCAGGACCGCGTCGACCGTGAGCGTGTGCTCGCGACCGCCCTTGCGGTAGACGACGGTGTCCTCGTCGCGGATCTCCAGTACTTCGGCGCCGGCGACGATCTCCACGCCCTCGCCGGCCAGGATGTCCGCCGCCACTGCCGCGACATCGTCGTCCTCGCGGCCGAGGATCCGGTCCGACGACTCGAGTACGGTCACCTGGGTGCCGAACCGGCGGTAGATCGAGGCGAACTCGATGCCCTGGTACCCGCCGCCGATCACGGCCAGCCGGCCGGGCAGGTGCGCGGTGTGGATCAGGTCGACGTTGGTCACGGTCCGCGGGCTCTCGCGCAGTCCGGGGATGTCCGGGATCACCGACTCCGACCCGGTGTTGATCAGGATGGTCTCCGCGGCGATCCGTACGTCGCCGACCGCGACGGTGTGCTCGTCGACGAACGACGCCGTACCGGTGATGACGGTGATGTTCTCCGCGTCGTTCAGCGCGCTGTAGTTCCCGGCCCGGAACGTCGAGGTCAGGGCCTTCACCTCGGCGATCGACCGCTCGAACCACTCCTCGGGCGAGTCGTCCGGCCGACGCTTGCTGGAGTGGTGGACGAGCTGCTTGGTCGGCACACAGCCGACGTTCGGGCAGGTCCCGCCGTACATCTGGTCGGAGCGTTCGATCAGGATCACCCGACGACCGGCCCGGCCGAGCGCGGCGGCCGTCACCTTCCCGCCCTTGCCGAAACCGATCACGACGACATCTGCCGTCAGGTTGGAAGTCATGCTCTTGAGTCTGCGACGTAGTCTTGAGTCAGAACAGTCGATAAGTGCTCAATTTCATGCTGAGGCGTCTCATGGATCTGATCAGTCACCTCGTCGGCCTGGCCCGCATCGGGGCCAGGGTCGACAAGCGCTGCCTGTTCGCGGCCGACACCGAGATGAAGGTGCCGGCGTACGCCGACGACGAGGCCGCGTTCCACTTCGTCCTCGAGGGCGAATGCACACTCGAGCTTCCCGACCGCGAGATCCAGCTGAGCGCGGGCGACGCGGTCCTGCTCGCCGAGAGCCCCGCGCACATCATCCGTACGCCGGGCGCGGGCCGGCTGCGGGCGTCCGTCGAGACACCGGGTACGGCGTTCGACACCGTGAACAGCCCGTCCGGCGAGGTGACCACCGACATCTTCTGCGGCCACTACACGGTCGGATCCGGCTCCGGCGTACTGCTCCTGCGCAGCCTGCCCGATCCGCTGGTCGTCTCGTTCGGCACCGACGAATCGGTCCGGGCGCTCGCCGAGCTGCTGCGCGCCGAGGCCCGCGACGAGGGTCCGGGTACGGCGGCGATCGTGGACTCGCTGTGTGCCGCGCTGCTCGCGATGATGCTCCGCCGCGGCGGCCTGCCCGGCGCCGCGCCCTGGACCGCACTCGCCGACCCGCGAATCGCGACCGCGGTGGAGGCCGTACTGCGGGACCCCGGCGCCGACTGGACCCTCGAGCGGCTGGCCGCGACCGCGTCGATGTCGAGGGCAACCTTCGTCCGGCACTTCGCCCGGCTCACCCCGACCAGCGTCGCCGCTTTCGTGACCCAGCTGCGGATGATGGTGGCCGCCGACCTGCTGACCGACGACCAGACGGTGGCAACGGTCGCCGGCCGGGTCGGGTACCGCTCGGAATCGGCGTTCAGTCAGGCGTTCCGGTCGGCCACCGGCAGCACGCCCGGGAGGTATCGCCGTACTCTCAAGGCTTGACCTTGACACTGTGTCAAGCCGGAAGGTCGTGGCATGTTCACCATCGGAGACTTCGCCGCGTTCGGTCAGGTGTCGGCGCGGATGCTGCGGCACTACGACGCGCTCGGGCTGCTCCGCCCGGCCGTCGTCGACGAGGTGACCGGGTACCGGTTCTACTCGGCCGACCAGTTCAGCCGGCTGAACCGGATCGTCGCGCTGAAGGATCTCGGGTTCACCCTGCAGCAGGTCGGCGAGATCGTCGACGCGAAGCTGTCGGCCGAGGAGCTGCGCGGCATGCTGCGGTTGCGGCAGGCCCAGCTCGAGGACGAGCTCGCCCGCAGCACCGCCCGGTTGACCAGCGTCGAGGCGAGGCTCCGACTCATCGAGAGGGAAGGTCACATGCCTACCGACGACGTCGTCCTCAAACGCATCGCCCCGGCCCGGGTCGCCGAGCTGTCCGCGATCTCGCCGAGCTACGACGGTGAGGACATCGGTCCCGTGCTGCAACCGCTGTTCGGTCAGCTCTTCGAACGACTCGGGACGGCCGGTATCAACCCGTGCGGCTCGCCGGTCGCGTACTACGAGCAGGCCGACGGCGAGACGGTCCGCGTCCACGCCGCCGTACCCGTCGACGCCGCCAAGACGGCCGACGTCGACGTCCTCGAGCTGCCCGAGATCGCGCAGGCGGCCACCATCGTGCACAAGGGCGACATGATGGAGGCCGAGCGCAGCATGCAGACACTCGCGCGGTGGATCGAGGACAACGGCTACCGCAGCCAGGGGTACGCGCGCGAGGTCACGCTCCAGTTCGACCCGGACAACCCGGCGAACTGGGTGCACGAGTTCCAGATCGCGGTCACAAAGCCGAACTGATCGTCGCGAACGAATGCGGCGGCAGCGTCACCCGTAGACCGCGGGGCTCCGGCTCGACACTGAGCGGAGCCGGAGCCACCGCGTCGGGATCGCCGGGCGTGTTGAAGGCCTGCGGCTTCGATGCCGTCAGCAACCGTCCGGCCGGATCCCGCACGTCGGCACCGCGCAGATCCAGTACGACGTCCAGCGGCGCCGCCGGATCGAGGTTGCTGACCGACACCAGTGCCCGGCCGTCCTTCACCGACGCGGACGCCGACACCAGCTCCATCGACCCGTATGTCGGCTGCTCGACCACATGCACCGGTACCGCGGTCGCGTCGTGATGTCCCTTGTTCATCTCGAACACGTGGTACGTCGGGGTCCGCACCAGCCCGCCCCCTGGGTCACTGTCGTCGGTCAGGAGCATCGCCTGCAGCACGTTCACGGTCTGCGCGATGTTCGCCATCACCAGCCGCTCCGCGTGCTTGTGGAACACATCGAAATGCAGGCTCGCCACCAGCGCGTCCCGCATAGCGTTCTGCTGGTACAGGAAGCCCGGGTTCGTGCCCGGCTCGACGTCCCACCACGTGCCCCACTCGTCCAGCACGAGACCGAGCTTGCGCTCCGGGTCGTACGCATCCATCAGCGCGGAGTGCCCGCGGATGACCCGGTCGATGTCCTGCGCCTTGCGGATCGTCGCGTAGTACTCGTCGAGACCGAAGTCGGTCGCGCTGCCCTTGTGCTCCCACGTCCCAGCGACCGTGTAGTAGTGGAACGAGATCGCCTGGAACAGGTTCTTCGGACCCCGCTCGCACCCGAGGCAGCTGACCGCCTTCAGCAGTGCTTCGGTCCACGCCAGGTCGTCGTCGGCCGCACCGGCCGCGATCCGGTACAGCTTGTTGTCGCCGTGGTCCTTGAGGAACGTCGCGTACTGCCGGGCCAGATCGGCGTACGCGTCGGCCCGCATGTTGCCGCCGCAGCCCCAGGTCTCGTTGCCGATCCCCCAGAACGGGACCTGCCACGGCTCGTCCCGGCCGTTCGCCCTGCGTGCGCGGACCATCGGGCTGTCGCCGTTGCGGGTCAGGTACTCGACCCACTCGCTCATCTCCCGCACGGTCCCGCTGCCGACGTTCCCGTTCACGTACGGCGCCGCGCCGAGCAACTCGCACAACGCCATGAACTCGTGGGTGCCGAAGTGGTTGTTCTCCTCGACGTTGCCCCAATGCGTGTTGACCATCGACGGCCGGTCCGCCTTCGGCCCGATCCCGTCCTGCCAGTGGTACTCGTCCGCGAAACACCCGCCCGGCCAGCGCAGGTTCGGGATGTCCAGCGCCAGCAACGCCTCGACCACGTCGAGCCGGATCCCGCCCTCGTTCGGGATCGGGGAGTCCTCGCCGACGTAGAAACCGCCGTAGATGCAGCGCCCGAGATGCTCGGCGAAGTGCCCGTACAGGTGCCGGCTGATGGTCGGACCGGGGACGTCGAGATCGATCACGACCCGGGCAGTGGATGCGATGGACAACGGATTTCTCCTTGAGCTAGATAGTCAGGTTCGGTCCGACCGCGGCCAAAGCCGCTACTGTACGGCGCAGTCTCGTCGGAGACTCCTCTACGTAAGGTGGGTGACATGAAGCGAGCGGGGCGGCGGGGTGGGGATGGACAGAAGCCGGCCACGACCGCGGTGACGATGGCCGATGTCGCGCGGTCCGCGGGGGTGTCCACGATGACCGTGTCGAACGTGATCAACGGGCGACCGCGGGTCGGTGCCGCGACGCGTGAACGGGTCCTGCGCGCGATCAGCGACCTCGGGTACCAGGTCAATCTGGCCGCCCGGCATCTGCGCGCCGGCCGGACCGGAGTGGTCGGTCTCGCCGTTCCGGAGCTCGAGCGTCCGTACTTCGCGCAGCTGGCCGGCCGGCTCGCGGACCGGTTCGAGGCACACGGGTTGCGCATCGTGATGGAGCGCACCGGTGCCAGCCGCGAGGGGGAGGCGGACGCGGTCGCGTTCTCCCGGCTGCGGATGTACGACGGGCTCGTCCTGAGCGTGGTCGACAGCGACCCGGCCGAGCTGACCCAGCTCCGCAACGACGAGCCCGTGGTGATGATCGGCGAGCGGGCGCTGCCGTCGAAGTACGACCACGTGATGATGGACAACATCGACGGCGCCCGGCAGGCGACGGCCCATCTGCTCGCAACCGGCGCCCGGCGGATCGCGATGCTCGGCGGCAATCCGGAGATCGTCGCGAGCATGCCGGGACTGCGCGCGGAGGGGTACGCGCTCGCGCATGCCGACGCCGGCGTGCCGATGAATCCCGCGCTGACGGTCCGCTCCAGCTTCAGCCTGCAGGACGGGTACGACGGGATCCGGTCGCTGCTCGACCGCGGGATTGCCTTCGACGCGGTGTTCGCGCTGACCGATGTGGTTGCCGTGGGCGCGCTCCGGGCGCTGGCCGATGCGGAGCTGCGGGTGCCCGAGGACGTCCAGGTGATCGGTTTCGACGACATCGACGAAGCGCCGTACCTGGTCCCGGCGCTGTCCACCATCAACCCCGGGCACGAGCAGATGGCGGACTCGATCGTCGCGCTGCTGATGGCGCAGATCAACGGCGGCGCGGGCGGCGAACCGCAGGAACTGATCGCGCCGGCGCGGCTGATCCTGCGCGGCACCACCAAACCTGTCGTCTGACACCACGGTCCACCTCGTCACGCAGCGGGAAGCTGTTGCGGAGAGGTATATCGATAAACCCCGCTCATGACAAGACCTCGGCCCGGAACCGCCCCTGAAGCGGTTGCCGGGCCGAGGAGTGGGGGATCAGTCCGCGATCAGAGTCGCGATCTCGGTCAGCTGGGCGTCCCTGAGCGGTCCGAACGCCATCGCGCCGGCGTTCTGCTCGGCCTGCTCGACCGTCCGGAAGCCTGGGATCGGCACGGTCTTCTCGCTTCGCGCCCACAGCCAGGCGAGAGCTCCCTGGGCCAGTGTCCGGCCGTCGCTCTGCAGCAGCTCGCGGATCGCGGACACCTTGTCCCACCACTCAGGAGCCGGTACGCCACCTTCCGCGAAGTACCGCAGCCAGGACGGCGGCAGCGTGCGGATGTCGGCGCCCGTCGCCGGACTGCTTGCGTCGCGGCGACCGAGGATGCCCATCCCGAGCGGAGTCCGGTTGATGCTCGCCAGATCCTCGCGCTCGCACAACGCGAAGAAGTCCGGGGCGTCGTGCAGGACGCTCGCCTCGTGCTGGATCGCGGCGCAGTGTTTGCCCTGGGCAAAGAGCTCCGCGCTGTGCAGTGTGTCGGTGCTCCAGGCGTAGCTCCGGATCAGCCCTTCGCGCACGAGATCCTCGCACGCGTCCCGTAGCGGCAGCGCGATCTCGTCGGTGGTGTCGAAATGCAGCTGGTACAGGTCGAGGTAGTCGGTCCCGAGCCGGTCGAGCGAAGCCCGCACGGCCTGGTGTACGTACTCAGGGGTTGTGTCCTGGTGGTGCATGACCCTGGTCGACTCGTCGAACGTGTTGCCCCACTTGGTGGCGATGACAACCTGGTCGCGTATCCCGGCGAGAGCCTTGCCGAGTACGCGCTCGCTGTGGCCCGCGCCGTACACGTCGGCGGTGTCGAAGAAGGTCACCCCGAGCTCGACCGCCCGCCGGATCGCCCGCGCCGACTCGTCGTCGTCGACCTCGCCCCAGCCCAGCGGTTCGCCGGCCGGGTTGCTGAACGGACCGCCGATCGCCCAGCAGCCGAATCCGACCGGGCTGACCTCGATCCCTGCTCGTCCCAATCCGCGCATATCCATGCCGTCGACTCAACCAGCCGGCGGTTCATCCGTCCAATGAATCCTCCGCCATCAGTTGATGCGCTCAGCGCATGAAGGATGCCAAGGGTTTACCTTCCGGCAACTGTTAGGTAACCTTCCTAACAATTCTGCTCCGCGCCCCCGGAGGTACATCGTGAGACTGCGCCTGCTTGCGCTGGTGCTCCCGATCGGTCTGCTCGCCGCGCTCGGCGGATCCGCGGCCGACGCCCGGACGAACGCCGATGCCCTGCTCTCGCAGGGCAAACCGGTCCTTGCCTCAAGCATCGAAGGCGATACGCTCGCCGCCACGAAGGCGGTCGACGGCAACACGTCGACCCGCTGGGCCAGCGCCGAAAGCTCCGATCCGCAGTGGATCCGGGTCGATCTCGGCCAGCCGGCCGCGATCGGCCGCCTCAAGCTCAGCTGGGAGGCCGCGTACGCGAAGGCGTACCGGATCGAGGTCTCCGACGACGGGACCACGTTCAGTTCGGTCAAGGAGGTTGCGAATGGCAACGGCGCGACCGACGACCTGACCGGCCTGCAGGCACACGGCCGCTATCTCCGCCTGGTCGGCACGCAGCGCGGGACGTCGTACGGCTATTCGCTGTGGGAGCTGGAGGTCTACGGGACCCCGGACTCGAGTGGCGACACGCAGGCGCCGTCGGTGCCGACCGGCTTGAAGAGCACCGGCGCCACGGCCACCTCGGTGGCCCTGAGTTGGTCGGCGTCGACCGACAACGTGGGCGTGAGTGGGTACGACGTACTGCGTGACGGCGTCGTGGTCGCGTCGACGCCGGGTACGCAGTACAACGACGCCGGGCTGACCGCGAACACGTCGTACCGCTATTCGGTGCGGGCCAAGGACTTGGCCGGCAACGTGTCCGCGGCGAGTACGGCGATCACGGTCACCACGAGCGCGGGCGGGACGGGCGGGTTCATGCTCGCGGCGGCCGGCGATATCGCGGACCGGTGTACGGCGTCCGACTCGAGCTGCATCCATCCGAAGACGGCCAAGCTGGTCGAGGCGATCAAGCCGGCCGCGGTGCTGACGATCGGCGACAACCAGTACGACGACGCGCACCTGACGGACTTCCAGAAGTACTACGCGAAGACGTGGGGGAAGTTCAAGGACATCACGCATCCGATCCCGGGCAACCACGAGACGTACGACGACGTGCCGTACGACGGCTACCACAAGTACTTCGGGTCGATCGCGACACCGCAGGGCAAGAACTACTACAGCTGGGACCTCGGCAACTGGCACTTCGTCGCGCTCGACTCGAACGACTTCGTCAAGGAAGACGATCTCCGCGAGCCGGCGCAGCTGACCTGGCTGAAGCAGGACCTCGCGAAGAACACGAAGGGCTGTATCGCGGCGTACTACCACCATCCGCGCTTCAGCTCCGGTGACCACGGCGACAACCCCGATGCCGCGCCGCTGTGGCAGACGCTGGTCTCCGCGAAGGCCGACCTGGTCCTCAACGGGCACGACCACCACTACGAGCGCTTCCTACCGCAGAACGTCAACGGCAACCCGGATCCGAACGGGCCGGTTCAGATCATCGGCGGCATGGGCGGCGCCCCGCTGTATCCGGTGCACGCCGCGCATCCGGCGACCGCCAAGATCATCTCGGACTTCGGCGTACTGAAGCTGTCGATGACCGACACCACGTTCACCAGTCAGCTGATCGGTCTGGACGGGAAGGTCCTGGACAGCAGCCCGACGTACAGTTGCCACTGATGTACCTCGCGTCCGTCGGCCCGCTGCGGACACCACTGCGCCGGGTGCCGGGGAATGTCGTTGCCCTCGGCATCGTCAGCCTGGTGACCGATGTCTCGGCCGAGATGGTGACCGCGATCCTCCCGCTGTACCTGGTCTTCGGGCTCGGGCTGAACCCGCTTCAGTTCGGCTTGCTCGACGGCCTGTACGCCGGGGCGACCGCGGTACTGCGGCTGGTCGGCGGACATGTGGCCGATCGCTGGGGACGGCTCAAGACCGTCGCCGGCGTCGGCTACGCCCTCTCCGCGATCTCGAAACTCGGGTTCCTGGCGGCAGGTTCGACGGTGCCTGCGATCGGCGCGGTCCTGGCGGTCGATCGCGCCGGCAAGGGCATCCGTACTGCGCCGAGGGACGCACTCATCTCGTTGAGCAGTCCGCCCGAAACGATGGGCCGCTCCTTCGGTGTCCACCGAGCCCTCGACACAGTCGGCGCCTTCCTCGGCCCGCTGGTAGCCACGGCGGTGTTGTGGGCCAGCCTCAACGACTACAACTCGGTCTTCGTCACCAGCTTCTGCCTGGCAGCCTGCGCTGTCATTCTCCTGACCACCACGGTTCGCGATCACACTCCACCACCGCCGGCGCCAACTCAGCTAAGGATCTTCGGGCTGCTGCGCGACCGCGACTTCCGGCGGTGCTGTGTTTGGGCTGCAGCACTCGGTCTGTTCACGATCACCGACTCCTTCGTCTATCTCGCCGTACAGCGGCGTTGGGACATCGCCACCAGCCTGTTCCCGCTCCTCCCACTCGGCACGGCCGGCACGTTCCTCGTGCTGGCCATCCCGCTCGGACGTCTCGGCGACCGCATCGGACGTTGGAAGGTCTTCCTCGCCGGCCACCTGGCCCTGATCCTCGCCCTGCTGCTCATCTGCGGCCCGACCGGCACTTGGTGGCTCGTCCTCGCCCTCCACGGCACCTTCTACGCCGCCACCGACGGCGTACTCCCCGCCGCAGTCGGTCCGCTCCTCCCTGAACAACTCCGTGCCAGCGGTCTGGCCGTCCTGCAGACCGGTCAAGCCCTGGCTCGCATGGCCGCCGCCGTCACCGTCGGCCTCCTCTGGACCCTCTGGGACCTCCGACCCGCAATCCTCGCCATCACCCTTGCCTTGCTGGCCGTCACGATCGCCGCCGCCATCCTCAAACCCCTGGAGGTACGCCGATGAGCCGCCGACTCCTCCTCTCCGGGCTCGCCGTCGTCACGCTTGTCGGCGCCGCGATCACGTACGTCGTCCACGCCCGCACCGGCGGCGCGACCGAGAACGCCGTACCGGTCGTCACCGGTCAACCGATGACACTCGAGGCGAGAACGCTCTTCTTCCGCAACCTCGCCGACGGACCTGACTCCGGCCGCCTGGCCGCCGTGCCCGTGGGTGATCCCGGTGCTGCCCGGCGTGTGGGGGAGTTGCACTGCGACCGGTTCGCCGCGGCCCGCAGTACGGCGATCTGCCTGCGGCTGAAGCCCGGTTCGCTGCCGCCGCTGACCGACATGATCGTCCTCGACGCGAACCTCCACGAACGCCACCGCGAAACGTTGCCCGGGACACCGAGCCGGGCCCGCGTGTCGCCCGACGGACGGATCGTGAATTGGACAGTGTTCGTCACCGGCGACTCGTACGCCGCGACCGGCTTCTCGACCCGGACCGGCCTGTACGAGGTGGACACCGGGCGACTGGTGAAGACCATCGAGGAGCTCGCGGTCTTCGTCCACGGCAAGCGGTACTTCGCCTCGGACGTGAACTACTGGGGTGTCACGTTCGGGGCCGACGGCAACCGTTTCTACGTGACGCTGGGCAGCAGGGGAAAGACGTACCTGATCGAGGCCGACTACCGCGCGTACCGCGGAACCGCGATCGCCGAGAACGTCGAGTGCCCGTCCCTGTCACCGGACGGTCGCAGAATCGCCTTCAAACAAAAGGTTGCCACCGGCACCTGGCGCCTAGCCGTCCTCGACCTCACCACCCACCAGATCATCCACCCACCGGAATCCCGCTCCGTCGACGACCAGCCCGTCTGGCAGGGCAACTCCACCCTGCTCTACCCCCTCCGCAACGCCACCAACTCCTCAGACACCTGGTCCGTCGGCCTCACCACACCCCCCAAACTCCTGATCCCCCAGGCAGACACCCCGTCGTTCAGCTCGCCGAACTGATCACCCCGCGGCGCGGGCGGCGATTGCTCGGTTCATCGCCTCGAACTGCGGCTTGATGGTGTTCTTGAGCATGGACTGGGTGAACGGAACCGCCGCGCCGGTGAACTTCTCCTCCTGGACCAGGTGCGTGCGTCCGCCGGGCAGCGCGGTCAAGCGGAACGAGTGCTCGCCGGTGAACAACGCGCCCGGGGGCACCTTGCCGACCCAGCGCAGCTCCTGGTCGGGGACGACGGCCAGGAGTGTCGGGTCGAACTTCGTTTCGCTGCCCTTGGTGTCGCGCAGCACGTTGGTGATCTTGCCCCCGACCTTCAGATCGCCGGTCGAGGAGATGATGAACGGGTTCCACTCCGGGTAGGTCTGGCGGTCGGTGAGCACCTTCCACACCTGCTCGGGCGACGCGTCGATGTCGAGCTCGGTGTGCAAGGTGAACGGCCGGACGACCGTATAGACCGTGTAGCCGGCCAGCAGGACGAGAACGCTGCCGAGGGCAACGAGGAACTTCTTCATGACTTCTTCTCCGGTCCGAGAGTGCTGTGCACCAGCGCCCTCACGTAGGCGGGATCGATCGGCTCACCCGTGATGAGGAGCCGGTAGTACAGCGGTCCGACGAGCTGGTCGACGACGACGCCGGGATCGGCGTGCGCGAGCAGCAGCCCGTCGGACTGGGCTTGGGCGATGACTGCAGTGACGGCCGCGTGGCGCTCGGCCCAGAGGGCGCGGACGCTGTCGCCGACGCGCGGTTCGCGGGCGGCTGCGGCGGTGAGGTCGGCGACCAGCGTGGTCGGGATGACCTCGAGAGTTGCGGCGATGCCGGTGACGAGCTCGGTCAGGTCGCGTCGTGCGTCCCCGCTCGGCTCGAACGGCACGGCGCTGCGCAGGCCGGCGATCATCGCGACCACCAGCTCCGCCTTGCTCGGCCAGCGCCGGTAGATCGTGGTCTTCGCGACCCCGGCCCGTTCGGCGACACGATCGACCGACATGCCGTCGTACCCACGGGCTCGCATCTCGGTCATCGCGGCCTCGAGCACCCGCCCCTCGACGCCGGCGTCCCGCGGTCGCCCTCGTCCCACCATCGCCATCCTCTTTTCGCTACTGCGGTGTCGAAATCAGAGTAGGCCGCCGCCGGCGATTTACGCAACCGGAGTAGCGTAAAACAATCACTGCCATGGATTGGCAGGTTTTGCTGCCACCGTGGATGCCGTGACCTCAAGACCCCGCCTGCTGCTGCCCGCAGCGTTCATCACGTCCCTCGGCAACAACATCCAGCTCCTCGGTGCCGCGCTGCTGCTTGTCCGTGCGCAGGGCTCGATGCTCGACGTCGGCTGGCTGTTCATCGCCGTCGCGGTGCCGCAGGCAGTCCTCTCGCCGTACTTCGGTCGCCTGGCGGACCGCTTCGACCGTCGTCGGCTCTGGGTGACCTGTGACGTGGTCAGCGCCGTCGCTGCTATGGCGCTTCCCGTCGGCCTCGCCCTGGGTATCTCGCAACAGCCCGTCATCTACGTCACCAACTTCGTCCTGGCGATCATCGCTGCTCAGTTCGCCCCGGCCAGCGCCGCCCTGATCCGCGAACGCGTGCCGGCCGTGGATCTCCGCTCGTTCAATGCCCACTACGAGATAGCCCTCCAGTCCGGCATGCTCCTGTCCGCATCACTGGGCGGCATCGCCCTCCAGTACTTCGGCCCCCGGCCCCTCTTCACCTTCAACGCCCTGACCTTCGCGCTGTCGGCCGTTCTGGTGGTCGCGGTCGGCGCGAAGCGCAGGCCCGCCGAAGAGTTGCCGCAGGCAATCAAGCGGGACGTCAGGCCGAATGGTCTACCGCTGGCGCCGCTCGCCTTGCTGTTCGGGCAAGGGCTGGTTGTGGTCACCGTGTTCAACGCGTTGCTTCCTGTCTTGCTGATCGGCGAATGGCATCGCGGGCCGGCCGTTCTCGGCGTGGTCGACGCGGTCGGCGGCGCCGGGTTCCTGCTCGCCGCCGCGGTATACCGCCGGTCGACGGCGCGGATCGGTGATCTCCGGCTCGCCACCGGCGGCTTCATGGTCTGCAGTGGTCTCCTGGTGCTGCAGCCGTTGTTCGGCGTACCCGCGTTGATGGCTCTGGTGCTGCTCGGCGCGTTCCTCTTCGGTCAGGCGCGCATCGCGACCCGCTCGTTGCTGATGACGTCTGTCGACGAGTCGCGCGTCGGCCATGCGTTCGGCGTCGCGAACGGTTACGGCCTCGCGGCAACGATCGTCGTCATGCTGATCGCGTCGGTCGTCACCGGGCATACCGACACCCGCTACGGCTTCGCCGTCCTCGCGCTGATCAGCGTCCTGGCCGCCGCGTTCGCCACCCTCCGGTTGCCCAGGCGGAGCGCCGTCGAGGAGCCAGACGTAACAGTGCTTATATAAGTGCTGTTATGATCGGCGCATGGACGATCCCACCGAGCAGAGTCAGTGGCGGCCGCTGCACGAGTTGCTGGGCCGGATGGATGCCGAGATCGGGCGGATCTACACCGATCGGGAGATCAAGGGCCTGAAACCGAGCTACGTGCGCGAGCTGATCCAGCTGCACCTCAAGGGGCCGATGACGATCACCGAGCTGGCCGACGCCATCGGCCGGACCCACTCGGCGCTCAGCCAGAAGGTCGCCGCGATGCGCACCGCCGGCCTGGTCCGGACCGTGCCGGGCGCGGATGCGCGCAGCAAGAAGGTCACGCTCACCGCCAAGTCGAAGAAGCTCGTCGAGCTCCTGACGGCCGAGTGGCAGGCGACCGAGGCGGCCATCGCCGAGCTCGAGGCCGAGCTGCCGTACCCGATGACGCAGGTGGTCCGCGACATCGAGCAGGCCCTGGCCCGTAAGAGTTTCCACGAGCGCATCACGGAGAAGCTGCCGGAGTCCGACCGGTGAAGCAGGCGCTCATCGACCTCGGCCCGCTGCGGGTCACGGCGTACCGGCGCCTGTGGACCGGGCAGGTACTGTCCGGGTTCGGCGGGCAGTTGACGTTCGTCGCGGTCATGTTCCAGGTGTGGGACCAGACGTCGAGCCCGGCCTGGACCGGCGCGGTCGGTCTTGCGCAGGCGTTGCCGTTGATCGTACTCGGCCTGTTCGCGGGCACGCTGGTCGACCGGCTCGAACGCCGCCGGATCTACCTGATCACGACCTGCGGGCAGTTGCTCACGGCAACCGTGATGGCCAGTCAGTTGCTCTTCGGCCGGGTCCCGGTCGGTGTGCTCCTCGCGCTGATCGCCGTACAGGCGTCGTTCGGCGCGACCGCCGGCCCGGTGGCGCGGACCGTCCTGCCGCAGCTGCTGTCCCGCGACCAGCTCGCCGCCGGCATCGCGCTCAACCGGATCGGGTTCCAGGGCGCGATGCTGCTTGGTCCGGCGCTCGGCGGTGTGATCATCGGGGCCTGGGGTGTCGGCGTCTGCTACTCCATCGACGCACTCAGCTTCCTCGCCGCGCTGTACGGCGTACTCGGACTGCCGCGGATGCAGATCGAGGCGACCGCCAAGCCGGGGCTGCGTGGGGTGTGGGACGGCTTGACGTTCGTGGCATCGACCCCGGTGATCCGTGGCGCATTGATCACCGACCTGGCAGCGACCGTGCTGTCGATGCCGATCAGCCTGTTCCCAGTGATCAATGCGGAGCGTTTCGGCAACAATCCGCGCACGCTGGGGTTGTTCCTGACCGCGATCGCCGTCGGCGGTGTCGCCGCGTCGCTGTTCTCCGGATCGTTCACACGCCTGTCGCGTCATGGCGTCGTGATGCTGTGCGGTTCGGCGGCGTGGGGGATCGCGTTGGCGCTGTTCGCGTTCTCGCCGGTCCCGTGGCTGGCGTTGGTCTGTCTGGCCTTCGCCGGTGCCGCGGATACGGTCGCCGTCGTCTCACGCAGCACGATCGTTCAGCTGCACACGCCGTCCGAGTTGCTCGGCCGGGTCAGCGCCGCCGAACAGATCGTCGGCCAGGCCGGCCCCGACCTCGGCAACCTCCGCGGCGGCGTTGTCGCCCAGCTCACCTCACCGGTCGCCGCACTCGCATCCGGTGCCCTGCTGTGCGTCGCGGCTGTAGCCGCGGTTGCCGCGAGTACGCCGGGATTGCGGAAGTCCGCGGTCACTCAGGACGCGTGAGACCGACCGTACGGAAACCGGCGTTCCCCATCGAGGACTCGGGCGTGTTCGACGAACGGGCCGCGTTTCGGTAGCGGTTGCAGTACGAGATGTGGCACAGGTACGAGCCGCCGCGGATCACCCGGGCCGCGCCGAGCGACGGGCCGATCGGGTTCTCGGTGGGGGAGAACTTGTAGTACCGCGGGCCGAACCAGTCCCCGCACCACTCCCACACGTTTCCGACCATCTGCCACATGCCGTAGCCGTTCGGCTCGAAGGTGCGCACCGGGGCCGTCGTGAGGAAGCCGTCCTCCTCGGTGTTCGACCGCGGGAAGTCGCCCTGCCAGATGTTGCAGCGCCACTCGTCGTCGATCAGCTCGTCGCCCCACGGGTACCGCGCGCCGTCGAGGCCGCCGCGGGAGGCGTACTCCCACTCGGCCTCGGTCGGCAGTCGCCGTCCCGCCCACTTGCAGTACGCGATCGCGTCGTTCCAGCTCACATGGACGACGGGATGGTCGTCGAGGCCGTCCAGGTCGGACCGCGAGCCGCCCGGGTGCCGCCAGTCGGCGCCGCGGACGCCGGCCCACCACGGCGTACCGGAGGCAGGCCCCATCAGCTCGTCCGGCTCGGCGGCCAGGGCCAGATGGAACACGGCGGAGTACCCGAAGATCTCGGCCTCGGTCCGGTATCCGCTCGCGTCGACGAACCGGGCGAAGTCCGCATTGGTCACGCTCGTTGCATCGATGCTGTACGGCGACAGTTCGACCGTGTGCACCGGCGTCTCGCCGTCGCCGGCGTTCTCGTCACCGTTCGTGTTGCCCATCGCGAACGAACCGCTCTCGAGCACCACCTGCTCGATCCCGTGCTCGCCGCGTGCCTCCGGGGCAGGCGGAGGTGTCGCACTCTCACCGCGCGCGGGTGCACAGCAGTCGTCGCTCATACCGCCAAGTTTCTCAACTTATGTCGAGGCGAGCGATCGCAGGTCCTGATGATTGAGATAGACCACGATCTGCCACTCGCCGCTGACTCTGCGCAGCAGATACGTGGAGGTGAAGATCGTGCCCTCCGGGACTCTCGACGACTCGGTCCGCTCGAGTCGCCAGGTCGACCGCACCAGTGTGTGCTGCTCGTCGATCGGCGATTCGTCCAGCGAGTCCAAGACCATTCCGTTGATCCCCAGCCCGGCGAAGAACTCCTTGCGTTTCGGCAGGCTGGCAACAACCTGCTCGCGGGTTACCGGTGTCACCGACACCGGGTCCAGCGTGAGCAGGTTCGGATGGAAGCCGGATCCGTCGCCGGCGGCGAACCGCTCGAAGAACTCGGCCACGTCATCGCGTACCTTCATCGCACCCCCTTGATCAGCCAGTTGATCAGCCAGGGGTAGCAGTCTAGACAGTAGCTGTCGCGACAGCAATAGCGCGAAGGAGGCCGGACATGCCGGGTCCGCGGCTCGTGCTGACCAGTTTGGTGACCCAGGTGGCCCGTGGGGTCCGGACGGCCCTCGACCAGCGCTTCGGCGAACTCGGCCTGACGTCGCAGCAGGCCGGCGTACTCCTGCATGTCTCCGGCGGTACGACGAGTCCGCGCAAGCTCGCCGACCTGCTCGGGACCGACACCGCCGGCATGACGCGGCTGGTCGACCGGCTGGTGGAGAAGAACTACCTCCGTCGCCTGCCGGCCACCGTCGATCGGCGTGCCATCACCGTCGCGCTGACGCCGGCGGGTGCCGAGATCCTGCCCGCGATCAAGCCGATCTTCGACGACGTCGCCGATGCGATCACGGCCGGTGTTCCGGCCGAGGTGCTGCCCGAGGTGGTCAAGGCGCTCGAGGCGATGCAAGCTGCCGTACGGCCTGCATCGCCCGACGCCGAACCGGCTTGACGGCTTATCCCAGCGTCGGCGGGCCCTGCTCGATCCGGCGCAGGACCGGCTCGAGGCGGTAGAACTCCTTGCCGCGGATCAGCTGCCGCTCGTCCCACCAGGTCGCGCCGGCCTCGGCGAGCGGCTCGATGAGCGCGCGGGACTTGGCCGCGTCGGCCGGGCTGATCCCGCCCACGATCACGTCGTACGGCGTACTCCGGTCGTCGCGCTGATCCTCGATGAAGGCAACCAACTCGCGCAGCTCGTCCACGGGCGGGGCCTCGCCGTGGTTGGCGCTGGTGAACAGCGGTACGGCGCCGTCCCAGCGGGCAGCGCGACGCATCGGGGCCTTCTTCGGCCAGTAGCCCGCGATCCACACCGGCGGCCGCGGGCTCTGAACCGTTGCCGGCAGCATCTCCACGTCATCAACCTGGTAATGCTTCCCGGCGTGGCTGACCCGATCGCCGGCCCAGTACGCCGCCAGCAGGTCGAGGCCCTCGTCGAGCCGCTCGGCCAGGACCTTCGGATCGGTCGTGTCGCCGAAGCTGCCGAACTCGTCCTTGATCGGCCCGCCGAGCCCAGCGCCGAAGATCACCCGGCCGTTGCTCATCAGGTCCAGCGTGGCCACCTGCCGCGCGAGTTGCTCGGGCCGCCGGCGCGCGACCGGTGTCACCAGCGGGCCGAGCTTGATCCTCGACGTCGCCAGCGCGGCCGCCGTCATCAGCATCCACGGATCGCCGAACGGCTGCCCGCGCCGCTGCTCCTTGCTGTGTACGACGTGGTCCCACAGGAAGAGCCCGTCCCAGCCGGCCTCCTCGGCCGCGGCTGCGACCCGAGCGACCGTGTGTGCGTCGGCGAAGTCCCCGAAGTTCGGAATGTTGATCGAAAAGCGCATCGTCACCCGGCCAACCGTAGTTCGACGAAGGGGATCGTGTCGCCCGGAATCAGGTACGTCTCGACCTCGACGAACCCGTGGCTCTTCGCGAACCGCAGCCCGTCCTCGTTGCTCGCCAGGATGTGCGTCTCGAAGGTGTCGCCCAGCTCCTGCCCGCGCCGCAGGCAGTGCTGATAGATCGCGTCACCGAATCCGCGCCGCCGGTACTCCGGGAGCACTCGCGCGATCACGGTCACCGCTGACGTCTCCTCCGACGGCGGCCGAACGGTGGAGCATCCGACCAGCACATCACCGTCGTACGCGACCTCGAGCAGGTTCCGCGTCAGCCGCTCGCGGATGTCGTCGACCGACAGCGGCGCCGTCGGGATGATCTCGTTGTGTACCCGCTGCCAGTCCAGCAGCATGGCGTCGTCGGTCACCGGCACGATCCGCAGCCCAGCCGTCATCCGGGCATAGTAACGTCCCGTCGTGTGCGGATTCTCTTTGTGGGTAACAGTTTCACTGCGCGCAACAACCTGCCCGGACTGATCACCGGGCTGGCCGCGGCCCGCGGGATCGAGATCGAGCACAAGCTCATCTCGGCCGGCGGCGCCTCGCTGCGGCAGCACCTCAACGCGGGCAAGGCGCTCGCGGCGATTGCGAGCGGCGGCTTCGACACCGTCGTACTGCAGGAGCAGAGCACGCTGCCGATCAAGAGCCCGGCCCGCTTCCGCGAGAGCGCTCGCGACTTCGACGCCGCGATCACGGCGGCCGGTGCGCGTACGGCGTTCTACCTGACCTGGGCGCGACGGAACGCTCCGGAGACCCAGAAGGCCCTCACCGACGCGTACGGCGGCGCGGCCGTGGAGCTCGGCGCCGCGCTGATCCCGGTCGGACCGGTCTGGGAGCGATTCATCGCGACCCACGACGAGCCGGTCCTGCACGACGCGGACAACAGCCACCCCGCCCTCGCCGGCAGCTACCTCGCCGCGTGCGTGTTCCTGATCGCGCTCCTGCAGGAGGACCCGGTCGGCACCGACGTACCGGTCAAAGGCCTCGATCCGGACACTGCCGCGCTGCTGCGTCAGGCGGCGTGGGACATCTGCAGCGAGCTCGCTAGCTGAAGGAAATCGCGGAAACATGTTGCCTGTAGTGTGCCGTGCTTGTCAGGATGGTCCGGTGACCACGACAGATCAGGGACCGGCCGCGCCGGTTGCAGCCACCGCGCTCCGCCCGCTCGGCCTGCGCGACGTACGACTCGACGGCAGCTTCCTCGGCGAGCTGCAGGCGACCAACGGGACGGTCTCGATCCCGAAGGGCGCCGAGCATCTCGAGGAGCAGTGGCACAACTTCCGCAACGTCGCCAAGGGCGTGACGGACGCGGAGTACCACGGGCCGAACTACGAGGACGGCGAGGCCTACAAGTGGCTCGAGGCCGTCGCCTGGGAGGCGGGCCGGAGCGACGATCCCCGGCTGGCCGACTGGCTGGAGTCGCGGACCGCGTTGATCGCGGCGGCCCAGGACGACGACGGTTACCTGGGCACGTTCGTGCAGTCGGGCCGGCGGGACGAGCGGTACGGGAAGCTCGACTTCGACCACGAGATCTTCAACATGGGCGCGATGATCCAGTCCGCGGTCGCGCAGTACCGGGCGACCGGGCGGACCGCGTTGCTCGACGTCGCGCGGCGGGCCGGAGATCACCTGCATCGGACGTTCGGCACCGGGCCGGGGCAGCGGGAGGGGTTCTGCGGCCATCCGGTCGCGGAGTTGGCGTTGGTCGAGCTGTACCGGACCACCGGCGAGCAGCGGTACCTCGACCAGGCGAAGTACTTCGTCGACGCGCACGGCCGGTCGATCCTTGCCCCGGACAACGCGGGGCGTGCGGCGTACCTGTCCGACCGGATCCCGGTGCGTGAGACAACCGCGCCGGAAGGTCATGCCGTCCGGGCGATCTATCTCGCGGCCGGTGCGACCGACGTCGCGATCGAGACCGGTGACGCCGAGCTCCTGCAGAGCCTCGAGACGCAGTGGCAGAACATGGTGCAGACGAAGATGTACGTCAACGGCGGCCTCGGCAGCCGCTGGGACGGTGAGTCGTTCGGGAACGCTTACGAGTTGCCCAACGACGTCGCGTACGGGGAGACCTGTGCCGGGGTCGCGAGCCTGCAGTGGAGCTGGCGGTTGCTGCTGGCAACGGGCAAGGCGCGGTACGCGGATCTGATCGAGTGGCAGCTCTACAACGCCGTACTGCCAGGGGTATCGCTCGATCGGTCGAAGTACTTCTATGTCAACGCGTTGCAGGTCCGTGCGGATTCTGACGATGCCGACAAGCGGGCTCCGGGCAACGGCCGGCAACCGTGGTTCGGGACGAGTTGTTGCCCTACCAACCTGATGCGCACGTTTGCGTCGCTCCAGCATTACGTTGCCACTAGCAACGAGCTTGGAGTGCAGATCCACCAGTACGCGGCCGGCTCGATCGTGTCAGGTGATCTTCGCCTGAGTGTCGCGACCGACTACCCACTGTCCGGTCGCGTCGTCATCACCGTCGAGCAGCCCGCCGAGACGGCGATCAGCCTGCGGATCCCGGCCTGGGCGGACGGTGCCGAGATCAGTGTCGGAGACGAGGTCGTTCCCGGCGTCGCGGGCAGCTACGCCACGGTCCGCCGGGTGTGGCAGGCCGGCGATCGCATCGTGCTCAACCTGCCGATGGCGCCACGCCTCGTCCACGGCCACCCGCGGGTTGAAGGCATCCGCGGCTCGGTCGCCATCTGCCGTGGCCCGCTCCTGTACGCCGTCGAGCAGGCCGACCAGGAGGTGCCTGTCGACGACCTGGTGCTGACCGGCAGCACGCTCGACGATGTCCCGGGTGATCGCATCACCGCCCGTGGCGCCACTTGGCAGCCTCGGAGCGAGTTGTACGCCGACGCGCCGGCAGCGCTCGGCGACGCCGTACAGGTCACCGCCTTGCCGTACTACCAATGGGCCAACCGCGAGGTCGGCCCGATGAAGGTGTGGCTGCCGTATCAGCCCGCGGTCTCGTCGGTCGACGCGCGGACGACGAGCTGACACGGCACTTGCTCGAGGCCCGCATGCGGCCGTCCTTCGATTGCGTCGAGCAACCGTTGGGCGGCCACCCGGCCGACGTCCGCGAGCCGTAGGTCCACCGAGGTCAACGGCGGACGGGCGCCCTCGGCAATCAGTTCCCAGTTGTCCGTGCCGGTGATGGCGACGTCCTCCGGGATACGCCGGCCGAGCTCCCGCAGGGCGTCGGCGCCGCCGCGGGCGAGGAGATCGCTGCCGTAGTGGATCGCGTCGATGTCCGGGTTCTCGCGGAACAGGATGTGCGTCGCCTGACGGCCCCAGGCTTCGGTCCAGCCGCCGTACATCGCCATGCCAGTCAGCTCGAGACCGGCGTCGGCCAGGGCTGAAGTGAGGCCGGCGTGACGGCTCCGCGCGGGGTCGAAACGCTCCGGCCCGGTGACGTGCGCGATCTTGGTCCGGCCGATCCGGAGCAGATGCTCCGCGACCAGCCGCCCGGACGCGGCGTCGTCGACGACGACCGAGCAGTCGGTGTCGTCGGCCGACGGCGTCAACGCGTACACGACCGGTACGTCGCGGGTGCCGGCCAGGGGAGGCCGGCGGTTGAAGTTGCGGCCGGTCACGATGAATCCGTCGACCCGGCGGCCGAGCAGGACATCGACGTAGTGCCGCTCGCGGATCGGATCTCCGCGACTGTCGCACAGGAACACGGAGATCCGGCCGGCCCCGAGCGCGTCCTCGGCGCCGAGCATCACCGGGACGCTGAACCGCTCGAAGCTGTCGGTGGTGATCATCCCGACCGTGTAGCTGCGCCGCTCGAACACGCTGCGGGCCAGCGCGTTCGGCCGGAAGTCGATCTCCTCGGCCGCCTGCCGGATCCGCTCGCGGGTCGCCTCACTGATCTGGCCGGTGCCGTTGAGGGCCTTCGACACCGTCCCCGGTGACACCCCCGCCCGCGCCGCGACATCCCTGACCGTCGCCCGCTTCTCCTGGCTCAACCGACCTCCTCTGTCCGTGTTTCCGGAAACAACCATACCTGTCCGACCGCCTGAAGCTGTCCCGTTACAACGTTGACCCTTGACCGATTTCGGCTCCGCTCCTATTGTCAGGAAACATGTTGCCGCCGTGTTTCGGTGGCCCGTGTTCGCTGCCCGAGGAGGGCTCATGTCAGCAACAACCTTCGGTCGGCGCCGCGCGCTGCAGCTCGGCGGGCTGGCCACACTCGCCGGACTGGCCGGCTGCAGCGGCAAGTCGCTGGGGGACAGCGGCTCTGGTTCCGGCGGCGGGTCCAAGCAGCTGCAGTTCATGTTCTGGGGCTCGACCGCGGAGCAGAAGGCCATCTCGAACATGCTGAAGGCGTTCGAGCAGGAGAAGTCCGGCGTCACGGTGAAGCCCGTCTTCACCCCCGCCGACTACGACACCAAGCTGAACGCGCTGGTCGCCAGCAACCGCCAGCCGGACCTGTGCTACATGCAGAGCCCGATGGGATACCGCCTTGCAGAGCAGGGCAAACTCGTCAACCTCTACCCGTACTTCGACAAGTACCCCGACCTCGCCAACCGCCTGCCCGGCACGTACTTCTGGTGGGACAAGGGCAAGACCTACGGCACCCAGAGCGCCAACGAGATCATGTCGCTCTGGTACAGCAAGCCGGCGCTGAAGGATGCCGGCGTCGAGACCCCGCCGGCCGAGGCGGACGAGGCGTGGAGCTGGGACACCTTCGTCCAGAACGCCTACAAGCTCACCCTCGACCAGAACGGCAAGCACCCCGACGAGGACGGCTTCGACCCCAAGCGCATCCGGCAGTACGGTGTGTCCGCGGGGCTCGGGCCGACGGTATACCAGCCGTTGTTGCTCAGTCGCGGTATCAACTTCGCCGACGACACCGGCCGCAAGTCGATGCTGGACACCCCCGAGGCGATCGAGGTGTTCCAGAACGTCGCCGACCTGATGTACAAGCACCGCGTCGCGCCGACGCCGGCGCAGCTCGGCAACAACGCGCCGAGTACGACGGTGCAGCTGAAGACCCGCCGGGTGGCGATGGTGATCGACGGGCAGTGGACGCTGCTGGATCTTGCCCAGGGCAAGCTCGAGTTCGGGATGGGCGTGCTGCCGAAGTACAGCAAGCCGATGACGATCACACTCGGCGGCGCGACCGCGATCTTCTCCTCGACTAAGCACGAGCAGGAGGCGGTCGAGCTGTACCTGTTCCACGACAACCCGACCAAGGTCGACCTGTTCAGCACCGGGCTGTGGATGCCGCTGGAGAAGCGGTACTACACCGACCCGAAGGACATCGACGTCTGGACGAAGAACGACGCGCACCCGGCGGAGTACCGGACCGCGGGGGTCGACTACACGATGAACAACTCCGCGCCGTACTTCTACCAGAAGCTGCGCAACATCGAGGCGATCGACAAGGTGCTGACGCCCGCGATCCAGGTCATCCAGCAGGGCAAGACCCCGGCCGCCGACGTACTCAAGCCGTTGGCCGCGAAGCTGAACGGCGGTCTCCTGCAGGGCACGTACCCGGCCAACGGCAGCTGATGCGAGCCGAACGACGCTGGGGATGGTTGCTCGCGGCACCGGCGATCCTGGGCTTCGGTATCTTCACCATCGGGCCGATGATCGCGTCGCTGGTCTTCAGCCTGACCGACTGGCAGATCGGCGCACCGGCGCGATTTGTTGGCCTAGGCAACTATAAGCAACTGGGCCATGATCCACTGTTCTGGAAGTCGTTGAACGTCACCACCTACTACACGCTCGGCGTCGTGCCGCTCACGCTGCTGGTCGGCTTCGCCGTCGCGATGCTGGTCAACCAGGGCGTCCGTGGACGGGGTTTCTGGCGGACGATCTACTACCTGCCGACCTTGGTACCCGCGGTCGCGAGCTCGGTGCTGTGGATCTGGATCTTCAACCCGGACTTCGGGTTGCTGAACAGCATGCTGCGGCAGGGCGGTCTGCCGACGTCGAGCTGGATCTACGGCGAGAAGAGCGCCGTACCGTCGCTGATCCTGATGAGCACCTGGGGCTTCGGGAACGCGATGGTGATCTTCCTGGCCGGATTGCAGGGTGTGCCGCGGCAGCTGTACGAGGCGGTGTCGATCGACGGCGGCGGGTCGTGGGCGCGGTTCCGGCACGTGACGCTGCCGTTCATGACGCCGACGATCTTCTACAACCTGGTCACCGGCACGATCGGCACGTTCCAGGTGTTCAACCAGGCCTACATCATGACGCAGGGCGGTCCGAACAACGCGACCGAGTTCTACATCTACTACCTCTACACGAAGGCGTTCACCGACAGCGAGATCGGGTACGCGAGCGCGCTGGCCTGGGTGTTGTTCGTGATCGTCCTGGTCATCACCGTGCTGCTGTTCCGCAACGCTCGCCGATGGGTGCACTACGAGATGGGAGCGGCCCGGTGATACGAGAAGGCTCGGTGGTTCGGCGTACGGCGGTCTGGGTGTTGCTGGCCGCGGGCGCGCTGATCATGGTCACGCCGTTCGTCTGGCTGGCGCGCAGCGCGTTGATGGACGACAACCAGATCTTCGTGTCGCCGCCGCAGTGGATCCCCAAGCCGTTCGCGTGGGCGAACTTCAGCGGCGCACTGAGCTCGCAGCCGTTCGCGCGGTACTTCCTGAACACGATGATCATCGAGGTGCTCGTCGTCACCGGGACCGTGCTGACGTGCGCGCTGGCGGCGTTCAGCTTCTCCCGGCTGCGCTGGCGCGGGCGGAACCTGATCTTCGGGTTGCTGCTGACCGGCGTGATGCTGCCGTACGCCGTGACGCTGATCCCGACGTTCGTGATGTGGGGATCGGTCGGCGCGCTGGACACCTTCATCCCGCTGACCGTGCCGGCGTGGTTCGCCGGGGCCGGCGGCGGGGTGTTCAACATCTTCCTGTTCCGGCAGTTCTTCCTGACGATCCCGTACGAACTCGACGAGGCGGCGTACATCGATGGCGCCACCCCGTGGAAGGTGTTCTGGGCCGTCATTATGCCGCTGTCGAAACCGGTCGTCGTGGTCGTGGTGATCTTCACGTTCATCGGCGTCTGGAACGACTTCCTCGGCCCGCTCCTCTACCTGACCTCCGACAGCCACTTCACCCTCGCCCTCGGCCTGGCCGGCTTCCAGTCCACCTACACCGCCCAATGGGGCTTCCTGATGGCCGCCTCCCTGGTCGTGATCCTCCCGATCATCCTCATCTTCTTCGTCCTCCAGCGGTACTTCGTCGAAGGCGTGACCCTCACCGGGGTCAAGGGCTGAGATCCTCGGCTATTCGACGAGGGCTGCAGGGGTGGTCCTGGGTTGCCGGGTTGGTGTCGAATCAGGGGCTACGTGTTCGACGCAGGGGTGACTGGCTGCCCGTGGGGGTTGCCGAGAGCATTCAAAGGGAGTACGAGATGACTGCGACCTACACGTTCGACGTCTTCGCCAGCCTGGACGGGTTCGCGTCGTACGACGACGCCGACTGGGGGCCGTACTGGGGCAAGCACGGGCCCGAGTTCCTGGCGCGGCGGATCGCGCAGTACGACGAGCCGCAGCGGATGGTGTTCGGGGCGAACACGTTCCGGCTGATGATGGAGATGATCGGGTCGAGCAAGATCTCCGCCGACGCGCTCGACCCGGTGAACGGGCGAATGCGGCCGATGCCGACCACGGTGGTGTCGTCGACCCTCGAAGGCCCGTTCGACTGGCCGGACGCAACCGTTCTGACCGGCGACGCCGTCGAGACGATCGCCCGGCTGAAGGAGGAGTCCGACGTACCGCTCCGCTCCCACGGCAGCCTGTCGCTGAACCGAGCCCTGATGGCGGCCGGGCTCGTCGACCGCGTCCAGCTGACGATCTTCCCGGTGATCGCCGGCCAGACCGGCGTCGAGCCCGTCTTCGAAGGCGCCGCCGACTTCGACCTCGAACTCCTCGAAACCCACACCCTCGACGGCCGCACTCAGGAACTCATCTACCACTCCATGCTCCACAACTGACCGCTGTGGATGCACTGGCTAGTTGCAGCAGCCTGATTGGGTGCTCGGCTTGTCGTCGATCACCGTGAGCAGGCCGCCGCTGATGCCGGTGGCGAGGCCTCGTCCTGCAGGTGCGGTTGGTTGCGGAGCGGGGCCGCAGCAGCCGCCGGATTCGTTGTCGGTGCCGCCGTACGCCAGGTTGGAAGAGCAGACGCCTGTCTCCGGCAGGTCGAGTTGGACGTCGCGCGCGGCCTCCCAGTCGCCGGCCAGCGCGGCGACCACGGAGCGGGCCTGTTCGTAGCCGGTGGCGAGCAGGAACGTCGGGGCGCGGCCGTAGGACTTGGCGCCGACGGCGTAGTACCCGGGCTCGGGGTGGGTGAGTTCGTCGACGCCGTGCGGCGGGACGGTTCCGCAGGAGTGCCGGTTCGGGTCGATCAACGGCGCGAGTGCCCGCGTCGAGCCCATGATCGGGTCGAGGTCGAGGCGCAGTTCGGAGACGATGTCGTGGTCGGGGCGGAAGCCGGTCGAGTTCACGACGGTGTCGGCCCTGACCGTGCGGTCGCCGGAGGTCAGTTCGACGCGGCCCTCGGAGGTGCGGGCGATCGCCTCGATCCGGAACGCGCTGACGAGTTCGACGTGGCCGGACTGTACGAGCTTCTTCAGTCGGCTGCCGAGCGCTCCGCGGGCGGGGAGTTCGTCGGCGTCACCGCCGCCGTATGTCCGCGCCTGGTCGGTGCCGCGCACGACCCAGACGACCTCGGTGCCCGGCACCTCCTGCGCGAGTTGGCCGAGGTCGAGCAGGGTGGTGGAGGCCGAGTGACCTGCCCCGACGACCGCAGTACGACGTCCCGCGTAGCGGTCGCGGTCGGCGCCGAGCACGTCGGGCAAGGCGCGGGCGATGCCGTCCGCGTCGACCGTCTCGCCGCGGGCCGGGATGCCGGATCCGCCGAGCACGTTCGGCTTGCGCCAGGTGCCGGCCGCGTCGATCACTGCCGACGCGAGCAGTTCGCTTCCGTCAGCGAGCCGGATCAGGAACGGCGCGGTCTCGCGGCCGGCGGTGCGGAGCCGGTCGAAGCCAACCCGGGTCACCGCGGTGACCCGGGAGTTGTAGCGGATGCGGTCGTTGAGCTCCGGGGTCTTGGCCAACGGCTCCAGGTAGACGTCGATGAGGTCGCCGCCGGTCGGCAAGGTGCCGAGGTCGGGCTCGGACCAGCCGGCTTGCTCGAGCAGGCGGCGGGCCGCGGCGTCGATGTCGTAGCGCCACGGACTGAACAGCTTCACATGCCGCCACTCCTCGATGGCTGCCGCGACGCTCGGCCCGGATTCCAGTACGACGAAGTCCAGCCCGCGTTCCGCGAGGTGCGCCGCTGCGGCCAGGCCGATCGGGCCGGCGCCGATCACGACTACCGGGGAGGCTGTGTGCTCGCCCACGATCCAACTCCTGTCTAGAAGATCATCGAAACAGCAGCCAGCTTGCCTCTTGTTTCGACAAGAGTCAATATAGATCTATGTCTAAACAGGAGATCGTTCTGACGCAGGCCCCGACCGCCGGCTGCTGCGCGCCGATCTCCGACGCCGCCCTCGACCCCGCCAAGGCCGCCGAGGGCGCGGCCGTCTTCAAAGCCCTCGCCGACCCGATCCGTCTCCGCCTGCTGTCGATCATCACCTCCGCCGGCGACGAGATCTGCGTCTGCGACCTGACTCCCCAGTTCGACGTCAGCGGCCCGACAATCTCCCACCACCTCAAGGTCCTCCGCGAAGCCGGCCTGGTCGACTGCGAACGCCGCGGCACCTGGGTCTACTACTGGCCCCTCCCCGAACGCTTCCAATGGCTCTCCACCCTCCTCGAGGTCTCCAAGCCCGACGGCACGGCGTCTCGGCGTTGCTCGTGACGGGGTTGTGGAGGCGGGTGGTTGCTGAAGGGCTCGGGACCGGGTTGTTGGTGGCGGTTGTGGTTGGGTCTGGGATCGCGGCGGCGCGGCTGTCGCCTGGTGATGTCGGGCTGCAGTTGTTGGAGAACGCGTTTGCGACCGGGCTTGGGCTTGCCGTGCTGATCGTGATGCTCGGGCCGGTGTCTGGCGCGCACTTCAATCCCGTGGTGTCCGCGGTCGACTGGTGGCTCGGGCGGCGTACGGGGGATGGCCTGGCGCCGCAAGAACTCGTTGCTTATGTGGCTGCGCAGATCGTTGGTGGCGTCGCCGGGGCCGTGCTGGCCAATCTCATGTACGGCGGTCGCGCCGTGTCCTGGTCTACGACCGATCGCAGCGCGGGTCATCTGTACCTAGGCGAGGTTGTCGCCACCGCGGGACTGGTCCTGCTGATCTTCGCGCTGGCTGCTTCCGGCCGGGCCCGGCTCGCGCCCGTCTCGGTCGGTGCCTACATCGGGTCGGCGTACTGGTTCACCTCGTCCACCTCGTTCGCCAATCCGGCGGTCACCGTCGGGCGAGCGTTCAGCGACACGTTCGCCGGCATCGCACCCCACTCCGTTCCCGGGTTCGTCGCCTTCCAGATCATCGGCGCGATCGTCGGCATCGGCCTGCTTGCGTTGCTGTACCCGGGCGCAGGTCGTGCTGCCGGCAACGTCACAACGCCACACACCGAGACCACCACCGCAGGAGCGTCCTCGTGAGCAAACCCGCCGTTCTCTTCGTCTGCATCCACAACGCCGGCCGGTCCCAGATGGCCGCTGGGTGGCTCCGCCATCTCGCCGGCGACACCGTTGAAATCCGGTCCGCGGGCTCCGAGCCCGCCGACCAGATCAACCCGGTCGCCGTCGACGTCATGCGCGAGGTTGGCATCGACATCACCGGCAACACACCGCACTTGCTCGACACCGAAGACGTCCGGGACAGCGACGTCGTCATCACCATGGGCTGCGGCGACACCTGCCCCATCTATCCCGGCAAGCGCTACGAGGACTGGGACCTCACCGACCCCGCCGGCCAGCCGATAGACGTCGTACGCGAGGTCCGCGACAACATCCGCGCCCGCGTCGAAAAGCTGCTCACCGAGCTCCAAGATTGAATCAATCCAGCGTGAGCTGACGGCGATGGAAGTCGTAGTGCTGGGTCGGGAAGCGGTACACGTCCGCCAGCGTCATGTAGTCCTTGAAGAACGGGTCCCATCGCGTCGGATAGTGCATTCCGCGGGCGAGATCGGCGTCCGATTCCGCGTCGAGCCGCCGATGGAGTTTGGCGACGACCTGGTCGAACATCTTGACCATTCGCTCGGGGCTCACGGTTCGCCCGGCGGCATACGAGCCGAGGAAGTTCACCTCGTCGAACGGTCGGGTCGCTGCGTTGAGCAGGCGGGCGTACGCGCGGCCGGCCCTCGGCGGCAGGCGACCGAACGTCCGCACGAGCCGCAGCAGCGCGCGAATGATCAGGTACCCGAGCAGCATGTGGAACAGCAACTGCCGGTTGTTCCACCGCGTGCCGTTGGTTGCCCTAAGCAAACTCTCCCGATCGGCCGACTCGACCAGCCCGCGAAAGTCCACCCGCACCCGCTCGAGCTCGTCGTGGACCGCTTGCCTGTCCATCCTTCATCACACCACCCACCCAGCCCCAACACCAGACCCTTTACTACTTGGCGTCGTGGAAGACGAGGCCGAGGGTGTGGCGTTGGCCGGATTTGATGGGGGAGACACCGTGGCGGACGGGGGAGGCGGACCAGCCTCGGGTTGATTTGACGGGGCGGTCGCGGGTGGTGAAGAGGAGGCCGTGGCCCTGGGGGATGAGGGTGGCGGTGCCTCGGGACTGCGCTCTCGGGCGTTGTTCGACCAGGAGGAACTCGCCGCCGGTGTGGTCGACGCCGGGGTCGTTCAGGTTGATGACGACCTGGAGCGGGAACACCTTGTCGCCGTACAGGTCGCGGTGCAACGCGTTCCAGTCGCCCGCGCCGTACCGCAGGAGGATCGGCGTAGGCCGTGTCTGCCCGGCTCCGTGGCAGATGTCGAGCCACTCGTCGAGCGTGTCAGGCCATTCCGCAACCCGGTTCAGTTTCGAGTACCAGTCCCGTGCGATCGGCAGCAACCGCGGATACAGCGCCTGCCGCAACGCGTCGACCGCCTCAGGGAACGGATGGTCGAAGTACCGGTACTGCCCCTCGCCGAACCGGTGCCGCGCCATGTCGACCGTCGCACGGAAGCGCGCAACGTCGTCGTACAGCGCCGCGATCCGGGCAGCCTCGGTCGGCGTCAGCAACTGAGGGAGCAGTGCGCAGCCGAGATCATTCACCTCGGCCGTCACCCCGTCCCAGTCCGCTCCGGCGACTCGTCGCTCGTACTTGTCCATACCGATGGAACGCCGCAGCCCGCGATCGTGTGAGGGCCTGCGCTTACAGCTGTTCGAGGACCGTGATCGGGGCCAGCAAGGTTGCGTCGTCGAGCGGGCGCTCGCCGGTCTCGAGCATCTTCAAGAAGACCTTCAGACCAGGTACGACGTACTCCGCGTCCAGCTCGACCGCCCGGCTCGCCAGCCCGGTCCGCCCGACGACCGCGGCGTGGAACGGCACCCGCCCGTCGTCTGTCGGCTTGACGAACTGCAGCGTCACCAGCACGCCGTCGCTGCGATACCTCGCCACCACAGTCGAACCCACGTGCTCGACCGAGACCGGTCCCGGTTCACCAGGCGCCAGCCGCTGGGCGAGGTCGGCGATGTGGATGCCGTAGAAGAAGATGCCGCTGTACTCGCTGCCCGGGTCAGCCGGCCCTGTCACAGTGACCGTCTGCACCTCGCCGACCTGAGCCTCCGCAAGAGCATCAGCATCCGCGACCCACCGCACAGCGGAGTACGACGTCACGAGCGCGCCGCCCACCCGCGCCGCGTCGAGGATCGCCCGCGCATCCGCCGTGCTCGCCGCGAGCGGTTTGTCCACCCAGACCGGGGTTCCCGCTTCGAGGAACGGTACGGCGAGCTCGCGGTGCACCGCGCCGTCGCGATTGGTCACGATCAACGCGTCGACCGAGCCGATCAGCTCGTCCGACGTGGGGACGACGTCAGCGATGCCGCCGAGAGCCGCGAGCTTGCGGGTCTTCTCGTCGTCGCCGACCAGCGCGACGATGCGCGCGCCCGAGATCTGGTCCACGTTCAACGAGCGGACGATGTGGTCCGCGTGGCTGTTCTCCGTCCCGACCAAGGCCATGCGCATCAGTTCTCCTTCAGCTCGACGGGACGCCCGAGGCGGGCGGATTCGTACACGGCGAGCACGGTCGCCAACGACCGCCGACCGGCCTCCAGCGACACGGCCGGAGCGCGCCCGTCCCGAACGGCGGCGATGAAGTCGCGGTACTGCGCGAGGTGGGCCAGCTCGACCGGACCCCAGTCGGCGGGTCCTTCCAAGACAGGCGCCGACGGCTCCGAACCCTCGGCCGAGGCGAAGTATGCGAGCTGGTCGTCGTCGAGCACCGCCGTACCTTGGTCGCCGTGGATCGTCAGCCGCACCGGACGACCCGGGTACGCCGCTGTGCTGGCCAGCAGCAGGCCGATCGCCCCGCTCTCGAACAGGATCGAGGCGCCGGCCAGATCCTCCACCTCGATCCCAGAGTGGGCGAGCATGCCGGTCTGCGCGCTGACCTGGACCGGGCGGCCGAGCATCCAGACCAGCAGATCGAGCGCGTGAATCCCTTGGTTCATCAGCGCGCCGCCGCCATCGATCGCGAGGGTCCCCCGCCAGTCGTCGCCGTCGTAGTACGACTGCGGCCGGAAGAACGCGGACTCGGAGATCCCCGAGGTCACGCGGCCGAGCGCGCCGCTGTCGATCGCCGTACGGATCTGGGTAACCGGCGGCTGGAAGCGGCGCTGGCTGATGACCGAGACCGTGAGGCCGGTCGCTCGCTGCGCCTCGATCAGACGGTCCGCGGCCTCAAGTGTGATGTCGACGGGCTTCTCGACGATCACGTGATTACCGGCCTGCAAGGCTTCGATGGCGTTGTCCGCGTGCAGGGCGCTCGGTAGACAGATCGCGACGGCGTCGACCGGCGAAGCGGCGTACGCCTCGGCCTGGGTGGCGTACGCGTGGCCGCCGTACTGCTCCACCAACTTGCCGGCGCGGTCGAGGTTCTGGTCGACGACGGCGACCAGCTCGGCTTCGTTACCGAGGGCTTCGATGAGGCGAGCGTGCACGGTGCCGATCGCGCCGGCACCGATCAGGGCGAAACGCATGAGACCTCTCTCTTCCATCGGGGGATCAGGGAGTCGTCCAGGGGAGCGGTACGCCGCCGGTCTCGGCGGACTGTTGGGCGAGCAGGGCCAGGCGGGTCGCGAGCAGGCCGCGACTCGTGGTGATGTCCGGCTCGTTGCCTGCAGCAAGCGCCTGCAGAGGGAGCTCGGCGGGACGGTGGCCGGCCGGCAGCGGTACGTCGTGTGGCGCGAGGTCGGTCGTGGTGACGACCAGGCGGTTGCGCGCCCAGAGCAGTTCGGCGGTGCCGTCGGTGCCGACGAGTTTCATCCGGTAGTCGCCGTGCATCGGGGAGCCGGCCGGATTCATCCAGTCCACGCCCGCGGTGATCAGCGCGCCAGGTCCGCTCAGCGTCGCCACGCCGTACGAGCTGTCCACGACGAAGCCGCTCACGGTCCCACTCGTGAGGCCGGTGAAGAGCAGCCCGGCGTCGATGTCGTGGACGGCGAGATCGTTCAGCAAGCCGCCGTACTGCGCTCGGTCGAAGAACCAGTCCGGACGGGTCGGGCGGTTGAGCTTGTGCGGACCGGAGGCGGTCACGCCGTGGATCGTGCCGAGCTGAGTGGAGATCTCCAGGGCCGCGAGCGTGACGGGGTAGTAGCGCTTCTCGAGCAGGAGCGTGACGTGGCGGCCGGTGCGTTGCGCGGCTTCGGCGATCGCGTCGAGGTCTTCGAGGGTCGTGCACAGCGGCTTGTCGGCGATGACGTGGCAACCGGCGTTCAAGGCATCGACGACCGTCCGGCCGCGGTCGCCGTAGATGCCGGCGACCATGACGATGTCGGGCTCGACCTCGCGGAGCATCTCTTGGTGATCCGTGAACACCTTCGCGTCGTACGGCGCTGCCCAGCGCTCCGCGAGCTCCCGGCTCGGGTCCGCGACCGCGACCAGTTCGAGGGAGTCGACGGCGTCGACCTCCGCGGTCGCATAGGCCACGTGCGGATGGGCGGCTCCGGCGACGGCGATCCGAGTCATCTCGTGATTCCAGCATGCAACCGGTTGCACGTCAACGCGTCATCGGCGCCGTCGTGGCTCTGATCACCAGATGGGTTGCGATCGTGATGCACTCCGCGGTGGGGTCTTCCAGGAGCTGGATCAGGAGCTTCGCGGCCGCCGTACCGGCGGTGGCTGCGCCTGCCGAGACACTGGTGAGCGCCGGCGTCGTGAGCGCGGCGAGGGTGTCGTCGCAGCCGATCAGGCTGAAATCCGAAGGCACCGAGATTCCGCGCAGTTCGAGCCCGGCCAGCACGCCCTGCGAGACCACGTCGTCGAACGCGATCGCGGCAGTCGCGCCGGATCGTACGATCGCCGACACCGAGTCGCGCCCGGCCGCGTAGCTCGGGCGGCCGACCTCGATCACCTCGACGGTCAATCCCGACGCGGCGGAGGTCAGAACCTCCCGGCGCTGCTGGTCGGACCATGAGTCCCGCGGGCCGGCCAGGTACGCGATCCGCTGGTGGCCGAGCTTCTTCAGCAACATCACCGCCTCGGTCATCCCGCCGGAAGAGTCGATCAGTACGCGGGGAATGCCGTCGAGATCGCGGTTCACCAGGACGACCGGACGGGTGGCTGCCAGTTCGCGGATCAGCTCCTCGGACAGCCGCGGTGACGCCAGCACGAACCCTTCGACCTGCGGCGCGAGCCGGGCGATCAGCTTCGCCTCCCGCTCCGCGGACTCGTCCGAGTCGCCGAGGAAAACCGCCAGGTCCGCGGTCTCCGCGGCCGACTGCAGGCTACGAACCAGCGGCGGGAAGAACGGGTTCGCGATATCGGGTACGACGACGGCGATGTTCCCGAACCGCCCGGTCGACAACGCCCGCGCCGCCTGGTTCCCGACGTACCCGAGCTGGGCCGCGACCGCGCGGACCTGATCGACGGTCTCCGGGCTGAGCAGCTGCGGCCGGGTGAACGCCCGCGACACCGTCGATCGCGATACCTGGGCTGCGGCAGCGACATCGCCGATCGTGACCCCCGGCGCCCGCTGCGTACGTGGCGACATGTGCCCACGATAGTGCAACCGGTTGCAGAAGTGTGCCGCTTCATTGCAACCTGACGACACGTCCATGTCTGGCCGGTCACGGTGTCTTCATTGCGGGCCACCGGCGAGTAACACTGTGAAGTGAACGCCTGGTTGGACGACCGGACGATGGGCACTGGGATGAACATGGTGGACGTCGAGCTGCGGTATTCGCGCATCTGGCGGGCAGCCGTGGGACTGCTGGCCGCAATCGGAGTTGTTGCGTCGCTGGTGTTCATCACGCCGTCGACGAACCTGGTCGCGTTCCTGGTCGCCGCGTTCACCGCGGGAGCCGTTTGCCTCAGCATCGGCCTGGGCCGCGACCTGCCGTCCGCCGACCTGGCGTACCTCGTCCCGCGCTGGGCGGTGCTGGGCGGCCTGTTCGTGCTCGCGGTCTGCGGGTACGCCGCAGCCGTCGGCGCTCGCACGGTCGCGCTGATGGTCCTTGTCGTCGGCGCCTCCCCGCCCGTCGTCAGCTGGCTCCGCTCCGGGACGGCCGACAAGCCGTCCCGTGAGGTACGGCGGCGCCGGCCGATCAAGTTGCCCACGGCAGCTTCCGAGCTGCTGCAGGTGGTCCAGACCGACGGCCGCGCGGCGGCGGACTGGCCGATGCCGAAGTACCTCGCGGCCGTCGTACGCAGCGTCGGCGAGCTGAGCGACGAGGAATTGTGCCTGGCCTGGCGACGGAGTTTCACCCAGCTCCAGCGGGCTCTCGGGGCGGATCGCCGGCAGGCCATGGTCGACGTACGGCGGGCTTATCTCGACGAGCTCGAGCGCCGCCATCCGGACTCTTTCACCACCTGGCTCGCATCCAGCCCACGAGCCGCCGGCAACCCCGCGCGCTTCTTCACCCACCGCGCCGAGCACTGACCCCCAACCCCCCGAGGAGAGGTCCTGCCTTGAGCAGCCCGGAGACCGCACGTACCCAACGCACGTTCTTCGGCCACCCGCCCGTCCTGGCCAACCTGTTCGGCGTAGAACTGTGGGAGCGCTTCTCGTTCTACGGCATGCAGGGCATCCTGCTGATCTACCTGTACTACACCGCGGACCGCGGCGGCCTCGGCATCGACGAAGGTACGGCGACCAGCATCGTCGGCGCGTACGGCGGACTCGTCTACCTGTCCACGATCCTCGGGGCCTGGCTGGCCGACCGCCTGCTCGGTCCGGAACGCACGCTGTTCTACGCCGCGGTCGTGGTGATGGTCGGTCACATCGCGCTGGCATTGCTCCCCGGTCTGGCCGGGGTTGCGGTCGGGCTGGTGCTGATCGCGGTCGGCAGCGGCGGGGTGAAGGCGAACGCAACCTCGCTGGTCGGGACGCTGTACACCGAGGACGACGATCGCCGCGACGGCGGCTTCTCCCTGTTCTATCTCGGCATCAACCTCGGCGCCTTCGCCGGGCCTCTGCTGACCGGTCTGTTGCAGAAGAACATCGGCTTCCACTACGGCTTCGGGCTGGCTGCGGCCGGGATGTTTCTCGGCCTGGTCCAGTACGGCGCCGGCCGGCGCCGGCTGAGCGACGAAGCCCGCCGGGTGCCGAACCCGTTGACCCCCGACGCGCTGCGCCGGGTGGGTATCGCGGCCGCGGTCGCGCTGGTGGTCATCGTCGGGATCCTGCTCTCCGGCATCCTGCCGGCCGCGCGGTACGCGCTCGCGGTCGCCGTCATCAGTGCGCTCGCGGCGATCGCCTATTTCGTCGTGATTCTCGGCAGCGGCCGGTTGACCGATGTCGAACGGAGCCGGGTGCTCGCGTTCATCCCGTTGTTCATCGCGAGCGCGGCGTTCTGGTCGCTCTACCAGCAGCAGTTCACCGTGGTGACCGTCTACTCCGACCAGCGCCTCGACCGGAACATCTTCGGCTGGGAGATGCCGGTGTCGTTCGTGCAGTCGATCAACCCGGTGATGATCATCATCCTGTCCGGTGTGTTCGCCGCGCTGTGGACGAAGCTCGGGTCGCGGCAGCCGTCGACGCCGATCAAGTTCAGCGCCGGTCTGGCCGTGATGGGTATCGCGTTCCTGCTGTTCCTGACCATGGCCGGCGGCGGTCCGAACAGCGCGCCGCTGCTCGGACTCGCCGGCATCCTGCTGGTGTTCACGATCGCCGAGCTACTGCTCTCGCCGGTCGGTCTCTCCTTGTCGACAAAGCTCGCACCCGAGGCGTTCCGAACCCAGATGGTTGCCTTGTTCTTCCTTTCGGTCGCACTCGGTACGGCGATGTCCGGCGTACTCGCGAAGCTCTACAGCACCGAGCACGAGGCCGCCTACTTCGGTGTCATCGGTGTGGTTGCACTGGTGCTGGGCGGGCTGCTGGCGCTGGCGACGCCTCCGATCAGGCGACTCATGCGCGGGGTGCACTGAACGTCGCGCGGAGGTCGGCGCCGATCAGCTCGACCGCATGACGTCCGGCTGACAACGCGGCGGGGAAGTTGAGGAACGCGTGCATGGTGTCGGCGTACTCGACCAGCTTGGTTGGTATACCGGCTTCGGTGAGACGGCTGGCATAGGCGATGGCGTCAGGTCGCAGTGAGTCTCGGCCGGCGGCGAGTATGAGTGTGGGCGGGAGGCCTGCGAGCGAGTCTGCTTGGAGAGGTACAGCGGTCGGGTCGTTGGTCGGGGCGTACCACTCGTGCCAGTCCTCGTCCGGGTGGAGGTCCAGGGTCGGGTAACAGAGGACCTGGCGGTCGGGGAGTGGGGTGCCTTCGTCCCGCGCCAGCAGGCAGGTGCCGGCGGCAAGCGCTGCGCCTGCGCTTTGCCCGCCGATGACGATCCGGCCGTCGCCGTTGAGCTCGGCTGTGTGTTCGTGGATCCATTGCAGGGTTTCGTAGGTGTCGTGAAGTCCTGCTGGGTAAGGGTTCTCGGGCGCGAGGCGATAGTTGAGTGAGACAACGGTGACGTTGCCGTTGGCAGCGATCCCGGAGGTTGCGTACTCGATGTCGCGGAGGTGGCCGCCGACGAAACCGCCGCCGTGCAGCCAGAGGACGATCGGCCGGGGCTGCGTCGCGTATCGGTATACCCGCGCTTCCAGCCTGCGTCCCGGTAGTTCGATCGTCAGGTCGTCCAACGAAACCCGGGGATCGGGGTGGCCTGCCAACGCGGGATCCGGCAGGTCCTCCCGGTCCAGCAGCAAAGCTTCGTAGGGGTCGCCGTCGAGTTCGGGTGCGTCGGCGAGCATCTTCAGGAGCGCATCGGTTTCCGAGCCGTACTCCGGGCTCTCGATCAGCTCTCGGTTCATGCGGCAACCGGCTGGAGATGGCGGGCCGCGTGGGCGAACAGGAACCCGTCCGGGGTCGTGGACACGTATTCGGCCAAGGCCCCGATCCCGCCGTCGAACCCGGCGCCGGTCGACGGGTCGGCCCACGCCTGGTCGTCGTACTGCTCGATCTCGGCCAGGAGTGCGGCGCCGACGCTGGTGAATCGGTGGAGAACCAGCTCGGACGGGATCCGCCGTCCAGCCTCGACGCCGCCCAGGTTGAGGGCTCGGCCGATCTCGGCGGTCTCCCAGCGCGGGTCGAGGCTCCAGTGCAGACGTCCCGCTTTGGCATCTCGCAGTACGGCGAGGTTGATCTCGTCCCACATCAGCACGTGGGCGACCAGGTCGTGCAAGGAGTCGCAGAAGTCCCCGAGCGGGCCGGCGGCCACGTCGTACGGCGCGCGTAGTTCGTCGTCGCTCTTTCCCGCGACCCGGCTCAAGAGGAGTTCCTGGTCCCGGCGGATCATTCCGGCTGCCTGCGCCGGGGTGGTAGTCGGTGTACGCATGCCGACAATCAACCAGCCTGGTTGGCGGCGCCCCGGTGGATTGCGCGAAGTTCTCAATTCACCGCGCGGTACGTCGCCATCTTGGCGCGGGCGCCGCAGGTGTTCATCGAGCACCAGCGGCGCTGGCCAGGGCGGCTCGTGTCGACGAACAGCAGGGAGCAGTCGTCGGACTCGCACACCCGGATCCGCTCGGCCAGTGGTCCGGTGAGCAGGTCGACGGCGTCGCGGGCCAGCCTGCTGAGCAGCTCCGGGACGTCGGTCAGGCCAGTAGCCAGGCGACGGTCCGGGGTCAGGCGCGGGCCTGCCAGTGGGCGGCTGCTCCACTGGTTGACGACCTCGAGGTCGGCCGGGAGGGTCGCGCCGGTGAAGAGCCGGTAGAGCGCCTCCCGGAGCTGGACCGCTTGACCGTACGTGCGCCGGGATACCGGCACCTCGTCCTGGGTGAGGCCTGCTTCGCGGAACCAGCGAGCGAGATCTGCCGGCTCGGGCATGCGCTCGAACGGCTCCTGCTCCCGCTTGCCGACGGTCGCGGTGAAATCGACCGACGGGCGGCCGGCGACCCAGGTGAAGCGCGTGTTCATGGTCGTAGCCTATCATCGGTGTTACCAGTTAAACCGGTAACAAGGGAGCAGCTTGTGAGGATCGGGATCGTCGGCGCTGGCGGCGTTGGTGGGTACTTCGGCGCACGGCTGGCTGCGGCGGGGCAGGATGTCGGGTTCGTGGCGCGGGGCAAGCACCTCGAGGCGCTGCGGTCGGACGGGTTGGTCGTGCGGAGCCCGGCCGGCGATCTGCAGTTACCGGTGCAGGCGACGAACGAACCGGCCGAGCTCGGCGTGGTCGATTTCGTTCTGGTCAGCGTGAAGACCTGGCAGCTGCCCGAGGCGATCCACTCGATCCAGCCGCTCGTCGGCCCGGACACCGCGATCGTCACGGTGCAGAACGGCGTCGAGGCGCCTGACCAGGTGGCAGAGTCGTTCGGGCGGGACGCCGTACTGCCCGGTGCCGCCGAGGTGATCGCTTATGTCGACGGGCCCGGGATCATCAGGCATCTAGGCAGCGGCAAGCTGACATTCGCAGAGTGGGACAACCGGCAGTCCGCCCGGGCCGACTCGCTCCGGGAGGTGTTCGTCGCCGCCGGCCTGCAAGCCGTCGTGTCGGAGGACATCTGGGCCGCGCTGTGGGCCAAGTTCCTCTCGGTCGTCCCGAGCGGCGGCCTCGGCACCGCGACCGGCGCCGGGTACGGCGTGCTCCGCACGCATCCCGCCACCCGGCGACTCCTCACCGACGCCACCACCGAGATCCGCGACGTCGCCGTTGCCCGAGGCATCCACCTCGCCGCCGACGTCGTACCCCGCACCCTCGCCTGGATCGACGGCCTCCCCGCGGACGGCACCACCTCCCTCCAACGCGACCTCACCGCCGGCCGCCCCTCCGAACTCGACGCCTGGACCGGCGCAGTAGTCCGCCTGGGCAACGAAGCAGGCGTCCCCACCCCCGTCAACACCTTCCTCTACGAACTGGCCACCGCGAGAGCAGTCGCTGCCGGCAACCTGTGAGGGATTGACGACGCGAACGACAGCACCGCCATCAACGACCAGAAGTACGCCGTCACCCAGACCTCGCGCGGTCCGATCGTGGAGTTCTGCGCGAGCGTCGCGATGAGCCATCCCGGTATCGGCAGTAACGCGACCGCAGTACAGGCGATCCGTGCCCACCGTCGACCGGTGCCGGCGAGCGCGTAACCGCCTGCCATACCGAACAGCGGTACGGCGAGCGCGCCGCCGCCGATCCCGTCAGCGAGGAACTGCGAGGGATTCGCGAGCCCGGGAAGGAGGACGGCTGCCAGCAGCAGCGGTGAGAAGATCAGCCACCGCGGACGCCGTTCGTTCGTGCGCCGCAGGTACTCGGACCACCCGAGGAGGACGCCGAGCACGGTCCCGGGCAGGAGGATCCAGCCGAAAGTGCCGGACCAGGTGACCGCGGACCCAGGCCCCGCGACCTGAGCCATGAACCCACGCAGGCCGCAGGCCCAGGCGAGGCCGCACGCACCCCCGGCTGCGGGCAGCTGCCATCGGGCGAGCATCCTCAGCTCTCGATCCGGGCGCTGATCCGGGGCTCGGCAGCTCGCGGCCGACGTGTGCGGACGGCCGCGAACAGCGCGCAGAGCGTCAGCCCGTAGATCGCGACGCCGACCGGGAGCGCGCTGGTCGCGCTGACGCCGATCATGACGAGTGACCAGACGCCCGCGACCAGCGCGGCGTACCGCTGCCACCCGGTCCACTCGGGCGAGCGCAGGACGGCAATACCGGCCATGGTCAGACCGATGCCTGTGAGCGCGACGCCGAGCCCGAAGAACGCCCCGACCAGTTGCGGACCGGTCTCGTCCAGCCGCTGATCGGCGATCGGGAGCGACGCGAACTCGGCGAGGAACAGGATCGCCGCGCCGGCCGTGGCCAGCGCGCCCCCGACGCGGCCGGCCCGTTGAGTCATCACCTGCAGGAAGCCGATCGTTCCGAGGAGGACGAGGAGATGCAGTGCGGCGTTCGCGAGAGAGGCCGGGACCAGGCTGTCACTGGTCCACGGGTAGCTCCACATCTTGTCCGAGACGTCGGATGCCGGCTTCACGACGGCCTCGATGGTGATTCCGGACACTGTGGTCAGGGCGGCGCCGACCAGGCCGAGGACGCTCAGTTTGCGGTTCATGGTTCCCCACCTTTCGAAGAGTGTGCTTCGACGGTAGGAATTACTCGTTGCCGCGCACATCGGCGGCAATACGACGTTCGCCGTACGTGCCAGCACTGTTGGCGGGACGGTCCGGCGCTGCGACGATGGTGCCGTGCGAGGGCGTCGGCCGGTGCCGGCCGTGATGTTCGGGGTGTGCGTGGTCGCGGAGATCGCCGCGATCTGTCTGTCGTGGCGTCTCGAACCGGTGTACGACACGCTGCTGTACGGACTGTTCGCGCTCGCCACCGTCGGTGCGGGCGCGATGATCGTGCAGCGGCGGCCGGGGAACGCAATCGGCTGGTTGTTCTGCGGGTTCGGACTGCTGAACGCGTTCGCGTCGGATCTGGCGCAAGGATGGGGTCTCCGCGCGGCCGCGGAGGGGTGGCCGGGCGGCCCCGTCGGCGAGGCTGTCTCGGCGGCCAGTTGGCTGCCGAGCGGGTTCGGCTGGACGCTGACCTTCCTGCTGTTTCCGACCGGCCGGTTCCTGAGCCGGCGTTGGCGTGCGCTGGCCTGGACCGGCGCCGTCGGCCTGCTGATCAGCACGGCGGCGTGGTCACTCAGCCCGGATCGCGGCCGCGACTTCGCCTCGGGTCGCAACCCCTGGGCGGTCTCCTCGCTGCCGACCGGGCTGCTGCTCGGGACCGGAATGCCGTTGTTCATCGGCTCGTTGCTCGGCGCAGTCGTCTCACTCGCCGTACGGTTCCGCCGGTCGACCGGGCTGGAACGTCAACAGCTGAAGTGGTTCGTGCTCGCGGCGGTGATCGCGGGCATCGCGCTGCCGACGAGCTTCGTGCTCTGGTATGTCAGCCCTGCCGCCGGGATCATCGCCGCGGTCGCCCTGACCGGGTTGCCGTTGGCAGCCTGCGCGGCGATCCTGCGGTACCGGCTCTACGACATCGACTTCTTCATCAGCCGGACCGTTGCCTACGCGAGCCTGACGGTTCTCCTGCTCGCGTCGTACGCCGCCGTGACCGTTGCCCTGGGCGCCTTTCTCGGCCGGGGATCGGCGTGGCCGGCAGCGGTCGCGACGCTCGTCTGCGCGGTCCTGTTCCGGCCGATGCGGTCGCGGCTCCAGGACGCGGTCGACCGGCGCTTCAACCGGTCCCGGTACGACGCCCTCCACCGGATGACCGCATTCCTCGACGACGTCCGCGCCGGACGCCGTCCGCCGGAGGATGTGCAGGCGGTCCTCGGCGAGATCCTCGGCGACCCGGCACTGGAGCTGCTCGTCTTCCTCCCGGAGAGCCGCCGGTACGTCGATCTGTCCGGTGCGACTCGTGAGGACAGCGACGCCCGGCACCGGATCGCGATCGAGCGCGGCGATCAACCGATCGGAGTGGTGCGGTACGACGACAGCGCGCTGGGCCCGGACCTGATCCGCCGCGTCGTCGAGGACGGCGGGCTCGCGGTCGAGATTGCCCGGTTGCGCGCCGAGCTCAACGTCCAGCTCGTCGAGGTCAAAGCCTCGCGCACCCGCATCATCACCGCCACGCACGCAGAACGCCGCCGGATAGAACGAGATCTCCACGACGGCGCCCAGCAACGACTGGTCTCGATCGGCCTCGCCCTCCGCCACGCCCAGCATCAACTCGACACAGAACTGGCCCAAGGCAGGCCGGCCTCGGTGGCTACCGGCGTTGTACCGAACGCAGTGGCCGCGAGTATTCAGGCGACGCTGGAGGGTGCAGTAGTCGAGGCGACGGTGGCGATCGGAGAGCTGCGCGAGTTGGCGCGAGGGCTTCCTCCGGCACAGCTCGACGCGGGGCTTGCACCCGCGTGTGAGGAATTGGCGAGGCGGGCTCCGTTGCCGGTTTCGGTGCGGATGCCGGAACGACGGTTCGACGCCGGCATCGAGGCCGCGGCGTACTTCATTTGTTGTGAGGGCCTCACCAACGCGGTCAAGCACGCCGATGCCACCCGCGTCGACCTGATCGCCGACCACGACGATGAGCGCCTCCTCGTCCGCGTGATCGACGACGGCGTCGGCGGCGCCGCCCCGCGGCACGGCACCGGCCTCACCGGTCTCGCCGATCGGGTCGCGGCGCTCGGTGGCACGTTCGACGTCCGCAGCCGGCCGGGTGCCGGTACGACGCTTGTCGCGGAGCTGCCATGCGGATCGTGATCGCGGAGGACCAGGTGCTGTTGCGCGAAGGGCTCAAGATGCTCTTCGTCGACGGCGGTCATGAGGTTGTCGCGACCCTTGGCGATGCGGACGGGCTGCTCGCAGCGGTCGCGACGTACCAGCCGGATCTCGTCGTCGCGGACATCCGCATGCCGCCGACGCATACGGACGAGGGTGCCCGCGCCGCGCGGGCCGTGAAGCGCGCGCATCCGGAGCTCGGCGTACTGCTTCTCTCGCAGCACATCGACACGCAGCACGTGGTCGATCTCGTGTCGCGCGGCGGATTCGGCTACCTGCTGAAGGACCGCGTGCTCGACGTCGCCGACTTCCTCGCCGCGGCCGAGCGGGTTGCGACCGGCGGTTCGGCGCTGGATCCGCAGGTGGTCGCCGGCTTGGTCGCTCGACACGACCCACTCGGGACATTGACCGAGCGCGAGCGCGGCGTACTCGAGCTGATGGCCGAAGGCCTGACCAACAGCGCCATCGCCAGACGGCTGTACCTCAGCGAGCGCACGGTCGAGGCGCATGTACGGCACCTCTTCACCAAGCTGTCGCTGCCCGAGAGCGAGGACGGTCATCGCCGCGTGCTCGCCGTACTTGCACATCTCGGTGCGGCTACTCCAGGCCGAGGTCGGTGAGGACGTCCATCACCGAGCGGTTCGGTGGGGCGGAGGCGACCAGGCCGCGGATGCAGCCGGTCATGACCATTTGGAAGTACGCCGCGGAGCTGATCTGCGGGAGCTCCTGGTGGGCCGCGAGGAGCAGATCGTCGGTGGCGAGGAGGGCGTAGACCTTCTCGAGCTCGCGGCGGTGCGGGCCCTCGAAGTACGGGCGGTGGCGCTCCTCGGCAGCCGTCAGGTTGATCGCGAGCGAGGCGACGGTGCCTGACATCAGTACGGCGCCGGCGGGGGTGTAGCCGCGGCGCCCGAGCGCCTCGATCGCCTCGCGCTGCAGCCGTACCCCGGACTCGCCGCGCGGGAACAGCGCCTGCATGTACGCCGCGAGACCCGGGCGGTCGAGCACGAACGTGTGCAGCTGCTGGGCGAACGACAAGAGGTGCTTCTCGACGTCGTCGGACGGGTCGTCGGCGATGTGCAGCTCCCGCAGTACCGCCTCACCGACCACCGCCTCGAGCCCGAGCTTGCCGTCGACGTGCCGGTACAGCGCGGTCGGTGAGACGCCGAGCGCGGTCGCGACGCCGTTCACGGTGAGGTTGGTCAGGCCGAGCCGCACCCCCTCGCGCTCGATGTCCGCAAGGGTGATCTGCGCCGGCCTCGGCGCCGGCACGATTCTGGCCACCTCGCTGGCTGCCAACGCGGCCGGCGACGGCTTCGGCCTGCACATCACCGAGCGGAACGAAGACGATCCGCGGATGTGGTACTACCGCTTCCAGACCGACCAGATCGGCTGGGCGCCCGCCGTCAACGTGCTGCTGCCGAGCGACTACCACACCAGCGGCCGGACGTACCCGGTGCTGTACCTGCTGCACGGCGGCAACCAGGACTTCATTGCCTTCGACAACCTCGGCGTCCGGGACTGGACCGCGGGAAAGCCGATCATCGTGGTGATGCCGGACGGCGGCAAGGCCGGCTGGTACTCCAACCCCGTCAGCACGAACGTCGGCCCGCGCAACTGGGAGAACTTCCACCTCAACCAGCTGATCCCGTGGGTCGACGCGAACTTCCGCACGTACGCCGAGTTCGCCGGCCGCGCCGTGTCCGGCTTCTCGATGGGCGGATTCGGCGCGCTCAAGTACACCGCGAAGTACTACGGCCACTTCGCCTCCGTCAGCGCGCACTCCGGGCCGGCGAGCGTACGCCGGGATTCCGGGCTGGTCGTGCACTGGGCCAACGTGTCCTCCGCGGCCGTCGACCTGGCCGGCGGGACCATCTACGGCGCCCCCGCCTGGGACGAGGCCCGCGTCACCGCCGACAACCCGATAGAGAACCTCGAGCGCTACCGCGGCAAACGCATCTTCCTGGTCGCCGGCACCAGCCCCAGCCCCGACCCCTTCGACTACGCCAACGAAACCCAGGTCCTGGCCGGCCAACGCGAATTCCGCGCCGCCCTCGACAACGCCAACATCCCCCACACCGCCTACGAAGACCCGGGCGGCCACATGGTCCGCCCCAACCGCATGCTCGAAGACCTGGAAGGCATCCTCGCCCACCTCAAGAAAGCCTGAGGCACGTAGTACTTCCCGGTGTCGTGCGCAACGAGCGCGGCACCGGGCATCCTCGGATCGAGTGTCAGGACTAGAGACGCTTGGGTGCGTTCTTGAGTTCACCGACGATGACGTCGAGTCCCAGATGTTCCTGCAGCATGTGCTTCAAGTGGTTGCCCTCGATCAGCTGGATGCGGCCATGTTCGGCGGCGAAGTCGTGCGACTGCTTGCCGAACCACGAGGTCGTGACCAGGACGCCGCGGCTTGCCTTCAGCTGCCCCATGACACCTGCGAGGGCACGAACAGCCTCGGTCGCCACCACGCCGCGGTACCGCTTCGCCTGGATGACGCAGACGCCACCCATGATGGGGTCTTCGTTGACGGCGACGCCGTCGACGCCGTCGTCGCGCGATGCCTGAGTGACCCATGACTTCAGGCCCATCGCCTCGAAGAGTTGGCGGACGAGGTGCTCGAACTCGGTGGGATCCATCTCCAGAAGGACTCGCCGGCTGTCGAGACCAGCGGCGGCGTCGTGCGCATCGACAAACTTGTACCGCGACAGGTCCGGGTCGAACACCGGCCGCACTGCCTCGAGATCCCAGGGATGCTTCGACACCAAGGCGTTGAGGTGGCGCAGGCACTCACCTGGATCCAGCTCGCTCAGGACGAGGTCGCTGAACTGCTCTCGGGTGGTGATCAGGCTGACCAGGCAGGGTTTCTCCGGTCTCCCAGTGGCCTTGTTGCGGGTCGACACGTGTGCATTGACGGCGACGTCTGTCACCAGGTTCTCACCGGTGACCTCGAACGCGTCGCGCATGGTACGCAGTACCAGCTGGGCAACGAGATTGCTGTACCGCTGGTTGATCTCACGCGGGGGACGTGGCTTCGGTGTGATCTCGTCTTTGGTGCGCACGTACCTGAACTCTGTCTCCGCCGGAATCGCTTCGACGCCAGGAAGCTCCATCACGACGAGCAGGCGGCGAATGTCCGGTTGGTACGCGACTTCGACATCCGATGTGAACCCTGCAAGCAGTGGACGAGATTCCAGCGTCAGTTCAAGGTAGTCGCTCACCGCCTCCGGGCGACCTTGCCGGTACGCCTGTTCGAAGGCATCCACCTTCGCGTTGGCATCGTCTGCACGCTGCCTGGCGGCGTCGACCTCGAGGCGATGCGCTTGCTCGGCTCGCTGGAGTCGCTGGATTCGAGCTGTCTCGGCGGCCTGGTGGTGCGCCTGAGCATCGTTGAACGCGGCTTGACGCTGCTGATTCGTTCGCTCCACTGCCTGCTTCTTGAACATGCGCTGCACGGCGCTCGGGGGAGGCGGAGCGAACTCTTCCCAGGAAGGCGGTGCGATGGGTACGCCGTCGTGCCCGGGGTCGAACCGGGGCAGATCAGGTTGCCTGCGCAGCGCCGCGAACGGGATCCGAGCCGACCTATGCAGGCTGCCGATCAGGAGACCGTCGAGCTCTCCGATGCGCTCGGCCAAACCTTCGTTCAGCGCAGCGACCTCGGTCTGCCTCGCCTGGAGGTAGAGCGCCGCCGCTTCCTTTGCCGCTTGCTTGTCGGCTGCTGCGGCGGCCTTGGCGAGACGCTCACGCTGACGCTGCGCCTGGGCGATGAGCCGGTCGCGGTCCCGTTGTTCCCGGGCAGCCTGCTTCACTCGCAGGTTCCGTTGATGCTCCATCTCGGCGAAGAAGCCCCGACGTCGTCCCATGCTGCCCCCATCGACAGACCGTCACAGAAACCAGCCCAGATTTGACTCTAGGTGTTGGACCTGATTTTCGCGTCTGTCGCGGCGCGTCTGCCCGCGCGCTCAGTCTTCGGCGAGGCGGTGGAGGAGGTGGGCGAGGGTTTGTTGTTCGGTGGGGGTCAGGCGGGCGAGTTGGGTGTGCATGACGTCGCGGCGTTTCTCGCGCAGGGTGTTGAGGATCTGGCGGCCGTCGGGCGTGAGGTCGACGAGGGTGGCGCGGCGGTCGTGGGGGTCGGGTTGGCGTTCGACCAGGCCGGCGGCTTCGAGGTCGTCGACGACGGAGGTGGCTGAGCGCGGGACGATGCCGAGCTGGGCGGCGAGTTCGCTCAGGCGGAGGGCGCGGTCCGCGCGGTCGAGCGTCCGCAGTACCCGGAACTGCCCGTGCGTGACGCTCTCCCCGAACCCCTCCCGCGAAGCCCGCCGCTGCCGCCGGACGATCCCGTCCAGCAACGCGGCGATCTGTTCCGCAGCATCATCCGGCCCATGCATGGACAGAGCCTAGTATCCGGCGGCCCGTAGGGCCGTCGTGCGCGCGAGGGAATGAAAGGGCATCTTGTGAGGTTGTCTCATAGTGAGTTAACCTCAGTATAACTGTTCCCTGCCGAAAGGGTCTGTATGTCGCAGATTTCTGGACTTCCCGGCGGGGGAGCCGGGGGCGGGCGTGCGATGCGCTCGCTGATGAAAGACTCCTCCGTCCGTCACCACAAACTGTCCGCCGGCACGCTCCGGCGGATTCTTTCCTTCGCCCGTCCGTACCGCGGCTACCTCGCGTTCTTCCTCGTGCTCGTCGCGTTCGACGCCGGGACCGGCGCGGTCACCCCGCTGCTGTTCCGCGCGATCATCGACAAGGGGATCGTCCCGGGGCACGCCGAGGTCGTCGTCTGGCTCGCCTTCGTCGTTGCAATGCTGGCGGTCGCGAACAGCGCGATCACCCTCGGCGAGCGCTGGTTCTCCGCGCGCATCGGTGAAGGTCTCGTCTACGACCTCCGTACCGCCGTCTTCAACCACGTGCAGCAGTTGCCCGTCGCCTTCTTCAGCCGGACACAGACCGGCGCCCTGATCCAGCGGCTCAACGGCGACGTCCTCGGCGCCCAGCAGGCGTTCACCTCGACGCTCTCGAACGTCGTCAGCAACCTGCTCAGTGTCGCCCTCGTCCTCGGCGCGATGTTCGTGATGTCGTGGCAGATCACCCTGCTCGCCCTCGTCGTGATGCCGCTGTTCGTGATCCCGGCCCGGCTGCTGGCCGGCAAGTTGCGCGAGGCAACCGCTGAGACGTACAAGCTCAACGCCACGATGGCCCAGACCATGACCGAGCGCTTCAACGTCGCCGGCGCGGTCCTGGCCAAGGTCTTCGGCCGTACCCAGGACTCGTCGCGTGACTTCGCCGGCAAGGCTGCCCGCGTCCGCGACATCGGCGTCACCACCGCCATGTACGGCAGCATCTTCCGCGTGTCGCTCACCCTGGTCGCCGCACTCGCGGTCGCCCTGGTGTACGGCGTCGGCGGTGTCTTCGCAGTAGAAGGTGCCCTCGGCATCGGTACGGTCGTTGCCCTGACGGCGTACCTGAACCGCCTGTACGGCCCGCTGACCGCGCTGTCCAACATCCAGGTCGACGTGATGACCACGCTGGTCAGCTTCGAGCGTGTGCTCGAGGTCCTCGACCTCCAGCCGATGGTTGCCGACCGCAAGGATGCACGCGAGCTGCCGCCGACCGTGGAGCCGTCGATCGAGTTCGACCACGTGTCGTTCCACTACCCGTCGGCCGAGGAGGTGTCGCTCGCCTCGCTCGAGTCGGTCGCGACGCTATCGGCCGAGACCGGTGAAGAGGTCCTCAAGGACGTCACGTTCACCGTCGAGCCCGGGCAACTGGTCGCCGTCGTCGGCCCGTCCGGTGCCGGCAAGTCGACGCTGTCCTCGCTCGTCTCCCGCCTGTACGACGCAACCGGCGGAGCCGTCCTGATCGGTGGCCACGACGTCCGCGAAGTCACGCAGAGCTCGCTCCGCGCGGCGATCGGCGTCGTCACCCAGGATTCGCACATGTACCACGACACGATCCGCGCCAACCTGCTCCTGGCCCGCCCGGACGCCACCGACGACGAACTGCAGGAGGCGCTCGTAGGCGCCCAGATCGCGACGCTCGTCAACAGCCTGCCCGGCGGCCTCGACACCGTGGTCGGCGATCGCGGCTACCGGCTGTCCGGTGGCGAGCGCCAGCGCCTCGCGATTGCCCGGCTGCTGCTCAAGTCCCCGTCGATCGTCATCCTCGACGAGGCGACCGCCCACCTCGACTCCGAGTCCGAGGCCGCGGTCCAGGCCGCGCTGGCCAACGCGCTGGTCGGCCGCACGTCGCTCGTCATCGCGCACCGCCTGTCGACGATCCGCAACGCCGACGTCATCCTCGTCCTCGACGAGGGCCGCATCCGCGAACGCGGCACCCACGACGAGCTGCTCGCCGCGGGTGGTCTGTACGCCGACCTGTACGCGACCCAGTTCGCCAAGGCCGCCTAGGGCGCTGACCGCCAGCTGGACCCCCGGTCGCGTCGTGGGACGCGCTCGGGGGAGGATCAGCGCATGAGAGATCGGATGACTGCCGCTGCCACCGAACTGACGTACGACGCTCCGGCGGCGAGCTGGCTGGAGGCGTTGCCGCTCGGCAACGGCCGGATCGGCGCGATGGCGTTCGGCGGTCCCGGCCGGGACCGGATCGCGTTGAACGACGAGACCCTCTGGTCGGGCAGCCCCGAGACCACCCGCCGCCTGGCCACGCCGGTGGGCGAGGTCGGCGCCGCCGCGGTGGACCGGATCCGCGCTGCGCTCGCGGACGGCGACGTACGCACGGCCGAGGAGCTCGCGCATGGGTTCCACAGCGGGCACTCGCAGTCATATCTCCCGCTCGGCGATCTGCTCCTCGACTTCCAGATCGACGGCGAGGTCGACGGTGAGGTCACGAAGTACCGGCGCCGCCTGGACCTGGACACCGCGGTTGCGCGATCCGAGTACGAGGTCGCGGGCGTCGAGGTCTGGCAAGAGGTCTTCGTCAGCGCCCCGGCGCAAGCATTGATCCTATGTCTGGGCGCCTCGCAGCCGCTCGACGTGACGATCCGTCTGACCTCACAGCTTCGCGCCACCACGGAAGCGATCGGCGACAATGGTCTAGCGCTGCTCGCGACCTGCCCGTCGTCGGTCCCGCCGCCGCACGGCAGGGCCGGCCTGGAGATCGAGTACTCCGACGGCGACGACCGCGGGATGAACGCCGCCGTCGTACTGCGTGCCCGCACGGACGGATCCACGACGGCGACCGACGAGGCGCTGACGATGAGCAACTCGACGGACCTGCTGCTCGTCCTCTCGACCGCCACCGGCTACGAAGGCCCGCACACCGCACCGACCCGCTCGACATCCGACTGCCGCGATGCCGCCGATGCCGCCGTACTGCAGGCGCTGGACCGATCGGCAGAGCTGCAAGATGAGCACGTCGCCGACTACCAGAGCCTCTTCCGGCGTTCGATCCTCACGCTGCCGTCGACCGCGGACCTGACCACCGACCGCCGCCTGGCGGATGCGGCCGACGATCCCAGCCTCGCCGCGCTGATCTACAACTTCGGCCGCTACCTGATGATCGCCAGCTCTCGTCCCGGCGGCCTGCCGACCAACCTGCAAGGCATCTGGAACGAGCACCTGCAGCCGCCGTGGAGCAGCAACTACACGGTCAACATCAACACCGAGATGAACTACTGGCCGGCCGAGACCACGTCCCTGTCCGAGTGCCACGAGCCGCTGCTCACGTACGTCAAGGACCTCGCCGAGGCAGGACGCCGTACGGCGGAGGACCTGTACGGCGCCAAGGGCTGGGCCGCGCACCACAACGCCGACGCGTGGTGCTGGACCGCGCCCGTCGACGGCAACCCGAAGTGGGCGAACTGGCCGATGGCCGGCGTCTGGATGTGCCGTCATCTGTGGGACCACTTCGCCTTCACCGGCGACCGCGAGTACCTCCAAGACGTCTGGCCAGTACTGCGCGGTGCCGCCGAGTTCTGCCTCGACTGGCTGATCGAACTCCCGGACGGCACCCTCGGCACCGCGCCGTCCACCTCCCCGGAGAACGAGTACATCGCTGCGGACGGCAGCCCCGCCTCGGTCACGACCTCCTCGACGATGGACCTTTCGCTGATCGCCGACCTGTTCGACCGCTGCGCGCAAACGGCGCACGAGCTCGGTCTCACGGATCCGCTCGTCGACGACCTGGCAACGGCCCGCAAGCGCATTCCCGACCCGCAGATCGGTGGCCGAGGGCAACTACAGGAATGGCTCGAGGACCTGCCCGAGGCCGAGCCGCACCACCGCCACACGTCGCACCTGATCGGCCTGCACCCCGGCGACCAGATCACCCCGGACGGTACGCCGGACCTCGCGCGGGCAGCCGCCCGGACGCTCGAGCTCCGCGGCGACAAGAGCACCGGCTGGTCGCTCGCGTGGCGGATCTCGCTGTGGGCCAGGCTGCGTGACGGCGCAGCCGCTCATCGCCTCGTACGCGAGCTGCTCACGCCGGCCGGCGATTCCGGTACGGACTATGTCGGCGACGGTTCCGGCCTGTACCCGAACCTGTTCTGCGCTCACCCGCCGTTCCAGATCGACGGCAACTTCGGCGCCACCGCCGGGATCGCGGAGATGCTGCTGCAGAGTCACACGGACGAGCTCGAGATCTTTCCCGCCCTCCCGGCCGAGTGGTCCGAAGGCGCGATCACCGGCCTGCGTGCGCGGGGCGGCGTCGGCGTCGACCTGGAGTGGTCTCCGGCCGCTGCAAACGCCGTACTGACAGCGGATCGGGACACGGCCGTTGTGATCCGGCACGGCGATCAGCGCCAGGAGGTGTCGCTGCGCGCCGGGGTCCCGCTGACGCATCAGGTCAGGTCGTGAAGGTGAAGGACGGCGCCGCTGTCCAGGTCGCGGTCGAGCAGCGACCAGATGATGCGGGCAACGTTCTCCGGTTTCGAGAGTTGGCCGAGCGCCTCCATCTCGCGGAAGCGGGTCGACTCCGGGACTTCCTCAGGACTTGAGGCCCGGAGCTCGGCCTGCATGTCGGTGTCGAGTGCGCCGGGTGACACGGAGATCACCCGGCAGCCGGGACTGCGACGCTGCTGCTCCAGCCCGACCGTGCGCACCCACTGGTCGATCCCGGCCTTGCCGGCGCAGTAGCTCGCCTCGCCCTCGTGCGGCCGCATCGCCGCGCCGGACGAGATCATGATCAGGTGCTGCTCGCACTGCCGGCCGGACACCGCGCGCAGGAACGAATGCCCGAGCACCTGCGCGGACGCCGAGTTGAGCAGGACGTTCCGCGTGTACTGCGCGGTGTCGACGTGATCGGCGGATCCGAGCGGCGTCAACGTCCCGGCGTTGTGTATGAAGATCACCATGTCCGGATCGCTGGATGCGATCCGTTGCTGAAAGTCGTCGTCCACCAGCGGCCAGGACGACGGCTCGGCCAGATCGACGGCGACGTGATGCGCCCCCGGCGCGCCACCACGTCGCGAGAGGTCGATCAGCTCCGCGCTCTCGAACGGAATCGTCGCTGCCAACGCAGCCCCCAGCCCTGCGGAGGCTCCCGATATCCAGATCAGGATCCGCCGCAGCGACGTCACTTTGCCATCCCCGAGGCCAGGCAAAAATCCAGCATCGTGCAGTACCCCCTGCCGTGCCCCCACATCCCCTTGGGCATGCAGCCTACGACGCAAATCCCTTTAAATGCACCCCTTCCGGCGATTCTGCCTACCAGCTGAGTGTTTGCTGAGTGTCGTTGCTTACACCGCCGTGAACAGTCGGCCGTAGGCGGTCGGACGCGCTGCGCTACGGGCAGCGTGGAGCAGGCCCCACAGCAGCGCGGAGTCGCGCCGAAAGGAAACGCGGGCCGAGTGGTCGGTAGCCTCAGGTGGTGAGCAGCGACTGGGACTGGCAGTGGGATGCGAGCTTGTACGCCGGGAGCGCTCGGCACTACGCGGTGGGGCGGATGGCCTACCCAGTGGCATTGGGGGAGGCGATCAGGGACGAGCTGGGGCTGGACGGTCGCGGGCGGTTACTGGACGTCGGCTGTGGTCCCGGTTCGCTGACGTTGGTGCTGGCGCCGTACTTCGCGGAAGCGGTCGGGGTGGATGCGGACGGTGAGATGGTCGAGGTGGCCGCGTCACGGGCCGCCGAGCAGAAGCTGAGCAATGTGAAATGGCAGCGGATGCGGGCGGAGGAGTTGCCGGGGGAGCTCGGGACGTTCCAGGTCGTGTCGTTCGCTCAGTCGTTCCATTGGATGGATCAACGGCTGGTCGCGGACCGCGTGCGCGGCATGCTCGAGCCCGACGGCGCATGGGTGCATGTGGGCGCGACGACCCATCGCGGACTCGAAGGTGCGGATGACCTGCCGCATCCGCGGCCACCGTGGAAGGCGATCGAGGAACTCGTGGCGCGTTACCTCGGCCCGGCACGGCGGGCCGGCAAGAGCGTGCTGCCCGCCGGCACCCGACCGGGCGAGGAGACGGTGATGCGCGCCGCCGGGTACCGCGGACCGGCGCGGGTAGTCGTCGGAGGCAACGAAGTCGAGGAGCGCACCGTGGACGATGTCGTCGCCGCGGTGTTCTCGCTCTCGAGCTCGACGCCTCACCAGCTCGGCGCGCAACTATCCGCCTTCGAGGCGGACCTCCGTGAACTGCTCACCAAGGCCTCGGACAACGGTCTGTTCTCCGAGCAGCGCCGCGAGATCGAGGCCGTCATCTGGCGCTGACCCGCCGTTCGAGGGGGCGCACACCCCTCGAACGGGTCAGGTCTCAGGACTGGTCGTCCGGGATGTCGTCGTTCTCGCCGTCGAGGTTGTCCAGCTGGTCCTTCGCGGCGTCGGTGCCCTGGTCGATCTTGTCGCCGTACTTGCCGCCGGTCTTCTCGTCGGCGAAATCGCCGGCCTTGTCCAGACCCTCGCCGACCTTGTCGCCGTGCTCGTCGACCAGATCGCCGGCCTTGTCCTTCATGTTGTCGAACATGCCCATCGTCTTTCCCCGTTCTCTCGATGGTCGCCTAACGCTCGTATTACCCGATCGCCGGGATCCCACACAAGGGCTGGTCAAGCGGCAAACGGATTCCGGTCCGCTTGCAGTGCCGGGAGTACGGCGCCCGCGAACACGCCGTACAGGTGCCGCTGGAACATCGGGCCGAAGCTGATCCGGGCGACGCCGCGGGCCGTGTAGTCGGCGATCGAGTGCGCTCCCTGCCCGTACGCGACGTTCACCGGGCCGTTGATCTGCGTCGTGAGCGTGGCGATCACGTCGAGCTCGCCGACGCCGATCGGGTACACGCAGTCCGCGCCCGCAGCGAGGTAGCGGTCCGCGCGATCGAGCGCGGTCTGCAACTGTTCCGCCGCCGAACCGGCCTTGCGGATGAAGGCGTCGATGCGGGCGTTGACGACGAGCGCGTCCCCGGCGGCGGCCCGAACCGCGGCCAGGAAGTCCGCCTGCTCGCCCGGATCGACCATCTCGCCGGTCGCCGGATCGGAGTCCTCGAGGTTGAGGCCGACGGCGCCGGTGGCGAGGAAGCGTTCGACCAGCTCGGCCGGCGCCAGCCGGTAGCCGCGTTCGAAGTCGACCGTTACCGGTACGGACACCGAGCGCGCGATGTGGGTCGCGGCGGCGAGTACGTCGTCGACCGGCACGTGCTCGCCGTCGTCGTACCCGAGGACCGCGGCCGTGGCGTTGCTGCTGGTGGCGACCGCACCGAAACCGGCCGCCTCGACCACCCGCGCCGACGCGGCATCCCAGGCGTTCGGCACGACGAGCGGAGTACCGGGAACGTGCAGTTCCCGCAGAGTAGTTGCCAATGACATCGAAATCAGCTCCTGTGGATCAAGGGCAGCCCGAAGGCTGGGAACAAAGCAGGTTGGTGGAACGCGAGCACGGCCGAGATGCCGGCGTTCGTCAAGGTCAGTGCCTTGATCGAGTGCGCGTGGTACTGCTCGTCCTTGCCGCGGATGTAGAGCGCGAAGGCGGGCTGACCGTTCGCGGAGGTCTCGACCAAGACCCGTCGCCCCGGGCCGGGTCGCAGCTTCGAGTCGAGCAGCCGCAGTACGTCGGTACGCCCGCTGAACCAGGTCGGGATCGGCGGCATCTCCCACCGCGCGTCCTCGGTGAACAGCCCTTCCAGTACGACGAGATCCTTGCTCTCCATCGCCTGCTGGAACTGGTCGAGCAAGGCCCGTCGCAGCGGCTCGTGCGGTTCCCGCAGTTCGTCCTCGCGCGGCTTCAGCCGGGCGAGCTCGGCGCGGGCCCGCTGCAACGAACTGTTCACCGCCGCGGTCGTTGTGTCGAGCAACGAAGCGACATCGGCGGCCGGCCAGGTGAGCACCTCGCGCAGGATCAGTACGGCGCGTTGCCGTGGCGGGAGATGTTGCATCGCGGCAACCATTGCCAGCCGCAAGCTCTGCCGGTCGCCGACCACCGTGGCCGGATCGGCCCCGAGCAACTGATCCGGGAACGGTTCCAGCCACGGCACCTCGAGTGCTTGCGCGTGCAGGTCGTCCGGGTCGTTGCCCGGGGCACCCAGCGCCGACGGGACGACCCGGCGGCTGCTGTGTTGCAGGAGGTTCAGGCACACGTTGGTGGCGATCCGGTACAGCCAGGTCCGGACCGTCGAACGGTGCTCGAAGTCCGCGTAACCCCGCCAGGCGCGCAGGTACGTCTCCTGGACCGCGTCCTCGGCGTCGTGCAGCGAGCCGAGCATCCGGTAGCAGTGCGCCACCAGCCCGCCACGGTGCTGTGCGAACTCCTCCTCGAGGTCCATCAGACTCCTTCCACCACCAGTTCGTCGGTCCGGTCGCCGGATCCGGTACGACGACGCCGCGCCGCGATCGCCAAGCCCGACAGTGCCCCGAGCAACGACAGTACGCCGCCACCCGCGAGCGCCCGCTCGAATCCGTTGCCCGTGTAGCCGCCGGCCGCGGTGAAGACGGACCCGAGTACGGCGACCCCGGCCGCGCCGCCGAGCTGACGGTTCATGCTGTAGAGGCCGGACGCGATCCCGACGGCCTCTCGCGGCAGCGAGGACATCGCCGCGCTCTGCGCCGCGGGCATCGCCAGGGAGATCCCGCAGCCGCAGATGATGGCCGGTGCGACGAGTTCGTAGTAGTGGTCGGCTCCAAGGCTCAGCCAGAGCATGCCGGCCGCCTGCAGCAGCATCCCGATGACGACGAGCGGACGCTCACCGACGCGATCGACCAGCCGGCCGGCGATCGGACCGACGATAAACAGTGTCGCTGTCCACGGCAGCAGCTGGAGTCCTGCCTTGAACGGCGCCGATCCGAGCTCGGCCTGCATGTACTGCGAGAGGAAGAAGACCGCGCTGATCAGCGCGGCGGTGAGGAAGAAGCCGGCCGAGTTCGCCGCCGTGAACGTCCGGTTGCGGAAGAACGCCAGCGGCACCATCGCGTGATCGGTCCGCCGTTCCCACAGCCCGAACGCCAGCAGCATCACGACCCCGATCGCGAACGCGGTCAGTACCTCGGCGCTCGTCCAGCCAGCCGTCTCGCCGCGCACCGTGCCCCAGACCAGCCCGAGCACGGCGAGACTGATCAGCACCGCGCCGATCAGGTCCAGTCGTCGCGCCGGACCGGTGCTTTCCGGGATCTTCGCCAGTACCAACGCGATCGCGATCACGCCGATCGGCACGTTGATCCAGAAAATCCACTGCCACGACAAACCTTCGGTCACCGCGCCGCCGATCAGCGGTCCGCCGAGTACGGCGATACCGGTCACGCCGCTGAACACGCCGATCGCCTGGCCGCGACGCTCGGGCGGGAACGCCGCTCCGAGCAGGCCCAGAGCCAGCGGCATCACCATCGCCGCGCCGATGCCCTGCACGGCCCGGGCCGCGATCAGGAACGGCAGCGTGGTGGCCAGCGCGCAGGCGACGGACGCGGCGGTGAACAAGGCCAGCCCGGCGGCGTACGTCCGTCGCCGGCCCAGACGGTCGCCGATCGCGGCGGCCGTCATCAGAAGCATCGCGAAACTCAACCCATATGCGTTGACCGTCCATTCGAGCTGCTCGGCGGATGCGCCGAGGTCGCTCCGGATCGTGGTCAGAGCGGCAGCGACCACGAGGGTGTCCAACGCGACCATGACCGACCCCAGGGAGGTCAGCCCTAGAACCCATCTTTGTTGACCTGTCATTCGTGCGGAAGATTGCTTCACACCACTACAGACCGGCGGCGAGGGCCGAACTCATCGCTGCGATGAGAAGAAGTTTCCCGGGGTCAGCGCTCGGGGCGGGCCTCGACCTGGATCAGGGTCTGCTGCCCGACGGCGACCAGCGTCCGCCGGACGCCCGCGACCGCGAACACCTCGAGCTTGCAGATCGTCAGCGTCCGACCTGTCTTGATCACCGTGCCCACGGCCTCGAGCCGCTCACCCTCGGCCGGGGCCAGCAGGTTGATCTTGAACTCGACCGTGAGCACGGACGTGTCCTCCGGGAACAGCGTGAAGGCGGCATACCCGCCCGCACTGTCCGCGATCGAACTGGTCGCTCCCGCATGAAAGTACCCGTGCTGCTGCGTGACCTCGGGCCGGCTCGGCAACTCGATCCGCACCTCCCCGTCCCCCACGAACGAGACCTGCGCCCCCAGATGCTCCATCAACCCTTGCCGAGCAAAACTCTCCCGCACCCGCCCTTGCACGTCAGCCGCCGCCTCCATCCCGCGAGCGTACTGGCCCACCAGGACCACCGCAGCCCCACCTGAACGACACCCCAGAACAAAGAAGAGAAGAGAATGAGACAAAGAAGGAAATTGAGTGCTGGTTGCCCTCGGTGGCCGGCGGAGGTTCACCTGCGCGACGCGGCGGCCAGTCGCGCGACCATTGTCCCGGATGAGCCTGCAGTGAAGAGGATCTTAAGAAGGACAGAGAAAGAGGAATTTAGAGTCATGGCTGACTCCGGCGGCCGGCTGGAGGTTCACCTGCGCGCCGTGGGCCGGTCGGACTCGCCTCGAGGCGAGGTCGGCGCCGGCACGTCGTACTCGCGCTGACGTAGGCCTGAGCCGACCGCCCCGGACCGGCCTTCCGGAAAGCGACACCTCAGCCGCCGCCGGGTTCGGGCTCGCAGATGTTCCAGCGGATGAAGCTGTTCGCGGTGGAGCGTCCGAGGAGTCTGCAACTCGACAGGAGGTGCCACCTCACCGGGGCTCGGTTTCGGGCGTGCGCGAGCGGGCCGAGGGCAGCTATGGGAGGCACACGTCCCGTCCAGATGCAGATCAAGTTCGCGGAGTCACACAGACTCAGCAGATGCCCGATCGACGCCGGCGGCTTCCCGGCCACATCACCCGCCCGCCGAGTCGTGGAAGGTAGTTCAGAGAATCTGCCGGGATCCCTGGATGACCTGACTTGGGGAGGATCTTGCACCGATTCGGGCACAAGATCCTCCCCAACCACGACTGCCCGCGGCGCGGAGGCGGACTGCCACCACTCAGCAACCCACGTCATTGGCGCCGAAGCCACGTGCCAGACGCCTGCGGCCACGAGCCTGCGTTCGGTTGATGAGTGACTCACGTCCGGACCACATCCACGAGCGCCGACTACGCGCAGGCAACTTCCGGTACGCCACCGAAGCCAGCCACCACTCTAAAACTCGCTTCTTCTTCTAGGTCAGTGGGACCAGGGAAGCGGCTGGGAGGGTTGGGGTTCGGGAGCCGCCTTCGGGTTCGATGGTTAGGCCGAAGGTGGTCATTCCGGTGGTGGAGCCGTTGACGACCTGGGTGGTGTCGCCGGTGGTGAGGCCGATCGAGGTGGCCTTGTTGGCGGGGTCCATCATCCAGAGTTGCCAGGTGCGGTCCTTGGGCAGTTTCGGGAGGTCGCGGAGTACGACGACCGACTTGTCGGCCTTGGCGGACAGGACGACTGTCGCTTGGCCGCCGCCTTCGACCGTGCCGTGGACGGTATGGGCATCGGGCTGTGCCAGTACGGCCGCCACCTGCTGGTTGGCGCGCTCCGCGGCGGAGCGGTCCTGGTACTGATCGATCGCGACTCCGCCGGCCGCCGCGACCGCGAGCGCCGCCGCGGCCAGCGCGAGCACAGAGCGCCGGGTGAAGCGCTGCGGCTTCAGCGGAGAGGGAGCAACTGGTACCTGCGGGGGCAGTTGGCGGACGTCCTCGATGGCCGCCATCACGTTCGCCTTCAGCCCGGGCGGTGGCGGGGTCGAGACCTGCGTCGCGAGCTTGATCGCGGCCTGTCGCAGTTCGGTCACCTCGGTGCTGCAGAACGTGCACTCGGTGAGGTGCGCCTCGAAGCGCGCGCGTTCATCCGGCGGCAGTGCGTCGAGAACGTACGGGCCGGTCAGGGTGTGTACGTCGGGATCCGTCATGACCTTTGCCCCTCCGTGGTGCCGAGGCAGTCGCGGAGGCGGATCAGGCCGTCGCGCATTCTCGCCTTGATGGTCGGAAGCTTGGCGCCGAGCTGCTGGGCCACCTCCGGGTAGGTGTAACCGTTGTAGTACGCCAGCTCGATCGACTCGCGTTGCAGCTCGGTCAGCGTCCCGAGACAGCGCCGTACCTGCTCGGCCTCGAGGCGGGTGCTGACCGTGTCCGCGACCTGGTCGAAGTCGACCTCGGCGGACCGGGCGCCGGCCAGGTCGGTCCGGTCCGCCGAGGCCTGCTCGGAGCGCACCCGGTCGACCGCCCGGCGGTGCGCGATCGTGAGGATCCACGAGTGCGCGGAGCCGCGGTCGGCGTCGTACCGGGTGGCCGTCCGCCAGACGTCGATCATGACCTCCTGCGTGACCTCCTCCGACTGGGCCGGATTGCGCAGGATCCGGCGGACCAGGCCGAACACCCAGGGGGCGACCCGGTCGTAGAGGGCGCTGAACGCGGCCGTGTCACCGGTCGCGGTCAGCGCGAGCAGGTCACCGTCGGATCGCGCGGGCGATCCGACGGGCCAGGGAAGCGAAGTAGGTTCGTTCACGGTCAGCTTGCCGGGGGCATCAGCACGGAGTCGATCAGGTACACCGTAGCGTTCGCGGTCCGTACTCCGCCGCAGATCACGTTCGCGCCGTTCACCTTCAGGCTGTCGCCCGAGCCGGTGACCGTCACGCTCTGCTTCTCCACGGTCGGGTGGGTGCCGACGACCGCGGACGGGTCGAGCTGACCGGCGACCACGTGGTAGGTGAGGATCTTGGTCAGCAGCGCATCGTTGGTCTTGAGCGTGTTCACGGTGGCGGCCGGGATCTTCGCGAAGGCCGTGTCGACCGGCGCGAAGACGGTGAACTCGCCGCCGTTGAGCGTGGAGACCAGGTCGACCTTCGGGTTGAGCTTGCCGGAGACGGCCGCGACCAGGGTCTTCAGCAGCGGGTTGCCCGACGCGGCGGTGGCCACCGGGGCGGCCGCCATACCGTCGATCGAGCCGGCGCCGCTCGGGTTGGCCTTCGCGTACGCCGCGCAGCCGGGGCCAACCATGGTGTTCGCGGCCTCACTCGCCGACGGCGTCATGCTCGGGGTGTCGGCGGGCGCCGAGGACGACGACGAGGCGGCGGGGGCGCTGCTGCTGCTGTTGTCGGACCCACCGCAGGCGGACGCGGTCACGGCGAGGGCCAGCGCGCTGAGGGCGATACCGGCGCGGGTGAGGTGCTTGGACATGACGTGATCTCTTTCCTGACGAGGGTGTCTGACACCGGTACTTCGGAGCCGCTCGCGGACCGGATGGGTTCGAGATTTGTGAAAGTGAACAGGCGTGCACCCGGAGCGGCGTACAGTCGCGAGCCGTCCTGGAGTGTGACTGGAGAGGGTGGAAATACCGTGCTGCGAAAGCTGATCACCGGAGCCGTTGCCGTGGGCACCGTCGGCGGGTTCGCGCTGCTCGCGCCGACCGCGAACGCTGCGACTGTGACTGCTGTACCGACCGCTGTGGCCGTCGGTCACGACACCGCGGCGGTGACGTTCGACGGGCTGACCGAGCTGATGATCCAGCGGATCCTGATCGGCGACGACGTCGCGGCGTCGAAGTACTTCAGTGGGAAGCCGGTCGACGACCCGGTCCGCGAGCAGCAGATCCTCGACTCGGTGCGGCAGTCCGCGGTCCAGCTCGGGATCGATCCGGACGCTACCGCGGCGTTCTTCCAGGCCCAGATCGACGCGAGCAAGGTGGTCCAGCGCGGACTGCTGGCGTACTGGGCCGCCCACCCGGACAAGGCTCCGACCAGCGGACCCGACCTCAACGTCATCCGCGAGAAGCTCGACGCTCTGACCACCCAGCTGCTGGCCGAGCTGGTCCGCGTCGACCACCTTCGCCAGACCGGTCTCCGGTGCGACATCTCGCTCGTCGTGTCAACCGCGACCGGCGACATCCGCCACCACCTGGACGCGCTGCACCGCCAGGCCGTGCGGACGGCCTCGGCGACCGTCTGTTAACCCATGCGGGTGAGGGCGGCCTTGGTGAGCTCGTACTCGAGCGGGTCGCCCGCCGCGAAGCGCTCGATCTCGGCGGCGGTGATCTCGCCCATCTCGAGGTAACACTCGACGGTCGCCGCCGCCTGGTGCGGGGTCAGCAGGACGTTGGCGAGGGTCCTGTACGGGCTGTCGGTCGGTAGCGGCTCCTCGTCGAACACGTCCAGCGCTGCGTCGATCCGGCCGGTTCGAAGTTCCGCGAGGAGCGCGGGGGAGTCGATCAGCCAGGAGCGAGCGGTGTTGACCAGGGACGAGCCGTCGGGCATGAGCGCGAGCTCGCGGGCGCCGATCATGTGGTGGGTCTCGGGCAGGGTCGGCGCGTGCAGGGCGACGACCCTGCTGGTCCGGAGCAGGTCGTCGAGCGGGGTTCGTCGTACGCCGAGCTGATCCGCGCGATCGTCGGTCAGATACGGGTCGTAGACGACGACCTCCGCGCCGAGCGCGACCAGCATCCGGATGTACTCGACGCCGGTCCGCGATGCGCCGACCACGCCGATCCGCGACGCCGTGAGCCCGTGCTGCGGCGGAGCGGCGTCCCGCCACGCACCGTCGTGCATCTGGTGGTCGAAGCGCTGGATCCGGTGCAGCAGGCTCAACGTGAACGCCAGCGACACCTCGGCCACCGGCTCCGCCATTGCCTGTCCCGCCTGCGTGATCCGCAGGCCACGCCGGAACACCTCATCGGTGACGAAATGCTTCACCGACGAGGCGCTGTGCGCGATCAGCCGCAACCGGTCCGCGTGATCCAGCACCTCCGCGGTCAACGGCGTTGCACCCCACGACGTGATCAGCACGTCGGCGCCGGGCAGCGCCGCCGTCAACGCTGCCGCGTCCCCGGGATCATCGAGTACGACGACGTCCCCGAGCGCGTCCAGCCGGGCGACGCTCGCCGTCCCGAACACCATGTCGCGGAACGACGGCGTCGCCGCCAGCACTATCCGTATCTTTTCGGCCATGGCCGAATTCTAGTTCACCGAAACGTCGTCGAGCAGGAATGTCGTCGGCGCCCCTTCGTTCTCCGTGCTGGTCCACTCCAGGGTGACGGTCCTGCTTCGGTACGGCGTGAGGTCGACGGACTGCGTCGCGTACGACGCCGTAGTCCGGCTGAAGCTCTTCACCACGTGACCGTCGACGGTCAGCTGGAGGGCGTCATCCCCGCCGGCGACCCGCAAGGCGAACCGCAGGGTCGGGTGCCCGAACGAGGGGACGCTGACGCGCTGGCTGAGCGAGTCGGTGTGCGTCGTGCCGGTCCCGCCTAGCCAGGCGTATCCCAGGCCGCTGTGGCTGTACTGACCGTCGGCCCGGATCACGTCCGGCGTCTGCGTCCAGCCGCCGCTGCCGGATTCGAAGTCGCCGTTGACCACGGCGTTCTTCCGGGTGCTGACGACCCAGTTGATCACAGTGTTGCCGCGCGCCTTGGTGGAGTCGGTCGCTGTCACCGTCGCGGAGTACGTCCCGGGAGTGGTCGGTCGTCCGTAGATGATCCCGCTCAGCGCGTCGATTCGGAGTCCGGCGGGCAGACCGGTCGCGGAGAACCTCACCAGGCTATGGCCCGAGTCCGTCGCACGCGCCCGCAGTACGACGACATCGCCGGCCGCATCGAACTGCTGGGTCGGGGCGGAGACGGTGATCCGGTTGGCCTTGGTCGGCGAGGTCAGGGCGCGGGTGCCGTTCGGCGTACCGAGGCCGGTGGGGCCGTCCCAGCCGGGCCGCGCCGTGCAGAGCGCGGCCGGGGTGCACTCGCCGTTGTTGCCTTCGACAACATCGTTGAGGTTGCCGGTGGCCCCGTACGGGTATCCGGCCGGACGGGAGTCCGGAGCAGGGTCACCGGCAAGTGCGTAGGTGGCGGCGATGACCGGGGCGGCGGCGCTGGTCCCGCCGTACACGGCCCAGCCGGAGCCGCCGGTGGTTTGGTATACCGCAACGCCGTTGGCTGGGTCGGCGACGGCGGAGACATCCGCGATCGCGCGCTTCGGGCAGGTCGTTGCCGGGATCACCGATTGCCAGCTCGGCTTGGCGACGACGCTCGAGCAGCCGGATCCGGTGCCCTGGCCGGGGCCGTTGTTCCAGACCGTCTCGGTCCAGCCGCGTGCCGAGTCGTCCTTGGTCAGCGTCGTACCGCCGATCGCGGTCGTGGCCGCGGAGCTGGCGGGGTAGGAGACGCCGGCGTCGTAGTCGTAGTCACCGGTGGACGCCGCGTACACGACACCGCGCGGGCTGAAGTACGTCTTGTCGAGCTCGGCCAGGTCGGACGACTCCGGACCGCCCCAGCTCAGCGAGACGAACTTGGCGCCGAGGTCGTTCGCGGTCTTCACCGCCTTGAGCAGGTCGTCGCTCGGGGAGTCGGACTCGATCAGCGTGATGCCGCAGTTCGGGCAGATCGCCGACACCATGTCCAGGTCGAGCGAGATCTCGCCGGACCACGAACGCGACGGCGCCGGCAGCGGGCTCGGCAGCCCGTCCTGGTTCAGCTTCTGGAAGCAGCCGTTCGCGGTCGTGCACTCTGGTATACCAAACTGCTTGCGGTAGACCGCGAGGTCCGCCTCGGCGGTCGGGTCGTCGTACGCGTCGACGATGTAGACCCGTTGCCCTTGGCCCGCCGTTGCTGAGGGCAACTTGTACGCCGACTGCAGATCGGCCGGGCCGTATCCGTCCGGCGCTCCGCCGAGTGCCTTGCCGCGGAAGCCCAGGTCGGCGCGTCGCTGCGCGAAGCAGGTGTACTCGCCGGGCTTGACGAGCTGGTCGCAGCTCGCGACGACCTTCGGTGGTTCCTGGGTGTCCGCGGCCGCCGCCGTCGTCGTACCGGCGACGAGGACAAGCGCGAGCGGGACCGCCAACCGGCGCAATGAGATCACTGTTCTACTCCTGATCGGGTCGGCGTCACGCCGGGACGAGGGTGGTCTGCTGCCAGCTCGCGCCGGCGTCATGGCTCACCCAGAGCTGCGGGTTCTGGGTGTACGCCGCATCGCGCTCGACGACCCAGGCCGTCGTACCGTTCTGCTGGACCAGGTCGTGGATGTGCTCGCTGTTCTCGAGCCATTCCTGGTCGATGCGCCACGCCTTCGACAGCGTCGGCCGGTTGTAGACGAGGCTCGCGGTGAGCGTGGAAAGCATGACCGCGCCGTCCGGTCCGACCGACAGTTGGCCGGCCAGGCCGAGCCCGCCCGGAATCGCGTCGTACCGGAAGGTCTTGCCGCCGTCACCAGAGACCAGCAGGGTCTTGTCGGAGTGGCCGCGGCCGAAGTTCGCCATGCAGAGGACGTAGACGCGACCGGGGCCGTTGGTGGCGAGATCGGTCATCGTCGCGTCCTCGGCGTCGGCGCAGGTGACCGTGCTCGTCGGCCGGACCGTGCCGTTGTGGATCGTGGACAGGCGGCCTGGGCCGACGAACGGCGCGGCCAGGAAGTAGACCGTCGACCCCTCGGCGTCCATGGCGACGTGATCGTCAGCGGCGACCTGGACGTCGACCTGCTTCCAGCCGGTGGACTTGCCGGCGGGCGCGCGCCAGACCTTCAGCGGGCGGTCGTCGCAGATGCCGGTGCCGATCTCGCAGCCTGACGTGACGAGGTAGGTGCCGTCGGGCGCGGCGAGCAGGTTGAGGATCTTGGCTTCACCGCCGGGCAACGGGACCTGGGTCCACGTCTTGCCGCCGTCATTGGTGACCTCGAGGTACGGGTCGTACGCCCAACCGAACTTGGCGTTCGCGAACTGCAGGCTGGTCAGGCCCGGCTCGCCGCTCTTCGCGAGTCCGTTGTGGGTGCGACCGGCGACGGTCCAGGTCTTGCCACCGTTGTGCGTGGCAAGCACTTCGGCCGGACAGGTCGTCGTGCCGGTGGCGCAGGTGACGCCGCCGAGCACATAGCCGTCGGTCTGGGTCGGCCAGACGATCGACTGCGGGGCGAAGGCGGGTTCGCTCGGATCGGCGGTCGCGACGTCGGCTCCGGAGCCGACCAGAAGCGCGCTGACGACGGCGCCGATGGTGCCCACCAGCGCGATCGTCTTGCGGCCAGCATGCAGACGCACAGTTCACTCCTCGGACAGGCGACGTTTCCTGGGACACGCTAAGCCCAGATCTCGCGATTGCGGCGCCCATTCCGGCCAAACGCCGATCCCGGCCAACTACGCTCACCAGGTGGCTGATTGGGAAGCAGTTGGGCTGTCAGGAATCGATGCCCAGGTGTATCGGCAGCTCCTGCGTGATCCGGGGGTGCCGGTGGGGCAGCTTGGTGAGCTCCTGGAGTTACCGGACAAAGTGGTAACACAGGCGGTCGAGCGGCTCGTCGTGGCCGGGCTGGTGCGGAGTGGGTCGGAGGCCGCGCCGGCGCCGGTCGATCCGCGGTCGGGGCTGGGCATGCTGGTGCGCGAGCGGCGGGCCGCGCTCGACGGTGTCGCGGCGATGACGGATCAGCTCGCGCGTGAATTCAGCGCGGGTCAGCTGCAGGCTGAGCCGAGCCGGCTGATCGAGATCGCGGTCGGCCGGGACGCGATCGAGGCGCGGATCGACGACATGCTCCGCGGTGCCACTCAGCAGGCGGTCGGCACGGACACCCCGCCGTACGTCGCCGACGGGAGCGCTCAGGTGTCGGGCGCGGAGTTGGCGCTGCTCGATCGTGGGGTGCGGTTTCGGTCGATCTACGCGGCTGAGGTGCTCGATCATCCGGGGTGGGTCGACCGGCTGCGGTCGATGGCGGAGCGGGGTGAGCAGTCGCGGGTGTTGCCGCAGGTGCCGGTGAAGCTGCTGGTTGTGGACGGGACTACCGCGATCCTGCCGCTGGCGGGTGGACCGTCGGCGCCGGGGCAGCCGCGGGCCGTGGTGGTGTCGGACTCGGCGTTGACGAGCGCGCTGCAGGTCTTGTTCGACCAGTTGTGGAGTCAGGCGACGCCGTTGCGGCTGTCCGAGAACGCGGATCCCAACCAGACGCTGGTCAATCTGCTGGCGAGTGGGATGAAGGACGAGGCCATCGCCCGGCAGCTCGGCGTCAGCGGGCGAACGCTGCGCCGCCGGATCGCGCAGGTCCAGGAGGAACTCGGCGCCACCAGCCGCTTCCAAGCCGGCCTCCAAGCCGCCCGCCGCGGCTGGCGCTAGACCCGCCTGCCAAGAGGCCGGGTTACCGTCCGGCCGGGGTCGCCACCGGGCCGAGGTGGCGCTGGGTGGGGTGGCGCTGGGTGGGGTGGCGCTGGGTGGGGTGGCGCTGGGCCGGGGTGGCGCGGAGCTGAGCGTCAGGCGGTGGTGGCTCGGTGGGTGGCTCGGGTGACCAGGGCGTGGAGGGTGACGGTGATCGCGAGGATGATGCCGGCGACGCCGAGGAGGCCGTCTGGCGAAGCGCCGGCGGTGAGGGCGACGCCGCCGAGGGCGCTGCCGAGGGCTGAGCCGAGGGAGATCGCGCTGCCGTTCAGGGCGATCACGATCGTCGCCGAGTCCGGCGCCATCGAGGCGAGCCGGGCCTGCTGCGGTACGGCGCCGCCGCCGTTGCCGACACCCGCCGAGAAGAACCAGACCAGGCCCCACACCGCGGCCACGACAGCCGGCGCGAACATCAGCGCGACCATGCCCAGGACCGAGTTCAGCAGCAGCCCGATCAGGACCACGGTGAGCACGCGGATCGCGCTGAAGCGGTCGACCAGCCGGCCGGTGATCGCGTTGCCCGCCATGCTCGAGACGCCGTACCCGAACATGATCAGGATGATCGCCCAGTGCGCATGGAAGTGCGGGCCGAGGATCAGGGTGGCGTAGGTGAAGCAGGTGTAGCTGCTGCAGAGGATGCCGGTGGTGACCAGCAGCCCGGCGAGGAGCCGTGGCTGCTTCAGCGGCCGGAGCCGGTCAACCAGCGATCCGCCGGGCAGATGCAACCGGGGGAGTCGGAGCAGGATGCCGACGAGCGCGATGGTGCCGACCACCGCGACCATGATCATCGGGAAGCGCCAGCTGGACTGCCCGATCACCAGGCCGATCGGCACGCCGAGCGCGGTCGCCGTCATCCAGCCGCCGAGGACGAACGACAGCGCCTTGCCGTGGTGCTCGGGCGGCGTCAGCGCGATCACGTACCCGGTGACGGCCGCGTTCAGCAGGCAACCGCCGAGCGCCGCGATCACCCGGCCGCCGAGTGCGATCGGGTAGTTCGTCGCGATCCCGACGATCAGGTTGCCGAGCACGAACACCGCGAGCGCGAGCGCGATCGTCGTACGGCGTTCCCAGCGTGAGGTCAGCGTGCCGAGGACGGGACCGGCGAGCGCCGCGGTGAACGCGAACACCGACATCAGCTGCCCGGCCGCCGCCGCGGTGACGCTGAGGTCGCCGGCGATCTGCGGGAGCAGGCCGGCCAGCACGTACCCGTCGATCCCCATCGAGAACGTCGCGACCGCCAGCCAGATGAACGGCCGGTACGAGAACCCCTGCCCGTCCACCGCGCCGGCGGCCCGCGTCTGCGTCATGGAGATATCTCACCCCGAGCGGCCGACTCACGGCAAGACTAAACTGATCAAACCTGCTAAAAAGCCTGCGGCTGTGATCACGGATGGTCAGGACGGCCAGCGGTACTCGCGACATTCCGGCGGGGTCGGCGTCTTCGGGACGGTGTCGAGCTTCCCGTTCGGCAACGTGACCACGACCACCGGGCAGGTCACCGGCGCGGCCGTCGGGTCGATGCCGCGATCGGTCACGATCAGCGTGCCGTTCGCGTCGTACCCGCGGACCACGAAGTCGTTCTGGCCGGTGTCGTCGGAGTCGTACGGTCCCCAGTTGGTGCGGCCAACGGTCGGCGCGAACCAGAACCCGTCCTGCAGCAACGCCTCGACCGGCGCCTGCCCCTTCGGCTGCACGGTGACCCGGGCGACCGGCTTGGTGTAGACGCCCGCGTTGCGTGCGATCCGCATCATCGGGTCTCCGCTCAGCCGGGCGCCGGTGCCGAACCGGATGCTGGACTCGCTGATGACGCCGCCCGCGGTCCGGCTGCAGAGCCAGAACCCCGGCGAGGTCTGGGGCGGGAGGCCCTTCGGCATCGGGATGCGTTCCACGCCGGAGCCGATCAGCCAGGTGCTGACCACCTTCGGATCCTTCACGCCGGTGAACTCGAACGCCCTGACCACCTTGTAGTCGGTGAACGGATGTGGCAGCGACTTGCCGGTGATCCGGTTGGCCTCGGCCAGGCACTGCGTGCGCAGGGTCGCGGTCTCGTCGGCGGTCAACGTCCTCGTCTTCGCCGGACCGGTCGCCGGCGGTGCGCTGTCGGTCTTGAACGCCCGTACGGCGACTACGAGCCCGGCGACCACGACGAGGACGGACGCGGCCGCAAGCGCCGGGGCGAGGATCCGTCGCGGCCGGCGTACAGGCTCGCGCACGATCGCCTCGAGCAGTTCGGCGCGCAGCTTCGCGTGTACGCCGGGCGGCAGCGGCCGGTCGGTACGGCGGGTGAGTAGCTCGTTCATGGCAGTCTCTCCAAAGCCTCGTCGTCCGATAAGACGCTGAGATCGCGAAGCCGCTTGCGGGCCCGGGACAGCCGGGACTTCACGGTGCCGAGCGGTACGTCGAGCGCGACGGCCGCCGACTGCGCGTCGAGCCCGCTCCAGAAGCACAGCTCGACGATCTCCTGCTCGTGCCGCGGCAGCTTCCGCAGCAACGCCCGCAGCCGGCTCGCCTCCCGCTCGTCGTCGACCTGCGCCGCGACCTGGTCCGCATGATCGGGTTCGTCCGTCGTCGGTGTCTGCCGGGTGACGTTCAACCACCGGAACCGTTGCCGGCGGCGCTCGTTGCGGACCACGAAGTCCGCCGTACGGAACAACCACGGCAGGGCCGAGTCGTGGACGAGCACGACGTCGGCCCGGCGTCGCCAGGCGTGCAGGAACACCAGCGAGGTCAGGTCCTCGGCGTCACTCCACGATCCGATCCGCCGGAACACGAAGTTGTACACCGCCTTGGCATGCCGATCGAACAGCTCGCCGAACGCCTCCGGCTCCCCGTCGACCGCCTGCCGCCACAACTCCCCGTCACCCACCGCCACCTCCAGATCGTCCCTCCGTCGGGGGCCTTCCCCGGGTATATGTCCCGACCCCCACTCCGGGGTCCCACGACCTCAGGCGGTCGTCGCGGTCAGGACGGGCGCACGGTGAAAGTCGTCGTGCCGGTTGCGGTCAAGGTGCGGGCGGACAGGACGAGGCGGTTCAGACGATCGCCCCAGATCGCGCTCAGGCGAGGGTCGGTCAAGGGGAGCGGCTCGATCGTGAGCGCCACCTCGCCGGCGTCGTACGAGATCGACAGGTCGCCGATCTGCACAGTGCCGTCGGACGTGGTGATCGGGCCGTTGACGACCAGGTGCCAGACCAGCGAGCTCGGTGCTTCCTGCAGCTCCCAGGTGTCGGTGAGTTCGATCAGCTCGGCCGGGCGATCCATCACCAACTCCCTGCGCCAGGAACGGATGCCGGCCTCGGCCGGGTACGCCCGCGCCAGGTCGAGCTCGCAACGGACCCGCTCGTCGCCGATCCCGGCCGACATCCCGGTCGCGCGAAACTCCGGGCCGGGCAACTGCGACAGTCCGTTGACCTTCGGCAGGTTGTGGTAGTCGCTCTGCATCGTGAAGATCTGGTAGCGCTCGGCCGAGAACGTCTGCCGCGTGTAGCTGCCGACGCCGAGATCGACGATCCGGGGTACGCCGTCGACGGCGATGACGAACGAGCCGACGTCGTTGTGGTTGTGCGACTCGTCGTTGTGCCCGCCCTTGAGCGCGAGCAGCAGACGCTCGGAACGGGCGACCAGTACCTCGGTGTCCGGCAGCCAGGTGGCCCGGGCTCCCGGATCTTCCTCGTCGGCGCGGAGAGCCGGCGTCAGCAACGTGCCGACCACCCGACCCATCGACGGGATCCGCGCGACCAGCGGGTCGCCACGGCGCTTGATCGCCCGGGCATGGTGCCGCGCGGACGGCTCGTCGGTGTGCACGCCGAGCCGGTACAGCGGGTACGCGACCGACGGATCGTCCAGTTGCGCCGGGCAGTCCGCGAAGTTGACGTACCACAGGCCGTCGATGTGCATCGCCGGCAGGTACGACGCGATCGGCCGCAGCTTCGGATGCCGGAACCCGTCCAGCGTTCCGCCGGAGGCGTCGTACAACAGCGCGAGACTGTCCGCGACGGCGCCGCCGGCCCGGGTCCAGTACGACGCGCCCTCGTCGCAGCCGCCGTCGTCGGGGTAGGAGTCGAGGAAGACGTCCAAGCCGTCGATCACGCGCGACACGACCTCGGTACGCTGGGCCGGATCGCGTTCGAGCAGGACGGCGCACGCGGTCAGGTTGGAGTGGATCCACGGGTTCCAGTTGTTCGTGAACCCGGTCAGCCACGGCCAGTCGCGGATCTCCAGGAACGGCGTCAGCACCCGGCGGTCGACCTCGGTCGCAATCCGGTCCCGGGTGCCGGCGTCCAGCCCGACGAGCGCGTCCACCCACGCGAGGAGGCCGCCGGTCTCGGCGCAGAACAGGTCGAGATCGCGATCGCCCGGACGCGGCAGAGCCTCGCCGCGCGCGATCGCGGACGTGGCGTGGGCCGGGATCGTCCAGGTCAGCTCGTCACACACCAACCAGATGCCGTCGGTGACATCGGCGACCCAGCGCTGCTCGCCGGTCAGCAAGGCGGCGACCGCGCTGGTCACGATCCGGCGCCGACGCGCGAAGTACGGCGTCTCGTAGCGCTCGCGATCGCCGTCGTGGTGGAAGCGGGCGTAGTCGCTCGCCAGCAGGACCGGCCAGGGCGTGGCGAGCTGTGATTCGGCGTCCGCGAGCAGCGCCGTACGGTCGGCTGCCGGGACGCTGTCCCACGCCGGGACTGTGGCGAAAGGCTTGTCCAGCGATCGGGCCAGAAGTTCTTCGGGCAGCAGGTCACGCAGTGTTTGAGCCATCGGGCCAGAAGTCTAGCCGCCGATTTCATACGACTGTTTCGTCAACCAGGACAGGGTTTGCGTGGCGGCGGCCCGGGCACCGGGGCGGCGATACGGGGATCACAACTGACGGAGGGAAGGAAGAATGGCATTCATCCTGTGGATCATCGCGGTGATCCTCGTCGTGTCCGGCATCGTGTCGCTGTTCCGCGGCCAGGTGATGTGGGGCGCAGCCCTGATCATCATCGGTCTGCTGGTCGGCCCGGGCGGCGTCAGTATCTTCACGTGACCCAGTGGCTGGGGGTCCGCGAACGACCCCCAGCCACCCCACGCACTGCTAACCGACGGACGGCCCCAGGCCGAGGGACTGCGGCGTGCTGGAGTCGGGGCTCGGCTGATGCAGCCCTTCGTCGAGCGCGCCGTACTCCGTCATCAGGGCGGGACTGCCGCCCCACGGCGTCTGCTCCTCCGCGATGAGGGTGTTGGTCGTCAAGAGCAGACCGGCCACCGACGCGCCGTTCTGCAAAGCAGAGCGCGCCACCCGGAGCGGGTCGATGATGCCCATCGCGAGCATGTTGCCGTAGACGCCGTCCAGCGCGTCGAAGCCTTCGTCGACGCCCATCTGCGACGTACGTTCCAATACCTCGGCGCCGTTGTACCCCGCGTTCGCGGCGATCAGGTACGCCGGTTCGCGCAGCGCCCGCCGCACGATGTCGACGCCCGTCTTGTAGTCACCCTTCACGTCCAGGCCGTCGAGGGCCGATGCGGCATGCAGGAGGGCCATGCCGCCGCCCGCGACGATCCCTTCGGCCATCGCGGCCCGCGTCGCGGACAGCGCGTCCTCGACCCGGTGCTGGAGCTCCTTGAGCTCGGCCGGGGTCGGCGCGCCGACGCGGATCACCGCGACCTTGCCCGACAACGCGCCGATCCGCTCGGTCAGCACGTCCTCGTCGACGCCGAATGTCGCCCGCTCGAGTTCCGCCCGCAGCTGCGCGATCCGGAAGGCGACGTCCTTGTCGTGGCCGCTGCCGGCGACGATCGCCGTCCGGTCGGCCGTCACCCGCACCTGGTCCGCGCGGCCCAGCTGGTCCAGCGTCATCGTCTCGAGGGTGAACCCGGAGTGCCGGCTGTAGACCGCGCCGCCGGTGATCGCCGCGATGTCCTCCAGCTTGTGCAGCCGCCGGTCGCCGAACCCTGGCGCCTTCACCGCCACGCACTGGAACAGCCCGTTGACGTGGTTGTGCACCAGCATGCTGAGCGCCGTACCTTCGAGGCTCTCGGCGATGATCACCAGCGGCCGCGGCTCGCGCATGATCTTGTCGAGCAGCGGCATGACCTCCTGCACCTTGGTGATCTTCTCGCTGCACAACAGGATGTACGGGTTGTCCAGGACGGCCTGCAGACTGCCCGGATCGGTCACCATGTACGGCGACAGGTACCCGTTGTCGAACTCGAACCCCTCGACGAAGTTCACGCCCATCCCGTTGATCGAGGACTCCTCGACCGTCACGATGCCGCCGTCGCCGACGGTGTGCAGCGCGTTCGCGATCACCGCGCCGACGATGTCGTCGTCGTTCGCCGAGATCGCCGCCACCCGCGCGTAGTCCTGCTCGGTCACGACCGGGTGCGCGACCTCGCGCAGCCGCTCGACCAGCTTGCCGACGGCCAGGTCGATACCCCGTTTCACCAGAACGGGGTTCCCGCCGGAGCCGATCGCGTGCATCCCCTCGCGGATGATGGCCTGCGCGATCACGGTCGCCGTGGTGGTGCCGTCGCCGACGATGTCGTTGGTCTTGATCGCGGCTTCCTTGACCAGCTGCGCGCCCATGTTCTCGAACTGGTTCTTGAGGAAGATCTCCCGCGCGATCGTCACGCCGTCGTTGGTGACGACCGGCGATCCGGTGATCTTCTCCAGGATGACGTTGCGGCCCTTCGGCCCCAGCGTCGACTTCACCGCGTCGGCGAGCTGGTCCACCCCGGCCAGCAGCAGATCCCGCGCGCTCTCACCAAACCTCAGTTCCTTGGCCATCAGTTCCCTCCGGAAATGGTCGTGTTACGGCACGAGAATCGCGCGGCCGCGGACCCGGCCGGCGTCGAGATCGGCGACCGCGTCGGCGGCCGCGTCGAGCGGGTACGTCCGGGTGTGCAGTGTGACCTTGCCGGCCTGTGCGAGCGCCATCAGCTCGGCCAGCTCGTTGAAGGTGCCGACGATGTTGCCGACGATGTTGCGCTCGGTCGAGATGATGTCCAGCGTCGGGATCTGCACCTGGCCGCCGTACCCGATCACGAAGTACGAACCGCCGCGGCCGGTCATCGCGAAGCCGTCCTGCTCCGCGCCCTGCTCGGCGACGAAGTCCAGGACCACGTGGGCGCCGGCGCCGCCGGTCAGCTCCAGTACCTTCTCCACCTGCTTGCCGTCAGCAACGACCGTCTGGTCGGCACCGAGCTGTTCGGCCAGCTTGAGCGCGTCCGGGTTGCGGTCGACGACGATGATCCGCGCCGCCGTCAGCGCGGCCAGGCACTGGACGCCGATGTGGCCCAGGCCGCCCGCGCCGATCACCACGGCCGTGGTGCCGGGAGGCAACAGTGGCAGCGCCTTCCGGACCGCGTGGTAGGCCGTGATGCCGGCGTCGGCGAGCGCCGCGACGTCCTGAGGTCGCGTGCTCGGGTCGAGTTTCACGCAGGCGCGGGCGGAGGTGAGGAGGTACTCCGCCATCCCCCCGTCGCTGTCCAGACCGGGGAACGAGCTGTTCTCGCAGTGCATGTCGTCCCCGGCGCGACAGGCGTGACACAGACCGCAGGTCGGCGTCGGATGCAGGATGACGGTGTCGCCGACCTGCACGTTGGTGACCGCCGAGCCGACCTCGTGCACCCAGCCGGCGTTCTCGTGCCCGATCGTGTACGGGAGCGACGGGTGCATCGCCGCGTCCCACTGACCCTCGATGATGTGCAGATCGGTCCGGCACACGCCCGCGCCGCCGATCTTGACGATGACGTCCAGCGGGCCCTTGACGACCGGTTCCGGTACGTCCTCGACCACTGGTTGCTGGTGGTACCCGTGCAGTCGAACGGCCTTCATCCCTGCTCCTCCTCGCCCGCACCGGCCTCGGTGTACCGGTGCCTCAGCATTCCCCTGCAGATACCGGTGTTGGCCTCGATGCCGGTCCGGGTCAGCCGGGCCAGCCCGAGGTGCCGCGCCGCCGCGGGTGCGGCGACGGCCTCGCCGGTCGCGACGTCGATGAGCAGCGGTGCGTCCGGTCCGGTCGGCAGCCCGAGCTCGGCCCGCCGCCGCAGCAGCCGGTCCAGCTCGGCCGACGGCGGTACGTCGGCGATCGTCAGCCGCGCCACCTCCGCCGGATCGGTGCCAGAAGCAACAAAAGGCCGGCAGACCTGATCGGTCCCGGCCAGCACCGCCTTGGCGACGAACGTACGGCGTAACTCGTCGAGCTCCGCCGCCGCCTCGCCGTCGAACGAGGCGACGAACCCCGCCCGCGCCGCCACCCCCGCATTGATCTGGGCCGCGGCGAAATGATCCTCCAGTGCGACGTCGACCGATCGCAACGCAGGCAGCGCCGACACCACGTCGTACGCGTCGGCGACCATCAGGAACGCGAAGTTCGGCGCGCAGAAGTAGGTCGGCAGCCGCAACCGCACGACCGCGTCACCGGCGGCCGACACGACGCAGGTCGAGACGAATCCCAGCGTCGTGATCGGCTCGTCCAGCTCCGGGTCCCGGACCGCGCTCAGCGCGTCCAGGACCCGGTCCTTCTCCGTGAAGACCGCTGTCATCAGGCTTCGACCAGCTTGGCGCTGTCGTCGGTCTTGAGCTGCAGCTCGGCCGGCACCTTGAGGTCGTAGAGCTTGGCGGCGTTCAGCCCGAGGATCTTCTTCTTCCCCTCCACCCCGAGCCGCGGGTAGTCCGCGAACTCCGGCTGGTCGGGGAACTCCCAGTCCACGAAGCCCTCGACCTGCCACTTCGGCTCCCAGATGCCGTAGTCGCTGCCGAACGTCATCTTGTCCTCGCCGACCCAGAACAGCAGTTCGCCCATCACCTTGTTGAAGAACTGCGGCCGGGCGTGCATCAACCCGCCGATGACGACCGACAGACCGGCGTACACGTTGGGTTCCTGGGTGGCCATGAAGCAGAAGTCCTCGATCCGCGGCAGGCCGACGTGCTCGACGATGAAGTTGAGCTCGGGGAAGTCGGTCGCGGCGTGGTCGACATCGGCGACGTCGAACGCGTCCTTGTCCAGCGGCCAGATCGTGGGGCCCTTGTGGACGTGGATGTTCTTGATCCCCAGCTCCTGCGCCTTCGCCAGGTAGGTGTACGCCGCCGGGTCGGTCAGCTTGTAACCGCGCGAGCCGGCGTTCCACTCGGCGGTGTAGAGCTTGACGCCCTTCGAGCCGTACCGCTCGACATTGCGCGCCAGCTCCTCCAGGCCGGCGTCGCCGTCACGGGGGTCGAACCGGGTGTTCAGGACGAACATGCCCGGGTGCTTCTCGCCCAGGTTGGCGTTCTGCTCGGTGGTGTTGAAACCCTCCGTGTACCACTCCTTCAGGTACGTCGGCTGGAAGATCGCGATGTCCACGTAGCCGTCCTCGAAGACGTCCTTCATCAGGTCGTCCTCGGTGTAGCTCATGAACTTCTCGATCGGCCAGTGGGTCTCCTTCGGCGCGAGGCTCTGGTACGCGTGGAAGCACTCGATCCAGCCCTTCGCGTACTGCTCGGCACCCTTCACCCAGTTGTCCGGGCCGGCCTTCCACATATGCATGTGGCTGTCGACCACGAAGTACTTCTCACCGTTCTTCTCGTACACTCCAGGACCCCCTTGTCAGCTGGATGCGGTCAGGTCGAAGCCGATGTACTCGGCGGCGTCCTCCGGGTTGGCGAACATGATGGTCCGGTCGTCGAGGTGGACCATGCGGCCGTAGTGGGTCGACATGTTCTCCTCGAACTCGGCCTGGTCGAAGTACCCGGGCTCTTCGCCGAGCGCCTCGGAGATGTCGTCGTAGATGAACTCCATCTTGCCGATCGCGTCGACCCGGATCATCGACGGCAGCGGTGTCACCGTGACGTTGTCGTACGCCTTCATGACGTCCGCGACAACCGCGCCGACCTGGTTGTTCATCAGCGTGACGCCGCACTTGTTGGATGCGGTGTTGTCCTGCTTGAACGGGCTTTCCGCGGTGGTGAACGTACTGGTCACAGTGACAGCTCCTTCGGTTCTTCGAGGCTCAGCGTGCCGAGGATGCCGCCGAACCGGCTCTTGACCCGGTCGAGGCCGTCCTCGAACCGTGGCGGTTTCGCGTCCGGCTGCGACCACAACGGCTGCAGCGTGCGGGCCGCGGACAGTGACAGCGCGGTCCACTTCGACGCCCAGTCCTGCAGGATCGACTTGTTGTGGTCCGCGAACTCCCTGTCGTTGGTGAGCAGCTCGAACATCGCCGTCGTGTAGCGCAGATCGCGCTCGGCGAAGTCGTACTCCGCCGCGCCGACGACCGTCGGGGTGACGAAGTCGCCGTTGCGCGGGGCGGCCTGCTGCACCAGCTGGCTGCGGAACAGTTCGCCGACGAGCGGCTCGAAGACGACGTTCGCGGCGAAGATCGCCTCGCACCAGTCGTCGATCGCGGTCAGCTGCTCGGCCACCTCGCGCACACCCTGCCAGGCCGGATCGTTGTTCCAGGTCTCCAGGTGCGCACTGCCGTCGAAGCCCTCGATCTCCTCCGACAGCGTGAGGTTGTACAGCGCGAGGTCCTGGGCGGCGCGGATCCGGTGCATGCTGTTCACCGAGATCGCGTTGTTGTGCATGTTCGTGGGTGCGCGCCGGTTCGCGTTCGCGTACAGGTACAGGCCGAGCCCGTGGTCGACGTGCATCCACGCGCCGACGTGCTGCTCGACGAACCGCACCCAGTTCGTGTTCCACTGCTCGAACGCCTTGGACGCCTTCGCGGCCTCGACGTTCTGGGTGACCTGGCGGACCACGTTCGAGTTGTAGCGGTAGAGCGTGAGCTCCCACTCCTCGTTCGGGTCGCGGAACTCGTGCCAGCCGGTGGCCGGCCATTCCTTCACGAACAGACCGCCGGTACCCGGTCCGCGCTGCGGGCTGGGCTGGTCCGAGCCCCAGGCCTTCAGTACGGTCCAGTCCAGCGGGTAGCCGCCGCGGCCGTCGGAGAAGCCGTACAGCCAGCCCTGGCTGAGGTAGTGCCGCGGGTCGGGCTGTACGTCGACCGTGACGTCCTCGTAGTGGGTCTGCTTACGCTTCTGCGGCGTGTAGTAGTTGTACCGCCGGGAGTTGGAGTCCGGGAACTCGCGTGCGCCCGCCTCGGCATCGGTGAAGACCGGCTTGGGGACACTGCGTTCTGTCTTTGGTGAGTCCTGTGTGGTGGTCATCGGCTTCCTGCCTCCAGCACCTTCGAGTCACCGGCGTCGCCGGTCGTGGTGAACTTGTCGTAGTAGATGTGCTTGGTCGCGACACCGAGCCGTTCGAGCAGCGGGATCGCCGCCTCGACCATCGGCGGCGGGCCGCACACGTAGGCATCGGCCCCGGTCAGGTCCGGTTCGAGCCGCTTGACCACATCGGTGATCAGTCCGCTCTCGCCGTCCCAGTCCTCCTCCGACAGCGCCGGTACGTACCGGAACCGCGGCAGCCGCTGCTCGAGCTCGCGCAACTCCTCCTCGAAACACAGGTCCAGTTGCGTCCTGGACCCGTAGTAGAACGTCGTCGGCCGGTCGATCCCGCGCTCGGCCATCGACCGCAGCAGGGCCAGGATCGGTGCCATCCCGGCCCCGCCACCGAGGAAGACCAGCCGGGCGTCCGGGTTGTCCCGGAGGGTGAACACCCCGAACGGTCCGGTCAGGTCCAACCGGTCACCGACCCGGAGCCGCTGGTCCAGGAACTCCGAGAACATCCCGCCCGGATAGACCTTGATGACGAACTCCAGTTGCCCGCTCTCGCGGCTGGACGTGTTCGCCATCGAGAACGAGCGGCTGGCCCCTTCCTCGCCGGCGTCCGGCACCGAGATGTCGACGTACTGGCCGGGAAAGAACTTCAGCTCGCCGGGCTCGGACAGTTTCAGCACCAGGTGCCGGAGGTCGTGCGTCACCGGGGTGATCGCGACGACCTCCGCCGTCCGTTCCTGGATCGGCAGACCCGAGCGGATCATGTCCTCGTCGTAGTTGAGCAGCTCGATCGTGAGGTCCTCGAAGGCGTGCGCCCGGCACAGCAGCGTGTAGCCCTCGTCCAGTTCGTACTCCGGCAGCGCGAAGGTGCTGTAGCGGTCCAGGTCGATGTCCTCACCGTCGAGGACGAACGACTTGCAGGACGCGCACTGTCCCTCCTTGCAGCCGTGCATGAGCATCACGCCCTGCTCGGCCGCTGCGCGCAGGATCGTCTGGTCCTCGTCGACCTCGATCTCGATGCCGACGGGTTCGAACCTCACGACGTGCTTGTCGCCCATGTGAATCAGGCGTCAGCAGGAGCGGGTCGTCCGGCCGGGCCGCCCTTGACGTAGCGCGCCGCGAACGCGGTCCGCTCGTCGTCGGACATCTCGTTCAGCAATACGTTCGGGCTCGCCAGCGGCGGGCACTTGCGCAGGTGATCGAGGGTCCACATCTTGCTCGGGTCCAGGTCGAGGTGCGGCTGCGCGACCATGGTCTTGCCGTCGTCGCGGACGAAGCCCATGTCGGAGACCACGTCGGCCCAGTTCCAGCCGTGGTACAGCGTCTCCCACTCGCGGTGGCCGATCAGCTTGCCCATGTTCGGCGTCTGCCGGCCCTGGTACGTCGGCCGGAAGGCGGTCTCGTCGGTCCACTTGCACATCTCGTGGCAGTACGTCCGCCACTGGCCGTCGACCTTGGCCATCACCATGTCCTCACGGACCAGGCACGGGACCATGCAGGTCCAGCAGCGGTGCGGGTACTCGTAGTCGACGTCCTCGAAGACGATCGGCTTGTGCCCGTTCGGCGTCGCGAGCCGGTTGTAGTTCTCCCACCACGCGCCGTACTTGTCGTACCAGCCCGGGTACTTGTACTCGAACCACTCGAAGTCCTTGTCCGTCATCGGGTCGATCCGCCAGTAGTTGGCGAGCCAGCCGGTGGCGAAGAACTGGGCGACCTCGTGCACGTAGCCCTTGTTCCAGATCTGGTTCCAGGACTCCTCGATCAGGTCGTGCGGGATCTCGAGTCCGTACTTCTCCAGCGGCACCAGGTAGCTGCGGTAGTAGTCGTCGTAGATCCAGCGGCGCCACATCTCGGCGTAGGACTCGCGGTCCTTGCGGCGGTCCTTGGTGCCGTACTCGATGAAGGTGCCGATCGCGGCGTCGACGACGCGGTGGTTGTTCCACCAGGCGTACCGCAGGTCGCGGGCGAGCAGCTGGTGGTTGTCCTCGTCGGCGAGCGCCATCAGCAGCGTCGCGTACCCGTTGCTGATGTGCCGGGACTCGTCGGACTGGACCGAGTGGAACACCGTCGGCAGCAGGTAGTCGCCGTTCGCGGCGGCCTCGGCCGGCATCGCGACGAACAGCGTGTTGGTGAAGGCGGTCTCGGCCACGATCGTCAGGTAGATGCTGGCCGCGGTGATCGCGTCACCGGTGATGAAGCCCTCGGCGAACTGACGGCCGATGGTGCCGCAGTAGTCGCTCTGGAAGTCGCGCAGGCTCGAGTTGAAGCCCGCTGGGTCGATGTAGTTGTTCATGTACAGACGCTTCAGGTTCTGCTGGATCGTCGAGTGCCTGACCTCGTCGATCATCTGGATGGCCTGCCCGTTGTGCAGCTCGGGGTTCGGCACGGTCCGGAACAGCAGCGGCATCGCCCGCGCGGCCGAGATCTCCGGCAGCGGGATGATGCTCAGGAACAGCTTCTGCCATTCCAGCCAGCGTTCCTGGACCTGGCGGAACATGTTGCCGCGGATCGCGCCGTCCGAGGCGCCGTACACCCGGTGGTCCTTCTCTTCCTGCATCGGGAAGTACGACCGCAGCACCTGCTTCAGGGGGTCCTTCTTCTGCGCCTTACGGAACGTGTAGTCCGTCCCGTACTGGGAGACCGGCTCGTGGTACGCCGGTTCCCATGACAACTCCTGGATCTTCTGGTGGGCCTTCGCCACGCTTTGGCGACTCATGGCTTTCCTCCCGCTCATGTGGCCGGCTGTGTGTTTGCAGTACATCGCCGCCACGAGCGGGGTGAGGTCTCAAATTGAGAAGGGTTCAGGACTCGCCGAAGAAGGCCTCGCGGAGCTCGGCGAGCCGCTCTTCCTTCTGCTCGACGAGCCGGTTGTCACCCTGCGGATCGGGCTGGATACCCAGGCAGCGCAACAGTTCGGCGGCCGGTTCGCCGGGGTGCCCGGTGGCTCCGAGAACAGGGTGCAGACCGACGTCGGCGAGGTGTTCGAAGACGAGATGTACGACGGTCCACGGGTTGTAGGACTCCTGCTGGGGCGAGACATCGTTGTCCATCGGACCTCCAGTCGTTGACCTCCATCGGATGCCCGTGCGGGGCTGCCGGTTGTCTCATTCTGAGACGCCACTTGTGTCCGGCTGCACTACGCTCGGAGGTACGGGACGTGACCTGGTGGGAGGCCCCGTGGACGAACTCGCACCGTCGATGGAGGACAACCGGCGAGCCGCAACGGCGCGCCTGAACTTCCTGACGCTCGATCCGGTCAAGCCGCAGGATGTCCGGCCGCCGATCCTTGCCTCCTGGGTACGGTCGCGGCGCTGGAACCTCCCGGCCGACCGGATCACGCTGCCGTACGTCGCCGACCCGGACCTCGACATCCCCTTGACCCGCAGCGCCGGACCCGTACTGCGGCAACTGCACCAGAACCTCGACGGTCAGCCGATCAGCGTGATCCTCACCGACCGGACCGGCATGGTGCTGGAACGGCTGACCGCGGACACCAACCTGGCCCGCTATCTGGACAAGGTTTTCCTGGCGCCGGGATTCAGCTACGCCGAGGAGTTCGCCGGCACGAACGGCATCGGGACCGCGCTCGAGGGCGGCGGGCCGATGCACGTGTTCGGGCACGAGCACTACGCGGAGGATCTGGAGGACCTCGCGTGTGCCGGCGTACCGATCAAGCATCCGGTGAACGGCAAGACGATCGGCGCGATCGATCTGACCTGCTGGCGCAAGGATGCCGGGTCGTTGCTGATGGCGCTGGCCAAGACCACCGCGGAGAACATCCGGGCCGCGCTGCTCAAGGACAGCTCCGCGCGGGAGTTGTCGCTGCTGCAGGCGTATCTGCAGAGTTCACGCCGGCTCGGGGACATGGTGATCGCGGTCGACGACGACCTGTTGCTGATGAACGCGAAGGCCGGTCAGTCGCTTGATGCGGCCGACCAGCGTGCGGTGATCGGTTACGCGGGCGAGATGCTCGCCCGCGGGACGACCGAGGCGATCGTGGCCGAGCTGCCGACCGGTTCGTGGGTCCGGATCATGTGCCGCCCGGTCACGTCCGGCGGTCGTGGCGGCGGCGGGATCATCCAGGTCAGCCCGCACTCGCCGGGGGTCGGCGTACGCACCCCGTCCACAGGGCATCGGCCGCCGCCGCGTCCGGTGCTGCCCGGGCTCGTGGGGCGTAGCGCGCCGTGGCTGGGCAGCAGTCGTGAGGTGGACAACGCCTGCCGGGCCGGCCAATGGGTCGTGCTGACCGGCGAACGGGGCACCGGCAAGGTCACGCTGGCCCGCGCCGCGCATCATCAGAACAACCCGGCCGGTTTGTTCCACACTGTCGACGTGGCTCGGCTGGGTGACGGGTTCGCCGCCGAGCTGGAGTCGGAGCTGGCCGACGATTCGGTGCAGGCGTTGGTGATCCGGCACGTCGAGCGCCTGGACGCGAACGGTGTCGACGCGACGATCGCCGCGCTGTACGACGTACTCGAACGCCGGCCGGCAGATCCGCCATGGGTGGCGATCACGCTCACGTCCGACGACGCCGACACTCCTGACTTCGGTGAGCTGCTGTCGCTGTTCCCGCTGACCGTCGAGGTGCCGCCGCTGCGGCATCACATCGAGGATGTCCGCGAACTCGTTCCGTATTTCCTCAACCAGTTGAGTCACGGCGAGCTGACGTGCGGGCCGGATGCCATGCAGCAGCTGATGCGCTCCGCCTGGCCCGGGAACACGGCCGAGCTGTGCCAGATGCTCAAGCAGGTCGTCGTACGGCGTCGTCGTACCGGGGTGATCACGCCTGCGGATCTGCCGGCTCGTGCGCAGGCGATCAGCCGCCGCAGCCTGAGCCAGTTGGAGGCGCTGGAACGCGACGCGATCATCCGCAGCCTGATCGCGAACGACGGCCACAAGGGTCACGCCGCGAAGTCGCTCGGCATGTCCCGCGCCACCATCTACCGCAAGATCCACGACTACGGGATCCAGCCGCCTTAAACGGTCCGGGTGACGACCCAGCGGTGCGGCGAGATGGGCCGGGTGCGGGTGAAGCCGTGGTTCTCGAAGGCGGACATCGGCCCGGTGTGCAGGAACGAGCCGGACACCTTGCGGTCGTCGGTTTCCTCCGGGTAGCCCTCGACGACGCCGCCGCCGTACTGCGTGATCTGCTCCAGCGCACCGCCGAGTGCCGCATCCGCGACCCCGCGTCCACGCAGTCCCTTGCCGGTGAAGAAACAGGTGATCCGCCAGTCGGGCAGCGTCGTCAGGCCCTTCTCGTACAGCCGACGGCTCTTCACCTCCGGCAGCTCTTCAGGCGACCCGAACTGACACCACCCCAAACACTTCTCGCCCTCGAAGACCAGCGCCGCATGCGTGTCCCCGCTACGAACCCGCGCTTCCTTCTCCTCCCGATTCTGCTGAGGAGTCCGCCCCTTCCCGAGCTTCACATGAAACCCCACACACCAGCAGCCACCCCACACCCCGTTATTAGCCTCAACAAGCTCAGCAAACGCATCCCAAGTCCCGGCATCCAACGCCCGCACAGAAAACCCCACGCCCAACCACCTCCAACCACACCGTACTGTCAGCGGTAAGCGGTGGCCTGTAGGTGGTAGAGCTCGGCGTAGGTTCCGTTGGAGTTGATGAGTTGTTGGTGGGTGCCGGTTTCGAGGATTTTGCCGTTGGACAGGACGACGATCAGGTCGGCCATGGTGACAGTGGAGAAGCGGTGGGAAATGAGCAGGGTCACGGTTCCTGGGCGCCGTGCCTGACTGGCGATCTGTTCGAAGAGTGCGTGTTCGGTGGGCGGGTCGAGGGCTGCGGTCGGCTCGTCGAAGACGACCAGTGCGGGATGGGCGCGCATCAGCCCGCGAGCTAGTGCGAGTTTCTGCCACTGGCCGCCGGAGAGGTCGACGCCGTCGTCCCAGGCCGAACCCAGTTGGGTGTCCAGACCGCGAGGAAGGATCGTGCGTACGTCGGTGGCGCCGGCTCGCTCCATCGCCGCCAGCACGTTCCGATCGGTGAGCCGGTCGAGGTCCGCGACGCCGACGGTCTCGCGAGCGAGGAACTCGAAGGTCGCGTAGTCCTGGTACGTCCCGCTGACCCGCTGCCACCACGCGGGGACGTCGGCCAGGTCGGTCCCGTCGACGGTGATCCTTCCGCTGTCGGGCCGGTAGAAGCCGCTCAGAAGTTTGACCAGGCTGGTCTTTCCGGCGCCGTTCTCGCCGACCAAGGCTACGACCGAACCAGCCGGCAACTCCAGCGAAAGATCGTCGATCACCGGTCGGTCGCTCCCGGGATAAGCAAACGACACATTCTCGAGCTGAATCTCTCGCGACAACGCGGCCGCGGTTTCGATTGTCGGTTGGTCGACAATTCGCGTGCGGTCCTGCAGTGCGACCAGCCGCGTCGCGACCCGCAGCACCCAGAAGAACTGGCCGAGATAGGCGACGCCATTGACGACAGCACCGCCGACAGACCCGGCGAGCCCGATCACCAGCACCACATCGCCAGGCGTCGCCGTGCCGCCAACCGCATGCCGGATGATCAACACAATCGCGCCAACAAAGGCAGCAGCAGAGACGAGCGCATCGAAGGACTCCAGTACTGCCGCCTTCCGATCGGCCGTCTTCCGTACGCCGATGATCCGGTCGGACACGCGATGATGCCGTGCCCGCAGCTCCGCACCGAGCCCGAAGATCCGCAGCTCCTTGCCCGAGTCCGAGCTCGTCGCGACATCGAACAGATGCCGCCGAAGCCGCTCCGGCTCACTCGTCGCCTCCTGCGCGGCGACCCGCAGATCCCGCGCGCGCCGGCTGATCACGAGCGACACGAGCGCAACCGCGACGAGTACCAGGAGCACCGGATCCACCCGAGCGAGCAACACCGAAGTGACCACCAGTACGGCGGCCGCCCGGAGCAGCCCGGCGACCGCGTTGACCATGCTGCCGAGGCCGTCCCGTTCCTCGCGGATCCGCTGCACCTCGTCCAGGTACGCCGGTTGTTCGCGCTGCGCGAGTTCCGCCGTACCAAGCAGCTCCATCAGCCGCTTGTCGGCCAGCGCCTGGGCTCGTTCGATCACCGAGAACACGCAGTCCACATAGAAGAACAGCGCGACGATAAAGGTGCCGACGGCAACCGCCAGCAGCGCGGCCGCGAACAGGCCGGTTTCGACGTCGCCGGCGATCGCCGCGTCGACGAGCACCTTCGCGCCGTACGCACCGGCCGGTCCGCTCAGTTCGAACACCACACCGGTAATCAACTGCCAGCTCGCCGCCCGCGGCGCGGCGTGGAACCCGAACCCGAGCGCGACCCGGACGGCCCGCCAGGTCCTACGCATCGGCGAACCGTTCCGCTTGCAGCCGGAACATGTACGCATACCGGCCATCCGCGGCGAGCAGTTCGTCGTGGCTGCCGTCCTCGACGATGCCGCCGTCCGACAGTACGACGATCCGCTCGGCCCGTCGTACGGTCGAGAACCGGTGTGAGATGACCACCGTTGTCAGCCCCGCGGTGAGTTCGAGGAACCGCTGGTACAGATCGGCTTCCGCCCGTACGTCGAGGGCAGCGGTCGGCTCGTCCAGGATCAGCAGCTCCGCGCCCGTCTCGACGGCGTACAGCGCCCGGGCGAGCGCGATCCGTTGCCACTGCCCGCCCGACAGGTCGACGCCGCCCTCGTATTCACGCGAGAGAACCGTGTCCCACCCGCGGGGGAGCGACTCGACCAGGTCGACGGCCCCGGCCTTCACCGCCGCCCTCAGCATCAGCTCGTCGGCCTCATCGGGCGCACCGAGCGTGATGTTGTCGCGGACCGACAGGTGATAGCGGGTGAAGTCCTGGAACAACACTGCGACCTTCGACCGCCACGCCGCCGGATCGAGCCCAGCAAGCGGCTCGCCGTCGACGGTGATGCTGCCGGCGCTCGGCTCGTACAAGCGGCACAGCAGCTTGACCAGAGTCGTCTTGCCGCTGCCGTTGTCCCCGACGATCGCCAGCGACTGCCCGGCCGCGATCGTGAGATCCAGTGGACCGAGGGCGTTCCGCCGGGCACCCGGATACCGGAACCCGACGCCGGAGAGTCGCACCTCGGCCCCCGGAGCACGCGTACTCCGGCCCGACGCAGTGTCGGCGATCAGCCGCCCGTCGAGCTCCAGCACCTTCGGCACCGAGACCGTCGCAAAGGCGAGGTGCGCATTGGCGTCGCTGAAGGCCGGGTACCCGTTGGCCGTCGAGAGCGCCTGCAGATAAACAGTAAGAGCACCCAGCGCGATGTCGCCACGTGCTCCCGCGAATGCGAGCAGCCCGTACGAGCCGACGTTCAGCCCCACGATCGTCGCGGTGATCGCGAGCACCAGGACCAGCCGCGGCCGACGTACCCGCCAGACCGGAATCATCGAGGCCTGCCAGGTCGCCTCGAACCGGCCGATGAGCCAGTCGAGCATTCCCCACAGCCGCAACTCCTTCGCCGTCCCCGGAGCAAAGGCAAGGTCACGCAGGTACTCCGCTCGCCGCAGCGCCCGACTCTGGCCGTACCCGAGCTGCCCGACCCGGACGTACTCGCGCTGCATGAAGAAGAACAGCACCGGCCAGGCCAGCAGCCAGGCCAACCCGAGCCACCAACGGAACGCGGAGAGTACTGCGGCCGCGCCGAGGGCCTGCAGCGACGGCGCCAGGACCTCGGGCAACGCCTCCACGGCCCGACTCGGCCTGCTCGACTCGAGGCCGAGTCCGCGTGCGATGCGGATATCTGCCTGTACCGACGGGTCGTCCAGGTGATCGATACCCACCGGCCTGGCCACCGCAGCCATCACGACCTCCTGTAGATGGCGGTCGAGGTCGCGCCCCAGACCAGTCATCAGCAGACGCAGCAGCGGCTGCACGATCCGTTGCACCAGGATCAGCCCCGCGACCACGCCGAGCAGCGCCAACGTACGGCGGCCGGACGCGGAGCCGAATCCGCCGTCAGCAGCAGCCGGGATCGACCCGATCAGCATCCCGGTGAAGACCGCGATCATCACCGGGACCACCGCCGCGACCAGCACCGCCGTACCCGCCACTCCGGACCGCACCGGGCCGAGCCGGACCACCAACCGGATCACACCGGCGATACCGCGGAGTGCAGAAAGGTCCCTGGTCACGAGCGATCGGCGCGGACGAGGCGCCAGTCGTCGCAGGTCAGCACCGCGTCGAACCGCGCATGCGACGTCACGCTCTCGTACGTCGTGTGCACCGCCGGGACACCGTCGGCCTCGATCTCGACGTACCCGCTGCGGCGGATCCGGGGATGGTCCTGCCAGAACCGCATGCCTTCGGGCGAGAAGAGTGCCTGTGCATCAAGGCTCGAGCTCATCAGGAACCCGCACTGCGGACAGTCCACCCGTCGCGTATGCGTCCCGACCGGCGACCGCCCGCGCTCGAACGACACCGTGTGCCGATGCTCAGCGAGATGCTCGAAGACGTCGGTCCACACGTCGTACGCGTTGGCCGCTGTCCGGCGATAGAGCGCGCGGAATCCGGTGACGCCGTACGCGCGGGTGACCTGCACTGTTTCGTCGACGCCGTAGTGCCATGCCTCGCAGGACGCGCAGCGGAGGTCGAGCCGGCGCTCCGGTCCGGTGAACCTCCCCAGCCACCTGCTCGACCCGCAGCCCGGACACCAGATCGGAGTCTGCCGCCAGCCGGCGTCGTCCTTGTCGATCAGCCCGTGCGCGATCGCGTCATCCTGGTAGGTCGTGGTCAGCACCTTCCGCAACGCCAGCTTGCCGCGCTGCAACCGCATCTGGACCGCGCCCTCGGTCAGCCCGAGCCGTCCGGCCAACTCGGCGACCGGCGTCTCCTCGACGAACCTGCGAACCAGCGCCTCACGCGTGTCTTCGGGCAGCTCGCCGAGAGCGCGATCGAGCAGCTCGACCAGCTCCCGGCGTTCCAGCTCTGTCTCGATGTCGACGGTGCTTTCCGTCGTACGGTCGCTGACCAGCGCGAGCGGCTCACGTGCGCTCAGCCATCGCTTGCACAGGTTGCCGAGGATGACGAACACCCAGCGGTCGACGCCTGCCTGGTCATAGATCCGGCTGCGTAGCCGCCAGGCCTCGTACAGCGCCTGCTGGGCGAGATCCTCGGCAGCGTCGGCATCAACCCCGAGCCGCCGGGCGCGCCCGACCAGCCGGCCCCGGAGACCCGGCAACAGTTCGTCCCACGACGGTGATGTCATACCCCTTCATCATGGAACAGCCGCCGGATCTCACGCGCTTTCCGGGATTTCTCAGGCAGACACGATCATGACCAGGGAGCCGTCGAAGTGGGACTGGTTGCGGAGCTCGCCGTGCTTGGAGTCCCAGGTGCCGTCGGCGAGGTCGCGGGACAGGTGGTCCTCGAAACGGGTGTGGACCTCGGGGGAGACGAAGCTCCAGGCGGAGTTGGCCTTGCGGGCCCCGGGGTCGAGCAGGCGTTCCGGGCGGCCGTAGTACGCCTCGCCGAAGCCGTCGGTGCAGAGGAGGGGGATGGGCAGCGACATCACCAGGCCACCGCCGAGCGCGGACACGATCGTGTCGACGGGCGGGTAGCGGCCGGCCTCGACCTCGATGGCCTCGGGTGCGTACTCGTACAGCCAGAACTTCTGCAGGAGCGTCGGATCGCAGGTCAGTACGACGATCGGTCCGCGCGTGACCCGGCGTACCTCGGCCAGCCCGGCGCGCAGATCGGGCCACTGATGCACGGTGAACGTCGCCATCGCGGCGTCGAAGCTGTTGTCGTCGAAGGGCAGGTGCTCCGCGGTGGCGTCGACCGCCTCGACCCGGTCGGCCGGTCGCTGCGCGCGCATCTGCGCCGACGGCTCGACCGCGGTCACCTCGAGATCGCGCGGCTCGTACGATCCCGCGCCGGCGCCGACGTTGAGGACGGTCCGTACGTCGCCGAGCGCGTCGCGAATAGCCGCCTCGATCTGCGGCTCCGGCTGCCGGTACGACGTGTAGCCGCCGCCGATCCGCCCGTAATCCGCGTCCCCCGCACTCCCGTCCGCCGACCGTCCTGCCGTTTCCTGGTGGGTGCTCATCAGGCTCCTTTGCATGTGAGTTCCTACCAGCGACCATACGGCAGGACCAGGGATACCAGTGGTCTGTTCAGATGACCACTGGTATGCCTGGTACGTCAGTGGTGGTGCGAGCCGAGTCGATGGGCAGCGGTGGCGTCGGCGGCCAGCGGCTCGGTGTGGATGGTCGCCGAGGTGAGGCGGCGTACGCCGTGGACGAGGTCGTGCTCAACCTGGTGGCTGAGGTGGTGGGCGTCGACGAGTGACGTCGTCGAATCGACGGTGATGCTGGCCTCGGCGCGCAGACTGTGGCCCAGCCAGCGCAGCCGGACATCCGAGACGTCGAGGACGCCCGGGGTCGCGCGGATGATGCCTTCGGTCTGGTCCACCAGCGCCGGATCGACCGCGTCCATCAGCCGGCGGTAGACCTCACGGGCCGCGGCGCGCAGTACGAACAGGATGGCGATCGTGATCAGCAGGCCGATGATCGGGTCGGCGAGCCCGAAGCCGAGCCAGGCGCCGATCGCGCTCAGAACCACGGCCAGGCTGGTGAAACCGTCGGTGCGGGCGTGCAGGCCGTCGGCGACCAAAGCCGCCGAACCGATCCGCTTGCCGGTACGGATCCGGTACTGCGCGACGACCTCGTTGCCCACGAAGCCGACGACCCCCGCGACGATCAGTACGCCGACATGGCGCACGTCGGACGGGTGGACGAACCGCATGATCGCCTCGTATCCGGCGTACGCCGACGAGGCCGCGATCAGTACCACGACGAGGATCCCGGCCAGATCCTCCGCGCGACCGAAGCCGTAGGTGTACGCACGGGTCGCGAGCCGGCGGCCGACGATGAACGCGATCGCGAGCGGGATCGCGGTCAGCGCGTCGGCGTAGTTGTGCAGGGTGTCGCCGAGCAGGGCGACCGAGTTCGTGTAGCTCACGATCACGGTCTGGATCAGCGCGGTCAGGATCAGACCGGCGAAGCTGATCTTCAGGCAGCGGATACCCTCCTTGCTCGCCTCCAGCGCGGAGTCGACCTTGTCGGCGCTGTCGTGCGAATGCGGTACGAAGAGCTCCTTCAGCTTCCCGGCCGGACCACCATGACGCTCGTGCCCATGACCATGCCCGTGACCATGTGTATGCGTATCTGCGCACATACGCATACCTTAACCTTCGCGGCAGGCGCGAGCTAGCCCTCGGCGTTCTCGGCGAGGCTGGCGACGCCGTCGCTGCGATGGTGTTCGGGGATGCCCGGGCCGGCGTGTTCGGCATGGTGGATCGCGTCCTCGACCAGTTGCCGGACATGGTCGTTCTCGAGTCGGTAGAAGACCTGTGACCCTTGCCGGCGCGTGTGCACCAGCCGCGCCATCCGGAGCTTGGCCAGATGTTGCGACACAGCTGCCTGCGGCTTCCCGACCTGTGCGGAGAGTTCGTTCACCGCCAGTTCGGTGTCCAGTAACGCCCACAGCACCCGCACCCGGGTGGCGTCGGCCAGCATCCGGAACACCTCGACCGCCAACGCGACCTGCTCGCCCCCGGGCTGGTCCCTAACCTCGTCTGTGCGTGCGCTCATTCGCAGATCATGACAGCCCGGCCCGGTGCCGGAACCTCTTCTTCTGCAGTTGCCAGGTGGGGAGCAGGAGTAGCTCGTCCTGGTTCGACTGGTCGTCGGGGGTGCTGCGGAGGTAGCGGCTGATGCCGTCGGAGTTCACCCGGACGCGGGGGCCGCGGGTGCCGTCGCTGCGGCGGACGAAGGCGCGGCCGGCGCCTCGGTCGAGCCACTGGACGAAGTCGGCGAGCGACGACTCCTCCGGGTCGAGGCTGCCGGGGTCCCACCGGACGGCAGCGATGTGCTTGAGGTCGGGTTCCCCGTTCAGCCCGACCGCGGTCACGTACAGGGTCGTGTAACTCGCCAAGCTGGCCATCGAACTGTTCCTTCGAAGTACGCGGAGAAGTCAGGGTTTCTCCACCTCGGAGGCTAGCCGTCGGCCATCGCCTTGTGAAGTGAGTCTCAAAGTATGTCAGAATCCGTCATTCCGGATAGGTTAGGCTTACCTAACTTATGGAGTGAATCGTGACGGACCCTCGGGTCGCCGTGGTCGGTGCCGGCCCGGCTGGAATCTATGCCGCTGACATTCTCGCCCAGGAACATCCCCGGGTGCTGGTCGATCTCATCGAGCGGCTGCCGGCGCCGTTCGGCCTGGTGCGGTACGGCGTGGCGCCGGACCATCCGCGGATCAAGGAGATCATCAAGGCGCTGCACCGGGTGGTGAACCGCGACCGGATCAGCTTCGTCGGGAACGTTGCGTACGGCACCGACCTGAAGCTCGACGACCTGCGCCGGCACTACGACGCGGTCATCTTCGCCACCGGCGCGATGGCGGACCGATCGCTGGACATCCCGGGGATCGACCTGCCGGGCAGCTACGGCGCCGCGGACTTCGTCAGCTGGTACGCCGGGCATCCCGACGTACCGCGTGATTGGCCGCTGGAGGCTCGCGAGGTCGCGGTCATCGGTGCGGGCAACGTGGCGCTCGACGTCGCCCGGATGCTGGCCAAGCCGGCCGACGAGCAGCTCAGCACCGAGATCGCGGACAACGTGTATCGAGGGCTGAAGCTCAATCAGGCGACCGACGTCCACGTCTTCGCGCGGCGCGGTCCGGCGCAGATCAAGTTCACGCCGATGGAGCTGCGGGAGTTGTCCCACTCGCCGTCGGTGGACGTGATCGTGCATCCCGAGGGCTTCGAGATTGACGATGCGAGCCAGGCGGCAATCAGTTCGAGCAAGAGCACCCGGCTGGTTGTCGACACGCTGCTGAAGCACCTCGACGCCGAACCGACGGGTGCGCCGCACCGGATCCACATCCACCTGTGCCAGGCGCCGGTCGAGGTCCTCGGCACGGACCGCGTCAAAGGCCTGCGCACCGAGCGGATGCAGCTGCAAGGCGACGGCACGGTGAAGGGCACCGGCGAGTACGTCGACACTCCCGTGCAGGCCGTGTACCGCGCGGTCGGGTACCTCTCCTCGCACCTGCCGGAGATCCCGTTCGACCACCACGCCGGCGTCATCGCCAACGATCGCGGCCGGGTCCTCGACCTGGACGGCGTACCGCTGCCCGGGCTGTATGTGACCGGCTGGATCAAGCGCGGCCCGGTCGGCCTCATCGGTCACACGAAGTCGGACGCCGCCGAGACGATCGCCAGTCTGCTCCAGGACCTCGACCAGCTACCGGCCCCGGAGATCAGCGGCTCGATCCTTGAGCATCTCCCCGGTCCCGTCGTCGACGCCGCCGGCTGGGCCCGGCTCGACGCCCACGAGATCGCCTTGGGTCAGGTCGAGGGGCGCGACCGGGTGAAGGTCGTCCCTCGCGACGAGATGCTCAACGCGGCGCGAGACCGCTGACGAACGACGCAGCCGCCGCGTAGGTCAGCGGCGGCTCCGGGTTCCACGGGAGCACGTTGCCCGCGCGTACGCCGGGCACCTCGGACCAGCCCGCGATCGTGGCCAGACGGTCGGCGGCGAGCGAGTTCGGGCGCTCGTCGTACAGCACGAGATCCGCCGGGTGCTTGGCGGCGAGCTCGTCCCACTTGACGACCTCCCAGCCGCCCGCGGTTGTCGTCGGGGTGAACTGCACGCCCGCGTCGGCGAGCATGCGAAGGCTCGGCCAGTAGGCGGGGTTCGCGACGTACGCGTCGGTGTCGGTGCCGCCGGACAGGGCGACGACCCGCAGCTCGGTCGGCGTCGAGGTCAGGTCCGCGGCGGGGTCCTGTACGTCGGCCCCGAGTGCCTCGGCCAGTTCGTGGAAGCGCCGGATGACCGACTCGAGCGTCCGGTCCCCGGCGATACCGATCGCGAGGATCGGCGCGCGCTCGGCGATCCGGGCGGCGACGTCTTGGGAGAGTCCGTAGACCTCCCCGCCGTACGTCACGCTCACCACGAGATCCGGGTCGAGGGACTTGACCAGCTCCTCGTCGACAGCGTCGCCTCCACCGACGTACGGCAGGTCCAACCCGACCGACGCCCCGCTGTCCGCATGATGCTGCGACCCGAAGTACCCCACCACCGGCACACCCAGCCCCACGAGCGTCCGCGCCGCCTGCGCAAAAGCCAACACCCTGGCCGGCCGCCCCGCCGTCTCGACGCGCCGCCCCCGATCATCCTCAAACACCCAAGCCATCCAAACCCCACCCCTCCAGTCGTCACACGGTCACCCACAGAAACCTACCGCCCACCACAGCGCAACGTAAGGCCAACCTAACTTCGCAACCACAGAGGCGAGAAGAAGCGCAAGGAAGAAAGAGAAGTTCTGGAGTGCTGGCTCGCGTCGGTGACCGGCGAACTGGTTGGTCTGCCCGGGTCCGTGCCGGCGCCCCGCCCGCTCGCCGAGTCGTGGCAACCGGTTCCGGGGCCTCCACCGAGTCGTGGAAAGCGGTCAAGAAAATGTGCCACGATCCACGACTCGGCGCTCGGGGCGGCGGAACCATTCGCCACGACTCGGCGGGTTGCGGATGACGCCGGTGGCGGGACTCCTGGTGTGACCGACGGCCGTTCGGGTCGCACAGCTGAACCTTCGGCTGACGGCCGGAGGCAGCCAGCACTCTAAATCTCTCCCTTTTTCTCTTCCTTCTCATTCTGCAAGGCTTCATCTGACTACCTCTGGTGGTCGCCGAAGTCGGCCGTTGCTGTCTCTCTTTCTTCTAATTCTTCTGTTCTTCATCTTTCTTGGCATCGGGTGGCGGGGTTGTTGAGGCGGTTAGATCTGTTGGACCGCGGCTAGTAGAGCCTTTGCTCGTACGTCGGTGCCGGCGCGGAGGTCGGTTGCTGTTGCGGCGCTGAGTGCGGTGACCCTGGCGGTCGTGAGCGGGACGGGTACGGCGAGGTGACGGGCCAGCTGTTCGAGGACCGCGAGGCCGCAGGTGACGTCGTCGGTCAGGAAGCGGTGGTCGAGGGTTGTCGGCTGCCCGTTCGTTGTCGATGGCAACTACGAGCTGTTCGCAGTCGGGTTGCAGATCACCGGGGTCGACCGGCCAGCAGGTCGGCGTACCTCACCCGCCGAACTCTACTGTGCCGCAGGCGCCGGGCGTACCATCCCGACAAGGCCGGTGAGCAATCCAGGGGTGGGGCGCGGGGACCGGCGGGGGGAAGTCATGGTGCAGGTGAACGAGGCGCCGGAGGAGATCCGGTTCGCCGTCGTGATGAACGGTGGCGTCAGCCTCGCCGTCTGGATGGGCGGCGTCGTACGCGAGATCGACCGGCTGACGCACGGCAAGGGACCGTACGGTCGGCTGCTCCGGCTGCTTGATGTCAAGGCGCGGGCCGACGTCATCGCCGGTACGTCGGCGGGCGGGATCAACGGCGCGGCGCTCGCGCTCGGCCAGGTGAACAAGAACGCTGACGTCGGCCTGATGCGCGACCTGTGGTCGGAGCAGGGCCGGATGGACGCCCTGCTGCAGAAGCCGTTCAAGGGATCGCCGGCGTCGTTGCTGCGGGGTGACGAGTACTTCCTGCCCAAGCTGTACGACGCGATGAAGCAACTGTGCGCGGGTTGGGAGGCGACCGAGCCGGCGGACAATCCGATCGAGCTGATCCTTACCACGACCTTGCTCCACGGCGCGAGGATCGTGACTGTCGACGCGCTGGGGCAGCAGTTGCCGCAGATGTTGCACGAGGGTACGTTCACGTTCCGGCGGGGAGAGGCGGGCGCGGGGGACTTCGAGCTTGGTGAGGACCACAAGCTCGCGGCGGCGCTGGCGATGGCGGCTCGCTGTACGGCGGGGTTCCCGGTCGCGTTCGAGCCGTGTTTCGTCCCGGCGCGGACCGCTTCGGGAACGGCACCCGAGCAGCCGTACGACCTGGCCGACCCGAGCCGCCGGCCGGATCTCGGCGACTACGTGTCCTGGCGGACGGCGGGCCCGAGGGAGGCGCTGCCGCCGGACAGGTCGCGGTACGCGATGGACGGCGGGTTGCTCGCGAACACGCCGACGAAGCCTGCGCTCGACGCGGTCGCGGCGATGCCGGCGAGTGGATTGGTGCAGCGGGTGATGCTGCTCGTGTATCCGCATGCGCCGACGAATCGCCCAGATCCGCCCGACCGTGTCGAGGAGCCGCCGACGGTGACGGGCGCGTTGACCGGCGTACTGGGTGCGTTGTTGAGTCAGGGCAACCGGACGTTCGTCAACGAGGTCGTGAAGCACAACGAGGCCGCGACTGCGCGGCGCGGGACTCGGCTGGACATCATGGGGAGCGTCAGTACTGCGGACGAGCTGCGGCGGCTGGCGAAGTGTGTGTTCGAGCAGTACCGCAACCAGCGCATCCGGCGGGCGGCGCGTGATCTCGCGGCGAGGGTCGAGGCGCCGGTGGACTGGTCGCTGCGGCGGATCGGCAGGGCGGTGGAGACGGCGCAGCGTGAGTGGGCGGTGCCGGATGTTCGGTCGCTGCCGTACGTACCGCAGTACCTGCCGGGGGAGGCGGACGAGCGGGAGACCTACTGGCGGTGGGGGATCACGGCGGGCCTTGATCTCGCGGATGCGGCGATGGACCTGATGTATCGCCTGATCAGCGTGACGTCGGAAGCGTCCACGCGGCGTGAGCTTGCCGGCGCGCGGGAGCAGGTCAGCAAGGCTCGAACCGACCTGCGTGGTGTCCGGGACCGGATCGACAAACCATGGAAGGAAGACCGGGTGCTGAGCACGCTCCGCCCGGACACGGAGTACTGGACCCTCCGACTGGCGCATTACGCGCGAGTGATGCTCAACGACGAGAGCCGCGTAGCAGCCGCCGAACAAGCAGTCCTACGAACTGAACATGTCGAGGACCCACCAAAGGCCCAACCCGACCGGCGCACACTGTTCGAGCGCCGACAGGCCCAGCTCCGCGCAAGACTCCGAAACTGGCGACCCCAGGAAGATGCCGGAGACACCTCCGGTGATGAGGTCGAGTTGTCGGGTCGGGTTGGCGAGTTGCAGGCGGCGTTTCGGCGGTTGCGGCGGGCCTCGGCGGCGGGAGCTCTTGGTGTGGAGGCGGAGGATGCGGTCGAGCGCGTCGTGGCGGCCGTGGCAGGCAGTCTGGGTGTGTTGGGGAATGTTGCTGAAGGCATCGCCAAGACCTCCGGGTTGTCGCCCTGGCAGACCGTTTTCGCCGACCCGTCCATGTCGTCGTACGACGGACCGGACCCACAGACCCGGGTACTCGCGCGCATGCTGTGGCTGCACGTGGTCTCCTGGACCCTCGCTGATGAGTCCGGGGCGGCGAGCAGTCAACCGGTCGAGCTGGTGCAGCTCTCGCTGCAAGCCAGGAACGATTTCGCGATCCAGTCGATCACTGCTGACGACAAGGTCGGCGGGATGTCGCTCAACCGTTTCGGCGGCTTCCTCAAACGCTCCTGGCGGATGAACGACTGGGCCTGGGGGCGCATGGATGCCGCGACGACGCTCTGCCAGACCATCCTGTCGCCGGAACGCCTGCGCCGGCGGGCGATCCAGCGCAGTCAGGGCGAGCATCCCGAAGAACCTGCCGAGTTCGTCGCCACGCTGGTGGCCGAGCTCTTCGACGGACCGTGCCCGGACTTCCTCGACGACCTCGCGGCCAGGGCTGCGGACGAGCTCGTCCCGGTGTACGACCTGCAACAGCAAGACCTACCTGGCAGCCTGCCGAACCTCTCGGCGTTGGCGGCCTGGGCCATACACCTGCGCGCGATCGTCGAGGAACTCCCGTCGATCGAAGCCGCCGTGACCGCCGACCGCGTCGACCGCGCGAACCCGGACTCGAAAGGCGAACTGTTCCTGATCCAGAACAAACTGTTGCTCGACCAGATCAAGACGACGCCCGCGCCGGCAGATGACACGAGTCTGTCCACCGACGAGGTCCAGCTCGGCCGCGCCGCGCTCCGCGCCTTCGACCGCGCAGGCATCGGCCGCGAACCGCTTGACGAAGAAGCCCGCAGCGACCAACTGATTCGTACGGCGGCCACGGCCGCGAGCGTCGCGGTAACCGTCGCCGACAGCAGCCGATCCGGCCTGTCGGCGATCAAGCCGGTCACGCGAGCCCTTCGCGGCGGCATGATGATGCCGTACTGGACCGTCATGGGTCTGGCCGGCGGCGGCACGATCGCCCGCTTCCTGGCGCAGTTCGCGCTCGCCTCGGGCGCACTCCTGCTGGCGCTGTCGTTGTTCGGTGTGATCGGGGGATGGGCAGCCGGTCCTGCGACCGCGATCGGCGTCGGCGCGTTGCTGACCGCGTTCGGGTACGCCGCCGCGCGTACGGGCACGCTGCTGCACAGCGTCGTACTGCTGACGCCGGTGATTCCGTTGATCGCCTTCGCGGCGGACGGTTGGGTCGCCGGGGACAAGACCGGGCAGAACCACGCGCTGGCGGTGGCCGGCACGATCGTTGCGCTGGCGCTCGCGCTGATGTTCCTCGGAAGTCTGCCGTCGCAGGTCCGGAGCCCGGTCTCGACCCTGTATCGCGCGCTGGACGGGCTGGTGAAGAAGTACCTCGGCGCGACACCGGCGGAGCTGCTGCCGATCCCACGGTTCGTACTGCGGCTGCTGGCCGGTGTGTTGTGGATCCTGGCGGTCGTGGTAGGGCTGGCGGTTGTTGCCGCAGGCGCCTACGGCCTTACTCAGTTGGTGTTCTGGATCGATCGGCATGCGGTGGAGTGGAAGAACGATCGAGTCCTGCTGATCGTCGTGGCGATCGCGTTCGTTGCGATCGGTCTCGCGATCGGGTACTTCGCGGGCTGGTGGTTGCGCTGCTGGTCGGACCAGAGCACGACCGGGGTTCCGCAGTACAAGATCAGTGCCGTCCGCAACGCGAGCGGTGTCGCGGCGACCTGGTCGGTGATCTACGGGACCTGCTACGCGATCGTTGCCGTCGGCCTCATCTGGTGGTGGCCGGCCAAGCCCGATTGGGTGTGGCGATCGGCGCTGGCGACCGCTGTCGTGTTCGCGCTGGTGCTGCTGTTCGTGGTGCCGCTCGCGGTCGTGCTCGGGTCGGTTCGCGAGATCGGGCAACGCCTGGCCGCGGACGCCCGCTGTGCGGTGATCGCCTGGCCGGCGACGTCCGCGAGCGAACCCGAGGTCGTTGCCCTGCTGTGGCGCCTCGACGTGCGCTTCCGCTGCCTCCTCGCGAGCTCGGCCCCCGACCAACTCCGCCTGACCGGCCGCGGCCGCGCACTACGCACCAAGATCGACACCTTGCTCGCCGAGACCTGACCTACCGGAGGAAACATGCCTCTCTCGAGCTACGGCGTCCTCGCCGGCCGGCTGGTCCGGTTCGCACGCGAGGACCCCAACGATTTCGGCTCCTGGTACCACGGGAAGATGTACGTCGCGGCGCCCGCAGGCGAGTACGAAGGCGCTGTGGACGTGTCGACGCCCAGCGGCGTACCGGTGGAGTATCGCGAAGTGCGCTACCTCGACCCGGAACTGTTCGCCGCCACTGCCGCACTCCCCGACGGTTGGCATTTACTCGACAGCACGCCGGACTCCGGCGCTCTCGACTACCTCCGCTCGCCCCTGCTGGGATCGCCTTCCGGCTGGGTGGAGAGCACTGCCGACAACGCCCTGGACCTCCTCGAGCAACTACTAACCGGCTCACGCCGCGTCTACGTCTACGGCGCCCCGTACGACGAAGGCCTCGGCGTACACGACATCCACTACAACCAAGGCGACCCACCAGGCGAGTTCCAACACCTCGACGCCATCTGGCAAGACGGCGCCACCATCATCGAACAACCCACCGGCGAACTAACCGCCTTCCTCACCAAGTTCAAACCCCAATCCCTAACCACAGACGACAACGGCCTACCGATCTAGATCTGCTTTCAGGTCGAGGCCGATGCCGGATGGGGCGATGAGGGTCAACTTGTTGTGGTCGATTGTGTAGGTGACTGCGGCTCCGAGTGTGGCCAGGATCTCGGCCTGCACCTCGGCTGTTTCGCCTGTGCAGGTGCGGTCGGTGATGGTGACGTCGGTGAAGGTCAGCTCGGTGTTGTTCCGGGTGACCGTGCCGGAGAGTTCATTGCAGCCGGTCGAGCCGCTCAGGTGCTCCCCATCGATTCGGATCCACGCGGGATCGGCGTGGTAGCGGTGGTGGCGCAGGTCGGCGTTGGTGATGGTTGCGCCGACCTCCCACCCGATCCCGTCGAGCGGGAAGTCGGGCTCAGCGATCTTCTTGTCGAGCAGTGTGATCGTCGTACTGCCGGAGGTGAGCGTGAGCTCGTCACCGTCCACCTGCCAGCTCGGTTTGCTCGTCAGGAACGTCTGCAGCCATTCCTCCTGAGCCCGCAGCGGTGGTTTGCAACCGCGCTGGGTGCCGCCGAATCCAGTGACCGACAAGGTTCCGCCGGTCAGCAGCTCGCCGGCCGCGACGGCGGCGCCCATCCGGTTGCAGCCGGCGTGTACTCGCAGGACGTCGTACACCCGCGATCCGCCTGCGTTCTTGTTCGGCGTCCGCGCGAACTCCACCCGGATGCGCGTCCCCGGCACCAACTGCCTGGGCACGCCATCCTCCGTCACCGCGGTGGACAAGTAGGTGCGCCCCATCGGCGACGGCGCCGATCCGTCCAGTACGCCGATCACGGATCTGAAATCGCGCAACCGGTCCAGGAGGCCGTCACCGGCCAGCTGGTCCCGGGTACCTGATCGATGGAGGGTGAACCGACCGGCCGGATCGACACGGATCACCGTGCCGGCCCCGTCGACGTCGGACGGCGTACGCCGGTCGTCGGCGTCGATGATCACGGTGCCGGCCGGGAACTGCTCCCGGGCCTCCGCGGCGGAGGCCGCCGGGGCTTCGCCGGCTCTACTTCCGTACAGGAAGGGAAAGGTCAGCCAGAGCAACGCCAGCGGACTCCAGACTCCGTCGAAGAACAAGATCCAGCCGTCTTCGATGGCCGGCGACAGCCACTCGGGCATTGTCGGGTCCGAGCGGATCGGTGCGAGTACGGCGATGCGCTCGGCGAGAGCGAGGTCGACGGCGGCGAGCGCGTCGGTGCGGAGGTCGAGGTACCGGAACAGCTGATCGTGTGCGGCCTGCGAGTGGACCGACACCGCGACCGGCTGGTCGGCGGGACGGCCCACCAGCAGGTTGATCGCGCTCGGCTCGCGCGCCACCACGCCGTACGTCATCGGACTGGGGCTGGTCACGACGACAGCCCCACCGCCGCGCAGGACCCTGATCGCATGCAGCTGCGTGCGATCGAACTCCGGCAGATCTAACTCCGACACTCCCCAAGTATCTGCGCGCTCGCGTAGTTGTCGACGGTTATGGAGTTGTAGGTTCGGGCGCTTTTGGTGGTTAGGCGGAGGAGGGCTCGGCTGGGGGCGGCGGGGAGGGTGGAGATCAGGCGGGCGCCGTGGGCTAGGGCGGCCATCGAGAGGCGGGAGGTGGGGATGAGGGTTTTGGCGGCGCTCAGGGCTACGGCGCGGCTGGCGGTGACGTGGGTGGTCATGGCGCGTTCGTACGCGGGGTAGGCGCGCTTCTGGTCGCCGTCGGCTCGGGCCAGTTCGCCGGCCAGGACGTACGCGCCGACGACGGCGAGTGTGGTGCTGCCGCCGACGGCGGGGCCGGGGCAGTAGGCGGCGTCGCCGACGAGGGTTACCCGGCCGCGGGACCAGGTGGGCATGCGGAGCTGGGTGATCGAGTCGAAGTAGAAGGCGGGTGTGCGGTCGAGCTCGCGCAGCCAGCCGTCGACCTCGGGATCCATGCCGTCGAACGCCGCCCGCAACAGCTCCTTCTGCCGAGGTACGTCGCGGTGGTGGTAATCGAGCTGCTCGCTCCGGAACAAGAACAACGCCCGCGCGTCCTCGATGTGCCGCGCGCCGTAGATCCCCGCCGTACGGCCGACAGCCGTATGGATCACCATCTCGCCGTCCAGTCCGGCGGCGTTCGGCAGCGTCAGTACGCCGAGGTACGCCCCGATGAAGGCGCTGTACTGCGACTCCTCGCCGAAGACGAGCCGCCGCACGTTGGAGTGCAGCCCATCCGCCCCGATGACGAGATCGAACCGACGCGGTACCGCGTTCTCGAACTCCACCTCGCCGTCGGCCGAGATCGCGGTGATCGAGTCGCCGAACATGTACTCGACCTCATCGCATGCGTCGTAGTAGATCTCGCTCAGATCGTCCCGCAGTACCTCGAGGTGCCGGTCCGCTGCCCCGCCGAACACCTTCGACAGGTCCACCCGGACAGGACGTCGTACGCCGTCGCGGTACAGCGTCAGCCGGTCCGTGCCGGTCGCGCGCTCCTGGATCCGGGCCAGCACCCCCATCTCCTCGGAGATGTCCACCGCGGGCCGGAACAGGTCGACGGCATGACCGCCGGTCTTGCGCAGCTCCGGCGCGCGCTCGACGACGGTGACGTCGAAGCCGTATTTCGTCAGCCAGTACGCCAGCACCGGACCGGCCACACTGGCGCCGGAGATCAGAATCCTCATGAGCACGCCTCCTCGGGGTCACCCCTTGATCGGAGCCGCGTGACCACTTTCGACACGAGGTGGACAATGTGGACAATGTGGCATGGCTGACATCGTTTCGTGCCCGCACTGCGGGCAGAAGAACCGCGTTCAGGCGACCGGTGACGGCAAGCCGGTCTGCGGCAAGTGCGGCAAGCCGTTGCCCTGGATGGTCAATGCGGGGGACAAGGACTTCGCCGAGGTCGTAGAGATGTCGAACATCCCGGTGCTGGTCGACGTGTGGGCGCCGTGGTGCGGGCCGTGCCGGATGGTCAGCCCGGTCCTGGAGAAGCTCGCCGCCGAGAAGGCCGGCCAGATCAAGCTGGTGAAGATCAACGCCGACGAGGCGCCGGACGTGTCGCGCCACTTCGACATCCGGTCGATCCCCACCCTGATGGTCTTCCGCGGCGGTAAACCGACCGCCACCCACATCGGCGCCGCGCCGGCCGCCGTCCTCCGTCCCTGGCTGGAAGATGCCCTGAGCAACTGATGACCGCGAATGCCCGGCAGCTCCTGTCCGTGCTGATCGGCTGTGTCGTCGGCGCGGTCGTCGCGGTCATCTGGAGTGTGCCGCTGGGGATACTGGCGGCGATCACGGTGATCGGTGCGGCGTTCGTGATCAGTGCCGTGATCGTGCTGTGGCCGATGGACGCCGACGCCACCCGCCGGCATGTCGGGCGCGAGGACTTCCGCCCGGCCGTCGACGAGCTGTTCGTGGTGGCGCTCGCGATCGGCGCCGTCACGCTCATCGCACTGATCCTGATCCTCGGGCGCTCGCAGGGCCAGAACGTCGCGGCCGCGATCGGCCTGGCCGGTGTCTTCATGAACTGGGCCGTCCTGCACATGATGTACGCCGCCCGCTACGCCCACCTCTACTACTTCGATCCCGCCGGCGGGATCGACTTCAACAGCGACGAGAGCCCGTCGTACCGCGACTTCTTCTACTTCAGCTACAACCTCGGCATGACCTACCAGGTCTCCGACACCAGCGTCTCCAGCTCGGCCATCCGCGCCGTCGTACTACGCCACTGCCTGCTCTCGTACATCTTCGGCACCGTCATCCTCGCCGCAACCATCAACCTCGTCGCCGGCATCGTCACCAGCGCCTAGCCCAGCTGGTACTGCGCGATCAGGGCGGTCATGGCCTCGTCGATGGCGGGGTCGGTGCGTTGGCGGGTCGGGTCTTCGTCGTACCAGCTGATGATCTCGCGGGCGCCTACCTCGAACGGGATCGTGGCGACGTAGTCCGGGACGACCTGGCGGAGTTTGCTGTTGTCGAAGACGGCCGAGTGGGTCTTGTCGCCGAGCAGGCCGGCGCCCCAGCCGGGGTGTACGGCGGCGATCGCGTCCGACGGGACGTGGACGATCTGTGCCGTCGTGCCGGCCGCGGCGGCGAGGGTGTGGGCGATCTGGTCCCAGGTCAGGACGTCGTCGGAGGTGATCTGGAAGGTGTCGCCGAGCGTGCGCGGGTGGCCGAGCAGCGGGACGAATCCCTTGGCGAAGTCGCGGTGGTGCGTCAGCGTCCACAGCGACGTCCCGTCACCGTGGACGACGACGGGTTCGCCGCGGCGCATCCGGTCGACGATCGTCCAGCCGCCGTCGAACGGGATCAGCGTGCGGTCATAGGTGTGCGAGGGCCGCACGATCGTGATCGGGTAGTTCTCGTCGCGGTACAGCCCGGTCAGCAGGTCCTCGCAGGCGATCTTGTTCCGCGAGTACTGCCAGAAGGGGTTCCGCAGCGGCGTCGACTCGGTGATCGGCAGTCGAGCTGGCGGCGTCTGGTACGCCGATGCCGAGCTGATGAACACGTACTGCCCGACGTGCCCACGCAACGCGTCGGTCCGCGCCCGCACCTGCTCCGGCGTGAACGCCAGCCAGTCGACCACGACGTCGAAGTCCTGGCCGGCGACCTCGGCGAAGGCCGATGCGTCCTCGATGTCGGCGCTGATCTGCCGGACCTCCGCCGGCAACGGCCGGCTCGAGGTCTTGCCCCGGTTGACGACCGTGAGGTCGAGCCCGGCCTCGACGGCGCGCCGCGAGGACGCCGAGCTGATAATTCCGGTCCCGCCCAGAAAGAGAACCCGCAATCCAGTCACCCGCGTAAGTCTTCCAGACCGGCCCGACCACCGCACTACGCTGTCCACGCCCGCGTGCCTAGACTCGGTCCGGATGACCAGAGAATCGGAAGTTGACGACCCGGATATCATTTGGATCGGCGGTCCGGCGGCGGCAGGCAAGACGACGGTGAGCCAGTTGTTCGCGCAAAAACACGGCTATTTCTATTACAGCGTCGATGCCCACGCATTCGATCACGAGAAGCGCGCGGCGGCGGCCGGGATTCATGTTCTGGGTTCCGGTCCCGGGGATTTCGACCGCCGGCCGATGATCATCGAGGACATCAGGTCCTCGGCTGCCGGTGCGACGGCTGTTGTCGAGGGCGCATTCGTCACTCCGGCCATGGCGGGGGTCGGCGAGAATGCCCTCTGGCTCATGCCCTCCAAGGAAGAACAGCTCGCGCGACTCGAGCACAGGAATCCCGGTGGTAACCACGAAGGTCGCGTCTGGGGATGGGGGCTGGTGCGCAGTCAGCTCGAGGGGACCGGGGCCCGGGTGATCGTCGTCGACGGGCAGACCGTAGACCAAACAGTGATGGCTGTCGAAAAACTCTTGGAGAAATGATGCAGGAACTTTCCGGTCGGGTTGTGCTGGGTCTTGCCGGCTTTTCCATGACGCCGCGCGATCGGTCCGCCGACCTCGCCACCGTTCGCGCCGGTATCGAAGCCGGCGCGACAATTCTTGATACCGCACGCGCGTACGCCCAGGCGGACAATCCGCTGTACGGCGAAGAGCTCGCCGCCGAAGCCGCAGCCGGCACGGATGTGATCGTCGGAACCAAAGGCGGCCATTCGCGAATCAACGCGGACACGTGGGACGCAGACATCAGCGCGACCCGGATCCGGAACGACGTCGAGTCGAGCTTGCGGGTGTTCGGACGCGAGCAGCTCGACCTGTTCTACCTGCACCGGGTCGACCTCGCCGAGCAACCCGTGGAGGAGGGCGTCACCGCGCTGGCAGCACTGCGCGACGAGGGAAAGCTGGCTCGGATCGGCCTGTCGAACGTCACGGTCGCCGAGCTCGACCGCGCCTCAGCGATCACCCGGGTCGACGCCGTACAGAATCGCCATACAGCCATGGGTCGCGAGGCGGATGACGTGGTCGCGTGGTGCGAAGCCAACGAGGTCCCGTTCTTCGCGTACTCGCCACTGCGCTCGTCGAGCCCAGCCCCACGCCTGGCAGCCGTCGCCGCTGAGCGAGGAGTGTCGCTGCAACGCCTACAACTCGCCGCTCTGCTGCACTCGTCGCCGGTCGTCTCCGTGATCTCCGGCGCGACCCGTCCGCAGACGGCGCTCGACTCCGTCGCCGCCGAGCGCGAACCATGGAGCTCCGAACTCCAAACGGCGTACGAAGCGGACCTGGCCTAGAGGCGGTCCAGGGCCTCGTCGTCGGCCTTGATCGGATCCGGGCCGCGAGGGGCAGGCCGGCGGACGAGCGCCAGGAGCGCACGCAAGCGTCGGACCAGATCCGCGTCATACGGATCCGGTCCGGCCTGCCGATACCTGCAGCGTCGCATCAACCCAACTCCTCCCAAGGGGATATCGAGCCGGGCGAAGCGGTTGTTACAGGCTGACCTCAGAAAGCTGGTTCCTCGCGACTGCGGTACTTCAGCAGGCCCTCGACGCCGCGCAGGAGCGTCGCGCAGATCGGTTTCGGGTCGGACAGGCAACCAGCAGTCATCGCGCCGTCACGGAGCATGACGAAATGCCGGGCGGCGGGGGCGCGGGTCACCGAGAGGTGAGATTCAGCCCAGGATGCCGAGCAGCTCGTCGGAGATCGAGCGCGCCTCGGTGATGAGCAGCGGCACCGCCTGCTTGGCGAGCTCCTGGGTCATGCGGAAGGCCGGGCCGGACACCGAGATCGCCATCGAGATCGGTACGTCGGGGATCGCGACGGCGTAGCAGACGACGCCCGGTTCCTGTTCGCCGTTGTCGGTCGCGTAACCGGCCCGGCGGACCCGGCCGAGTTCCTTGCGGAGCTTGGTCAGCTCGGTGATGCTCCGATCGGTCGCGGCCGGCATGCCGGCCCGGCCGACGATCCGGGCCATCTGCTCGTCCGGCAGGTCGGCGAGGATCGCCTTCCCGACACCGGTCAGGTGCGTGTAGGCGCGATGCCCGACCTCGGTGAACATCCGCATCGCGTGCCGCGACGGCGACTGCGCGATGTAGACGACCATGTGCCCTTCCAGTACGGCGAGATTCGCGGACTCGCCGATCTCCCGGGCGAGCGTGTCCAGGTGCGGCGTGACGATCGGGGCGAGCTGGGAATCGACCCGGCCGGCCAGCCTCGTCAGCTTGAGCCCGAGCCCGTACTGCCGGTTCGGCAACTGCCGCACGTACCCGAGCGAGACCAGCGTCTTCAGGAACCGGTGCGTGGTCGGCGCCGGTACGTCGATCGCGGCCGAGAGCTCGGTCAGCGTCGAATCGCCGTTGTCGGCCAGCAGTTCGAGCAGGTGGAACGCCCGTTCGACGGACTGGACACTCCCGGACGTCTTGTTCTCCACGGCGCCAGCATAAGTGCAGCCGCGGGCTGGCCAGGTCCGGTCAGAAAGTTCCACATATCGAAAATGTGATTCCAGATAGTGTTGACAGCCTCGCCGGGGTAAGCGAAAACTGATGCAACACCCGACGACCGATAGCCCGCAGCTCTCTGCCGCTTCGTAGTACATCGGTGTAGAGCGTGCGTGCCGCCCGCCGGTCGAACCCGCTTGCCGAGGGAGACACTCATGACTTCCGGCTCCTTGCTCACCCGCCGCCGACTGCTCCGGTCCGGACTCGGCCTGGCCGCCGCCGGCGTCGCCGGGACCTCGCTGGCCGCGTGCGGCGGCTCGTCGTCCGGTTCGCCGGCCGGCTGGACCCAGGTGACCTTCAGTTCCGTGGGCGATCCGACCACCCAGAAGATGTTCAAGGACATGATCGCGGCTGCTCAGAAAGAGAGCCTCGACGAGCACAAGATCAAGATCGTCTGGAAACCCGCACCGGGCGACGACTGGGCCAGCGTCATGCTCCAGTTCGCCTCGGGTACGGCGGCCGACCTGCAGCGCATCGACGACGACCGGGTGTACGACCTGGCCACGACCGGCAAGATCCTGCAGCTGGACAAGATGATGCAGGACAGCACCAACGGCTTCGACCTGACGAAGTACAGCCCGACGTTCACCACCAAGGTCGCGGTCGAGGGCTACCAGTTCTCGATCACGCCCGGGATGAGCGCCAATGCCCTGTACTACAACAAGAAACTCTTCGCCGACGCCGGCCTGACCGCGCCGACCTCCTGGGCCGACGCGTGGAGCTGGGACGAGTTCGACGCCGCCGTCAAGAAGCTCACGAAGAAGAGCGGCAACAGGACCGATACCTACGGCCTGCAGTACGCCGTCAACACCATCCAGCCCACTGCGTACGGTGCTGGCGACACCGCGCTCTACAACAACCAGACCGAGTGCGGGTACGGCAAACCCGAGACGCTGGACGCGATCGACAAGCAGATCTCCTACATCCGTGACGGCTACGCGCCGACCGTCGACGTCGAGTACCTGCCGCTGTTCAACGCCGGCAAGCTCGCGATGACCTGGCAGGCGATGGACATCAGCGCGCAGATCAGCAAGGACGTCGACTGGGACGTGATGCCCTGGCCGAAGACGCCGCTGTTCGCGATGACGAAGAACTACGCCCGGACCTGGGTGATCCCGAAGACCGCGAAGGACCCGCAGGCCGCGTTCCTGGCGATGAAGGCCCTGTGCGGAAAGGCGGCTTCGGAGGTGATGGCCAAGGCGCAGTTCGCCGTACCGGCGCTGACCGAGGTGGCCAAGAGCGCGGCGTTCACCGACCACCCGCGCCCGAAGACAGCGAACGTGTGGGCCGAGGCGCTCGGCAACGTCAACGGCAAGCCGGTGGACGTGCCGTTCCCGCGCGGCCCGATCGGTACGGCGCTGGCCGACTCGTTCGTCGAGGGAACCAACGCGAACAACCTGGTCAGCGGCAAGCTGGCGACCGCCGACTACCTCAAGCGCGGCCGCGACGCCGTCAACGCCGAGATCAAGAAGCGCGGCTGGAACGGGGACAAGGGCAAGGAGTTGCTCGAGAAGGGAGGAGCGCTCACCGATCCCGACCTGAAGGTGGCGGCCAAGTGACGGCCGAGCAAACGGTCACCGCGCGGCGGCGCACCCTGCGCGGCTGGATGTTCATCGGTCCGGTCGTGATCGGCACGCTGCTGTTCAACGTCATCCCCGTGCTGCCGACGCTCGTCACCAGCTTCACCGACTGGGACGGGCTGTCGGCGCCGAAGTTCACCGGCGTCGCCAACTACAAGGAGATGTTCTCCGGGCAGGATCCGCTGTTCGGCAAGAGCCTGATCAACACGGCCATCTACACGATCGGGTACGTCCCGGTCGGGATCGTCATCGGGATCGCCCTGGCATTGCTGGTGAACAACCGCCTGCGCGGGATGGCCGTGATCCGGGCGCTGATCTTCCTGCCGTACGTGACGTCGCTGGTCGCGGTCGGCGTGATCAGCCGGTGGGTGTTCAGCGACCAGTACGGCGTGATCAACGCGGTCCTGGCGTCGTTCGGGATCACCGGACCGCACTGGCTGGGTGAGCCCGCATCGGCGATGGCCGCGGTGATCGTGACGGCGATCTGGGCGAACATGGGCTTCAACATGGTCATCGTCCTGGCCGGCCTGCAAGGCGTCCCGGAGACGTTGATCGAAGCGGCCACCCTGGACGGGGCCGGCCGGTTCTCCCGGTTCTTCCACGTCACGCTGCCGTTCCTCACCCCGACGATCTTCATGCTGCTGATCCTGCAGACGATCGGTTCGTTCCAGGTCTTCGCGCTGATCCTGGTGATGACCGGCGGCGGGCCGGGCGACGGCACCTACGTCTACATCTACCACCTCTGGTACGAGGCGTTCTCGCTGCGCCGGATGGGTTACGCGTCCGCGCTGGCGATCGTGCTGTTCGCCGTACTGCTCGCGGTCACCTGGATCCAGAACCGCCTGTCGAAGAGGTGGGTGTTCTATCAATGACGATCGAAGACACGCGCGAGACGCTCGCGCCGCCGCGATCGCCGGCGCCGGCCGACGGCAGCACCGCGGCAGGCCGGCGCAGGCTCGGCCGGATCGCCGGGCCGACGGCGACGTACATCGGTTGCGTGATCGTGGCGCTGATCGCGATCGCGCCGTTCCTGTGGATGCTGTCCAGCTCGTTCAAGGAGCCGGGCGACGTGATCAGCTTGACGCCGCGCCTGCTCCCGAACCCGTTCACGTTCGAGAACTACGAGTACCTGGTCAACAACGGGGTCCTGCCGTTCATCCGGTTCCTCGGCAACAGCGCCTACATCACGGTGCTGGTGATCATCGGCCGGCTGATGGTGTGCGCGCTCGGCGCCTACGGGTTCGCGCGGTTGCAGTTCCGCGGCCGGGACGCGGCCTTCGGGCTGCTGCTGGCGTCGCTGATGATCCCGGACATGCTGATGGTGCTGCCGCTGTACTCGGCGTACGTGAAGGCCGGTCTGATCGACACGCATTTCCCGTTGATCGTGCCGCCGATCGTCGCCAACACCTTCGGCACCTTCCTGCTCCGGCAGTTCTTCATGACGATTCCCAAGGAGTACGACGAGGCCGCGCTGGTCGACGGGGCGAGTCATTTCCGGATCTTCGTGAGCATCATCCTGCCGCTGTCGAAACCGGCCCTGGCCACGCTGGCGGTGCTGACCTTCGTCAACGTCTGGAACGACTTCTTCGGCCCGTTGGTCTACCTCAGCGATGTCAACAAGTTCACCGTCCCGGTGGGGCTGGCGTTCTTCCAGACCCAGGACAGCACGCAGTACGGCCCGCTGATGGCGGGCGCGACGCTGGCCATCGTCCCGACCGGCCTGGTCTTCGTGTTCGCACAGAAGTACTTCACCCGTGGGATCTCGATGACCGGAATCAAATAAGGAGACAACGTGACCAAGTACGTGGTGGCTACCGTCGACGAGATTCCGCCCGGGTCCCGGAAGGTGGTCGAGATCGCCAGGCGGTCGATCGGCGTCTTCAATGTCAAGGGCAACTACTACGCGATCCGCAACCTGTGCCCGCACGGCGGCGGGCCGATGTGCGAGGGCGTCACCTCCGGGCTGGTTCGCTCGGACAAGCCGGGCAACTATGAGTACATCATGCGCGGGGAGATCATCCGCTGTCCGTGGCACGGGTGGGAGTTCGAGATCGCCACCGGCCAGTCCTGGTTCGACCCCGCGAAGACCAAGGTGAAGGCCTATCCGACCGGCGTGGAGTCCGGGGAGAGCCTGGCCGGCAATCCGGAGCTGTCCGCGGCCGGTTTCCAGCCCGGCCCGTACTCCGGTGAGACGTACCAGGTCGAGGTCGATCGCGACTATGTCATTGTCAATATCTGATGCCGCCGGGATGGTGGGCGAGACCACCATCCCGCTGCGGGTGCAGTCCACCAGGCAGGTGTCGGCCGGGGTGACGGAGCTGGTGCTCGTCGCGGCCGACGCCTCGGAGTTGCCGCCATGGGCGCCGGGGAGCCACATCGACGTGGAGATCCGCCCCGGACTCGTCCGGCAGTACTCGCTGTGCAGCGATCCCGCGGATCGCGGCCGGTGGCGCATCGCCGTACTGCGGGAGCCGGCGAGCCGCGGTGGCTCGATCGTGCTGTGCGAGCGGGTCCGGGCCGGCGACGTACTGACGGCGACCGGACCGCGCAACCACTTCCCGCTGCACGCGTCGCCGCGGTACCTGTTCATTGCCGGGGGCATCGGAATCACGCCGATCATCCCGATGATCAAGGCCGCGCACACAGCCGGCGCGGACTGGCGGCTGGTGTACGGCGGTCGCAGCGAGGCGTCGATGGCGTACCGGGACGAGCTCGGCGGGATCGATCCCGCGCGCGTGCTCGAATGGCCGCAGGACCGTCGCGGCCTGATCGAACTGGATCAGATCCTGGCCGAACCGCAGCCCGGAACGTTGATCTACTGCTGCGGCCCCGAGCCGTTGATCGCGGCCGTCGAGGCGAAGAGCGCGCACTGGCCGCACAAGACCCTGCAGGTGGAGCGGTTCGCGCCGCGGCCGCTGATCGGCGTACCGCCGAACACGTCGTTCGAGATCGAGCTCGCCGACAGCGACGAGGTGCTCGTCGTACCACCGGACCGATCCATCCTGGAGGTTGTCGACGAGGCCGGGATCTTCGTCTTGTCGAACTGTGAGGAAGGCACCTGCGGGACCTGCCGGACGACCGTGCTGGAAGGCGTTCCGGACCATCGCGACTCCGTTCTCGACGAGGACGAGCGCGCCGCCAACGACACGATGATGATCTGCGTCTCCCGCGCGCTGTCGTCCCGACTGGTCCTCGACCTGTGAAAGGTGAGATCACAAGTGGCTGTACAACAACTTGAGAATTACGCCCGGCCCGAGCAATGGACCGGACTCGAACTGGTCGACACCGACGTCCATATCAACCTCCCGAGTCTGAAGAATCTCTTCCCGTACCTCGAGGCGCGGTGGCGCGACTACATCACCGAGTCCGGGATGGGCGGACTGCCGTCGAATCTCTACCCGTCGAACGCGCCGAATCTGTTCCTCGACGGCTCACGGCCGGATCAGGGGCCGGCCGGATCGAGCCTCGAGCTTCTCCAGGCACAGCTGCTGGACCCGTGGCAGTTGCAGTACGCGATCCTGAACTGCACCTACGCAATCGACTCGATCCACAATGACGATCTGGCGGCTGCGCTCGCCCGGGCGCTGAATCGCTGGCAGTTGCACGAGTGGCTGGAGCAGGACGACCGGCTGCGCGGCTCCGCCGTACTGCCGCTGCAGAACCCGGCGTTCGCGGCTAAGGAGGTCGAGTGGGCCGCTGAGCACAGTCAGTTCGTCCAGGTGACGGTTCCGTCGCGCAGCCGTGAGCCGCTCGGGCGGCGCGGGTTCTGGCCGATCTACAAGGCGGCGCAGGCGGCCGGCTTCGTCGTCGGCGTCCAGGCCGGTGGACTGAGTGGAAACCCGACGACGCCGGTCGGCTGGTCGACGTACTTCGTCGAGGACTACGTGAACGTCCCGCTTGCGTTCCAGACCCAGCTGATGAGCTTCGTCACCGAAGGCGTCTTCGTCGAGTTCCCCGAGCTGAAGGTCGCGACGATCGAGGGCGGCTTCAGCTGGCTGCCGCCGATGCTGTGGCGGTTCGACAAGGACTGGAAGGGTCTGCGGCGTGAGGTGCCATGGGTGGAGCGTCCGCCGTCGGAGGTGATCCGCGACCACGTCCGGATGACGATCGCGCCGCTCGACCGGCCGGACGACCCGCAGCAGCTGCTCGAGGTGATCGACCAGCTGCTGTCCGACGACATGCTGATGTTCTCCACCGACTACCCGCACGCGCACTTCGCGGACTCCGCCGACGCGCTGCCGGAGGGGATCTCCCCGGAACTGCAGACCAAGATCATGTCCGGCAACGCGCACGCGACGTACCGGCTGGGATGAGGAGTGACATGAAGCGGACGCAGATGATCATCGACTGCGACATCCACAACGTGATGGCGCCCGGCGCTCTGGATCCTTACCTCTCGAACCGCTGGCTCCGGCACCACAAGACATTCGGCTCGCGCCAGCACAACGGGAACGTGTATCCGAAGGGCTCGCCGGCGCGGTACGACGCGTTCCCGCCGTCGGGCCTACCCGCGGGCGCGGACCTGGGGTTCATGCAGAAACAGCACCTCGACGGGCTGAACGTGGAGTTCGGCATCCTCGGACCGCTCAGCGGATCGGGCAGTCAGCTCGACCCGGAGTACTCCGCGGCGTTGTCGGCGGCAACCAACGACTGGCAGATCAAGGAGTGGCTGGAGCCCGAGCCGCGGCTGCGCGCGGGCATGATCGTGCCGGCCGAGCACAGCGAGCAGGCGGTCGCCGAGATCGAGCGGCTCGCCGGCCATCCGGGGTTCGTGCAGGTGCTGCTGGTTGCCCGGAGCTCGGCGCCGCTGGGGGATCGCCGGTACTGGAAGATGTACGAGGCTGCTGCACGCCATGATCTGCCGATCGGGATTCACTACGGTGGCGGCGTTCGCGGCGTACCGATCAGCAGTGCGGGCTGGCCGTCGTTCTACCTCGAGGACCACGCGGGGATGTCGGCCGCGTTCCAGGCACACGTGGCGAGCCTGGTCTTCGGCGGGATCTTCGACCGGCTCCCGAACCTACGTATCGCCCTGATCGAGGGCGGGTTCGCCTGGCTGCCGTCACTGGCATGGCGGATGGACACCCACTGGGAGCGGTTCCGCGCCGAGATTCCCCAGGTACGGCGCAGGCCATCGGAGTACCTGCGTGACCACTTCTGGATGACGACGCAGCCGATCGAGGAACCCCATCGGCCGGCCGACCTGCTGAAGGTCTTCGAACACCTCGGCGGCAGCGACAAGGTGATGTTCTCCACGGACTACCCGCACTGGGACTTCGATCATCCCTCGCACGCCTTCAAGGTCCGGCTGTCCGCGGAGCAGCGGGACACCATCTACACCGAGAACGCCCGGGCGTTCTACAAACTGCCGGCGCGGGTGGAGGCGGCGCTTTGACCAAGATCACCTCGATCGAGACGTTCGACGGCCACGGCTGCATCGTCCGGGTGCGGACCGACGACGGTCTCGAAGGCTACGGGCAGACCGCGCACTCCGAGGCCCGGATCACCGGGGAGGTCCTGCACACGCTGGTCGCGCGGAACTACCTCGGCCGTGACCCGTTCGACGTCATGACGCTGGCCGAAGAGTGCGCGCGTGCGGAGTACAAGTACTTCGGCAGCTTCCTGTTCCGTGCGCTGGCCGGCGTCGACACCGCGCTGTGGGATCTCGTGGGGAAGGCGAAGTCGCAGCCGGTCTACCAGTCCTCGGCGGCAAGTTCCGGCCGTCGGTGCCGGTCTACGGTTCGGGGATGCGCCGGGACACGACACCGGAGCAGGAGGTCGACCGGATGGTGGCGGCCGTCGCCGAGCACGGGTTCCGGGCGGTGAAGATCAAGATCGGCGAGCGCAACGGCCGCGATGCCGAGTCGCGGACCGGCCGGACCCGGCGGCTGGTTCCCTTGCTGCGTAAGGAGCTCGGCGACGAGATCGAGCTGAGCGCGGACGCGAACGGCGCCTACTCACCGGGCCAGGCGGTCCGGATCGGGCGGCTGCTCGAGGAGTACGACTACCTGCACTTCGAGGAGCCGGTGCCGTTCTGGGAGTACGAGAACGCCGCCGGTGTCGCGGCGACGCTAGACATCCCGGTCGGCCTGGGCGAGCAGGAGTTCTCGGTCGACGCGCTGCGGCGGATCATCCAGAGTGGCATCGACGTCATCCAGCCCGACGTCTGCTACGTCGGCGGCATCACCCGCGCCCGCCAGGTCGCCGAACTGGCCAACCTCGCCGGGCTCCCGTGCGTACCGCACTCGTCGGGCAGATCGCTGACGGCAATCTTCACCGCCCACCTGGTGACGGCCATGCCGGCCTGCAACCTCTTCCACGAGTGGACCATCGAAGACGCGTCGTCCATGCACATCTACGACCCATTCCCCACCGCCCACAACGGCGAAGTCCACCTCTCCGACGCCCCCGGCTGGGGCATACAAATCCCCCACCCCACCCTCCAACAAATGAACCGAAGAGTCTCCACCTCCTGAGGTGTGGGTTATTCAGAGGACCTTGAAGAACAAGGAGAGAAACGACCAGAGACAGACAAAGACGAAAGATAAAGTGGCGGTTGGGTGCCTGGCCGGGTCCGACGGTCCAGTGGCAGTCGTCATTGTCTGCGAATGTCCTGTTCTCTGACCTTTCTTGAGAGCTCTGAATAGCCCTCGACCAAGGATGAGGGGAAGGAAGGAGAGAAGAGGATGTAAGAGGTCGTGGCTGACTTGGATGATCGGCCAGAGGTTGCCCGCGAACGTGAGCGCGCGAGGACCGCCGGCCGGAGCGGTCAGGCTCAGGCTCAGGCTTCTGCGCCTCACAGGAGCTGCTGTCCCCCAGCCGGAGGAGCTGGTCGTCGCGAGCGTTGGATGTGCGCGTTCGTCTTGTAAATAAGGGGTTTGGTCGGGCGGGGTGACTTGGAAGAAGCGCCTCGAGCAGGTAGAATCGAACACATGTTCGAGACAGATCTGGATGAGCTCTCGACGGCCGACCTGCTCGAGTCGGCCACCGAGCACCGCGCGATGGCCAATCGGGCCGATGCGCGGCTGCTGCAGCACGCCCAGATCTACGCCGACCGGTTCCATCCCTCCACCTGCGACACCCGGCCCGGCCGCCGGGCGTTCGATGGGCGGGAGCGGGCCGTGGTGCTAGGCGGTGAGGGCTGCCCGCAGATCGCGGAGTTCGCGATCGCCGAATTCGGCGTGATGCTCGGAATCTCACCCATGGTCGCGGCCCGGTTCATCGGCGAGGCCCTGGCACTCCGCCACCGGTTCCCCTTCACCTGGGCCCGCGTACTGGCCGGCGACGCCACCCCGTGGAAAGCCCGCCAACTCGCCTCGGCGTGCGTGAAGCTGTCCGAGGACGCCGCGGCGTACGTCGACCGGCGGGTCGCGCCGCTGATCGACGCGATCACGCCGTACCGGCTGGACAAGATCATCCGCGCCGCCAAGTCCCACGCCGACCCCGAACAGGCTCGCGGTGAGGCCGCCGAGGCTGCAGGCGAGCGTGGCGTGTTCGTCGGCCGCAGCGACAATCACGGCAACAAAACCATGTACGTCAAAGCCCCCGCCGGCGCGGTCATCCGCCACGAAGCCACCATCGCCGCGATCGCCGAAGCCCTGAAGACCTTCGGCGACACCCGCCAGGTCCAGCACCGCCGAGCCGACGCGATCGGCATCATCGCCGACCCCCGCTACACCCAAGAACTCCTCACCCAAGCCCACAACCACCCCGCGCACACACCCCCGACAGATACCCCCGTACGCCCGATGGATGCCCCCGACTCCGCCGGCTCACCTGGCTCCGCGGACTCAGCTCCTGCTGCGTCTTCCCCGCGCACCGACCGCCGCGGCCCCGCGATCAGCCCCACAAGCCCGCGGTACGACGACACGCCTGCAACCGGGACGGACCCGACGAACCACCGCGCACCGGCCCGGCACACACCCGCCGGTGAGCCTGCCAACGGACCGGTCGCCGCGAGCGCCAGCGACGGACCGGACCGCAGGAGCCCGGCCCAATCAGCAGACCGTAGTAGCTCCGCCCCATCATCGGCCGCCGCTCTCCCCGACCACCTGCCCGGTCTGCTCGACCTGCTGGATCCACGGGAGGTGCCGTTCGCGGAGGAATTCGAGCTACGTGAGCCGGATCCACCGACCGACCCATTCGACACTCGGCCGCCCGGCTACGTTCCCGGTCCGCGGGCCGAACCCGATCCAGGATCCCCGATGGACGCCGCCGCCCTACGGGCACTCGACGCGCGTCTCGCGCGGATCAAGCACGACGCGTACGCCTGTCCCACCAAGGGACAGGTGCGTCCCGGGGCACACCGAGGTCTTCGTCCACCTGACCGACCTCACGCTGGCGACCGGCAACGGGGTGCTGCGGGCCGAGGGGATCGGTCCCATGCTCGCCGACCAGCTCACCGAACTCGTCGGACACGGGCCGTACGCGGTCAAGCCGGTGATCGACCTCAACGACGCCGTCAGCGTCGACGCCTACGAAATCCCCGCCCGGATCCGCGAACGCGTCCGACTCAGCTACCCCGTCGAGTTGTTCCCCTACGGCACCCGCGAAACCCACCGCACCATCGACCTCGACCACATCCAGCCCTACGACCCGTACGGCCCGGCCGGCCAAACCAGCACGGGCAACCTCGCGCCGCTCAGCCGCTTCGGGCATCGGGTCAAGACCCACGCCCGCGGCTGGAACGTCCGCCGCGTCGACGTTAAGACCCTGGAATGGACCACACCCCACGGCTTCACCTTCCGGGTCGACCCCACCGGAACCCACCGCCTGCCCAACCCCACAACCGACCGGTGAAGGCCCAGCCGACGTCCAAGAACCAATCAGGCTCCAGCGCCGACCGAGCCGATCGAGCTGACACGGTCGGCGTCGGCGTACCAGGTGTAGCTGTCCAGCACCGGTTGCCAGTTGCAGTTGGTGATCGCGCGGTGCTGCTCAGGCGGTCGTGATGTCGTACTCGCCGTCCGCGCGATGCCCGGTCGTGCCAGGGGCCTGTCGACCAGCACCTCACTGGTAGCGAACACGCCGGTCAGCTCCGGTTCGTGCAGGCAGAGGACCTGGAAGACCGCCTTCCGATCACCGAAGCCAGCCCGCCCTCAGTTCCTGCCACAACGTTTATTCAGAGGTCGCCGGCCAAGTCGGTACTGGTGATGCGGATAATGCTGGTCCAGAATGGGTTCCTGACCGCGCTCGGCTATCGCGTGGCTTTCTGTCGGTGCGAGCGTTCCGTCGAAACGAGCACGTCACGGTTTGCGGAACACGCTGGTCGAGTCGGGTTCGCGCACGCACAGCACCTGGTCGAGCAGCGGCATGATCGAGCGGTAGTTCCGCGACACTGTCGACTGACTGACGCCGTGCGCGTCGGCTAGCACCCTCTGGCTCAGATTCTGGCAACACCAGAACAGCCTGCCGATACAGCCCCAGCACTGCTGGACGCCCGGACGTTCTTGGCCAGCCGGGTGGTCCAGTGACGGTCCGCGTTTCGAACATACGTCGACCAAGCTGCGGCGGAACGTCAGTCAGCGACCACCACTGGACTGTCGGACCCGGCCAGGCACCCGACTCCCACTCTATCTTTTGTTTTTCTCTCTCTTCTTGTTCTTCCTGGCCTCTTGCTTCTAGATCGAGTTGGGGATGGGGTAGCGGCCTTTGAGGAGGGGTTGGATCTTGGGTTCGAGGGCGTCCAGGACGGTCTTGGCGGGGACCTTGCCGGTGGCGATCTGTTCGATGGCGGGGGTCAGGACCTCTTGGATGGCAGGGATGTTCTTGAGGACCTGCGTGAAGTCGCGGACCGAGTTGTTCAGCCGATAGTCGACGGCCGCGGTGCGGTACTCCGGCGGGTGGACGTCGTTCTTGGTCCACGCGTCGATCGCCGCCGCGTCGGAGTAGTACTTCGTCTCCACCGGCATCCACAGGCCCTTCTTGAACAGGTCGCTGTTACTGCCGTCGACGCTGTACGCGTAGAGCTCGATCGCCTGCTCGGGATGTTTCGTGGACGCGGACATGACCCGGCAACTGCCGGCCTCCTGGGTGATCGGCTCCTGGTACGACGGCAGGACGCCGATGCCGTACTTCAGATTGCTCTCGCCCATGTCCAGCAGCGTCCACTGCCCGTCGATCGCCATCGCGACGCGCTTCGTCTGCAGCTGCACGGTGGTCGTCGGCGCGTTCGCGGTGTCACCGCCACCGAGCTGCGCCGGGCTCGGCGCGACCTTGTGCTTGTAGATCAGGTCCTGCAGGTCCTGGAACACCTTGACGCATTCCGGGCTGTTCAGCGTGTACTTCGTACCGGTCTCGTCCGTCACATCCCCGCCGTTGCTGCGGATCAGCGGATACCAGGTCCACTGCGTCGACAACGGAGCCGAGAGCCCGAACTGACGGATCCGGTCGGCCTTGAACCCCGAGTCACTCGGCCGCTTGCCGTTCTGATCGAGGGTCAATGCCGTCGCGACCTCGAGCAGGCGGTCCCAGGACCAGGCCTTGCCGGCCTCCGCCGGGGGCGTCATCGAGGCGTCGGTGAACAGGTCCTTGTTGTACCAGAGCAGGCTGATCTCGCTCGCCGCCGGTGTCCCGGCGACCTGCTTGTCGCCGTACCAGAAGAAGTTCTGCGGCTTCCGGCCGGACAGCTGGCTGAACTTCTCGATGTAGGGGTAGATGTTGGCGATCTTGCCCTGCTCGGCCAGCCGGTACGCCGTCGGCGCGGTCATGTACGCGACGTCGGGGAGGTTGCCACTGGCAACGAGAGTGTTGACCTTGGTCTCGTAGTCGCCCGGCACGTGCACCGGCTGGACCTTCACGCCGGAGTGGGACTTCTCGAACGCCTTCGTCATCTGCTCGATCGCGGCCTTCTCGTTGGCCGAGCCCCAGTACATGAACTGCAGGTCGGCCTGGCCCCCGCTCTTGGTGGTTGATTGCCCACCGCAACCGAAGAGGCCGAGGCCGGCGGTGGCGGCGACGCCGGCGCCGAGGAAGGACCGGCGGGACAGGCCGCGCGGCAATGAACGTGGATCGGTGGGCATCGCTGGCTCCTTCGAACGCGATGAGAAAGCTGGTACTGGGTACCGCAGGAGGTCAGCCCTGGGTCAGGTGCTGAGTGAGGTAGCCACGCGAGACCTGAAGCCCTTCGAGGATCTCGGCGCGGCTCTCTTCGTCGACGCACAGGGTGGTCCCCGGGTCGAGCTTGGCAATGGTGTCCAGGACGCTGGTCAGCTCCACCGAGCCTTGTCCCAGCAGGCGGAATTCGCCGTCCTCGTAGTCCTTGAGGTGGATGTTGTCGATGACGCCGGAGAAGTCCGTGAGCAGCCCGGAGATATCGGTCACCCCGGACTTCAGCAGGTGGCCCGTGTCGACCGTGAGCCGGAGAGTGTTGTCACGCACGGCCCCGAAGAACACCTCGAAGTCGCGACGGTGCATGACGGGCTCACCGGTGTGGTGGTGCAGCGACAGTACGACGTCCTGCCCGGCGGCCTCCTCGGCCAGATCGGACAGCTCCCCGGCGAATCGGATCAGATCGCTGTCGTCGAGCCCGTCCCGGGGTACGTCGTGACACAGCACGACCCGCTGTGAGCCGACCGCACTGGCGAAGCCGACGATCGCGCGCAACCGCTGCTTGCCCTCGGCATCGAGCGGGTTCATCGTGATCAGCGATGAGACATGCCCCGGCTCGGTTCCCCAGTCGTTCCGGAACCTCTCGGCATCGGCAACGGGATCGGAGAGGTAATCGCCGTACTGGTTGCCCTTGAGCTGGAGACCGGCGAATCCGAAGTCGGGGTAGCGGTCGAACAACAGCCGTTGCTGCTCGGCGCCGCGGGTCGGTTTCGAGAATGCGATCATCACGAGGGTAGACCGTCCTTCAACTCGATGGGGGCGCCGGAGTCGGCCGACCGGTAGGCGCCGTCGAGCAGCGCGATCGTGCGGAGGTTGTCCCGGCCGCTGTTCGGGGCCTCGACGCCGGTCTCCACGGCGGTCAGCAGGCGATCGAGTCCGAGGAACATCGCCTCCGACCGTTCGCTGCCGACCAGCGGGTTGGGGATCGTTTTCGACTCGCCCTCGCGGTGCAGGACGGCCTCGGCGTACCCGAGTTGCAGGGTGCCCGCCGTACCGAAGACCATTGTTTCGGTGCGGTCGAGCCGGCTGGAGAAGCTCTGGACGTAGGTGACCGGGGTGTCGCCGAAGAAGATCTGGACGCTGGCGTCGGTCTCGCCGGCCGCTTCGATGGCCGGTGACGAGAACGTCCGGGCCGACAGCCAGGTCGCTTCCTTGCCCAGGAGCAGCCGGAACCCGTCGAACCAGTGGATTCCCATCACCGACAAGGCGTGGCGTTGTTGGGTCAGCCGCCAGCCCTTGTCCTGCCGGAACATCAGCTCCTGCTGGGAGATCGCGAGTACGTCGCCGATCTCGCCCTGCGCGATCAGCTCGCGGCCGAGGCCGAAGGCGTAGCTGTCCCGGAAGTTCTGGTTGACGGCGAGGTGGACACCCGCCGCGTCACAGGCGTCGACGATCGACCGGGCGTCGGCGAAGTCGAACGAGAGCGGCTTCTCCACGAAGATGTGCTTGCCCGCGGCAGCGAGCTCGAGGACGGCGGAGGTCCGGACGTGGCTCGGCGTACAGACGACTGCGACGTCCCAGCCGCCGGCCTCGATCATCTCGGCGACGGTCTCGTAGGTACGCGTGACGCCGTAGGTGTCGCGGACCCAGTCGCGTCGTTCGGCGAGCGGGTCGGCGGCGGCGACGACCTCGACGCGGTCCGGGTGGTTGGCGTAGCTGGTCAGGTGGGATCGGGAGATGTTGCCTGCCCCGACGAGGGCGATCTTGTGTACGGTCATGTGCCTTCCAAAGCAGTCAGTCAGTGGAGGGTGGGTCAGCCCTTGACCCCGGTCAGGGTGACGCCTTCGATCAGGTAGCGCTGGGCGAAGAAGAACAGGACGACGATCGGCAGGATGGTCGCGGTGGCGGCCGCCATCAGGTAGCCCCACTGCGCGTTGTAGGTGCCCTGGAACGACGCGAGGCCGAGGGCGAGGGTGAACTTGCTGCTGTCGTTGAGGTAGATCAGCGGATCGAGGAACTCGTTCCAGGTCCGGATGAAGGTGAAGATCCCGACCACCATCAGGGCCGGCTTCGAGAGCGGGACGATCACCTGCCAGAACACCCGCAGCGGCGAGGCTCCGTCGATGTACGCCGCCTCGTCGAGCTCGTACGGGATGGTCAGGAAGAACTGCCGGAGCAGGAAGACGTTGAAGATGCCGCCGCCCGCGCCGCCCAGCCAGGCCGGCACGATCAGCGGGTAGTAGGTGTTGATCGCCTGGACCGCGTCCCACATCAGGAACGTCGGCACGAGCAGCACCGCCTGCGGCAGCATCAGCCCGCTGAGCAGGATGCCGAAGACGACATTGCGTCCGCGCCAACGCAGCCGGGAGAAGCTGAACGCCGCGATCGAGCAGGTGACCAGCGTCCCGATGACCGTGAAGACCTCGATGATCATCGTGTTGAGGAAGTAGCGGGCGAACGGCTGCGCGGTCAGCGCGCCGCTGAAGTTCGACCATTCGAAGGGTTTCGGGATCCATTGCGGCGGTGCGATGAACATCTGGTTGTTGTCCATCAGCGCGCTGCGGACCAGCCACACGAACGGCAACAGGGTCGGGACGACGCCGACGATCAGTACGGCGTACAGGAGCACCCGTCGGTATTTCATCGCGCGGCTCCCATCTCGTAGTAGACCCACCGGTTGGAGGACCGGAAGAGCGCCACGGTGATCACCATGACGATCACGAACAGGGCCCAGGCCAGCGCGCTCGCGTAGCCCATCTGGCTCTTGGTGAAGGCGGTCGTGTAGAGGTAGTACACGTAGAAGGTCGACGCGTTGTTCGGGCCGCCCTGGGTCATGATGTAGGCCTGGTTGAAGACCTGGAACGTGCCGATGATGCTGGTGACGAGGTTGTAGAACAGCACCGGCGTCATCATCGGCAGCGTGACGTGGCGGAACTGCCGCCAGGCGCCCCCGCCGTCGATCGAGACCGCCTCGTAGAGATGCCGGGGTACGCCCTGCAGGCCGGCGAGGAAGATCACCATGATGTTGCCGAAACCCCAGCTGCTCATCAGGATCAGCGACGGCACCACCGCGGTCTCGCTGAAGACCCAGTTGGAGGTGGGCGCTCCGAGTTGCCGCAGGGTCGAGTTGAGCAGGCCGAAGTCCGGGTTGAAGATCCACAGCCACAACACGGCGTTCGCGACACTCGGCACCAGCGTCGGCAGGTAGTAGATGGTGCGGTAGACGCCGAGACCGCGGACCTTCGCGTTCAGCAGCATCGCGATCGCGAACGCGACCACCAGGGTCAGCGGCACCGCGCCGAGCGTGTAGTACGTCGTGACGCCGAGCGACTTGAGGAACAGCGGGTCCCGGCTGAACATGTGCACGTAGTTGTCGACGCCGACGAACGACGGCGTCGAGCCGATGGTCCAGTCGGTCAGGCTGAGCACCGCCGAGACGGCCATCGGCGCCAGGCTGAAGACGACGAACCCGATGATGGCAGGCATCGCCAGCAGCAGTCCCCAGCGGCGTTCGAGCCGGCTCTGCCCGCTGACCCCGCTCCGCAGTTTCCGCGCCGCGCGCGTCACAGCGGTGCGGCGGATCGCGACCTCGTCTGTCATGTCACCCTCCCGGCTGTTATTCGCCGACGACCTTCCGGTCGGGTGTCGAGAACGCGATCAGCATCACCGCGGCGTCCGTACCGACGTTGCGGGCGTTGTGGACCGTTCCGGCCGGGATCGAGATGGTGTCGCCGGCCGACATCGGCAGCTGGGTATCGCCGAGGCGGTGGTCGATCGTTCCACTGACGACGTGCAGCACCTCGTCGCAGTTCGGGTGGTAGTGCGGGGGATTCTGCTCGCCGGGCTCGATCGTGCACCGACCGATCGTCATCGTGTCGGAGTTGCCGATGGCCCCCGAAACCATCCACTCCAGCTTGCCCCACGGCTGGGGCTCGACGACGACCTTGTCGGCAGGTGTCAGTCCTCCACGGCCCACGATGTGCCTCCTGGCGTCGACTGTCCGTTGTCCTGCCATCCTGGAAGCAGCACGCGAACTCCGACAGTGCCAATTCGGCACTCGTGGCGAGGATCAGCCGCGGTTGCCGACGATCCGCCAGGCTTCGGCCAGCGCGCCGACGCCGGCCAGCAGTTCGGCGTGGCCGGCCGCGAACCCGATCCGCAGGTGGTCGTCGAAGTCGTCGACACAGCTGAACGTCGGACCGGGAAGCAGTTGTACGCCGAGACGTTCCGCACGCTGGACGAGCGTGGTCGCGACCGGGGCCGGCAGCCGGACCCACAGGGACGCGCCGCCCGCCGGCACCACCGGTTCCCATTCCGGCAGGAGGTCGGTGAGCGAGTGGAGGACGAGGTCGCGGGCCGCTCCGAGCACGCGACTGCGTTCGGCTCTGGCCTCGTCGATCCGTGGCAGGAGCCGCGCGGTGGTCACCTGCGCGAGCAACGACGTACCGAGGTCCTCGCCTGCTTTGATCGATGCCAGCGCCGCGACGGTCGCGGGATCGGCTCGCAACCACCCCACCCGCAGGCCACCCCAGAACGACTTGCTGACCGAGCCGACCGTGATCACGCCCGGCCCCCAGGCGGCCATCGGTGTCGCCGGCGGGTCGTCGATCATCGCGTCCGCCAGCGTGGTGTCGTCGAGCACGGTCAGGCCGAGGTTGGTGGCCGTGATCGCGAGCTGCCGTCGCCGGCCGGCGTTCATCACCGAACCGGTCGGGTTGTGCACGGTCGACTGCATCACGAGGAGCTTCGGCCTGGTACGGCGTACCGCTGCGATCAGCTCGGACGTCTCGATGCCGTACGGGCCGCGCCGGACCGGTTCGAGGCGTGCGCCCGCGGCCCGGAGTACCTCGATGGCGCCGCGGAAGGACGGCTCCTCGACCAGCGCGACCGATCCCGGCTCGAGCATCGACACGGCGGCCATCCGCATCGCCTGCTGAGCGCCCGACGTGATCAGGATCTGGTCCGGAGCGGTGGGCAGGCCGATCGCGCTGTAGTACTTCGCGACCTCGGCGCGGAGCGCGGGCAGACCTTCGGGGACGTATCCGTGCGAGTCGACCAGCGGCGCGAGCTCCGGACCCACGACCGACGCCGCCTCCACGACCAAGCGGAGCCCCGGCAGGGCGGCGCTGCGCAGGTCGATCCGCGGTCCGACGCCCGGCGCATTCGCCAGGAACGACTCGAACCGGTCGTCACCGCGCACCCCGAGGAACTGCCGGGCCGAGCTGACATACGTACCGTCCCCGCGCCGGCTGGTCAGGATCCCGTCGCCGCGAAGCTCGTCGAACGCTGCGCCTACGGTGTTGCGACTGACATCCAGCGCCTCGGCGAGCGAGCGTTCGGACGGCAGCCGGACACCGGCAGCCAGCTTGCCCGAGACGACCAGCATGCGCAGGTGGCTCGCCAACTGGGTGTGCAGCGCGCCCTCGCCCAGTCCCCACTGTCCCATCAGCCGAACCATCTGATGCACGTTCAGCGGGGTGACCATTCGCGGGGAATTGGCTCTCGTTGCCTTCATTCCGGTCCTCCATCATGGGACAGAACTTCGGGAGGAGACCATGGCCACCGTCGCACCCACCGTCGCACTGGTAGGCACGCTCGACACCAAGAGCTCCGAGTACCGTTTCGTCGCCGAACGACTCCGCGATCTCGGAGTCGAGGTGATCATGATCGACTGCGGAGTGCTAGGGGAGCCGGGCTTCCCACCGCAGATCTCTCGCCATCAGGTCGCCGAGCGCGCCGGCGAGGACCTCGACCAGTTGGTCGCCGCGGGTGACCGCGGCGCCGCCGTCCAGGCGATGTCGCGCGGCGCGGCGAAGGCCGTCGAGGAGTTGTACGCCGCCGGCCGGCTGCAGGGCGCGATGGCCCTCGGCGGCACCGGCGGTACGTCGCTCGCGGCGGCAGCGTTCCGGCCGCTGCCGCTCGGAGTACCGAAGCTCATCGTCTCGACTGCGGCTGCCGGCGACAACGCGCCGTACGTCGGCGAGACGGATCTGATCCTGGTCCCCAGCGTCGTCGACGTGGCCGGGCTGAACCGGATCTCGACCCGGGTCCTCGGCAACGCGGCCGCGGCGATGGCCGGCATGGTGACCGCGGCGCCGGTCGTCCCGTCGAGCGACGAGAAGCCGCTCGTGGCAGCTTCGATGTTCGGCGTGACGACTCCTTGCGTCACGCGAGCCCGGGAACAGCTGGAGGGCCTGGGGTACGAGGTCCTGGTGTTCCACATGACCGGCGCCGGCGGCCGCACGCTCGAATCGCTGGTGTCGAACGGCATGCTCGCGGGTGTCCTCGACGTCACGACGACCGAGCTGGCTGATCACCTGGTCGGCGGGATCTTCGACGCCGGACCCGATCGGCTGCGCGCTGCGGCGCGGACCGGCACGCCGGCGGTTGTCTCGCTCGGTGCCCTCGACATGGTCAACTTCGGGCCGGTCGACACCGTGCCTGCACAGTTCGCGGATCGCCTGTTCTACCAGCACAACGCCACGACGACCTTGATGCGTACCACGCCCGCGGAGTGCCGCGAGCTGGGCACGCAACTGGCGGCCAGGGTTCGCGAATCGGTGGGGCCGGCGACCGTCTTCATCCCGTTGAACGGCATCTCGGCGATCGCGGTCAAGGACGGGGCGTTCTACGACCCCGAGGCCGATCAGGAACTGTTCGACGCCGTGCGGGCCGGACTGCGGGACAGCTCCGTCGAGCTGGTCGAACTGAGCTCCGACGTCAATGCCGTCGAGTTCGCCGACGCCATGGTGCAGCGGCTGCACAGCGCGATTTCCAGTGCCGGAACCACTGCCCGGCTGTGAGCAACGAGAGATCACGAGGGAGACCGAGCATGGGACGAATCGAGCGCCACGACATCCTGCAGCGGTTGCGCGGCAAGGTGGAGCGGCACGAGCCGATCGTCGGCGGCGGGGCCGGTACCGGCCTGTCCGCCAAGTGCGAGGAGGCCGGGGGGATCGACCTGATCATCGTCTACAACTCGGGACGGTTCCGGATGGCGGGGCGCGGTTCGCTGGCCGGATTGCTTGCCTACGGCAATGCCAACGACATCGTGCTGGAGATGGCGGCCGAGATCGTCACCGTCGTCGAGCGGACGCCGGTGCTGGCCGGCGTCAACGCCACCGACCCGTTCTACCAGCCCGACGCCTTCCTCGCGGAGCTGGTCGCGGCCGGGTACTCCGGCGTACAGAACTTCCCCACCGTCGGGCTGATCGACGGCACCTTCCGTCAGAACCTCGAAGAGACCGGTATGGGCTACCAGTCGGAGGTCGAGCTGATCCGGCTCGCGGCCGAGCGCGATCTGCTCACCACGCCGTACGTCTTCTCCGCCGAGGACGCGGCCGCGATGGCCGAGGCCGGCGCCGACGTGATCGTCTGCCACATGGGCCTGACCACCGGCGGCCGGATCGGCGCCGGGACCGCGCGCAACCTCGACGACTGCGTCCAGCTGAGCAACCAGTGGGCCGAGGCTGCCCGGGCCGTCCGCGACGACGTCATCATCCTCGTCCACGGCGGCCCGGTCGCCGAACCCGCGGATGCCGAGTACGTCCTACGCAAGACCACCGGCATCCACGGCTTCTACGGCGCGTCCTCCCTCGAACGCCTCCCGGTCGAACGAGCCCTGGTCGAACAGACCCGGGCTTTCACCTCGATTACGTTCTAGTGGACAGGAGCTGGACCTCGGCGAGGTTGGTGAAGCCGCCGTGGTTGTCGCTGATGCGGATCAGGGGTGCGGACGCCGGGGCGGTCAGTGGGTAGACGTACCACTGGTTGCCGTCGGCGATTCCGGTGACGGTGGCGAGGGTCGTCCAGGTGCTTCCGCCGTCGGACGAAGCCTGGATGAGGGTTCCGTTCGCGCGCCCGGGGAAGTTGCTGCGGGGATGGACCCGGACCGCGTCGAACGTGAGGGGCGCGCCGGGGCTGACCTGGACCCAGCCGTTGCCGCTTGTGGTGTCGGTGAAGGTGGTGATGTCACCGTCGAACATCCGCCAGCCGTTCGCCTCCGGGGTGCCGACGCCGGGGAACGCCGGGCTGGAGGCAACGACCCAGCTTTGCTCGATCGGGACCGTGCGGACGCGGGTGTTCCAGAGTTGGAGTGAGGTGCCGTCGGTGGTGGCGACGATGGTCGCACCGGTCTGACCAGCGGCCGTGGTGTAGTCGATGCTGAAGCGCAGGGTGCGGCCGTACGCGACGTCAGCGGGCAGCGTCGCTGTCGCGGTCCAGTGGGTGCTGTCGCTGTTGGTGACCTGGGCGTCTAGACCCTCAACGTTCGCCATCACGGTGCTCAGCGGTTCGGCGGCGGTCATGGTGAGGGTGACGGTGTCGCCGTCCTGGGCGAGGGTCGGGTCGCTGTCGTTCGAGGCGATCGAGACGGACTGCATCGCCGTACTCATCTCGATTCGTTGCCCGTAGACCCGGAACTCGCTGAAGCTGGACAGACCGGGGTACGCCGGATCGGTCGGCACGCCCGGATGGTCGACCTGGAGCTTCAGGAACCGGAAGCTCATGCCCTTGACCTCGTACCGGACCGGGATCCGCTCCAGCGCGAACCCGTTGTCCGAGGTGTCGGTCGTCTCGCGGGATGTCAGCAACGTCCAGGTCCGGCCGTCGTTGGACCCGTAGACGTTGGCGCCCTGGGTCCGGTTCGCGAAGTTGTACCGCGCCTGCAACCCGAACGCGTCGGCGGTGATCCGGAAGCCGGATCCGAAGTCGATGATCGCGGGCGCCGTGAGATCGCCCGAGAACGTGTTGAAGTCACCGTCGAGCATGTTGCCCAGAGCAACCTGGGACAGCGTCGCCGAGGTGGCCCGGCCCCAGTAGTCGAACGAGCCGTCGTCTGACATCGTCGGCGTCAGCTTCTCCAGGTGCGCGACCGCGCTCTGCAGGTTGACGAGATCAGCCGCGAAGGTCGCTGAGTCCGCGCTCTGGACATGACCTTCGGCGACAACCTTCGCCGCCTCGACCGCGCTCTGGGTCGCACGGGTGTAGCCGGTTCCGTCGTACCCGTCCAGCGCAGCACGGATCGCTGCCGCGCGGTCCCGGCTGACCGTCAGCCGGACTCGCAGGACCGCGTCCGTGGCCGGGTCGGAGGCAACGATGAACGTGTTGACCGTCCCGACTTGCCGCGCGGTCGGACGCCACGTCAGCGTTCCGGTCTGCGTGTCGATCGCGGCACCTGCGGGCAGTGTTGTCCCGGCTGTGTAGGTCAGCGGATCGTTGTCCGTGGCAACGAGCGGCGCCGACAGCGGTTCACCCGCGACACCCAGCAGGCGTACGTCCGGGCCTTGCGGGAACGTCGGCGGTGACAGCTCGGTCTTGGCCTTCAGGTTGACGGTGTCAAGGTCCACGTCGGAGCCCAGGACGGTGTAGTAGGCGAGATACTCGCCGCCGGCGCTGCCGCGGAGCTTGGTGGTGCTCATGTCGTAGGTGATGTATCGCCACTTGCCGTGCGTGTCAGGCAGCGTCAAGGAGTAGTACGGCGACAACGTCCGCTGCTTGCGGATCTGCAAGGTCGCCGTGCCGTTCGTCCGGATCAGGACGCCGACCGGGCTGTACCCGGACCTGTCGTCGTACAGCAGCGTCCGCACCGCCAAGGTCGACCGGTCCTTCATCCGGACGTACGTCCCGTGCACCGACGTCCCCGGCGTGATCGGCACAGTGCGCGTCTCCGCCTGCACCAGTGCGCTCTGCTGCACCGGCGTCGTCGTACCGGCGAGCGACGCGGGGAACGACAGCCAGGAGTCCGGGTTGAAGTCCGGGTTGCTGTTCCAGAAATTGTACGGCGCTGTGCCCCAGAAGAACTGCGGACCGCCGTCCTGCTTGGTCGCCAGCTCGGTGATGCTCGGAGCAACCTTTGCGATCGCCGATCCGAGCAACCCCTTGTAGACCGTGTAGAGCTCGTTGGTCGGGTCGAAGAGCCGGCCGCGGTACGCCTGCGACAGCACGCCGCCGCGTTGGGTGGTGTCGATCCAGGGGATGTCCTTGCCCATCATGAACGCGAAGAACTGCTCCGATCCGCGCAGCAGCCGGTAGTCCCCGAACGCGTACGGCGAGACCGCGTCGCGCTGCGTCGACACCGTGCCCCGGACCGGATCGAGCCGGGTTCCCTGGACATCGATGACCCGCGCGAGCTGCGTCAGCATCGTGACGTCGTCCCAGGCGTGCGCCTGGTCCCGTCCCATCTCCTGCAGCTGCACGAACGAGCGCCCGTACGGATTGCGCGGATCGGACTTGCCGATCACCGGCATCACCTTGCTGAGCGCGCCGTTGGTGTCGGCGTCGGTGTTGGTCGAGTTGACCGAGAACCACTCGACCGCCTCGCGATAGCGGGGGAGGTTGTCGGTGAAGATGTAGCCGGCGATCGCGCCGATCAGCGAGTAGCTGTGCTGACCCATGAAGTTGTGGTTGCGGTACAGGAAGGTCTGGGTGAGCGGTACGACGAGGTTGGCGGTCAGGTTCGCGGTGTCGCTGTCGTTCCAGGCGAGGTCGTAGCCGCTCGTCCCCGGGTTCACGCTGGTGTAGCGCAGGATCTCCGCGGCCGCGAGCATCCGCATCAGCGGAGCGCCGCTGTGGATGTGGGCGTCCGGGTAGTACACGTACCCGTTCGGGTCCATGTGGCTCCAGATCCGGATCAGCCGCAGACTGTTCTCGCGGTACACCGGATCGCCGGTGATGACGTACTGGATCGCCTGTGTGTACGCGCGGAACGCGTCGTCGATGAACTGCGACTCGACGCCCTGGGAGTTGAACGCCTTGTTCGCGGGCTGGTCCACACCGGGGCCTTGGTTCCGCGAGCTGAAGGTCGTCGACGCGTACGACGTGACCGTCATCGCCGCGTAGTACGACGCCCACGGCTCCACGTGCTGCTGCACCTGCGTACGCGCTGTCTCGAGGGAGGACGCGCTGACCGCCAGACCGGGATGCACGAACCCGGCCGCTGACGTCACACGGTTGATCGTCGGCGCGGGGAACCCGGCCGCCGCCGCGGGCGGCGCGACTCCGGCCAGCCCACCTATCGCCGTGAGGACGGTAGCTGTGACGGTAGCCACCGCAACCGCCACGGCTGCCCGGAGCTGATTCATCGTGGGTCACTCTCCCTAGATCGTCGGCGGGGACCAGCGGGAGCCTCGCATCGCGGTCAACGGCGGCCAAGAACGAACCCGGTCCCGAAAATTTTGCAACGGTCATAGTTAACGATTGCTGTGCGACGCTTGAGCGCACATCGAGCGGTTGATCCAGAAAGCGCTCTCTGGTCTGTGTGGAGGTACCGTGCCCGATCGACCGCCGGCCGTCTTCGTCCTGTCCGCGGAGCACTGGCCGGCGCTGTTCCCGAGCGCCGTCCTGCGGCGGATCGGCGAACTCGTCGCCTGCGATCCGGTGCTGGTCGTCGACCGGTTCGACGATGCGCGCCTCGACGGACGGCTCGCCGACCTCGAGATCCTGATCACCGGCTGGGGTTGCCCCGCAATCGACGTACCGCTGCTCGACGCGATGCCGAAACTCCGCGCGGTGCTGCATGCCGCGGGGAGCGTGAAGGGGCACCTGTGTCCGGAGGTGTGGGACCGGGGGATCGCAGTCTCGTCCGCCGCGTCGGCCAACGCCGTGCCGGTCGCGGAGTTCACGCTCGGCGCGATTCTGCTCGCGGGCAAAGGCGCGTTCGGATTGCGAGAGCGGTACCGCCGGGAGCAGGGCTTCCAGCTGGGGTACATCCATCCCGACGTGGGCAACTACGGGCGCACGGTCGGCATCATCGGCGCGTCCCGGATCGGCCGGCAGGTGATCGATCTCCTCCGCCCGCTGGACTTCCACGTCCAGGTCTACGACCCGTACGCCGATGACCTGCCTGGGGTCGACCTGACGACCTTGCTCTCGACGAGCGACATCGTCAGCGTGCATGCGCCCTCCACACCGGAGACGTACCGCATGATCGGGCCGCAAGAACTGGCGCTGATGCCCGACGGCGCGACCCTGATCAACACCGCGCGCGGACAGCTCGTCGACACCGAGGCGCTGATCGCGGAGTTGCGGTCGGGGCGGCTCGCGGCGGTGATCGACGTGACCGATCCGGAGCCCCTGCCACCGGGCTCGCCGCTGTTCAGCCTGCCGAATGCGTTCGTCACACCGCACATCGCCGGATCGCACGGCAACGAGCTCACCCGCCTCGGCGCGTGTGTGGCCGACGAGCTGCAGCGCTTCCTGTCCGGGGACCCGCTCCGCTTCCCGGTCACGCTCGCCGAGCTCGGTCGCGGCGCGTGAAAGACAACGATCCCTGCCCTTGACACGCCTCAGTGGCGCAGTTAGGTTCCCGACAGATGGAAAGCGCTTTCTATACAAACCGGAAGGAGACTGCCATGACCGATCTGCCCGCTGATCTGCCCGCCGGGCGGCGTCGCGCGATGCTGCGCACGAGTCTGTGGCTGAGCCTGCTGGCCCTGCCCGCGGTGGCGTTCTTCGTGGTCTTCAGCTACGCGCCGATGGCCGGGCTGGTGGTCGCCTTCAAGGAGTTCGACATCAGCCGCGGCATCTTCGGCAGCCCGTGGAACGGCCTGGACAACTTCCGGTACTTCTTCAGCTCCGGCGACGCACAGCGGATCCTGGTGAACACGCTGCTGCTCAACGTGCTGTTCCTGGCTGCCACACTGGCCGCCGGCGTCACGCTCGCGATCATGCTCAACGAGCTCCGCGGCCGGTATTTCAAGCGCGTCGCCCAGTCGACGATCTTCTTCCCGTACTTCGTCTCGCCGGTCGTGATCGCGATCATGCTGCAGGTGCTGCTGTCGGGGCCGGCCGGCTCCGGCGGCGCGGTCAACGACGCGCTGGCGGGCTTCGGCCTGCCGACGGTCAGCTGGTACACCGAGCCCAGTCCGTGGCCGTGGATCCTCACCGTGGTGAAGGTCTGGCAGATGGGCGGCTACATGAGCGTGATCTTCCTGGCCGCGATCACGTCGATCCCCGAGGACGTCTACGAGGCCGGCCAGATCGACGGCGCGAGCCGCGCGCAGATGGCGCTGCGGATCACGCTCCCGCTGCTGAAGCCGACCGCGGCGGTGCTGCTCGTGCTCGGCGTCGGCCGGATCTTCTACGGCGACTTCGGCACGATCTACGCGATCATCGGCGACAACGGCACGCTGTTCCCGACGACCGATGTCATCGACACCTACGTCTTCCGCTCCTTGCGCCAGATCGGCGACTTCGGCACCACGGCCGCGATCGGCCTGTTCCAGTCCGTCGTCGGATTCGTCCTGGTCGCGACGGCTCTGCTGATCCAGCGCCGGTACTCCAAGGAAACGAGCCTGCTGTGACCACTGCCATCACCTCGAGCCTGGCGAAGACGACCGCCCGGACCGCGACCCGGCGGCGCCGCCGGCCGGAAGCCTTCACCGTCGTCAGCGTCATCGGCGTCACCGCCTTCATGCTGATCTGCCTGGTGCCGTTCTGGATGATCGTGTCCGGGTCGTTCACCGACGAGCAGACGCTGGCCACGACCGGGTACAGCCTGATCCCGAGGCCGTTCTCCACCACGTCGTACGAGCTGATCTTCACCGGTCCGACCGTGCTGAGCGCCTACACCGCGAGCATCTTCATCACCGTGGTCGGTACTGCGATGGCGTTGGCCTTCACGTCCGGGCTGAGCTGGGTCATCGCGCGGCGGTTGCCCTACGTCAGCAGGCCGTTGGCGGTGTTCGCGTACATCCCGATGCTGTTCACCGGCGGACTGGTCCCGCTGTACCTGCTCGTCACGCAGTACCTGAAACTGCAGAACAGCTACTTCGCCGTCATCCTGCCGTTGCTCGTGGCACCTTTCCTGGTGTTCATCCAGGTCTCGGCGTTCCGGCAGCTGCCCGAGGAGATCCTCGACTCGGCCCGGGTCGACGGCGCGGGGGAGATGCAGATCTTCTTCCGCATCGGGCTGCCGCTGTCGAAGCCGATCCTCGCGGTGGTCGGCCTGTTCTACGCCGTGCACTACTGGAACGAATGGTTCACGGCGCTGCTGTTCATGTCCGACGTGCACAAGTATCCGCTCCCGCTGTTGCTGCAGAACCTGATCTCGAACGTCTCGTTCTCGCAGATGCTGCCGACAGCCGCGGAGCAGTCGACGCCGGTCTACCAGCTCCGGCTCGCCCTGACGGTCGTCACCATCGGCCCGATCCTGCTCGCGTATCCCTTCGCGCAGCGCTACTTCGTCAAAGGCATCACGCTCGGAGCCACCAAGGGCTGACGGGCAACCTCAATCCACTTTGCACTTGCAGGAGGCATCATGCCCGCCACATCTCCAGCCGGTCTCAGCAGGCGCGGCTTCCTGGCCGCCACCGGCGGCCTGTCCCTCGCGTCCCTTCTCGGCCTGAACGGCTGCGGCGACTCGTCGTCGGGCTCCGGCTCCGGCTCCGCCGGCAGCACCGACAATCTCGCGTTGCTGCTCCCGGGTGACGCGCCGAAGGGCTGGGACGCGGTCCTCGCGAAGGTGAACGAGAAGCTGAAGAAGGATCTCGGCTTCACGATCTCGCCGCAGTTCATCGCCTGGTCGAACTACCAGCAGCAGTCGCTGCTGAAGTTCACCGCCGGCGAGAAGTTCGACACCGCGCTCCAGGCGCGCTGGCTGAACATGATCCAGCTGGTCGCGAGCAAGTCCCTCGTGCCGGTCGGCGACCTGATCGCCAAGTACCCGAACCTGAGCAAGACGCTCGATGCCCAGCTGCTCGAGCAGAACAAGTGGTCCGGCAAGCTGTACGGCATCCCGCAGGTCAACTCGGCCGCCCGCCTGCACCACTTCACCGTCCGGCAGGACCTGGCCGACAAGCTCGGCGCCGGCGACCTCAGCACGTTCGACCAGCTGGAGAAGTTCTGGTACGACGTGAAGCAGAAGGAGAAGATCACGCCGGTCGGCATCTCGTCGAACATGCCCGATCTGCTCGTCGCCTTCGCGCCCGTCGGCTGGCTCAACCAGCACGACTGGGAGAACCCGCACGTCAGCGTGCAGACCTTCAGTGGCGGCTCGTTCCCGTTCTACCTGGCGCAGGACGGGAAGACGACCGGCTCGGCCCACCCGATCCCGTTCTGGGAGGCACCCGGCGTCCTCGACGCGCTCCGCACGGTCCGCAAGTACTACCTCGACGGCATCATCAACAAGGACGCGCTGAACGTCGACTCGTCCACGATCGGCACCCAGTTCGAGTCCGGCCGCATCTCCACCCGCTGGGCGATGACCGACGGCCTGTCGTCACAGTCGCTGGCGCCGCTGCGCAAGGCCGTGCCGGGCGCCCAGATCGCCAACGTCATCCCGCTCGGCGGCGGCAAGGGCGCCAAGCCGAACCAGACCTTCCAGGCCGACAACTTCGTCGTACTGAACGTCAAGGGCAAGAGCAATGAACGCGCCATGCAACTCGAGGACTGGGTCTCGATCAAGGAGAACCACGACCTGCTCAGCTACGGCGTCGAAGGCAAGGACTGGAAGCCGGTCGGCACGGACAAGTTCGAGCAGCTCTCGCAGTACGGCTTCCCCGGGTTCGCCCTGTGCTGGCGGCAGAAGCTCGAGCTGAAGATCAAGGACATCACGCCGACCGAGGAGGCGTGGTTCGACTGGGCGCAGGACTACGACAACTTCACCGTCGACCCGTACGCGTCGTTCGTGCCGGACGTGACACCGGTGAAGCGGCAGGACAGTCAGGTGAGCGCGGCAATGACGCAGTACGGGAACCCGTTGTGGATCGGGGCGGTGGACGTCGACAAGGGCCTGGACGGTCTGAAGAAGGCGGTCGACAAGGCCGGGCTCGCGGACCTGCAGGCCGAGATGGAGAAGCAGGCGAACGCATACCTCAAGGGTGCCTGAGAACCGATGAGTACGCCGCGGAGGAAGCTCGCCGTCGTCGCGCGGGAAGCCGGCGTCTCGGTGTCCACGGTGTCGAAGGTACTGCGGGCGTACCCGGACGTGGCACCGCGACGCGCGAGCGGGTGCGTGCCGTACTGCGCCGCGCGGGGTACCCGGTGGAGACCGCGGTACGGCGGGATCCGTCCGTGCTCGTCGACGTCGTGGTCGCGAGCAGCGGGACGAGCTGGGCCGGCGAGGTCCTCGCCGGCCTGGCCGAGCGGGTCCGTGAGCCCGGGCTGGCCGTCGTGGTCACGACGGTCACGCCCGGGTGCCCGGTCCCCAGGGTGTGGCTGGAGCAGTTGTTCGCGCGGGGAAGCCGTGGGGTGATCGGGCTCGACGCCGAGTTCACCGAGGTCCAGCGGGCGTACCTCGCGGCCCATCAGATCCCTTGTGTGCTTGTCGATTCCGGCCTCGACGATGCGGTGTCGCACGCGTTGGCGACGATCTTCGAGAGCCCGGCAGAGCTCGCCGGCTAGCGCAGCCGGCTGACCGAGCTGCGGATCACCACATGGGTCTTGAACAGTCGGTGGTCTCCGGCCCAGCCCGGTTGCCGGTGCTGGTCGTCGACCGCGATCTGGGCCGCCGTCCGTCCGAGATCCTCGTAGGGCACGTGGACGGTGGTCAGCCGCGGACGCAGGTCCTGGGCGAGCTCGACATCGTCGTACCCGACGACGGACAGATCCTCCGGCACCGACAGGCCCTGCTCGTTCGCGGCGGCGTACACACCGGCCGCGACCACGTCGGTGCCCGCGAAGACTGCGGTGAAGTCGTGGCCCGCGGTCAGCCTGCGCCGGGTCAGCTGGTAACCGGAGGCGCGGGTGAAGACGCCGTGCTCGACCAGCTCCGGAGCATCCGGCACACCGAAGTCGGTCAGCGCCCGGCGATACCCGGCGAGCCGCTCGATGCTGGTGCTGTGCCGCTCCGGTCCGGCCAGGAACAGGATGCGCCGATGGCCCTGTGACAGCAGATGGCTGGTCAGCGCGTAGGCGCCGTTCTCGTTGTCGTACTCGATCACGGCCGCAGGCACCCCGTCGCCCAACGGCGGCCGGCCGCAGAGCACCAGGAGCGAACCGGCGGCGTGGAGTGAGTTCGCGAGCTCGGTCATCTTCTGCCGGTACTCGTCGGCCTCGTCCGTGACCCCGCCGATCAGGATCACCGCGCCGGCTCGCTGCTCACGCATCAGTTGCACGAGCGCCAGCTCCCGCTCGGGGGCGCCCTGCGTGGTGCCGATCAGCGTGAGCCATCCGCGCTGCGCCGCCTCCTGCTCGACGCCGTGCGCCGCGTCGGCGAAGGACTGGCCGCGAACGTCGGCCAGGATGAACGCCATCGTCTTCGATCCCGCTCCCGCGGCGAGGGCCCGCGCATGGGTGTTCGCGGAGTAGTTCAGCTCGCGGATCGACCGCTGCACGCGTTGGCGGGCGGAGCGGGAGACCGGGTAGTTGTCGGCCAGCACCCGGGAGACCGTCGCCGGTGAAACCCCTGCGTGGGCGGCGACATCGGCAAGCGTCGGCCCCGTCGACGCCCGCCGGCGGCCGGATGCTCCCTCGTCTGTCATGTTCCCCTCTCGTGGCATCGCGATTCTAGTGCTGGCTGGGGGGAGCGGTGGACGAGCGGATCACGACGTGCGTCCCCAGCATCATGTGCTGGTCGAGCGCGTGCTCGTCACGATGCAACGCCAGCCGTACGGCGGCCCGCCCGAGCTCCTCGTGCGGGATGCGGACGGTCGTCAGCGCCGGGTTCAGGTCGGCGCTGAGCGGGATGTCGTCGTACCCCACGACCGAGATGTCTTCGGGGACCCGGAGGCCGGCGTCCCGGAGGGCGGCGAGGACGCCGCTGGCGACCATGTCGGTGACGGCGACGACGGCCGTCATGCCAGCGCCGCGAGCCAGCAGCGCGGTCGTCTGCCGATAACCGGACTCGCGGTCGTAGTTGCCGCTGACAATGAGTTCACGGTCGATCTCGACCCCGCGGGCGTTGTGCGCGGCGGTGAATCCGCCCAGCCGGGCGCCCGTCGTGGAGTGTTCCGGTTCGCCCGCGCCGACGAACGCGATCCGCCGGTGTCCGAGGGAGATCAGGTAGTCGGTCACCGCGAACGCCCCGCCCTCGTTGTCGTACTCGACCACGGTGGCCGGGACGTCCGGCCCGATCGGCGGACGGCCGCACAGCACCAGCCGGGAACCGACCCGGTCGAGCGAGTGCGCGATCTCCGCCATCCGGCGGGTGTGGGACTCGGTCCGCAGACCCCCGCCGACGAGCACGACGGCCTCGGCCTGCTGCTCGCGCATCAACTCGATCAGCTCGAGTTCGCGATCGGGATCGCCGTGATGGGTGGAGACCAGACACACCCGGCCCTCGGCGGTGGCCTGAAGTTCGACACCCTGGCCGATGCAGGCGAACAGCGGCCCGACCAGGTCGCGGACCACGAACGCGACGGTCCGGGTCGAGCCGCCGACGAGCGCCCGGGCCTGGGCGTTGATCACGTAGTCGAGGTCGCGGACCGCGCGCAGCACCCGCTTCCGGGTCGAGGCGCTGACCGGATAGTCGCCGCCGAGCACGCGCGAGACGGTGGTGGCGCTCACGTTGGCGGCGGCTGCCACGTCCTTGACCGTCGGCCGGCCGTTGGACGACGCTCTGGGCACCCGGGACTCCTCGCTGCTGGAACGGCATAGAAAACGTTAACTATGCTGCCACTCATGCAACCCGATGTCGAAGCCGTCCGGCTGTTCTTCACTGCCTTCGGAGCCGGCGAGCCGATCCTGCTCGTGCATGGCTGGGGCGGGGACGGGCGGTCGTGGGATCCCGTCGAGTTCGCGGGCCATCGGGTCGTGACGGTCGACCTCCGCGGCCACGGGCGCTCCCCGGTTCCGTCGCGCGGATACCGTCCGTACGACTATGCCTTCGATCTCACCAAGCTGATCGAGGCGCTCGACCTCGGACCGGTCGTCGCGGTCGGCCATTCGATGGGTGGTCAGATCGTGGTGCGGCTGGCGATCGAACGGCCGGATCTGGTCCGGGCGGTGGTGGCGATCGATCCGGCGTACGGCGCTGACGAGGTCGAGGCCGCGTCGTTCCAGCAGCGGCTGACCGATCTCCGGCGCGACGGCGCGGCTGCCGCCGTACGGCAGTTGGGACAGCTGACCGACGAGGTGCGCGATCAACTGTTGCGGACACCCGGGGATGTCCTCGCCGAGAGCTACGCCGGGATGTACACCGAGCCGGGCGCGATCGGTGCGCGCCCGGCGGCGGCGAAAGCTCTGGCGTCGTTGGAGCGGCCGGTGCTCTGCATCCGGCCGACTCCGTCGATGGCAGCGTGGGACCTGACGTGTGCACTTCGCCCCGGCTCACGGGTCGTCCTATGGCCCGGCGCAGGCCACTTCCTGCACCGGGAACGGCCCGAGGCCTTCACGCGGCTCGTCAACAGCTGGCTGGGTCAGGTGGGTGGGTAGATCTCGAGGGCGCGGACTCGGGTGGTCTTGTCGGGGGTGGTGTCGGCGACCGGGCGGGTGATGAGTAGGCGGAGGTAGCGGGCCGTGAACGGGGTGACGGTTCGCGTCGTGGTGGCTGAGGTGTTGCCGGTGACGGTGTCCCGGGTGGTCCAGAGTTTGTTGTTGTCGCTGGATTGGAGGACGAAGTCGCGGGTGTTCAGGTCCGGCTCGCCGGCGTGTTCGACGACGTACCGGCCGATGGTCCGGTCGGTGCCGAGGTCGACGGACAACCAGGTGGTCGCGTGGCCCGAGGCGTTGACCCAGAGGTCCGCGGCGGGGTCGGTCACGTAGTGGGCGGTGCTGTTGGCGGCGTCCGCGACGACCGGACGGTAGCGTGCCAGGTCGGGCGCCGCTGAGCCCGCGTCGGCGAAGGCAGCGAACTCCAGCACCCGTGCCGTGAGGTCGTCGGACTGTGTGGGGCGCTGCACGGACAGTCGGAGGTAGCGCGCGGACACGGCGTTGCCGAAGTGCCGCTCGGTGAGGTTCTCGACGTTGCCGGTGACAACATCTGCCGGACGCCACGGTCCGGTCGCGCGCTGGGCTGCCTCGACCGTGAAGTCCCTTGTATTGAAGGCTGTCGGCGCCGGACTGCCTTCGTACCCGGCGTGCTTGAGTCGGTAGCCGGAGATCGTCCGCAGCCCGCCGAGGTCGAGGACGAGGCGGTCACCAGGTCCACCGGTCCAATCCCGTACGGCGGCCACGTCGACGCTCGCGCGTGGCGCAGCGGGCTGGTCGGCGAGGCAGTCCAGGTCCAGCCAGACGAACCGCGGCCGGTAGATCTCGGTGGTCAGCGGGTCGCCGCCGTACTGGTTGACGTTGTAGCTGATCAGCAGCCGTCCGTGCTCCGACAGGCTCGGGTGGGCCTTCGCGTTGTAGGTGTAGGTCGCGCCCTCGGTCTGGGACTCGTAGACGTACGGCTCCGGGCAGTTGTAGAAGCGGACGCCCGCGGAGAACGGCCCGACCGGCGACGTTCCGACTGCGTACTCCAGCCCGGTCGAGTTCACGTTGCGCAGGTAGACGAGCAGGTACTTCCCGGCGTACCGCCCGGTCGGGATCGGTGTGACGCTGAGCTCGGTGGACACGTCGGGATGCAGTACGGCGGCGTCCTCGACGCTGACCGTGATGTCCGGGCTCCAAGCCGTACCGCTCCAGAACCGCCAGGCCGCGATGTCGGCGAACGCATCCCGGCGGACCCGCGCGCAGACCAGGTCCTTCTGGCCGTCGGTCAACCGGTTGCGGTACCCGTAGACGTACACCCAGCCGTCCGCGGCCGGTGTGATGCCGACGCCGAACATCACGATATACGTGCTGTCGCGGACCAGCAGCCCGACATCCTCGGTCCGGCGTACGGTGGTGTAGTCGGGGACCCCGTCGACGAGCGGTACGGCGATCAGGTCGACCCGGGCGGCGTTCCAGTTGGAGTCCGGGGCGAAGCCGGTGGCGTACAGGGTGCGGTCGATCGCGATCCCGTCGTTCATCCAGAATCCGTTGCCGAAAGCACCGTTCTCCGGGATGACGAAGGTGGCCCGGCCGGGATCGGGCCGGTTGCCGGTTAGGACCGCGGAGGAGTTGTTGACGAACCCGGTCTGGTTGTAGGTCAGCGACCGCGGGTCGACGGTGCCGATTCGGGTGTCGCTGAAGATGAACGCGGTCCGCGAACCGGGGGTCGCGGAGCCGAGACCGTCGCGGCCGTCGAGCGGGACCGAGTAGATACCGTCGGCGCCGATCCAGCCGGACCGGCGGTCGAAGAGGCGGGTCCACTCGTCGGCCCGGGAGGCGGCCAGCGGGCGGGTGGCAGGGTAGGACCAGGACAGTGCCGGCAGCGCGGCGGAGACGCTCAGGCCGGTGGCCAGAGCGGCGTTGGTGCGCAGGAAAGTACGGCGGGAAACGGTGGTCACCGCAGGCACCTTAGGAAGAAATGTCAACGTTGACAAGGCCATGTCAACGTTGACATCATCAAACCCGCCCCGCACCTGTTGCCGTCACTCAGTGAGGGAGTACCAACCGTGCGTCAATCCCGCATCCCGCTCTTCACCGCGGCGCTGCTCGCCGCCTCCGCCCTCTGCACACCGGCCCTGGCCGCGCAGCCCGCCCCCGCCCACTCCGCCAATCGCGCCTCGAACCTGGTGGTCGAGAGCACGACCGAGCTCGGCCCGATCACCCAGAACCCGCACAACGCCGCCCGCGACGACGGCCAGAGCGTCCGCTACGGCAACCAGTCGGTCTGGTTCTTCGACGACACGATCCTGAAGGATCCGGACGGCTTCCTGACCAGCACCGCCGCGACCACCAGCGACCTGGACGCGAGCGACAACATCACGATGACCGCGGCGAACCCGTTCGACGAGCACTCGACCGGCGTACCGCCCGAGTTCGTGCCGTTCTCCGCCGCCGAGCTCGCGTTCCAGCAGGCGCACGCGTCCGCCGACTGCACGAACTCCACCGACGAGTACTGCGGCACCGTGTTCGCGCACTGGCCGGGTCCGGCCGTGGTCGACCAGGCCCGGCACCGGATCCTGGTGTCGTACGGCAAGCTCTGCCGCGGCGGCCGGGTCGGTACCCCGTGCGAGTCCGGCTTCGTCGGCCAGGCGCAGGGCACCGGCCTGGTCTCGGTCGACATGAACAGCAAGACGATCACCCGGCTCACCGCGACCAACCGCCCGGCCGACATCCCGAGTCCGGAAGGCACCGACAACACGCTGTTCTTCCCGGTCGGCCAGGACTGGACCGGTCAGGCGATGGTGCTTGTCGGCGGCACGCTGTACGGGTACGGCAAGTGCACCCTCGACGGCTGTGCGGTCGCGAAGGTGCCGGTCGCGGACGTCACTGACATCTCCCGGTGGCGCTACTACACCGGTGCCGACAGCAACGGTCAGCCGCAGTGGTCGACGGATCCGAGCAACACCCCGCTGGTCAAGGCCAACGGCGCCGCGGGCTCGACCGTCTACTGGGACAAGGCGTTCGGCGCATATGTCAACACGTTCATGCCGTTCCAGTCGCAGGACGTCTTCTACCAGACCGCGCCGAACCCATGGGGTCCGTGGAGTACGCCGACCAAGCTCTTCACGGCCGCCAAGACCAGCGGGATCGAGTACGCCGCGTTCGCGCACCCGGAGTACACCAGCGCCGACGGGCTGACGAAGTACTACACCTACTACACGTCGTCGACCGGAGCGCAGATGCTCGTCAAGGTCCGCTTCGCGAAGGCGTCGTGATGCATCAGCATCCACAACGCACGATCGACCGGGCGCGCCGGATGCTCGACGAGCGGGTCCGTCCCGCAGTCGAGCGCCGGACCGCGCCGCTGCGAATCGACGTACGGCGGTTGCCGGGTGAGCCGGAGCCGTTCGAGCAGGCGACGTCCGGACCGTTCGAGCCGTTCACCGCCGGGTCCGCGTGGGGATCGGCCTGGACGACCGCGTGGTTCCGGCTGGCGGGCGAGGTCCCGGCCGACTGGACGGATGCCGAGGCTGCCGTGGTCGTCGACCTCGGCTTCGACGGCGGTCCCGGCTTCCAGTCCGAAGGGCTGGTCCACCGCGCGGACGGCAGCATCGTCAAGGGCGTCCACCCGCGCAGTCAGTACGTACAGCTCGACCCGGGAACGACAGCGGTCGAGCTGTACGTCGAGGCCGCGGCCAACCCCGACATCGCGGCACGGGCGTTCTCGCCGACCCGGCTCGGCGACGGGCTCGACGTCGACGGCGAGCCGCAGTACCGCTTCCGCCGGGCCGAGTTGGTCGCGCTCGATCGCCAGGCCGAAGCGCTGGCGGTCGATCTCGACGTACTGATCGGATGGGCGGTCGAGCTGGCCGCTGACGATCCGCGGCGGTCGAAGATCCTCCGCGCGCTCGACCGTGCCTGCGACGTGATCGATCCGGAGCGGATCCACGCGTGTGTCGCGGCCGCCCGGGCCGAGCTCGAGACGGTGCTGAGTCGGCCGGCCACGGCGAGCACCCACCGGGTCGCGGCCGTCGGACACGCGCACATCGATTCCGCGTGGCTCTGGCCGATGCGGGAGACGGTGCGCAAGTGCACGCGGACCTTTGCCAACGTGCTCGCGTTGATGGACGACTACCCCGAGCTGCGGTTCGCCTGCTCGCAGGCGCAGCAGTACGCGTGGATCGAGCAGCATCAGCCGAAGCTGTTCGCACGGATCACCGAGGCGGTGGCCACGGGCCGGTTCATCCCGGCCGGCGGCATGTGGGTCGAGTCCGACACGAACATGCCGGGCGGTGAGGCGCTGGTCCGGCAGTTCGTGCACGGCAAGCGGTACTTCGCCGAGCGGTTCGGCGTCGAGCCGCGCGAGGTCTGGCTGCCTGACTCGTTCGGGTACTCCGCGGCGCTGCCGCAGATCGCCGCGCTGGCCGGGTTCCGGTGGTTCCTGACCCAGAAACTCGCGTGGCATCCGACGAACCCCTTCCCGCACCACACGTTCTGGTGGGAAGGGATCGACGGCACCCGGCTGTTCGCGCACCTGCCGCCGGTCGACACCTATCTCGCCGAGCTGACGCCGGCCGAGCTGAACCACGCGACGCGGAACTTCCGCGACCACGCCGGTGCGACAACCTCGCTGGTCCCGTTCGGTCACGGCGACGGCGGTGGCGGGCCGACCGCGGTGATGATGGAGCGCGCCCGCCGGCAGGCCGATCTCGAAGGCGCGCCGCCGATCGAGCACCTGACACCGACGGCGTTCTTCGAGCGCGCCGAGGCCGAGTACCCTGACGCGCCGGTCTGGGTCGGTGAGCTCTACATGGAGGCCCATCGCGGCACATACACGTCGCAGGCGGCGATGAAGCGCGGCAACCGCCGCAGCGAACACCTGCTGCGCGAGGCCGAGCTGTGGTGTACGTCGGCGACGATCCGGACCGGGGCGCCGTACCCGTATGACGCTCTCGACCGGATCTGGAAGACCGTGCTGCTGCACCAGTTCCACGACGTACTGCCCGGCTCGTCGATCGCGTGGGTCCATCGGGAAGCGCGGGCGGCGTACGAACAGGTCCAGGCGGAGCTCGAGGAGCTGATCGACACTGCGCTTGAGCAGTTGGCCGGCGTAGGCCAGACCCCGATCCGCTTCAACGCAGTCCCGATGCCCGTCGACGGCGTTCCCGCGTTGGGGGCTTCGGCTGCACCGGCCCCGACCGGGCCGGCAGTGACAGCCACGTTCGACGGGGAGCGGTGGCTCGTCGACAACGGCGTACTGCGGATCACGATCGCCGCGGACGGGACGATCAGCTCGCTGGTCGACATCCGCCACGATCGCGAACTGGTTGCCGAGGGCTCCCGTCTCAACGACCTGGTGCTGCATCACGACCTGCCGAACGCCTTCGACGCCTGGGACCTCGACGCCTCGTACCGCGCCACGGCCGAACCGCTGCGGACGGTCGACTCGCTGCGGGTCACGGAAGCGCCCGACGCGGTGGTCGTGGAGGTACGCCGGTCGCAGGGAGCGTCGAGGTACACGCAGACGATCACCGTGCCGGCCGGCGCGGACCGGGTCGACTTCACGATCGACGTCGACTGGCACGAGCGCGAGAAGTTGCTGAAAGCAATGTTCGGGCTGGATGTCCGGGCCGATCAGGCGACCGCCGAGATCCAGTTCGGGCACCTGCGCCGGCCGACGCACGACAACACCACGTGGGACGAGGCCAAGTTCGAAGTGTGCGCGCATCGCTGGGTGCACGTCGGCGAACCCGGCTTCGGTGTCGCGATCGCCAACGACTCGACGTACGGCCACGACCTGCGGCGGCTCGCCGGACGGACCGGTGATCCGCTGGCCGGTCGCACCGGCACCGGAGTCGGGCTCTCGTTGCTCCGGGCACCGAGATACCCGGACCCCGAGACCGACCAGGGCCGGCACCGCGCGCAGTACACGCTGGTGTCCGGCGCCGGGATCGCGACCGCGATCGAGGCCGGACTCCGGCTGAACCTTCCGATCCGCGAGATCCGCGGTACGTCGGCACCGGCCCCGCTCGTCACGGTCGAGGGAGCCGGCGTGGTGATGGAGTCGGTCAAACTCGCCGAAGACCGCTCCGGCGACGTGATCGTGCGGCTCTACGAATCCCTGGGCGCACGCACCACAGCCCGGCTGAGCTGGGACTTCGTTGCCACCGGCACCGAGATCGTGGATCTGCTGGAACGCCCGCTCGAGACTGTCGACGAGCCGCGGTTCGCCGTGCGGCCGTTCCAGATCCTCACCGTCCGGATCCGGACCCGGGAGGCCGAGCATGACTAAACGACGCCGGGACACGATCCTGGGGTACTGCTTCATCTCGCCCGCGATCATCGGGCTGCTGCTGTTCGTCGTGTATCCGATGGTCACGTCGCTCTACCACTCGTTCACCGAGTGGAACGGGCTGACGCCGGCCAAATGGGTCGGACTGGAGAACTACAAGTTCCTGTTCACCAGCGACCCCACGTTCTGGCCGTCGTTGAAGGTGACCGTGCTGTGGGTGGTCATCTCGGTGCCGGCCACGCTGCTCGCCGGACTGCTGCTCGCCGTCGTGGTGAACCGCACGATCAAGGGCGTCAAGGTGTTCCGGACGATCTTCTACCTGCCGGTCGTGCTGCCGGCGGTCGCCGTACTCACGTTGTGGAAGTACATCTACGACCCGACGTACGGACTGGCCAACCAGATCCTGAAGTTCTTGCACCTGCCGACCACGATGTGGCTGGGCGACGCGCATGTGGCGCTGCCGGCGATCCTGATCGTCGGGATCTGGAGCGTCGGCGGCACGATGATGATCTTCCTGGCCGGCCTGCAGGCGGTGCCGGAGGAGATCCAGGAGGCGGCGAAGGTCGACGGCGCGGGCGCGTTCCGGCGGTTCACCCGGATCACGCTGCCGATGATCGGGCCGATCATGATGCTCCAGCTGATGCTGGCGCTGAACGGCGCGTTCCAGACCTTCAACCAGGTCGCGATCCTGACCAAGGGCGGACCCGGGCACTCCACGAACCTGCTGATGTACAAGATCTACAACGACGGGTTCGCCGACTTCATCACCTCACCGCAGCTCGGGTACGCGACCGCCGAGGTGTGGGTGCTGTTCGTGATCGTGATGCTGGTGACCGTCGTGATGTTGCGCCTCACCCGGAACCGCGTCTACCAGGGAGAGGGCTCGTGACCGCTGAAGCTCTTGTCATCGCACGCCCGGCTGCGCTCACGCAGCGGGTGCCGTTCATGCTGTCGCGGGTTGCCTGGTACGCCTTGTGCGGGCTGCTCGCGGTCTCGATGCTGCTGCCGCTGGTGTGGATGATCAGCATCGCGCTGAAGGGAAACGGCGACATCAACCAGCTGCCGCCGGCCTTCCTGCCGCGCGAGTTCCGGGCCGCGAACTTCGTCGACGGCCCGGCGCAGATCGGTTTCTACCGGCTGCTGCTGAACACGGTGATCGTCACCGTGCTGTCGACGATCGGCGCGGTGGTCAGCTCGATGATCGTCGGCTACGGCATCTCCCGGATCGACTTCCCGGGCCGCCGGTTCTGGTTCGCGCTGATCTCCGGCAGCATCTTCGTGCCGGGCATCGTCGGGCTGATCCCGCTGCAGCACCTCTACATCAACCTCGGGCTGATCGACACCTGGGTGCCGTTGATCCTGCCGGCCTTCTTCGGCAGCCCGATCTTCGTGTTCCTGGCCCGGCAGTACTACCAGTCGATCCCGAAGTACCTCGACGAGTCGGCCACGATCGACGGCGCCGGGCACTGGATGATCTTCACCCGGATCATGGTGCCGCTGACCAAGCCGGTCTGGATCACCGTCGCGATCATGTCGTTCCAGCTGGCCTGGAACGACTATCTGAGTCCGCTGGTCTACCTGCAGGACGCGAAGAAGTTCACCCTCCCGCTCGGGATGGCGGCGTTCCTGTCCGACCAGGCGGGTTCTCAGTACAACTACTACATGGCGACGAACCTGCTGTTCGTCGTACCGCCGCTGGTGCTGTTCTTCCTCGCCCAGCGCTACTTCATGGAGGGCCTCGGCGCCCTCGGGACCATTGCCAAATGAGGAGTTCGATCATGCCCAAATTCAGGGCGACAGCAGTACTTGTGGTCGCCGGTCTCGCCCTCGCGGGGTGCGGCGGCGGCTCCGATGCCGGCGGCAAGAGCGGCGGCACCGTCAGCTACATGACCTGGGAGTCCGTGGCGACCAACGCGGCCCTGGACAAGAGCATGGCCAAGATGCAGGGCGTGGGGGTCAAGCGCGAGGAGTCGCCGAACGCGGACTACGCGCAGAAGCTGGCCTCGCTGATCATGTCGAAGAAGGCGCCGGACTTCTTCTGGTGCTCGAACTCGCAGGAGCAGAACCTCGCCGCGGAAGGCCTGCTGTACGACTGGTCGTCGTACCTGAAGAAGGGTGACGGCCTGCAGGAGGACAAGTTCTCGCCCGGCTCGCTCGACCTGTGGCGCAACGCCGAGGGCAAGCTGTACGGGATCCCGACACTCGCGAACACCTACGGTTTCTTCTACAACAAGGCCGCCTTCGACAAGGCCAAGCTGAAGGCCCCGGCGATCGGCTGGACCTGGGACGAGTTGTACGCCGACATCACCGCGCTGAAGCGCACCGACCCGAAGGCCACGCCGCTGGTGAACGCGTGGGCGCTGCTGGAGAGCCCGCAGGGCGTCTCGGCGTACTCCGTCGCGAACGGCGGCGCGCCGATCCTCGAGAAGCCGATCGGGGCCAAGGAGGTGACGGCCGACGCGACGTTCCGCACCGGCGCCGAGCGGATGACGAAGGCGATCAAGGCCGGTGAGATGACCAACCCGGACTACGACGGCACGAACGCGGTCGCGCAGTTCGCGAACGGCGGTATGCCGCTGATGTTCGGCGGGCAGTGGCTGCACCAGTCGATCACCCAGAACAAGCCCAAGTTCGACTGGGGTTACGCGCCCTGGCCGGCCGGTACGGCGAAGTCCGTGCAGCCGATCGAGACCAACGGCGTCTGTTCCCCGGCGACGTTGAAGGACCCGGACAGCACCTGGAAGGTGATCAGCTACATGGAGGTCACCGGCTTCAACGAGACCATGAAGGACCAGCCGATCGCCCCGATCGCGTACGAGCCCGGATCCAAGGGGTACTACGAGGCACTGCAGGCCGGTGACGCCGCGGCGAAGAGCATCGCCGCGACCGCGACGTACGAGCTCGGGGTGAAGGACAAGTTCGTCACCCAGTTCCTCGACGCGTGGTCGACGCCGGCGGGTGACGTCGTCGGCACCACCTGGAACCCGGCGCTGTCGGGGAAGAAGGACGTCGGCGCCGGGATCGACGGAATGGTTGCCGGTATCAACAAACTGATCGCCAAATGAGCGCCGCCCCGGTCGACTACCCGTTCGGCCCGTTCGTGCCGCGGCCGGAGAATCCCGTCCTCCGGCCCGGCCGGCACGACTGGGAGTCGGGCAACGTCTACAACCCCGCCGCGATCTCGGTGGACGGGCGGATCGCGCTCGTCTACCGGGCGCATGCCGACGACATCGTGTCGCACCTCGGCCTGGCCTGGTCCGACGACGGCATCACGTTCGAGACCGAGCCGGATCCGGTGATGGTGCCGACGGAGGACTACGAGCGGTTCGGGTGTGAGGATCCGCGGGTCGTGTTCGTGGACGGCACCTACTACCTGACCTACACCGGCTGGGACCGGCACAGCGCGCGGCTCTGCCTCGCGACGTCGACGGATCTGCGCCGGTGGGACAAGCATGGGCCGATGTTCCCGGGCATCAACACCTTCGCCGGTGTGCGGGAGACGCCGGGTCCGGAGTGGAGCAAGGGCGGAGTGATCCTGCCCGAGCAGATCGACGGGCAGTACCTGATGTGGTTCGGTGAGGGGAACATCCACCTCGCCACCTCTCCCGACCTGCTGCATTGGAAGGCCGATCCGGTTCCCGTACTGCGGCCGGAGCCCGGCACGTTCATGGGCGACCTGGTCGAGACGGGCCCGCAACCGATCCGGACCCGGACCGGCCATGTCCTGCTGATGCACAACAGCGCGGTGGTGCGACCCGACGGCAGCGTGTACTACGCCTGCGGGCAGGTGTTGATCGATCCGCGGCGGCCGGACACGATCGTCGCCAAACTGACCGAGCCGTGGCTGGAACCGAGCAGCTACGAGGATCTGCACGGGCTGGTCGACAACGTCACATTCGTCGAGGGGCTCGTGTTCCATCGCGGGACCTGGTTCGCGTACTACGGGCAGAGCGACACCACGATCGGGGTCGCCACGTTCACACCGGAGGAACCGTGATCGTACTGGCGGATGGCGCCCGGGTGATGTTCACCGGTGACTCGATCACCGACTGCCACCGGCGCGACACCGACAATCCGCTCGGCTACGGGTACCCGCTGCGGATCGCCGGCCAATGGGGCCTCAGGCAACCGGATCGTCGCCCGGTCTGGCTGAACACCGGGATCTCCGGGGACACGCTCGCCGGTCTGGTCAGCCGGTGGGAGGCCGACGTACTCGAGGCGCGTCCCGACGTGGTGTCGATCCTGATCGGGATCAACGACACCGGGTACCGGTACTCGTTCGGCCACGACGAGGTGCCGGCGGATGCGTTCCGATCGGGATATCGGCGGTTGCTGGAGCCGCTGACCGGCGTACAACTCGTGCTGATCGAGCCGTTCCTGCTGCCGGTGAAGGAGGAGCAGCAGGAGTGGCGCGCCGACCTAGACGCCAAGCTCAAGGTCGTACGGGAACTGGCCGACGAGTACGGCGCGACGCTGGTCGCCGCCGACCGGATGTTCGCCGACCTCGCGGCAACCACCGGCCCCGAGCACTGGCTCTTCGACGGCGTGCACCCCACCCCCGCCGGCCACCAAGCTCTGGCCGACGCCTGGCTGCGTCACGTCAGCTGACCGGGATGGCCCGATGGGGACTGGCGATAGGCAATTGCTTATCGCCAGTCCCCGTTTGGTCAGTACGTCGGGGTGTCGTTGACGATCAGGCGGGCGGGGACCTCGAGGCGCTGGGGTGCCCGGGACGGGTCGGCCAGGCGGTCGAAGAACAGCTGTGCGCCGGCCCGTCCGACGTCGTACGGGTCGCTGTCGATCACCGAGACCCCGAACGCGGCCGCGAGCTCGAACCGGTCGAAGCTGACCACGTCCGGGCGGCGGCGCGCATACGCACCCGACTGCAGCAGGCCCGTGCAGAGCCGGTTGTTGTCGACGAACACCGCGTCCGGCTCGACCGTGTCCAGCAGGTCGTCGGCGGCCAGCCGGGCGTCGTCCTCGCTGACGAGGTTGTTGCGGACCAGGTCCGGGTCGACCGCGATACCGGCGGCTTCGAGGGCGGCGACGTACCCCGCCCAGCGCTCCTCGGCGCCGCTGCCGCTGCGCGGATGACCGAGGTACGCGATCCGGCGGCGGCCCTTCGCGAGCAGGTGCTCGATACCGGCCCGGGTGCTGGCCTCGTTGGTCGTGGTGACCGAGTCCATCGACTCACCGAGGCCCGGGGGAGGCGAGTCGACGAAGACGATCGCCGAACCGAAGCGGGCCTCGTTCACCAGGTAGCCGAGGTCGTTGCCGACCGGCGCGATGATCAGGCCGGCGACCCGGTGCGCGAAGAACGACCGGATCGCGCGGTGCTCGAGCTCCGGATCGTTCTGCGCGTCGGCGGTCAGCACCAGGTAGCCGCGTTCGGAGGCGACCGAGTGGATGCCGCGCAGCATCGGCGCGAAGAACGGGTTCGTGCAGTCGCCGAGCGTGACCCCGATCGAGGTCATCGCCTGGTTCTTCCGCCGCAGCCCGGCGGCGACGTCGTTCAGCTGCACGCCGAGCCGATCGGCCTCGGCCACGATCCGCTGCCGGGTCGACTCCCGCACCTTGGGATCCCCGCGCAGGGCTCGCGACACGGTCTTGATACTCACACCCGTGGTCGCGGCCACATCCTCGAGCCGCGGTCGCCGCGGAGGTTCGATCTGCATTCCCCCAGTGTAATGTCAACGTTGACATTATTCACTGATTCGCGGTCGCCGCTGCCGAGAGGGACTGACTGATCATGACGATGCCCGAGACAACGGCCGACGTCCAGCACCTGCGGGTCGAGGAGGACCCGTTCGCGGGTCGGGGTGAGTGGCCGGGGCGGTGGATCAGGGCGGCGGGGAGCGGCGATGTGGTCGGGTTCCGGCTGCCGGTCGAGTGTGTGGAGGCGGCTGAGGTCGTCGTACATGTGTCCGCCGATGAGCGGTACGAGTTGTGGCTCGACGGTGAGTTCGTTGGTCGTGGGCCGTCGCGGGGCGAGGTCGGTCACTGGTCGTTCGAGAGCTATCGGCTGCGGTTGCCTGCCGGGGCGCACTGGCTTGCGGCCCGGGTGTGGAGCCTTGGGGACGACGCGCCGCTGGCGCAGTTGAGTCGTGGTGACGGCCCTACCTTCCTGCTCGCCGCCGAGGCGGTCTCCGGTCCGGTGCCGGCGCTGGACACCGGTACGGCGGACTGGCGCGCGGCCGCGCTGCCCGGGCATGGCCGTCGACCGAAAGGCGATGGCTACGGCTGCGGTGCCAGGCAGGTCAGCGACGGCCGTAGCTTCCCGTGGGGTTGGCAGACCGGCGCGGACAGTCTCGGTTGGCCGGCTGCCGTAGCCGGCTCCGCACCGCGGGTGCTGGTTCCGGCTCGCTTGCCTGCACCAGTACGACGGTGGGCCGAGGGCGCGCGCGTACGTCATGTCGCGGAGCATCCGGTGGGCGAGCCGACGCGCGACCGCGTCGTGGACTCGGCCGACCATCTCGACGGTGAGGCCGACGACTGGCAGCGGCTGCTCGACGGTAGGCCGCTGGTGCTGCCGGCCGGGACCTGTCGTCGGGTGCTGATCGACCTCGACCAGTACGTCTGCGCGTACCCGGTCCTCGAGGTCGAGGGCGGCCGCGATGCCGAAGTACGTGTGCATTGGCAGGAGTCGTTGTATGAGCAGGAACCTCAAGTAGGTAAGGGACATCGCGACGTTGTCGAGGGCAAGCTGTTCGGCCGGCCGGGGCTCGAGGAGGACGGCCTGGGTGACCTCTTCATTGCCGGTGGCGGCCGCGAGCGGCACAGCACGCTGTGGTGGCAGTCCGGTCGGTACGTCGAGGTCCTCGTCACCACGGCGGCCGAACCGCTGACTATCACCGGGTTGCGGTTCGCCGAGACGCACTATCCGTACGAGGACCGCAGCGGATTCACTGCCAGCGACCCGCGGCTCGCACAGGTCGGCGTGCTCGCGTTCCGGACCCTGCAGGCGTGCAGCCACGAGACGACGATGGACTGCCCGTACTACGAGCAGTTGCAGTACGCCGGGGACACCCGTCTGCAGTGCTTGGTCGCGTACGCCACGACCGGGGACGACGCGCTTGCCCGACAGGCATTGCGCGCCTTCGCCCGCAGCCAGTCACGCGACGGCCTGACCCTGTCCCGGACGCCGTCGCGGCACTCGTCGCCGATCCCGCCGTTCACGCTGTGGTGGGTGGCGATGGTGCACGACTTCGCGTTGTGGCGTGGCGATCTGGCCTTCGTCGCCGAGCTGATGCCGGGAGTGCGCGCGGCGCTCGACGTACACCGTCGTGCGGTTGACGATCGCGGGATCTTCCGGGCGTTGCACGGCTGGAACTTCACCGACTGGGTGCCGGGTTGGGATGCGGGCACGCCGCCCGGGATCGTCCAGGACGGAGAACAGCACCCCGACTGGCCGGGTCCTGGAACCGGGGTGTCCGCCGTACTGCAGCTGCAGTTGGCGCTGGTGGCCCGGCAGGCGGCGGACCTGGAGGCGTGGGTAGGTGACAACGCCGACCAGAACTCACATCTGGCCGACCGATTGCTCGAGGCCGCCGACGAGGCCTTCTACGACGCCGACCGCAAGCTGTACGCCGACGATCTCGAGCACACCTCGTTCAGCGAACACGCGCAGTCGCTCGCCCTGCTCGCGGGAGCCAAGTACGGCGAGACGGCCGTCCGGACCATCCTGGAGGACCCTGCGGACGTGGCACGGACCACGGTGTATTTCGACCACTACCTGTTCGAGGCGCTGCACCGGATCGGGCGGACCGACGTACTACTGGATCGGCTCGAGCTCTGGTACGGCCTCCTGGACCAGGGCCTCCGCACGGTGATCGAACACCCCGAGCCGACCCGCAGCGACTGCCACGCGTGGGGTGCGCACCCCCTGTACCACTACGTCGCCACCCTCCTCGGCGTCCGGCCGACCTCGCCCGGAATGACGACGGTTGCCGTCGCCCCTCAACTCGGCGGCCTCGACTGGGCCAGTGGCTCAGTCCCGACCCCACACGGTCCCCTGACGGTCCACGCCCGCTCTGGCGAGCCCACAGAGGTGACCGCCCCGCCGGGAATCACGGTGACTTTGGCGTACTGACTACATGTCGGATCCGGGTCTGCCTGTTCGTGGCTAGGGTGAGTGACCGTCGACGGGGCGGTCGCACGACCACTGGAGACGATGATGACGATTCACTCGCGGGCGAAGGTTCACCGGATGTTCGAGCTCGTCGAGCCGATCGCCACCGTGACCTTCTCCGACGTACCGAACGAGGCGTTCCTGGCCATCGGCATGCGGAACTACTGGGACGGGTACTTCGCTGGCCGGGCCGCGCCGCTGGGGATGGTGCCGGCCGAGGTGGTGCACGCCGTCTTCTACAACTTCGCCGACGGCGAGGTCGCGCGCCACATCCCGTGGGTCTGGGGCAAGACCACGCCGGCGGAGGCAATCGCCGTACGCGAGCGAGGCAGCGCGCTCGCGCTCCGGCAGCTGATCGGGGAGCTCGCCGACTCCGCCGAGCTGGCGCAGGTCGCCGATCTCGCCACCCGTGCTGGGCTGAGCGCGCCGACGGAGGGTCGTGTGTTGTATGCCGGGCTCCAGGCGCTCGACGTACCGGAAGAGCCGGTGGCCAAGCTGTGGCACGCGGCGACGCCGCTGCGGGAGCACCGCGGGGACGGACACAACGCCGCACTGGTTGCCAACGGCATCGGTGGCACCGAAGCCCACGTGCTGATGGCTCTGGCGGCCGGGATGCCGGCGGAGAAGTTCGGCCGGATCCACCACCTGCCGAAGGCACAGCTCGACGGCGTCGTCGACGGCCTACGCCGCCGAGGCCTCGTCGACGCAGCCGGCGGCTTCACCGACACCGGCCGCGCCACCAAGTCCCGCATCGAATCCCTCACCGACGAACTCGCCGCACCGCCGTACGACGTCCTCACCCCGGACGAACTCGATCAGCTGATCGCGGGGCTCGAACCGATCGCCGCCGCCGTCGAGGCAGCTGACCACTGAGATCAGCGGGCTTCGGCGACGTGTTCCGGACTGGCTGTGTCGAGCGGGATGCTCTCGGCCGGGATGACGCCGAGTTGCGTTGTCTGCCGGGGGAGTACGGCGTCGTACAGCCACTCGGTCGCCGTGCGGATGCGGTTGCCGGGCATCGATAGCAAGTGATAGCCCCGGGTGACTGCCTTCGCCGGTAGACCAGCCAGCGGCAGATGCAGCGGGTTGGCCGCGGCTTTTGCACCGCCGAGGTCGACAGCGAAGCCGAGGTCGTGGTGCTTGTACGGCCGCAGGTCGCCGGTCCCGAAACCGGCCGCGAGGTTCTCGGCGGCGTGCTTTCCCTGGCGCTGCGCGTGTTGGGCGGTCATCGGGGTGACCTCGCCGGGCCGCGTCAGGTCCGGTACGGCGGCCGCGTCACCGCAGGCGAAGACCTCGGGGCGTCCCGGCACCCGCAGGTACTCGTCGACGACCAGCCGGCCCTTGTCGGTCTTCAGCCCGAGTCCGTCGACCACGGGATCCGGCCGTACGCCGACACACCAGATCAGCGAGCGCGTCGGTACGAACGAGCCGTCGTTCAGGCGTACGCCGAACTCCTCCGCCTCGTCGACCGACACACCCATCCGTGCGTCGACACCGCGCTCACGCAGTACGGCGTCCGCCGTCCGTGACAGTCGCTCGTCCAGCTCGGGGAGGACGCGGTCGGCCACGTCGAGGAGCATCCAGCGGATGCGTTGGTCGCTGAGCCGCGGATGGCGCTTCCGGAGCAGCTCGGTGTAGAGGACGCCGTGCGCGGCGACTTCCGTTCCGGTGTAGCCGGCGCCGACGACGACAAAGGTGCACAGCGAGTTGCGCTCGGCGGAGTCGGCGGAGTCGTCTGCCAGTTCGATCTGCTGTGTGAGGTGATCGCGGAGGAACACTGCTTCCGGGATGCCGCGGAACCCGTGCGCGTACTCCGCGACACCCGGGATCGGCAGCAGCTTGTTCACACTGCCGGCCGCGATGACAAGCCGGTCGTACTCGAGCTCAGCAGGCGAGCCGGTCGGCTCGGCGTACCGCACCGTCCTACGGTCGAGGTCCAGTCCGTCGACCTCGCCCAGCACCATCCGCACCCCCGGCAGCGCGTCGGCGAGGGACACGGTCACGTGCCGAGGTTCGAGGATGCCGCTGGCGACTTCGGGGAGGAGCGGGACGTAGAGGAAGTAGTCGGTCGGATTCACGACGACCACCTCCGCCCGCCCTCTCGCCAGCCGACTGAGCCGCCGCGCGGCGTGGAACCCGGCAAACCCGGCTCCCACGATGACAATCCTCGGCTTCACCATGCGCCCCCTGTACCAGCCGCCCCGGTTCGCAAACCGGGGCGGACCGCGGAACCGTCTCTTGATCTCCGGCTGATCGTCTGATTAGTATGCTGATCATGCGATCAGTCGGGGATGAGGACGACCTCACGGCCAAGGCGAATATCCGTAATGCCGCGCTGCGGTTGTTTGCCGAGCGTGGGCATGATGCGGTGACGATGCGGGAGATTGCCGGTGCGGCGGGGGTTTCGCAGGCGTTGCTGGCGCATCACTTCGGTAGCAAGGAGGGGCTGCGCGCGGCGGTGGACGACTATGCCGGGCGGGCGTTCGACGCGTTGTTCGCGATGGACGAGCAGGAGGTTGCCGGGGCGATGACCGGCGACGGCTGGGCCTCTGTCGCGGAGATGTTCGCGCAGGCGTTTCCGCCGGGCTCGCCACTGCCGGCGTACCTGCGCCGGTTGCTGCTGACCAACGATCCGGCCGGCTCGGCGTTGTTCGGCCGGTGGTTCATCCAGACCCGCCAGCTGCTCGAGACCATGGACGGGCTCGGGGCGACCCGGCCCGCGGAGGATCCGGCGGTTCGGGCGGCGTTCCTGCTGGTCAACGACTTGGCGGTGCTGTTGCTGCGGAACCACGTCGCCGCGGCGATCGGGGTCGACCCCCTGACGCCGGAAGGCATGTCCCGCTGGGCCAAGGAGGTCACCGCCGTGTACTCGCAGGGTGCGTTCGTATCCGAGGAGGGGCAATCATGACCGATGTCATCAGCGTCAGCGGACTCACCAAGACCTTCGGGACGTTCCGGGCTCTCGACGGTCTCGACCTGGCTGTCCGCGCGGGCGAGGTCCATGGCTTTCTCGGCCCGAACGGCGCGGGCAAGTCGACCACCATCCGCATCCTGCTCGGCCTGATGCGTGCGAGCGGCGGCCACGTCGAGCTGTTCGGCGCCGATCCCTGGCGGCGGGCCGACAAGCTGCACGGCCGTCTCTCGTACGTCGCCGGCGATGTCGCGCTGTGGCCCGGTCTCACCGGAGGCCAGTGCCTCGACGTGATCGGCACGACGTACGGCGGTGTCGACTACAAGCGCCGTGAGCAGCTGATCGAGCGCTTCGAGCTCGATCCGACGAAGCGGATCCGCGACTACTCCAAAGGCAATCGGCAGAAGGTCGCGCTGGTCGCCGCGCTGTCCGCAGAGGTGGAGCTGCTGGTGCTCGACGAGCCGACGTCCGGCCTCGATCCGTTGATGGAGCAGGCCTTTCAGCAGTGTGTGCGCGAACGGCGAGAGGCCGGCGTCACGGTCCTGCTGTCCAGCCACATCCTCGACGAGGTCGAGGCGCTGGCAGACCGGGTGAGCATCGTTCGCCGGGGCCGCACGGTGACGACGGGCAGCCTCGCCGACCTCCGTCGTCATACGCGTACGACGGTGCACGCGGTCACCGGCGCCGAACCAGCCGGGCTCGCCCGGGCCGACGGCGTGGCCGACTGCGTCTCCGAGCCGCTGGACGGCCAGGTGGACACTCGGTTCACGATCGATGCCGACCACCTCGACGCGACGATCGGTCTGCTGCACGCGGCGCGGATCCACACCTTGACGGTCACACCGCCGAGCCTGGACGCGCTGTTCCTGCGCAACTACGACGACGACGCCGTCGAGCCGATTGCGGCAGGCGCGCGATGAGTACCGGCAGCATCATGGTGGGGATCGTCTGGCGCACCCGCCGTCGTGGAATCCTGGTGTGGGTGGTCGCGCTCGTCGCCGGCATGGTCGGTACGGCCGCGGCCGTGGCGCACATGTACGACACCCCGGCCAAGATCCACACCTACGCCCAGGCGGTCACGTCCGGCAGCGCGCTGGCGGCGATCAACGGGCACGTCGAGGGCATCGACAGTCTCGGCGGAGTGATCCAGGACGAGTTCGGATTCCTGGCCTCGTTCCTGTTGCCCTTGCTCGGGATCGGACTCGTCGCCGGTTCGACCCGCCGCGAGGAGGAGTCTGGCCGGCTCGAGACGATCCTCGGCGGCCGGATCGCCCGCCACCAACCGACCCTTGCCGCGCTCGTGGTCGCGACGACGGCGATCCTCGCCACGTCAGTTCTCTTCGCGGGCGGTCTTGTGCTCGCAGGGGTGCCGGCATCCGGGGCGATCCTGTACGCCGCAGCACTCGGCGGGCTGGCCTTCGTGTTCGCCGGCTTCGCCGCATTCGTGGCGCAACTCGTCCTGCATTCGCGCGGGGTCTACCTGTGGAGCCTGATCATGCTGGCCGCGGCGTACGCGCTCCGGGGGATCGGTGACACCACCAAGACCTGGTTGACCTGGCTGTCTCCGCTGGGATGGGCCGAGAAGACGGCACCGTTCGGCGGCCAGCGGTGGTGGGCGCTCGCCCTTCCCGCAGTCGTCGGAGTCGCCCTGGGTGGTGCGGCCGTATGGCTGGCCGCTCGGCGCGACGTCGGCAGTGCGTTGAGACGGGGCGACGCGGGACCGGCGCGAGCGAGCCGGCTCCAGCGGCGGCCGATCGGGTTCGCGATCTGGATCCATCGTCCGGCGGCTACGGGCTGGTTGGCCGGCGGGGTCTTGTTCGCCGCGATGATGGGAGCGCTGGCCCAGCAGTTGCTCGACGCAATGACCGGCAACCCTGCGTTGGCCGAGTCCATGGGTATTCAGGGCGGCCGTCCGCTGGATGGTTTCGTTGCCGTGACCCAGCTGTACCTCGCTGTCGTTGCCGGCGGCTACGTCATTCAGGCGATCGGAACCCTCCGGGCCGAGGAGACAGAAGGACGCCTGGAGCCCCGCCTCGCGGGTACGCTGTCCAGGGTCCGCTGGCTCGCGGCCCACCTGATCGCGGTGGCAGCCGGGTTGGTGCTGATCGTCGTCGTCTCGTCTTTGGTACTCGCGCTCTCGGCGGCCTGGTCTGTTGGTAGCACCCACGACTTCGCCGCAATCATGAAGTCCGGCCTGGCCTACCTGCCGGCCGAACTCGTGCTGGCCGGGCTCGCGCTCGCGCTGTTCGGCACCTGGCCGCGCGCCTTCGGGCTCGCGTGGGCGGCGTACGCCGCGGCAACATTCGTCGCGTTCCTCGGCCCTGGGCTCAAGCTCGCGCAGTGGATCGTCGACCTCGCCCCCACCGCCCACGTCGGCAACCCTCCGGCGGGAACGGTCGACGCGGCCGGCCTGTCCGCCCTGAGCGTCCTCGCCGTCGCACTCCTACTGATCGGCTTCGTCGCCTTCCGGCATCGCGACGTACCCGGGTAAACCCCAACTTTCTTCCCGGTCGCGGCGTCAATCGTGCTGACCGGGATGAACGAGCGGGGGAGCAGGTTGATGAGGCACAGGTTCGGGTTGCCGATCGGGTTGGCACTGGGGGCGGCGGTGGCGATCGGCTGTCTGCATGCCGCATCCTCGGTCGAGGCCGGTACGGCGAACGCCGCCGAGAGCGCGCCCCGGGCCGTCGCCTCCACCACGTCCACGACGCCGGTGAAGCCGACGACGCCAACACGCACGCCCTCGACCACGCCGACCCCGTCGAGCACCCAGACCACTGAGCCGTCAGGCCCGGTGAAGCAGGCGCAGGGGAAGGTCGTGTACCTCACCTTCGACGACGGTCCCGACCCGCACTGGACTCCGGAAGTCCTTGCAGTGCTGGCGAAACACAACGCCCACGGCACGTTCTTCATGCTGGCCCAGAACGCGGACCCGCACCCCGAGCTGGTCGGCCAAGTCCGTGCCGCAGGCAACAGTGTCGGCAACCACTCGGTCTCGCACCCGCAGCTGCCCAAGCTTTCGCCCGCGCAGCTGCACCACGAGGTCGCCGACGGAGTGCAGTCGAAGTGCTTCCGCCCGCCGTACGGCGCGACCAACGCCCGCGTCCGCGCCGAGATCCACCGTGACGGCATGCAGCAGGTCCTGTGGGACGTCGACCCCGAGGACTGGGCGCGTCCGGGGACGGCGACGATCGTCCAGCGTGTACTGGCGGGAGCGCGACCCGGCGCGATTATCCTGATGCACGACGGCGGTGGCAACCGCGCCCAGACGGTGGCAGCCCTCGACCAGGTCCTCACCACCTTGTCCGCCCGCGGTTACACCTTCGCCACCTTGTCCTGCTGACGATCAAGGACGTTGGACGATGTATGTGAATCCCGTCGCGCGGACTTGGACGACAACGCCGGTCACGGGGGTGACGGAGTTCCACGAATCGTTGCCCGGCTACGCGCCGACCCGACTGGTCGACGTACCCGCTCTGGCCGACGAGCTCGGGGTCGGCAGCGTGTTCGTCAAGGAGGAGTCGAGCCGGTTCGGCCTGCCGGCGTTCAAGGTCCTCGGTGCGTCGTACGCCGTCTCGCGTGCGCTGTCCGCGCTGCTCGGCGACGGCGATCACGCGCTCCCGCTCCGGATGCTTGCGGACAGCAACGTCACGCTGATCGCGGCCACGGACGGCAACCACGGCCGCGCGGTCGCACACCTGGCTCGTTTGATCGGTCTGCCGGCCCGGATCTTCGTCCCCGACTCGCTCACCGCGGCGGCGAAGGCCGGCATCGCATCCGAGGGCGCGCAGATCGTCGAGTTGCCGCTCGAGTACGACGATGTCGTGGCGGCAGCCAGAGAAGCCGGATCCGCGCCGGGTGCGCTGCCGATCCAGGACACCGCCTGGCCCGGGTACACGCAGATCCCGCAATGGATCGTCGACGGCTACAGCACCTTGTTCACCGAAGCCGACACCCAACTCGCCGCAGCCGGAGCGCCGGCCCCCGACGTCGTCGTCGTACCGATCGGTGTCGGCTCCCTCGCCCAAGCCGCCGTACGCCACCACCGGGTTCACGGGAGGTCTCAACCCGTCGTGCTCGGGGTCGAACCGGAACACGCTCCCTCTGTCATCACCTCGCTCCAAGCAGGCCGCCTCACCTCCGTGCCCACGCACCCCACGATCATGGCCGGACTCAACTGCGGTACGCCGTCCCACGGCGCGTGGCCCGACCTGCAGTTCGGCCTCGACGCCGCAACGACCGTCACCGACCAACAAGCCGCAACCGCAGTCCACGACCTCGAATCCGCCGGCATCGACGCCGGCCCCTGCGGTGCGGCAACCCTCGCAGCCATCAGAACCGCCCTCCCCGAGCTGCACCTCCCCTCAACCGCAACCGTCCTCCTCCTGAGCACCGAGGCCCGTGCCGCCAACCCCCTTCCCGACCACCTCTAGCAACAAGCGGGCCTCCCACCCAGAGGATGGAAGGCCCGCGGTTGTTGCGGATCGTTGTCAGCTGGTGAACTTCACCGAGTCGAACTGGTTGATGGCCGATTGCGTTACGTCGTGCGACGTCGAGAAGATCCCGCCGTCCTGGGTTGCCGCGGCCGAGGCCAGGGTGACCGGCGTCCCCACCGCGACGTAGTTCTGGCCGTCGTAGGAGTACGCCGCGCTGTACGACGTACCGGACCGGGTCAGCTTCACCCAGATGGGCCGGTAGATGTCGACACTCGCGCGCACCTCGGTGTCGAGATAGCCGTCGCCGTTGGCGTCGTACTCGAAGACAACGCCGTTGCGGGCGGTGACGGCCACGACCGCGTAGCCCGCCGAGGATCCGGCCTTGGTCATGTCGTTGCGGATCATGACGCCCGACTTGGCGTTCGTGTTGGCGTCGTTCACCGACACGACCCGCGCCGAGACGCTACTCGTGCCCTGGACTGAACCGGGGCGGTAGATCGAGGCGAACTGGTCGTCGTGCTGACCGCCCGCGCCCCAGACGTCCGCGCCCTGGGCCGCGATACCGAAGGTCCCGCCGTTCTGGCCGGTGTACGAGCTGACGGCCGACGCGTTGGCGACCGCGAAACCGGGCGCGACGGGAGCAGGGGTCGCGCAGCCGGTGAACCCGAACTGGTTCGCGTTGAGCGCCGTGCGGTACTGCGGTGCGACACCCGCCGCGCAGATGACGTCATGCGCACCGGCCGGCCAGTTGGCGCCGCTGATCTTGATGTTGTTGATCAGCTGGTTGTTGTGCGCGGCCGCGTTGGGTGTGGACGCGCCGCCGGAGTTGTACCAGTTGTTCTGGATCAGGTTGTCGCTGGTGTTGTTCCGCAGGCTCGAAGCGTTCGTGAACAGGAACGAGCCGCCCTGGACGACGTTGTTCTGGTACGTCATCGACCGCGAGCCCTCGTCGAGGTAGAGGCCGACACCGGAGATGTTGAAGAGGTAGTTGTCGCTGACCACCGCGCCCGGGTTCGCCGAGAGGTTGTAGACGGACCCGCCGTCGGCGAAGCGCGCCTTCGTGTTGTGCACGAGGTTGCCCTCGACCTGGGTGTCCTTCAGCGTGGTCGGCGTCGTGTACTTGGTGTTCCAGTTGTAGTAGCCGCGGTCGACGTAGTCGTTCGAGCCGCCGGCGTCGTTGATCCCCCAGCCGTAGCCGGTGTCGATCCCGTCGTACGGGACGTTGGAGACCTCGTTGTGCAGGATCCGGGCACCGGTGACGTAGGTGCTGAGGATGCCGCTGTTGTCCTTGTAGTCCACGCCGACCCGGTTGATCGTGTTGTTCTCGATCAGGATGTCCTGGTTGGTCATCCGCGGGTCGCTGGGGTGGTGCGCGTCGGGCAGTACGCCGCCGACCGCGACGCCGTGGCCGCTGTTCTCGACGAACTGGTTGCCGACGACATCGATGTTGCTCGCGCCGAGGCCGACGCCGGTCACGGTGGCGTTCGAGTCGTTGCCGATACCCAGCGCGGACTGGCCGAGGTTGGTGAAGGTGTTCCCGGTGAACGAGACGCGGCTGGCGGCCGATACCTGTACGGCGGCCGGCTCCTGGAACCACGAGGTCCGGGCGCGCTCGAACATCTCACAGCCGCGCGAGCAGCTGGTGAACGCGTCGGCCGGGCGGTAGTCGTAGGCGCCCTTGATGAACAGGCCGTTCTGCTGGTCGGCGTACCCGTCGGTCGACGGGCCGAGCCAGGACGTGCCGGAGAACTGGATGCCCTCGAAGGAGAGCCCGGTGACCGGGTTGTCGTAGGTCCCGCCGATGCTGATCAGGGACTGCAGTCTGGGCAGCTCGACGTCCAGCTGGTTCGGGTCCACGCCGTCGGCGGGCTTGTAGTAGACCTTCCCGCCAGTCGGGTCGATGTACCACTGACCGACCTGGGTGAGGAAGCTCAGCGAGTTGTCCAGGTACCAGCTCGGCCCCGCCAGGAAGGACCGCTGGACAGTGTCCCAGCCCCACGTGTTGTTGTCCCAGGCCGGCTGCGCCATCGTGATCTCGGTCGGGCTGATGCTCTGGACCGGCGAGTACCGGTTGGTGAAGTCGCCGAGCGACTCGAACTCGATCCGGCCCTGGTCGGGCAGCGTGGCGAGATAGCTCAGCGCCGGGTTCTTGATGGTCAGACCCGTCGCGGTCGGGGTGACATCGGAGTTGGCGAGCCGAAGAGCGGCGCGCGGGGCGATCACGCCGTTCACGTACAGCTGGCGGGTGTCGAGGCCGACGGGAGTGCTTGCCTCCCAGATCCCCGGGCCGGCGGCGGACTTGGTCCAGCCGGTGACCGCCGAGGCGCCGGTGATGACGGGGTGGGCGCCGGGAGCGGCGACCCAGTGGACGGTGTGGTCGCCGCCGCTGTCGTCGGCGTCGAACCGGAGCGGCGCGGTCAACCGGTAGTTGCCATCGGCAAGTTGTACCGTCACGTCGCCGTGCTTCACGGACTTACGCAACGTCTTCTGCGCCCGCTCCAGCGTGCAGGGCTTCGCCTGGCTGCAGTTCCCGGCGTCCTTGCCGTCCGGCGCCGCGTAGTACGTCGTCGCGGGGGCGGCCTGCGCGCTCAGCGGGCTGAGCGCCGCGGCGATGACGGCGCCGGCGCCGAGCAGCGCGAGCAGCGCCGGTCGGCGTCCCCTGGGTGTGGTCATCGAGCGTCGTGATTCAGACCTCAATGTCATGTGCGATCGCTTCCTGTTCTAGGGGGCGTCGATACCCCCGGAACAGAGTTAGCATACGTATTATGTTTGCGACAAGAGGTCGCTCGGCTAGTGATTTCTGGCCGGATCCGGTGCTGAACCGGTTGAGTCGAGCTCGTCCCACAAGGCATCGGGGATCTCCTGCCGGTACCTCTTGGCGGTACTGCGGACATGCTCCGCGGTGCGCATCCCGGTGACCACCGACACGACCGCGGGGTGGCGCAACGGGTACTGGATCGCGGCCGCGGGAAGGCTCACGCCGTGGCGATCGCAGATCTCAGCGACGCGCAACGCCCGGTCGACGACGGCCTTCGGCGCGCGCCCGTAGTCGTAGTACGCCGTGCTGTCGACGGTCGCCGTACTGAGCAGGCCGGAGTTGTAGACCGCCGCCGCGACCACGCCGACGCCGCGCTCGTGGGCGACGGGTAGCAGGTCGTCGAGAGCCGACTGGTCGAGGAGCGTGAGGCGCCCGGCGACCATGACGACGTCGACATCCGTCCGCCGGACGAACTCCGCCAGCATCGCCGCCTGGTTCATGCCGGCGCCGATCGCGCCGACGACGCCCTGGTCCCGAAGCTCAACCAGGGCAGCGATCCCGGTCGATGCGGCCTGCTCCCAGTGGTCGTCCGGATCGTGCAGGTAGGCGATGTCGAGCCGGTCCGTCCCGAGTCGTGCGAGGGACTGTTCCACGGAGCGGAGGATCCCGTCGCGGCTGAAGTCCCAGACGCGCTTGCGCGTTGCCGGGACCGCGAAGCCGTCGTCGTCGAGTTGATCGGCGGTCTCCGGACTCGGGACCAGGAGGCGTCCCACTTTCGAGGAGACCAGGACGCCGGCAGCGCCGGCCAAGGCCTGGCCGAGCCGGTGCTCCGACAGGCCGAGGCCGTAGTGCGGCGCGGTGTCGAAGTACCGGATGCCTTCGTCGAGTGCGGCCGCGACGGCTCCGGCCGCCTCCTGGTCGGTGGTCTCGGTGAACAGGTTGCCGAACTGGGCGGCGCCGAGGCCGAGTTCGGTGAGCTGGTGACCGGTGCGTAGCGGCCTGGTGACAAGCGGGTGTCTGGACATATTTTCAGCATACGTATTATGTTTGCCGCGTTCTGATCGAGGAAGGAAACAGCGATGTTCGCGGTCAACTACGTGGGTAGCCGGACGATGGCGCTCGAAGAGCGTGAGCCGGCCGACCTTCGTCCGGGTGAGGTCCGGATCGCCGTTGCGTACGTCGGCCTGTGCGGCACCGACCTGCACGTGTTCCACGGTGACATGGACGCCCGCGTCACTACGCCGGCGACCATTGGGCACGAGATGTCGGGCACGATCGCCGCGCTGGGACCCGGCGTCGAGGGGTGGTCGATCGGTGACCCGGTGACCGTCATGCCGCTGGTGTGGGACGGGACGTGTCCGGCCTGCCGGGCCGGCAACCAGCACATCTGCCAGCACCTGGACTTCATCGGTATCGACAGCCCGGGAGCTTTGCAGCAGTTCTGGAACGTGCCGGCGGCGACGTTGGTGAGGCTGCCGTCCGGGGTGTCGCTGCGGGACGCGGCGCTCGTCGAGCCGGTCGCCGTCGCGGTTCACGACGTACGGCGGTCGGAGCTCGCGGCCGGCGACAAGGCCGTCGTGATCGGCGCCGGACCGATCGGTGTCCTGATCGCGACGGTCGCGGCCGCGCTCGGTGCCGAGGTCGTGGTCGCGGAGATCGATCCGGCACGCAGGACTGCTGCCGCCGAACTCGGACTCATGACGATTGACCCGTCGTCGGTCGACCAGGCCGCGTGGGTGGATGAGTGGACCGATGGGGCCGGCGCGGATGTCGTGTTCGAGGTGTCCGGCGCTGCCGCCGCCGTTGCGGGTGCTACCGGCCTGGTCAAGGTCCGCGGGACACTCGTCGTGGTGGCGATCCATCCGCAACCGCGGCCGCTCGACCTCCACCGGGTGTTCTGGCGGGAGCTGCGGATCCTCGGCGCGCGGGTGTACCAGCGGGCAGACTTCGAACGTGCTGCGGAACTCGTTGCCGACGGCACCATTCCGGCGGCGCGGCTGGTGACCGGCGTCGTACCGCTGGCCGAGGTGGAGTCGGCCTTCGGCGTGCTCGAGTCCGGGCAGGCGATGAAGCTGCTGGTGGAGTTGAACGCCTCATGAACCCCTTCGACCTGAGCGGACGGCTCGCTGTGGTGACGGGCGCGAAGCGCGGGATCGGCTTCGCCATCGCCGAATCGCTGGCCGCTGCGGGCGCCGACATCGTCGGTGTGTCCGCCACTCTGGACCCCGCCTCGTCCGAGATCGGCGAGCGCGTGCGGGAGCTCGGCCGCGAGTTCTCCGGGCACCGGGTGGACTTTGCCGACCGCGATCAGGTGACCGACTTCGCCGAAGCGCTGGCCGCCGGCGACCGGCAGGTGGACATCCTGGTCAACAATGCCGGGACCATCCGCAGAGCGCCCGCGGCCGAGCATTCGCTCGACTGGTTCGACGAGGTTCTCGAGGTCGACCTCACCAGCGCGTTCGTGCTCAGCCAGATCCTCGGCCGGCGGATGCTGCAGGCGGAGTACGGCCGGATCGTCTTCACCGCCTCACTGCTCTCGTTCCAGGGCGGGATCAACGTGCCCGGCTACGCCGCCGCCAAATCCGGTACGGCGGGGCTGGTCCGCGCGCTGTCCAACGAATGGGCAGGGCGCGGTGTGACGGTCAACGGCATCGCCCCCGGCTACATCGCCACCGACAACACCCAAGCACTACGGGACGACCCGGACCGGTCTCGAGCCATCCTCGAACGGATCCCGGCAGGCCGCTGGGGGACGGCGGCCGACATCGCCGGCGCGGCCGTGTACCTGGCGTCGGACGCCGCCCGCTACGTCACCGGAACCATCCTCCCGGTCGACGGCGGGTGGCTTGCCCGGTGACCTTCCGGGCCATGGTCAAACATCATACGTATGCCCTATCATCTGGCATCACCGAACCACTCCGACTCGTCAACGAGTCGACAAGACAAGGACAGCTCATGGTCGGAATCCACACCGCGGTTCAGCTCCGCCGCCGGCCGGCGGTGACCGTCGCCGGGATCTGCGCGGCCGCCACCGCGTTCCTGGCCCTCGCCGGGTGCGGCGGCGGTAACACCACGGCGAGCGGGTCGAACGGCTTCCCCGAAGTCAAGCAGGACACCTCCTCGACGATCACGGTCTGGGTCGACGCGGACCGGCAGGCCGCCGCGAAGGCGTTCCAGCAGGCCAACCCGGACACCAAGATCCAGGTCGTCTCGTACGACGGATCGGCGAACGGGTCGAACTCGTTCCGGACCAAGATGCAGCTCTTCGACCGGGCCGGCAGCGGCTGGCCGGACGTCGTGTTCTCCAGCCAGAACAACGACGCGGCCTGGGCCAGCCAGAAGAGCGGCGGCAAGCAGGCCTTCGCGGCCGTGCTGAACAAGGGTCTGGTGCCCAACGACACGCTCTCGAAGTTCACCGAGGGATCGCTGAACCCGTGCACCGTGGACGGCCAGGTGTACTGCCTGCGTAACGACCTCGCTCAGGCCGTGCTCTGGTACAACAAGAAGCTGATGGACCAGTTCGGCTACGCCGTTCCCACCACGTGGGAGGAGTACCAGGCGCTGGGCGAGAAGGTGGCCAAGCAGCACCCCGGCTACATCATCGGAACCGCCGGTGACGCCTGGACTCCGGAGGTCTTCTTCTGGGCCAGCAAGTGCCAGGCGAACGGCATCACCGGGCCCAAGTCGGTCACCGTGAACACCGACTCGACCGAGTGCAAGCGGGCGGCTTCGCTGCTGGACACGCTGCGCGGCAACGGAACCGTCCCGGTGGTCAGCGTCTTCACCCCGGAGTTCGTCAAGAAGTACTCCGGCAAGGTGCTGATGATGCCCGGTCCGGCCTGGTACGCCGGGGCGATCTTCAACAACCCGCAGTCGCTGAACGTGCCGGCCGGCCAGCTCGGCATCGCCGCGCCGCTGCCGTGGAAGGGCGACGACAAGCCGGTCACCGGCAACGTGGGTGGCGGCACCTGGTTCGTCTCCAGCCACTCGAAGAACCTGGCCGCGGCGGAGAAGTTCGTCCAGTTCGTCACCACCGCCGACGACTACCAGGTGAAGGTCGCGCCGGGCTATCCCGCCTACGCGCCGGCCGCCGAGAAGTGGGTCGCGAAGCAGGAGTCCAGCAAGTACTTCGCAACCTCGCTCGAGCCGGTCGTCACCGCCGCCTCCCAGGTCTGGGACGGCTGGGGTTACGGAATCTTCAGCCAGGAAGCGATCTGGGCGAAGACGGTGACCACGGCGGTGACCGGCGGCAAGTCGATCGTGGAACTGCTGCCGACGTGGCAGCAGGCGATCGAGAACCAGGCCAAGGTCAACGGATATTCGGTGAACTGACATGACCATCGCTCCACCGAGCGACCAGCTGGCCGCCGACGCCTCCGGGCGCCGGCGGCCGGTCCGGCGGAACGGCCGGACCGTCGGCCGCACGCCGATCGGCTACGCCTTCGTCTCGCTCTACGCGCTGCTGACCCTGGCCTTCGGCGTCGTTCCCGCGCTGTACGCCGTGGTGCTGGCCTTCACCAACGCCGACGGCGGATTCGCCGGTATCGGCAACTTCACGAAGGTCATCGGCGACTTCCGGTTCTGGCCGGCCGTGCTCCACGTGACCGTCTACCTGGTGATCTGGCTGATCGCGCTGGTCGTCTTCGTCGTCGGGCTGGCCCTGCTGGTGCACGCCGTACGGGTGCGCTGGATGAGTACGGCGCTGCGGTTCGTCTACTACCTGCCCGGTGCACTCGCGGGCGCGTCCAGTGTGCTGCTCTGGCTGTTCGTGCTCGACCCGACCGCCAGCCCGGTCAGCGGCTTGCTCAAGGCCTTCGGGTTCGACAGTTTCGTCGCGGTCATCCAGCCCGGGCACCTGCCGGTGATCTTCGCGATCATCGCGTTCTGGACCGGGGCCGGCGGATGGATCGTGATCATGTACGGCGCGCTGAACAACATCAGCACCGAGGTGATCGAGGCGGCCCGCGTCGACGGCGCGAACGCCGTACAGATCGCGCTCCAGATCCAGCTGCCGCTGCTGCGCAAGTGGGTCGCGTACATGGGTGTGATGTCGCTGGCGGGGGGCACACAGCTGTTCGTCGAGCCGCAGCTGCTGAGCCAGGCCAGCAACGCGGTCGTCCCGAACGACTACTCGCTGAACCAGCTCGCCTACCAGTACGCGTTCCAGCAGAACGACTTCAACGGCGCGGCGGCCATCTCGCTGCTGCTGCTGGTGGTCGCGCTCCTGCTGTCGTGGGTGTTCGTCACCCGCGGCGGCCTGTTCGAGAAGGAATGAGTATGTCGGCACTGTCCAGCGAGTCCCGCCACGTGAACCTCCGCGGATGGAGCGGGCGGTCCGTCGCGGGCGCCGTGATGATCCTGTTCGTCGCGTTCTTCGTGATCCCGATCGTGTGGCTGCTGCTCGCGGTGACCAAGTCCGCCAAGTCACTGATCGTCTCGAACCCGTTCTCCGCCGGGTCGTGGAGCGACTTCGCGGCCAACTGGCACCAGCTGTTCGCCTTCCAGGACGGCGCGGTCACCACCTGGATCGGCAACTCGGCCGTCTACGCGCTCGGTGCCCTGGTGATCACACTCGTGGTCGGCGTACCGGCCGGGTACGCGCTGGCGCTGACGGAGTTCAGGGGACGCCGGGCCCTGCTCGTGCTCACCCTGGTCGTGATGCTGATCCCCAGCACCGCTCTGGTCCTGCCGATCTTCCTGGAGCTGAACAGCATCGGCCTGATCGGGAGTCCGCTGTCGGTGATCCTGCCGATGTCGTTCTTCCCGTTCGGCGTCTACCTGACCTACATCTACTTCTCCACGAGCATCCCGCGCGACCTGCTGGCGGCTGCCCGCATCGACGGCTGCACGGAGTTCCAGGTCTTCTCGCGGATCGCGCTGCCGCTGGCCGCGCCGATCGTCGCGCTGGTCGCGTTCTTCAGCTTCGTGCAGAACTGGAACAACTTCTTCCTGCCGTTCGTGATGCTGCCCTCCAGCGACGGCTACCCGGTCCAGGTCGGGCTCACCTCGCTGCTGGCCGCCACCCCGGCGTTCAACCCCAGCTCGGCCGGATCCGAATCCGTGCAGCTGCCCACGCTGGCGCTGGCGACGATCGTCTCGATCCTGCCCGTGCTGTTCGTGTTCCTCTTCTCCCAACGGTTCCTCGTCGCGGGGATGACCGCGGGAGGCACCAAGGAATGACCGCCCTGAAGGAGAATCACCTATGAAGATCACCGGATACCGCAGTCTGAGCACCGTTCACGACTGGGGGAGAGTCACCGGCGACGTCAACGGCGTACAGAGCGGGGACACCACCCCGGTCCCCGTCCTGATCGTGGAGACCGACGCCGGCATCGAAGGAGTCAGCGTCGGGCCGCACGAAGACATCGCACGGGTCTTCCCGGCCGTCGACGGAGAGGATCCGCGCTCGGTCGTCGCGCTGTACGACCGGATGCTCGACTGGGTGTTCAAGACCGGCCATGCCGGGCCCGTGTTCGGCACGATCGGGGCTCTCGACACGGCCCTGTGGGACCTCAAGGCCAAGGCGGCCGGCGAGCCGCTGTGGCGGTTGCTCGGGGCCCGTGAACGGTTCGTGCCCGGCTATGCGTCCGGGTTGGAGTACGGGCTGACCGACGAGGAGTTGGCCGAGCTCTACGGCCGGTTCGCGGATCGCGGGTTCAAGGCCGGCAAGCTCAAGGGCGGCCGTGACCTCGACCGGGACCTGCCGCGGCTGGAGATCGCCCGGGAAGTGCTCAGCCGCAACTCCCGCCGGCCCGCGCTGATGTTCGACGCGAACGAGTCGTGGAACCAGGCCCAGGCGGCCCGGTACGTCGCGGCGATCGAGGAGCGGATGGACCTCACCTGGGTGGAGGAGCCGCTGCGTCGCTGGGACGCTGCCGGTATGGCCGCGCTGCGCGGCAAGGTCCGGGCCGCGATCGCCAGCGGCGAGAACCTGACCGGGCTCGAGCAGTACCGTCCGCTGCTCGACGCCGGCGCGCTCGACGTCGTCCAGGTCGGCAACGTCTGGGGGATCACCCACTTCCTCCGGGTGGCGACGCTTGCCCACGGCCACGACCTGCCGGTGAGTCCCGTTGCCTACAACGCGAATCCGATCGCGCACGCGGCCGCCGCCGTACCGAACCTGTTGACGTACGAGGTGCAGGACCTGCACTTCCCGGTCGGGCTTGACGTCGACCAGGAGTTCGACGACGGCGGGATCATCCTGGGCGACCGTCCGGGGATCGGCATCGCGGTCGACGAGTCGAAGCTCTCACCGCTCGGCTCGACGCCGACTCTTCCGGCCTCGACCGGGCCGCACGTGCGGCCGATGCGCGCCGCGCTGCGGCTGGTGGCCGAGCCCGACGTGATCGACGTACCCGCGGTGCCGCTGAGGCCGGTCTCGTGACGCGCGTGCCGGAGCGCCGGGCGCTCGTCGTCGGCGTACGTCCCGAGAAGCGCGAGGCGTACCTGACGCTGCACCGCGAGGTCTGGCCGGGCGTCGAGCAGAAGCTTGTCGAGTGCAACATTCGCAACTACAGCATCTTCGTCTTCGGCGACGTCCTGTTCGCGTACTACGAGTACGTCGGCGAGGACCACGACGCGGACATGCAACGAATCGCGGACGACCCGGTGTCGCAGGAGTGGTGGACGCACACCGATCCCTGCCAGGTGCGGATCGCCGACGAGCGGATCCCGGGCGCGTTGTGGCAGCCGATCGACGAAGTGTGGCATCTCGGATGACGGTGCGAATCGATGTGGGAATCGATGTGGGGATCGATGCCCACGTGCATCTGTGGGACCGGGCGCTGGACCCGCAGGACTGGATCGACCCGGAGACGATGGCACCGATCGCCCGCGACTTCGATGCGTCCGACCTGAAGGCGATGCTGGCGTCGACGGGGCTCGAGCGCGCGGTCGTCGTACAGTCGAGCAACAGCGTGGCCGAGAGTGTCCGGCTGGCCTACCTGGATCCGTCCGTGGTGGCGGGCCTGGTCGGCTGGGTCGACCTGACCGCGGACGTCGCGGCGCAGCTCGACGTGATCCGCCGGAACGCGACCGTTCCGCTGGTGGGGGTGCGGCATCTTGCGCACATCGACCCCGATCCGGCGTGGCTGCTGCGCGACGATGTTGCTCTCGGCATCGATGTGCTGGACCGGGAGGGGCTGTGCTTCGACTTCGTCGTCCGTGACTGGCAGCTGTCGCAGGCTGCGGCCGTGAGCGGCCGGCACGAGGGAATGTCCTTTGTTCTCGACCATCTGGGCGGTCCACCAGCGCCGGGAGCGGACACTCGTGCCTGGGCGGCCGGGCTGCGGGAGCTTGCCCGCCGTCCGAACGTCGCGGCCAAGGTGTCGGGGCTGGTGTCCGGTCTGGCTCCGGGATCCTGGCGCGCCGAGGATCTCGCGGACCGGGTGCTGATCGCCCTCGAGGCGTTCGGGCCGGAGCGTCTGCTCTACGGTTCCGATTGGCCGCTGGTGGAGCTCGGCGGCGGAGCGGCGGTGTGGAGAGCAGCGGCGGACAGTCTGCTGGGCGAGCTGTCCGCGTCGGAGCGTGCGCAGGTGTTCGGCGGCAACGCTGCCGGCATCTACTGCCGCTGACCTCGCTTGCGGCCGCGGGGGCGGGGAGCGTGGTCGGACAACCGGCGACGCTCCCACGACCCGTGGATGTGATCGTGCATCGCCTTCTCGGCGCCGGCGCGGTCGTTGCGCGCGATCGCCTTGACGATTGCCTCGTGCTCCTTGAGCGTCAGCTCCACGGCGTCCGGCGGGTTGATGCCCTGGTACCGGCTGGACTCGACGGCTCGTTTGTAGATGTGCTTGGCGATGTTCTCGGCGAGCTGGTTGCCGGAGATCTCCATCACCGCGTAGTGGAAGATCACGTCGGCCTGCCGGAACGAGTCGGTCTCGGACTCGCTCTCCCGCATCGCGGTCAGTGCGTTCTCCAGCCGCCGGACTTCGTCGGCGTTGTGGGACTCCGCGACCGCTCCCGCCATCGCCGACTCGAGACTCGCCCGGACGACGGTCAACTCGTCGAGTACGCCGAGGCTCTCGTCGTTGTCGATCAGCGCCGACAGCACCACCGGGTCGAGCATGTTCCAGTACCCCGGCGCCCGCACCTGGGTGCCGCGGCCCTGCGAGACCGTGACCAGGCCCTTCTCCTCGAGCCGCTTCACCGACTCGCGCAACACTGTCCGGCTCACCCCGAAGTGCTCGCTCAACGGCCCTTCCGGAGGAAGCAGATCGCCCTCTTGCAACCTGCCGGTCACGATCAGGTCGACGAGCTCCGCGACCACCGAAACCCCGAGCCTCCCCGCCGGCAGACGTCTCGGGATCAGGTGCACCGAGGGAACGGGGTCTTTCGCCATAGGTGTGATCTTACGGCGTCCCGGAAGACGGTCGGCCCGGAGCCGCGCAGGTACGGCGCCAGCGCGCGGGCGCTGAGAATCTGCTGAATTGTTAACGTGACCATTGGCTGCTGAAGTCTTGACCGGCGGGTTTGGTGACGTCAACATGTGAGCGCTAACAGTCCGTTGCGGGGCGATTACACGAGGGACGGACATCCGGCCGGAGAGGGGCGAGTCTTGTGAAGAAGAGGTTTGTGGCCACCCTGAGTGGCGCCCTGCTGGTGCTCGGCCTCGCGGCCTGCGGCGGGCAGGGAGCGGGCGGGACCACCGACACCGCAAGTCAGCAGCCGGGAGACCTGACCATCGGCGTCTCGATGCCGACGCAGACGTCGGAGCGCTGGATCGCGGACGGCAAGGCGGTGAAGGAGAAGCTCGAGGCCAAGGGGTACAAGGTCGATCTGCAGTACGCGAACGACGACATCCCGACCCAGTCCCAGCAGGTCGACCAGATGATCACCCAGGGCGCCGACGTACTGGTCATCGCGGCCATCGACGGCACCGCGCTCAGCAGCCAACTGCAGGCCGCGGCCGACAAGAAGATCCCGGTGATCGCGTACGACCGCTTGATCCGCGGTAGCAAGAACGTCGACTTCTACGTCAGCTTCGACAACTACAAGGTCGGGGTCGCCCAGGCAAAGGCGCTGCTGCGCGGGCTGGGGCTGGAGAACGCGGACGGGTCGAAGGGCGCCAAGACCGGGCCGTTCAACATCGAGGTCTTCGCCGGTTCGCTGGACGACAACAACACCCACTTCTTCTTCAACGGCGCGATGGACACGCTGAAGCCGTACTTCGACAGCGGCGCGCTGCTCGTCAAGTCGAAGCAGACCAAGATGGAGCAGGTCGCGACGCTGCGGTGGCTGCAGGAGACGGCGCAGAAGCGGATGGAGGACCTGCTGACCTCGAGCTACAACGACGGCGCCAAGGTCAACGGCGTGCTGTCGCCGTACGACGGGATCTCGCGCGGCATCATCACCGCACTGCAGAACGTCGGCTACGGCACGGCCGCGAACCCGATGCCGGCGATCACCGGCCAGGACGCGGAGATCGCCTCGGTCAAGCTGATCAACACCGGTGTGCAGAGCTCCACGATCTTCAAGGACACCCGGCTGCTGGCCGAGCAGGCCGTCAACGCGTCGGAGGCGTTCCTGCAGAAGAAGCAGCCCGAGGCCAACGACACCAAGTCGTACGACAACGGCGAGAAGGTCGTGCCGGCGTACCTGCTGCCGATCCAGACCGTGTTCAAGCCCGACATCCAGAAGGAACTCGTTGCTTCTGGCTACTACACGGCTGCCGAGGTCGCCGCCGGCCAGGCCAAGTGACGCTGGTGGACGACGTACTGCTGGAGATGCGGGGGATCACGAAGCGGTTCCCCGGCGTCAAGGCGCTCGAGGACGTGTCGCTGGTGGTCCGGCGTGGGGAGATCCACGCGATCTGCGGCGAGAACGGCGCGGGCAAGTCGACGTTGATGAAGGTGCTGTCCGGGGTCCACCCGGCCGGCACCTACGACGGCGAGATCAGGTTCGACGGGCGGCCGGTGCACTTCGCCGGCATCCGCGACAGCGAGGCCGTCGGCATCGTGATCATCCACCAGGAGCTAGCGCTGGTGCCGTACCTGTCGGTCGCGGAGAACATCTTCCTCGGCAACGAGCGTCGTGGCCGCGGCGGGCTGATCGACTGGAACCGGACCAACGCGGACGCCCGCGAGCTGCTGGCGTCGGTCGGGCTGGACGAGAACCCGGTCGCCCCGGTGATCCAGCTCGGGGTCGGCAAGCAGCAACTGGTGGAGATCGCGAAGGCGTTGTCGAAGGACGTCCGGCTGCTGATCCTCGACGAACCGACGGCAGCGCTGAACGACGTCGACTCGGCGCACCTGCTCGACCTGCTCCGGCGGCTGCGCGACCGCGGCATCACCTGCATCATGATCTCGCACAAGCTCAGCGAGATCACCGCGATCGCCGACTCGACGACGGTGATCCGCGACGGCCGGACCGTCGAGACGCTCGACATGGCGTCCGGGGAGGTCACGCAGGAACGGATCATCCGCGGCATGGTCGGCCGGGACCTCGACAGCTTCTACCCGGACCGGGAGTCCGTGCCGGGTCCGGAAGTACTGCGGATCGAGGACTGGACGGTGTGGCACCCGGTCCAGCCGCGCAAGGTCGTCGACGGCGCGTCCCTGACCGTGCGGGCCGGCGAGGTGGTCGGCATCGCCGGTCTGATGGGCGCCGGACGGACCGAGCTCGCGATGAGCGTCTTCGGCCGTTCGTACGGGCGCAACGTCAGCGGCCGGCTGTATGTCCATGGCCGCGAGATCCGGGCCCGAACGGTGGCCGAGGCGATCCGGCACGGCATCGCGTACGCCACCGAGGACCGCAAACGGTACGGGCTGAACCTGATCGCCGACGTCCGGGCCAACATCTCGGCCGCGGCGCTCGGCCGGCTGGCCCGGGCCGGATGGGTCAACGGCAACGAGGAGATCAAGGTCGCCGAGCAGGGCCGGCGCGACCTGAACATCAAGACCCGCACGGTCCTGGACGTCGTCGGCACGCTGTCCGGCGGCAACCAGCAGAAGGTCGTGCTGTCCAAGTGGCTGTTCACCGACCCGGACGTGCTGATCCTGGACGAGCCCACCCGCGGTATCGACGTCGGCGCGAAGTTCGAGATCTACACGATCATCAACCGGCTGGTGGCGCAGGGGAAGGCGGTCGTCGTGATCTCGTCGGAGCTGCCCGAGCTGCTGGGGATGTGCGACCGGATCTACACCTTGTCGGCCGGCCGGATCACCGGCGAGCTGCCGGTGGGCCAGGCCACCCAGGAGAGCCTGATGGCGCTGATGACGCAGGAGAAGGAGCTCGCCGGATGACCAGCACCAAACGTTCCGCGCCGGCCGAACAAACCGAGAGCACCGCCACGGCCGGCCTGCACATCGGCACCAGCGATCCGCTGACCCTGGTGATGCGCAATCTTCGGCAGAGCGGCATCTACATCGCGTTCGTGGTGATCGTGGCGCTGTTCGCCTCGCTCACCCACGGGGTGCTGCTCAGCCCGGGCAACATCACCAACATCGTGCTCCAGTACTCCTACATCCTGGTGCTGGCGATCGGCATGGTGATCCTGATCATCGCCGGCCACATCGACCTGTCGGTCGGGTCGATCGTCGCGCTGACCGGCGCGGTCTCCGCCGTACTGGTCATCCAGCACGGGCAGCCGTGGTGGATCGGGGTGGTGGCGGCCATTGCGGTCGGTACGGCAGTCGGCGCTTGGCACGGTTTCTGGGTGGCGTACGTCGGCATGCCGGCCTTCATCGTCACGCTGGCCGGGATGTTGCTGTTCCGGGGGCTGACGCTCGAGGTGCTCGACAACGTCTCGCTGTCGCCGTTCCCGGCGGAGTACCAGAAGGTTGCCAGCGGCTTCCTGAACGGACTGCTCGGCGGGTACGGCTATGACGCGTTCACGCTGCTGATCGCGGCGATCGCCGTCGCCGGGTACGCCGTCGGCGTGTTCCGCACCCGGCTCGCGCGGATCCGGTACGAGCAGCCGGTCGAGTCGTTCCCGCTGTTCGTCACTCGCGTGCTGGCGGTGGCCGCGGTCGTCATGTACTTCGCCTGGCAGCTCGCCCACGCCCGTGGCCTGCCGATCGTGCTGATCATCCTCGGCGTGCTGGTGGCCGGATACGGGCTGATGACGAAGAACACCGTCTTCGGCCGGCAGGTCTACGCGATCGGCGGCAACCTGCCGGCGGCGATGTTGTCCGGTGTGAAGGTGCGCTCGGTCAACTTCTGGATCTTCGTCAACATGGGATTCCTGGCCGGCATCGCCGGCGTCATCTACTCGTCCCGCTCCAACGGCGCCCAGCCCGCCGCCGGCAACATGTTCGAACTGGACGCGATCGCGGCCGCCTTCATCGGCGGCGCCGCCGTCGCGGGCGGCGTCGGCACCGTGGTCGGTGCGATGGTCGGCGGCCTGATCATGGCGGTGATGAGCAACGGCATGCAGCTGATGGGCGTAGACCAGTCGACCCAGTCCGTCGTCAAAGGCCTGGTCCTCCTCCTCGCCGTAGCCTTCGACATCTACAACAAACGCCGCGCCGGCACGACCCGCTGACCGCGCCGGCCAGGTCATCGGGGATCGACGTCGAGCCCCACGGTGCGGAAACCGGTGTTGCTCATGGAGGAGTCCGGGGTGTTGGAGGTTCTGGCGGCGTTGCGGTAGCGGTTGCAGTAGGAGTCGTGGCAGAGGTAGGAACCTCCGCGCATGACTCTGGCGGTTCCGGCGGCTGGTCCGCGGGGGTCGGTGACTGTCCCGTTGCGCGCGTCGAGTTCGTAGGTGCGCGGGCTGAACCAGTCGCCGCACCACTCCCAGATGTTGCCTACCGTTTGCCAGAGGCCGAGGCCGTTCGGCGCGTAGGTACGCACCGGCGCTGTCGTGAGGTAGCCGTCCGACAGGTCGTTGGTGACGGGGAACCGGCCCTGCCAGATGTTGCATCGCCAGCTGTCGCCGTCGCGGAGGTCGTCTCCCCACGGGTAGCGTCGTCGGTCGAGACCGCCGCGGGAGGCGTACTCCCACTCGGCCTCGGTCGGCAGGCGCCGGCCCGCCCATCGGCAGTAGGCGTCGGCATCGTTCCAGCTGATGTGGATCACCGGATGGTCGTCGAGTCCGTCGAGGTCCGATCGGCTTCCGCCGGGGTGGCGCCAGTCCGCGCCGCGAACTCCCAGCCACCAAGGGCTTCCGGGGGCCGGGCGCATGATGTCGGTCGGCCGCGCCTGTACGGCGAGGTGGAAGACGGCGGAGAAGCCGAAGTGCTCGGCGTCGGTCCGGTACCCGGTCGCGTCGGCGAAGTGCGCGAAGTCGGCGTTGGTCACGCTGGTGGCATCGATCGCGAACGACGCCAGCGCAACCGGGTGCACCGGCGATTCACCGTCGGCCGGGAAGCCGTCGCCGAAGCCGTCACCCATCTCGAACGTCCCCGCGGGGACCGGCACCTGCTCGATGTCGTGCCGGCCGGTGACCGTCACGACCGACGATCGCGGCCGCGGATCACCGGAGACGAACGCCGAGACCGACGGTGCACAGCAGGAATCCATGGTTCACCTCTCGTGGCCGGGCGGCATCGGAGCGGGGACGGCGTCGCTGGGTGCGAATCCGAGCCGCGAGGCCCGGAACCAGCGCGGCCCGTCGTGCTCGGCCACCAGCGGCCGGGTGTAGATGTGCCAGGTCTGCCCGTCGTCGTCGGGATCCCCGGTGATCGTCTGCTGGAACGTGCGTGCCGGGCGCGACACGGGTTCGTCGCGGCTCCACCCGATCACTGCGCCCGGCGTCGCACAGGACGCGGTGATGTTGCCATCGGCATCGATCGCGCAGACCGGAACTTCGGTGGGCTGGAGCGTGCCGGCAGGCCGCCACCGGGCGATGAGTTCGTCCTCGTCGACGGCGCCGAGGTCTCCCGTCCCGCGCAGCCAGTCGTCCAGTGCTGACGACAGCCGGTGGAGTGTGTCGGCGTACGCCGGATCGTCCGCGAGATCGACGGTCTCGTGTGGATCGGCCAGCAGATCGTAGAGTTCGTGCTCCGGCTTGCGTTCTGCGGTGACACGTCGCTGCAGCGGGGTCAGTACGTCGCAGGCGACGCCGGCGGCCCGTTGCCGGGCCTCGTCGTTGACCGCGCGCCGCAGTTCCTTCCAGGTGGGGAACTTCTCGGCGAAATGCTGGTACTGGAAGGGCGACCGATCCGGATGCCGATGCCGGATGTAGCGGTACCTGACGTCGCGGACCGTCCGCGAGGAGTCCCGCTGCTCGTCCATCCGGTCGCGGCCCCCGAACGCGTAGTCGCCTTGTGTCAGGTTCGCTCCGGAGCTGTCGAACAGCGGCGAGAACTGCATGTGCGCGGGGATGTCGAGTCCTGCCATCCGCAGCATCGACGGACCCAGGTCGGCGAGGTGTACGACGTCGGTCCGCGCCTGCCCGGCCGCGATCTGCCCGGGCCAGCGCACGATGACGGGCACCCGCAGGCCGGCCTCGGTGGCCCACCGCTTCGCGCGCGGGAAGCCGGCGCCGTGGTCGCTCCAGAACACGACGATCGTGTTGTCCGCCAGGCCGTCGTCCTCCAGTTCGGCAAGCAGCCGGCCGGCCCACGCGTCCATGACCGAGATGAGGTCGTGATAGCGCGCCCAGGCCGTCGCGAACACCTCGTTCTGCAGGTGGTACGGCGGAACGGGTGTGCCACTCGCGTCGTGCCGCTGTTCCGGCGGCAGCTCGGCGGTCACCGTGTCGAACTCGTCGTCGTCCAGGTAGATCTGGGACTCGTGGGTCGCCATACCGTGGAAGAGCGCGAAGAAGGGCGTGTCCTCCGTCGGCCGGTTGCGCCAATGCGCCGTCGACGAGCAGTCGTCGAAGGCGGTGCCCGGTACTGGCACCTGGAAGTCGGTGAAGGCGTTGTTGGTCGCGTAGTAGCCAGCGGCACGGAAGTATTCGCTCAGCAGTCGTACCTCGGGCGGCGGTACTGCCTTCGACCGCATGTTGTGGGTGCCGATGGAGGTGGGGAAGCATCCGGTCATCAGAGCCGAGCGTGACGGCCCGCAGACCGGTGTCGTCGCGAAGGCCTGGTCGAACCGCACACCGGCGGCAGCGAGGGCGTCGAGGTTCGGCGTCCGGGCGACTTCGGCACCCGGCCAGATTCCGGTGTAGCACCCGAGGTGGGGGTTGATGTCGTGCGTCGAGATCCACAGGATGTTCGGGCGGCCGGCCGGCATCTCGGCGGTCACTTGCCGCTCGCCGGGACCACGGGATTCATGCCGGACGACCCGGTGAACCGGGCCAGCACGGAGAACCGCTCGTCGGTCGCCGGTTGTTCGCCGGTCCACGGCTTGTCGCCGACCGCGGCCTGGGCGTCGTACAGCTTGACCTTGAGCTGTTCACGGATCTCGGCATACCCGGGGTCGTCGTAAACGTTGCGCAGCTCGTGCGGATCGGTCTCGAGATCGAAGAGCTCCCACTCCGTGGGGTACTCGAAGAAGCCGCTGCCCGGCAGGCCGTATCCGCTGTTGTAGTAGAAGATGAGCTTGTAGCGGTCGTCGCGGTAGCCGTAGTGTGCGGGCGCCTTGTGGAACCAGTCGTCGTTCTCCCAGTAGCGGTAGTACATACCCTCCGCGGCCGGTGCGGTCGGGTCACCGACGAGATCTCCCCAGAAGCTGCGGCCCTGCATCCGGTCGTGTGCGTCCACCCCCGCCGCCCCGAGGAGGGTCCGGGCGAAGTCGACGTTGGTCACGATCCCGTCGTGCACGGTGCCGGCCGGAATGGCGCGCGGGTAGCTCATGACCAGCGGCATGCGCAGGGATTCCTCGTACATGAACCGCTTGTCGAACCAGCCGTGGTCGCCGAGGAAGAAGCCCTGGTCCGACGAGTAGACCATCAGCGTGTCGTCGAGTTCCCCGCGTTCGCGCAACCACCCGGTGAGGCGTCCGACGTTGTCGTCGACGGAGGCCACGCAGCGCAGGTAGTCCTCCATGTAGCGCTGGTACTTCCACAGTGCCAGCTCCTCGTAGCTGAGGCCCTCGGGCGGTTCCACCTTGAGGTCCTCGCTGTTGATGTAGTCGGCGATCCGCATCAGCGCTCGTCGGGCCGAGGCCGAGCGGGTGCTGTAGTCGTCCCAGAACGTGCCCGGGACCGGGATCGGGTCCGAGTACAGGTCGGCGTGCTTCTCGTCGGGTTCCCACGGGCGGTGCGGAGCCTTGTGCCACACCAGCAGGCACCACGGATCGTCGCCCTCGAGGCCGTCGACCCACTGCATGGCCAGATCGGTGATGATGTCCGTGGCGTACCCGGACTCGCGCCGGACCCCGTCCGCCGAGAGGAACCGCGGGTCGAAGTACTCGCCCTGGTTGATCAGCACATCCCAGTAGTCGAAGTTCTGCGGGTTCGACGCTGCCTCCTCGCCCATGTGCCACTTGCCGACGATGCCGGTGCGGTACCCGGCCGCCCGGAGTTGGGAGATGAAGGTGGGCTGGGATGCGTCGATCGGTGTCCACAGGGTCGTGACACCGTTGATGTGGCTGTACGTGCCGGTGAGGATCGAGGCCCGGCTCGGAGAGCACAGGGAGTTCGTGACGAAGCAGTTGTCCAGCCGTACGCCGCGCTCTGCGATCTCGTCGATGTACGGCGTCCGGTTCACAACGGATCCGTAGGCGCCGATCGAGTGTGCGGCGTGGTCGTCGGTGAGAACGAAGACAATGTTCGGCCGGCGGGTGGGTTCTGGCATGTGGGTCGGCTCCTGGCGGGTGCGGTTCAGACCGGGTTGGTGGCAGAGCGGGTACGGCGGAACTCCTCGGTGCGGACGACCGCCGCCGGGATGCGGGCGGCGGCCGCGGTGGCGATCGGGAGGAGCTCGCCGAGGACCGTTGCGTAGCGCGGATCGTCGACGAGGTTGGTGCGTTCGTGCAGATCGGTGAGGCTGTCGGCGAGGAAGATGTCGGCCTCGTCCGGTGGGACGGGGAGGCCGGCTCGGCGGGTGTTCAGGTCGAGCCGGTACCGCTCGGTGCGGGCGCAGACGCGCTGCGGCCAGCCGAGGCCGTCGTCCCAGCCGCCGGCGTCCCGGTTGGGGAATGCCCGGCTTGCGGTGTCGCCGTACCCGATGGCCGAGAGCACGACCTGCGGTGCGGATTCGGAGAACACGTCCCGCCCGGTACAGGTCGCCGGGCGGTCCAGCTCGGCGAGTGCGAGGAGCGTGGGCGCGAGATCCTCGCTCACGACCAGGTCCGAGCGTCGTACGCCCTCCGGCAGGACGCCCGGCCAGGAGACGATGAACGGCACTCGGTGGCTCTCGGGCGCGAATGTGTGCTTCGCCAGGATGCCGTACTCGCCGAGCGAGGCGCCGTGGTCGGTCGAGAACACCACGATGGTCGACTCGCGGAGACCGGCCTGGTCGAGTGCCCGCAGGATCTGTCCGACCTGATCGTCGAGCCAGGCGACGCATCCGTAGTACATCTGGAACGAGCGATCGAGATCCTCGGCGGACAGATCGGCGCCGCGGGTGAGCTCGCCCCATTCCCGCTCGAACCGGTTGCCGGACTGCTCCGGCGATCGCGGTACGCCGAAGTTCAGGCCGGCGTACCGGCTCGCCCACGGCTCGGCCACGACCATCGGTTTGTGCGGCTGGACGTAGCTCGCGCGGAACAGGAACGGTCCTTCAGCGGCGGTCAGCGCCTCGACGACCGACCTGGTGATCGTCTCCGAACCGACCTCCTCGTGCTCGGGCAGAACCGCCGAGAAGACGTGGCCGATCCCGGGGGAGCGCCGGATTTCGACGTCGTTGTCCGTAGCGCGCTGCAGGACCTCAGCCATGCCGGAGCCGGAGTGGTCGTCGTGCTGCCAGGGCGACCGGCCTCCGGGCAGGTGCTCCTTGCCGTAGTTGGCCGTCGCCCAGCCGGACGCGGCGAACGTTTCCGGGAACATCTCTGCGGCAACGGCCCCGTCGGGCAGGTAGCCCTCGTTGTTGAGTACGCCGGAGACCAACGGGCTCTGGCCGCTCAGCATCGCCTGCCGGGCCGGGACGCAGACCGGCGAGGAGGCGTGCGCACGTTCGAACAGGACGCCCCTGGCGGCGAGGGAGTCGATGTGCGGAGTGGCGATCTCGGGGTGGGGATTTCCGTAACAGGAGAGCGCATCCGTGCGCAGTTCGTCGGCCATGATCCACAAGACATTCGGCTTCGCCATCACCAGATCCTTCGCTGGACGGGATCGAACTCTTGCAAAACCTACTAAGTGCTCGCTAGGTTTTCAATCCTCGGGGTCACTCTCACCATCGAGGAGCGGAATCAGATGTACGACGTGCAACGACGATCCAGAGTGGTGTCAGCGGTGGCCGCGGGCGCGATGGCGCTCGCCCTGGCCGTGAGCGGCTGTCAGTCCGCGGTCAAGCAACAACAGACCGGCGCCGGCGCGGCCGGCAAGCCTGTCGACGGTGGCATCCTGACCATTGCGCAGAGTTCCGACATCCAGCCGAACAACGTCCTGGCCGGCCGGCTGGGCAACTCCAGCTGGGCGTCGAACGTCTTCGAGACACTGACCAGGTACGACGGCGACGGCACGCCGCAGCCCTTGCTGGCCAAGGAATGGAAGGTTGCCGCGGACAAGTTGTCGATCGAGATCACGCTGCGCGACGACGTGACCTTCCAGAGCGGTCGCAAGCTCACCGCGGACGATGTGAAGTACTCGTTCGAGCAGGTGCTGAAGTCGAGCTCGCAGGTCACGCCGATCGCCAAGAAGTTCAAGAGCATCGACGTGACCGGTCCGACCGCGCTGACGATCCACTTCACCAAGCCGGTCCCGAACATCTTCGACTTCTTCGAGTACAGCTACATCCTCGACAAGGAGTCCGCGAAGGGGCTGGCCGACGGCTCGAAGGTGATCGGGACGGGCCCGTTCCTGTTCAAGAGCTGGTCGCCCGGCTCGCAGGTCCAGCTGGTGCGCAACGACAAGTACTGGGGCGGCAAGCCGCACCTGGACGGCATTACGATCGCGGTGATCACCGACAGCACCGCGATGCTGAACGCGGTCCGCGGCAACCGGTCCCAGCTGGCGATCGGGATGAACCCGGTGGACATCCAGTCGATGGCGTCGAACAGCGCGTTCACCGTCGTCAACACCACCGGCAGCGTCTATCCGCTCGGCCTGAATATCGACCAGCCGCCGTTCGACAAGAAAGAGGTGCGGCAGGCGGTCAACTACGCGATCGACCGGGCCCGGATCGCCAAGCAGATCTTCGGTGCCGCTGGTGTCGCCACCGACCTGTTCTGGGACCCGAGCCTGCCCGGTTACCCGAAGGACCTCGCGCAGCGGTACACCTACGACCCGGCGAAGGCCAAGCAGATGCTCACCGCCGCCGGCGCCGAAGGGGCCGCCGTGCCGATCACCGTCATCAGCCTCCCGCAGAACATGAGCGTCGCCGAGATCGTGCGGAGGAACCTCGAGGAGGTCGGTCTGAAACCGACCATCGAACCGCAGGAGACGCAGAGCTTCGGCGAGAACCAGATCGCCGGCAAGCTCGGTACGGCGTTCATGCCGCTGCACGGCCTCAACGGCCTCGGCGCGATCACGCTGATGGACACGCTTCCCTCGCTGCGCAAGGGGAACTCGTCGCGGTTCTGGACCGACGAGTACGCCGCGCTCCGCAACAAGGTCACGGCTGCCGACTCCGACGCGGCGTACCAGGACGCGTTGCACAAGCTCTCGGAGTACATCCTGGACCAGGCGTTCACCTCGGCGGTCGTCCAGGCCCAGGGGCAGAACGTGGTCGCCAAGAACGCCCACGACCTGAACTGGAGCACGCGCTCCTATCTCGACGCGAAGTCGGCCTACCTCGATCACTGACCGATGCTTTCGTCTGCTCAGGAGGAATCCGTGAATCGGAGACCCAACGTCTTGCTGGTGATCGCCGACCAGCACCGCTTCGACTGGCTCGAGGGCAGCGGCGAGCTGCCCGTCCGGACCCCGAACATCCGCAGGTTGCAGGAGGCCGGGGTCACCTTCCGGCGGGCAACGACGCCGTCCCCGCTCTGCGCGCCGGCCCGGGCCTGCCTGGCGACCGGTCTCGACTACGAGTCCACGCCGGTGCCGAACAACTTCCACGATCTGCCCGTCGACGCAGACACGTACTACCGGCGGCTCCGCGACCGAGCGGGGTACTTCGTGGCCGGGGTGGGAAAGTTCGATCTGCACAAGGCGACGTTCGACTGGAACCTCGACGGTTCCCGCCTGCTCGGTGAGTGGGGGATGTCCGCCGGGATCGACAACGAGGGCAAGTTCGACTCGCTGTGGTCCGGGCGCGAGCAGCCCAAGGGGCCGTACATGAAGCACCTGTACGACGCCGGCCGCGCCGATGCGCATCTGGACGACTTCTCGCGCCGCAAGGACGCGCCGTACAGCGACGTCTCGCCGAGCCCGTTGCCCGAGGAGTCCTATCTGGACAACTGGATCGCGCGGAACGCGCACGCCCTCCTCGACCGGCGGCCGCAGGACACGCCCTGGCACCTGGTGGTGAACTTCGCCGGACCGCACGATCCGATGGACGTCACCGACCGGATGCGCGCCGCGTGGGCCGACGTCGACTTCCCGCCGCCGCATCGGCCCGGCGCGTTCGACGGGGATCACACCGAGGTACGGCGACGGTACGCGGCGATGATCGAGAACATCGACCGGCATCTCGGCTCGTTCCTCGACCGGCTGCAGCGGGAAGGCGAGCTCGGCAATACCGTCGTCGTCTACACCAGCGACCACGGCGAGATGCTCGGCGACCACGGCACCTGGGGCAAGCAGATCGCGCTGGACCCGAGCATCCGGATTCCGCTGATCGTCTCCGGCCCGGTCGTCGAGAATCCCGGCACTGTCAGCGATGCGTTGGTCTCCCTCGAAGATCTGGCCGCGACAGCTCTCGAGATCGCCGGACTGGACATCCCAGCCGAGATGACCGCCCGATCGGTGCTGGCCGTCCTCCGTGGTGAGACGAGCCGACACCGTGAGTACGTCGTCTCGGGCCTGGACCGTTCCGAACGCGAGATCGAGATGGCTGCCCGGCACTACGGCGCGAACAAGTGGGTGCAGTTGCGCGGCTGGCGGACCGTCACCACCGCCGACGAGAAACTGGTCCTGAGCCCGGACCTCGAGCATCCCTATCTCGTCGACCTGTCCGCGGATCCCTTCGAGGAGTACGACATCTCGGGGGAGCGTCCGCAGTCGGTCGATCGTCTCCAGGCGTATCTCGCGAAGGCACGGGACGAGGAGCGAGTCTGATGTTGCGCTTCCTGGTGAAGAAGGTGCCGTCGATCGTCCTGGTGCTGTTCGCCACCTCGATCATCGCGTTCCTGCTGCCGCGGTTCGCACCCGGCGATCCGGCGCAGACGATCGCCGGACCGGACGCGACACCTGAGCAGATCGAGGCGATCCGGCAGTCCCTCGGACTCGACCGGCCGTTGCCGATCCAGTACCTGAGCTGGCTCGGAGGTGTAGTCCGGGGTCATCTCGGCACGTCGTACATCTTCAACCGGCCGGTGAGCGATCTGATCCTGTCGCGGCTGGAGAGCACTGTGGAACTGGCCGTGCTTGCGTCGGTGTTCATGATCCTGATCGGTCTGGGCCTCGGTGTGCTCGGCGGTTCGGCCCGGTCGCGGATCGCGCGGATCGGTGTCGACGCGACGAACACTCTGCTGCTGGCGACGCCGGCCTTCCTGGTGGGGCTCCTGCTCATCGTCCTGCTGGGCGTCACGTGGCGAGTGCTGCCGATCAGCGGCGAGGTGTCGCTGTCGGAGAACCCCGAGATCGGTATCCAGTACCTGCTGCTGCCGGCACTCGCACTGGGACTGGCGCACGCGCCCTCGATCTCACGCCTGCTACAGACGACGATGCGCGGAACCCGCGGCGAGGAGTTCGTCGATCTGGCCCGTGCGAAAGGCGCCTCGCCGCGCCGGATCACCTATCGGCACGTACTGCGTACCAGCCTCGGCGCCGCTGTCGTTGCCATCGGCATCAGAGTGGGCGAGCTGTTCGGCGGGGCGATCATCATCGAGGCGATCTTCGCCCGCAACGGTCTGGGACAGCTGGCGGTACAGGGTGTGAACTCCCGCGACTACCAGCTGGTCCAGATCCTCATCATCGGCGCCGTGCTGATCGCGGTGCTGTCCCAGCTGGTCACGGAGCTGATCCTCGCAGCCCTCGATCCCCGAGTCAGATTGGACGCCTGAGATGCGGAACGACCAGGTCACGACGGTGGCGGCCAGGCCACCGAGACCGACCGTTCGTCCGGTGGGACGACGGCCGGGCCTGCTGCGGAACGCGACGGTGCGGAGGTACCTGGTGGCCTTCCGTACGCCGCGCGGTGTTGCGGGGGCGGTGATCCTCGCGGTTCTGGTCCTGACGGCCGCGCTGGCTCCGGTCATCTTCCCGCACGGGTACGACCAGCAGTCCGCGGACTCGTTGCAAGGGGCGAGCGGGGCACATCCGTTCGGAACCGACGAACTCGGCCGCGATCTCCTCGTGCGCACGGTCTACGGACTGCGCACGGATTTCTCGATCATCCTGGTGGCGGTGCCGCTCAGCATGATCGCGGGAACCGCCCTCGGCCTGGTCGGCGCGCTGTCGCGGGTCGCGGGTGCCGTCGTCCAACGGATCCTGGACATCATCCTCGGCTTCCCCGGTGTCGTTCTCGGCGTGTGCGTGGTGCTGATCATGGGACCGGGCTGGGCCGCGCTGGTGGTGTCCATCGCCGTCGGCGGCCTCCCCTTCTTCGGGCGTCAGGCGCGGGCGGCATTGCTCGAACAGAGTGGACGAGAGTACGTCGTCGCCGCACGGACGCTCGGCGTCAGCAAGAGCGCCGTACTGTGGCGGCACATCCTGCCGAACGCGGTGGACCCCATCCTGGTCGGCGGCGCGATCTTCGTGGTCGTGGCCGTCTTCATCGAGGCCGGCCTGAGCATCATCGGCCTGGGCATCCAGCCGCCGGCCCCGTCGCTCGGATCCCTGCTGAATGTCGGGATCCGGTTCGTCGAGCAGTCGCCGCTGTACATCCTCGGTCCCAGCATCGTCCTGATCCTGCTGTCGATGTCGTTCAGCCTCCTGGCCGACGCCCTGAACGAAACGGTGATCCGCAAATGACCACGCCCACGACCTCCGCACCCGTGCTGCGGGTCCAGGACCTCGAGGTCACCTTCGACCTGCCGGACGAGCAACTGAAGGCGGTGGACGGGATCTCGTTCGCTCTCGAGCCTGGCCGCATCCTGGGTATCGTCGGTGAGTCGGGCTCCGGCAAGTCGGTGACCTCACGCGCGATCATGCGCATGATCCGTCACCCCGGCCGGGTGACCGGCGGGCAGGTGGAGCTCAACGGTCGCGATCTGCTGGCGCTGAGCGAGAAGGAGATGCTCGCCGTGCGCGGCAAGGAGATCGCGATGATCTTCCAGGACCCGCAGGCGGCGCTCAACCCGGTGATGCGGATCAAGGACCAGATCGTCGAGGCCCTCAAGATCCACGGGACCGACGGCGCCGCCGCTCAGGCCCGGGCGCTCGAACTGCTCGAGCAGGTCGGCATCCCGGAGGCGGCCCGCGCGGCGCAGAAGTATCCGCACCAGTTCTCCGGCGGTATGCGTCAGCGGGTCGTGATCGCGATCGCGCTGGCCAACGATCCGTCGATCCTGATTGCCGACGAGCCGACGACCGCCCTCGACGTGACGATCCAGGCCCAGATCCTCGACCTGCTCCGGCGGCTGCGGGACGAGCTGGGGATCGCGATCCTGTTCATCACCCACGACATGGGCGTGGTCGCGGAGATGTGCGACGACGTCGTCGTCATGCACCTCGGCAAGATCGTGGAGCGGGGGACCGTTCGCGACGTCCTCACCCGGCCGCAGGACCCGTACACCGTCTCGCTGATGGCTGCCATCCCGAAGATGGACGCACCGTTGCGCGAGGACGCTCCGGCGGCCGAGCGGACCGTGCTCGAGGTGCGGGAGCTCAAGACGGACCTCAACACGGCGCGGCGGAGCTGGTTCCGCAAGCCTGTGCCGTTCTATGCGGTCAACGGCGTGTCCGTGCAGGTGAGCGCCGGCGAGACCCTCGCCCTGGTAGGGGAATCCGGCTGCGGCAAGTCGACATTGTCGCGAACGATCGTCGGCATCAACGAACCCGCGAGCGGCGAGATCCTCGTGAACGGCGAGCCGGTGGAACTGCGAACCGACGAGCAGCGCCGGGCACTGGCCAGGACAGTTCAGTACGTCTTCCAGGATCCGTATTCCTCGCTGAATCCCCGCCGTACGGCGGGCCAGTCGCTCGAGGAGGCACTCAGGATCGCCGGAGTTCCGCGCACCGAACTCCGCGACCGCAGCGTCGAACTGCTCGAGCGGGTCAGCCTCGGCGCACAACACCTCGACCGGTACCCGTGGGCCTTCTCCGGCGGTCAACGCCAGCGCATCGGCATCGCGCGGGCGCTGGCGTCGGATCCGCGGCTGCTGATCCTCGACGAGCCCGTGTCCGCGCTGGACGTCTCGATCCAGGCCCAGATCCTGGCTCTCCTGACCGACCTGCAGACGACGTTCGACCTGGCGTACCTGTTCATCTCGCACGACCTCGCGGTCGTCCGCGAGATCAGTCACCGCGTCGCCGTGATGAACCGCGGCCTGATCGTGGAGCAAGGTACGACGGAGGACGTCTTCGGCAGCCCACGCCATCCTTACACCCGTACGCTGCTCGCCGCCACACCCGATCTCGACAAGGCGATTGCCTGAGCCACCGCTCAGCACCTGCCCTACTGGAGGGGACACATGACCAAGGACACAGCTCCCGAAGCCGACGGCACGCAGTCGGCCCGGCGTTCGGGACGAGCGACACAGGCGCGCGGCGCGGCGCGGCGGCGGGAGATCCTCGACACCGCGATGTCGCTGTTCTCCGTCGGCGGCTTCAACACCGTCAGCCTTGCCGACATCGCGAACGAGGTGGGCATCACCCAGGCGGGGATCCTGCACTACTTCCCGACCAAGGCGGCTCTGCTGCTGGCCGTGCTGCAGGAGCGCGAGGCACGCAACGTCGTCTCGCGCCAGGAGCATCAGCAGCGTGGGGACTCCCCGCTCGCGGCGTACGTCGAGACGTTGGCGGAGAACGACCGCAACCCCGAGCTGGTCCAGCTGTTCGTGATCCTCGCCGCCGAGAGCACCGCCGAGGGCCACCCCGGTCACGACTGGTTCGTGCAGCGCAACAACAACCTGATGAAGACCATGGTCGGACTGGTCGAGGAAACCGTCGACGTCTCGAAACTCCCGGACGGCGTCGATGCCGAGGTGGTGGCCCGCTGGATGCTGGGCCTGGCCCACGGGCTCGGCGCCCAGTGGGTGTTCGACACCTCGGCGTTCCCCCGCGCCGAGCACGTCAGGCTCTTTCTGAGACTTCTCGAGCCGTACATGCGTCCGTGATGACATCGATCGAAGGATCTTCCGTGCCCCAACCCAACCTCATCGTCATCCTCGCCGACGACCTCGGCTACTCCGACATCGGCCCGTTCGGAGGCGAGATCGACACGCCCTCGCTCCAGCGGCTGTCCGACCGCGGTGTCCGGATGAGCTCGTACTACGTGACGCCGCGCTGCAGCCCTTCGCGGGCGGCACTGCTCACGGGACACCACCCCCACTCGGTCGGCATCGGCGTCCTCACGACGGACAACCGCCCGACCGGGTACGCCGGCTCCCTGACCACCGGCGTACCCACACTTGCAGAGCTGCTGTCCGCCCGGGGCTACGCGACCGGACTGTTCGGGAAGTGGCACCTGGCGAGCGAGTTCAGCAACCCGAGCGACACCTGGCCGACCCGCCGCGGCTTCGACGAATTCCGCGGCATCCTTCCGGGCGCGTCCAGCTTCTACCAGCCGCCGCTCGTGGCCGGCGAGGAGCGGGTCCCGGCCGAGGAACTCGACGACGACTTCTACTTCACCGACGACATCTCGGAGCACGGAGCCGCGTTCGTCCGTCACCACGCCCAGGACGACGAGCCGTTCTTCCTGTACCTGGCCTACACGGCACCGCATTGGCCTCTGCACGCGCGCGAGGCGGACATCGCGAAGTACCGCGATCGGTACGCCGCCGGGTGGGGGCCGGTGCGTAAGGAACGCCTGCGCCGGCTCCAGGAAGAAGGTCTGCTGCCTGCGGTCGACCGGCCTGCTGACGTCGACGACGGTGCGGAGTGGTCCGAGCAGGACCAGGAGTGGCAGGTCGAGCGGATGGCCGTCTACGCGGCGCAGGTCGAGTCCCTCGATCGCGGCGTCGGACGGATCCTCGACGCGCTGGACGAGTCAGGCGTCTCGGACGACACGATCGTGGTGTTCTTCTCCGACAACGGCGGGTGTGCCGAAGAGCTGCCGCCGGGTGCGACGTTCCTTTCCGAGCTCGTCCGCCCGCCGGTGACGCGATCGGGCCAGGAAGTTGTCGCAGGCAACGATCCTGCGGTGATGCCCGGCCCGGAGACGACGTACCAGAGCTACGGCCGGGACTGGGCGACCGTGTCGAACACGCCGTTCCGGCTGTGGAAACGGTGGGTGCACGAGGGCGGCATCTCGACACCGTTCATCGTGTCCTGGCCCGGCGGCGGCGTACCGGCAGGTGGCGCGATCAGTCACGAGGTCGGCCACGTCACGGACATCGTCCCGACCGTCATGGCGGTGCTCGGTGAACCGAACCCAGGCGAGGGAACCAGTCTCCTCGACGTCTGGCGGACCCCGGAGCTCCGCAGCCCCGAACGCACCGTGTGCTGGGAGCACATCGGCAACGCCGCGGTCCGGCGCGGACGATGGAAACTCGTCCGCGAGTGGGGCGGTCCGTGGGAGCTGTACGACATCGAGGCGGACCGGATCGAGTCGGCCGATCTGTCGGGCGAGCATCCGGATCTTGTCAGCGAGTTGGCCGCGGTCTACCAGGAGTGGGCCGAGTCGCACGGCGTCATTCCCTGGCAGGACGTGCTCGACGGGTATGCGGCGCGCGGCATCCCGACGTCCCGGGCGGTCGGATGACGGGCGGTACTGCGGTGACGCCCCCCAACATCCTGCTGATCACCGCCGACGACATGGAAGGTACGACGCCTGGGGCGTTCGGCGGCCCGGCCGGTGTCACGCCGGCGCTGGACCGGCTCGCTGCCGAAGGCATGGTCTTTCGTCGAGCGCATGTCGCGATCGCTGTCTGCCAGCCCAGCCGGTCCGCGATCATGACCGGCCAATGGCCGCACCGCAACGGCGCCGAAGGGTTCCAGCCGATCAATGACGGCGTGCCGCTGCTGACCAGTCTGCTGTCGGCGGCCGGCTACAGCGTCGGCATCCTCGGCAAGGTGAACCATCTGCAGCCCGTCGAGCGGTTCGGCTGGGACACCGTCGTCGAGATGCGTGACCTCGGACTCGGGCGCGACCCGGCGCGGTACGCCGACGAGGCGGCCGGCTTCCTCGCCCGTGCCGAGGGCCGTCCCTGGTTCCTGATGGTCAACGCCCACGACCCGCATCGGCCGTTCCACGGCTCGGCGGACGTGGCTGAGATGTTCGGTGCGGCTGCATCGGATATTCCCGAGCCCTCGCGCGTCTTCGGTGCGGACCACGCCGTACCGCCGGGGTACCTTCCGGACCTGCCGGCGGTCCGTGAGGAGTACGCGCAGTACCTGAGTTCCGCACGTCGGTGCGACGACGTCGTCGGCGCTGTGCTGGGCCGGTTGGACGCGGCCGGACTGACCGACTCGACGCTGGTCGTCTTCCTGTCCGACAACGGGATGGCGTTCCCGTTCTCGAAGGCGAACTGCTATCTGCAGTCGACGCACACCCCCTTGATCGTTCGGTGGCCAGGCCAGGTCGATCCAGGCGAGGAGGCGGACCGCTTCGTCACGATGCTCGACCTGTTCCCGACCTTCTGCGAAGTGGGCGGCGTCGAGCCCGGTGACACCGACGGACGAAGCCTGGTTCCGCTGCTGACCGGCGGTGCACCCGGAGTCGAGCGCGACCACATTGTCACGGTGTTCCACGAAACCGCGGCCAAGCGCCGGTACGAGATGCGCTGCGTCCAGAACGAGCGTTACGGCTACATCTGGAACGGCTGGGCCGACGGGACGACCGACTACCGAGCAGAGAACATGGCGGGGCTGTCCTGGTCCGCGATGCTCGCCGCGGCGAGTTCGGACGATGCCGTCTCGGAACGCGTCCGGTTCTACCGCACCCGTGCCGTCGAAGAGCTCTACGACCTTGTCGAGGATCCCGACAGCCTCGACAATCTCGCGAACCGGCCCGAGTACCGGGAGCAGCTGACATCGATGCGGTCACTGCTCGGCCGCTGGATGGCGGACACCGGCGATCCCCGGCGGACCTCTTTCGAAGGCGCGATCGGGACAGCCGTCCGCGACGGGGACGAGCCGTGACCGCAAGCGCGGAGCGCGTCCGGTTCCCCCGAAGGGTGTTTGCCGCGGGCAACGAACCGGACCCGCGCTTCACGCTCGCCAACGAACGCACGTTCCTGGCGTGGACCCGCACGGCCCTCGCGCTGACGGCCGGAGGAGTGGCCCTGGAGAGCCTCGGCCTCGACCTGCAACCCGGGTTCCGGCTGGCCGCGTCCTTGGTCCTGATCGGAACCGGGACACTGACACCGCCCCTCGCCTGGCGGGAGTGGACGAAGACGGAGCGCGCCCTGCGTGAATCGCGCCCTCTCCCCGGAGCGCACCTCGGTGTCGCTCTGGGGATCACGGTCTCGGTCGTCGGAGCCCTGGTCGCTTGCGCGGTCGTCCTGCGATGACGCACCAGCCTCTGTTCGACGCCGGCCTGCAGCCCGAGCGGACCGAACTCGCGTGGCGTCGTACGGCGTTGTCCATCGCGACCGCGTCCTTGGTATCGGTCCGCGTCCTGCCGGAGATGCTCGGCAGCCTGCTCTGGGCGTTGTTCGGCATCGCGGGCGTCGTCCTCGCCATCTGCGTCTGGACTGCCGCCAGGTCGCGATACCTGCACTTCAACACGACGGCGAACGACGGATCACTCGCCGGCTTAGCCGCCGGCAAGCAACTGTTCGCCGTCACCCTCTTCGCCTCAACAGCCGGCCTCCTCGCCACGGCAGCAGTCCTCCACGCGGCCTGATCCCCGGTGGCCCCACGGCGCCGAGGGGTGAGGTCGGTGCCGTGGGGCCGGGAGGGGTGGGGTTAGGCGCGGGTGAAGGCGCGGATCTCGACTGTGTACGGCGTAGCTGAGAGGACGCCGGTGCGGGTGTCGAAGGGGAGTTCCGCGACGGTGACCTGGGCCGGCTGGCCGACTCGGTTGGTTGCGTCGAGGGTGGTGCCGGTGAGTTGCCACAGCTTGCCGTTCGGGCGGGCGTTGAAGCCGGTGAACGACAGGTCGATGTCCTGGACGTCGGCGGTGGCGTTGACGGTTGCCACTGTCAACGTCTTGCCGTCGGCCGAGAGTGCGGCCATCGCGTCGACCGGGTACGTCGGGCTGCCGGCGTTGACGATCGGCTGGTCGCCGCCCGGCGGGTAGGTCGGCGCCGGCTGGGGTGAGCTGCCGGTCAGTGCGACCGGGGTGACGCCGAACCGCTCCCGGTAGAGCTTGAACAGCACACCGGCCGCGCTGTAGGTCGAGTCGGTCTTGTTGTACGACAGCCACGACGTGCCCATCGTGTACGCCGCCATCGTGATGAAGTCGCTGCCCCGGAACATCTCGTGCAGCATCATCGCCAGGCCGAACAGCTGCTTCATCCCGCTGGCCTTCTGGAAGCCCCACTCGTCGATGCTGACCTTGATCTGGTCCTGTGCGAGCTCCGGGAAGTCCTTCGCGTACAGCTCCCAGTTCTCCCGCACCGACTTGATGTAGCCGGCGCCCCGGCGGCAGGAGTCGACCATCGACTCCGCCGGCGTCACGTCGACGTACTTGCCCTGGTCGAGGTCGAAGCGCTGCGTGGTTCCGTAGCAGTGCTCGGAGATGATGTCGAACTTGCCGGCGCTGCTGGTCAGCAGCCGGTGGTTCCAATCGGTCAACGAGCCGTACTCGACCTTGACCGGCGTGGGCTGCACGATCTGCCGGCTGCTCGGGTCGATGTAGTACGGCAGCCGGTGCACGGTCATGCTGGCCGGGAAGGCGCCGACCGCGACGATGGCGATCGACGGGTCCACCTTCCGCATCGCGTCCGCGAAGAGGTTGTGCTTGATCATGTAGTGCGCCGGCGACATGTAGCCCAGCTGCCAGAAGCCGAACATCTCGTTGCCGACGGCCCAGTACTTGACGCCGTACGGCTTGGGGTGGCCGTTGGCGGCACGGCGCTGACCCATCGGGGTGTCGGCCTTGCCGTTGACGTACTCGACCAGGAGCGCCGCCTCGCGGGCGGAGCCGAAACCGGTGTTGACGCACGGGTACGGCTCGGTGCCGAGCAGGTCGCACATCGCCAGGAACTCGTCGGTGCCGACGTCGTTGGACTGCGGGTTGTTGCGGTCGGGGTCGAAGGTGGTCGGGCGCAGGTCGGGATCGCCGATCGCGTTCTGCCAGTCGTGGCCGGAGACGAAGTTCCCGCCGGGGAACCGCCAGAAGCCGCCGAGCCCGCGGAGCAGGTCGATGGTGTCCTTGCGGAAGCCCTTGACGTTGTCGCCGGGCATCAGCGACACCGCGCCGACCCGGAACGTGCCCGTGCCGGTGCCGGAGATCTGCAGGGTGCCGGTGGTCGTCGCGGTCCGGCAGACGAACCGGAGCGGGATCGTCGTCCAGGCCTTCTTGACCGCGAGCGTGACGCTCTGGCTCTGACCCGGTCCGTCACCCCACGACAGCGTGGCGACGATGTGCGAGCCCGGATCGCCGGCGATCACCACGCGGCCGACGTACGCCTTGGCGGCGAGGCCGAGTCCGGTCTGCTGGATCCCGCGGGTCTCCGAGCGGCTCAGCGCGACCTTCGGCGACTGCTCGCCGACATACGGGTCCTTGGTGTCCATGGTGACGTCGGCGGCCGGGCCGACCGGCCGCCACTTGCGGGTGTTCGGGCTCAGCAGGTCGACCGCGCTGTAGAACTTGCGGTCGGCAAGTACCTCCGACCACAGGCTGTCGTAGACGAGCGTGCCGATGTGCTCGATGAACGCGCCGTAGACGTACGGGAGGATCGGGGCGGACTGCTTGGTGGCGTCGATACCCGCGCTGATCGCCGGCCCGGCCGCGTAGGCGGTGGTGCCGGAGGTGGTGGCCCACAGGCCGGTCGCCAGACCGGCTGCCACGGAGGCCTGGATCACGGTACGGCGGGAGATGCCGCCGCTGTCCGTGCCGTTGTCTGTACCGGTGGCTGTAGACGTGCTGTCCATCTGGTCCTCAACCTTCCCTCAATGCTGCTGTGGACGGGTCAATGTCTGGTGCTCGCACAGCGGTGGCGAGCCGATCGCGCGTGCGGCAGCGATCGAGCCGGAACGAGTCGGCCAGCTCCTGGACCTGCTCGACGCCGAGACCGGCGAACGAGCGGGCGAAATCGTCGACCAGCGGTTCGGCGAGCAGGATGTGCCGGACCAAGGTCGCGATCCACTGCCGCCGCCCGAACGGCAGTGGGTCGAAATTCGGGAACTCGGTGTCGAAGGTCTGCTCGATCGGGTCGAGCAGGTGCCGGACGCCGGTGTCGACGGACCCCCACGCGTCGACGCCGAGGCGTGCCTTCTTCGCCAGCACCGGCGCGATCTGCTGCAGGTACGGCGAATCGGGCGCCACGTGCACGAGCCCTTGCAGCCCGATGTCCTTGTACGTCCACAGGCTCCAGCCGGCGCCGTACCGGTCGTAGATCTCCAGTTGGTCGCGGAGTACGCCGTACCGGGACTCGTCCTGCTCGGGGTCGCCGGAGTACACCGGCCCGAACTCGCCGACCCAGATCGGTGTCCCGGTCTTGAGCATGTACTGCGTGCGCTCGAGGAACGTCGCCTCGACCGCGGCCGCGTCGACGTACCGCCCGCGCGAGACGCCCGGGTACGGGCCGGAGTCCGCGTAGCCGGCCAGCGCGTAGTCGTGGACGCTGTAGACGGTGTTCGGCCAGGGCTCGCCGAAGAGCGCGAAGTCGGTGGCGTGCCGGTTTCCGTCGAGGAAGATCACGGTGTCCGGATCGACCGCTCGGACGGCGTCGTACAGCCGGGTGTAGAACGCGGCGAGGCTCTGGCCGGTCGGAGCGGCCGGCTCGTTGAGCAGGTTGTAGCCGGCCACCCAGGGATTGCCGCGGTACCGGTCGGCCAGCGCCTCCCACAGATGCACCACGCGGTCCTGGAAATCGCGATGCTGCCAGAACAGCGAGAGGTGCGTCGGGTTGTCGCTGTGCCAGCGCTGGTTCTGGAATCCGGGTGCGGCGTGCAGGTCGATGATCGTGTAGAGACCGTGCCGGGCACAAGTCTCGACCGCGCGGTCCAGCAACCGGAATCCCTCGTCTTTAAGGACCTTCGGCCGTTCGTCGTCCTCGAAATGCCGGTAGTTGACTGCCAGCCGGACACAGTTGAGACCGAGCGAAGCCAGGTACGCCGCGTCGTCGTCGGCGAAGAACGTCTCGTAGAAGCGCTCGAAGAACGCGTCGTAGACCTTGTCGCCGAGTACTTCGCGCAGCGCCCGGCGCTGCAGCTCCTCCGTCGACGGATAGCCGGTGATGAAGTTCTCCATGCTGAGCCAGCCGCCGAGCCCGACGCCGCGCAGCAGGACCGGCCGCCCGCTGCGGGTAACCAGCTCACTGCCCGCCACCTGCAGCGCGACGTGTGCCGCATCGGCGGTCATCGGCCGAACCCGGAGGTGGCGATCGATGTCAGGACAGACCAGTAGCGCAATGAACGACGCATGACGGAACCTCTTCGACTGCGCGGCAGCGGACCGGACGGCGGATGAGTCCGGAGATTGCTGATCAGAAAGACCGTGAAAGTTTCCGAATCTTTCGAGATGAACGCTAGGTCGAAGTCCATTGGTCGTCAATACTTCGAACGCCTCGCCGCGATGATTCGCGGCAGGACCCTGGGTGCGTAAACTGTCGGAAACTGCGCCGAAATTTCTGCGAGGTTGTGGTGGCCAGATCAGATCGGGTGAAGATCAGCGACGTCGCTCGCGCCGCCGGGGTGTCGGCGCCGACGGTGTCCAAGGTGCTGAACGGACGTGCGGAGGTTTCGCCGGAGACCCGGGAGCGGGTGCAGGAGGCGCTCCGGGCGCACAACTACCAGCGCCGGCCGAGCGGCAAGCAGCCCAAGGCGGGGCTGGTCGACCTGGTGATCAAGGAGCTCGCGACGCCCTGGTCGGTCGAGATCATCCGCGGCGCGGAGGACGCCTGCCGTGCGGCCGGTATCGGTCTCGTGGTGTCGGCGGTGCACAGCGCCCAGACGGACGCGCAGCGATGGTTGGACAATCTCGCCGGGCGGCACTCCGACGGCGTTCTGCTCGCTGTCTCGAACCTCGGGCCGGCCGAGCGCGAGCGGCTCGACGCTCTCGGCGTACCGCTGGTGCTGATCGATCCGATGGGCGATCCCGAACCGGGCATCCCTTCGATCGGATCGACCAACTGGGCCGGAGGGCTGGCCGCTACCGAACACCTCGTCGGCCTCGGCCACCGACGGATCGCGATGATCGCCGGACTGCCGAATCTCCTGTGCACACAGGCGCGGCTCGGTGGGTACCGCGCGGCGCTGGAACGCGCGGGCATCACGCCCGACCCGGAGTTGCTGCGCTTCGGCGACCACTTCCCGCCGAGCGGGGAGGCGGCCGCGCTCGAGTTGCTGGACCTCGCCGAACCGCCGACGGCGATCTTCGCCGGCACCGATCTCCAGGCCTTCGGCGCGTACAAGGCGCTCCAGGCGCGCGGTGTCCGGGTTCCCGACGACATCAGCGTGGTCGGGTTCGACGATCTCGCTGCCTGCGACTGGGTGACACCGCCGCTGACGACTGTCCACCAGCGGCTCGTTGACATGGCCCGGATGGCCGTCGAGGTGATCGTCGAGGGCCGAGCCGAGGCAGGCGACCCCAGCCGCCTGGAGCTGGCCACCGAACTCACGATCCGCGAGAGCACGGCCCCACCTGCGGCCAGGCGTCCGGGGTAGAACCGGGCGCCGTCGGCGCAGCTTGCCCGGTCAGGTACGACGATCGGACCAGGACGACTGCGTCAGTTCCAGCGACGCCGCTTCCAGGGCGATCAGGATCTCGGCGGTGGCCCTCGGGTCGCTGAGGGAGCGGCCGGTGGTCGCTTCGACCCGGCGCAGCCGGTGGCGGACTGTGTTCGGATGACAGAACAGGACCTTCGCAGCTGCCGCCGCCGAGCCGCCGTTGTCGCGCCACGCGGCCAGCGTCTCGAGCAGGACTTCGCACTGCTCGGCAGGTAGGTCGAGGATCGGACCGAGCACCGTCTGCCGGACCCGCTGCATCACCTCAGGCGTGCTGACAGCCGCGACGGAGAGTGGAAAGTCGTCGAACATCGTGACGTGCGGCGCCCCCGCGGCTGTGCTTGCCATCGCGATCCGCGCGAACCGCAGCGCCGCCGCAGTCTCGGTCAGGGCGGCGTACGGCGGGCTGATGCCGACCCGGCTGCTTGCGGCCGCGGTCAGGATCGTGGTGAGCGGGCGGATGTCGGCGTCGTTCTCGAAACGGACGATCCCGATCTGCGCGTCGGGCATCAACCGCCACGCCGACCCGATCCGGCGGGCTCGCAGACGGTTCTCGACCCCGGGCAACGCCTCCTGGGCCAGTTGTACCGCTTCGGCGGCAACCACGACGAACGGACCGCGTTTGGGCAGGCGAAGGACATCCGCGACGTCCCACACCGAGGTCTCGGGCAGCGGCCGTCCCTCCAGCAGCGCGCCGACCAGGGCCGACCGTTCGCCCTCGTTGCGCAGTACCAGCGTCATCGTCGCCTCGCGATGCGCCGCGGCCATCTCTTCGGCGAATGTGTCGTGCGCGGACCACAGGTCGGAGGCGGCGTCGACCAGTGCCTGGTTCGAGACTTGCTGGTGAGCGCGGGCGTGCCGCACCAGGCTGTGCCAGATCTGGCTGAACAGGATGCGGAACGCCGCCATCACGACCGCGAGCGGCACGCCCTGCTCGGCGCGCAGCGCACCGGTCGTCCGGGCCGCCGCGACATCGGCGTACTGGTCCTCACGCAAGGATCGCAGTACGTACTCGAGGTTTCCGCGCACGGAGGCCCGCAGGTCGTCGGCCGGTACGACGGTGTGCGCGGCGTAGAAGTCGAGGCGGGCCTCGATCGCGGACGCGATCTCGTCGGCGAAGCCGTCGAGCTCGCCGAGCAGCCGGCCGGCGAGTGCCACGAGCGCCGGATCCGGACCGCCCGTGGCCCCGCTGTGCGTCACGCGATCAGCCTAGTACCTGCTCACCCGCGTCAGCCGCCGGCGGCAGCGACGATCAGCTCGACGGTTTCGGCCGGCTTGCTGATCATCGCGACATGCGAGCTGCTGACCTCCACGGTGTGTGCGCCGGCCCGCTTGGACATCGCGCGCTGGGCCTCCGGCGGGATCGTCGCGTCGTCGGCGGCCACGAGGTACCAGCTCGGGATCGTCCGCCAGCCAGGCACTCCGGACGGCGAGGACAGGCACGAGAGAGCGAACCCACGCTGCGCGACCGACATGAACCCGGCCAGCTCCGCGCTCAGGTCGGCACAGAACAACCGGTGAAAGGACTCCAGTTCGATGTAGCCGTCGGCGTCGCCCTCGGCCGCGCCTGGGTACGGACGCCGGTCCAGGTGGTCACCGAGCTCGGTCGATCCGCCGCCGAGCTCGAAGGTCTCGAGCAGCGTCTCGCCCTCGTCCGGTGCGAACGCCGCGATGTAGACCAGCGCCCGGACCCGGGGGTTTCCCGTGCCGACGTTTGTGATCACGCAGCCGCCGTACGAGTGGCCGACGAGTACGACGTCGCCCTCGATCGTCGACACGACGTCGCGGACGTAGTCGGCATCAGCGGCGACGCCACGCAGCGGATTGGCCGGCGCGAGGACCGGATACCCGCGTCCGCGCAGGTCGTCGGCCACCGCCTGCCAACCAGAGGCGTCGGCGAACGCGCCATGAATCAGCACGACGGTGGGCAGTGGGGCAGTGTTCATGAGGAGCCTCGTTCCGGTCGGGAATGACTGCGCACCACGCTGCAACCTCTGACCGGTCCGCACCATGTTCCCGGCCAACCGGAAGAGGCCTGTTCGTTGTTCCTGCGAACAGGCCTGTCGGCGCGGCGATGTGGGGTCCGGACCCCATGGTTTCCCACTGTGCGCCCGACAAGACTGGCTGCTCAGCAAGGCCGTCGGTGCGGGCGGTCCGGGAGGTCGGGGTGAGTGGTGTCAGTGGTGTCAGTGCGAAGGTCCGGCGGAGTTGGTCGATGCGTGCCGGCGATATAGCGGTCGGGTTGCCCACGGTGACGGTGCTGGATCCGGTGGCCAAGGCGGTGCAGTTGATGGCTGTCGGCCGAATGCCGGGGATGGTGGTGGTGGACGACCTCGGTCGGCCGCTCGCGGTGCTGCCGGGGTCGCAGGTGCTGAGGTTGAGCATTCCGGCGGCTTTCCAGGAAGACCCGATGCTGGTTCGGACGGTCGACGAGCCGTCGGCCGACGCCTTCTGGCGCGAGCTCGGTGGGTTGACCGTCGGCGACTGTCTGCCGCGTCCGGTGGCCAGGCCCGTGACGGTGACCGCGGACGCAACGCTGCTGGAGATCGCCGCGGTGATGGCGCGCGGCCGGAGTCCGCTGGCGGCGGTCGTCGGCTCCGACGGGATGCTGACCGGCGTCATCACTCTGGACCGTCTGCTGACTAGCCTGGCGGTGGCCGGACTCGGCGACCAGCCGACGGGGTAGCGGTGAGGCCATTCGTCGCGCTCGCAATCTTCGGCCTGGCGTTCTTCTACATCGCCACCGAGAAGGCGGGCAAGGTCAAGGTCGTCCTGATCGGGGCCGCTGCGATGCTCGTCCTCGGGCTGGCGCCGGGTACGGAGGTGTTCTTCTCCGAACACGAAGGGATCGACTGGAACGTCATCTTCCTGCTGCTCGGCATGATGATCGTGATCGGAATCATCAAGCAGACCGGGGTGTTCGACTACCTCGGCATCTGGGCGGCGAAACGCTCGCGCGGCCGCCCGTACCGGTTGATGGTGCTGCTGATGCTGATCACCGCGGTCGCCTCGCCGTTCCTCGACAACGTGACCACGATCATGCTGGTCGCGCCGGTGACGATCGTGGTCTGCGAGCGGCTCCGGATCGCGCCGCAGCCCTATCTGATCGCCGAGGTGCTCGCGTCGAACATCGGCGGCGCCGCGACGCTGATCGGCGATCCGCCGAACATCATCATCGGCAGCCGGGCCGGGCTGTCCTTCAACGACTTCCTCGTCCACATGACGCCGATCGTGGTGGTCGTGTTCGTGCTGTTCGTCGTCCTGACGAGATTCCTGTTCCGCAAGGACCTGCGGTACAACCCGGAGCAGGTCGCCGCGATCCTCGCATTGCAGGAGCGGCGGGCGATCCGGGACCCGTGGCTGCTGGCCCGATGCCTGGCTGTGCTGGCCGTGATGGTCGCCGGCTTCACGCTGCACTCGGTGATCCACCTCGAGCCGTCGCTGGTGGCGTTGATCGGCGCCGGTGTGATGGTGCTGGTGGCGAAGACCGATGTCGGCGAGGTGCTGCGCGAGGTCGAATGGTCCACGCTCGTCTTCTTCATGGGCCTGTTCGTGATGGTCTCGGGCCTGGTGCACACCGGCGTGATCGAGACGATCGGCGACTGGGCGGTCTCGGCGATCGGGGACCGATACTTGCTGGCGGCAACCGCTCTGCTGTTCGGCTCGGGCATCCTCGGAGCGTTCTTCGACAACATCCCGTACGTCGCCACGATGACGCCGGTCGTCGAGGGTGTCGTGGAGCAGGGGCCGGATCCGCGGACCGGGCAGGCGCTGTGGTGGGCGTTCGCGCTCGGCGCCGACTTCGGCGGCAACGGTACGGCGATCGCCGCGAGCGCCAATGTGGTCGCCCTCGGGATCGCCTCCCGCAGCGGGCACCACATCACGTTCTGGCAGTTCACCCGGTACGGCGTCGTGGTGACCGCTCTCAGCATCAGTCTCGCCTGGGTGTACGTGTGGCTGCGCTACTTCGTCTGATCCGCGAGCGAACGGAGCGCGAGCGGCGAGAGCACGACCTCGACGCTCCCGACGTCGACTGCGGTGACCTGCACACCCGGTACGTCGATCGCGAGCTCGAGGAACGCCGGCAGTTCGGCGAGGGCCGCGACGTCGCAGCGAGCCACCGTCCGGGCCAGCGAACGCTCGATCTCGTCGAGCGCGAGGTCCGTCGGCAGGAGCGAGTTCTCGACGGCGGCCGCAGGGTCGACGATCCGGATGCCGACCTCGCCGGAGATCCGGACCTCGACGCCTTCGAGGCTGCGGGACGTGACGACGAGCGGCCGGCGGGTGCATGCCCTCGGCAACCATACGTAGCGCTCCAGGAGCGGTACGCGGATCGTGAGGCCGGCCGTGACCACCCGGGCGACGCGGCCGGCCCGCAGTACGGCGAGCCAGCGGCTCCGGGGTACGACGCGCGGCTCGATCGCGGCGACCGCCGCGAGGACGAGGAGTGCGGCCAGAATCGCCCAGGGACGGGCGATCGGCGCCGCGAGGACAGGTGTCGTGAACTGCATACCGGCCTCCCGGGAACGATGGTGCGGCGAGGCGCCGGCCCGCGATCCCCTCGGCCCGCGGGACGCCTCGCCGCACTCCCAGTCTGGCGATCGGACCGCGGCGGCGGTATGAGTGCTGCCACCCACTTCCGACCATCAACATGGACAGTGCCGAGCCCGGTGATGGAGGCTGGAGAGGTGAAGACGGGAGCCGGAATGCCTTTGTACTGGCGGGTATGCCTGATCAACGGGCTGGTGTTCGTGCTCGGCACCGCCGCGCTGGCGCTGGCACCGGTCACCGTATCGGCGACGGTGCTGGTGTCGGAGGCTGTCGTCCTGGTGCTCGGTCTGATCGGCATCGTCGTACTGAACTCGATCCTGCTCCGGAACAGCCTGGCGCCGCTGGACCGGCTGGTCCGCATGATGGATACCGTCGACCTGCAACGGCCCGGGCGGCGGTTGCCGGAGTCGCGCAACGGAGCGGTGGAGCAACTGGTCCGCGGGTTCAACGCGATGCTCGAGCGGCTGGAGACCGAGCGCGGCCGCAGCAACGCGAAGGCGCTGGAGGCGCAGGAGGCCGAGCGGCACCGGATCGCACGCGAGTTGCACGACGAGATCGGGCAGGGTCTGACCGCCGTACTGCTCGGCCTCAAGCAGTTGTCGTCGGGTGTGCCGCCTGCTGTGCAGAAGGAGTTGACGGAGGTGCAGGAGACGGCGCGGGCGACGCTCGACGAGGTGCGGAGTGTGGCACGTCGTTTACGGCCGGGCGTGCTGGAGGACCTTGGCCTGCAGAGCGCACTGGCCGCGCTCGCCAGTGAGTTCTCGGCGCACGGCCTGCACGTACGGCGGGTTACGTCGCCGGGACTGCCGGAGCTGGGGCACGAGCGGGAACTCGTTATTTACCGGGTCGCCCAGGAAGCGCTGACCAACGCGGCCCGGCACTCACAGGCCCGTGTCGTGCAGTTGTCCCTGCAGCGGCAAGGCGCGGCGGTGATTCTCACGGTCGAAGACGACGGGACGGGGATCCGGGGCGCCGAGGAAGGGACGGGAATTCGCGGCATGCGCGAGCGTGCACTGCTGATCGGGGCCGAGTTGACGGTCGGTCCGGGAGCCAAGGGTACGTCGGTGCGCCTGACAGTTCCGCTGGAGCAGTCATGATCAGGATCCTGCTGGCCGACGACCATGCGTTGGTGCGCCGCGGCGTACGGCTGATCCTGGACAGCCAGCCGGACCTGCAGGTGGTCGCCGAGGCCGGCGACGGCGCCGAGGCGGTGCAGGCGTTCCGGGACACACCTGTCGATCTCGCCGTGCTGGACGTCGCCATGCCGCGGATGACCGGCCTGCAGGCGGCGCGTGAGCTGTCCCGCCGGCGCGAACCGCCGCGGATCCTGATGCTTTCGATGTACGACAACGAGCAGTACTTCTTCGCCGCGTTGAAGGCCGGTGCGTGCGGATACGTGCTCAAGTCGGTCGCCGACCGCGATCTCGTCGACGCCTGCCGGGCCGCCGGGCGCGGCGAGTCGTTCCTGTATCCCGGGGTGATGAGCACGCTGGTGCGTGACTACCTCGATCGGGTCCGGCGCGGGGAGCGGGTCCCCGGTCAGGTCCTCACCGCGCGCGAGGACGAGGTCGTGAAGCTGATCGCGGAAGGCCATCCGTCGAAGGAGATCGCCCGCATCCTGACGATCAGCCACAAGACCGTCGAACGCCACCGCGCCAACATCCTGCAGAAACTCGGCATGCGCGACCGGACCGAACTCACGCGCTACGCCATCCGCGCCGGCCTCATCGAGCCGTGACCGCGGTGCCTTGGTTCGCGGCGGTCAGCCGGAGGACGCGGGCCGAGGGTTCAGGCGTCGTCGTGGTGATGGTGAGTACGTCGTCGTCGGACCAGCTGTAAGTCCAATCGGTGTCGTCGGCCGGGAAATGCGGCGCGATCGTGGATCGGCGGATGGGGAAGCTGATGGTGGCGGGGCCGGGACTGCGGTGCCACAGGGTCAGGTATGTGGCGTCCGGGCCGTTGAGGGCGAGGGCGATCCAGTCGTCGCTCCACCCGGGCAGACCGAGGGGCCAGCTGGGAACGAGGGTGTCGAGATCCTTGAGGATGTTGCGATGGGCCGCGAGCGCCGAGCGGACCAGGTCGAGCTCGGCCGGCGCCATCCGGTTGAGATGACCGGACAGGTACAGGCGACCGGCGATGCCGTTGACGAGGGCGAAGGTGAACTGTTCGCGGGTGGTGCCCGCGATCGGGTACGCCCAGTTGCCCGCCTGCTCCGGGAGCAGGGCGGCCGGTGCTGCTGCGGCAATAGGTGCGTAGAGCAACGGATCTTCCTGGTCCGAGGTGGACTGCAGGTGGAGGCGGGACAGCATCCCGTAGTCCATCCGCATCGCGCCCGAGGCGCAGTTCTCGATCAGGAGGTCCGGATGGCGCTGGTGGAGTCCGTCGAGCCAGTCCAGGAGCGCCCGGTTGTGTTCCAGGAGTCCGTGGCCGAGCGACGTACCGCCCTTGTCGGTGCCGGGGCCGGTCATGGTGTTGTTGTCGAACTTGAAGAAGCCGACGCCGAACTCCTCGACCAGCCGGTCGACGGTGTCGTCGAGATGCTTGCGCGCGGCCGGGTTGCGCAGGTCGAGCAGGTAGCGTCCGGATTCGGCGATCCGGGTGCCGCGGCGGCTGAGGAACGCTTCGTCGGGCAGCTCGTCGGCGATCGGTGAGCGGACGCCGATGACCTCGGGTTCGAGCCAGAGGCCGGGAACCATGGCGTGGGAGTGGATCCGGTCGATGACCTCGGCGAGCCCGTTCGGGAAGCGCGTCGTCGAGGGTTGCCAGGCGCCGACGGTGTTCCACCAGTCGCCGTCGGCGTACCAGCCGGCGTCGATACAGAAGTAGTCCGCGCCGGCCTCGGCGGCCGCGTCGATCAGCGGCAGGAGCTTGTCCGTCGTCGGATCGCCCAGCAGGGTGTTCATGTAGTCGTTGAAGATCACCGGCATCCGGTCGTCGGCCGGGCGGCGTCGGCGTACGGCGCGTCGTTGCCGGGTGAGCGCCGCGAACGTTGTGTCCCGGTCGGTGCCGGCGACAAGCGACACGGGCACCGACGTGAACGGTGTGTCCTCGGTGAGCTGCACGCTCCACTGGTGTTCCTGGTCGGTCGGGCCGCTCAGCACCAGGTAGCCGCCGTTCCGGCTCTCGCCGATCTCGTAGTGCCACGGCCCGTTGTGCTCGATCTGCCAGCCCAGGGCGTACGGCGTACTCCGGTCGACGAGCACGCCGATCGGCAGCCGCTCACCGCTGGACCACGAGCCGAGGTTGGTCACCGCGTGCCGGGTCCGGGCGACGTGCCGATGACCCTCGCTCACGATGTCGGTGAGCGCCCCGGCCCGCAACGACGTCGCCGACCATCTGCTCTCGGTCATCCAGCTGTTGTCCGCGGAGTACAGGTCGGCGTCGACAGTTTCGATGCCGACGGCAAGCGACGACAGGAACGTGAGCTCGAGACTGCCAGGTCCGGCGAGGGATGCCTCGGACCAGGCGCGGACGCCGGCGCCCGCTTCGAACACGCTGGTGACGCGCAGCCCGGAGTCGCGGTCCTCCTGCAGGATGCGCAACGAGCCGTCGCTCTGCTCGTGCCGGACGTACCGCAATCCCTGACCCAGCGTGGTTTCCACGTGCCGGTAGCTGCTGGGGGACAGCCCGGATCCGACGGCTGACACCTCGACCAACGGTTGGCTCGTCTCCGGCGCAGGACGCTCGGGTTGGGTGGGTTCGCGGACGGCGATCAGCCGCACCGGCCCGTCGTCGAGGGCGAAGGTCAGGCTCAGGTCAGGTGTGCTCCAGCTCAGCAGCTTCACACGGCCTCTTCCGTGGTCGGGCTCACGACTCCTCGTTCGAGGAGGTAGTCCTCGACCGTGAACAGATGGGCGGACATCCAGGTCCGGGCCCGGTTCGAGTCGTGTGCGGTCAGGGCGGCAAGGATCGAGAGGTGTTCGCGATGGGCGGTGTCGTCGGCGCCGGGTTGCGTGATCGATCGCCGGAGCCGGTCCCGCATCGTCCGGCCGCCGAGCGCGTCGATCAGCGCGGTCAGCACGGGGTTGCCGGCTGCCTCCGCGATGATGCGGTGGAAGGCGATGTCGTTCTCGATCACCGTTTCGTGGTTGGGCTCGTCGCGCGCCAGTTCGGCCTCGTTGTGCCGCAGCAGCTCGGCCGCGGCCTCGAGTTCCGCGGCGCCGACCCGCTGCGCCGCCGCGGCGGCGGCCTCGGTCTCGAGGATTCGCCGGACCGAATGCAGGTGGGTGGTTCCGCTCCCGTCCTGCAGGTCGACCACGAAGCCGATCGGGGCCAGCAGCATCGAGGGGTCGAGCTTGGTGACGTAGGTCCCGTCGCCTTGCCGGGTCTCGAGCACCCCCATCATCGACAGCGCGCGAACTCCTTCCCGCAAAGGGTTCCGGGAGACCCCGAGGGCCGCCGCGAGATCCTTCTCGACCGGCAGCCGGTCACCGGGCCGCAGCCGGCCGTCGATGATCAGCTGCCGGATGCCCTCGACCACGACATCGGTCTGCGATACGCCCGGAGTACGGGGCTGTTCGGCGAGCTTGCCCGGCGTCATGGCAGCGCATCCGCGGCTGCGCGTCCGGCCCAGTAGGAGCCGTCCGGGAAGCGGTAGGTGTCGAGTGATTCGGTGTACATCTCCGCACTGTAACCGGGCACGACCGGAAGTACGTACGAGCCGTTCCGGACCACGCAGGGCTCGACGAAGTGTTCGTGCAGGTGGTCGATGTACTCCGTGACGCGGCCGTCGAGGCTGCCCGAAACGGCGACGTAGTCGAAGATCGAGAGATGCTGGACGAGCTCGCACAGACCGACTCCGCCGGCGTGCGGGCACACCGGTACGTCGAAGGAGGCGGCGAGCAGGTAGACCGCGAGTACCTCGTTGATGCTGCCCAGCCGGGCCGCGTCGAGCTGGCAGTAGTCGAGCGCGCCGGCCTGGAACATTTGCTTGAACAGCACCCGGTTCATGCCGTGCTCGCCGCTGGCCACGCCGATGGGAGCGACGGCCTTGCGGATCGCGGCGTGCCCGAGGATGTCGTCGGGGCTGGTGGGCTCCTCGATCCACAGCGGGTCGAACTCGGCCAGCGCCTTCACCCATTCGATCGCCTGCGGCACGTCCCACACCTGGTTCGCGTCGATCATCAGATGACCCTCGGGCCCGATGACGTCGCGGGCGATCCCGCAGCGCCGGATGTCGTCGGCCAGGTTGGCGCCGACCTTCAGCTTGACGTGTTTGTAGCCGGAGGCAACGGCTTCCTCACAAAGCCTGCGTAGCTTGGCATCGGAGTACCCGAGCCAGCCGGCCGACGTCGTGTAGCACGGGTAGCCGGATGCCTCGAGCTCCTCGATTCGTTGCTTGCGGCCCGGTTCCTGGCGGGCCAGCAGTGCGATCGCCTGGTCGGGCGTCAGGACGTCGGACAGGTACCGCAGATCGGCGGCCGCGACGAGCTCTTCGGGCGACATGTCGGACAACAGACGCCACAGCGGTACGCCGGCCCGCCGGGCGGCCAGGTCCCAGACCGCGTTCATGACCGCGGCCAGGGCCAGGTGAATGACGCCCTTGTCCGGCCCGAGCCACCGCAACTGGCTGTCCGACTGGAGCTCGGTGTAGATCCCGCCCAGATCGGCGCACAGTTCGTCGATGTCCCGGCCGATCAGCGGTTCGGCGCGCTGGCGGGCGGCAGCAGCGCACAGGTCGGTACCGCGACCGATCGTGAACGTCAGGCCGTACCCGGCCAGGCCGGGCTCGTCGGTGCGCAGGACGACGTACGCCGCCGAGTGATCGCCGTCCTTGTTCATCGCGTCGGATCCGTCGCTGTTGAGCGAGGTCGGGAACCGGACGTCGACGACCTCCACCGAGGTGATGCATGGCATGGCGGGCCTCTCAAACGCAATAGATGGGATCTTTCGCCACCTTTGATGCCGTTCAGTATGGACCAGGAGAACCCTGAGCGCTACGATCCCGGCAATTCATAGGATTAATAGCTGGTCTTCTCGACGGAGGACGCGTGGTATGAGCAACCTGGTGAGCTCGGACCGCTCCGGGCCGCAGCGGCTGTATTACGACCGGCCGGCGGCATCCTGGCTGGAGGCGCTGCCGCTCGGCAACGGCCGGATCGGCGCGATGTGCCACGGCGGAATCGGCACGGACCGGATCGGGCTGAACGACGAGACCCTGTGGTCGGGAGGTCCGGAGACCGCACGACTGTTGTCGACCCCGCTCGGCGCGACCGGTGCGGACGCGGTCCAGGCTGTGCGCGACGCGCTCCGGGCGGGTGATGTCCGGCGCGCACACGAGCTGGCCGGCGGCTTTCATTCCGGTTACTGCCAGGCGTACCTGCCGGCGGGCGATCTCCTGCTCGAGATCCGGGTCGCAGGCAGTACGCCGACGGCTGACGCGGTCTCGCAGTACCGTCGCGAGCTGGATCTCGATGCCGCGGTGGCCACGACGGCGTACGAGATCGGGGGAGTGAAGGTCCGGCAGGAGGTCTTCGTCAGCGCGCCCGACGGCGTGCTGGTCCAGCGCTTGACCGCATCCGAGCCGGTGCTCGCGCTCAATTGCCGACTGACGTCGCAGTTGCCGTCGAACCCGGAGACGATCACGGACGGGCTGGGCCTGACCCTGCAGGCCCCGGCCGAGGTTGCCCCGCCGCATCGCGACGTACCGGTGCCGATCCGGTACTCCGACGGTGACGATCGCGGCATGGAAGCAGCCATCGCGCTGCGGGCTGTCACCGATGGCGAGCTCCGGGTGGGAGACTCCGGGCTCGAGATCGACGGCGCGACCGAGGTCACCCTCGTGCTCGCAACCGCCACTGGGTACGACGGCCCGTACACCGTGCCGACCCGGAGCGGCGCCGAGTGCCTGGCCGCCGCGGACCGGACGGTGCGGGCCGCGCTCGAACGCGAGTACGGCGACCTCCTGGCCGATCATCAGGCGGATCACCGCCGGCTGTTCCGGCGCGCGTCGCTCGAACTGTCCGGATCGGCGGAGCGCGCCGAGCTGCCGACCAACGTTCGGGTGGCCCGGGAGGCCGACGGCGACGACCCGGCCCTGGCCGCGCTGATCTTCAACTACGGTCGCTACCTGATGGTCGCGAGTTCGCGACCGGGCGGCCTGCCGACGAACCTGCAGGGGATCTGGAACGACATCGTCCGGCCGCCGTGGAGCTCGAACTTCACGATCAACATCAATACCGAGATGAACTACTGGCCGGCCGAGACGACGAACTTGTCCGAGTGCCACGAACCGCTGCTCAGGTTTATCGAGCAACTCGCCGAGGCCGGACGTACGACGGCCCGCGAGCGGTACGGATGCGGCGGCTGGACCGCGCACCACAACGCCGACGCCTGGTGCTGGACGAACCCGGTCGAGGGCGATCCGCGGTGGTCGAACTGGCCGATGGCCGGCGCGTGGCTGGTCCGGCACCTGTGGGACCACTACGAGTTCACCGGCGACGCCGAGTTCCTCGGCCGCTCCTGGCGGGTGTTGCGCGGCGCGGCGGAGTTCTGCCTCGACTGGCTGGTGGAGATGCCGGACGGCAGCCTCGGTACGTCGCCGTCGACATCCCCGGAGAACGACTACATCGCCGCCGACGGCCGGCCCGCTTCGGTCACCGAGTCGTCGACGATGGACATCGCGTTGATCTCGGACCTGTTCCGCCGGGTCGAGCAGGCGGCCGAGGTACTGGACGTCGTCGACCCGCTCGTCGGCGAGCTGTCGACCGCACGGAAGCGACTGCCCGAGCCGCCGATCGGCGCACGGGGCCAGCTGCAGGAGTGGGCGGCCGACCTGCCGGAGGAGGACCCGCATCACCGGCACATGTCGCACCTGGTCGGCGTACATCCCGGCGATGCGATCACGCCGGACAGCACTCCCGACCTCGCCGCCGCGGCGTTGCGGACGCTCGACCTGCGCGGTGACGAGGCGACGGGATGGTCGCTGGCGTGGAAGATCTGCCTGCGGGCCCGCCTGCGCGACGCCGCCGCGGCCCACCGCCTGGTCCGGGCTTTCCTCAAGCCGGCGGACGACTCCGCGAGGGGACGTCCAGGCAGCGGTGCCGGTGTCTACCCGAACCTGTTCTGCGCGCATCCGCCGTTCCAGATCGACGGTAACTTCGGTGCGACTGCCGGGATCGCAGAGATGCTGATGCAGAGCCACGCCGGCGAGATCGAGCTGCTCCCCGCGCTGCCGGCCGAATGGCCGAGCGGACGGGTCGCCGGTCTGAGAGCGCGTGACGGCGTGACCGTCGACATCGCATGGACGCCGCAGGGCATCGAGGCAGTCCTCACCGCCGACCGGGACCAGGAGCGGGTCGTCCGCCATGGCGACGATCGGGTGCTTGTGAGGTTGACGGCCGGAATCGGCCGGCGCGTGAGCTCGGCCCTCACCGCCGGCCCGGAAGAGGAGGTCTGATGGCAACGCTGACAACCATCCAGCCACCGGCCGGTGAGTTGCCGCGCCGGAACAAGCGGCGCCGCCGGCGCGAGCGCCCCGGGATCAAGGGGCTGCGCCGCAGTTTCCGCCGGCACTGGACGCTGTACCTGTTGATGGTCGTGCCGCTGGTCTGGTTCGTGGTGTTCAAGTACATCCCGATGTCGAACGCCGTGCTGGCCTTCAAGAGCTTCAACGTGATCAAGGGTATCTGGGGCAGCCCGTGGGTGGGTTGGCAGAACTTCGACCTGTTCTTCCACAACCCGGTGTTCTGGACCCTGGTGAAGAACACCTTCGTGTTGTCGGTCTACACCGTCGCGGCGAGTTTCCCGATCGCGATCATCCTGGCGCTGGCGGTGAACGAGGTCCGCAACGGCTTGTTCAAGCGGACCGTGCAGCTGGTGACCTACGCGCCGTACTTCATCTCGACCGTGGTTGTGGTGTCGATGACGATCCTGGTGTTGTCGCCGCGGCTCGGCATCGTGAACGAAGGGCTCGGCTTCTTCGGCGTACCGGCGATCGACTTCCTCGGCAACCCCGACTACTTCCGCCACATCTATGTGTGGTCCGACGTCTGGCAGACCACCGGGTACTCCGCGGTGATCTACCTGGCCGCGCTGTCCGGGATCGACCCGGCGCTGCACGAGTCGGCCAAGATCGACGGTGCGAGCCGGCTGCAGCGGATCCGGCACGTGGATCTGCCCGGCATCATGCCGACCGCGGTGATCATCCTGGTTCTTGCCGTCGGCAACATCATGGCGATCGGGTTCGAGAAGGCGTTCCTGCTGCAGAACCCGCTGAACCTGAGCCAGTCGGAAATCATCGCGACGTACGTGTACAAGACCGGTCTGCTGAACGCGGACTTCAGCGGCGCCACCGCGGTCGGGCTGTTCAACTCGGTGATCAACCTCGCCCTGCTGCTGATGGTCAACACGATCGCCAAGCGGATCACCGGGAACGGACTGTGGTCATGAGCGTCGTCACCGAAACGCGCCCGTCGGCGAACAAGACGAACAAGCGGGTCGAGCGCCGGGCGGCGCGGGCCCGGCGGATCCGCGAGCCGCGGACCGACCGGATCTTCCTGCTCTGCGTGTACCTGCTGCTCGGCGTCTTCCTGCTGGTCGTGCTGCTGCCGCTGCTGTACATCGTGGCGAGCTCGTTCAGCAGCCCGGAAGCGGTCTCGGCGGGCCGGGTGTTGTTCTGGCCGGTGGACTTCTCGCTGCGCGGGTACCACGCGGTGTTCGAGAACCCGCAGATCGTCCAGGGCTACCTGAACTCGTTGTTCTACACCGTGGTCGGCACGATCGTCAGCGTCACGATGACGATCGCGATCGCATACCCGATGTCGCGCCGTACGCTGGTCGGCCGCAACGTGGTGATGACGGCGATCCTGTTCACGATGCTGTTCACCGGCGGGCTGATCCCGACGTACCTGGTGGTGCAGTCGGTCGGCCTGCTGGACACCCGGTGGGCGTTGATCATCCCGCAGGCGATCGGGGTCTGGCAGGTCATCATCGCCCGGACCTACTTCCGTACTGCGATCCCCGACGAACTGGTCGAGGCCGCCGAGCTGGACGGCTGCGGCGACCTGCGGTTCCTCTGGTCGGTGGTGATCCCGTTGGCCAAACCAATGATCGCGGTGGTCGCACTGATGTACGCGATCATGCAGTGGAACTCGTACTTCGACGCGCTGATCTATCTCAAGAACCCGGACCTGTTCCCGCTCCAGCTGGTCCTGCGCAACATCCTCATCCTCAACACCACCGGCGGCGGGGCCGTCGACGCATCCGTCGTCATCCAGCGGCAGCAACTCGCCGACCTGCTCAAGTACTCGCTGATCGTGGTCGCGAGCGTGCCGGTGCTGCTCATCTACCCGTTCGTCGCCCGCTATTTCACCAAGGGAATCCTGATCGGCGCCGTGAAGGGCTGATCCTCCGCATCACACCTCGACCCTGTGAGGGACCAATGTTTGTACAGTTCACGAAGCGGAGGCGTGCCGCAGTCGCCGGCCTGAGTCTCCTGGCACTCGCGCTTGCCGCCTGTTCCGGTGGCAAGGGCTCGAACGATCAGCAGGGCAAGCCGTTGCCGACGATCACCGGGAATCCGGCCGTCACGCTGAGCGTCTTCTCGCCGCAGGCGGCCGACACGAACCTGGCCACGAACGACTTCACCAAGCAGATCCAGCAGAAGTACAACATCACCATCAAGTGGCAGACGACCACCTACGACGGTGGACCGGCCAAGGAGAAGCGGCAGATCTCGCTGGCCAGCGGTGACTACCCCGATCTGTACCTGCTGATCCCCTGGGTCGACCAGTTCACGACGGCGGACCTGCTGAAGCTGGGAAATCAGGGTGTCCTCGTACCGCTGAACCAGCTGATCGACCAGTACGCGCCGAACATCAAGAAGGCCCTGGACTCCACGCCGGAGTGGAAGGCGATGGCGACCGCGCCGGACGGCAAGATCTACGGCATCCCGCAGTGGGTCGACTGCTTCCACTGTTCGTACCCGGACAAGCTGTGGATGAACTCGGCGTGGTTGAAGAAGCTGGGCCTGCAGCAGCCGAAGACGACCGAGGACATGCGGAAGGTGCTCCAGGCGTTCAAGACCCAGGACCCGAACGGCAACGGCAAGGCGGACGAGATCGCGCTCAGCGCGAACGTCCGCGACAACCTCATCCCGTACTTCATGGACGCCTTCATCTACGACCCGCAAGGGCAGAACAACAGCGGCGGCAACAACACCACGCTGGTTCTCAACAACGGCAAGGTCGACATCCAGGCGAACAAGGACGGCTGGCGCGAGGGCCTGAAGTACATCAACTCGCTCTACAAGGAAGGCCTGATCGACAAGGGCGCCTTCACCCAGAACCCGGACGCGATGCAGCAGCAGGGCAACCACGGCGGCTCGGTCATCCTCGGCGCGGGCACCGTCATGCACCCGGGCATCTTCGTCAACACCGGTTCGGCGGACGGGCGGGACAAGCAGTACGACGCCGTACCGCCGCTGACCGGCCCGGAAGGCAAGAACTACGCCAGCTACGTCTTCCCGAGCATTCCCGGCGCCACGTTCGTGCTGACGTCGAAGGCCACGCCGGAGAAGCAGATCGCGGCGATCAAGATGCTCGACTACATCTTCACCGACCCAGGCCAGATCAACGGTCAGTTCGGGATGGAGGGCAAGGGCTGGACCCAGCCGGGTTCCGGTGACGTTGCGCTCGACAAGTCGCTGAAGCCGAGCTTCAAACAGATCCCGCTGAAGCCCGGCTCGAAGCCGCGGAACTCCGGGTGGGGTGCGCTCGCGCAGTACAACAACACCGCGAAGTTCCGGAACTCCGAGGTCATCGACACCGACATCCACACGCAGGCGGGGTACGAGCGGAAGCTCTTCGACGCCACCCAGCTGTACGCCGGGCACGAGGACAAGGCCCAGATCTACCCGTTCTGGAAGGTCTGGATCGACCCGACGCTCGCCAACGAGGTCGCGACCCTGCAGACCAACCTCGAGAACTACATCCAGCAGAACGCGCTGCAATTCGTCACCGGCTCGAAGAACATCGACACGGACTGGGACAGCTACGTCAAGGGGCTGGACGGTCTCGGTCTGAAGCGCTACCTGGAGATCCAGCAGACCGCGTACGACAAGGTACCCAACAAGTAGGCGATCCGGGCCGGCCGGAGTGATCCGGCCGGCCCTCATCCGCGTATCAGCGACGAGGAGCAAAGAGTGCCGTTCGACGCAACGTTCGAGTCCCTGACCACATTCGAATGCCCGGAGTGGTTCCGGGACGCGAAGCTCGGCATCTGGTCGCACTGGGGACCCCAATCGGTCCCGCGGTACGGCGACTGGTACGCGCGCAACATGTACCGCGAGGGCAGCGACCAGTACCGCTACCACCTGCGGACGTACGGCCATCCGTCGGAGGTCGGCTACAAGGACGTCGCCGAGCGGTGGAAGGCCGAGCGGTTCGATGCCGGGGCGCTGATGGATCAGTTCGTCGCCGCCGGTGCGAAGTACTTCGTGGCGCAGGCTGTGCACCACGACAACTTCTTCAACTACGACTCGGCCGTGAATCCCTGGAACTCGGTGAAGGTCGGCCCGGGCAAGGACATTGTCGGTCTCTGGAAGGCCGCCGCGGCCGAGCACGAGTTGCCGTTCGGGCTCACCGAGCATCTCGGTGCCTCGTTCACCTGGATGAAGGCCACCGAGGGCCCGGAGGTGCCGGATCCCTGGTACACCGACGATCCCGAGTGGCACCGGTACTGGCTGGACTCGGTCACCGAGATGATCGACAAGTATCAGCCTGACCTGGTGTACTCCGACGGGCCGCTGCCGTTCGGGGAGGTCGACTACACACCTGGCCTCCGGGCGGTCGCGCATCTCTACAACACCAATCCTCGCGCGGTGTACCAGCAGAAGGACCGCAACCCTGAGGTGAGCGCGGTCGGCATCATGGACATCGAGCGCAGCCAGACGCCGGAGATCAATCCGGCGCCCTGGCAGACCGACACCTCGGTGGGGGACTGGTTCTACAACGTCCGCGACGTCTACAAGACCGCCGGCCACGTGATCGAGTTGCTCGTCGACATCGTCTCGAAGAACGGCAACCTGCTGCTCAACGTGCCGCAGTTGCCCGACGGCACGATCGACGTCGAATGCTCGCAACTCCTCGAGGACCTCGGCGCCTGGATGCGGGTCTGCGGCGAGGGCATCTACGGCACCCGCCCGTTCCGCGTCTTCGGCGAAGGCCCGTCCACCGTCGTGATCAAGGGCTTCACCGAGGACCGCGTCAGCTGGACCAGCACCGACTACCGCTTCACCCGCCGGGACAACACCCTCTACGCCTTCCAACTCGCCTGGCCCGCCGACCGCCGCGCCGTCATCCGCACCCTCGCCGACCACGAAACAGCCACCACCGTCCGCCTCCTGGGCCACGGCCCCATCCCCTTCGAACAAGCCCACGGCATCCTCGTAGCCCACCTCCCCACCACCCCGCCCCTCCCCACCGCCAACTGTCTCGCCATCGACCTGGGAACGGCATGATGGCCAGATGATGAAAGTGCGTCTCGCGTATGGCGAGTCTGGGTTGGTGGTTGAGGCAGATCCGGCGCGTACGACTGTGGTGGAGCCGGTGCATCATGTGAGGGCTGGTGATCCGGCGGCGGTGTTGCGGCGGGCGTTGCGGGAGCCGGTGGTGGGGGCGCCGTTGCGGGAGCGGGTACGGCGAGGGCAGACGGTGGCGATCTCGGCGTGTGACGGGACCCGGCCGCAGCCGCGGGAGTTGATGATTCCTGCGGTGCTGGCCGAGCTCGACGGGGTTGTCGACCTCGACGACGTGGTCGTGCTTGTCGCGACCGGTACGCATCGTGGCAACAGCGACGCGGAGCTGCGGCAGATGTTCGGTGACGAGGTGGTCGACTCGGTGCGGATCGTCAACCACGACGGACGCGATCGGGACCAGCTGGCCTGGATGGGGGCGCACGGCAACGGTGTGCCGGTCTGGTTGAACCGGCAGTGGGTGGAGGCGGATGTCCGCATCACCACCGGCTTCGTCGAGCCGCATTTCTTCGCGGGGTTCTCGGGCGGACCCAAGCTCGTCGCACCGGGTCTCGCCGGCCTTGACACCGTCCTGGTACTTCATGACGCCGCACGGATCGGCGACCCACGGGCGACATGGGGTGTGATCGAGGGCAACCCGGTGCACGACGACGTACGGGCGATCGCGGACGCCACCGGTGTCACGTTCGCGCTCGACGTCGTACTCAATCGCGACAAGGAGATCGTCGCCGCGTTCGGCGGTGACCTGCTGCCGATGCACGCCGCCGCCTGCGCCGCGGCCAAGCGAATCGCGATGCAGCCGGTCGACGCCCCGTTCGACGTGGTGGTCACGACCAACTCGGGCTTTCCTCTCGACCAGAACCTCTATCAGTCGGTGAAGGGCATGTCGGCTGCCCACCAGATCGTCCGCCCCGGCGGCACCATCATCTGCGCCGCCGAGTGCCGCGACGGCTTCCCGGACCACGGCGACTATCGCTCGTTTCTCGTCTCGGCCCCATCGCCCCAGGGCCTCCTCGACCAGATCGCGGCCAGCGCCGAGACCACACCCGATCAGTGGCAGGTGCAGATCCAGGCCCGGATCCAGGCAACGAGCCGCGTCATCATGCACACCGGCTACCTGACCGACTCCGAGCTGCGCACAGCCCACCTGGAACAGACCGCCGACATCACGGCAACCATCGCCGAATCCCTCGCCGCAGCAGGCCCGAACGCCCGCCTCTGCATCCTGCCCGAAGGCCCCCAAACCATCCCGTACCTAGCCGCCGGCTGACAGCAGTCGTTGACCGGTCAAATACAGCAAGGAGTCGATGTGCGAAGCCGGACGGTCCTCAACCGCGGCTGGCGGTTCACGCTGGGAGATCCGTCGGAAGCGGAGTTGCCGCCGTACGACGATTCCGGGTGGGAGCCGGTCGGGCTTCCGCACTCGTTCAGCATCCCGTACTTCCAGGCGACCGACTTCTACGTCGGCCCGGGCTGGTATCGGCGGGAGCTGGAGCTGGATACCACCGAAGGCACCCTGCAACTCGAGTTCGAGGCCGCGTTTCAGGACGCCCGCGTCTACGTCAACGGTGTCGAGGTGGGTAGCCACCGCGGCGGCTACACCGGATTCGTGGTCGACATCAGCGACGCCGTACGCCCCGGGAGCAATCTCGTCGCCGTCCGGGTCGACAACACCTGGGATCCCACCCTGGCGCCGCTCGGCGGGGAGCACGTGTTCTCGGGCGGTCTCTATCGTGACGTCTGGCTCGAGCAGACCGACGCCGTTCACGTCGCCTGGAACGGCATCTCGGTCACGACACCAGGGCTGGAGGACGGCGTTGCCCGGGTGCACGTCGAGGTCGAGATCGAGAACGACACAGCCGACGCTGTCGATGCCGCAGTACAGCTGATTCTGCGAGATTCAGAGGGCAAGGAGCTCGCACGGGCCGAGTCACCGCAACAGACCTTCCCGCCCGGTTCGACGCAGGTTGTCGTCGAAACCGAGCCGTTGACCAGCCCCGAGTTGTGGAGCCCCGAGACCCCGGTGATGTACGCCGTGCAGACCGTACTGCGCGACGCCGGTGGACTCGTCCACGATGAGGTCACCACGCCTTTCGGGTTCCGGTACTTCGACTTCGATGCCCACACCGGCTTCAGCCTCAACGGCGTACACCGCTATCTGCTCGGCGCGAACGTCCACCAGGACCAATCGGGCTGGGGCGACGCCGTGACGAACGGCTCGATCCGCCGGGATCTGCTGATGATGAAGGAGGCCGGGTTCGACTTCATCCGCGGCTCGCACTACCCGCACGATCCGGTGTTCACCGAGGTCGCCGACGAGATCGGCCTGCTGGTGTGGTCCGAGGGCACGCTCTGGGGCACCGCGCCGGCCGGCGGGTCGCCCTGGGCCGGCGGTTCGTACCCGACGGACGAACGGCACCGGGCCGCCTTCGAGCAGAGTGTCAAGCAACAGCTCGAAGAGATGATCCTTGCCAACCGCAATCACCCGTCGGTGGTCGTCTGGAGTGTCGGGAACGAGGCATTCTTCGCCGATCCGGCGGTGATGCCGGAGGTACGCCGATTGATCGGCGAGCTCGTCGACCTGGCCCGCAAGCTCGACCCGACCCGGCCGGCGGCTGTGGGCGGGGCGCAGCGGGGCGACACGGACCGGCTGGGCGACCTGGCCGGGTACAACGGGGACGGCGCGTGGCTGTTCCCGGATCCCGGCATCCCGAACCTCGTGTCGGAGTACAGCTCGACCAGCACCCAGCGGCCGGGTGAGTACAGCCCGGGCTGGGGAGACCTGACGAAAGACGCCGAGTCGGGGGAGACGGATCCGTATCCGTGGCGGCTGCCCTGGCGCTCCGGAGAGGTGATCTGGTGCGGCTTCGACCACGGCAGCGTCGCAGGCCCGTACCTCGGCTCGATGGGCATCGTCGACTACGCACGCCTGCCGAAGCGGGCGTGGTACTGGTATCGCCGGACCTACCGTGGGATCGAGCCGCCCGCCTGGCCGCAGCCCGGTACTCCGGCCGGCCTGCTGCTCACCGCGGACAAGACCGAGTTGTCGAGCTCGGACGGTACCGACGACAGCCATGTCATCGTCACCGTCGTCGACTCCGACGGCCGGCATATCGCGCACGATCTCCCGGTCACGCTGACCATCACGTCCGGCCCTGGAGAGTTCGCAACCGGCCTGCAGTTGGACTTCGCTCCCGACGGTCCCAACCCGATCCGCGACGGTACGGCAGCCGCGTTCTTCCGCTCGTACCACTGCGGTACGACGGTCATCACCGCGCAAGCGGACGGCCTGCCGAGCACCTCCCTCAGCATCCAGACCACGGCCGGGCCGGTCCTGACGGGCCCCAACACGGTGCCCTTGCGGCGCGTGCCACCCGCGGCGACCGTCATCGCGGCACCGACCTCGCTCTTCGGCATCGGCAACCCGACCGATGCCAGCAGCAACCATCCCGACCATGTGGCCAGCTGTGTCAACGATGGCCGGTACGACACCTGGTGGCAGAACGCCGAGAACGACACGACGCCGTGGATCGCCGTCCACCTCGAACGCCTTGTCACCCTCCGAGTGGTACGGATCGCGCTCCGCGAGCCGGCCATCGCCCCGATCGCAGTCGACTACGCGACCGACCGAGACACCTGGCATCCCATCACCGTCGTCCCACCCGGCACCCTCGACTACAACATCCCGGTCGACGACCTGCCTGGAACGGCAATCCGCCTGACAACGACCGCGCCCCTGTCCGTCACAAGCCTCGCCGCCGAAGGCACCTCCTGACGCCCATGGAACCCAACGGACCCTCACGGCCTGCCGAGTACGCGGGCTACCTCTACGTGCACTTCAAACGCGAGTCGGTCGACGGTGAGCAGATCTACTTCGCGTTGAGCGACGGCAACGACCCACTGCGCTTCACCGACCTCAACGGCGGCGAGCCGGTGCTGTACTCCGCCTTGGGCGAGCGTGGCGTGCGCGACCCGCACGTCGTCCGCTCGCCCGAAGGCGACCGGTTCTTCCTGATCGCGACCGACCTGCGTCTCTTCGCGAGCCTCGACTGGGACCGGCATCAGCGATGGGGCAGCCGCTCGATCATGGTCTGGGACTCGGCGGACCTGGTGAACTGGGGCCAGGGCAGGCTCGTCCAGGTCGCACCACCCGAGGCCGGCAACACCTGGGCGCCGGAGGCGGTGTGGGACCCCGAACAGGATGCGTACCTCGTCCATTGGTCGTCCACGCTGTACGACGACGCCGCCCATGAAGGCCAGAGCTACAACCGGATCATGTGCGCGACCACCCGCGACTTCCGCGAGTTCTCCGAGCCGCAGGTGTGGATCGACCACGGATGGCAGACGATCGACGCCACCGTGATCGAGCACGACGGCGTCTACTACCGCTTCCTGAAGGACGAGCGCGGCCGTAGCGGCGACGCCCCGCTCGGCAAGTCGATCTTCTCCGAGACCTCGCCCTCGCTGACCACCACCGAATGGAAGCCCCTGGCCGAAGGCATCGGCCTCGACGCCATCACCCAAGGCGAAGGCCCCCTGGTCTACAAGTCGAACACCGAGGACAAGTGGTACCTCTGGATCGACGAGTTCACCCCCGAACGCCGCTACGTCCCCTTCGAGACGACGAACCTCGCCGGCGGCGAATGGACCCACGCCAAGAACCACCACCTCCCGAGCGACCCCTGCCACGGCGTCGTACTGCCAGTCACAGCTGAAGAGTACGAACGACTCGGCAAGGCCTGGACGTGACGCGAGGGCCGGGCGCAGCGCGTCTGACGGTCGGGGCGCTGTGCACCGATCACACGGTCAACCCGTTGGGAATCGACAATCCGGCGCCGGCCCTTGGGTGGCAGCTGAGTTCGCCTTTCGACGGTGAGCAGCAGTCCGGCTACCGGATTCTCGTCGCCGGCAGCCCGGAGCTGTTGGACCGCGGCATCGGCGACGTCTGGGACAGCGGCCGAGTCGACGACGCCGAGTCGGTCGGAGTCTCGTACGCCGGTCCCGCGCTGGAAGCGTCGCGACGCTACTACTGGGCCGTCCAGGTGTGGGACTCACGAGGTGCTCCGTCGGCCTGGAGCGAAGCTTCCTGGTGGGAGATGGCCGCGGCTGATTGGAAGGGCGCCGAGTGGATCAGCCCCGCCACAGAGGATTCGCGTCAGGGCGCTCCGCTTCTCCGTAGAGAGTTCACCGTCGAGCGTTCGGTGGTGAGTGCTCGCGCCACCGTTTACGGGCTCGGGTTCTACGAGCTCCGGCTCAACGGACTCAAGGTCGGCGATCGGGTGCTGACGCCCGCCAGCACGCCGTACGACCGGCTGAACCTGTACGACACGTACGACGTGACCGAGCAGCTGCGAACCGGCGAGAACGCCGTCGGGTTGTGGCTCGGCAACGGCTACGGCTCGGGCTACAACCGGTACGGGTTCCGCTGGCTCGGGCCCAGGCAGGCGATCGTGCTGCTCGAGATCACTCTCACCGACGGCAGCCGGACAACCGTCGTCACCGATGGCGGCTGGAAATGGTCGACCGGCCCGATCGTTGCCGACGACATCTATAACGGCGAGTACTACGACGCCCGCCTGGAGCAACGCGGCTGGGACCGGCCGGGCTACGACGATTCGCGCTGGGAACCGGTCCGCACGGTGCCCGCGCCGGGCGGCGATCTCGTGCCCGCGACGCTTCCGCCGATCCGCGTCGTCCAGACGCTGCTCCCGGTCGAGCTGACGGAGCCCGAGCCGGGCCGGTTCGTGTTCGACCTCGGTCAGAACATCGCGGGCTGGCCACAGCTGCAGGTACGCGGGCAGCGCGGCACCGTCGTACGCCTGCGGACTGCCGAGGAGCTCACAGCAAGCGGCCTGCTCGACACCGCCACCAACCGGAACGCTGCGGCCACTGACACCTATGTCCTGGCCGGTGACCGCTCCGGGGAGACCTACGAGCCGAGATTCGCGTACCACGGCTTCCGGTACGTGGAGGTCACCGGCTATCCGGGCCGGCCGTCGTTGGACAGCATCCGGGGCCGAGTGGTGCACGCCGACGTACGGTCAACCGGCCACTTCGACTCCTCGAACGACCTGCTCAACCGGATCTGGCGCAACAACCGGTGGAGCATCCTCAACAACTCGATGAGCATTCCGACCGACACTCCGGTCCGGGACGAGCGAACTCCGCCGGCCATGGACGTGCAGGCGTATCACGATGCCGCGGTCCGCGAGTTCGGCATGGCCACGTTCTACGCGAACTACCTACGCGCTCTGCCACCCGGGACGGCGCTGCCGAGCGATGCCCCGAAGGCACAGCTGCCGGATATGGCGGGCGGCCAGGTCACGCTGGCCTGGTCGCTCTACGAGCAGTACGGCGACCGGCAGGTCCTGGAGCAGACGTACCCGTTGATGAAGGCATTCGTCGACAAGAACGCGCGCGACCGGCCGTCGCACATCTGGCCGGCGGACCAGGGCTTCGGCGATTGGTGCCCTCCTGAGCGCGGGCCGGAGACGAACGACGGAATGGGCAGTCCGACCGCGGGAGACTGTTTCAGCGAGGTGTCGCTCGTCAACACCGCGCTTTCCTACCAGCAGGCCTCGAACCTGGCCAAGGCGGCGCAGGCGCTCGGGCAGTCGGCGGACGCCGGCCGGTACGCCGCGCTGGCTGCGGCCATCAAGGCGGCGTTCAACGCGCATTTCCTGTCTGCGGACAGAACGACGTACAGCAGTGGCCGGCAGGTGACCAGCATTCTCCCGATCGCCTTCGGGATGGTGCCCGACGACGCCCTGGCCGAAGTCGGCCGGCAACTCGTCGAGACGATCCTGGTCAAGGACGCGGGCCACCTGGACACGGGGATCTTCGGCACCCGCTACCTGATCGACGCGCTCGCCGAGCTCGGACGCCTCGACGTCGCGATGACCGTTCTGAACCAGGAGACCTATCCCGGCTTCGGCTTCGAGATCGCCCACGGCGCGACGACCCCGTGGGAGCAGTGGACGTACGACTCGTCGATGGAAACCCACGACCACGCGATGTTCGCCGGCATCAACGCGTCGCTCTACACCAAGCTCGGCGGGATCGAGCCCACAAGCCCTGGTTACCGGACGCTGCGCATCGCGCCGCAGGTGCCGCCCGGTCTGAGCCATGTCGACGTGACGATCGAGACGGTCCGCGGCCGCGTGGCGTCCAGCTGGGTGAGCACCGAAGCCGACTTCACGTTGACCGTCGAGATCCCGGTCAACGCCACCGCGTCGATCGAGGTCCCGCTCCGCGCCACAAGTCACGTCCAGGCCCCGTCGATTGCGACCTCGGCCGGCATCGACCGTGACGTGGCCCGGTACGTCGTCCCCGCCGGCAGATGGACGTTCCGCTCCACCTGATTGTCCCGTGGCGTGCGACAATGTGTCGAATCGGTTCGATCAAGTGTCCGCTCGAGCTCACCGCGACGGTCCGGCACGGCAGCCGCCGGCGGGACCGTCGCTGAAGTAGTGTCGACGGGACGTGTCGCTAGGAAGAGAACGTTTTGGCAACCATCGGTGACGTTGCGCGAGTGGCGGGAGTCTCCCGGAGCACGGTTTCCTACGCGCTGTCGGGGAAGCGGTCGATCTCGCCGGAGACCCGCCGCCGGGTCGACGACGCCATCAAGCAGTTGAAGTTCACCCCGAACGCCGGGGCGCGATCCCTGCGCACAGCGCAGACCGGCGTCCTGGGGTTGCTGGTCCAGTTCCACGAGGACGAGTTCGCGCCGGCGATGCTGCAGTACATCCTGCCGATCACCGAGACCGCCCGCACGCTCGGCTACGACATCTTGATGATGACCGAGAACGACGGCGCCGAAGCGCTGACGCGGGCCGCCGAGTCCGGAATGGTCGACGGTCTGATCCTCCTCGACGTCATCGACGGCGACCCGCGGGTGGCCGCGCTGCGAGCCACCCAGCAACCCGGCGTCCTCGTCGGTCTCCCCGGTGACACGCGCGGCCTGGACGTCGTGGACCTGGACTTCGCGGCCGCCGCACGCAATCTCGTCGACCACCTCTTCGACCTGGGACATCGCGACGTCGTACTGGTCTCACCGCCGCGGCACGTCTTCGACCGAGGTGGTACCTACTCCTGGCGGTTCCGTGACGCCGCCGTCCAGCGCGCCGCCGAGATCGGCCTGACGTTCACCGCGCGCTACGGGGAGTCCCAGCAGCCGGCCATCGACGCCAACCTGCACGAGATCCTCGACGAGTGCCCGAACGCGACCGGGCTGATCATGCACAACGATGCCTCGGTCGCCGCGCTGCCGCGTCTGCTGCACGCCCGGGGCGTGCGAGTGCCCGACGACCTGTCGGTCGTCAGCCTCTACTCGCGGGACTTCGCCCGCTGGTTCTCACTGCCCTACACCGCGATCGAATCCTCGCCGGGGCTCCTCGGCAAGGTCGCCATCACGCAGCTCACCCAGCGCATCGCGCACGGGGACGATGCCGGCCCGCACGGAACGCGGCTGGTGGCGGCCGAGATCGTCGATCGCGGCAGCACCCGCTGAGTCGCCGCGCCCGCCCGCGGCGAGCGCATCGCACCGTCGCCAGCCTCTTGTTGCCCGGCGCGATTCGAGTTATGTTCGTCGAACTTCCCGTCGAATCGATTCGACGAAGACAAGGCCGAAATCGTGACCGTGTCAGCCTCCGACGTCCGTCATCGAAAGAGGAGAACCATGTCACCCAGTCAAGGACATCCCTGGAACGGGGTACGCCGTAGGAAGGGACTCGCAACCCTCAGCGCCCTGCTCGTCGCGGCTGCGCTCCTGGTCAGTACCCAGAAGCCCGCGTCCGCCGAAACGGCGATCGAGGCCTCGAGCGCGAAGCAACTGAGCGTCGACCTGTCCGCGAAGACCAAGCGTTCTGCAGGCGTCGGCCTCGGCATCCTGTACGGCGTTACGCAGGACGGGCTGCAGCCGTCCGATCAGTTCATCGACCCGCTCAAGCTCAACGCGTTTCGCAGCGGCGGTTGGTATTCCGGCGGCTGGATCAGGGACAACTTCACATTCGGTGCGGCCACGCAGGCCAACATCGACGCGGTGATCGCGGAGGCGAAGCGGTTGCAGCAGCCGCCACTGCACAAGTTCGAGTACCAGGTCCTGCTCAGCGACGTGTTCGGTTCGACCGGCGGTGCGCCCGCGAGCACGCTCTGGCCGTGCACGAACGGCGACTGCGGCAACTGGATCAGCTTCATCGACGCGACCGTCACCCAGCTCCAGGCAGCTCACCAGCACTTCACCTACGAGATCTGGAACGAGCCGGACCTCAGCATCTTCTGGCGGCCGGGTGTGAACACCGACCAGTACTTCCAGATGTGGGACAGCGCCTACCGCGAGATCCGTCGCCTTGCCCCGGCGGCGACGATCGCGGGCCCCTCGTTCGCGTACACTCCGGAGCGACGTCCGGACGAATGGCAGACCTTCCTGGCCCATGCGAAGGCCGCGGGCACCGTTCCCGACGAGATCACCAACCACGACGAGGGCGACATCGACGACCCCGTGACCGTGGGCCGGTCGCTGGCAGACGCGCTGGACGCCAACGGAATCACCCAGCGGCCGCTCTCGGCGAACGAGTACCAGCCGGCCGACCGTCAGAGCGCCGGCGACACCGCCTGGTACGACGCCCGGCTCGCACAGTCGAACTACGCCAACGCCATGCGCGGGAACTGGATCTGCTGCACGATCCCGAACCTGACGGGCCTGCTCACCAAGACCCCGGCCGGCTGGGCGCCGAACGGCAACTGGTGGGCGATGCGAACCTACGCCGACCTGACCGGGACACTGGTCTCCACGTCCGAACAGGTCGGTTCGACCGCGATCTCGGCGTCCGAGGATCCCGCGGAGAAGCGCGCTGTCGCGCTGATCGGTGACATCCAGGGCGGGTACGTCGGGCCGATGGCAGTGAACTTCACCGGCCTGTCCTCGACGCCGTGGCTGGTACGCGACGGCCGGGTCCACGCCACCGTCTATCGCATCCCGGACCAAGGCCCGCTCTTCGCACGCCAGGTCGTCTTCAGTCAGGACGTCCCAGTCGACGGCGACACCGTCGCCGTGCCCTTCGACTTCCAGTCGAAGCACGATGCGTACGGCATCTACCTGTCCTCGTCCGAACCGCAGCAGGTCTCGCTGGACGCCCCGAGCGCAGTTCAGGCCGGGAGCACGTACACCGTCCCGGTCACCTTCACCAACGGCGGCAACCAGGTCGATCGCAAGGTCCGGACTGGTCTTGCTGTCTACACCGCGACCGGCGAACCGGCTCCGGGGTTCACCATCACCTGTGGCGATACGAACGCAGCGGCCTGCCCGGACGTGCCTGCGCTCGGTGCCGGACAAAGCGTGGTTGCGCAGTACACCGTGGCCACTTCAGCCGACCTGCCCAAGGGCAACTACCGGTTCACGGCTACCGCGGCTGCCAAGTCCGAGGGACAGGACATCTCTGTGCAGAACTCCTCCGATGTATTGCAGCAATGCGGAATCGGTGATGTGTGCGAGGCCGAGGACGGGACGCTCGCCGGTGGTGCCTGTCTGGCTACCGACCATCCGGGGTACACGGGCTCCGGCTTCGTCGCCTGCTTCACGTCACCCGGGGGCAGCGTGATGCAACGGATCGCGGCCCAGTCTGCGGGCACGTATACCCTCGACCTCCGCTACGCAGCCGGTCCTAACGGTCCGGCTCAAACCCGGAGCGCTTCAGTGTCGGTGAATGGTGGAGCTCCTCAGCAGATTCCACTGCCGCTCACGGGGAGCTGGAACACCTGGGGAGACGCAACCATCCCAGTGAACCTCGTGGCCGGCTCCAACACGATCAGTGTCCTCTACAGGTCCAGCGACGCCGGATGGTTCAACCTCGATCACCTGGTCGTCACCAACTAGTCGAAGACTGCCCCGTCCGTCGTGGCTGCGACGGGCGGGGCAGGCGTGCCGTCAGGCTCGGATCTTGTTGTCCTGGTTCTGGGCGGCTTTGAGGTCGGCGAGGAGGGTGTCGCGGCAGCTGTTGAGGTCGGTGAGTAGGGCGGCGACGGCCTGGTCGGGGTCGCCGCTGCGGATTGCTTCGAGGATGGCGGCGTGGCGGTCGGTCAGGGCCCCCAGGTCGAGGCCGGCGTGGGCACGCACCTGGGCGATGCACAGCTGCGTCTCGCCCATCACGGTCTCGTGCATCCGGCGCAGGCGTGCACTGCCGGTGGCGGCCACCAACGCACGGTGCAGAGCGATATCGGACTCGGTGTGCTCGGCGTGCTGGTCGCGTTCGGCCGCCATCCGCATCAGGACCAGTGAGCGGTCGGCGTCGCCGGGCACCTCGCTGCGGTTCGCGAGTGTCATCACGGCGCGGGACTCGATCGGCTCCCTGGCGAAGTAGAGATCGGCCACGTCGTCGGCCGACAGTTGCGGGACCACCGCCGTACGACGGGGTCCGCGGCGCAGGAGGCCTTCGTTCGTGAGCCGATCCAACGCGGCCTTGGCGGTCGGCCGGGCGACGGTGAACCGGTTGGCGACCCAGATCTCCGAGAGCTTCTCGCCCGGCGGGATCTCGCTGGCGATGATCTGCTTGCGGAGCGCTGTGGTCAGCGAGTCGGTCAGCGAGGTGCTCTCGAGTTCGACGCTCACTTTTAACCGCCTCCTTGAGGTTCTGCGGCCGGCTCGGGTCTCGATCGGCCTGTGCGCATACTAATTGATCCCTGGTCAACCTGCCTGACAGGTGTACTGACGATCTGGACGAGTCATCGGAAGGTCGTCCGATCCGCGTTGAGCTTCTCGATCCGATCCCAGTCGTAGGTCACACCGAGGCCCGGTCCCGCGGGTACGCCGACACAGCCGTCGTCGCCGACCGCGGACAGGTCTTCGGCGTAGTCGTCGGCGAAGACTTCCGGCAGGGACGGGTTACCGGTCGTCGGGTCCAGCAGCCCGAGCTCGTAGTAGCTCGTGTTCCGGATCGCAGCCATGCAGTGACGCTGCGCCGGTCCGGCCGCGTGCACCTCGACGTCCAGCCCGAGCGCCTCGGCAGCGTGCGCGGTCTTCATCACGCCGGTGATGCCCAGGTCGAGCTCCGGATCCGCGCGGAGGAAGTCCGTCGCGCCGTCGAGGGCCAGCGCAGTCCGCAGTTCGAGTCCGCGGACGAACTCGGTGATGAGTAGCGGCGTACGCACGCGCTCACGCAGGATCCGGTGTGCCAGCGGCGCGTCACCGCGCAGCGGGTCCTCCCACCAGAAGGCGCCTACTTCGTCGCAGAACCGGCCGAGCTTGAGCGCTGCCGCGAGCGTGGGAAGGCTTTTGCCCGGGTCGGTCATGATGTCGCTGCGCCCGGCCGATCCCTCGGCGGTGGCGCCGAAGATCTCGATCTCGTCCTTGGCCGTGCCGGCAGAGCGGCCGTGGATCTTGAAACCCGGGACGCCGAGACTGGCGCACTCGTCGGCGAAGTCGCGATAGCTGTCCGCACTGGCGAGAGTGCCCAGCCCGGATCCGCCGCCGACCGTGCTCACGTACGCCGGCAGCCGGTCCCGGTACCGGCCGAGCAACTGCGATATCCCGAGGCCGGCCAGCTTGCCGGTTGCGTCCCACAGCGCGATGTCGATCGCGCCGGCGCCGATCCGATCGGTCTTGGCGAAGCCGCCGTTGAAACCGTCCCAGATCGCCTCGCGGTCGTGCAGGTCACGACCGACGAGGCTGCCTGCCATCGCCTTGACCTGGGCGATCGCGTACGGCGGCGCGCTCCACATCACGACGTACCCGCCCTCCGCGCCGTCGTCGGTGCGGATCCGGATCCCGAACCGGCGCGTCGTCCGGCTGGTAGGCTCCGCCGCGTTCAACGGCTCGCCCCGGCGGTCGTAGCGGCGTACGACGGTGTGGTCGAACTCGATCAACTCGACTTCGGTGATGATGGACATGAGCCTCCCGCCCGGCCTACTTGAGACCGGTGGTCGCGATGCCCTGGGTCAGGGCCTTCTGGGCGAACAAGAACACGGCGAACACCGGGATCAGCGTCACGATCGACATCGCGAACAGCGCGCCGTAGTCGCTGAGTCCGGCAGAGTCGGAGAAGGTGCTCAGCCCCAGCGGGACCGTGTAGAGGTCGGGCCGGTTCAGGTAGAGCAGCGGGGTGAAGAAGTCGTTCCAGGTCCAGATGAAGGTGAAGACCGCGGTGACGCCGATCGCGGGCATGCACAGCGGCAGGATCACGCTCCAGAACGTGCGTAGCGGCCCGCAGCCGTCGATCGCCGCGGCATCGTCCAGGGTGGTCGGCAACGTCCGCATGAACTGCACCATCAAGAAGATGAAGAACGACTCGACCCCGAGGAACTTCGGCAGGATCAGCGGTACGTAGGTGTCGGTCAGACCGAGCCTGGAGAAGATCACGTACTGCGGAACGACCGTCACATGGAACGGCAGCATGATCGTCGCCAGCATGGTGGCGAACATCGGTCCGCGCAGGCCGAAGCGCAGCCGGGCGAACGCGTACGCCGCCAGCGTGCACGAGATCAGGTTGCCGACGATGCAGGCCAGCGCGACCAGCATCGAGTTGAACATGAACCGCCCGAACGAGATACCGAGCGAGCTCCAGCCGTGCAGGTAGTTGTCCAGCGTCAGCCCGCCGCCGCCGGCCCCGTCGCCGAAGATGTCGCTGTTGTTCATGAACGACCTGGTCAGCATCCAGATCAGCGGATAGATCATGATGATGCCAAAGGCAACCAACAGCAGGTGCCGCCAGCCGCGGCGCAGGATCCATTGCAGCAGTTCAGTTCTCATAGTGGACCCAACGGCGGGCGGCGACGAAGTTGACGGCGGTCAGCATGCCGATCACGACGAACAGGACCCACGCCAGTGCGCTGGCGTAGCCCATCTCGAAGTTCTTGAAGCCGGTGACGAACAGGTAGAGCGTGTAGAACAACGTCGAGTTCGCCGGGCCACCGGTTCCCGCGGAGATGATGTAGGCCTGGGTGAACGCCTGGAACGAACCGATGAGCTGCAGGATCAGGTTGAAGAACACAACCGGGCTGAGCAGCGGCAGGATCACCGAGGTGAACCGCCGCCAGGCGCCGGCTCCGTCGACCTTGGCCGCCTCGACCAGCTCTTCCGGGATCTGGCGCAGCCCGGCCAGGAAGATGATCATCGGCGAGCCGAAGGTCCACACGTGCAGGATGATCAGCGTGTCCAGCGCATGCGCGGGCTCGGAGATCCAGGAGCCCATCTGGATGCCGAGCTTCCCGGCCAGTTCGGGCACGAGTCCGGTGCTGGAGAACAGCTGTCGCCACAGCACCGCCACCGCGACGCTGCCCCCGAGCAGCGACGGCAGGTAGTACACCGATCGATAGATCGCCAGCCCCCGGACACCTTGGTTGAGCAGGACGGCGATGGCCAACGCGAAGGCGAGTTGCAGCGGAACCGAGATGAACACGTACTTCGCCGTCACGCCGGCGGCCGCGAGGAAGTCCGGGTCGCCGAACATCCGCCGATAGTTCTCCAGCCCGGTGAACCGGGGCGAGTTCCCGAGCCGGTAGTCGGTGAAGGACAGGTACAGCGAGGTCACCATCGGCATGAGCGTGATCAGCAGCACGCCGGCGATCCACGGCAGCAGGAACAAGTACGCGATCCGCGATCGCCGGCCGCGCGAACGGCCGCGGGCTGATGCCCGCTGTACCTCGGTGATCAGGGCCATCGCGCTATTCCACCGGCGACTCGGAGAGCGGCTGCCAGTCGCTCTGCTGCCCCTCCCACCGGTGCAGGCCCAGCTTGACCGCGTCCAGCCGCTCCATGGTCGCGCCGTCGTAGTGGCCCAGCGACAGGCCGTCGGCGCCTGCCTCCACGGCTGCCTTGATGCTGTCGGTCAGCGTCTGGGTCGTCGCGTTCGGCCGTACTCCGAGTGCCGCGATCAACTGCTGGTCCTCGCGGAGGGCGCGGCGGCACTTCATCAATTTCGCGCGCTTGGTCGCTACCCCCTCGGCCGTACCGAGCTGGTCGGAGTAGTCGGATTCGCGGACCGAGTCCACGTACGTGAACGCCGACGCGAAGTCGAGCCCGGCGCGCTCCGGCGAGGCCATGTACGTGTTGTAGCGGAACTCGACCTGACGCCCGGAAGCGGCGAGTGCCTCGCGGACCAGCGCGAACAGCCGGTTGACCGAGCGCTTGCGGAACTGCAGCCACGCTGTGAACGCCTCGTTCTCCACCAGCAGCGCCGATTCGGTGTAGTTGGACTCGTCGAGGAGTTGGCGTTCGTGCAGTTCCTCCAGCCCGATCCGGCGAGACAGGTTGGCGAGATGGGTGACCTCGCGGACGACGGCGTCCCAGTCGAGCCCTTCCTCGGTCGCCTTCGCCTTGCAGGCCGCGCAGAAACAGCCACCGGTCGCCACCGCGAGCAGCTGCTGCCAGGAGGTCGGGCCGAAGCTGTGCGTCCCGCCGTCGTCGCGTCCGGCGCCGAACAGGACCAGGCACGTCTGCACGTAATCGACATCGTGATTGGCCGCGACGTCGGCGAACAAGCCGTAGAGATAGTCCTGGACGTCGGGGTGGTTGAGGCAGGGGAGGGCCCGCTGGGCCTCGACCGCTTCGAACGCGCCGACGATGTTGCCGTACACATCACGCTGCAGTACGTCGGACAGGTTCTCGCGTGCGTACTGCGCGTCGATGATCGTGTGCGAGATCTCGCAACCGGTCCGCATGCCGCGCCGGCGGGCCGCGGCGGTCAGCTCGTCGAGCCAGTCCCGCCCGATCAGGAACTCGCGCTCGGTGGTCAACGGCTTGATCCGCTGATACTTGCCCGGGTCCGGCGCCCAGTAGACCCGGCTGTCCTCGGGAACGTAGTACCGACGGACCGGATTGTGCGGGTAGTGCCGCGCGTGCAGAGGCCGTTTCTCCTTGTGCATAAGGCCGACCAGGTACGCCGAGTTCACCTCCGACCGGCTGCTCAGGACGTCGAGGATGTGCTCGATGCCCTCGTCGGCCAGGTCCCACGGGTACAGGCTCGCGGCGATCTCGTTCAGAGGCATAGGGGTCCTTCCGCGCGTTCGGTGGGGTTACTTCTTGACGAGCTTGGTGCGCAGGTCGCCGAAGATCAGATCGACGGTCTGCTGGATCGAGGCCTTGTCGTAGGCGAGGTTCTTCCACGCCTTGACCATGTCGCTGGAGAACGCTCCGGAGGTCGGCAGCCCGTTGCGTACGGGCCTGGTCTTCGCCTCGGCCTCGAACCCGATGTAGGTGAGGAACTGCTTCTCCGCGGGCGTCACCGAGGTGGCGATGGCGTCGCGGACGGTCTGGGTGGGCGGCGCGCCGATCGTGGTGCCGATGATCTTGGCGCGGTCGACGTCGTTGAGCAGATAGTCCGCGAACTTCAGCGCCGCGTCCGGATTCTTCGTGTTCGCGGCGACGCAGAGCATGTTCGGCGACAGCGCGATCGCCTTGTTGCCGGCCCCGCCGTTGCCCGGGCACGGCATCAGCACCAGCGGATCCTTGGTCAGGCCCTGCAACTCGAGCATCTGGTTGGAGTTGCGCATGTGGTACGCCGCCAGCCCGCGGATCATCGGCGCGCCCTCGAAGTACGGGTTCTGCTCCAGCGCCAGCGCGGTCGGAACCGACGCCTGGGTGTCGCGCAGGTTCTTCCAGTACGTCAGCCACTCGGTCATCAGGTCCCTGGTGAAGCCGAGATCGCCGTTCTCGGCCCACATGTCCTGATCGTGCTGACGGGCGTAGGCCCCGAACCAGTCGGCCGCGCCGCCGGTGTTCGGATCGTCGGTGCCGAAGAACTTGGCCCCTTTGGCGGCGTGGATCTTCGCGCTGAGCTGCGCGTACTCGTCCCAGGTGTAGGAGTCCGGATAGTTCTTCACCGGTACGCCGACCTCGTCGAGGACGTTCTTCTTCGCGAACAGGCCGATCGACTGCAACCCGTGCGTCATCGCGTACTGCTTGCCGTCGATCACGCCCGGCGCCTTGATCGCGTCGCTGAAGCCGGCGTCGGCGATACCCTTGCCCGCGCCCAGGTGCGAGGTCAGGTCCATGACGTGGCCGCCGGCAACGAGTTGGGGCAGCAGGTCGCTGGTCACCCAGAACACGTCCGGGAGGTTCTTGCCCGACATCGCGACGGTGATCTTGGTTTCGATCGCGTCGATATCGCCGAACTCGGGGCCGACCTTGATCGAGGGGTTCTTGTCGGTGAACGCCGTACAGGCCTTCTGGAAACGTTTCACTCGGTCGTCGGAACCCCAGAACATGAACCGGAGAGAGGCCGACTTCGACGATCCGGAACCGGTCGAGTCGCCGCAGGCCGCGAGCGCGGGGCCGGCGAGTGCAGCGGCGCCGAGCCCACCGGCCCAGCGGAGAACGGACCGGCGTGACAGACGAGAGAGCGGGACGGACATCGCCATCACCTTTCGCTCGGCGCGATCGGTCGGCAGAAGCCCCGATGCGCTGGGGGGATGTACCTGCGATCATCTTCATTTCGGCAAACTTGTCTGTCAAGATGACAGGCAAGACGAGTTTTCAGGAGAGTATTGTTATGCCGACGCTCCCGCTCAGTGCCAACATCTCGATCCTGTTCACCGAGCTGCCGTACCTGGATCGTCCGGCCGCCGCCCGTGCCGCAGGGTTCGAGTACGTCGAGAGCTGGTGGCCGTTTCCGACGCCGGTGGCCTCGCCGGAGCAGGTGGACGCGTTGGTCGCCGCACTCGACCGAGCGCAGGTCGAACTCTCGGGCCTCAACTTCTTCGCCGGTGACATGCCGTCCGGCGAGCGAGGCCTCGCTTGCCGGCCCGACCGGCAGGACGACCTGAGCCTCAACACCGGGCAACTCCTGGAGATCGCGCGGCGCACCGGGTGCCGCGCATTCAACCTGCTGTACGGCCAGCTGGACGATCGCTGGTCCGACGCCGAGCAACGGGCCACCGCGATCCACGCCGTGACGACTGCCGCGACGGCCGTGGCCGAGATCGACGGAACTGTGCTGCTGGAGCCGCTGGCGCGTGGCCTCAACGGGACCTATGCGCTGGTCGACGGCGACGACGTGGTCGAGTTGCTCGAAGGCCCGCTGCGTTCGACCCCGAATGTCCGGCTGCTGTTCGACCTGTTCCATCTCGGCAGCAACGGCGTGGACCTGGTCGCTGCGGCGCAGCGGCTGGCACCGTGGATCGGTCACGTCCAGCTCGCCGACTGCCCCGGCCGCGGCGAGCCCGGCAGCGGTGAGCTGCCGATCGAGGAGACGGTCGCCGCCCTCGTCGCGGCGGGCTATCGCGGCATGATCGCCGCGGAGTACCAGCCGACCGGTCCGACGGCACAGTCGCTCAGTTGGATTGATCGGTTGGGCGCCGTCGCTCAGTCCGGGTGATCAGTTTCTGTTCTGCTCGCGGTCGCTGCTCCTAGCGTCATCCCGAACCTCGCGTTCTCCGACCGAACTGCGAATCGAGGGATGGTATGCCCGAGCCACTTGCCGACCTCCGGCTGCGTGATTTCGCTCCGGTGCCGATGCTGACCGCCGCGGTGACGGAGGTGAACGAGCCGGCGGCGCCGATCGTCGACGTACACAACCATCTGGGTCGCCGCTTGACCGGGGTATGGCGGGCGCCCGACCCGGCAGCGTTGATCGCGACGATGGACGAGGCCGGCGTGGCGACGATCGTGAACCTCGACGGCGAGTGGGGTGACGAGCTCGAGGCGAACCTCGATCGCTACGACCGCAGCTATCCAGGGCGTTTCGTCACTTTCGCCCGGCTGGACTGGGCCGACACATCCACGGCCGGCTGGGGCGACCGGATGGCCGCGTCGCTCGAAGATTCGGTACGCCGGGGTGCCGCCGGGCTCAAGCTCTGGAAGGACATCGGCCTGCGGATCCGCGACGAGCACGACCAGTTGGTCTTCCTCGATGATCCGCGGCTCGAACCGCTGTGGGCAGCGCTGGCCGCGGCCGGCGTACCCGCCTTGATCCACACTGCCGATCCGGTGGCGTTCTTCCAGCCGCTGGACGCGCGCAACGAACGGGTCGAGGAACTGCTGCGGCATCCCGACTGGCATTTCCACGGCGCGGAGTTCCCGCCGCTGCAGCGCCTGCTCGACGCGCTCGAGGCCGTCGTCACGGGACATCCGGACGTGCGGTTCATCGGCGCCCACGTCGGCTGCCTCGCGGAGAATCTCGACTGGGTGGAGCAGATGCTCGACCGTTGCCCGAACTATCGCGTCGACATCGCCGCGCGGCTCGCCGAGATCGGCCGTCAGCCACGGCGAACGCGAGCGCTGATCGAGCGCCATCCCGATCGGGTGCTGCTCGGCACCGACTGTGCGCCGCCCGAGCTCGACGACTACCGGATGTACCAGCGTTTCCTGGAAACCGCGGACGAGGCCTTCCCGTACTCGTCGGACGAACCGCCGCCCACCGGGCGCTGGACGATCTCGGGTCTCGGTCTGCCGGCCGAGCTCGCGGCGGCGGTCGAGGGCGACAACGCCCGGGCGTTCATCCCGGCGCTCGCCGGATCCTCAGCGAGGGGGAGCGATGCCGGAGTTTGATCTGGTCATCATCGGTGGCGGCATCGTCGGCGCGAGTGCCGCGCTGGCCGGCGTCCGGAAGGGCGCCCGGGTCGCCGTCGTCGATGCCGGTCTGGCCGGACGGGCGACCGATGCCGGGGCGGGAATCGTTTCGCCCGTCGCTCTCGACCGCGGTGAGCTGCGGCCGGAGTGGACATCGGTGATCACCGAATGCGTGGGCTACTACCGCAGTCTGCTGGCCGAGCTCGATGCGATCGATCCGGCCGGCGCCGGCTCGGCGACCTTCGAGCAGGTCGGCGAACTCGTGGTGGCGGGGGACGATCCGCACGAGCAGGCCGCCCTCGACGCGGTGGCCGAGCGCTTGTCGCGGCCCGAAGGCCGACGTGCTCACGGCATCACCAAGCCTGCGCAGACCGTCGACCGCGCCGACCTACGCCGGTACTGGCCGGAACTGCGCGACGACCTGCGTGGTCTGTACATCGCCGAGGTCGGCCGGGTCGTCGGGTCACGGTTGCACGACCGGTTGATGACGGCGACACGCAGACGCGCACAGGGTGCCCGCGACGGCGCGACGTTCGAGCTGATCCCCGGCGCGGGGATGCTCGATCCGCTGGACTCGGTCCCACGCGTCCGTGTCGGTCACCGTGTGCTCGAGGCGGAGGCGGTGCTCCTGGCCACCGGGGCCTGGGCGGCCGCGGACCTCGCCGGATTCGGTGTCTACGTCGACGTCCGGCCGATCCGCGGACAGCTCGTGCACCTTCGTCTCGACGGCCAGCAGACCGGCATGCGGCCGATCGTCAACACCCCGGGCGGAAGCTACTTGCTCGGCTTCGACGACCGCATCGTCGTGGGTGCGACCCACGAGGATGTCGGGTTCGACGCCCGGGTGACGGCTGCCGGGCAACACGCAGTACTGAACGATGCGCTGAGGCTCGCGCCGGGTCTGTCGGCCGCGACGGTGCTGGAGACCAGGGTGGGCTTGCGGCCGGCGACCACCGACGGCCTGCCGTTGATCGGCGCAGTAGCGCCGGCGATTCATGTAGCCACCGGCCTCGGTGCGTGGGGCCTCACGCTCGGGCCTTTGCTCGGCGAGCTGGCGGCCCGGCACGCACTCGGCGACCCGCTGCCGGCCCGCTTCGACTTCCTCCGCCCGGGCCGCCCCCTCCTGAAGGAGTCCGCATGAACACAGCACGACGTCTGTTGAGCCTCTGTCTCGCGCCGCTGCTCCTCGCGGCGGCCGCCTGCTCCGGGTCCTCGGAGTCCGCCGACAACGAGCACGTCACGCTCACGTACGCGATCTGGGACCAGGCGCAGTCGGCTGCGATGAAGCAGATCATCGACGAGTTCCACGCCCAGCACCCGAACATCGACGTACAGGTCCAGGTCACCCCGTGGGAGAGCTACTGGACGAAGCTGCAGACCAGCATCACCGCGGGCAGCGGTCCCGACGTGCTCTGGATGACGATGGTCTACGCGAAGTACTACGCGGTCGGCGGCGGCATTGCTCCACTCGACGACCAGATCAAGGACTCGAAGCTGGACATGGGCGCCTACGTGCCTGCCGTCACCAAGGCCTACACGGTCGACGGGAAGGTGTACGGGATTCCCAAGGACGTCAACGGATTCGGGCTCTGCTACAACAAACTGCTCTTCGACGCGGCCAAGGTGAAGTATCCGGACGAGTCGTGGACGTGGAACGACGTGATCGCTGCGGCCCAGAAGCTGACCAATCCGCAGAAGGGCGTCTTCGGATTCGTCGCACCTGAGGCCGACGAGCTGAGCTGGTACCTGACGGTGCCGCAGGTTGGCGGGCAGATCATCTCGGCCGACGGCAAAAGCTCGGGCTACGGCCAGCCGGCGACGGTCCAGGGCATCCAGTTCTGGACGGACATGATCACGAAGTACCACGTCTCGCCGACGTTGCAGCAGACCACCGACACCGACCCGCTGGCGATGCTCACCTCGGGCAAGGTCGCGATGAGGTACTGCGGTTCCTGGGAGCCCGAGGAGATCGCGGCCGTCCCGTACGGCAAGGCCAATATCGACGTCGCGCCGCTACCGGCCGGCCCGGACGGGAACCGCAAATACTACAGCAACGGACTGGCGAACAGCATCTCGGCGAAGACCAAGCATCCCAAGCAGGCCTGGGAGTTCGCGCAGTTCCTCGGCTCCGAGCGCGCGGCCGAGATCCAGGCGAAGACCGGCACCGTGATCCCGGCGTACCAGGGGCACGCGGATGCCTACGCCAAGGCGATGCCGGAGTTCCACCTCCAGGTCTTCGTTGATCACCTGAAGTACGCCGAGCCGTTCCCCGCGTCCACCGACACCGCTGCCTGGCGGGACGCCGCGACGAAGCAATTCGCCGACGCATGGACCGGCAAGGCCTCGACCGCGGACGTCTCGCAGCGCGTTGCGGAGACGATGAACGAGGCGCTGGCGAAGGAGAAGAAGTGAGCAGCCCGGGTACCGCCCGGCCGCGGCCGCCCACCCGGGACAGCGGCTGGTGGGCAGCGATGTTCTTGCTGCCCGCCGCCGCGGGGCTCCTCGTCTTCGAGATCTGGCCGACGTTCCAGACGATCTACTACTCCTTCACGAGTTGGGGAGCGTTCGGCGGCCATGTCTGGTCAGGACTCGAGAACTACCGGACGCTGCTTGCCGATTCCGACGTCCTGCATGCGGTGATCAACACGGCGATCATCAGCGCCATCTCGTTGATCGCGGTGCCGTTGTCGGCGGTCGTGGCGGCTCTGCTCAGCCTGCCCGGGATGCGCGGCGTCACTGTCTACCGCACGTTGTACTTCCTGCCGGTGGTTACGCTGCCCGCGGCGATCGCCCTGACCTGGAAGTTCCTCTTCAACGGCGACTACGGTCTGATCAACTGGCTGCTGTCGAAGTTCGGGATCGACGGCCCGCACTGGCTTTCCGACCCGGCCACGGCGATCTTCGCCATCAGCATCGTCGGGGTGTGGGGATCGATCGGCTACAACATGGTCATCTTTCTCTCCGGTATTCGCGGCATCCCGGTCGACTACTACGAGGCGGCCGAGCTGGACGGGGCCGGCCGGGTGTCGCAGTTCTTCCACGTCACCGTGCCGCTGCTGACGCCGTCGATCTTCTTCGTCACGGTGATCACGGTGATCAACTCGCTGCAGGCGTTCGACCTGATCTACCTGATGGTCGGCCAGCAGAGTCCCGCGATCCAGCGGACCGAGACGCTGGTCTACCTGTTCTACCAACGTGGCTTCGCCGAGCACGACGGAGGATATGCGGCGGCGATCGGCGTCGTACTGCTCCTCGCGACGCTGATCCTGACCGCGATGCAGTTCCGCTTGCAGAGGAGGTGGGTGCACTATGGGTGACTCGGCCCGGCTGCCGACCGGTCGCCGGCGGCGTTATCTGCCCCGGCATCCGGTCGCTCATCTGGTGCTCTGCCTGGGCGCCGTGGTGATGGTCGGACCGTTCCTGTGGCAGCTCACGACCTCGCTCCAGACCTTCGGCGAGTCGGTGAGTGTGCCGCCGACCTTCGTGCCGCACTCACCGCAGTGGTCGAACGTGACCGCCGTCTTCGCCGCGTTGCCGTTCGGCCATCAGTTGCTGAACACGACGCTGATGACGATCGCCCGGACCGTCGGTCAGGTGCTGTTCAGCTGTCTGGCCGGCTTCGCCTTCGCGCGGATGCAGTTCCGCGGCAGCGCCGTACTCTTCGGGATCTTCCTCTCGGTGACGATGGTCCCGTACCAGGTGTTCCTGCTCCCGCAGTACCAGATCATGCAGCGGCTGGGCCTGCTGAACACGTTGGTCGCGCTGTTCCTGCCGGGAATGTTCAGTGCCTTCGGCACCTTCCTGATGCGCCAGTTCTTCCGGCAACTGCCGATCGAGATCGAGGAGGCGGCCCGGATCGACGGGGCGAACATCCTGCAGATCTTCTGGCGGATCATGCTGCCGATGAGTGCGCCGGGGATGATCGCGCTCGGCGTACTCGTGATCATCTGGTCCTGGAACGATCTGCTGTGGCCGCTGGTGGTGAACTCGGATCCACGGCAGATGCCGGTGTCCGCCGGTCTGGCCAGTTTGCAGGGGCAGTACACGACGAACTTCCCGGTGCTGATGGCCGGCTCACTGCTGGCGAGCCTGCCGGTGATCATCATCTTCATCGTGTTCCAGCGGCACCTGATGAGCGGTATCGCCTTCTCCGGCGTGAAGGGCTGAGCGTCAGCCGACCCGGGTCTTCCGGGAAGCGCCGGCCACATGCACCGTCACACCCAGCTCGGTCAGGCGGGCGAGCTCTTGCGGGTCCGCCGACGCGTCGGTCACCAACAGGTCGACCGCCGACGCGTCGGCGACCTTCGCGACGGTCGCCGCGCCGATCTTGGAGCCGTCGGCAACGACCATCAACCGGTGTGCGTGCGAGACCATGGCGTGGTTGGTGCGGGCCTCCGTGTGGTCGTGGGTGGTCACTCCGTGGGCCGCGCTGACGCCGTCGGCGCCGAGGATGGCCAGGTTGACGCTCATTCCGTTGAAGGCGCTCTCGGCCAGGCTGCCCACCAGTTCGAACGAGTTCGACCGGATCACGCCACCGGTCATGATGATCTGCAGATTGGGCTGCGATGCCACTGCCGCCGCGGTGGTGAGCGCATTCGTCACGATTGTGAGCCGCCGGCGCTGACCGAGCTGGCGGGCAACCTCGGCCGTCGTCGATCCGCCGCCGATCGCCACCGCCAGCGGCCGGTCGGCGGGCAGCAGCGAGGCGGCCTTGACCGCGATCGCGCGCTTGGCCAACGGGGACCTGGTGTCGCGGAGCTGGACCGGCAGCTCCGGGCCGGTGTTCGCCCGGGCGCCGCCGCGGGTGCGGGACACCAGGCCTTGTTCCTCGAGGTGTGTCATGTCCCGGCGCAGCGTCGCCGGGGACACTTGGAGTTCGTGACACATCGTGTCGACGGACAGGGCTCCCCGCGTGCTCAGCAGGTCGAGGATCTCGACCAGGCGCTGAGCTCGACGGGGTGACGGTGCCGACGGTTGCCCACAGCGCACCGCCGGGAGGGCTGGCGTACTGATGACGATCACCTCGTTCTGACCTGCGCGACGAGTGAATCGCCTCAGTCTAGGGAACCAGGCCCCGCCGCCGATGCTTACGCGCAATCGAAGTGAGCGATCCTGGTCGGCTAGCTGCTCCGGAGCCCGACGGTCAGGAGCAGGTTCGCGTACAGACGCTCTTCCCCGGTCGCGATCACGAGACCGACATCCGGCGTACGGACGATGTCGTAGAACTCGAACCGGTCGACCTGTTCCATCGGCACCTCGTCCCCGAGCTGCCGGCGGTACTCCTCCTGGACGGAGGCGTCCACTCCGTCGGCGGGCCGCATCACGACCGCGCCCTCGAAGTTCACCGCGGTCTGGAGCACCGGCAGTACGTCGGTCACCGTGAGTACGCCGGGTGCGAGATTGAGATGCACGAGGCGGGCCGTCGGGTTCACCATCGTCAGGTACGGATAGTTGCCGTCGGCGAGCAGGATGCGGGAGCCGTGCCCGGCAGTCGCCAGGGCCTCGAGCAGCGGCGGGTGGATGAGTTCGTGGTTGAGCATGGTGAGAGTTTCTCTTCTCTGTCAGCGGTCGCCGTGGGCGCGGGGGGATCCGTAGCCGTTCCAGCCCGGGATCGTGCCGTCGACGTCCCAGAGATCCAGCCACGACTCCGATCCGTCCCAGAGGAACACCTGTCCCTTGATCAGGCGGTTGTTGCGTTCGACTCCGCGCATGTCCTCGAGTTCGGCCGGCGTCAGCGGGTCGGACCGGACGGCGGCGAGGTTCGCGGCGTACTGCTCCTGCTTGACCGAGAAGGGGATCGGGATCTGGCCGCGGGCAACGGCCCACTTCAGGCAGATCAGGGCCGGATGTACGTCGTGGTCGCGGGCGATCCGCCGGACGGTGGGGTGATCCACGTCGACCAGATCGTCGTCGGTCCGGTCGCGCTCGGGACGTGAGGGCGAGCCCAGCGGGGAGTAGCCGATCGGCTGGATGTCGTGGTCCACGGCGTACCGGAACAGTTCCGGCTGCTGGAAACACGGGTGCAGCTCCATCTCGATGAGAGCGGGAGCGATGCGGGCGTCCTGGAGGATCAGCGCCAGTTTCGGGATCGTCACGTTCGACGTGCCGAGGTGGCGCACGAGGCCCGCGTCCACCAGGTTCTCGAGAGCGTGCCACGTCTCCATGTACCGCTCATGCACGTACGGCCGGGCGTGCGGGTCGCGCATCCCGGCCTCCGCGTGCGGCGGATGGTGGTTGGGGAACGGCCAGTGCACGAACACCGCGTCGAGGTACTCCAGCCGCAGCTGTTGCAAGGACCGGTGGACAGACGCCACTGCGTCCGCGGGAGCGTGCGCGTCGTTCCACACCTTCGACATCACGAAGAGGTCCTCGCGAGGGACGACTTCCGCGATGGCTGTTTCCAGTACGGCGCCGATCTCGGACTCGTTGCCGTAGACGGCAGCGCAGTCGACGAGGCGGTAGCCGCCGCGGATCGCCCCCGCGACGGCGGATGCCACGTCGTCCGCGGAGTAGCGGTCGGAGCCGAAGGTGCCCATTCCGATCACGGGGATCGTGGCTCCGGATGCGAGCACCCGTGAAGGCAGCAGATCGGTATCGACCTGGGGCGGGAGGGACGTCATTGTGTGACTTCTCCTTGGAGAGAGAGGCGGTCGCCGAAGTCGTGCGCGAGGCGCACATCGCGGCGTACGTCGTCGAGGTAGAAGGGGTAGCCGAAGATGCGGTCGACGCGGGCCATCTGGTACGGGCGGTAGTGCTGGCCCCAGAAGAAACCGAGGGCCTTCCAGTGGTCGACTGCCTGGTCGAGGAGCTCGGCCGAGCGTTTGGCGCGTTCCGGCTCGTTGCGTTCCTCGGCGCGGGCGAGCTCGAGGGCTGCCTCGATCTTCGCCGCGTAGTACCTGCCGAGTGCGGCTGTGGCTCGCAGGTCGAGGATGGCGCAGGTGGCGAGTGGTTCGCGCCAGGACGCCGTACGGTCCTCGGTCGCCGTTGCGAGTTCGTCGGCCGTGCGTGACTCCTCGGTCAGTACCGCGATCACGTCGAGCGGGGTCTCGGCCGACGCCTCCGTCCCGCCGTTGCGTTCGGCGCGGGCGAACTCGCGGATGCCGATCGTGCCGACGCCGGGCATCGGCGAGCTGTCGAGGAAGTCGAGCACGGTGCGGAGCCCGTGGTCGCGGGTCAGACATCCTTCCGGATGCCACTGGAAGTCGAGGTCGAGCCAGCACAGCCGGTTGACCGCGGGGATGATTCGCGAGGCGTGGCGGAGACCTTCGTACAGGGTCGGAGCGTCCTCGCCGTAGTCGAGACGCGCCAGGCGTTCGAAGACCTCCGAAGCGGTGGCGGGATCGTAGGCGAGACGTCCCCACAGCTGGAACTGGAGCCGGTGGCGTTCGAAGTCCCAGCGCCAGGTTTTGTGGCCGTGGTCGACATGCTGGAAGTCACGGGCCCACAGATACCCGTCCGCACCCCAGTAGAAGCCGTGGGCGTAGCCCTTCTCGACGATCGCGCGGACATAGTCCCGGACGTACTCGACGTCGCCCCAGCGGTGCGTGTGGACGTCGTCGTTCCGCACGGTGAACAGGAGCTGTGTCTGCTCGAGATCCACTCCGTCCCAGACGTGGAGCAAGTCCTCGAACGCGGGACGCGGGTGTGAGTAGCAGTGCGCGATCGAGTACTTCCAGCTGATGTAGAAGCGAGTCGGATCGACCTTGGGCTTGGCGAACGCGATGATGTCGGCCGTGCTCTGCATGTTCGTACGGTGCAGGAACTTCACCCGCCGTCCCGACCGCTCGATGCCGCGCAGATAGGTGTCGACCACCCACTGCTCCTTCTCGCTGCCCGTACCGCTCATCGCTTCGCTGCCGCTGGTGCCGATGCCGTCCAGCTCGGGATAGGTGACGAGCAGGCGATAGATCATCTCTTCGTAGTACGCCGCCACTTGCGGGGCGCGTTGCCTCGCGCGAGCAGCGTCCCAGCGGTTGATGGTCTCGGTACCTTCACTGCTGTTCGCCAAGGCGGCCGGCAGACCGAGACCGCGAGCCACCGGCTCGGGCAGGTAGATGTTCCAGGTGAACAGATAGACGTCGATCCCGCGGTCCCGGGCATGACCGAACAGCGCGTGGAAGAACCTCTCGTGGTCGGCGATCTCCTCGTCGGTGAACGGGTTGGCGTCCCGGAAGTCAGGTGAGCTCACCATCAGGTGGAACGGGTGGAGCGACCACAGGCTCAGGCAGTTGTAGCGATTCCGGGCGAGTTCGTCGAGGTAGTCGCGCCAGAACTCGAGATCGAAGCAGGTCTCGAGGTTCTCCCGGAACGGATCGCCATCGGAGTACGGCTCGTAGGGGAGATTGAACTTGACGCCGCGGATCGCGAGCGCCGGCGATTTCGCGACCTCGAACCCGTCCTCGGCCCAGCTCTGCGCGCGGATGAGGTCGGCGACCTCGAGGCAGCCGTACAGCAGGCCGCGCGGAGTGGCGGCTTCGACGACGACCCGGCCGCCGGCGCCGGTCACCGTGAAGGACTCGTCGGGGTACGTCGGCCCGCTCCGGCCGTCGGCGCCGGCGACGAACGCCTCGACGTCGTCGGTCGAGCTGACCCGTCGGACGACGATCGTGGGCTCGGGACGCGGGTCGTCGCGGAGCTCCGGCCACGGGCCGACGACCTCGAATCCGTCTGTCTGAAGGGCTTTGCGGATCTCTGCGAGGCCGAAGTCCACCAGTGGCGACCGGACCTCGCTGACGATGTAGACGGTGTTCATCGGCCTCCCAGTCCGCTCAGTCGCACGCCTTCGACGAAGGTCCGTTGCGCGAGGAAGAAAACGATGAGGATCGGGAGCAGCGAGATGATCCCGACCGCCATCATCTGGTTGTACTGCGTCTCGTACTGACCCTTGAACAGGCTGAGTCCGAGGGCGAGCGTGAAGTTGTTCTGCGTCCGCAGGTAGATCAGCGGGGTGAGGAAGTTGTTCCAGTTGCCGACGAAGCTGAAGATGGCGACCGCCGCGATCGCGGGTTTCGACATCGGCAGGAAGATCGACCACAGCGTGCGGAGATGTCCGGCGCCGTCGATGCTGGCCGCGTCGGTGAGCTCCTGCGGGATGGTCAGGAAGAACTGGCGGAGCAGGAAGATGAAGAAGGCGTAACCGAACCAGGCCGGCAGGAACAGCGGCCAGTACGTGTTCACCAGGTTCAGCTTGCTGAACATGATGAACGTCGGGACCAGCGTCACCTCGGCCGGGATCGCCATGGTTGCGACCATCAGGGCGAACAGCGGGCCTCGTGCGCGCGCCCGCAGCCGGGCGAAGGCGTACGCCGGGAGCACGCACGAGACCAGGTTCCCGATCACCGACAGACCGGTGATGATGATCGAGTTGATCAGGAACGTTGTGAACGGCAACGAAGTCCAGGCGGCGGGATAGTTGTCGAAGTGCGGCGTCGCGGGCAGCGCCTTGGGCGGGTAGGCCAGCACCTCCTGCGCGGTCTTGAGGGACGTCGTCAGCATCCAGAGGAACGGGACGACGAACACCGCGGTGCCTGCGATCAGCAGGACGTAGGTGATGGTCTTCCGGAACCGCTCGACGGAGGTCTGGCTGGAGCTGATGGTCCAGCGTTGCGCCGGCGGTGCCTGCTGGGGCGGGGTCGCTGTCAAGGTCATGGCGGGGCTCCGATTGATGGTCGGGTCAGGCGTCGTAGTGCACCCAGCGGCGCGCGAGGACGAACTGCAGGGCGGTGACGACGCCGATGAGTGCGAACATCGCCCACGACAGGGCCGCCGCGTAGCCCATGTCGAAGTACTCGAACGCCTGGCGGTAGATGTAGAGGCCCAGCATCAGGGTCGCGTTGTTCGGGCCGCCCTCGGTCATCACCAGGACGAGCGTGTAGGCCTGCAAGCTGGCGATCAGGCTGGTGACGACGTTGAAGAAGATGACCGGCGACATCATCGGCACGGTGACGTGCCAGAACCGGTCCCACCAGCCGGCGCCGTCGAGCAGGGCAGCCTCGTACAGCGTGGGGGAGATGCCCTGCAGACCGGCCAGGTAGATCACGATGGTGTTGCCCGCGCCCCACACCGACATCAGGATCAGCCCAGGGATGGCCCAGTGCTCGTCGACGAGCCAGCCCGGGCCTTTGATGCCGAAGAACCGCAGGAAGCCGTTGATGAGGCCGGAATCGGGTTGCAGGATGTTGACCCACAAGATCGCGGTGGCGACGCCGGCCACGACCGAGGGCAGATAGAAGACGGTCCGGAAGAATCCGAGGCCGCGGACCTTCTGGTTGAGCAGGATCGCGAGCAGGAAGCTCGTGACCACGCCGAGGACGACTGAGCCGGCGCCGAAGTAGACGGTGTTGCCGATCGACTTGTAGAACAGGGGATCGGCGAACATCTTCCGGTAGTTCGCGAGGCCGGCCCAGCTGGGTGTCGAGAGCAACGACCAGTGGGCGAAGCTCAGCAGCAGTGCGGCAACGACCGGGCCGCCGCCGAACAGGATGAAGCCGAGGATCCACGGGGACGCGAAGCCGTAGAACGCCCGTGCCTCGCGACGCGCGAGCGTGCTGGTACGTCGGGTCCGCCGGCCCGGCAGTTCGAGCGTGGGGGCAGCCTGTGCCATGCCGATTCTCGTCTCAGCCCGCGACGTTCTTCTTCAGCAGCGGCTGGATCGTCGACGCGATCTTCTTGCACGCGTCGGAGACACCCAGCGACTTGCCCATCACCTGGTCCCAGATCGGAGTCACCGCGTTGGTGATCTGCGGCGTCGCCGGACCGAACACGACCCCGGTGCTGGTCGCGTAGGTGTTGAGCGCGTTGTAGATGGACTGGGCGCCCTCCGGCGCGGCGTCCGACTTGAGATAGGCCGGCCAGGCCGACTTCCTGGTCATGTTGCCCTTGCCCGTGCTGGCGAACATGAACACCTGGCCCGAGGTCGACAGGTACTCGTTCAGGTAGATCCAGGCGGCGTCCTGCTGCTTGCTCTTCGACGTAATCGAGTACGCGCTGCCGACCGCGGCCGTGGAGTGCCCCTTCGGGCCGGCCGGCCAGTCCGCGATACCCCATTTGAAGGTCGCCTGGTCCCGCAGCGACGGCGCTCCCCAGGAGCCGTCCACCTTGATGGCGGCCCGGCCGAGGGTGAAAGCGTCGGCCTGCGACATCCCCTGCAGCTCCGACGGAGACGGGAACACGCCCTTCTGCAGGTACATGTCCATCCACCACTCGACCGCGGCGATCGACTCCGGCTTGTCCAGCAGCACCTGTGACTCGTCGTCGGTCAGGTAGTGGCCACCCAGTGGGGACAGGCGCACCGGGTCCCAGAACGTGTCGGCGGGAGTCACCGGCAGGGAGAGGCCGAAGACCTTGCCCGCGCCTGAGCCGCTCGTCGTCGCCAGGACCGCATTGCGCAGGTCGTCGAACTTCCAGCCCGCGGTCGGCAGGGCGACGCCGGCCTTCGCGAAGATGTCCTTGTTGTAGTAGATCATCACGGGGCCGCAGTCGTACGGCACGGAGTACTGCTTGCCGTCGCGCTTGTAGTACCCGGTCGAGACCTCGGCGAAGTCCGACGGGTTGAAGTTGGGCTCGCCGGAGATGTAGTCGTTGAGCGCCAGGAACGCGCCCGAGCCGATGAAGTTCTGGGCGAAGCCGAACCCGTTGTACATAACGTCCGGCAGGCTGCCACCAGCGGCCTGGCTGGAGTACTTCTTCAGGTAGTCCGCCGAGCTGTCGCCGGCGTTCTCGGCGACGATCTTGATGTTCGGATGACGCTTCTGGAAGAAGTAGTCGAACTGCTGCTGGCGGACGAAGTCGGCCGGCGACCAGGAGTGCGCCACGGTGATGGTCACCGAGGACTTCGGATCGGCGACGGCCGACTTCCCCCAGTCGAAGCTGTCGTTGAGCTTCTGCGCGTCCGCGGACGGGTAGAGCTTGGACGCGATCAGTGACGTCGTCGTGGGACTCGACGACGAACACGACGCGAGGGCGCCCGCGCCGCCGGCCGCGATGGCCGTGGCGCCCGCCGTCCGCAAGAAGGTGCGTCGGCTGAATCCCTTTCCTGCTGGGGTTCTTGGTACGTGCATCGTTCCTCCTCGATGAGAAATTTCGAACCCGCGTTTTCTTGACGAGCCGGAGTGGGCGTCAGCTGCTCGCAGTGCCTGGGGTGCGGATCTTCAGTTCCGGGCCGCGCACGTCGAGCAGCGCGGTCCGGCCGAGCGCCCGTACGGCGTAGAGCCGGTTGGGTTCCGCAGGGAACAGGGCGTGCACGACGGCACCCTCATCGGCGACGAGTTCGGTGGGGGTCCACTCGTCGGGCCGTTCCATCGTGTCCATGCCGGTGATGTCCTGGTACTCCGCGCCGAGCCGCACGGACCCGGAGGATCCGCGGGCCAGAACCGACACCTCGACCGAGACGGTCGAGCTTGCTGCGTCCCACGACGCATCCACCGTGGAGATCCGGGTCGGTTCGGCCGCCGCCTCGACGTTGGTGAGCTTGATGACCACCGGGTTGGGCCACTTCTTGTCGTTGTACAGCCGCTGTGCGTTGAGAGCCGAGACCACGAGACCGGCGTCGGTCTGCTCCCATCGCGGTGTCGCGTCGAGCTCCGGGCGGTACTCCATCAGTTGACCGCTCTGGCCGAGGACGGAGACCTCGGTGTGTTCGGTCGCCTTGATCGATCGGAGTACGAGCTCGCGCCGTTCGCCCCACTTCCACCGCTCACCGGTGACCATGACGTACACCGTCTTCGCGTCCTTCGACGCGGTGAACCACAGGTTGCCTTCGTTCGTGACGACCCACGGGCGGGAGCCGTAAATCGCCTCGCCGTTGACGAACATCCACAGGCCGAGCTCCTGGAGCCGTGCCTCCTGCTCGACCGGGATGGTTCCGTCCGGTTTCGGGCCGATGTTGAGCAGCAGGTTGCCGCCCTTGGCCCGGGTCTCGATCAGGATCTCGATCAGGCGGGTGCCGGACTTGTAGTTCTCGTTCGTGGGCTTGTAGGTCCACTGCGTGCCCATGGTCAGGTTGGACTCCCAGGCGCCGTCGATCGGCTGGCCCGGGATGTACTGCTCGGGCGTGGGCAGCGCGCCGCGGGTGACCACGACATTCGGGTTCGTCTGCCACGTATGTTCGCGCAGCCCTTCGGCCTCGCCGTCGAAGAAGACGATCTCGACCGGGCCGAACTCGGTCAGCAGCTCGGTCATCTGGGCCTTGTCCAACTCCATCAGCCCGGGATTCGCGGCCGGCTGCACGCTCGGGATCGACCGCTGGATCGGGATGCCCTGCTCCCACAGCCAGGCGAAGTCGTCCGGCGAGAAGTAGACGCCGGCCGCGATGCCGTGCTCCCGGAACGCGTCGAGGATCTCGGCGGTCGTGTCCCGGCCGAACGGCGTGTTGCCGACATGGCGCTCGGTCGTGGCCGTGCGGAACATGCAGAACCCGTTGTGATGCTTGGTGGTGAACACGACGTACCGCATCCCGACCAGATCGGCGAGCTCGGCCCACTCGGTGGGGTCGAAGCGCCGCGGCCGGAACCGGCGGGGCAGTTCCTCGTAGTACCTCTCGACAAAGTCCTGCGAAGCACCGACCAGCGGATGGCTCACGTCGGAGCCGAGCTGCGTATCGATGCTCCAGTGGATGAACATCCCCAGCCCGAGGTCGCGGAACCACTCGACGCGCTCGGCTGCGTTGCCATCGGCGGTGGCATGTGCCACGGGATTGGACTCGACCAACACCAGAAGCTCCTCGTCGAACCAGTGGTGGCGCGATTGCATATCGGCTCACCAGTTAACTTGTCAGGCAAGTTAGCACGTAACGTTTCGCGCTGTCTACGATGAGATTCGTTCGTTGTGTCAGGGCCTTTGTGGACAGGTAGAGCGATACGATTCGCGTTCCGGGACGTCGGTGAGGAGGGGTTGATGGCTACCTATAAGGACATCCAGCGGGAGACAGGGCTGTCGCTTGCCACGATCTCGAAGTACTTCAACGGCCGGACCGTGCTCGAGTCGAACCGGGCGGCGATCGAGGCTGCCGCCGCCGCGCTCGACTTCCGCCCGAACGCCATGGCCCGGGGGCTACGGTCGCGGCGATCCGGGACCGTCGGTGTCGTCCTGCCCGCGCTGAACAACGACTTCCACCTGACGATCATCGCCGGGGTCGAGGCGGCCCTGCGAGCCGCGGGGATCAGCGTCATCGTCGCCGCCAGCACTTCCGGCGAGGAGGACACGGTGGGGCTGCTGTTGAGCCAGATGGTGGACGGCATCATCGCCGTACCGTCCGGGCACGACATCGAACCGCTGCGCGCGGCGATGCAGCGGGTGCCGGTGGTGCTGATCGACTGGGCGGCGGACGAACTCCATACCGACGGGGTCTTCCTCGACAACGCCGGCGCGGGTGCGACGGCTGCGCGTCTCCTGCTCGACCACGGGCACCGGCGGATCGCCGTCGTGGCCGGGCCGCCATCGGTCTCCACCATGCGGCTGCGGGCATCGGGTTTCACGGAGCGGTTGGCAGAGGGCGGCGTCGCCATACCCGAGGAGTACGAGGCCCGCGGTCCGCTGATCGTTCGGACCGGCCATGACTCGATCAGTGGATTCCTGGCGCTGCGGGACCGGCCTACCGCGATCTTCTGCGCCAACTACGAGCTCACGCTCGGCGCCCTGATCGCGATCAACGAGTCAGGTCTTCGGCTGGGGCGCGATATCTCGCTGGTCGGCTTCGACGGCGCGGAGCTGGCTCAGGCGACGGTGCCGCGCCTCACCGTCATCGCCCAGCCGACCCAGGACATCGCGACGCGTGCAGCCGATCTGTTGCGTCGACGTCTTGATGCCTCCGGACCGGCCCTGCCACGGTCGCCCGTCGTGGAATATCTCCCGGCGCAGCTCGTGGCAGGAGGCTCGGTCGAGCGCCTCAACGACTGAGCTGTTTCCGCCAGAGAGTTGCTGCCAGGTAGAGGCAGGCGGCGAGAGTCAGCACGCCGTGGAGGATGCGGACGGTGGGGCTGGCGAAGAACTGGGGGATGAAGAGGGCGAAGGCCGCGGCCAACGGAACGCCGGACCAGCGGGCTCGCGGTGTGGATCGCCAGATGGCTACGGCGGCGAGGATCATGCCGGCGGCGAGGAGCAGCAGGCCGGCGGCGAACAGGGTGATCGCGGCGGGGTTGAAGCGGAAGTCGTTGATCATGTCCAGGGCGCCGGCGTCGTGGGTGGCCAGTGCGTGCTGCGCGATGACATGTGCTCCGAAGACCTCGACGCCGTAGTACGGAAGGGTCAGGCCGACCCCAAGCCAGGTCGTCACGAGGGCCCGTGCCGCGAGTGTTGTCCTGAGTACGCCGTACAGGGCCTGAATGGTGAAGCCCAGCAGGATGAATCCGGCGATCGCGGACAGATGGGCCACGATCCACGACGCGGATGCCATCCCGCGAGCCCCGGCGAGAGTCGTCTCGTCGCCGTACGGACGAACAACCGGGTACAGCAAGAACGCGACACCGGCCGCCGCCAAGGCCACCGAACCGCCACGCCGAGCCACCGGCCCGCCGACAACCTGTTCGTCGGCCTGGACCAGAGAAGTGGTCTGCATAAGTAACTCATTCCGTGAGCAGGGGACGCACTAGAGAGCGGTGCTCTCGAAACAAAGCATCAACGGAAGCACCGCCCTATGTCAAGAGCACTGCTCTCGCAACCGTGCTGCGTCTGCCGATGGTGTGTCACAAAGTGGGGCCGGGCGCGGACTTCCGGGGTGAGTGGGTGCATCCGTCATCACCGCGAGGTGGGTCATGGGCGACGCAATCACCGGAGTGCTGGCGAGGCTTCCTCGGCCGGTTGCCGCGGTGCTGGGTGGGGGCGGCGTGCTGGGCGCGGCTCATGTCGGCGTCGGGCATGCGCTGGAGCGGCGCGGCTTCGTCCCGGACCTGATCGTGGGTACGTCGGTCGGCGCGCTCACCGGCGCGATCGCGGCCGCCCATCCCGCTGCGGCGGCCGCTCGACTGGACGAGGTGTGGCGGCACCTGCGTCGCCGTGAGGTGTTTCCGCTGGGCTACCTGTCCTCTCGGGCGAGCCTGTTCTCGGATCGCGGTTTGCGGCGGCTGATTGCGGAGGCCGAGTTGCCGGCGCGGATCGAGCAGTTGGCGGTCCCGTTCACAGCAGTGGCGATGGACCTCGCGTCCGGTGCCGAAGTACGGCTGGACGCGGGCGACCTCGAGTCGGCGTTGCTGGCGAGCTCCGCCATCCCCGGAGTGCTGCCGCCCGTGGTCCGCGACAAGCGAACCCTCGTCGACGGCGGCCTGATTGCTTACGTCCCGGTGCGGGCCGCGTGCGCGGCGGGTGCGGCCAGTGCGCTGGTGCTTTCCACCGGACCGGCGAGCTGGCCGTTGCCGCCGGCAACACCGCGGCAGCGGGCCGGTGCGATCGCCTCGCGTGCCGCCGTACTCCAGGTGCACCACCAGATCGAGTGCGACCTGCGCGACGTGGCCGCACGGATCCCGACGGTCGTCCTGCCGACCGGCGTCGATCGCTGGCCGGCGCCCTGGGACTTCGGCCACTCGCACCGGCTGATCAGCACGGCAACCGTCGCCGCCGAGCGGTTCCTCGACCAACTCCAGGTCGACGGGCCGGGGCTGTACCGCGCCGACCCCGAATCGTCCGCCTACGTCGAGACAGGAACCCCATGAGTGCCGTTGCCTTCCTGAACATCGCCATGCACGGGCGAGTCAATCCGACCGTGCCGATGGTCGCCGAGCTCGTCCGACGCGGCCACACTGTCAGCTACCACACCTCGCCGGCGTTCGCTGCCGACGTCGAGCAGGCCGGCGCGAGCGTTTGTCTGTACGCCGGTGGCGAGCAGGCGCTGCCCGATCCGCCGACGCCGATCACCTTGCTGGCCGGGCTCGCGCGGACGGCGGTACAGGTTCTTCCCGGCGTACTCGACGACCTGCGGAAGGTCCGGCCGGACCTGATTGTCCACGACTCGGCCTGCCCTTGGGGTGCCGTCGCTGCCCGCATCCTCGGCGTACCGGCGGCGTCCTCGTTCACGACCTTCGCCTTCAACCGGCGAACGCCCAGCCCGACCGCCTTCGGCGCCGGCATGCTCAAGCAGCCACGCGCCGTCGCGGCGTACGTCGACGCCCGGTGGAAGCTCCGTCGCCGTGGACTGCCGCTGTTCGACCTGGGCAACCTCCGGCAGCCGCTGAACCTGGTCTACACGTCGAGCGTCTTCCAGCTCGACGCGGACGACTTCGATGACTCGTACTGCTTCGTCGGACCGAGCATCGGCGCTCGCCGCAACGATCCGTTCCCGTTCGACCGCCTGCGCGGCACGATCGCGTACATCTCGCTGGGGACCGTTTTCGCCGCCGCCCCGCAGCTGCTGCGAACGTTGGCGGCGGCGCTGGCACCGCTGGCCGGCACCGTCGTCGTCGCGACCGGCCAGGTCGATCCGGCCGCTCTCGCGCCCTGGCCGGCCAACGTTCTGGTACGCCGGTCCGTCCCGCAGCTGGAGGTGCTCGCGCGGGCGTCGTTGTTCGTGACGCACGGCGGCATGAACGGCGTCAACGAGGCGATGTACGCCGGGGTGCCGATGCTCGTCGTACCTCAGGGCGCGGACCAACCGCTGGTGGCGAGCCGGGTCGTCTCACTCGGCGGCGGGCTGTCCATCCGTGGTCAGGACGTCACTGAAGAGGCCGTACGCGGGCTGGCCCGGCGGCTGCTCGAAGAGCCCAGGTTCCGCACAGCCGCCGAGGCCTTGCAGACCGCCGGCCGTGAGTCCGGCGGCTACAGCCGTGCGGTCGACGAACTGGAGCGATACCTGCGGGCCTCCGCCGACGTGTCGCGAGCAGGCTGACCGATGACACCGGTGTACGTACTGCTGCTGGTCGCGGGTCTGTCCGAGGCCGCCGGCCGCGTGCTGCCGTTGGTCTCCAGCCGCCCTGGGATGAGCAGGCCCGTCGTCGGCAGCCTCCTGCTGTCCGGTGCGCTGATCGAATGCGTCGTGATCGCGCTCTGGCCGGTAACCGCGTGGACGCTCGCCGGACTGGTGCATCCCGAGTTGCCGGCAACTGGCACCGGACTGGTGTGGACGACAGAGCTCATCGCTCCGCTCGTACTCGCAGGTGTGCTGGCCCTTCCGTGGCTCGGGCCGCTACTGCACGCACTCCTCCTGACGGCGGTCGGCGCGACGTTGACTGCACCGCTCGCCGCTGCCACCGGCTTGGCCTGGGTAGCAGCCGCAGGATGCGTTGCCGTTGCGGCGCTCGGGTTGGAGTGTGCTGTTGCCGTCGTACGAAACCTGGTGTCGCGGGCCCTTGCGATCGGTGTCGGGGGAGTGAGCGGATGAACGGCCTGCTGCTCGTGCTCGGCGGACTCGGTCTCGCGCTGATCCTCGAGGGACTGCTCGCCCGGTACGAGTTGCTGGCCTACAGCGTGGGCTGGCGGGCCTCGACCACTGAACTCCCGGACGGTCTTCCGTACGCGCGTGGCGCGCCGGCGGATCGTCCTCCGCTGGCGTACCTGGTCTATCTCGACGGCATCGGGAAGCGTCAGTTCCGCGACACCAGGGACGGCGGTCAGCTCGTCCAGGCCGTGATCGCCGGTGCGCCGGAACTGCGGGTGCTGGGCCAGGTCCAGCCGTACTCGCCGCTGGCGGCTCCGTTGACGGACCGTCCGGTGTGGGCGTGGCTGCGGCGGCGGGCCGGTCTGTTGCTGTTCCTGCACAATGTCGTACAGACCTTCGTGGCGGCGGACCGGCGGTACAGACCGCTCTACAACCAGGCCGTCGGCCGGCAGATCGTCGTGCAGCTGCGGCTCGCGGGTTATCCGGCCGGCAGCAAGATCCCGGTTGTGCTGCTCAGCTACAGCGGCGGCGCGCAGGTATCCACGGGCGCGGTCGACGAACTGTCCCGGGAGCTGAGCGCGCCGGTGCTGGTGATCATGCTCGGCGGCTTTCACAACGGCGCCAACGATCTGAGCCGCGTCGACCACGTGTACCAGCTGACGAGCTCGAAGGATCGCATCGAACGGGTCGGGAGCTGGATCTTCCCGCAGCGCTGGCCACTGTTCCGCCGCAGCGGCTGGAACCGCGCGCGGCAGGCCGGAAAGGTCAGCGTGCGGCTGCTGGAGCCGGCGACCCATGTCGGGCCGCGCAGCTACATCAGCCCGACCGCGGTACTGGACGACGGCACCAGTCATCTGACCCGAACCGCGGACACCGTGATCGCCCTCGTCCGCGAGTGCTACGCCGTTGAGAGGCGTTGATCATAGCTAGTTGCTTTCGGCACTGATGTATCGCCGCAGCTGAAGACGAGACAGGTGTGCTCGCAGTACGCTCGATCGGTGGCACCGAGCCGATCGAGCTCCGGACTGGTGGGGCGGCGAGACGAGTGTCAGGTCCTGGACGGTCTGGTGACAGGTTCCAGGGCCGGTCGGAGCGCGGCATTGGTCCTTCGCGGCGAAGCCGGCATCGGCAAGAGCGAGCTGCTGTCGTATCTCGCCGAAGCGGCCACCGGTTGCCGGATCGTCCGTGCGGCCGGGATCCAGTCGGAGATGGAACTCTCGTACGCCGGTCTGCACCAGATGTGCGCACCGCTGCTCACCGGACTCGACCGGTTGCCGGAGCCGCAGCGGGACGCACTCGGCGTGGCCTTCGGTCTTCGTGCGGGGACGCCGCCGGACGCTTTCCTGGTCGGCCTGGCCGCACTGAGCCTGCTGGCCCAGGTGGGAGCGGACCAGCCGTTGGTCTGTCTGGTCGACGACGCGCAGTGGCTGGACAAGGCGTCCGCGCTGACCCTCGCGTTCGTCGGCCGCCGGCTGCTGGCGGAGTCGGTCGTACTGGTCTTCGCCGTACGCGAGCCGACCGCGCACGAGACGCTGTCCGGTCTTCCCGAACTGCGGGTCGGGGCCTTGCGTGAGCGCGACTCCCGGACGCTGCTCGACTCGGCCGTGACCGCGCCGCTCGACGAGCAGATCCGTACCCGGATCCTCGCCGAGGCGCACGGTAATCCGCTGGCGCTGATCGAGTTACCGCGCCGATGGGGCGCGGCCGAGTTCGCCGGCGGGTTCGCGCCGATCCGGGCGGGGCAGGTGTCGAGCGGTCTGGAGCGGGAGTTCGGCCGCCGGATCGAGACGCTTCCGGCCCAGAGCCGTTCGCTGATGCTGATCGCTTCGGCCGAGCCGTTGGGTGACGTCGAGTTGTTGCGTCGCGCGGCCGAACGCCTTGGGGTCGACGTCGACCTCGCGGCAGCCGGCGCCGCCGACCTGATGACGCTGAACTCCAGAGTGCGGTTCCGGCATCCGCTGGTGCGATCGGCGACGTACCAGATCGCTTCGCCGACCGATCGCCGGACGGCGCACCGGGTGCTGGCCGAGTCGATCGACCCGGGGGTGGATCCGGACCGTCGCGCGTGGCACCGCGCGCAGGCAACGCTCGGCTCCGACGAGGAGGTCGCGGTCGAGCTGGAGCAATCGGCCGAGCGCGCCCAGGCTCGCGGGGGTCAGGCTGCGGTGGCTGCGTTCCTGGCGCGGGCGGCAGAGTTGACGGACGAACCAGGCGACCGGTCTGCACGCGCGTTGAAGGCGGCGGAGGCGAAGTTTCAGGCCGGTGCTTTCCCTGCGGCCACAGAGCTGCTGATGACTGCGAGTGCGCAGCCGCGGGACGAGTTGGCGCGGGCGCGGATCGAAGTACTCACGGCCGGTCTGGCGTTCGTTCAGGGGCGTGGTCTGGAGGGTCCCGCGCAGTTGATGACCGCGGCACGCAGGCTGGAGAAACTCGACGTAGGGCTGGCTCGGGACACCTATCTGGAGGCGCTGTCGGCGGTGATCTTCGCCGGTCACCTCGCGCAGAGTCCGAGCTGGGAGGAGGTCGGCGCGGCGGCCCGCGGTGCGCCGCGGTTGCCGGCACCGCGAGCCGCTGACGAGCTTCTGGACGCGCTGGCCGTACGTCTTACTGATGGCTTCACGACCTCGGTGCCGTCGATCAGGCGTGCCCTCACGACCTTGTCCGCCGACGATCTGCCGGCCGAGGAATCGCTGCGGTGGTTGCTTCTTGCCGGCGTCATCGCAGCGGACCTGTGGGATCTCCAACATTGGCAAGCGGTCACGACCCGGCATGTGGCGCTGACCCGGCGAACCGGCGCGTTCAGCGGACTTCCGCTGGCGCTCGACTCGTCAGCCGTCGTACTCGTCTTTGCCGGCCAGCTGTCCGACGCCGCGTCGGCGGTGGAGGAGGTGCGAACGGTCAGCGTCGCGATCGGTGCCGTCCAGCCGCCGTTCGGCGCACTCGCGCTGGCGGCCGTCCGGGGCCGCGAGACCGAGGCACGCGCGATCATCGACGCCACCCTCACCGAGGGCACGCGGCACGGTCAGGGCCTCGGCGTCACCGTCGCGAACTGCCATCGCGCCGTGCTGTGCAACGGTCTGGCCCAGTACGACGAGGCGATGGTCGCGGCACGCGAGGCAGCGACGTACCAGGAGGAGTTCGGCGCACCGCGGTGGGCACTCGGAGAGTTCATCGAGGCCGCAGTACGTAGTGGATCGCCTGAGGCAGCGCCGGAGGCACTGGAGCAGTTGGCCGAGGCTGCGCAGGCCAGTGGTACGGACTGGGCGCTCGGTGCCGAGGCCTGTGCACGCGCGCTGCTCAGTCACGGCACGGCCGCCGAGGATCTCTACCGCGAGGCGATCGACAGGCTCGATCGTGCCCGGGTGCGGGTGAACCTGGCGCGTGCCCACCTCTTGTACGGCGAGTGGCTGCGCCAGGAGAACCGTCGTACCGACGCCCGCGAGCAGCTCACGACGGCGTACGAGATGCTGGGCCGGTTCGGCGCGGATGCGTTCGCCGAGCGGGCGCGGGCGGAGCTCGGAGCTCTCGGGAAGAAGGTCGGCGGGCGTGCCGTGGTCCGGCACCGGACGCTCACCGCCCAGGAGGAGCAGATCGCCCGGCTGGCCGGCGACGGCCTGACGAATCCCGAGATCGGAGCGCGGCTGTTCCTGAGCCCGCACACGGTGGACTGGCATCTCCGCAAGGTGTTCTCGAAGCTCGGGATCGCGTCGCGCCGGGAGATCGCGAGCCGCCTCGCCGAGGCCGCCACCGCCGGATCGTGAGACCAGGGGGTCACCTCCGCACTGTGCCCAGTCCGCGGACGCCGGGCAGTGCGCTGACGGGGAGAACGAACATGAGCGTCACGGTGGCCGCGAGTACGACCGACCAGGCCAGGTCGTCGGCGTGCAGGTGCCCGACGTGGAAGATCATGTGCGGCAGCGCGAACGCGGCGTACGCCACGAGTGCGACGGCGACGAGGTACCGGTCCATCCGGACCGCGGCCGCCGCCAGCAGGATGCTCAGGCCGAGCGACGCACTGCCGAAGTCCCGGAACGCGTGCTCGCTGTACGGCGGGTCCCAGTCGACCGTCGGCACGTTGTCGTAGAACGACTGCGGCGCAAAGGTGAGCCAGACGCCGAAGGTCAGCTGGAACACCGCCAGCAGCACCAGCACTGTCCGTACGTAGGTACTCATCCGAGGTGCTCCGCGAACGTGATCCGGCCGTACGTCGGTCCGTCGACCATCGCGTCGCCGCGGGCGAACGCACGGAAGACCTTGCCGCCCAGCCGCAGCGGGACGATCGGGCGGCGTGAGCCCTTCGCCTGCTTCCAGATCCAGGCCAGCTCCCGGACCGTCAGGCGCTCCGGGCCGCCGATGTCCGGCGCGTGCCCCTTCACCGGCGGCTGACCGACGAGCTCGGTCAGCCGCGCCCCGACCTCCTCCACCGAGATCGGCTGCAGCGACATCGTCGGCGCGACCAGCACCGGGAGGTACCGCTGCGCGGCGAAGACGCGGTCCACGAGATCGTGGAACTGCGTCGCCCGCTGGATCGTGTACGGCACACCGGAGTCCTGGACGATCTCTTCGACTTCGAGCTTGGTCCGGTAGTACGCCAGCGGGATGCGGTCGATGCCGGCGATCGACATCAACAGCAGGTGCTGGACACCCGCCGCGGCCTCGACGAGGTTACGGGCCTGGCGCGCATCACCGCGCCCGAGGCTGGTCGCGAGGTGCACGACCACGTCGGCACCCTCTACCGCCGCCCGCAGGCCCGCGCCGCTGGTCAGATCCGCGACGACCCGGTCAGGCCCGGCCGCCCTGCTCAACACACGAACGTGGTGACCGGCGGCACGAAGCTGACTCACAGTGGGCCGTCCCAGGTTGCCCGTGCCACCAGTGACAAGGATGGAGGTCATGTCGAATCCCTTCTTTCTTGTAGAGATCAGACAGCCCCCCAATTTGTGACAGCCGTACGACGCCCGCGACCTTCGCGCCGGACCCGCGACGGCTCGATGCGTTCGTCGGCGAGCGCTCTCAGTCTCCCGTTTCCCCTTGTTGCTAAGGGTTTCCTAAGTTTGCAACAAGCTGCAGCGGGGTTGTGCCGGCCGGTATTTGAACGATAGAAATCTCCTGCCTTTCGCCGGTGTCGCTCGGGGTGCGCCGGATTCCGCCCAGCTTTGGAGTTTGGATGCGCCGCGCCCGCAGGTTGCTGACGTCTGCCCTCGTACTGTCGCTCCCGGCATCACTCGGAGTCCCCGCTACTGCCCTCGCTCATCCAGAGCAGGCGGCGCAGGTCGCCGTGCTGCAGGTCGCTCGTCCTGCGGCCGGCCCGCTGGCGCCACCGGCTCCTGCGCGTGTGACGAAGGCGTCCACGGCCACGGTTGCGAGTGGGAAGCCGACGCGGGTGCGGGAGTTGGACGGGCGGCGTACGGCGACGTCGACCAGCTACCGCATGTCCGACGGAACCACACAGGTCGAGTTGTCCACGGAGCCCGTGCATTACAAGGACTCCAAGGGCACGTGGCAGGACATCGACACCAAGGTCGTGGCCGGCTCGGGTGACGATTCGTTCGAGAACGCGAAGAACTCCTTCCGCACGCGGTTTGGCAAGTCGAGTGATCGGCTGCTGACGTTCGAGGCGGACGGTGAGTCGATCAGTCTGGGCGCGGCCGGCGACAAGCGGGCGTTGACGCCGTTGGTGAAGGACTCGTCGGTGGCGTTCGCGGACGTGTTCGGTACGGCGGATGTGCGGTACTACGTGTCGCGCACCGGCGTGAAGGAAACCGTCGTACTCACAGCTGCCGCGGACGCTGCGAGCGAGTACACCTTCGAGCTGCACACGAGTGGTCTGACCGCGAAGCCGCAGCCTGACGGATCGATCGGGTTCTTCAAGAGGAACGGCGACACACGTCCGAAGTACGTGATTCCGGCGCCGAACATGTACGACTCGTCGGCGGACAACAAACTGGGGCAGCCCGGCTACTCGGAGAAGATCACACAGACGATCAGCCAGCAGGGCGGCAAGACCCTGCTCACGCTGAAGCCCGACCAGGCCTGGCTGACCGCCAAGGACAGGGTCTTCCCGATCGTCATCGACCCGACGATCGTGGTCGTTCCGGATCCGTCGGCAGCGCAGGACACATCGATCTCCGAGGCGAACCAGGCCACCAACTACGGCACGAACCCGACGATGCTGGTCGGTGACGACGCGAGCCACAACACCTGGCGAAGTCTGCTGAAGTTCGACCTGTCGATGATCCCGTCGACCACGACGATCCGCTCGGCCGATCTGAACCTGCACTACGGCGCGGGTTTCGGCGCGGACGTGAAGCTACCGTTCGCAGCGGTGAAGGTCACGCAGGACTGGTCAGAGTCGACGGCCACGTGGGCGTCGATGAACAGCTTCTGGAACGGGACCTATGCGACCAACACGGTGCAGGTGGACGACCAGGACACGCTATCCGCGTCGTATCAAGGTCCGTGGAAGTACCAGAGCAATGCGAGTGCGGTGAACGGTTCGTTCTCGTACGCGCTGACCGGCATCGCGCCGGACTCGTTCACGTGGGACGCGCGGGTGCCGAGCGATGGCGACTACCAGGTGCAGGGGTTCTACTTCCAGTCGTCGGTTCGTGGCAGGCTGCCGACGACACTCATCGGTGCCACGCCCGACGGCCAGGTGACGACGCAAGCCGTGACCTGGGACCAGACGGCCGGAGTCGCCGGGGGTGCGCAGTGGTACACGCTGGGCACGATTCATTCGCGTCCGGGTAGCACGACGCAGGTGAAGGCCACGCGGCAGCCGGGGACGACAGCGACGGTTCCGGTCGCGGATGCGATGAAGTGGATCAAGTACTCGACGGCGACCAAGCAGGCCGGCGATCGCGATGGGTGGCACTCGTATGCGATGGGCAGCTACGTCCAGTCGTGGTTGAACGGTCAGTCGCCGAACTACGGGGTCATGCTGAAGGCGGTCGACGAGGCTCCGGCGACCGCGCCGGCCGGTGGGCTGTACTACAGCGCGAGCGAGGACACGTTCGGCGGGGAGACCGCGGCGCGGCCGAACCTGGTCATTACCTACGACGAGCCAGGGGTCACGCTCAACCCGCCGTCGACGGTCAACGCCAGCGGCGCGGAGCTGACCTGGAGCAAGTACATCGATCCGACGCCGGCCGATGACGACGACCTGGTCGAGTACCAGATCTACCGCGGTTGCCGTGCCCTCCCGGCGAACGGCTGCAGTAGCCCTGTGGGCGACTACTTCTCGAATATCGCTCCTGGGTCGCTCGAGCTGGTCGGGACGGTTGCGCCGGACGTGACGTCGTTCACCGATGACACGGCGAAGCCGTCAACCGCGAGTGATCCGGCGACGTACAGCTATTGGGTCGTGGCCCGGACGGTGGGAGACGGCACCTCGAACGGCAAGGCCGCGTCGAACGTCCAGACGGTGACGATGCCGCGGGAGGGCCGCATCTTGCAGTCGTTCGGCGGCGACATCGCCGACACCACGCTGGCCGCCGCGACGGCGTACCAGAACACGAACCTGTCACGTCCCGACGGCCCAATTCCCAATGGGCCACCGAACACCCGGTACTGGGTGCAGGTCGGCAACAACCACCCGACGTACGGCGACGAGCGCGGGGTTTTCAAGTTCGACACCTCGGCGATCAAACAGGGCACGAAGGTCCTCGACGCGCGGGTAGAGCTGTATTCGAACTACGGTTCTGGCAGCGGCCGCGCGGACTTCGACCTGTTCGGGCTGAACCGGGACTTCGTCGAAACCGAGGCGACCTGGAACCAGGCAACGTCAACGATCAACTGGACCACGCCCGGTGGCGACTACGACTCGGCCAAGCAGCTGGGCTCGGTCCATCCCGACGGCAACGCGCAACGGCTGACCTTCGCGTCGACGGGCCCTACGTCGAATCTGGTCACGAGGTTGCAGTCGTGGGTCGACAATCCCGGGGACAACCACGGCCTGTTGCTGAAGACGAGCAACGAGGCGCCGGACCCGACCGGTCAGCAGTTGGTGTCCATCACGAACGGCGAGTCGCCGGACACGCTGTTCCGTCCGCGCTTGTGGATCGAGCACCTGGCCAAGAACGAGGCCGAGACCTATCAGGCCGACGAGATCCCCGAGCGGTTCAAGCCGAACACGACCGTTACGACGCCTGTCACGGTAACGAACACATCGAATGGCGACTGGCAAGGCGATCTGTCGGTGTCGTATCGGTGGACGGATCCGGGCAGTCTTGTTGATCTGACGACGGAGGGGGAGCGCCTCAGCGTTCCGCTTGGGCAGGCATTGGCGCCGGGCGAGTCGAAGACCGTCGACCTTCCGATCAAGGCGCCGATCAACGCCGATTCGGGCACGAAGCGCCAGTCGTACGACCTGCATCTGGATCTGCTGAAGCCGGATAACAAGACCTGGTTCGACGGTGACAACGCCGTCTCGCCGCCGGCGAGGCCGGCTCAGGGCTGTGTGATGGAGACCTCCGGCCTGCTGTGTGTCGACCGCTACGTCGAGGATCCGACCTCGGACAAGTTGGGGCTGGAGAAGTTCATGTCGTACACCGGCGAGGAGACCGGTGGCGGCGCCCAGGTGCTGACGAATCTGTACAACGGCAATGTCGTGTGGTCGTACGACGCGTTGTCGAACCCGTCGATCGGTCCGTCCGCGTTCGTGCGGTTGGCATACAACAGTCAGGACGGCGACTCGGCATCGGGCTACGGGGTCTCGGTGCAGCCCGCCACGTTGGCGAGGCTGGGCAGCGGTCTCACGGTGGACACCGCCAACGTGGTGTCGTTCGTGGACGGTGACGGTACGACCCAGTACTACAGGGTCGCCACACAGACCCCGCAGGAGATCACGTACACGCGCCCGGCCGGCGTTGCCCTGGAGCTGAGGAAGGAGCTGAACGGCGGCGGGGATCCTCAGTGGGTGTTCTCCCGTCCGGACGGCACGCGGTTCTACTTCAACTCGACCGGTCAGCAGACGTCGGTTGCGGACCGTAACGGCAACAAGCTGTCGTTCAGCTATGACACCAGCGGACGCTTAACGACGGTCCTGGATGCACGTGGTCGGCAGGTCCTGACACTGGGATATGTCAGCAGTACCGACAGACACGTCGCGTGGATCAGGGACATCTCGGAGCGCGCTCTGAAGTTCGGCTACAACAGCACATTCCAATTGACCAGGCTCGAGGATGGCGGCTCGTTCGACCCGGGTACGCAGACGTTCGGGGCCGGGTCGCCGGTCAAGGTGTTCCAGCTCGGGTACACGTCGACCTCGACCAACGGCAACGCGAAGCTGAACTCGGTCAAGGACCCGCGTAACGCCGAAACCAAGGTCGAGTACTACACGTCGTCGGAGAACCCCAGCTACGCAGGATGGCCCAAGCGGTACACCGACCGTCGTGGAAACGACACTACTTTCACCTACTCCGACCCGGACCCGTCCGCGCACGACCGGCAGGCAACGGTCACGGACGTCAATGGTTCTACGCCGTCGGTGACGACGTACAAGATGGACGTGTTCGGTCGGACGACGAGCATTGTGGATGCGAACCAGAATGCGATCGGCGGTGACAAGGCGACCCTGCTGGCCTGGGACAAGGACCACAACGTTATCCGGTTGCAGGAGCCGAACGGCGCGGTGTCGACCTGGGAGTACGACCCGACGACCGGGTATCCGCTGGTAGTGCGGGATGCGATGGCGGTCAAGAACGGACTGCCGGGTGTGCTGCTGACCTATGAGACGTTGGACACTGGTGCGACGGTACTGAAATCGAAGAAGAGCGCCGGCGGCCGCACGGACAACTTCACCTATGACGCGAACGGCAACGTCAAGACGGTGAAGAACGGCCTCGGCTTCGGGCCGGCCTACGAGTACAACGCCGACGGAACCCTTGCTCAGGCCACCGATGCCCGGGGCAACGCGACGCAGTACACGTTGTACGACGCGAGTGGTTATCCGACGAAGATCATCGATCCGCTGCTGGCTCCGACCGCGTTCACCTACGACGCCCGGGGCAACGTGACGAGCCTGTCCGAGGACCTGGTCGGTACTCAGTATCAGCGCGTCACGACAGCGGAGTACGACGCGTTCGGCCGCCCGACCAAGGTCACCAAGCCGTACGACGGGACCGCGGTGCGGACGACCGCGACCGACTATGACCTGAATGACAACGTCACGAAGGAGACCGCGCCGAACGGTGCGCAGTCGGTGTCGACGTTCGATGCCGCGGACAACTTGCTGACCAAGACGTTGCCGGACAACAACACGACCGGCCGGCAGTTGGCCTATACCTACGACGTACTCGGCCGGAAGATCACCGAGACGGCGCCGAAGGGCGTCGCGACCACGACCGACCCGAACGACTTCGTCGCGAAGTACACCTATGACCGGATCGGTCAGGTGCTGAAGGTCGAGACCCCGTTCGTCGACAACGGCGTCACGAAGACGCCGACCACGACGTACGAGTACGACTCCGTGGGCAACCAGACCACGGTGATCGATCCGCTGCGCAACGCCTCGCCGGCCACCGACTACACCTCCAAGACGGTCTACGACCTGAACCATCGCCCGACCGCTGTGACCGATGCTGCCGGTTACACCAGTAAGAAGGTGTACGACGCGGACGGGTTGGTGACCGCGGAGATCGACCAGACCGGTCATACGAAGACGACCAAGTACGACGAGGCCGGTCAGCCGATCGAGGTCTCGGTGCCGCACACGGCCATCGGTGAGCACCAGGAGCTGTGGGTCACCAAGCTGAAGTACGACGAGGCCGGCAACGTCACCCGGCAGACTCGTCCGACCAATGCCGATCGTCCGACCCCGCTGTATTCCGAGACGGTCTACGACAAGAACAACCGGCCGATCCAGAACAAGTCTGCGTTCGACACGACGACCGCGCTCTACAAGACGCCGTCGAGTACGTTCGTCCAGTACTACCCGACCGGTGAAGTGAAGGCGCAGTCGGAGCCGACGTTTGGCTCCACGGCGCCGCCGGCGGCGCAATGGACGAACTTCACCTACTACGGCTCGGGCGACATCAAGACCTCGACGGACCCGTGGCAGATCTCCGCAACGTACGGCTACAACCAGTTGGGCCAGCAGACCGACCGGACTCTGACGGTGCCCGGCGACGACGCGAAACGCACGCAGGGATGGGGCTACTATCCCGACGGTGCGTTGGCGTCCCGTTCGGATACCGCGGCGCAGCAGCCGGTCGACGTGATCGACAACGGCGACATCTGGCAAGCCTCCTCGACGGGCACGTGGACGACCGTCCCGGGTGGTACCAACACCCAGGGCAGCGACTACAGGATGCACGCCGCGGCGACCGGCTCAGCTGACACGTTCAGTTGGCGTGTGCTGCCTGATGTCGCGGGTTCGTTCGATGTGTACGCCTCTTGCCCGGTTCGGACCGACGCGACCACGGCTGCGACGTACACGATCAACCACTCCACCGGATCGGCGACCAAGACTGTCGATCAGAAGGCCTGTACCGCGGCTAATCCGTGGGTGAGCCTGGGCAACTACTCGTTCCCGAATGGTGTTGCGAAGACCATCACCTTGGCGCCGTCGGCGACGGGGGTGGTGAGCGCGGACGCGATCAAGCTGGTCTCGACCAACCCGGTCGACAACCGCTCGTTCACCTACAACTACGACGCCAACGGCCAGCAGACCGAGGTCAAGGACAACAACCCCAACGCCGCGACGGACACCTTCAAGGTCACCACTGACGGCCTCGCCCGAACCACCAAGGTCGAGGAGCTCAAGGGCGCCACGAGCAAGGCGACGACCGACTACACCTACGACCTCGACTCGAACGTGCTTTCCACCAACGCGCAACGCGCACCGGACGCGAGCACGGTTGGCGTGTCCCGTTACACGGGCTACACGTGGGATGTCCGGAACCTGGTCGACACGGTGAAGGCTGGCTCTACATCGACGAGCACGGATACGTGGAGCTATACCTACGACGGCCGCGGCCTGCAGTCGACCGTGACGAAGCCCAACGGGAACCTGGCGACGTTCACCTACCACGAGGACGGCTTGCCGCGGATCCTGTCCGAGAAGACCAGTGGCGGCAAGCTCGTCTCGTCGCACTCGCTGTACTACAACCCTGACGGGGACCGTTCGCTGGATGTCGAGAAGGTCCTGAAGGCGAACAGCTCGGAGTATCTGGACCAGGCCTCGACCTACACCTACACGCCTGCCCGGCAGCTCGCCGCGGTCGACAAGGCCGGTGCCGACAAGGGCGACAGCGAGTCGTACGACTACGACGCGGCTGGCAACACCATCAAGCAGACCATCGGCGCGACCGTGTCGACGATGACCTACGACCGCAACCGCCTGACAACAACAACGGTCACCGGCGGCGCGACACTGAACCAGCGCTACGACCCGTTCGGCCGCGCCACCACAACCGACAGCGGCACCCAGGTTGTCGAGCAGAACGCCTACGACGGCTACGACCGGCTCACCCGGCAGCAAAAGTTTGACACCGCGGGTAACCCGACGTTCACCCGCAACCAGACCTACGACCCGTTCGACCGCGTGTCGAACCAGTCCGAGAAGGTCGGCTCCGCCGCCTCGATCTCCACCCGCTACACCTTCGTGGGACTCGCCAACCAGGTCACTGCCGAGGAGGAGAGAGACACCGCCGGGACCTGGAAGACATCCAAGTCCTACGCCTACGGCGCCTCCGGCGAGAACCTCTCACTGGTCGACAGCCCGGTCAATGGCACCACCTCGAAGAAGTCGTACTACGGCACCAACCCCCACGGCGACGTCGAAACCCTCACCGACGCCACCACCGGCACCACCACATCCACCTACCGCTACACCGCCTACGGCCAGCCCGACAAAACCGGCACCACCGGCGACGACAAGATCACCGGCACCGCCACCGACGACGCCGACATCGTCAACCCCTACCGCTTCAACTCCGCCCGCTTCAACGGCGCCACCGCCACCTACGACATGGGCTTCCGCGAGTACAACCCCGGCCTGAACCGGTTCCTGACCCGCGACATGTTCAACGGCGCCCTGTCGGACCTGTCGTTGGGTACGGACCCCTGGAACGCCAACCGGTACATGTTCGGCGGCGGCAACCCCATCAGCCGCATCGAACTCAACGGCCACTACGCCATCGAGCAAGATAGCGACCGCTTCGCACCCCACGACACACCAACCATTACCTCCCCGACCACGACGACTGGCTCGACCGGTAGCAGCACGGCTGCAGTTCCGAACAATGCCGGCCAAGAGATCAACGAGTCGATGGGCCTGCCGGCCGGAGCCAGCCAACAGCAACAGGCTGTCCGGCTGTCCCAGCTAGGCGTCCCGCCGGCTGTCGCAGGGTTCAAGCTTGGAGCCGAAGAGTTCGACAAGACTGGTCTGCCCGAGGCGCTGGAATTGGTCGCCAGCGTCACAGGCGCCAAGGATGCCCAAGACTGCGCCGCGTACTTCGGGCTGACCGCCTGCGGCATGACAGCCCTGAGCGTCATCCCCATCGGCAAGCTCGGCAACGCCGCGAAGGCTGCCGCGGCGCTCAAACACGCCGAGGACGCAGCCGAGGCAGGTCCCGATCTTGCGAAAGGGTTCTCCTCTTTCCGAGCGGCCAAGCGGGCTCCGCCGTCGCCCGGCCAAGGGAACGTATACGACCACGTGGTTGAGCAGTCCCAGATCGCCCGCAGTGGGTTCGATCCACGCGCGATCCATAATCCCTACAACCTGAACCCCGTCCCGGCGGCGGTCAACCAAGCCAAGGCCAACTACTATGCGACCATTCGACCGTTCACCGGTGGGCAGACGGTTCGTGCCTGGCTTGCAGGGCAGAGCTTCGCGGACCAATACGCCTTCGGCGTGGATATCACGTCCCAGATTCAGCGAGGAGTTGCCTTGCCATGACCCTGAGCGAAGACGAGATTCGTGAGCGTTATCGTGCCTTGGCGCTCGACTGGGCGGCAGCCAAAGGCGAGCCGAAGAAGGCGAACCGAATCTTCAAAGAACACCATGGCCTCTACAGGGAGATTCGTGACCTTGAGCTCGGGTGCCGAGTGATTGAATCATTACTTGACGATCCGGAACCGTCGGTCCGACTGCTTGCTGCCACTCATGCGCTGCCCTTCGCCTCGGCTCGTGCCGAGGCGGTCCTAAGAGATCTCGAGCGCGGCAATGGTCTCTACGCCATGGATGCGAAATACACACTCATTAACTTCCGCACTGGGCGACTCAATCTTGAATGGTAGCAAAGCTACAAGCAGCCAGGGCTGTCGACAGTCGCTAGCGGCACCGAGACGTGTCGCTCGAACGACCGAGCTGTGTGGATGCATGCCACGGCCTACACAGCACCATTAGGCCCTCGGGTCCTGAACGGCTCCACCTTTCGCCTACGGCTGCTTCCGGGTACGTCGCTGCCCGTCCAACTGGGACGGTTCCCCGTCCGGATGCGAGCTCGCAGAAAGCAGTCGCGATGATCGTCGGCAACATTGCGGAATGCATTTCGCAAGGAGCCATCGACGTACTGGCGGACACCACGACCGCCACGGCACGGGGCCGTCGTGCCGAAGCACGCAGTGCACACCAACGCCCAACCCTGATGGGCGGACCTCAGGTCCGTGTACGCGCCCGGCCGACTTACCGGCCGGGCGCGATCCGTCTGAGATGCTCGAGGGAGTAAACCCGGCAGACAGCGGTCGCTGTCCACGAGCCGAGGCCGGATCGGCTGTGTACTAGGCACGCAGGCCGCATCGCTGGCCCGGTCCTCATCCCCGCTGGAGGCGCCGAAGCCGGTGCCGCGAACTCGCCGAACGCGGAGCGATCGTCACTGCCGAGAAGGTTGTGGCGAAGCTCGCAGACTCTGTTGCAAAGCTCCACGCCGAGACTTCTATCTCTCGCTGAACAGATCCGGACGGCAGGTCGGCCGGGTGCTGCCGTCAACCAAAGGACGATTGCGGTCGGTGAGGACGCTGCCGGCAACCTATGGGCCGGTTCCAGCGGTGGTTTTGACGCTGGTCAGCGGACCATGGCAGGCTTGCTTGGCATCGCTCGTGTTCCATCTCGGACACATGAGGGGAATGCATTGCACGCGGAGGAGAACCTCCTTGCCTCGATACCTGATCTGGCACGGATCGGGACCAATGTCCGCATGCCATGTCCGTCGAGCGAGCACGGTTGTGCCTTGATTCTTGAGCGCCCGGGTGTGGTGGTCGAACGATGACTGCTCTTGATCATGAGTTGGAGCAGGTTGCGGGCTTGATCGATGCTCTGCCCCGGACGTCTCAGGCTGCGCTGTTCTGGGCAGCCTCCTCAGCCCATTTGGACTCCGTGGACTGGTGGACGGCGGAACACGGCGAAGTGGGCGCATTACTGCAGCAGGCACAAGAGGCTGCTTACGCGTTCTGCATGGACCGCTTACCTGTCGACCGAGCCGGTGTCTTGCTGTACGAACTTGATCAAACGCTTCCGGAGGACGTCGTTGCGCAGAGTTCCTGGATCTGCGCTGACGCTGCTCTACGAATTGCCGTGGATCCGACGTTCGAGCCAGGCAGGTCAATCGAGTATGCACTGGAGCCGGTCTTGGGTCGTACTTCCGAGAGGCTGTTCGGATTTTGGCAGGTTGGCAGTGGCGACGCCCAGGAAGATGAAGTGGCTGAGATCATGGCTCAGTCGGACGTTGTCAGCGCGATCGAGTTCTGCCGGTGGGCCGTTCGGATGCTTGCCGCGGCTGGTGCACCGAGCGCTGACGGGCTTGAGGCGATCAGAATTAGGGCTGCGGATCTGACCGACAGCTGATCGAAAGCAAACGGTGATGACGGTGGCGCGGCCGCCTCAACAACAGCGGCCACTTCCAGCCGTCGCCTGAGAGCGTCCAGATCGGAATTGATGCATTCAGGTCGTTCGGGTTAGGTTTCTGAGCTGTGGACTGGGAGGATGTCGTCGCTCACAGCGCGTCCTTGGAGGGGTGGCTTTCCCGCCAGCAGCCCTCGGGCGCCGAGCGCCCGAACTGGTGGTTGGGTTGGGTTCTCGTCTCGGGCGGAAAAATCCAATCCGTTGTGAGCTCGGGTGACGTTCCTGATACCGCGACTCTCGATCGGGTGGTGCGCGTACTGAACGCGGCGGCGAATGAAGGTGCGGTCGCTGCCGATGATGTAGCGATCAGGCTGGCCAACTTGGCCGGCCTGATCGCGAAGGCAGGGGCGGTCGTCGGCCAACCGCTGGAGTTGCGTCCAGATGTCGCAGCCCGCAGATGCCTGCAGTTGATTCCGCAGGACATCGCCCAGGTGGAACTGGCTGCTACACGCTGGAGATCTCTTCCGATCGCTGAAATCCGCGCCCTGCGCCGCGTGAAGAACCTGGTGAATCCAACGATCCGACTTGCTCCGTTCCTGAGCGACCGCGAGTTCGTCGATCATGTCGGGAAATGGAATCATGTCCTGCCACAGTTACCCTAGGTTCACCCCCCAAGAAATGGTGATCCTCTCGTCTCGGTCGCGAACTCGATTCTCACTGACTGCTGATCCAGCAGGCAGCACGACCTGGAAGGTCAGTGGATCACAGTCCGCCAAAGTGCAAGAGTTCGTCGACTGGCTCGACGACCGAGTTTCACGGTGAGATGATGGCGGGATCGATTGAGGTCGGCGGGCAGCTCTGGACGAGCGCATCTTGGCTGTTTCGATGGGTAGTGAGCAGGATTGCCGAAAAGACCAATCTGAGCCAGGATGACAGGGGCGTTCTGCATGAGATTGTCGACGAGAATCTTGGCTGGTTTTCTGTCGATTCCCTGGTGCCTGAAGCGCTTTCGACAGTTCGGGAATGGATTGCTAGCAATTTAGTGACGGACGCAGATGCCGAGTTGCCGCTCGATCTCGACGTCGATCGGGCTGCCGCGCTGGACCATCTTCAGGACCTTGCCCGGATGGCGGCGGTAGTAAGGCACGATCGCCTGTCCGACTAGAAAGCTACCGCTGGGAAGGAAATCCGCCACGGTGCACCGGAGATGGCGACCCGTACGCTGTCCGGGCGAGACGACTCCGCAGCGGCGACGAGTCGGAGCGAGGCGACGATCGTAGGTTTGAACCTGATGGGAGGGCTGTGGGAGGGGCGGTTGTGGTGGGCGGCTTGATTGGACTGAGCTTCCTGAATCCGGTGAATTTGTTGAGTGGTGGGAGCTTCAGTTGAGCGTGTCGGATGGCATCGAAGAGATTCGGTTGAGTGCAGCTCGCGGGTTGGAGTTGGAGCTGAACTACGACATGCCGTCGGACAGCCCGGGCCGTGGACTCCGAAGAACTGGGCACGGTTCCTGTCGTTGGGATCCGGTCTTTCGATTGAGATGTCGGCGAAGTTTTCGACGCTGAACGAGTTTGGGCATCCAGGGCAGCCCAGTCTGACGATCTCGGCCTACCGCCTGCAAACTGCACCCAGGTGGTTGAACCTGTCTGCGACCTACGTTGCCGGTGATCGGCGTGAGCCGCGCCGGTTCAACATGGACGCCGCTCGAGGCGATGCTCGGCATTTTCCCTAGGACACTTTGCGTCGGGCTGACGCGGTGTTGCGGGGGTACTCCTGGATCACGGTGACGTCGCCTGGTGTCTTGGAGCACTTGGGTGGTGAGTTCGACCGCTTCAAACTCATCTACGAAGCACCACGTCGCTAGCGGCGCAACACCGTCGACCGCGCATGTCGAACGCAGAAGATCAGCCCCGAGGGGACTGGTCGTCAGTGCGATCGGTAGCAAGGGCTCGCAGGTCAACGGTAGGGGCCGCGATTGACAAGCCGTGAGGGGAACTGTGCGTCTGAAGCGCCTGGGTCCGCGGTGGTAGCGGCGTTCGTTGATGAGTGCCGCGGCTGCTGGGATGAGCTGGGGTAACACATTGGCGTTTTGCCTTGCAAGTAAGGGTTCCCTTGGGTTGCAGGAACATGCAATGAGGTTGCGTCGGCGGCCTTTCGAACGATACAACTCTTCGTGTCTTCGCCGGTGTCGCTCGGGGTGCGCCGGATCCGCCCGCCATTGGAGCGTCGATGTGCCGCGCCCTAGATCGCTGTCGTCTGTCCTCGTCCGGTTGTGTCCGGGTTTGTAGGGCCATTGTCAGCGGGAGTTTCACGAAGGAGAGCAATGCGTCTGCGTAGGCCTGCCCTGATGGGTCTGACCTCGATGGGGATGCTCCTGGGCGGGCTCGTCCTGTCCAGTCCCAGCGCCGTAGCCGAGCCGTTGGCGGCCAAGAGCGTCGGGACTCAACTGCCCGTGCAAGGGTTCAGCGCGATTGAACTGGACGAGGGTCGCGGGCGCCTGTATCTGGCGCAAGGAGCCTCAACCGCGCTGCCGCTGGTGGTGACCGACCTGGACGGTGTCCTGCAGACCGAGGTCTCGGCCGTGACCGGTGCGACGGATGTGGTTCTCAGCGACGATCATCAGACCGTGCTGGTCGCGCAGGGCGACCGTGTCACGACTCTCGATGCGAACACCCTGGTGCCATCTGCTACGTACGGCGCGCCGGCCGGAGCCTGCGTTTCCCAGGTCGAGCCCGCGGCGGACAAGATCGTCGGCAGCTTCCGCAACTGCGGCATCGGCTTCAGCGGACTGCTGATCTGGTCGGCTCCGGACAGCCCGCCAGTTGTCTACGCGAGCGGGATCTTCGACAACCTGCTGGTCGACGCGAGTCCAGGTGGCGGTGCACGGATCATTGCCGGTGACGATGGGCAGGCAGCGAAGCTCTCCGTCATCGATGTGTCCGGTCCAACGCCCGTAGTCGTCAGCAGCCGTAACGATGTCGGAGACAGCCCGTCGGACTACGCGCTCAGTCCCGATGGCACCGAGGTCGTCGAGTCCGTTGGCTATCCCTACGAGCACCGCGCCTACACGGTTCCGGACCTCTCGGACGCTGGTAACTATCCCAGTGGCCGCTTCGCGACTGATGCGGCGTGGTCCGGTGACGGCTCGACGATCGCCATCGGCCGTTCGAGCACGGCCTCGAACGAGTCCGACGTAGTGCTGTACGACAAGGACGGCAGTACGCCGAAGTACGCGGTCGATTTCCGGGACAACGACGACCTTCGGGAAGGCGGATTGGTCGTGAACGCGACTGGCACCCGGGTTTGGGCCGTCACGTCCGACGATCCGTATCAGCGCACCCAGTTGCTGCACTCGTTCGGCCCGTCGCATCCGCCGAAGGCTCCCACGACGGATATCCAGATCGCTGTCCAGACCGGCTCGGGCAAGGAGAAGAGCACAGGCTACGTCACGGTTACCTGGACCTCGCCGGTCTCGAAGGCCCTGACCTCGACCGGTTACCAGTCGTTCAGCCTCTATGCCGGCACCGATGGTGCGGCGGAGACCTACATCGGCGGAGCGGAGATGACCGCGGTCGGCACCTACACCGTCACGTACGCCTTGCCGCGCGGGACCACCACGTTCACGGCCCGCTACACGGACTCCGAGAACTGGTACCCCGCCGCGACCGTGACAGCCACACTCACTCGCTAGGAGCTGAACGCAGTGGAGTCACGTGGTTGCAGACGGTTCAGGTCTGGGCCGGTTCGGTTGCTGATCGGCAACATTTTCACTGAACGGGGTGAGAGATCCGTATCCTCGCTCCCGGGAAATCTCGTTCGACCTGGGGGGATCATGCTTCGCAAGGTGCTTGCTGCGGTGGCCGCATTGGTGGTTGCTGTGGCAGCGGTGGTGTTCTTCAATCGTGCGGCGGACGCGGCTGCGGCGAACATCACGGTGACGGCCACGCAGGCGTCGAACGGCACGACGACCTTGACGTACCGGGCGACGGTACTGAAGGCGGGGGCGATTCGCGAGGTCACGATGGCGATTCCGGCGGGGACGACCGGGCATGTGACCTCGATCAACGGCACGGTGAGTTCGGCGTCGTCGACGGTTTTGCGGTGGCGGCCGAGCCGGACCACGAACGTGGCGGTCGGCGCCAAGCTTGCGATTCCGATGTACGGGCTGCGGCTGCCCGCCGGCGGTCCGTGGACGCTGGGCTTCAAGACGGTCGGTACGACCGGGGTGACGCTGACCTCCGGTGCCGGGGTCTTGCAGCCGCTACGGACGTACACGGCGTCGGTGGCGGTCAAGGCGACCAATCCGATTCCCGCTCAGACGACGAACCTGACGTACCAGAGCACTGTCACCAAGGCCGGCGCTCTGGGCGCGGTTCGGATGCAGTTGCCGACCGACTCCACGGGCACGCTCAGTACGATCAACGGGACGCTCAGTTTCGCCGGTGGTTACGCGACCTGGAAGCCGAAGGCGGCAATCAACGTCGCGGCCGGCGCGCGGCTGGCGATTCCGGTGAACGGCGTCCAGCTGTCGAAGTACGGCGGCACGATGACGCTGAGCGTGTCCGCGACGACGTCGACCGGAACGGTCCTGAGCTCCGGCAGCGGGAGCATCTCGTTCATCGCGCCGCCGGCCCCGATGCCGGTTCTCGAGGCGGCCGGTTTTGCTGCGACTCCGGCCGGGTGCCCGGACAGCTGGCCGACGACGAGCGCCGAGAACTCGAAGGCCGGCACGGACGACTGGGTGATCCCCACCAGTATGGACGGCCCGCTGGCGGCGTACCTGACCGAGGTGTCGGCCACCTGCGGTGACACGGTCGACCTGAAGGTCAGCTCCGGAAGCCCGGTCGACGTTGTCGCCTATCGGATGGGGTACTACGGCGGGCTCGGCGCACGTGAGGTCTGGCGCCAGGACGACGTACCGACGGTGGCGCAGGAGGCTCCGACGACCGGAGGTACGTCGGTCGACGGCAAGCCGTTGCGGATGACCTCGGCCGCGAGCTGGACCAAGACGCTGGCCATCCCGGTGGACAACACCTGGGTGCCGGGCACGTATCTGATCAAGGTCAGCGACGGGACGTATGCCTCGTATGCGCCGCTGACCGTTCGCGACGACACCGGGACGAAGCACGATCTGCTGATCCAGCAGGCCAATGCGACCTGGCAGGCGTACAACAGCTACGGCGGCGTGAGCTTCTACACCGGGGTGGACACGGGCTCGGGCCGGCTGACGTTCGACCGCCCGTACAACGAGGGCCAGGGCTCTGGGCAGTACCTGTCGCTCGAGCAGGGACTGGTGTTCTGGGCGGAGTCGAAGGGACTCGACGTCACCTACTGGACCGACAACGACCTGGACCAGTACGGCGGCCAGCTCTCATCGCGTGCTGGCACGATCTTCCTGCCAGGCCATGACGAATACTACTCGTTGCGGATGCGGGCTGCGCTGAGTCAGGCGATTGCGAAGGGCGTGAACGTCGCCAACCTCGGGGCGAACACGGCGTACCGGCTGATCACCTTCACCGACGACTCCAGGCGCGCGTGGGACATCGATCGCTACACCGACGGCTACAACTCCACGACCTGGCGGTACCAGGGCGACGCCTACGCGTCGCAGGCCCTGTTGGGTGCGGACTACATCTGTCCGGTGCTCGGAAATACTCTGACCACCGGGAGCAGCTGGATGTTCACCGGCGTACCCACCGGCACTACGCTGCCCGGCTTCATCGCCGGTGAGGTCGACTACGTCTGGCCGGATCTGTACAAGCAACCCGGGCTGTCGACGATCGCCAGCGGCACCGGGACGTGTCACTCGAACGGGCGAGGTGTGCCGATGCATGCCACGGCCTACACCGCGCCGTCAGGCGCTCGCGTCGTGAACGGCTCCACCTTCGCCTACGGCTGCTTCCTGGTACGACGCTGCCCGTCCAACTGGGCCGTACCGGCTCCGGACGCGAACTCGCAGAAGGCGGTCGCGACGATCGTCGGCAACATCACGGAATGGGTCTCGCAAGGAGCCATCGACGTACCGGCCGACACCACAGCCGCCACGGTACGGGTCGCCGTACCGAAGCACCCGCTGCAAACCAACACCACCCAACCCTGACCGACGGCTCCGCCACGTCCCAGTCGCTAGACGTGGCGGTAGCCGTGGTCCACGGTGAGTTCGAGGAGGGTCCCCGGCGGCGGCTGGTCGTTGGTCGGCCAGGTCTGGCTGTGCAGGTTGCCGGTCACGGTGAGCCCTAGCCGATCGCCGTCCATGAGTACGGCGTCGTCCGGACCGAGCGCGCGGATCCTGCGAATCCGTCCGCCGCGGTGGTGCACCGTGAAGCCGCCGTCATGCTCGACGATCTCGACCTCGAGGCTTCCGAGTCCGGGGACGTCGATGATCCCCGGTCGCCAAGGCGCCGTCAGGGTCAGTTGTTTGTCCTCGGTGAGGACGAGGAAGTCGACCACGAGAGCGACCAACGTGCCGTCGGCGGCGACGCCCCAGTAGCACGGGTACGCGCCATCGCCGTACCCGCTGGTGACCATGGCCGCATCGGTCACGTCGCCGAGAAGACTGAAGATGGTACCTGGACCTGTTTCCAGTTGGTCGGCCTGCCGGACGAACAACTCTTCGACCTGCTGCGCCTCGCAGCGCACGAGGTCGGCCAGGTCCAGGATCGCCACATTGGCGTAGTCCACGCCGACGATGTGTGTTCCATTCGTCCGTTGCGCGGGATGCCAGGTGGCTGCGGGAAAGTCGGAGAGTCGCAGCCGCAGCGCCACGTTCGTCTTGTCGACCATGGCGATCTCGACCGGATACGTTCCGGACGGCACTCGCCGGGCGAGCGGCTCGAGGTCGAATCCGTTGTAGCCGAAGTCGCGAACGGTCAGGACACCCGACCGGCAGGAGAGGTCCCCGATACGATGCACGCTGATCGTCGCCGGGGTGCCGAACGGAGCGACCTCACGGCCGACTGCGAACAGGTCCGGGATGTTTAACTCGAGGTCAGTGTTGATCGCGTCGAGAGGCCCTCCGGTTTGCGCTGCGGCCAGCAACCGTTCGGCTTCGCGCTCGTCGACCAGTGGTGCTCCCGGCGGATCAAAGAACGACAGAACCCGGTCGATGCGCCACTGGCCGTCGACAAGCACGAGCCGGTATTCGAAGTACCTGTGTTGTGTCCCGTGCTCTGCTACCGAGCGCACGACTGCGTGGTCATCGTGACTGATGACCTGAGTGACGACCTCGCTCGCAGGGCTGTGGGCCGGCCGGCTGGACAGGACACCCTCCTCGCCCGTCTGCGTTCCAGGCGAGCAGTGGGAATCGACCAGCTGGGCCAGTTCAGCTAGCCATACCTCCGACAGACTCGGGTCGAAGGACAGGTCCGCGGGGGCCTGTCCCGCGCGCTCCCATTTCTGATGGAAGTCGGCGATGAAAGCCTCTACACGGGACTGCGGGTCAGGGATCACCGCCTGAGGCTACCGAGCAACCGAGACCGACACCATTCGTCCGGGCAGCGCGTTGGACCGAGCGAAGCTGTCAAGGATGACCCGGACTCGGCTTTGTTGCCTCAGGCCAACAAGGACGACAGGAAGTCGAGTAGGGCGGTGAGGGTTTCCTCAGGTGCCTGTTCGGGGAGGAAATGGCCGGCGTCGATCGGGTGGCCTGTGACGTCGTCGGCCCAGGTCTGCCACAGCGTCAGCGGATCGCCGTACCAGGTCCCTACCGCGCCGGAGCCGTCCCACAGGACGTGGACCGGGCATTGGATCCGGCGGCGTCCGCGGTCGGCGGCGTCGCGTTCGTGGTCGATTGTTGCCGCCGCACGGTACTCCTCGCAGATCGCGTGCACAGTTGCCTCGTCGCGGAACTGGTCGACGTACACCGAACGCACCTCGGCCGGGAACGCGCCGGGCTCACCGGACCAGTCGTCCAGCATGTACCCGACGAAGGTCTCAGGCGCTGCGGCGATCATCTGCTCAGGCACTGGCTCCGGCGCAGCCAGGAAGGACCAGACCCAGTATCCGAGCGCGAACTCCTTGTCCGCCCGGTCGAACGCCTCACCCGTCGGCACGATGTCCAGCACCGCCAGGCGCGTCACCACGTCGGGATGATCGAGTGCCATTCGGTACGCACACCGTCCACCGCGGTCGTGCCCGGCCACTGCGAACTGGTCGAATCTGAGCGATCGCATCACCGCGACTTGTTCGGCGGCGATCGTGCTCATGCCGTACGGCGTGTGGTCGGGCGTGCTGGGCGGCTTGCCGCTGTTGCCGAAGCCGCGTAGATCGGTCGCGACCACGGTGAAGTGCGCCGCGAGCGCGGGTGCGACGCGGTGCCACATCAGGTGCGTCTGCGGGATCCCGTGCAACAACAACAGCGGCGGACCCGAGCCGCCGATCCGTCCCGCGATCACGTTTCCGTCGACCTCGACCCGCAGCTCCTCGAACCCGTCGAACATGTCACCAAGGCTAGATCGAGCCGAGTCCCCGGACGCCGGCGTGCACGGACAGCTGGCGCCCGGAGCGGCGTGGTCGAGGGTTAGTGGTCCTGGTGGTGGAAGCCTTCTGGGGCCTGGTCGAGGAAGGCGGCGACGGTTGCGATGCGGCCGTGGTCGTCGATCTCGAGGACGTCGGTGCCGGTGGCGAACGGCGTACCGTCGACCAGGAGTTCCCATTGCAGGCGGGCGCGGCCGTGGTGGGTTTCCGGGTCGGCGCGCGGCCGGAAGACGTAGCCGGGCTGGTGTTCGGCGAACTGGTTGCGGAAGCCGATCAGTTCGTCGACGCCGCGCAGTACGCCGATCGGTGCGTGGTAGGTGATGCCGTCCGCGAAGCTCGCGTCGGCGCTTGCGTTCCAGAAGTCGACGTACTGCTCGACGACCGTGAGGTCGGTCATGGGAACTCCTTCTTCGAGGTTTGCTGCCTCCACTCTGAAAGCGAACGAGGACCCGGCTCAATAACCTCGGAGGTGATTGCCCGGCGTCCGCCACGGCGGCATCGTTACGGTCGTGACTGCAATCACGGTGCGCCCGGACGAGACGATCGGAACGCTGGTGAAGCGATGGCGTGAGCGGCGGCGTCGCTCCCAGCTCGACGTCTCCTTGGCGGCGGATCTGTCCGCGAAACATCTGAGCTACATCGAGACCGGGCGGTCGAATCCGAGTCGCGAGATGATCGAGCGGATCTGCGACGAACTCGACGTACCGCTGCGCGAACGCAACCGCTTCTACCTGGCGGCCGGCTTCGCGCCGGCGCACCGCGAGCGGCCGTTCACCGACCTGGGAGCGGCGGCGGATGCGGTCCGGGCAGTGCTGACCGGGATGGAGCCGAACCCCGCGGTCGCCGTCAATGTCCGCTGGGACCTGCTGGCGATGAATCGATCGATGCAACCCTTCCTGGCGGATCTGCCGACCCATCTCGCCGGTCCACCGGTGAACATGCTCCGTGCGACGTTGCATCCCGACGGCCTGGCCCCGATGGTCCGCAACCTGCAGCAGTGGCATTCGCACGTCGTACGACGCGTACGTCGCCAACTCGACCGGACCGCCGACGACGGCCTCGCCGACCTGCTGATGGAGCTCGAGTCCTACGGCAAACCCACCTCGCCGGCACCCGCCTCGTTGGCCGACGACCTCGTCGTACCGCTCCAGCTGACGACGCCGTACGGCGACCTCGACTTCTTGTACGCCGCAACAGTCTTCGGCTCACCCCGCGACGTCACCCTGGACGAGATCGCAATCGAGACCTTTTTCCCCGCCAACCCCACCACAGCCGGCATTCTCAGCTCGCTGGCGAACGGCCGGTGATCCGCAGCATCCCGCTCGGCCCAGGTAGCTCTACGCCGTAGCGATTACTTTCGCGGTCAGCTCGCCTCTGTACAGGTATGAGCTCGTCGTACCGGTCACCGGACGGCGTACAGCTCACGGGGCAGAACATCCCGCAATTACCTGGACAACCTGAAAGAGAAGCTCATGTTGCTGGTCAACAAGAATGTCGTCGTCTACGGCGCGGGCGGCGCGGTCGGCAGTGCGGTAGCCCGCGGTTTCGCTCGCGAAGGTGCCAGAGTGTTCCTGACCGGCCGGAATCTCGACGTCATCGACACTCTCGCGAAGGAGATCTCCGCCGCGGGTGGAGCGGTCGAGACCGGCGTGGTCGACGCCGGCGACGAGAAATCCGTGACGGAGCACCTCGACGCGGTCGTCGCCGACGCCGGCAGCATCGACGCGTCGTTCAACGCGATCGGGATCTCGCCCGACGGGCTGCAGGGCATACCCCTCGCCGAACTGCCGGTCGAGAATTTCCTGCGCCCGATCACCACCTATGCGCAAGCTCATTTCATCACCGCGAAAGCCGCCGCCCGGCACATGATCGCGCGGGGGTCGGGGGTGATCATGATGCACACGCCCGAACCGGCCCGCGTGCCGCTGCCGCTTGTGGGCGGCATGAGCGTCGGCTGGGCGGCAATGGAAGCGCTCAACCGCGCGCTGTCGGCCGAATGGGCCCAGTACGGCGTTCGCACGATCTGCCTGCGTACGACGGGCATGGTGGAAACGCCGGTCATCGACGTCGTGTACGGGCTGCACGCCGACGCGCTGGGGATCACCAAGGAGCAATTCACTGCGCTGGCTGGTGGTATGAGCCACCGCAAGCGTCCGACCACATTGGCCGAACTCACCGAAGCGGCCGTGTTCCTCGCCTCGGACCGGGCATCGGCGATGACCGGCACTGTCGCCAACCTGACCGGCGGAATCGTCGTCGACTGACCCGCGCCGGCTGCCGGTTCCGGTGGCCGGACCATGGCTGAAAGAGGAGCACGAGCAATGAATGATCTACTCGAGAGTGCGGTCGCCGCGCATGGTGGCATCGAGCGGTGGAACCGGATCCGTTCGATCACTGTCGACGCCGCCATCTCCGGAGCCTTCTGGCAGCTCAAGGGGCAAGGCGACGCGCTGACGAAGGTCCGCTTCGAGGTGGACACCACGCGGGAACGGCTGACCATGGACTTCGTCGGCCAGGACCGGCGGTCGGTCTTCGAACCCGACCGGGTCGTCCTGCAACGACCGGTCGGCACGGTCGCCGAGGTGCGTGACGACCCGGAGCGGTCGTTCGACGGCCACCAGTTCGAGACGCCGTGGGACGACCTGCATCTCGCGTACTTCACCGGGGAAGGACTGTGGACGTACCTGACTGCGCCGTTCGTGTTCACCTGGCCGGGGTTCGTGTGTGAGGAGATCGCCGCGATCGAGGCCGACGGTGAAACCTGGCGGCGGCTGAAGGTGACCTTCCCCGGCCACATCAAGACCCACACCCGGACACAGGTGTTCTGCTTCGGACCGGACGGGTTGCTGCGCCGCCACGACTTCACCATCGACATCGTCGGCCGGACGGTCGAGTCGCAGCTTTTCGCCACCGACCACCGCGACGTCGACGGCATCGTCATCCCCACGACGCGACGGGCCTACGCGCCGATGGGCGAGGACCAGATCGTCTTCGTCGCCATCGACATGGCCGACATTGCCGTCCGGTGATCCGGGTTCCTTCTCACCGTCACGGGATCGGTGGATCATGCACACCATGACTGAAGCGAGGGCCGGCGACCAGGAGTTCGCCAGGCTCAGCGAACCGCACCGGCGCGAGCTGCTTGCCTATTGCTACCGCATGCTCGGCTCCGTCGACGAGGCCGAAGAGGTGGTGCAAGACGTCTACCTCGACGCCTGGCGTGGCTACGGCGCGTTCGAGGCACGGTCGTCGCTGCGTACTTGGCTGTACCGCATCGCGACCCGGGCGTGTTTCAAAGCACTGGAGAAAAGCCGGCGGAGACCTCTGCCCGCGGATCTCGGCGCCCCTCAGACAGACCTGGATGCGGCGCTCGGCGTACGGGCCCGGGAGGTGCCGTGGCTCCAGCCGATACCCGATTTCCTGTTCACCAGCGCACCGGCCGATCCAGCGACGGTCGTGGTGGAACGCCAGACCATGCGGCTCGCGCTGGTGGGAGCGCTGCAGCATCTGCCCCCGCGACAGCGTGCCGTGCTGATTCTGCGCGACGTGCTGCAGTGGCGTACCGCCGAGGTGGCGCAACTGCTGGAGATGACGACGGCTGCCGTCAACAGTGCGCTCCAGCGCGCCCGGGCCCAGGTTCCGCTCAGCCAGGACGACCTGACCGAACCTGCCGAGCCACGCCAAAGGGCCCTGCTCGACCGGTACGTCGCTGCCTTCGAAACCGCGGATGTCGATCAACTCGTCGCGGTACTGACCGAGGACGCCAGATGGGAGATGCCGCCGATCGTGACCTGGTTCGAAGGACGCGACGCCATCCTCGCTTTCCTGGCCAAACAGATGCGCGTGATCGGACCGGCCGCCCTGGTCCCCACCTCGGCCAACGGACAACCCGCCTTCGCGGTGTATGCCCACGACGGTGACGACGTGCTCCGCCCGCATGCGCTGCACTTACTGACCTTGACCACCGAGGGCGTCGGCCGGGTCGTCGCGTACCACGGCTCGGAGCTGTTCGCACTCTTCGGACTCTGACCCCGCCGGCTCGTCCCGCCAACGGGCCACCCGTGACGACAAGCAGGTGTCGATCGGCCGTGGCATGGATGCCGCCGATCCCCCCAGCCCCCCGGCTACGGCGGCATCCATGCCCGGTTAGAACTTTTATCGTTCGAAGTCACACTCTGTTACGACACCACGCGGTCCGGATCTGCCATCGTCGTCCGTGCGATCCGGCCGCGAATGTGGTTGGGGCGATGAGAGGTCAGACCATCTCGGCACAGGTCAGTCGCGCGGGCCTGCGGCGCGGCGAAGGCGGTTGGCGATGGCCAGGCCCAGTCCTCGCTCGTCCGGCAGGGAGGCGATGATCAGGTCGCAGCCCTGCTCGTCCAGCTCGCGGAGGTACTTGAACAGGCCTCGCGCATAGGCGGACTGCGAGTCCGGGACCGGCACGATCGCAGCTGCCTCGACCCGGGCACCGGCGAGTGACGGTGGTAGTAGGACGCCTACCCGGCGGCCGGCGCTGTGAGCGAGCTCGGACTCGGTGAGGATCTGGTCGGTCTCGACGAGTACGACGTGCGCCCGCGGTGCGTAATGGGTCGGATGCTGCCCCGGCACCCGGACGGCAGTCGCCGACGGGACGGCCAGCGGGTGTCCGAGCACCTCTTCCAGATCTTCACGGGTCAATCCACCGGGACGGAGCACGGTGGGCACGTCGCCGGTCACGTCCACGATCGTCGACTCGACGCCGACTTCGCACGGTCCGCCGTCCAGCACGATGTCGACATCGCCGCCGAGCTCGGTGCGGACATGATCGGGTGTCGTCGGGCTGACCGATCCGAAGCGGTTGGCCGATGGCGCCGCGACAGCGCCGCCGAATTCGGCCAACAACGCCAGCGCGGCAGGATGGTCGGGCACGCGGACGGCGACCGTCTCCAGTCCGCCCGTGGTCTCGAGGGGCACGCGCCGCCCACGACGCAGTACCAGCGTCAGCGGACCTGGCCAGAACGCCTCGGCAAGCAGCTTCGCGGTGGCCGGCACCTCCTCGACCCATTCGCCCAGTTGATCGGCGCTGCCGATGTGGACGATCAGCGGGTGCGTGGGAGGGCGGCCCTTCACCTCGAAGATCTTGGCGACCGCCTGCGGATCCTCGGCGTTTGCGGCCAGCCCATAGACGGTCTCGGTCGGGATTGCCACGAGTCCGCCGTTCCGCAGTACCTCGGCCGCCTTCTCGATCTGAGCAACTGCTAACACACCATCCATGCTCTCACGGCCTATTTCGGCGCCGGCAGCCCACGACGGAGCCGAGCTGTTGTCGAATTGGGGGTGGCGGGTTCGTGGATAGAGCAACCGGGCCTGATCAAGGCCCCAGACGCGAGGAGAATCACGATGAACGACCGGACCGGGCGAGCAGCCAGACCATTCCGTTTCGGAGTTGTTGCGCCGATCCTTTCGGACCTGCCGACCTGGCGGGATCGTGTGCGCCGCATCGCCGGCAGCGGTTACTCGACGTTGCTGATGCCCGACGTTCCTACCTGGCAGCCGGCTCTCGGGCCCACGCTGGCGACCGCGGCCGCCATCACTGACCTGCGGGTCGGCTCGTGGGTCTATGCGGCCGCGCTGCGCGAACCATCGAGTACGGCGTGGGAGGCGCACTCGCTCTCGGTACTCACCGAAGGCCGTTTCGAGATGGGCATCGGCGCCGGCCGGCCCGGGATCGAGGTCGAACTCGGACGGCCTGCCGTGTCAGTGGCTGAGCGTCGCACCAGGATGCGCGACACCGTGGCGGCCCTGCGTGAGTTCGACGGCCCCGACCTGCACACGCCGGTGGTCATGGCGGTGAGCGGTCCGAAGTCGCAGGCCTTGGCGCTGGACGTCGCAGACGCGGTCACGTTCGTACTCTCACTCGATGACGACCGGGGCGAAACCACAACCCGGGTCCGCGACTTCGCCGGCCGCACCGACATCGAGCTCGCCCAGCACGTCGCCGTCGTCGGTGATCGGGTCGCCCCGTTCATGGCACCGCCCACCCTCGACACCGCGGCGCTGCATGCGGCCGACTCCCTCGTCGTACTTCCGAGCGACCCCGCGGCTGCCGCCGAAGAAATCCAGCGCCGCCGCGAAGAGATCGGCCTGTCGTACTTCGTCATCGGCGCCGACTTCGCGGACACCTTCGCCCCGGTCGTCGCCAAGCTGGCCGGGCAGTAGACTGGTCTTGTCGCCCGAGACCCCGGCGGCGACCTCCTGGCCGCCGGTGTGGTCGCGGCGAACTTCCACGAGCGCCAGAACCATGCCAAGCTCACGATCGTGAGCCTGCAGCAGTTCCGCGCCGTCGTCACCGCCGGTTCGCGCGACCGCGCGGTGATCGTCGTACCGTTCGACCCGGACGAGACGTGGGGTGCCAAGGGCAACCATCCTGTCGGCGGAACCATCGACGGCAGGCGAATCCGCGCAAGGCTGTCGTCAACCGCCAACGGGTGGGTCCTGGTCATCACACCGATGTGGCTCCGTGACGCAGGCATCGCGATCGGCTCCGAGGTGACGGTCGAGCTGATCCCCGAGGGCCCGCAGCGCGACGACCTCGCCGACGACATCGCCGCGGCCCTCGCGGCCAACCCGGCCGCGGCCGCCTTCTTCGACACGCTGGCACAGTTCTACCGCAAGGCGTACCTCCGCTGGATCGATGCAACCACCCGCCGCCAGGACGTCCGCGCGGCCCGCATCGCCGAAGTAGTGACCCTGCTCGCCGCCCACGTCAAACAACGCCCGAAGCCATAACAAACCATGCTGACCGTTGGTAAAGATTGGCACACGCTCTGCACCTGAGGGCGGATTCCGCACTAGTCTGGCATTCCCCGAAGGGCCCAATTCCGGCGCAACCCCACACGCGCCGCTGGGCCCTTCGCCGCCGACCGGGCCATCGCGGGCTGAGTGTTCAGGGTGTGTCGATGGGCTCAGGTCTCGGGAAGCAGTCCAGCAGGCGTTCAACGGCTCCGACGTCGCCGGTGACGGTGATGTCCTCGGATCGCAGTGACTCGGTGAGACTGCGCTTCTTGGTGAATATGGCGGCGAACGCCTTCGGGTCGGTGGTGATGGTCGCGTCAGGATCGGCGGAGTCACCACGTCCGATGTCGAGTCGGCCGTCGCGGACGCGGACAGCGATGTGATCATCGCCGAACACGAGCACGTACGTCGCGTCGAGATCGCCGCTCGCACCGGCGTCGAAGTCTCCGGCAAGCGCGAGCATCAGTGCATCGACGCTGATCCCGGCGGTGAGGTCCCGGAACGGGGAGCGTCGGCCCCATCGGCCGAGATGGACGAGGACCGGCTGGAGGTCCTGTCCCCATTCGGTCAGCTCGTAGACCGCGGACCGAGCGGGCGGGCCGAGCCGGCGGCGCCTGACGATCCCGGATTCCTCGAGTTCGTGCAGCCGCTGGGTGAGGCGGTTCGGGCCGATCGCGGGGAGGCCGTTGCGTAGGTCGCTGAACCGTTTCGGGCCGAGCAGCAGTTCGCGGACCACGAGCAACGCCCAGCGTTCGCCGACCAGGTCCAGCGCGTGGGCAGCGGCACAGGCGTCGCTGTAGGTACGGGTGTTCGCCACGGCGCAGAGTCTAACCGGTCTGAGTTCCGAAACAAATGTATTTAGTTCCGAAGTTGTACTAGCCAGTTCACATGTGTAACCATCCTGTCCTCAGTCCCTACCGGAAGAAGAGGACGATGATTCTTGTCACCGGAGCCAACGGACGCCCTGGCTCGGCCGTCGTGCGGGAGTTCGCGCGCCACAATCGCCCGGTCCGTGCGCTGGTGCGTGATCCGGAGAAGGCAGAAGCGCTCCGGGCGTTGCCCGGCGTCGAGGTCGTGTACGGCGACATGCTGCAACCCGAGACCCTCGAACCGGCACTGACCGGGGTGAGTCGGGTGCTGATGATCTCCGGCGCCGGACCGCAGATGCTCGAGACGCAGTGCACCTTCATCGACGCGGCCCGCGCCGCCGGGGTCGGGCACATCGTGAAGTTCTCGGGCAAGGACTCCGTGACCGGGTTCGACCCGGAGAGATTCCGTTCGTCGCGAAGTCACGAGCAGATTCAGCGGTATCTGCTGGCCTCCGGGACGGCCTGGACAGTACTGCGTCCGAGCCAGTTCATGGACGTCTACTTCGAGGAGGTGCCGGACCTGGTCGCTTCGGGCGAGCTTCGTCTCCCACTCGGCGTCACGACGCTGGCGCCGATCGACATCGAAGACATCGCCAAGATCGCGTACTCCGTCCTCACGACGGACGGCCACGAATACACGACGTACCCGATGACCGGTCCAGAGGCGCTCACGATGACCGAAGTGGCCGAACGCCTCTCGGTCGTGACCGGCCGGACGATCCGCTACCGGGACGTGACATCTGCCGAGAAGCAGGCGGCCTGGCTGGCAGCGGGATACCCGCCGGCGCGCGCGAGCGCGTTCGCGCAGCTGTTCGAGGAACGCAGCCGGCTCGGGGAATCGAGCGTCGATCTCGGCGCCCATCGACGTTTCGGGATCGAACCGACGTCCTTCCTTGAATTCGCCCGCCGCAACGCCGCCGTCTTCCGGGGAGAGGCGCGGTACGGCGTCACCCCGGGGATAGCGGCAACTCTCGCCTGAGCCCGCCGCCGAGCGATTCCTCTGAGCGGCTGCGTGGTCTACATCCCTGAGCGCTCCCTTGCCTGGGCGCGCGAACCGTACGAGATTCGAGAGGACCTCAGGTGAAACTGAGCCTGTACATCCCCACTGGCACGACCCAGGAGTTCAACGGCTTCACCGATCCGCTCGCCGCGTTCGAGCGGATCCGGGAGTTGGCTGTCGCTGCTGACGAGTCCGGCTTCGAGACCATCTGGGCTCCGGACCACTTCGTCCCGTTCGGTCCGCCCGGGGCCTATGTGTTCGAAGCCTGGACCACGCTCTCCGCGCTGGCCCGGGAAACGAGCCGGATCCGCATCGGTCAGCTTGTGACCGGCAACGGTTACCGCAACCCGGCCTTGCTGGCGAAGATGGCTTCGACCCTCGACGTACTGGCCGGCGGCAGATTCACGTTCGGTATCGGGGCGGGCTGGTACGAGGACGAGTACCTTGCCTTCGGCTACGAGTTCCCGTCCGCGTCCGAGCGCCTGAAGCGCCTCGAGGAATCGCTGCAGATCCTGCAGTCGATGTGGAGCGGCGAGCCGACGACGTTCAACGGCAAGTACTTCCGGACCTCCGGCGTCGTCAACCAGCCGACCGGTGTCCAGACACCGCACGTGCCGGTGATGATCGCCGGCGGCGGCGAGAAGGTGACGCTGAAGCTGGTCGCGAAGTACGGCGACTTCTGCAACGTCCAGGAGTCACCGGACGAGGTCGAGCGCAAGTACGACATCCTCGAGCAACACTGTGTCGACGTCGGCCGTGACTACAGCACGATCACCAAGACGTCGACGTCGTACTGCATCATCGCCGACACAGACGAGGAGGCGCGGGCCGCCGTACCGCCGTGGGCGCCGATGGTGTTCCCGGGCGATCTCGGCTCCTACGGCCTCGTCGGCACCATCGACACGATCCGCGACCGACTCGCCGTCTACGCCGAAGCCGGCGTCGATGAACTCATCGTCGGCTTCCAGGACGCCCTGAACGTCGACACCCTCCGCCTCTTCGCCAAGGAGTTCATCCAGCCCTGACACCAGCCGGCGCCCGCCCTGAAACACCCCAGGACGGGCGCCGCACATGTCGTGCAGCCGAATCGGGTGCCCTGTGCCGTCGACCCAGCGGCGAATGCCACCATGGACAAATGGAGGAGACTCGCGTCCTGCTGGAGGCGCAACGGCGACAAGCGCTGCAACGGCTGGCGAGCCTGACAGGCGACTTCGACGAGGTCGTCGCCGCATCGCGAGACTCCAACGCCGACGACGAACACGACCCCGAGGGCGCCACGATCGCCTTCGAGAGATCCCAGGTCACATCGCTTGCGCAACAGGTCCAGAAGCAGCTGGCGGAGATCGAGGTAGCCTTCGGCCGACTGTCGGCCGGCACCTACGGCAGGTGTGAAGACTGCGCCCAACCAATCTCCCCAGCCCGTCTACAAGCCAGACCCGCGGCCACGACATGCATCCCCTGTGCGCAGCTCAGGACCGGGTGAAATGAACCTCGAGCTTGGTGTCCCCGGGGGTGATGTGGATTTCGGACTGGCAACCGGCCTCGGCTCGCAAAGCTTGTTCATGGAGGCCGTGGTGGCCGTGTATCCAACCGCCGACTACTTGCCGGTGAAGGTGCTGATGGCTATGCCGAGTACGGCGGCGTTGTAGAAGAAGGCGACGACGGAGTGCCAGAGGACGGCGTACCGGAGGCGTCGGCTGCGGACTTCCACGTCGGAGGTCGCGAAGGCGGCGCCGATGGCGAAGGCGAAGTAGCTGAAGTCGAGGAGGTTCGGGGTTTCTACTTCGGGAAAGGCGAGTCCTTTGTCCTCGTAGAAGTAGAGGTCGGCGTAGTGCATCGCGTAGCCGGCGTGCAGGATCAGCCAGGCGAGGACGACGGTCAGCGCGGCGAACGGCCGTACCGCCGAGAACGAGCCGGCGTCCTCGTCGAGGCTGTCCAGTGTCACGATCAGCAGTCCGCTGGACAGTCCGGCCGCGCTGGCCAGCAGTACGGCGGCGAAGCGCGCCGTCATCGACCGCCTGGGCAGCAGCCACCGGGACGGATCGTCGTCGCCGGTCCGGCCGCGCCGTACCAGAAGTAGTTGGCGAGTCAGGAAGATGGCGGCCAACAGGTCCCATCCCGCCAGTGTGATCAGCAGTACGTGCCGTCCGCCGCCCACGATCCACAGCACGACCAGTACGGCGAGACCGGCAGCGGCCAGCAGGACCCGGACGACTGCATCCAGCTTCCGTCCGACACCATCCAGCACGGGTCAGATGCTAGGGCCGCAACTGGACGATCACGCCCGAAACGTGGCCGTTGGCAACAACATCGCAAGAAACGAGACGAGGGGTCAGCTTCGGTCGATCCAGTTGGATCCGCCGGGGCGATATTGGGAATCGCACAGGGAGCTGTCGCCGGGTTGCCACGTGCACAGGTAGAGGTGATTGCCGTCAGGGTCGGCCAGCACCCAGGCCGACGGTGCGCCCTGATCGCTGACGAGTGTGCCGCCCGCAGCCAGTGCGGCGTCGATCCGTGGGCGTACTTGGCCCGGGTCGACCCAGACGTGCGGATGCCAGACCCGCTGTGTCGATCGATCATCTGAGGTCCGGAACCAGACCATCGGCAGTCCAGTGCGGGGGTCACCGACATCGCCCCAGGCGTCGGTGCCGATGACATGGTGAGAGTCCAGTACGGCGGCCCAGAACGGCGCGATCTTGGCGTACGCCGGCGTGTCCAGGCCGAGTTCGATTCGGGTGAGGCTCCCGCATTCGAGCTCGGCGCCGGCGGCAGCAACGATGTCGGTGACCTGACGAGCCAGCGTCATGTCGGTTTCGGTGACGCCGCCGCCATCACGGCTGCTCAGCCGCACATCGACCTGGAAGGGCCGCAAGTTGAGTTCCGCTTGATGGCCCAGGGCCTCGGCGGCCTGCCCGATGGACGCCACGATCCGCAGCCCCTGGGCGAAGCTTTCGGTGTGGATTCGGGTTTCCAGGCCGCCTTGTCCGAACGACAGCAGCATGGTCCAGCCGGGGAGCTCTGCGGCCGCGATCTGCTGCCCAGTCAGCGCCTGTGTGGTCATGAGTGGTCTCCTCCCAATCGCTTGGACCTGACGGTACGAAACAAAACTGGCCACCTGTACGTCCTGTTTCTCTGCTAATTTGCGAATATGCGCGCCGAGCGTCTGGTGGCGATCGCGCTGCTGCTGCAAGCGCATCGGAAGCTGACCGCGCCCGAGTTGGCGCGGCGCCTCGATGTGTCCGAGCGGACGATCCGCCGCGATCTGGATGCACTGCTGCTTTCCGGCTTGCCGCTGTACTCCGAACGCGGCCGTGGTGGTGGGTGGGCGCTCCTCGACGGTCCCGCGATCAATCTCTCGGCACTGACGCCGCAGGAGGCACAAGCGCTGTTCCTGGTCACCGGGCCTGAGCTGCTGGCCGGCCTCGGGCTGGAGCGTGGCATCACCTCGGCAGTCCGCAAGCTGCTCGATGCCCTCCCCGCGAACACTCGCGAGCAGGCCGACCGGACTCGGCAAGCCATTCACATCGACCCCACTCGATGGGGCCGACCCGCACAACCTGCGCCGGCCTCGCTCCTGCCGTTGCGGGACGCCGTCATCGCCGGAGTCCAGGTAGACCTCACCTACGCCCCGCCGGGAGCCGACGCCACGGTGCACCGCGTCCATCCGTACGGATTGGTGTCCAAGAGCGGCATTTGGTACCTCGTCGCAGGTGCTGACGCGGGGTTATGTACGTTCCGCGTCTCCTGGGCCATCGACGCCGCCGCCACGACCAAATCCGTCGAGCGACCTGACGGCTTCGACCTCGTCCGGGCCTGGGAGGACGTCAATCGCCGGCAAGTGCCCTGCTCGGCCAACCGGGTCGAGGTCGAGTTCCAGGTTCGCCCGGAGGATGTCGGCCGAGTCACAGTGGCGCTCTCGGAAGACGCGCAGATCCGCCCGATCGACAGCGGCACCGGAACCACACGCCGCTTCGCAGCAACCTTCAGCACGGTCCACGAGGCAGCCTGTGAGCTGATCTATCTCGGCGAGGGCGTCCAAGTACTCGAGCCGCCCTCCGTCCGCGCCGAACTGGTACGAATCGCCCACCGCCTGATAGCCACCCACACCCCAAGATGGTGACCACTTCCCTCCCCGGAAACGCCTCGGTTAGCGTTCGTGCAGGGAAAGTGTGGTGGGATGGACCGTCGCCGGATGAGCTCAGCGGTTGCCCGCCGGCTGACTGGACTGCTCGCAGCCGGTCTGCTGGTCGCTGCCGTGACCGGGCTCATCAAGCTCGGCGAGCCCCACGTCCCGACGCTCAGCCTGCTGGTGCTGTATCTGCTCGCGGTACTGCCCATCGCGATCTTCCGGGGTACGCCACTCGCCGTCGTCACGGCCGTGCTCAGCGTGTGGGCGTACGCGTACTTCTTCGTCAGCCCGCTGCACTCCCTCCTACTGGCTGACGCCCAGAACGGGATCGGCTTGGGCGTGTTTCTCGTAACTGCGGTGGTCGTGGGCGAGCTTGCGGCTCGGCTACGGCGGGCGGCGCTGGAGGCCCGACGGCTGTCGAACGAACAGTCCGCGCTCCGGCGGGTCGCCACTCAGGTGGCTCATGGGGTGGCGCCCGGTGTCCTGTTCACAGCCGTGACCGAAGAGGTGGGGCGACTCTGCGACGCTGATCTCGCGCGGATGGAGCGGTACGAACCGGACGGGACGGTCACCGGTGTCGGGGCTTGGAGCCGGGTGCCCGCCCATCTGGCCGTCGGCGAGCGGTTCGATCTCGACGGTCTGAGCATCGCCCGTGAGGTACGCCGCCACGCCGGACCGATCCGGTTGGACAGCTTCGCCGGTGCATCGGGCGCGATCGCGCAGGAGGCGCAGACCCTCGGAATCCGTTCCTCGATCGGCTGCCCGATCACGGTGGGCGGCCGGCTCTGGGGGGTCGTGGCCGCCTCGAAGACCAACGACGTACCCTTCCCGGCCGCGACCGAGGCACAGATCGCGGGCTTCACCGAGCTCGTCGCCACCGCGATCGAGAACGCGGAGGCCCGGGCCGAACTGATGGCATCCCGCGCCCGTGTGGTGGTCACCGCCGACCGGACGCGCCGCCAGATCGAGCGTAATCTGCATGACGGTGCACAGCAGCGGCTCGTCTCACTCGCGCTCCGGCTCCAGACAGCCCAGACCAAAGTGCCGCCTGAGTTGTCCGACCTGAACGCCGAGCTGGACCAGGTTCATGGCGGACTGACCGACGCCTTGGACGAACTCCGCGAGACGGCGCGTGGAATCCACCCGGCGATCCTCGCCGAGGGCGGCCTCAGCCCGGCCCTGAAGTCGCTGGGCCGCCGGTCGACGATCCCCATCCGCCTGACGCTCCGTGCGGAGCCGCGCCTGTCGGAGCGGATCGAGGCGAGTGCCTACTACTTCGTGTCCGAGGCCCTGACCAACGCGGCGAAACACTCGCAGGCTTCGCTGGTCGCGGTCACCACCGACATCACCACCGACAGCACCGGTGACGCGCTCCGCGTCGAGATCCGCGACAACGGACAAGGCGGCGCGGACTTCAGCCGGGGCACCGGGCTGGTCGGCCTCCGTGACCGGGTGGAAGCGCTCGGCGGCCAGCTGAGCCTCGACAGTCCCCGAGGCGCCGGCACCACCTTGACCGCTGAGTTCCCGCTGAGCTGACCTCCGCCGGAGCCAACGTTCGATTGCACAGAGAGTCGCGTTAGCTGGAATGCGCCGCGGCCCCCGGCGCGTGATTCTGGAGCCATGGGGTTGCGTTGTTTCATCGTCGACGACAGCACTGACTTCCTGGACGCTGCCCGGTCCCGCCTCGAAAGTGACGGGGTCACCGTGGTCGGAGTCGCCTCGACGATCGACGAGGCGTTGGCGGAACTGGACGGCGCCGAGCCTGACGTCGTACTCGTCGATGTGAACCTCGGCAGCGAGAGCGGCCTCGATCTGGCCCGGCGGATCCAGACCGAGACGAATGTGGACGCCGCGCAGGTCGTGCTGATCTCCACCCACGCGGCGGAGGACCTGATCGATCTGGTCGAGAGCGTGCCGGTCGCGGCGCTACTGTCCAAGACAGCATTGTCGGGTGTCACTCTTCGCCGGATCCTCGACGACAGGTAGGTCTACCGTGGGGAGATGACGATCGACTCGGCCGTCGACGGCGGTGCGACACGCACCCGCGTGCTCCTGGCCGAGGACGACGTACTCCTGCGCCAGGGGCTGGCCAGCCTCCTCGAGCAGTCGGAGTTCGAGGTCGTCGGACAGACCGGCGACAGCGTGTGGATCCTTCCGCTGGTGCGGGACCTTTCGCCCGACCTGGTCGTGGTGGATATCCGGATGCCACCCACGCACAGCACCGAAGGGCTGGACGCCGCCCGGGAGATCCGGCGCGAGTTCCCTGCCATCGGGATCCTCGTCCTGTCGGCCCACGCCGAGGTCGAGCACGCCATGGAGCTGCTCGCGTCCGGCCAGCGGATCGGCTACCTCCTGAAGAGCCGGGTGGCGGATGTGGGCGACTTCATCGAGACGATGGAGCGGATCCTCAGAGGTGGCTCGGTGATGGACCCGGCCCTGGTCCAGGAACTGGTCAACGCCCGCCGGGCCGACGATCCGCTCGCCGAGCTCAGTCCACGAGAGCACGAGGTGCTCGCACTGATGGCCGAGGGCCGCTCCAACTCGGGCATCGCACGCCGGCTGTGGGTGACCGAAGCGACTGTGGAGAAACACGTCCGGCATGTCTTCGTCAAGCTACGGCTCCCCGAGACCAGCGACGACCATCGCCGGGTGCTGGCTGTGGTCCGGTATCTCGACGCCCACTGAGTACGGGTCAGCCAGCCGCCAGAATTCGGGTTAGCAGGTAGCCCATCTGGACGCTGGCAGTGCTGCCCGGCCGCCCTCCGATAGCGGATCGTATTGACGAGATCAGCGGCCTGGGGAACGACCAGAGGGACCGATCGCGATGTTCACGACAAGGCCCCGCCTTGGAGCCGACTGGTGGCGGACCGCAGTCATATACCAGGTTTACCTGCGCAGCTTCCACGACTCCGACGGTGACGGTGTCGGTGATCTGGCCGGCGTCCGCGCGAAGCTCCCGTACCTGCAGGCGCTGGGAGTGGACGGCATCTGGCTGAACCCGTTCTACCCCTCACCGCAGCACGACCACGGGTACGACGTGTCCGACTACTTCTCGGTCGATCCCCGCTACGGCACGCTCGACGGTTTCGACCGTCTCGTTCGCGATGCGCACCGGCATGACATGAAGGTCCTCATTGACCTGGTCCCGAACCACTGCTCGACCGAGCATCCCTGGTTCACTGCGGCGCTGGCCGCAGAACCTGGGAGCCCAGAGCGCGAGCGGTTCCACTTCGCCGACGGCCGGGGCGAGGAACCACCCAACAACTGGCGATCCGTCTTCGGCGGCCCGGCCTGGCAACAGGTTCCCGACGGCCAGTGGTACCTGCACAGCTTCGCGCCGGAGCAGGCCGACTTCAACTGGCGCCACCCGGACGTCGCGGCGTACTTCGAGCAGGTACTGCGATTCTGGCTCGAGCGCGGTGTCGACGGCGTCCGCATCGACGTGGCGCACGGGTTGCACAAGGCAGCCGGACTGCCGGACCACGGGCAGGCGATCGACGACGAGCTCACGGGCGATCCGCTCAACCCGCACGCATGGAACCAGCCCGAGGTGCACGACGTGTGGCGCCGGTGGCGGCAGATCACCGACGGGTACTCGGCGTTCACCGGCCGCGAACGCGTGCTGATCGGCGAGGTCGGCGTACTGGACACCCGGCAACTCGCGCTGTACCAGCGGCCGGACGAACTGCATCAGACCTTCTACTTCGAGTTCCTCCGCGCGCATTGGGACGCGCAGATTCTCTCCGATGTCGTCGACCGCGGGCTGGGCACGATCCAGGACGCCGGCTCTTCGGTCGCCTGGGTGCTGAACAACCACGACATGCCGAGATCCGTCACCCGCTACGGCGGTGGGGTCCCAGGCTCACACGCCGGGGACGTCGATCTCGGGACCGCACGTGCGCGGGCGAGTGCGCTGCTGATGCTCGCGCTACCGGGAGCGGCGTACCTCTATCAAGGCGAGGAGCTCGGTCTGCCCGAGGTCACGGATCTGCCGGACAGTGTGCTGACGGATCCGATGTTCTACCGCAGCAACGGGGCGCGGCGGGGCCGGGACGGCTGCCGGATTCCGTTGCCCTGGTCAGCCGGCCAGGATGCTTTCGGCTTCTCCTGGTCGGATCCCTGGCTGCCGCAGCCTGACTGGTTCGCCACGCATGCTGTGGACCATCAGCTGGGCTGGGGCGAATCGATGCTGCATCTGTACCGCGAGGCACTCGGTGTACGCCGGCGGCTTCCGGCGCTGGCCTCGAACGACTTCGAATGGCTGGCGACCGAACCCGGCGTACTGGCCTTCACCCGCGGCGACGGTTTCTGCTGCGTCGTCAACTGCTCGTCGAGAGTGGTCGCTCCGCCGGTCGACGGCGAACTACTGCTCGCGAGTCACCAGGAAGCGGGCGACAAACTCTCGCCCAACAGCGCGGCGTGGTACCTGCTCTCGTCGCCGACCCCCACCTAGCAGGCGGGCCTGGCGTCTTGAGAACCCCTCCAACACCTCGGCGCCAGGCCCGCCCTTCCAAGGAGTTCCGATGCGACAGATTCGGATAGCCAAAGTCATCCGCAAAAAAGACCGCCGGTACGACGACGCCGCGGTGCTCCCGCTCGACCCCAGGGACCCGGACATCGTCCGCGCCAAGCAAGCAAATCTCAGACGTACCAGGTCGGCCGGTAAATAAGTCCCCGGCGTGTGCTCACCCCGCCGGGGGGATGCTCGGCCGGAGCCGAGGTGCTGATGATGGCAGGTCAGCAGGTGGGGCGTGGCTAAGGAGTCGTCGTGAGCGAGGCGGAGCGGTCGTACGAGAAGAGCGCCGAGTTGTTCGGCAGCAGTTTTCTTGCCCGGGAGGTGCCGACCCGCGACTTTCCGTCGGCGGGGATGACCGCGACCGATGCGCTGCGGCTGGTGGCCGAGGACCTGGCGCTCGAGGGGTTGCCGGCGCGCAACCTGGCCACGTTCGTCACCACCTGGATGGAGCCGGAGGCGCAGAAGCTGATCGCGTTCAACCTGCACCGGAACTTCATCGACCACGCTGAGTATCCGCGGACCGCCGAGCTCGAGCAGCGCTGCATCCGGATGCTGGCGGACCTCTTCCACGCCCCGGGCGAGACCACGGGCGCGCGGACGCAGGGCTCGTCCGAGGCGATCATGCTCGGCGCGCTGTCGCTGAAGTGGAACTGGCGCCAGCGCCGCCGCGACGCGGGCCTGCCGACCGACAATCCGAACCTCGTGTTCGGCGGCGACGTCCACGTGGTCTGGGAGAAGTTCTGCCGGTACTTCGACGTCGAGCCGCGGATCGTGCCGCTCCAGCCCGGCAAGTACACGATCGGCCCGGAGGACGTCGAGCCGCACATCGACGAGAACACGATCGGCGTCGCGGCCGTCCTCGGTACGACGTTCACCGGTCACAAGGACGACATCGGCGGCATCAACGACCTGCTGGTCCGGATCAAGAAGGAGCGGAAGCTCGACGTACCGCTGCACGTGGACGGTGCCAGCGGCGCCTTCGTCTGGCCGTTCCTGTACCCGCACTCGGAGTGGGACTTCCGGCTCGAGCAGGTGCGGTCGATCAACACCTCCGGGCACAAGTTCGGCCTCGTGTACCCCGGCATCGGCTGGCTGATCTTCCGGACCAAGGACGACCTCAACCCCGACCTGGTGTTCAACGAGAACTACCTCGGCAAGACGGACTCGACGTTCACGCTGAACTTCTCGACCGGGTCGGCGATGGTGGTCGCGCAGTACTACAACTTCGTCCGCTACGGCCGCCCCGGCTACACCTACATCATGGAGAACATGCAGCGGAACGCGGAGGTGCTCGCCGACAAACTCGAGAAGATGGGCGACTTCCGGGTGATCGGGCGCGAGTTCGAGCAGCTTCCGCTGGTCGCGTTCAGACTGACCGACGGGCATTCGTACGACGAGTTCGACGTCGCCTGGCAGTTGTCGGCCGAGCGCGGCTGGATGGTTCCGGCGTACACGATGCCGCCGGACGCGCAGGACGTGAAGATCATGCGGGCCCTGGTCAAGCAGACCCTGAGCCGCGAGCAGGTCGACACCCTCGCGCGGGACATCGAGGATGCGTGCCGGACGCTGGAGAAGAAGGGCGGGGCGCACGAGTCGGAGCGACAGAAGATGGTGGTCGGCTCCGGCCACTGAGCCGGAACCGTGAACACTTCAGGCCTGCCGATCGAGGTGCCGCCGGACGCGACGGATCTGGTGGTCGAAGGGCCGCGCCCGTTCATCACCCGCGTGCAGTACCGCCGTGCCGACGGCCGGCTGGTGCAGTGGGAGGCGCGAGCCCGCCGCAAGGCGGCAGGTGCACGCGGATTCGGTACGACGTGGTGGATCGGACTGCTGTTCGCCATCGGATCGGCGTGTTTCGTGATCGGGCCGATCCCGGCGTACGCGAAGGCCGTCGGCGGGCACGTCGATGCGCTCACGTACTTCGTCGGCTCGCTGTTCTTCACGTCGGGCGCGTACCTGTCGTACCTGCAGGTGGTGCGGCAGGCCGGCCATCGCTGGTTCGCCTGGGCGCCGCGGAGTCCCGGATTCTGGGCCTGTGCGATCCAGTTGGCCGGCACGCTCTACTTCAACGTGACCACGCTCGCCGGGCTGTTCGACGTACCGTCCGATCTGGCGAACCGGATCGTCTGGCGTCCGGACGCGATCGGCTCGGTGTGCTTCCTGCTCTCGTCGGCGATCGCGTTCGCGGAAGCCGGCCACCGCTGGTGGTCGTGGCGGCCCGGTGAGCGCGACTGGCACATCACCGCCCTCAACCTGTGGGGCTCGGTCTTCTTCGCCCTGTCCGCGATCGGCGCGCACTACGACCCGGCCGGCTCCATCTCCAACGTCCAACTCGCCAACGCCGGCACCTTCCTCGGCGCCGTCTGCTTCCTCATCGCCTCCCTCCTCACAATGCCCGAGGGCCGCACCGCAGCGACACCATCCGATTCCCCTGACACTGTTCGTGATCGCGAACGTTAAGACCCGGCGTGCCACGATGGATGGATGGAGGAAGCTCGCGACCTGCTGGACGCGCAACGGCGCCAAGCACTGCAACGGCTGGCGAGCCTGACGGGCGACTTCCATGAGGTGATCGCTGCCTCACGAGACTCGAACGCTGACGACGAGCACGACCCCGAGGGCGCAACTCTCGCCTTCGAGAGATCTCAGGTCACGTCGCTCGTGCAACAGGTCCAGACGCAGCTGACGGAGATCGACGCAGCCTTCGACCGACTATCCGCCAGCACCTACGGCTCACATCCGTCACCCGGCTGACCAACGTCCCGGACTATCACGTCACCACCGACGAGGCCGTCGCGCCGGTCGAGTACAACTACAAGGACAAGGCCACGCTGGTCGAGAAGGGCAGTCCCTGGTACGCCAGCGGGGAGTGGCAGGGAGTCAGTGTCTTCCTGCGCGACGGTGACGATGTCTACCACACGTACTCCGCCTACGAGCGCGGGATCGACCTGTACAGCGTCACCCGCCGGCCTGGGCACCACGGAGGCCTGGCGACCGCCTTGTGACGCTCCGTTTGAAACGACTTGATGTAAGGCCTCGACAGAGTCCACCTAGCTCTCCGCGAAGTCTTGACAGCCGGTTGTGATGAAACTTACTCTTCGAAAGTCTCGGAGCTAGCCCGAAACTTTCAGTTGGCGGGTCTGTGAAAGTGCGCCCAAGCTGTCCGGACAACTCGAACCCCGCCGATCTCGAAGAGGAGAATCATGGCCTTCGTGTCTTCGACGCCGATGAAGCGTCGCCATTTCCTGGGGCTGGCCGCTGCCGCTACCGGCGGGGTATTAGGTCTTTCCGCATGTAGCAAGGACGGCGGGGGGAGCGGGTCCGCCGAAGACCTGAAGGATCAGGCCGCCGGCGCAATGGACGGATTCGCCGCGGACAGCCAGTTCACGGCAACCGCACCGTTCACGATCTCCATGCTGTGGACAGACTGGCCCGACCTGCCGGTACAGAAGACGTGGCAGGTGTTCGAAGAGATCAAGAAGCGTACAAAGGTCGAACTGAAGCTGACCCACATCCCGTTCAGCGACGCCACCGAGAAGCGAAGCCTGCTGCTCAGCGCCGGTGACGCCCCATCAGCGATCCCACTCATCTATACCGGTGATGAGACGCCGTTCGTATCTTCTGGGGCGATCCTGCCGATGAGTGACTACGTCCAGCACATGCCCAACTTCCAGAAGTACGTCAAGGAGTGGGATCTGCAGGGCATGATCGACAACCTGAAACAGGCCGACGGGAAGTACTACATGGTGCCCGGCCTGCAAGAGGTGTCCGTGCCGGTGTTCACGTTGATCATCCGCAAAGATGTGTTCGACAAGGTTGGAGCACCGCGTCCTGAAACCTGGGACGACCTTCGAACCGGCCTGCGCCTGATCAAGCAGAAGTACCCGGACTCGAAGCCGTTGGCCGACGGGTTCGAGGCGCAGTCGTTGATCAACTACGCGGCACACGCTTTCGGAACCCAGGCAGGCTGGGGGTTCGGTGACGGAACGATGCCCAACGCTTCCGGCGACCTGGAGTACTGCGCGATCGGCGACGGTTACAAGCAGATGCTCGAATACTTCAACAGCCTGGTAACGGACGGCTTGCTCGATGAGGAGTCGTTGACCGCGAGCAACGACGGCAGCGGCGGCGGTAGCGTCGCGGAGAAGATCGCCCAGAACAAGGTATTCGCTGCATCGGGATCGAACGGCACGGTGATCGATTTCGCGAAGGCGCTCAACGAGACCGTCGGCGCGGGTAACTTCGAACTGCTACAGATCGCGCCACCCGGAGGGCCGGCCGGCATGGTCGTGGAACCGCGGAACTTCTGGCACGGCTTCTGCCTCAACTCCAAATTGAAGGATTCGGAGAACCTCCTGGCCACCTTGCAGTTCATGGACTGGATGTATTACAGCCCGGATGCTCGCGAGTTCTGGCGGTGGGGCGTCAAGGACCAGACATACACCAAGGACGCCAGCGGCAAGATCACGCTCAAGCCGCAGTACTCGCTGGGTGCCTTCAACATCAACCCGAAGGGCAAGACCGACATCCAGAAAGCGCTCGGCTTCTCCACCTTCCCCGCGGAGGCAACCGAGTCCAGAGCCCTGAAAGAGTCCTACAACTCCAAGGACTTCGTCGACTACATCGACACCGTGCTCAAGACCCGGAAACCTCGCGATCCCAATCCGCCGGCGCCCCTGACCGAAGGTGAGTTGGAGCAGGCAACCTTGCTCGCGACACCGCTCAAGGACGCGGTCGACACCAACACCCTGAAGTTCATCCTCGGCAAGCGCCCGCTGAGCGAGTGGGACAAGTATCAGTCCGAGCTGAAGGCCAAAGGCCTGGACCAGTACCTCGAGATCAAGAACAAGGCTCGCCAGCGGTTCAAGAAAGAGCACGGCTGACCATGATCCCGCAGGCGCTGAGAGGCAGGCATCGACGTGACTGTCACCGGAGGTGACTCCGCCGTAAAACCCGTGGGTCGTGTCGGCGAAGACGCGACCAGGACGCTCACCACAGGTCTCCGTGACGGGACCTCGGTCGAGAACAAGCGAGCCAGGAAGTCCGGTACGCCGCATCGCTCGTGGCGGCACGATCTGCGCCGCGATTGGCAGCTGTATGCGTTGGCGATCCTGCCGGTGGTCTTCCTCGTCGTCTTCCGGTACGTGCCGATGCTCGGCAATGTGATCGCATTTCGCCGGTTCCGCCCCGGGGGGAGCATCCTCGGGGAGGAATGGGTCGGCCTGCGTTATGTCAGGATGTTCATCCAGGATCCGTCTTTCTGGCACGTCTTCGCCAACACCGCCATCCTCGGTGGCTTGACTATGGTCGTGACGTTCCCGCTGCCGATCGTCCTGTCCTTGATGATCAACGAGGTACGCCGATCCCACTTCAAGAAGCTCGTGCAGTCGATCACCTACCTCCCACACTTCTTGTCGGTGGTGATCGTCGCCGGCATGACGATCCAGCTTCTTTCGACAACCGGCACGGCAAACCAGTTGATCACCGCCTTCGGCGGCGACGCGATCCCGTTCCTGCAGCGGCCTGAATGGTTCCGCACGATCTATGTAGGCACCGAGGTCTGGCAGACAGTCGGCTGGGGGACAATCCTGTATCTGGCCGCGCTGACGACTGTCGATGACAGCTTGTACGAGGCGGCGGCCATCGACGGTGCGAGTCGGCTGCGGCAGACTTGGCACGTCACACTGCCGGGCATCCGGCCAACCATGATCACGTTGCTGATTCTCAATATCGGGTCGTTCCTTGCGGTTGGGTTCGAAAAGGTGCTGCTGCTGTACAACCCGTTGACCTACTCGACCGCCGACGTCATCTCGACCTATCTGTATCGGGTGGGCCTGATGTCGAACAACCTCAGCTACGCCGCAGCCATCGGCCTGTTCCAAGCCCTGATCGGACTGGCAATGGTGCTGACTGCAAACGGAGTTTCACGACGACTGGTGGGAGCGAGCTTATGGTGACCCACGCCCCCCGACCAACAGCCGAGCTGAAGGCGGCGACACCTCGTCGTACCATCGGAATGCGCGACTCCCGGGGCTATCGCGTCTTCCGGGTCGCAAACGCCGCGGCCCTGATCGCCTTGTGTGCGCTCATGCTGTACCCGTTCATCACGGTGCTGGCCCAGTCATTCAGTTCCGAGGGTGCGATCAAAGCAGGGAAAGTGAGCTTCCTGCCGGTCGGCTTCAATGTCGAGACCTACCGGGCGGTGGTCGGGGACGGCACCTTCTGGCGCAACTACGCCAACACGTTCACCTACACCGTTGTCGGCACACTGATCGCCATGGTCCTGACGACGACGTTCGCCTTCGTACTGTCCAAGCCGCATCTCCGCGGTCGCAATCTTCTGATCGGCATAGCGGTTTTCACGATGTTCTTCAATGGCGGCATCGTGCCGAACTATGTACTTATCTCGGCGTTGGGCATGAAGAATACGATGTGGTCGATCGTGTTGCCGGGTGCGATGTCGGTATTCAACCTGCTGGTGATGAAATCGTTCTTCGAGAGCCTTCCCAAAGACCTCGAAGAAGCAGCTCAGATCGACGGACTCGGCTGGTTCGGAATCTTCTTCCGCATCGTCCTCCCGTTGTCCAAGGCGATCATCGCCACGATGGTCCTGTTCTACGCCGTCGCCTACTGGAATGACTGGTTCGCGGCCTTCCTCTACCTCGATCAGAGCGACAAGTTTCCAGTCACACTGTTCCTGCGCAACCTGATCGCCGGCGCCTCGACAACGGCCAGCGAAGGGGCGGCCGCGGCAGGCACCACCACCGCCGCGGTCTCGGCGAACATCCAGGCGGTGACCATGATCCTGACCATCATCCCCATCCTGTGCGTCTATCCCTTCGTGCAGCGTCACTTCGTCAAAGGCGTGATGCTCGGTTCGGTGAAGGGGTAGAGCCATCAGAGACCTCGCACGCAACCGAGACACGTCGGCATGACCCGGGTCGATCAGAGCGATGAGATAGGGGCGGGCATCCTGTCGCGGCTCGCCGCCGCGGTCTACCGCTACATGATTCTCGCCGTGTTCGGATTCCTGAACGCCCTGCCGACGTTGATCTTGTGGACGTTCCTCCGGGCCGACGCATCGAACATGGTGTTGTTCATGGCCGCTCTGCTGCCCATCGGCCCGGCCGGATCGGCAGCGGTCTATGCGTTGCGAGCTTGGAGGGATTCCCCGGATCTCCAGCCTTCGAAGGCACTGATTCGTGGCTACCGACTCAATCTCTTCGACACACTGAAATGGTGGGTCCCGGTCCTGGCCGTTGCAACGCCGCTCATGATGAACGTCGTCCTCGCCGGTGACGCCGGGGTGTGGCCAGCGGTGCGACCGGTCAGTCTCGCTCTGATCGTTTTGATGGGCATCTGGTCGGCCCAGTTGCTCGTCGTCACGTCGTTGTTCTCTTTCCGCACGCGTGACGCGATGAGGATCGCGACTGTTGAGGCCATCGGCCAATGGCGAGCGAGTCTTGGTTTTCTGGCCCTGATGGTCGTCGCGGCGGCCGTTGTCGGGTTGTGGTCCGAGGCTGTGCTGGCCCTGATGGGTTGGGCGTTCGTCTGCCTGCTATGGCTCATTGCCAAGCCGATCGAGGCCGACGTGGCCGCGAGATTCATCCGCGCTGAGTGAGCTGAACCAGCCACGGTGTCCCGCGAAACCAGCTCCTGCAACGAGGGATTGAAATGACGCCTGCGCTCGATGAAGGAAGCGCCTATGAGCACCGTCAGACCCGCGCGATGATCACCGTGGCCGGTCCTGATGGTAGGCCGCTGGCTGACCAGCCGGTTCGGATTCGCCAACTCCGACACGCTTTCGGCTTCGGCTGCACGGCTCCGGACATGAGATCGGAAGGCACGCCTTTGCCGGCATCGTGGCTCGCGCTCTTCGACACCGCGACCCTTGCGTTCTACTGGGGGCGCTATGAACCGGAGCCAGGGCACACCGAGCGTGATCGTCTGCTTCTGGCTGCTCAGAAACTCGCTGACAGAGGTGTCCGGTTGAAGGGCCATCCGTTGGTATGGCACACGGTCAAGCCACAGTGGGCCGACGCGTTGCCGTTGACTGAGGCGGAACAGACGCTACGCAGACGGATCCGCCGTGAGGTCGGCGAATTCAAGGGACTGATCGACACCTGGGATGTGATCAACGAGACCGTGATCATGCCGGTGTTCGGCAATGAGCCGGACGGCGTGCGCAACGCGGTGACACGGATGTGCGCCGACAAGGGGCGAGTCGAGATGGTTCGGATGGCTGTCGACGAGGCCCGGAGTGCGAACGAGGGTGCAACCCTGGTGATCAACGACTTTGATCTTGGTCCTCAATACGAAGCATTGCTCGCTGAACTACTCGACGCCGGAGTCGACATCGATGTGATCGGCCTGCAGTCCCATATGCACCAGGGATTCCGCGGGGAGGAGTATCTCGTAGACGTCTGCGACCGGTTTGCCCAATTCGGCCTTCCACTGCACTGGACCGAAACGACCCTGGTGTCGGGCGACCTGATGCCATCCGAGGTAAACGACCTCAACGACTATCGGGTCGAACGCTGGCCGAGCACAGCCGAGGGTGAACTTCGCCAAGCTGACGAGATCGTCAGGCACTACCGCACCCTGGTGTCGCATCCGGCCGTGCAGGCCGTCACCTACTGGGGATTCGACGACGCGAGCGCCTGGTTGGGAGCACCCTGCGGCTTGATTCGCGCCGACGGATCGGAGAAGCCGGCGTATCACGCGCTGCGGTCGTTGGTACGCGACGAATGGTGGGTTGCCGACACCGAGGAGATCACCGACACCGAAGGCCGGATCGCGTTGACGGCCTTCGCCGGAGACTTCGAATTCTCGGTGGGCGATTTGACGGGGACCGCGCATCTTCCGGTCGGTGCCGTGCGAACCGAGGCGAGACTGGGCAGCTCAAGCCCGTCGTAGCTGTCAGCCGGCCGGGGGCCCAGTCGTCTTCCGCACGATCAGTTCGGTCCCGAGCTCGACCCGACTGGCCGACAACTGCTCGCCGCGGGACATTGATATGAGCATCTGTGTGGCGACCGTCGCCATTTCCGATAGTGGCTGTCGCACAGTGGTCAACGGCGGAGTCACCCATTCCAACAGTGGGACGTCGTCGTACCCGACAACTGAGAGATCCTGAGGCACCCGCAAGCCGAGATCGTCGGCCGCCCGGATGACTCCGAGGGCCTGCGAGTCGGAACCGGCGAAGATCGCCGTCGGTCGTTGCTGTTGCTGCAGCAGCCGGGCCGCGTGTTCGTATCCGGCTGGTGCTTCGAAGTCTCCCCAGCAGATCATCGCGGGATCGACGTGGAGCCCCACCTCGTCGTGGGCGGATCGGAAGCCGTCGACACGGGCCCGGCTGCACAACACGTCTTCAGGACCTGAGATGACAGCGATCCTGGTATGCCCGAGGCCGATGAGGTGCCGGGTAGCTGAGAGACCGCCACTCCAGTTGTTCGATCCGACCGACGGCACCTCACTGGGCGGCTCGCCGTCCGTGTCGACGACGACGAACGGGATGGACCGCGAACTCAATTGGTGGCGTTGCATCTCGTCAAGACCGGAGAGGACCAGCAAAACGCCCAGCGGCCGGCGCGCCATGATGCTGTCCAGCCACTCCTGATCCGGCCGATGAGAGCCTCCGAGTTCAGACAGCACGATACTGATCTGCTCGGGAGCTGCAGCTCGCTCTACGCCGACGATGATCGCCTGTGCCCAGGCACTGCCGAACCAATGAAACACGACATCGATCAGCTGGCTGGAGCGAGCGGCTGCATTCGAAGCCACGGGTTTGCGGTACTGATGCCGGGTCAAGGCCTCTTCGACTCGAGTCCTCGTCGCTGCGGCCACGTCGCTGCGCCCGTTGAGGACCCGTGAGACGGTTGGGACAGAAACCCCGACTTCGGCCGCTATCGCCGCGATCGTCGCTCGATCCTTGGCCACCGAACTACCTCCCGTGCGACGTCTGAAACTTTCGGGGCAATCCTATCCTCCGGTGCCTGACAGCCTGTCTGACTCGGCCTTCAAGGTGTTCGAGTGGGACGCCAACGGTGACGGCCGGGGGAGGCCTGCGGCCGTGCAGCACGTGCTACTGCATGAGATCGGGGACCTGCTCGGCCAGGATGCGGCCGCGGTTGGCGGGCGCCGTGGTGCGGGCAGCGGCCGAGGGTACGACGGGGTCGGCTGGTCGGCGGTGGTGCCAATCGGTGGTGGCTTGGTACGCGGCGGCCACGGCGAGCAGACGGTCCTCGCCGTACGGCTTGCCGCCGAGGATCGTGCCGATCGGCAGCCCACTCCTGGTGAAGCCGATCGGTAGCGCAAGTTCCGGAAGCCCGAGCGCGTCGAACGGTGTCGGAGAGGTCTGGACGACCACCTCGCACTGCCCGAACAGGTCGTCGAGGACCCGCTCGAGCAGCCGGAGCTTGGCGCGTTGCCCGATCAGGTATTCGTTCGCGCCGAGCAAGGCGCCCTGCAGCCATCCGGTCACGGATACACCGAAACCACGCAGGTCCGAGCGCAGCATCGGCAGGAACGGTTCGCTCCGTTCGGGCAGCCGAACGTTGTTGAAGGCGGCGTTGGTGAGTAGGTCCCACTCGTCCGGCATGGTCACGTCGACGACGGAGAGACCATCGATCCCCGCCAGCAGGTCGAGCGCGGCGGTCCGGGCGACGGCGGTTTCCGACGTACCGCTGGTGAAACCGGGAATCACGCCGATCCGGGTCCGCCAGCGCGATCGGATGCGGCCGGCCCGGACGATCGGCGTAGCTGCGGTCACCAGGTCGGGTACCGGTGGGAGCCCTTGGGTTCTGGGATCCTCCGGGTCCTCCCCGGCCATCGCCGTGAGCATGATCGCCGCGTCCATCGCATCCCGCGCCAGCGTCCCCGGGTGGTCCCGGGTGTAGCTGAGGGGCACGATGCCGTGCAGCGAGACCCGGCCCATCGTCGGCTTCAGCCCGGTCAGGTTCTGCGCGTTCGAGGGCGCCGTGATCGAGCCGCCGGTCTGCGTCCCGACACTGGACGTAGCCATCCGCGCCGCGACCGCGGTCGCGGAACCGGACGACGAACCGCCGGGATCCGTGCTCGGGTCGGCCGGCGTCCACGCGTTCACCGTGGTGATCCGGCCGTCCGGCGTGGTCGCGCGAGTCGTTGCCAACGGCCCCATCTGGGTCTTGCCCAGGACGATGCCACCGGCCGCGGTCAGCCGCCGTACGGCGGTCGCGTCGTACGGCGGCACGAAGTTCTCGAACAGGTACGAGTTCGCGGTCGTGGTCACGCCGGCGGTGTAGTAGTTGTCCTTGATCGCCAGCGGTATGCCGTGCAGTGCAGGGCCGCGGTCTCGGCCGAGCGACCGGGCGCGCGCCAGCGCCTCGTCCGCCAGCACCCGGTTGAACGCCTGGTACGTCGGATCGAATTCCTCGATCCGGTCCAGATGGGCCCGCACCAGATCCTCGGGCGTCAGCCGGCCCTTGCGGATCAGCGTGGCAGCTTCGGCGATGGTCAGTTCGCTGATGTCGACCGACCGAGCGGGTGCGTCGACGAGCGCCGCAGGCCCCGTCGGCGCAGGAGCTGCGTGAGCGATCGACGGCAGCGCGACCGAACCGACGGTAGCCGCCGCGGCCAAGGCGCTCGCGCGGTACAGGAACGAGCGTCGGTCGACCTGATCGTCCTGGGGCGCGCTCATCGTGATTCCCGGACATCGTCGATGGACGGGTACAACGCCGGTGGCGCGGCCTGCTGGGCGAGCGCGGCGTCGGTTGCGAACGTGTACGAGCTCAGCGGCAGCACGGTCGTCCGGACGAAGTCCCGCAGGCTCGCCAGCGCCGTGTCTCGGCCCGGACTCCCGGTCTGCGGATCCGGCGCCCTCCCCGGCGGCAGCTGGTCGAGATCAATACCGATCGACGCCAGACGCGCCCTGATCATCGCGTCCAGCTCGGCATCCGTCGGCTGACTGAGACCCATCCGAGTCCCCTCCCGGTCGTGGCGGCAACCATGTCGGGAACATTTATGTCACCCCGCTTCGCACCTGACATTTCCCCGATGTCAACAACACGTTGCGCCGGAGGGGTGTCCTACTCGTCGGCGTCAGCAGGAGGACGACGTCGTGGCGTGGATCGTCCGCCAGGCGGTAACTTGCGGACGAAGCTCCACTACCGCTCCGCCCGCGCCGGCCGACGCGAGATCGCTCAGCACCCACAGCGTTTCCTCGAGGTCCGTGATGTGGTCCGGCCGGTGCACCTGGTACAGATCGATCCACTCGGTGTCCAGCCGCGGCAGGCTGTCCTCGACCGCGTCCGGGAGCTGACCGCCGCCGAGACCGGGCTGACCGAGAAGACGATGTTCGGCGGCCTGGCCGTTCGATATGACCGGCCGCCCGATGAAAGGCTGGCGCGTGGTCGACTCCGATGCGCTCTCGGAGAACGATGGCCTGCGGCGTTGGGTCGACCGCGGCGTCGCGTTCGCGCGCAGCCTGCCCGCGAAGTAGGCCCCCGTCAGAGGGCCAGCTCCTGGTCGAGCCAGACGCGGTCGCGGAGCGGGATGCCGTCGATGACGATCCCGTCCGGGTATCCGGCGGCCGCGGTGAACGCGTCGCGCTCGATGCTCAGCATCCGGAATCCTCTCCGTTGGTAGAAGCGCAGGTTGTCGATGTCCGCGGCGGCGGTCGCAACCAGTAGGTGCGTCGCACCGCGTGCCCGACAGAGTGCGATGGCCTCCTCGACCAGGGCACGACCGATCCCGCCGCCACGCCTGCCGTCGATGACCGCCATGCTCTTCAGCTCGAACGTCGACGGCTCGGCTGTCGCCGTCAACTGCAGCTGGCCGACGAGCTCACCGTTGTCTTCGGCAACGAGTACGTCGCCGAGGCCGACGTACCGATCGATCTCTTGCTCCGAGTCGTCAGCAAGCCGGAAGAGCGGACGCAGTACTTCGCGGTTCCCGTCGTACAGCCGTATCAACATGCCCCCACGGTGCCATCCGTACCGCGTGCTCGTCCGCCGAATTACGGGGCGGTGACGTGATGTCAGTTGCCTGTGCTTGGGCGGGTTCAGTACGACGCCGTACGACGGTGGCCGGTAGAAGTCGGTGTGGATGCGGAGGCCGATGGCCCAGTCCGCCCTGATCGCCGCCCATCGTGCCGGGATCGAGTGTCCGGAGCAGGCTCATCCAGAACACGCCGTGCCATGCGCCGTGGTCGCGAACGTCGCCCGGAGCGAGCAGCAGGATCAGCCCCGAGACCACCACGACCATGACCACGGAACAGCTGGCGACCTGGAAGTGTCCGGGGGGCCTAGTAGCGTGCGCTGGCATGACCTTTGCGCAGCAGTTGCGGGACTATGCCGCGAGTCTGGATTGGGTGTCCGGCTTGATTGCCGGTACTGCGGCCGAGGATCTTGGCCGGCCGACTCCGTGCAGCGAATGGGACGTGCGGTTGCTGATCGGTCACCTGATCGGCACTGCGTACCGTGGTCGCGGGACCGCGACCGGGCTCCCGGCCTCGGACGTCCCGCATGTCGTGACCGATGTGCCTGACGACAAGCTGGCCGCGACCTATGCGCAGTTGGCCGCTGAGATCGGTCCCGCGTTCGCATCATTCGAGGGCGGTACGTCCGTGCGAGCGCCGTGGGGCCAGGTGACTGCGCTGGAGGCGGTCCGTGGATTCACGATCGAGACTACGACGCACGGGTGGGATCTGGCCGTCGCGACTGACCGCCCGGGTGATGCTCCACCAGGCGTGGCCGAAAGGTGTCTGGCGTCGGCCGCCGACGCGGTCCCGGCCCGGTTGCGGGGTCTGATGTACGCCGACCCGCTGACCGACGATCCGCAAAGGTCACCCACGGAGCGGCTGGCCCGCCTCCTCGGCCATCACTGACGCTCAGCCTGGCCCCCGATCGCACAGCCGCGGCAGTTTGCCGGTCTACGCGTACGACGACGTGGCAACTGAACCGCGCCTCGGTTGCAGGGAGGCCCGGTGCCTCATGTGTTGCTGAGTCCGTGGTTGCGGCGGGCCTAGGCGATCAGTGCGCCGGCGGGGGTGCGATCACCGCTGGAATGCAAGCCGTCGCTGTGGCCTCGTTCTCAAGCGTCGTCGACATCCGGGACACCGGTGCCAAGGCCGGCGACCGGTGCAGCTCACGGGACTCGAGGACATCTAGTATCCAAACCGGCATTCGCGTCGCGCGGGCTTGGTGAGTGGGTCAGCGGATTGTGGTGCCTGGGGGTAGGGAGATCAGGTCGAGTTCGGGGTGGTGGGTAGGCCTTCCCAGTCGCCTGGGGTTGAGATGGAGAAGGCGGCGGTGGTGGTGGCTCGGGTGAGTCGGTCGGGGATGGGGAGGTTGTCGAGGACGGCCGAGAGGTATCCGGCTGCGAAGGCGTCGCCGGCACCGACGACGTCGAGGAGGGGTACCTGGACGGCTGGGCAGTGGTGGTCTCGGTCGGCGGTGTGGCGGCTGGCGCCTGCGGCGCCCGGATGGCCGCCCTACGCGCCGGGCCCGCGGACCTTGCACAGCTGACCCGTGCCATCGACACCATGTACGCCGCCTTGGACCAACGCGATCTGCATACCTTCGTGTCAGCCGACGTCAACTTCCATGTCACGCTTCTGGATCTGTCCGGCAGCAAGATGTTCGACTGTCTCGGCAGCGTCATCGAGACCGCGGTCCGGACCCGGGAAACCCTCGTGTTCCCGGTCGTCGAGGCGATGCGCCGAGGTCTCGAGCTGCACCGTCAACTGGTCCAGGACATCATGACCGGCTCACCTGACCTCGAGACAACGTCCCGCCGCCTGATCGTCGACGCCCACGACGAGGCCAACATCGCCCTCGGCGTCTGGGGCTCGGGCACCGTCAACGACATACCGAGCCAGCTGTAAGCGCCGGATGCCGTCGAGCTGGCCCAGCAGTCAGAAGGTGGCGATTGGGTTGACGGGGCTGCCTGAGGTGCCGGTGAGGCGGATTGGGGGGACGGCGAGGTGGAAGTCCCATTGCTGGAGTTGGGCGGCGGTTGTTGCGCAGGCTTCGAGGTCGCAGTTGTCGAGTAGCCACAGGCCCATGGCGACGAGGCTGACGGCGTGGACCGGCATGAGTATGTCAGCGTACCCGGACGGCTGGACGTCGGAGGGGGTGTCGGCTCCGATGAGTGCGACGCCGCGTTCGTGCAGCCACGGCAGGCAGGAGGCGTGCCAGCCGGCTTGCTCGATGCCGCCGGCCGGGCCGGATTCGTGCCGGGCGCGGCCGTAGCCGGTTCGCAGGAGCACTGCGTCGCCCGGGCGCACACGCACACCCTGGCGACGTTCGGCCTCTTCGAGGTCCTCGGGATACACCCCCTCACCCGGTCCCAGCCACGGCACGTCGCGCACCGTCGCGATGTCGAGCAGGACACCTCGCGTGACGATCCCGTCCGCCGCGGCTGTGACGGCGCCCCACGCTGATCCCGTTGCGGCGTCGACCATCGTGTGGGGTCGCCCATTGTACAGCTTGCCGTCCCAGAAGATGTGGCACGGCGAGTCGAGGTGGGTGATCGTGTTGCCGTGGAACAGAATCCCGAGCCGCTCGTTCGAGAAGCCCCAGCGCCGATCGTTGTGGAACGCGGCCGGCATGTGCTCGGCCCCCGGCATCTCAGCGGCGCACGGACACGTCGTGGTTGATCGGTCCATCTCTTCTGGTACGGCGATATCCCACGCGCACGACACGCTCCTGCCGTGCCGCACAGCCCGCGCTGCCGCGAGCCGTACGTCGTCGGTGATGTGGTTCAGCGTGCCGCGCTCGTCATCTGCACCCCACCGGCCCCAGTTCGACAACGTGTCGAAGTACCCCAGCACGTCGTCTTGCGTCGGTAGCGTCATCCCGTCAACTCCTCCGGCCGCGTGGTTCGAGGCATTGAGCGAGGTTACGCGGTGAGCTGGTCCAGATGGGTTTCGACCCAGGTGCGTACGGCTTGGTGGCGAGAGGGCTCGGTCAGTTCGTCAGGACTCGGTTGGTCGGTGGCGCTCGAGGTCGGTCTTGATGGCTGCCAGGGTTTGTTCGAGCTCGGCGTCGACACCGTCGTCGTGGCCGGTCCGGAGTCTGACCGTGAGCTTCGACGTGCCGTCGGTAGCCGGGGAGGCGACCCAGGTCGGACAGGCGGTCGAAGACGATGTTCGGGGCGACGTCGATCGTGGTCCAGGCTTCGTGGTTGTTCATGAGTGCTCCTTGCGGAGGCGGAGTTCGGGGAGGATCTCGGTGCGGTAGAGGTTCATCATGTCGACGGTGTGCGGGCCCATGTTGGCGACGTACACCTCGTCGAAGCCGGCCTCGGCGTACGGCGTGAACGCGTCGACATGGTCGCCCGCCTTCGGGCCGCAGGCGACGGACTTCGCCGTGGCCTCCTTGGTCACCAGTTGGCTGGCCTGCTCGAAATGCCGGGGCGAGGGGAGGACCTGGGCGAGCTCGCCGGGCAGGCCGGAGTTGCCCCAGATCCGGTGGGCCTGGTCGATACCTTCGGCCTCGGTCGGCGCGTAGCTGACCTTGAAACCGGCCTGCGTCGGTTTGCTGCCGCCGCCGTTGTCGCGGAATCGCTGCAGCAGCTCCCGGTCCGGGGTCGTGGTGATGTAGCCGTCCGCGATCCGCGCCGCGACATCGGTTGCCTCAGGCCCGAATCCGGACATGTAGATCGGCAGCGGCTGTTGCGGCCGGGTGTAGATCCGGGCGGTGTCGACGGTGTAGTGCTTGCCGTGGTGGCTGACGAACCCGTCCTCGGTCCACAGCCGGCGCATGATCTCGACCGCTTCCTCGAGCATCTCCAGCCGGACGTCGACGGTCGGCCACACCGACCCGAGGACGTGCTCGTTCAGCGCCTCGCCGGTTCCGATCCCGAGCGTGAACCGCCCGTTCAGCAGTACGGCGCTGGTCGCGGCCGCCTGCGCGATCACGGCCGGGTGGATCCGGACCGTCGGACAGGTCACCGCCGTTGTCACGGGTAGCTCGCACACCTGCGAGATCGCGCCGATCGCCGACCAGACGAACGCGCTCTGCCCCTGCTCGTCGTTCCACGGATGGAAGTGGTCACTGATCCACAACCCGTCGAACCCGGCCTCCTCGGCCATCCGAGCCTGCTCGATCAGCTCGGCGGGTGTGTACTCCTCACTGGAGAGGAAGTATCCGATCTTCACACGCACCTCCGATGTCGTGGTGGGTGGTTATGGCTACCGGTGGCTGCGCGTGAGGTAGACGGTCGCGGCTGCTGCGCCGGTGGCGAGGGCTGTGACGAGGCCGCGATGTCGCGAGGCCCACACCTGATAGCTGCGGGCGGTCGAGCGGTCGTCGAAGGCGCCGTGGGCACCGTAGTCGCGGTCGTCGTCGGCCGGGTCCCAGAGGTTGGCGGCCTTCTCGGCCGGCTCGTCGGCCTGTTGGGACTTGTAGCCGGTCCTGGCCAGGTAGCGGTCGAGCAGGCCGGCGGCGAACTTGTTCGCGACGATGGTGGCGGCTGTCGGCGCCCCGACCCAGTACTCGCGCCGGCGCGGGTGGTCAGCGGCGTACACAACGGCGTCGGCGGCGACCTCGGGCTGGAAGATCGGCGGCACCGGCTGTGGGTGCTTCGGCAGCCGCGACAGCACCCAGGAGAACTGCGGTGTATTGACGGCAGGCATCTGCACCATCGTGACGTGGACGTTCGACTTGTCGTGCATGAGCTCGCAGCGCAGCGAGTCGTGGAAGCCTTGGATCGCGTGCTTCGCCCCGCAGTACGCCGACTGCAGCGGGATCCCGCGATAGGCCAGCGCCGAGCCGACCTGCACGATCGTCCCCTGGTCCCGCGGCTTCATCCTGGTGAGCGCCGCGCGGGTGCCGTACACATACCCGAGGTAGGTCACGTCCGTCGTCCGCTGGAACTCCTCCGGCGCGATCTCCAGGAACGGCGCGAACACCGAGCTGAAGGCGACGTTCACCCACACGTCGATCGGCCCGAGCTCCCGCTCCACCTGCTTGGCAGCGAGCTCGACCTGCTCGTAGTCAGCCACATCCACCTCGACCGGCAGCGCCGTACCGCCGGCTCGCTCAACCTCCCGAGCAGCAGCGGAAAGCCCGGCCTCACCCCGAGCCAGCATCCCCACTCGGGCGCCTCGCCGACCGAACTCCACCGCCGTGGCGCGCCCGATCCCGCCACTCGCCCCAGTCACCACCACAACCTGTCCCATACGTGCCCGGTGTCCCCGCCGAGGCACGCCCAAACGCGACCGAACGTCGTTCAGCCGCCTGTCTCGGAGTGCCGATGTACTGCCAGGTGGTCACCGCCGGGCTGGCGTGGAGCTCCTGATCCTGGCTGTACGCCGCCGCGCCCGTTGCCGCGTGCAACCAGATCGAGACCAGGAACGCGAGCCCGAAGGCGATCGCGAGCGAGTTCTCGTACAGCGTGAGGATCAGCTCGGAACCGCGCCGTACCGGCCAGGGCGCCTCGCGATCGCCGCGGTGGTCCCGGGGGTCCTCGTCCTGCGGCGCGGGCTCGTCCAGCGGCCGCGACTCGGCCGAGCCTTTCTGCACAAGGTACGCCGTGAGCAGTACGTAGCTGAACATCTGCAGGAATTCCGACTCCCAGTTCTCGAAGACCGCTTCACCGAACGACGAGGAGCCGAGGTACTGGGTGAGCGTCTGCGGCGGCCGGCCGTGGTCGGTCAACTCCGCGTTCTGCTGGGCATGACCGGTCAGCGCGAGTCCGACCAGGAACGCGAAGAACAACCCCAGGTTTGCCAGCAGCAACGCACGCAGTCGAAGCCATCGCATAGCGCCCCGGTACCCGCAATGGCCTCAGTTCATGATGCCTGCGGGGTGTACGTCGTGGCCGGCGGGGGCACGGGGAGCTATGCGGCTGACCGAGACGGCGGATGTGTGGTGGAAGAACGCGGTGATCTACTGCCTCGATGTCGAGACGTTCTTCGACACCGACGGTGATGGATCAGGGGATCTGCGTGGGGTCTGCCAACGGATCGATCATCTGGCCGATCTGGGCGTGACGTGTGTGTGGCTGATGCCGTTCTATCCGAGTCCGGATCGTGACGACGGGTACGACATCACCGACTTCTACGGTGTCGATCCGCAGCTGGGTACGCACGGGGATCTGGTCGAGCTGATCACGCTCGCTCAGGATCGCGGGATCCGGGTGATCGCGGACCTGGTCGTCAACCACACATCGAACGCGCACCCTTGGTTCCGGAGCGCTCGCGCCTCGCGGCAATCGCCGTACCGCGGCTGGTACGTCTGGCGGGACGAACCGCCGGCGAACCAGCACGAGGGCATCGTCTTCCCGGATCAGGAGACGAGCCTGTGGGAGTACGACGATGAGGCGGGCCAGTACTACCTGCACCGGTTCTACAAGTATCAGCCGGATCTCGACATCGCGAACGTCGAGGTGCGTGAGGAGATCGAGCGGGTGATCGGTTTCTGGTCGCAGTTGGGGCTGTCGGGGTTCCGCGTGGACGCCGTGCCGTTCCTGCTCGACACGACCGGGGCCGAGGACGCGGGCAACCTGCCGGACCCGCACGACTACCTGCGCGATCTGCGGTCGTTCCTGGACCGGCGGTACGGCCGGTCGATGCTCATCGGGGAGGTCAACCTGCCGTACGACGACACCCGCCGGTTCTTCGGTGACGAGGACGGTGACGAGCTGACGATGTGCTTCGACTTCATCGGGATGCAGCGGCTCTACCTGTCCCTGGCGCGCAATGACCCCGCCGAGCTGGTGAAAGCGCTGCGGCAACGTCCGCGGCCTGCCGAGGAGGGCCAGTGGGGGACGTTCGTACGCAACCACGACGAGCTCACGCTGGACAAGCTGTCCGACAGCGAGCGGCAGGAGGTCTTCGACGCGTTCGGACCGGACAAGGACATGCAGCTCTACGGCCGCGGTCTGCGCCGGCGCCTGCCGCCGATGTTGGGCAACGACCAGGCGCGGCTCAAGATGGTCTACAGCCTGCTGTTCTCGCTGCCCGGTACGCCGGTGCTGTTCTACGGCGAGGAGATCGGTATGGGCGAGAATCTCGCGATCGAGGGCCGGGGTGCTGTCCGTACGCCGATGCAGTGGACCTCCGGCCCGAACGGCGGTTTCTCGACGGCCGACCCGTCGCAGCTGAGGGCACCGGTCACCGACGGGGAGTTCGGTCCCGAACACGTCAATGTGGCCGCGCAGCGCCGGGATCCCGACTCGTTGCTCAACTGGATCAAGCTGCTTATCCGGCGCTACCGGGAGTGCCCGGAGCTGTCGTGGGGAGAGTGCACGATCCTCGAACACGACGCCCCGGCGGTCTTCGCGCACCGATCGGAGTACGAGGGTGGTGCCATCGTCACCGCTCACAACTTCGCCGCCGAAGCCGGGGAGGTAACGCTCACGGTCGCCGGCTCGGGTGTCGGACTTCGCGCGGTCGATCTTCTGCGTGACGAGACCACCGACCTGGCGGAGGACGGCACGCTGACCCTGCAACTCGGGCCCCATGCCGCCCGTTGGCTCCGCATCGTCGGCCCCGGAGACCGTTATCTGATCTGAGCCCGACCGATGTGGGAGGGTGGCCGGCGTGGGTGACGAGAAGAAGCAGGCCCATCCGGGCGAACCGCGGTTGCCGGCGGCACTTGGTGTCGTGGTCGCGGTCGCGCTGTACGCCCTGCTGCCCAGTGCCCTCCAGATCGGGCCGCGGTTCGTGATCCCCGGGCTGGAGTTGTTGCTGTTCATCCCGTTGGTCCTGGCCAATCCGCGCCGGATGAGCAAGGAGAACCGCTTGCTACGGCGGTTGTCGATCGCCCTCGTGCTGCTGATCGCGCTCTCCAACACGACCGCCCTGGTGCTCTTGATCCGCTCGCTGCTGGCGGGCCAGGCGACCGCGGGCGCCCAGTTGCTGGCGGCCGCGGGACAGGTGTGGCTCACGAACGTGCTCGTGTTCGCGCTCGCGTACTGGGAACTCGACCGGGGCGGACCCGTCACCCGCTTCCGTGTCGACCGGCCTGGACTGCCCGATGCCGATTTCCGCTTCCCCCAGGACGAGGACCATGACGCGATCAGCGAGATGGCAAGGCGATCGTCGAGCCGGTCCGGCTGGGCTCCGGGCTTCGTCGACTACCTGTATGTGTCCGTCACCAACTCGTCGGCCTTCAGCCCGACCGACACCATGCCGCTGTCGGTCCGCGCCAAGCTCCTGATGGGCGTCGAATCCGTGTCGGCCCTGATGACCTCCATCCTCGTCGTGTCGTTCGCCATCGGCCTCCTGGGGCACTGACCCTGGCCGGATCCAGGGCATGTGGCCGGGTACTCGCAAGTGTGCGACTTCGCCGGAGCCATCCCGACAAGCCGGGCCTGACGCGTCAGCAAGCACAAGGTCGTCTTCGACTTCGTGGCGAAGGGCGGCCTGCAGCGCACCCTCGAGCTCGACGATCCGCACCTGGCCACGGCGGTGCGCTCGTTGAAGCGCGGCCGGCACCAGAATCCGCTGCTGCTGGTGTATCGCGAAACGGCGCCTATCACGAACTCGACGCCGACGCCGTCAACGGGCGTTTCCAGGAACTCGTCGGTGCCGACTACACCGTCAAGGACCTGCGGACCTGGACCGCCACCGTACACGCCGCTTCGTACGTCGACCCGCGCGTGATCGAGCAGTACGAACACGGCCACACGATCGCCGGCGCCGTACACCGAGCCGGCACGAACCTGGAGAACGCCCAGGTGCGCGCAACCCTGGAACGCTCGGTGAGCCGTCTGCTCAACGTTCGCATGCGCTGATGGGTCCCGGGTACCGGGTGCAGGAGGCACGAATCGAAGGACGTCTGAATCAGCGGAGGACCAGATGAGCAGGATCGCATTCCTCGTGGCCGCGGAGGGAATCGAGCGGGTCGAGTTGACGGAGCCGTGGAAGGCGGTCGAGGACGCCGGCCATGGGCCGGTCCTGGTGAGTCCGGACACCGGGCAGGTGCAGACCTTCGATCATCTGACCGCAGCCGTGAAGTTGCCGGTCGACCAGGTGGTCGGTGACGTCGCGGCGGACGAGTTCGATGCTCTCGTTCTGCCAGGAGGTGTGGCGAATCCCGACGCATTGCGCCGTGATGGCACGGCGGTTGCCTTCGTCAAGGACTTCGTTGCCTCCGGCAAGCCGGTGGCGGCGATCTGCCATGCGCCGTGGACCTTGATCGAGGCCGGCGTCGTTGCTGGACGGACGCTGACGTCGTGGCCCAGCCTGCAGACCGATCTGCGGAACGCCGGGGCTACGTGGGTCGATCAGGAAGTCGTGATCGACGGGAACCTGATCACGAGTCGGAATCCGGACGATCTGCCGGCCTTCTCGGATGCTCTCCTCAAGGCGCTCGGCTGACGAGCAGCAAGAGCTGAGGGGAAGACCGACCGGTGGGCCGTACATCTCGCCGAACTCTTGGCCACGGGCCTTCAGGAGGATTGATATGAGCACGACAGTTGGCGACTACATCCTGCAGCGGCTTCGCGAGTGGGGTGTCGATCATGTCTTCGGGTACGCCGGTGACGGGATCAACGGGTTGTTGTCGGCGTGGGAGAGGGCCGACAACCAGCCGAGGTTCGTGCAGGCGCGGCATGAGGAGATGGCGGCGTTCGAGGCGGTCGGGTATGCGAAGTTCACCGGACGGGTCGGGGTGTGTGCGGCGACCAGTGGACCGGGTGCGATTCATCTGCTGAACGGGTTGTACGACGCGAAGCTCGATCATGTGCCGGTGGTGGCGATCGTCGGGCAGACGGCGCGGAGTGCGATGGGTGGCAGCTATCAGCAGGAGGTCGACCTGCACACGCTGTACAAGGATGTTGCCTCGGATTACTGCGAGACGGTGATGGTTGCGGAGCAGTTGCCGAACGTGCTCGATCGGGCGATCCGGATTGCGGCGTCGCGTCGTACGGTCACTGCGCTGATCATTCCGTCGGACCTGCAGGAGCTGGAGTACACGGCGCCGTCGCATGCGTTCAAGATGGTGCCGTCGAGCACGGACCTGAGCTGGTCGGCGCCGGTCCCGGCGGCCGCGGATATCGAGCGGGCCGCGGAGATCCTGAACGCGGGCGAGAAGGTCGCGATTCTCGTCGGCCAGGGCGCGCGAGGTGCGGTGGACGAGGTCACGCAGCTGGCTCAGCTGACCGGTGCCGGTGTGGCTAAAGCCCTGCTGGGCAAGGACGTGCTGCCGGATGATCTGCCGTGGGTGACGGGGTCGATCGGGTTGCTCGGCACGAGGCCGTCGTACGAAATGATGATGGACTGCGACACGTTGCTGGTGGTCGGGTCGAACTTCCCGTACAGCCAGTTCCTGCCGCCGTTCGGTCAGGCGCGGGCGATCCAGATCGATCACGATCCGACGATGATCGGGATGCGGTATCCGTTCGAGGTGAATCTGGTCGGTGATGCGACGCGGACCCTGCACGAGTTACTGGCATTGGTCCGGCCGAAGAACGACCGGTCGTGGCTGGAAGGTATCGAGGCGAACGTCTCGCGCTGGTGGGAGGTGATGGAGCGGCGCGCTAATACGTCGGCCGATCCGATCAATCCGGAGCTTGTGTTCCATGAGTTGTCGCCGCGGCTGCCGTCGAACGCGATCCTGGCGGCGGACTCGGGCTCGGCGGCGAACTGGTATGCGCGGCACATCCGGATGCGGGGTGAGATGCGCGGGTCGTTGTCCGGGACGCTGGCGACGATGGGGCCCGGGGTGCCGTACGTGATCGGTGCGAAGTTCGGGCTGCCGGACCGGCCGGGGTACGCGTTGGTGGGGGACGGCGCGATGCAGATGAACGGGATCAACGAGCTGATCACGATCGCGAAGTACTGGCAGGAGTGGGCGGATCCGCGGCTGGTGGTGGCCGTGCTGCACAACAACGATCTGAACCAGGTGACGTGGGAACTGCGGGCGATGGGAGGCTCGCCCCAGTTCCTGCCTTCTCAGGAACTGCCGGAGTTCCCGTACGCCGGGTTCGCGCGGCTGCTCGGGCTGCACGGGGTGACCGCGGAGAAGCCGGAGGAGGTCGGGCCGGCGTGGGACGAGGCGTTGCGGGCGGACCGGCCGTGCGTGGTGGAGTTCCGCACCGATCCCGCCGTACCCCCGATCCCGCCGCACGCGACCTGGGACCAGCTGGAGAAGGCGCTGGAATCGATCGTACGCGGCGACACCGACCGGGTGAACATGGTCAAGGAAGGCGTGAAGTCAAAGGTGCAGGAATTCCTGCCAGGCAAGTCATGACCACCGCGCCGATCAAGTCGGTCCGCGCCTCGGCGTACACGGTCCCGACCGACACGCGCGAGGCGGACGGAACGTTCGAGTGCGACAGTACGACGCTGACCCTGGTCGAGATCTCTGCCGCCGGACGCACCGGGACGGGCTGGACCTGGGGGCCGGGATGGCGATGTCGGCGGTCGACTGCGCACTGTGGGATCTCAAGGCACGGGTGATGAAGCTGCCGCTGCATCGGCTGCTGGGGGCGGTTCGTCGGGCACGGGCCAGAAGCCGAGGCGGATGGTGGCGTGGTTGAAGGTGGCGGGCATCGGGCCCGCGAGTTTGGCGCGGGTGGTCGGGTCGACGTCGAGGTGGTAGCGGTCGGCGACGTAGCTGACCGCGGTGCTGGTGGTCAGCAGGACCACGTTGCGGCCAGGGCATTCCGCCGGACCGGCGCTGAACGGGATCAGTGGCCAGGATCCGTCGGCGCGGCCGTCGAGCCAGATGGACGGTTCGAAGCGGTTGGCGAAGTCGAGGGCCCGGTCGTCGCGGTGGAAGACGGAGCTGATGATTGCGAACTCGGTTCCGGTCGGAGCGGTCTTGCCGCGCCAGCCGGTGTCCCTGGTCGACTCGCGCAGAACGACGAGAGTGGTCGGCCACAGCCGGAGGGATTCCTGGACAGCTGCGCCGGCTTGCGCGAGAAGCGGTGAGGCGTCCGGATGTCGAGCCTCGGTGATGATGGGGTCGAGCGTCGACGGGTGCGCGGCGAGTACGGCGAACAGCCGCCACAGTGCGATGCCTGCGGCGTCGAACGCGAACAACCAGTGCGGGACCTGACCGGCCGGATCGAGACTGCTGTCGTCGGTGTCGAGCAGGCTGACCAACGACCCGGGCTCCGACTTGGCGACGTACGCCGCCAGGACGCCGAGGAAACGTTCCCGGACCTCCCCGCGGCGCGGGCGGAACTCTGCCCAGTTGGCGTCGGCGCGGAGCTGGTCGAGGTCCGCAGTGACCTCGGTGTCGTCGCGGGCCGCGTCGCCGAGGACGATCCGCCGTACGACGCGCGACCAGATCGACCGGAACTGGTCCCATCCGAGGGTCCCGGTCAGGGTGTCCAGCTCCTCCCGCACGACCTCGAGCATGCGGTGTCCGTGCTCGTGGACCGGCTGATGGGTGCCGAGGGCTTGTTCGTTCAGCTCGCGGCGGGCGGCCCGCAGAGGCGGATCGGTGACGAGGACCGCGTGTGGCTGGAAGTGGCGTAGGGCGCCGGCCTTCTCGGTGGTCGCGGCGCTGAACGGATCGGGTGTCTCGGCGAGCACCCGGCGTACGTCGGCCGCGGCGAGCACGAGCCCGATCGTCCGGCCGCCGATGCGGAACAGCAGCGGCCCGTCGCCGTACCTCTCGCGGAACCTGCGCACCAGCCGCAGCGCTCGGTCGTCGGCGTGGACCTTCTCCGCGAGCGTGCCCAGCCGCGGCCGGCGGAGGATGGCTCCCTGCGCAACCAGCGGCAGGAAGATGTCCCGAACGGCACGTGAGGTGTCGAGTGGCGAGGCGATCGGCAGCATGCCTCCCAGGTGTCCGCGCGCCGAACGGGCCAAACGCGACGAGCGACCTGCGCGGGGGAACTGGGGCGTCGTTCCTCAGGCGTGGTCACCGTCGAGGAGTTCGTGGATCTTCTCGAGGGCTTGCTGGATGTCGGTGTGGTTGTACTGCGCGGCCCGGGACTCGGCGCTGATGACGCCGCAACGGTGGACGCGGCGGAAGTCGCCGTACGGGAACTCGTAGTGCCCCTTGGTCTCCTCGTCCATCTCGTCGTCGACACCGAGGAACCACAGGCTGTAATCGTTCCAGCCGTGCTTGTCCAGGTACGCATTCTGCTCAGCCGCGGTCGGGGCGTGCTCGCTCCAGTCGTCCCGCTCGTCCTTGGTCGTCTGCCCCTTGCCGACCAGGTGCTTCGCGTGCTCGAACGCCTTGTCGTTCAGCTTCACAGTCATATCCGACCGGTTCCCGCCTGGTCGCACCTGAATCAGACTGACGGGCTCCGGGGCGAATGTGCCTGGGTATCGGCCAGCTGACGAGTTGTTTGCGGAGAGCAACAGTTTGTGGAGGTCATGATGAGTACGACGCCTGTGCCGCCCGTGCCGCCACTGCCTGATCCGACGGACCCTGACCGTCCGGGCCGCGACGACCCGGACACCACACCGTACCCGGATCCCGAGCCGCAGCCGGACGAAGATCCCGACGAGCAACTCCCGAGGCCTGACCGTCCGTGATCCCACGGACGGACCCGGGGACGAGGAGACCTGCGGCGATGGACGTTGCGGATCGGGCACCTGCCGACGGGCCCGCCCTGAACACGGCCTGGTTCCAGCGCGAGCTGGAGCAGGAACGGGAGTTCAGGCTCGAGCAGCTGATCAGCCTGTCCTACGCGGCCGACACGCCTTGTTCGGCGGCTCTCGACGAAGTCCGGGCCACGTTGACGGCCGGAGCCAGGCGTGCGGTGGCAGAGATCGACGCCGCGCTCTTCCGCCTCTCACGAGGCAGGTTCGGCACCTGCGAGCGCTGCGGCCGCCCGATCCCGGTCCACCGCCTGGCAGCGCTCCCGACCATCAGACTGTGCCTACCATGCGAACGCGCCCAGCTCGGCCGCTGATGGTGATCCCCAATGGATACAGCGGGTGCGGCACCCGTGGGGCATACCCGTCGGCCTGCGGGTCCGGCGTACCGAACCCATCGCTTCGCCGAGTGGCGCCCGCGGCCGGGATCGTGAAGCCGACGTCGTTCGGCGCCTGGAAGACCTCGGCGCTGACGTGATGCGCACCGTCTTCGTTGCCCACGACACCGATCAAGGGCACCTTCCCGTACGCCGAGGGCCGGCCACTCGCCAGCACGTAACGTTGTCATGAGCAACCTCCATCGCACAGGCCTCTGAACCGCCCGGTAGCCGTGGGAGACGGCGGCAGAGTTCGTCGCTGAGGGAGTCAAGGTGTATGGCGAGCCTCAGTTCTGCCTCACTCCTCGGCTTCGCGCTGCACTTTCTGCTGCAGTTTGTCCTTCGGTAGTCCGGACGCGCCGGTGATGTCGGCGTTGCGCGCTTGCTGCGCGAGTTGGTCGCGGGTCATCTCGCCTGGTTGTTCGCCGAGGTGCTGCTTGCGGCTCGCGGCGAACGCTTGGCCGAGTTCGATACGGCGTTCGTCGGACAGGTTGGAGCGCATGCCGGGAAGGACCTTGGTCTCTTCTTCCTCGACGTGGTGCGACACCGCGTCGATCAGGTTCTGCAGCACGGTCTCGAACTGGGTCGACTCCGGATCGGTGTTCGCGAGTTCGGCCAGTAGCTGATCGGCCTCGATGTGTTCTTGCTGGCTGTGCGAGACCTCGTCCTTCTCACCGGCTTCCGCGGCCGCGACCGGGTACACCTCGGCTTCTTCGGCCCGGCTGTGCGCGGTCAGCAAGGTGGTCAGTACGGGCAAGAGGTTCGGCCGCTTGTCCGGATTCTGCTTGAGCTCGTCGAACAGCCGCTCCACCTCGCGGTGGTCCTGCATGATCAGATCAACTACGTCGCCTGGCATTTCGCTGTCCCCTCAGGTTCGGATGGGTGCTCGGCAGGTACCCAGACGCAATCCTGATCACCGGAGTCCGTCGTACCCGAGCTCACCTGCAGCTGAACTAGTGCAGCGGCATTGGGCATTGGGGTTCGGTGGCTACGTCGGCGAGATCGTAGGCCGTCAGGGGACACCGCCGGCAGTACAGCAGTCCGTCGCGAGGGTCGGTGAACAGTTCGTGCCCGTGCGGCTGTCGGGTGGCGGGGCATCGGGTCTTGTGGGGCTCATGCCGGTCGGTGAAATGGGCACCGCATCGGACGCAGATCCACCCTGCGGGGACGAGCCCTGTGGTCGTCACCCGCTGTGCGTCAGCCACCCAATGGCCGTTGATCTCGACGAAGAACCCCGTCACGCCTCGTCTCCGAACGCTGTGAACAACGTCCAGAGTGCCCGGCGGTGCCGATCTCAATCCAGGTGCTACGGGGTCAGGAGAACCTTTGCTCGCTCCGAGGTCGAACGTTTCGGGTCGGCCGATCTGGGCACCAATTGCTTGCCGTCCAACAGGGGGCGGGTGATTGTGGGGGGATCTTCGGAGGCGTCCGTGGAAATCGGTGACCCGGCAGTGGTACCTCAAGCGGCCGTCGACTCGCCGGATACTGCCTCTGTGTTTGCCCGGCTCGCGCTCGAGTTGCATGCCTCCGGCGGAGTCGAGGAGACGGTCCAGGCCGTGGTCGAGTTCGCGCTGCAGGCACTGAGCTGTTCGTACGCCGGTGTCGCGCTGGCGACTCGCTCCGGGCCCGACGTTCCTGCGGTGACTGATCCCGTCGTGGAGGAGATCTACCGGTGGCAGATGGCCGACCAAGCGGGACCGCTGACGGCATCCATGCGCGATCACACCACGATCCTGGTACGCGACACCGAGTCTGACGACCGGTGGCCTGACTGGGCAGCGAAGGTATTGTCGTTGGGGGTTCGCAGCGTTCTCGACGTACCTCTGACCACCGCGAGCGGCACTGTCGGCGTTCTGGGGCTCTACAGCTCGGCGCCCGACGCGTTCGACGCCGACGACGAGGCCGTGGCGCACATCTTGGCGCGGCACGCATCAGTGGCGGTGGCGACCGCCCGCAAGGAGCAGACGCTCGCCCGCGCGGTCGACGCCCGCAAGCTGGTCGGGCAGGCGATGGGGATCCTGATGGAGCGTTACAACCTCGACGGCGACCGTGCGTTCGCGATCTTGAAGCGCTACTCCCAAGACACCAACACCAAGCTGCGCGACGTCGCCCAGCAGTTGATCGACACTCGTCGGCTGCCGCGGTAGCCGCGCTCGGTGCCCGGGTTCAAGCTGATCGCTGAGGCGTACTCGCCGACCGAGAGAGGCTGGTGGGAATGGTCGCCGGTACGCCGACGTGCCGCTGTCGTGGGCCCCGACCGAGCTGGTTTCGCGCGAACAGACCTGCTCCCGGCGTTGCGCGAACTCCAGCGATCACCGGCGTGTCCCCGGGTCGTCGCGGGTACCGGGTGGGGCGACTCGAGGAAGGTGACGTGCCAGTGAGGTTCATGACGTGGAACGTCTGGGGACGGTTCGGGGATCGCTGGATGCAGCGGCAGCGGGCGATCATCGATACGGTGCGGGGACAACGACCGGATTTCGTTGCCCTGCAGGAGACCTGGCATCGCGACGGCCAGGCGCAGACCGGTCTGCTCGGGTTCGAGCTCGGCATGAAGTCGGCGTTCGCTCCGTCGCGGATGCCGCAGGACCCGGACCCCGACGTACAGCTCGGACTCGGCATTCTCAGCCGGTTTCCGTTGTGTGAGGTCGAGCAGCACCAGTTGTCTACCGGCACTGTCGCGTTGCGCGCGGAGATCCGGCTCGGAACGAGCAGCTTGCATTTCATCACCAGCTGTCTGGATTGGGAGCAGGACCATCAGCAGGAGCGCCTGGATCAGGCAAGTTCGCTCTCTGCGCTGGTGTCTGAGCTGCGAGCTGGTGGTGACGCCGTGGTTCTTGCCGGCGACCTCAATGCCCCGCCCGATCACCCGGAGCTCGAGCCGTTGCTCGCCGTACTCGACGACTGCTGGCAGCCACGGACGTCAAACGGCACCACGTACAGCTCACGCAACCCCTATCTGGGCAACGGCGAGTGGCTGGAGGACGAGCGCATCGACTACATCATGGCCGACGGCAATCTGGTCCCAGCCGGCTCCCGGCTGGCGGGCTTTCACGAGGACCATGGCCGCCCGCCTTCTGACCATTACGCGGTGGTCGTCGATGTACCTGTCGTCTGAGCAGGCCTGGTAGGCGCCGTGATGACGCAGAACTCGTTGCCTTCGGTGTCGCGAAGTACGACGAAGCTGTGCTCCTCGGGATACGGCCAGTTGTCGGGGCGGGTGGCGCCGAGCTTCAGGAGCCGCTCGATGTGGCCGTCGCGGTCGGAGGTGTAGAGATCGAGATGTACAGGGCGCGGTCCATGTCGGTCGCATTCACGCAGACCGTCGCGAGTCGGAGATCCCCGACCTCTTCGGGTCGTTCTGTTGTAGTCGGCATACGTTTCCGGTGCCCCGCGACCTGCCGGTCTAACTGGGGGCGTGCCCTCGGTTGGGCCAGGAGCGTGCATGAGTGTCTGATCGAGGCGAGCGTCGATGACATGCTCGCGATATGCCGATCGCCAGCAGACCCGGGCATCTGCCTGGTTGCGTCTGTTCTTGGTGGGTACCGAAATGCATGGCGCCGGGTTGATGCCCCCGAGTCGCCCGGCGCGGCGGCCTCTGTGTTCAGAAGAGCAGCACCGGGGCCGACCGGTTGCAGCCGGAGCCAGAGAGGTGCGGGCCCGGGGCCCGCACCTCTCGTATGTGCCGCCGGCCGAGTCATCCACGCGGCCGTTCTGCTGCCGCGAGACGGCATGGCGTCCGCCAACCTGACCGTGGGGCCAAACGCCTCGAAGTCGGCGTGGCCCTGGTCACGCTCCACCTCGTGGTTCAGTCGCCGTTCAGCTGATCGGAACTCGGCCCGGGTGTCCACCGGAAGTAGATAGGGTCGACGAACTTCGCCGGTGCCTGACCGAGCCCCTTGATCACGGTCGCCGTACCGTTCGTGTGCCCGACCGCGTACATGAACGCCGATGTCGTGTCGCGGTCGATGGCCAGCAGCAGAGTGCCGTACTGCCCGCACCTGCTCGCGACCAGCGTGTCGAACCGCTGCCAGGTGGCCGTTCGCACCACGGTGACGACCGGCCGGGCCGGGACCGTCAGCGGGATCCGGATCGTGTAGAGCCGACCACCCCGCGTGGTGGCGAGGAAGGTGTCGTAGGTCGCCGTCTTGCTGATCAGCGCCAGCGCCTTGACCGACGCGAACCCGAAGAACGTCCCGCTGAGCTGCCAGCGGGCGTTCCAGCGGAACAGCGTCCCGTCGGTCCGCATCGCGTAGTGCGTCGTCCGCTCGACCACACCACTACCGAGCCGGGCGTACGGCGCCGTCTCCAACGTCCCGTACGGCGACCAGCCGGATCCGATCCGGACGAGGTCCCGCGGCTTCGTGGTGTCGATCTGGCCGGCACCGTTGACGTGGTACGACGAGCTGTACAGCACTTGGTCGATCACGACGAGGCCGTAGCGGTGCCGGTTGACGTTGACGGTCTGCTCATTGGCGAAGCTGTCCGACAGCCGCACCTTTCCGGCGCCGTACACCGCAGGCGTCGTGAGCGTCTTCAGCACGACCGGCGGCGTGGTCGCCACCACGGTGGTCTGGGTATGGCCGCCGGCCGCCGTGACCGACCCCAGTTGGATGTTGCACGCCGCTGTCGCGGCTCCCGCGTCCGTGCGGACCGCCTCTGCGGCCGGCGTCAGCACGGCCAGGGCCAGGACGACCCCAGCTCCCACACTCGTTGCTTGTCGCCACATCTCCCGCTCCCCTCAGTCGGCCGGCGTCGATCTCCCTCCTACATCGATCCTTGAACCAGAGGGAGAGTTGCGCAACGCCGGCCGCCCCGGGAATCAGCCGCCGTTGAGGGGGTCGTAGGCGGGGGCGAAGCGGAAGCGGTCGAAGTCGCCCCAGTTGAGGGCGACCTTGCCGAGGTTCCTGATCGCGGTGCTGGTGCCGTTCGCGTGGCCGACGGCGTACACGTAGTAGCTGCCGTTGTCGTGGTCCTCGGCGAGGACGATCGAGCCGGTTCCGCACGGGGCCGCGATCATCGTCTCGAATCTTTGCCAGCTCGTCGTGCGGACCGGCGTCGCTACCGGCCTGAGCGGGCTGGTGGTCGGGATCTTCAGCGTGTACAGGCCGCCGGCCCGGTTGTTCACCAGGAACAGGTCGTACGTCGCCGTCGTGGCGATCAGTGCGAATGCCTTCATCGTGCTGAGTCCGCCGACGTACCCGGTGTTGCGGAAGCCCGAACCGAGATCGGTCCAGCGCCCGAACCGGCCGGATGTGTCCTGCGCGTACAACGTCGTACGCGACGGCTTGCTCGCGGCCGAGGCTTTGTAACGCGCCTGGACGAGGAAACGCTTCCCGCTCCAGCCACCGCCGTACTTCTTCAGCACGTTCGATCCCCGCACCAGCGAACCGTCGGAACGGACGATGGCCGAACTGTCGTACAGATACCCGCCGATGACCAGCTTCCCGACCCGGGCCGTCCGGCCGCCCGTCATCGGAGTCTCCGAGAACGTGGTCGGCGTGCTGCCGATACCGAAGGGCGACTGGTAGATGTTCGGTGTGCTGAGCACCACGCCTTCGGTCGGTGGTGCGGTCGCGGTGACGACCTCGCGGTTCTGGCCCCAGGTCTGGTTGAACGAGCCGACTACGAGCGCGCAGGCCGCAGTCACCTCGGCGGCCGCGGTTCTCACGGTCGGAGCGGCCTGGGCCGGTTGGAGTACCGGCCCGAGGGTCAGCGCCAGGCCGGCCGCCACGGCGGTCGTCTTGCGGAGCATTCTGTTGTCCTCTCGGAGGGCTTGGTCGCCGTCGGCGAAGTCACTACGTCAATGGCTGGTGATGACGAGGGTTGGTGGTGGATGGACGACGCCTTGGAGGGCTGCGGTTTCGTAGACCTGGGGTAGGCCTGGGTGCCAGGCCAGGAGGCGGGTGCGGGATCCTGCGTCCAGGGCTATTACCAGCCAGCCCTCTTTGGTGAAGGCTAGCGCCGGTTGGGATTTGGCGGGGAGTTCGATGCCGGGGACGAGCTCCAGGTGGCCGGTGTCGAGATCCAGCGTCGCGATGTCGAGGGGCGAGAGTGGGCTGCCTTCGATGTCGGGGTCGGGCGTGGGGTGGTCGAGGAGGAAGGCGAGCGTCTTGCCGTCGGGGCTGACGACGCCGCAGCAGGCGGGGCGTGGAAGCGGGAATGCGGTGGTCTTGCCGCCGGCGACGATCCGCCGGTGCAGCGTGCACGATGACGGGTCGTCGTGGCAGCCGCTGGTCCAGAAGACCTGGCCTGCACCCGTCGCGAGCGGTGCCACATGTTGATCCAGCTTGGCCTGCAACCGACCGGTGCGTGCATCGACGAGCGCGAGCCACATCGGTGAGATTCCGGGATCGGGCTGCATCAGACCGACGACAGTGTCGCCCACGATGGCGGACGCGTAGAAGCCGAGCGGCAGCCGTACCCGCTGCCCGCCGGCGAGCGGAGCGATCGTTCCGTAGGGGTTGTCGATGTCGCTGGCAAAGGATGCGATCCACAGGCGATTGCCATCGGTCAGCGGAGACTCGGTAGGGCCGAGCGGCCGGATGACACTCACGTGGTGATCGACGCTGACGCGCAGCATGGCGTACGGAGCCGCCTCGTCGCAGGAGCCGGTGGTCGCGTACGCCGTGATCGGATCGCCGGCCAGCACAGCGGCGTACTCGCCCGGCCGGACGGCTTGGTCGGGCAAGGTTGTTGTCCGGCCGCTGTCGAAGTCGACCAGCCGTAGGCGGTCCCCGCCGAGCATCACTTGGATTCCGGTGCGCTCGGCGGACGCCGTACTCGACACGATAGGCAGCGGTACGTCTGCGCCACACGCGCCGGGAGTTGTCGGCCAGGGGTTCGCCGCCCGTCCGTCGGGGATGACGCTGTTCAGCTCGGACGGGGTGGTAGTCGGCGGCTTATGCGCCGGACCCGTCGAGGCCCGAAGAACGATCAGGGTCAGCACAGCCAGCAGGATCAGGCCCCACCCGGCGATCCGGCGCCCACGTCTCGAAGCGCTCCCCACCTCGAGAAGCTCTTCCCGATCCTGCTCCATACCACCATGAAATCACTGCACTTCTGAAAGCACCCGCAAAGTCTGGGACGGCGCCCTCGGCCGGGGGCGCTGCCGGTTGCGGTCGTTGCAGACCGCAGGAGCTGTACGGCGATGAGTTTGCGCGGCGGAGGCGGTCTGTAGGGAGAGACCGTATTCGGAAGTGGAGAGATGATGACGGACGAAGTCCGGACGACGCCCGTGCAGCGCTGGGTCCTGGCGCTCAGTGGGCTGGCGTCGTTCATGGTGATCCTCGATGCGCTGGTGGTGGCCACCGCGTTGAGCTCGATCCGCAAAGATCTTGGCGCCTCCTTGGCGGAGCTGGAGTGGACGGTCAACGCCTACACCCTCAGTTTTGCCGTTCTGCTGATGACCGGGGCCGTGCTGGGTGACAGGTTCGGGCGGCGCAGGATGTTCGCAGTCGGGCTGGGCCTGTTCGGGCTGGCGTCGGCTGCGTGTGCGCTGGCTCCGGATGTGGTCACTCTGATCGCGGCGCGGGCGGTGCAGGGTGCCGGCGCGGCAGTCGTCATGCCGCTGGCCCTGACTCTGCTCAACGGCGCCTTCCCGCCACACCGGCGGGGGTGGGCGACCGGGATCTACGGCAGTGTGACCGGCCTCGCTGCCATGCTGGGACCGGTGATCGGCGGACTGGTCACCGAAGGGTTGAGCTGGCCGTGGATCTTCTGGCTCAACGTGCCCATCGCCGCGGTCGCCGTACCGCTCGTGCTTGCGCGGATCCCGGAGAGCAAGGGGCCGGGTGGCCGGCTCGACCTGCTCGGCATGGTGCTGGCCGGCATCGGAGCGCTGGGTCTGACGTGGGGGTTGGTCCGCGCGAACTCTGTCGGTTGGATGTCGGCCGAGACCGTGGTCGCATTCGTGGTGGGCGTTGTCGCGACGGCGGGGTTCGTCGGCTGGGCATTGCGGGCGCGGGCACCGATGCTTCCGCTGCGGCTGTTCAGGTCGCGCGCGTTCTCGGCCGGGAACGCGGTGATCTTCTGCGTGAACGCGGCGATGATGGGGGCGATCTTCTTCACCGCCCAACTGCCGCAGGTGACATCGGGTGACGGTCCGCTGATGGCCGGCGTGAAGTTGCTTCCGTGGGGTGTGGCGCCGTTCCTGATCGCACCGCGTGCGGGCGCGCTGGCCGGGCGGATCGGTGAACGTCCGTTGATTCTGGTCGGCGCGGCGCTGCTCACTGTCGGGTCGGCGCTCCTGGCGGTGGTGTCCACCCTGCACAGGTCGTACGCCGTGACAGTGATTCCGATGGTGATCGCCGGTGTCGGATTCTCACTGGCCATTCCCGCAGTCACCAAGGCGGTCGTGAGTGCGGTGGCGATGGAGGACATGGGGCGCGCGTCCGGGACGTTCAGCACTCTGCGCCAGCTTGGTGGCGCCTTCGGAGTGGCGATTCCGGCGGCCGTGTTCGCCGCGACCGGCGGGTACGCCGGCCCGAGCGACTTCATCGACGGGTACCGCCCGGCGATAGCAGTGACCGCGGCCCTCGCCCTGGCTGCCTTCCTCGCCGGACTGCCCTTGCCTCGCCGGGCTCGCAGCGGTCAGGTGCAGGCCGGGCCTGTCGCACAGGAAACAGGCAGCGGCGCAGCAACGAAGTGAGCCCGCCTGTTCGACCAGTGCGCCTCCAGATCGTCGGGAGGTTCCAGCGTCAGACCGGACGCCGGTGAGCACCGGGTCGCCCGCTCTGTGAGATGAGTACGTCGGAATGCTGTGCAGGAGGCACCCTTGGCCGCGGACGAAAGACCCCCTGTTGTCGCTCCGGCCTGGCTCGAGCCGCTGCCCGATCGATTGCTCGACGATCTTCGCGGCCAACAAGCCGGGTCTCAGGTCAAGTACCCGTTGCTGGAGTCGGTCGAGCTTGCCTTCATCGTCGCTCTCCAGCAACTGGATCCTCGTGACAGGGCGGTGCTCGTGCTGCGGGACGTTCTGGGCTTTCGGCCGAGTGAGGTGGCCGGGATGCTGGACTCCGACGTGGGCGAGATCGGGGACACTTTGGAACGGGCCCGAACCATGCTTGGTCTGCTTCGTCAAGCAGCCCCCAAGCACCAAGCTGATGGGTCGGGCGACGACCGTCGCGCGCTCGCGGAGCGATTCGCCTGTGCGCTCGAACGGGGGGACGCCGGTTGGTTGGCCGCATTGCTGAGTGCCGACGCACGGTTGTCGGTGCCGACCGAGTTGCGTGAATACCGAGGAGCGGTTCCGGTGGCCGCGATCCTGGCTGCGTACTCGGCCGGGCGGGGAGTGCGGTTGCTCTCGACGAAAGCAAATGGTCAGCCGGCCTTCGGATGCTATGTCCGCGATCCCTGGCGACCGATCGCTCGGGTGGACAGTTTGATCGTCCTGACCGTAGGGGAGGGCCTGATTTCGGTGGTGACACGCTTCGTCTGCGGAGCTCACCATCCGTCCTTCGAGCTGCCAGCCGTCGTTCCGATGGATTAAGGTCCGCCGATGCCATCGACCGATGAGTTGGGCGTTCGATGCCGGTCTAACGGGTGATTGCTCAACGCCATGTGCTGCCCCGGCCAGATCCCGCGGTAGCCATCACCAGGAGGCCGAATCATGAGTCGCGAACAACGCGCCCAGGCGCGCAGCAGGATCCAGAAGGGTGACTTGTCCCGGACGGTGGCCAAGCAGCGAGCGGACTTCAACTCGGTGTTCGAACGGCACCCGCTGGGCAACGACATCGGTCTCGTGCCCATCGTCATCGGCGGCGTCCCCGCGCTGGATGTCAAGGTTTCCGGAGCGGACGGCGATGGGGACGGGGTGATCCTTTTTCTGCACGGCGGCGGCTATGTGGTCGGAACGCCGCGGAGCGGCGCCAACGTCGCCGCGCCCCTGGCGCGGCAGACCGGCCTGCGTGTCGTGGCGCTGGACTACCGCCTGGCGCCCGAGGCACCCTTCCCGGCGGCAGTCGACGACGCGTTGGCGGCGTACAAGGAACTGCTGGACTCTGGTCGTGAGGTGTTCATCGCGGGCGACTCCGCCGGCGGGGGACTGGCGCTCGCCACGATCCTGGCCGCGCGCCGGGAGGATCTGCCGCTGCCGCCGGCGGTTGTCGTTTTCTCGCCGTGGGTCGACCTGACGTTGTCCGGGGCCAGCATGGACGCCCGCGGAGACTTCGACCCGTTGTTCAGCCGTGCACATATGGAGGCGTACGCCGAGCACTATCTCGCCGGTCACGATCCGAAGGACGAGCTGGCCAGCCCGTTGCTCGCCGACCTGACGGGGCTGCCGCCGCTGCTGATCCAGGTCGGCACGGCGGAGGTTCTGCTCGACGATTCACTGCAACTCGCGGCTCGGGCCGCGGAGCAAGAGGTCGACGTCAGCCTGGATGTGGTTGCGGGCGCACCGCACGTCTACCCGTACATGCTCGGCCTGATGGACGAGGCCGAAACCGCCCTGGCGCGGGCCGCCCAGTGGCTGACCCAGCGTGGATTCGGGAAGCGCACCGCCTAGATCGAGGCTGACGGTGAGACATGGTGCCGCGCATCCCCGCACAAACGAACCAGGCCGGCGATCTACCGGCCTGGTTGGCTGGTGGGTAGGCCGAAGTGTGGAAACAGGTTTGGATGGTGGAATGCGAGGATTGCTGACACCTGGCTGCTGTTGAGGGTCAGGACCTGCAGGCTGTGGGCGTGGAAATGGCCGTCCGCTCCGCGGTGGTACATGGCGAATGCCGGCTGGCTGTTCGCCGATGTCGAGACCATTCTGCGGAGGTTTTCTTTCGCGACGAGTTTGGTGGCGAGGAGTTGGAGTACGTCGTTTCGCCCGCTGAACCAGGTCGGCATGGGAGGCATTTCCCATCGGACGTCTTCGGTCAGGAGCCTTTCCAGCTTCGAGAGGTCTGCTGTTTCGAAGGCTGCGGCGTATTGATCGAGGAGTGAGCGCCGAGAGGGGTCGTCCGGCTCGCTGATCTGATCTTCCTTGGGTGCGAGGTCGGCCAGGGTCGCGCGTGCCCGCTGTAGAGAGCTGTTGACTGCAGCGGGGGTGGTGTCGAGCAGCGCGGCCACGTCGGCGGCCGGCCAGGCGAGTGCCTCGCGAAGAACGAGCACAGCGCGCTGCCGTGGTGGCAGGTGCTGAAGAGCTGCGATGAAGGCCAGCCTGAGACTTTGGCGGTGATCGACCACTGCTGCTGGGTCGGAGGTCATCATTGCGTCTGGCAACGGCTCGAGCCAGCTGATGTCTGTGGTCGGGCCGAGCAGGTTGTCCAGGTCTGTACCGGGAGATCCCAGAGCCGAGGGTATGAATCGTCTGCTGCTGTGCTGGAGCGCGTCCAGGCAAACTCTGGTGGCGATCCGGTAGAGCCAGGTCCTGAATGACGAGCGGTGCTCGAACTTGTCAGCTGCTCTCCAGGCGCGGATGTATGTCTCCTGGACTGCGTCTTCGGCGTCCTGGAGAGATCCCAGCATCCGGTAGCAGAAGATGATCAGCGGTCCCCGGTGTTCGACGAACTCCTCTTCCAGATCCATCCCGGTCTCCTCCGCTCGAGCGTGACAATGTGTGACCACGTGTGAGCGGGTGGCGCGCGTGCGTCCCGCTCTCGTCTATGACGGCCCGGACAGTCCGGATTCATCGCCCGACGAGGAATTCTCGAGGACACAGTGGCCGGGGACAGGCGGCTACACGGACCGGGGCGTACGGCGAACTGCTGGATGGGGCCTGGTCGGGATCGAGCGATGATTTCGCGCTCCGCCTCCCGTCTATACAGGTGAGCGGCATGGAAATGAGTGCCGGACGCAACATCGGGTGCACGACCGGTCGTGACGGCATCGTCTTCGCCTGCCGGATCGTTGCCTACCCGTTGAGAGTAACGGAGTCGACGGTGCTTCTACCCTCTTTCGCCAGCTGGTGCCTGACCTTGGCGTTCGCCTGCTCAGGCGGATGGTTCGTATACCAGGCCATCAGTGGCGCGGGCGACCTCACCGCGAAGGTCTCGCCGTTGCTGCACGCGGTGATGTGTCTCGTGATGATTCCGATGGCCTGGCCCGAAGGCCTCCCGCCAGCATCCGTGCCGCAGGTGGCTCTGTTGGGTACGGCAACGATCTGGTTCGCCGTGTCGGCGGCCCGCGCACGGCGGTTCAAAGTTGCGATCAGCAACATTCATCATGCGTTGATGGCGGCCCTGATGGTGTGGATGGTCGTCATGCCGATGCCGATGCCGATGCCGATGCCGGCCGGCGCGGAGATGCCGGGGATGCAGACGGACGGGCATGCCATGGAGATGGACCCTGGGACCACTCCAACTGGCGGCATCGCGCCCGGCCTCGCCGCGCTGGCCGCCTACTGCCTCGTCGTCACGGTCGTGCTGCTCGTCCGGGCCGGCAGGACGGTTCGCACCTCCCGGTCCGTCCGTCACCTGCCGTCTGCGGCCGGACATGCCGCAATGAGTTTCGGTGCAGGAGTGCTGATTCTGGCGATGGCCTGACCGAAGTCCCACCAGTTCCCGATCGGGAGTGCCGGCCGGCGCTCCGGTTCCAAGAGTTCGACATCAAGGAGAAGCACAGACCATGGATCTGCCGAAGATCGTATCCCGGGACGAGTGGCTGACGGCCCGCAAGGCGCTGCTCGCGGAAGAGAAGCAGGTAACTCTCCAGCAGGACACACTCAGCGCTCATCGCCGCGAACTGCCGATGGTGAAGCTGGACAAGGACTACCTGCTGGAGGGTCCCGAAGGAAAGACGAGCTTGCTCGAGGCGTTCGAGGGCCGCAGGCAACTGATCACCTACCACTTCATGTTCTCTCCCGACGACACCGAAGGTCATAACAGCTGCTCGCTGCTCGTGGACAACATCAGCCACGAGGAGCACCTGCATGCCCTGAACACCACGGTCGCGCTCGTCTCCCGAGCACCGCTGGACAGGCTCACGCCGTTCAAGGATCGGATGGGGTGGACCGTTCCGTGGTACTCCTCGTTCGGTAGTGACTTCAACTACGACTTCCACGTCACCACCGACGAGGCCGTCGCGCCGGTCGAGTACAACTACAAGGACAAGGCCACGCTGGTCGAGAAGGGCACTCCCTGGTACGCCAGCGGGGAGTGGCAGGGAGTCAGTGTGTTCCTGCGCGACGGTGACGATGTTTACCATACGTACTCCGCCTACGAGCGCGGGATCGACGTGCTGGTCACCACTTATCACTACCTGGACCTGACCCCTCTTGGCCGGCAGGCCCACGTCACTGAATTCAGCCTCCACGACGCTTACGGGGCATGACACCGGCGGGGCGCGCCGCCAAGCCGCCGCGCCCCGCCACGGTCCCACTTCTGGCTGGGTTCATCCCCGCCACCGCACCGGCCAACGCCACTGACTCTGCGGCGCATGTCCGGCCATTGAGACACGGCATCGAAAGTCTAGTAGGTCAGTAGACTTTGAATCGTGGTCCCGTTGGTACCCGGCGGGGCCACCTTCTCGATTCGGGTCCAGCCCTTCCAGCCGCGGTGTTCCATGATCGCGAGCAGGCGGGCTGCTTCGGGTGCGGATTCGAGCATGACTGCGTCCAGGAGTTGGACGAGGCCGTCGTCGAAGGGCTCGTCACCGAGCTGGCCGGCTTCGTACGCACGGAGGTAGAGGCGTTCCAGGATGTCGGCGATCTCGTGGAGCAGCGCCTCGTCGCCCCGGTTGTCGACCGCCTCGCTCACCAGGCTGTACAGCTTCCGCGTGTCGGGATCCTCGAACTGCTGGTGCTTCGCGGCGATCACAGTGTCGATCACGTCCGGCACCTGGGCCGCGATCATGATCCAGGCGTCGCGCTCCATCTCGATGTAGCGCTCGCTGACGCCGTGACCGCGCAGCCGGTCGAGGTAGTCCACCACGCTGTGTGGGAGCGCGAGGTGGTCGCCGGCCGCGAGTCTGGCGAGCCGCTCGCGGCTGACCTGCATCCGACGGATCTCCGCGCGCAGCTGTTTGTCGATCGCCCGTACGCCGTCCTCGAACTCGTCCGGTTGCGCGTCGAGGAGCTCCTGGACCCGGGCCAGCGGTACGCCGGCATCGGCCAGCGTGTGGATTCGGATCAGCCGCACGACGGCGGCCGAGTCGTACGACCGGTACCCGGAGCGGTCGCGTTCGGGCTCCGGCAGCAGCCCGATCTTGTGGTAGTGCCGCACGGCCCGCACCGTCACTCCGGCGTACGTCGCCAGTTGGCTGATGGTGAGCATGAACCCAAGCCTGCCTCAGGCGGACCTGCGACGATAGGCGACCATTGCCAGCGCGTACGCCACGACGAGTACGCCGACGCACCAGGCCAACGCCGCCCAGATGTCGTTGCCGACCGGTTGCTCGGCGAACAGGGCGCGGATCGTGTCGACGATGGAGGTCACCGGCTGGTTCTCGGCGAACCACCGCACCGGGCCTGGCATGGTCTGGGTGGGCACGAACGCCGAGCTCACGAACGGCAGGAAGATCAGCGGGTACGCGAAGGCGCCCGCGCTCTCCACCGAACCGGCGGTGAGTCCGGGGATCACCGCGAGCCAGGTCAACGCCAGCGTGGACAGGAGCAGGATGCCGGTCACCGCGAGCCAGGCCAGGACGCCCGCGCTCGAGCGGAACCCCATCAGCAGGGCGACGCCGACGACGATCACCAGCGCGATCAGGTTGGCGACCATGGAGGTGACGACATGTGCCCAGAGCAGGCCCGACCGGGCGATCGGCATCGACTGGAAGCGCTCGAGGATCCCGCTCTTCAGATCCATGAAAAGCCGAAACGCGGTGTAGGAGATGCCGGACGCGATCGTGATGAGCAGGATGCCGGGCAGCATGAAGTTGATGTACTTCGTCCCGGTGGAGATCGCCCCGCCGAACACGTAGACGAACATCAGCATCAGTGCGACCGGGGTGAGCACGGTCGTGATGATGGTGTCGAGGCTGCGGGTGATGTGCCGCAGGGTCCGCACCGTCAGGGCGGTGGTGTCGCTGAAGAAGTAGGTGCTCATCGACGGTCTCCAATGATGGCCAGGAAGATCTCCTCGAGCGTCGGCTGCTTCTCGACGTACTCGACCTGGGCGGGTGGGAAGAGCTGCTTGAGCTCGGCGAGCGTGCCGTTGGCGATGATCCGGCCCTGGTGCAGGATCGCGATCCGGTCGGCGAGCTGCTCGGCCTCGTCGAGGTACTGCGTGGTGAGCAGCACCGTCGTACCGGACCCGGCGAGTTCCTTGACCATCTGCCACACCTCGATCCGGGCCTCCGGGTCGAGGCCCGCGGTCGGTTCGTCGAGGAAGATCACCGGCGAGTCCCCGATCAGGCTCATCGCGATGTCCAAGCGACGGCGCATACCGCCGGAGTACGTCGATACCTTGCGCGTGGCCGCGTCCGTCAGCGAGAACCGCCTCAGCAGGTCGTCCGCGACTGCGCCGGGGTTGTCTAGGTGCCGCAACTTGGCCACCAGCACGAGGTTCTCCCGGCCGCTGAGGATCTCGTCGACCGCGGCGAACTGTCCGGTCAGGCTGATCGACCTCCGAACGTCGGCAGCCTGCGTCGCGACGTCGAACCCGTTGACGGCCGCCGTACCCGCGTCCGCCGTCAGCAGTGTGGCGAGGATCCTGATCGTCGTCGTCTTACCCGCCCCGTTGGACCCGAGCAGCGCGAAGATACTGCCCGGCGCCACGTCGAAATCCACCCCGCGCAGTACCTCCTGTTTCCCGTAGGACTTCCGCAGCCCCTGAAGCCGAATCGCCACCTGTGTATCCATGACGACCAGGATGGAGGGTTGACCCTACGTCAAGGTCAAGCGAACGTCGGCAGGCGAAGACAAGGTCCGCCTGGAAGCACCGGACATCGTGCCCCTGGGATGATGGCGGGGTGGAGCTGATCGAGCGGGTCGAACGGGCCGAGGCTGAGTTGGTCTGGAGTCTTGGGCACGACTCCGGTCCCGGCTCGGCTGTGCTGGGGATGACGCGGCGCCGCTTCGGTTCGGTGGTCGCGGTGGCGGCACCGCGGGACACCTTGTCGTTCTGGTCCCAGGCGGCCGGTTTCGGACTGGATGGGCCGGTGACCTCGGCGGTGATCGGCGAGGTCCTGGACTATTTCAAGGCGGCGGGGTGTACGACGGCCAAGCTGCACATCGCGCCGAGTCTCCTGCCATCGGACTGGGACGAGATCGCGACGTCGTACGGAATCACGCCCGGTCCGACCGACGTCCAGGTCGTACGTCGCGCCGAACCGGTCGAGCAGGCAGTTACCGACTTCCACATCGAGCAGATCGGGTCGCGGCACGCCGACCAGTGGGCGCAGCTGCAAGTGGACGCGTACCGGATGGACGACGACGGTTTCCGGACCATGCTCGCGGCCTACCCTGACTGGCCGGGCATGACGGCGTACGCCGCCTGGGACGGTGACACGATGGTCGGCACCGCCTCGCTGCACGTCGTCGACGGTGTCGGCCGGCTGCGCAGCGGCGCGACCCGGCCGGAGTACCGGGGGAGAGGCGCGCAGTCCGCGCTGCTCACCCGCCGGATCGCCGACGCCTTCGCCCAAGGCTGCGACCTGGTCACCACCGGCTCGTTCAAGCCCGAGCCGGGCGGCCACAACCCCTCGCTGGCCAACATGCTGCGGCAGGGGTTCGAGATCCTGACGGACCGCACACCGCAGATCTGGCGACTTCCTTGATTTGGTTGCGTTTCTGAAGATCAGGTCAGGCTTCTGATCGTCGCCGTCGACGCGCTCCCACGCCTGCGGGACGGTCGTCTTTCACAACGCTCGATGTAACTCTTGGCCGCCGGGATCGGCTGTGGTGTGAGATGAGATGTGGGGTCGAGGGCGGTCACGTTGATCGCCCGTTCGATGCTGGTCTGGAGTTCGGCGTACGGGGGCGAAGTCGACCAGCCGGCGCGATGCCTCCGCTCGCTCGGCACCGTGCAGGAAGCGCGCTCGCGCGTCGCGCTGTCCCGAGCCGACCTGCAGCCGCGCCCGGGCGTCTGCGGCGAGGTTGAGTGACCACGCGGGGGTGTCGTCGCATCCTCCGTTGCTGTCGACAACGAGGTAGCCGCCGACTGTGGGCAGGTAGGTCGCGCCAGTGCGTCGGGAGAGCCCACTGCGACGCCCGTGCGTGATCATGAGGAGGGTTGGTCGCCCCTGCAACATGTGGCCGTGACCGCCGTCGGAGGCGGTGTACGACGCGATGTGTTCGCGGACCCAGTCGACTGGCTGTCGTGAATCTCTGCTGCTGTCATGACATCGAACCGGTGCGGACCTATCGCGACGGCCTGGTCGTCCTTCAGTTGCACCATCCGACCGACAATCTCGAGGTCCTTGCCGCGGTAGCGTCCCACCAAGAGGACTTCCGGACGACGCAGCGATCCAGTGACTGCGCCGACGTTCCTTCACCTTCCGCCACTCGCGCCGGCCAGGCTCATACCTGCTCGACGCGCCCTTCACCACGAGTCCTTCGCCTCCGGTGGCTATGAACGCCTGCAACCAGTCGCGGGCTTCGGACGGGTCTCCGGTCACGGGGGACAGTTGCAGCGGTGGCACCCAGCCTGCGTCCAGCGATTCCAGCCGAGGGCGACGGGCTGTCCAACGCATCGGACGTACGTCGACGCTCTCGACCGCGAGCACGTCGAAGACGACCAGCGTTGCCGATCGCGCAGGTACCAGCCGCACCGTCTCGGCTCGCCGTCAAGCACACAGTCGACGTCGACCTGTGTCGCGAGCGCGGCTTGGATATCTGGGACCTTCGCAGTGAAGTCCTGGCCGTGGCTCTGGTGAAGCCCAGAAGTTGGCCACGAAGCGATGTGATGTGACGCACAGTCACGGTCAGATGAAGACTCGCATGGCGGACGCGAAGGGCGTGGGATCGAAGACGCGGCGACCGCTGCCGAGGCAAGAGGTGAGTAAGTGGTGACCCGCAGAAATGAAGAAGCCCAGGACACTCTCGTGACCTGGGCTGTTGTGCGCCGCCAGGGACTCGAACCCCGAACCCGCTGAATTCCAACTGAGGTTGATCAGCGTTGCTCAATGGTGCTCGGGATCCCTTACAGGTAACGGATTCCGCGTCTACTTGTTGCGCATAAGTTGTCATCGGCCATCATCCTCTCGCGCTGATTGAGGTGCGTAAAGAGGTGTGCTGTCCTGGGGTGACTGCCATGCCGGTGAGCTTGGAGAGACGAGCACCGCCACGGGGGATGGTGTTCGTGTCGCTGCCATATCCACGACCGGTGGAGGTCGACCCGTTCTGGAAACCGACGTGGCAAGGTGGCCGATATCGAGCCGGAAGCGCTCGGCGAGTCACATCGTCTGGCATTCGCCCATGCCGGGATCGGGTCGTGAGCGCGCAGTGCGGCGCCGAGTTCACGCCGTCGCTGGCTGCCGATCGGCCGGCGAGCATCTCGACCGCCCACGCCGGCAGTCCGAGGATTCGATCTCCTGTGGCTGATTTCGGTCGTCGCCGTACAAGTCCTTTGTTTTGACTCGCTGAACCTGGTGACTGCAGTCGATCTCCGCGGTCTGCCAGTTCAGGTCCCGCCAGGTGACGGCGAGTGTCTCGCCGATCCGTTCGCCAGTGGCGGAGCATGAACTTGCTGATGTCGATCAGATCGGCTCGGACTGCTCGCTTGTCTTGTCGCAGAAGCTCGAACCAGAGCGCCCTGCCGAGCATTGCGCCCGATGGGGTGTGCGCAAGGTGTAGGTCACTCCAACAGCGGGGGCGTGACGCTCTCGACATGAACGGCCTCGACCAGTCGATCGATCGCGACAACGGCCTCGTCGACTACTGCCGCCTCTCCGACATCGCGCTCCAGGCATGGTCGCCGTTCCAGGCGGGCTTCTTCGACGGGCCGTTCCTCGGCTCGGACCGCTACCCCGAGCTCAACGCCGTCATCGACCGCCTCGGCGTGCAGTACGACGTCGCTCCCGAGGCGATCGCTACCGCGTGGATCCTGCGACACCCCGCGAAGTGGCAGGTGGTCCTGGGCACGACGACGCCGACGCGCGTCACCGCAGCGGCCGCGGGCAGCGACGTGGCGCTCACGCGGCCGGAGTGGTACGAGCTGTTCCGCGCGCGGGCCACGTCTTGCCCTGATCGACGACGCCGCTGCACGTCACCTGACCTGGGCGAGCATCAGTGCGGCGCCGGAGAAGGGTTCATCGAGGTCGACCGTGAGGTGCCCATCGGTGATCTCGACGGCCAAGTTCTCTTGGGAGTAGATGTCGCTGACTGCATACTGCCCGGGCGGCAGCGGAACCTCGATCCGAGTCGCATCGGCGACTCCGAACCGGTGGGCGACGAGCAGGATCTGGCTGCCGTCGTCGGACAGCCTCCGAACCGCCTGCCACCCTTCGGGGCGGCGATAGCTCGCCACCTTGGGCCCGAACCTGTCGCTGCGGCCGTTCTTGATCACTGGCGCCGCTGACCGGTAGAACGAGATCGCCCTGGAAACCAGGGTCCACTGCTCCTCGGTCAGCTCGTGGATGTCGCCCGACAGGCACATCCGTCCGAGCATCGTGGCGGCGAGCGAGTACACGAGACGCTGCGGCGCGTCATCTGCGCGCAGCACCGCCCAGATCTGGTTCTGCCGTGGGAGCATCGCGCGCTGCACGTTGGCGGCGATGATCGGGATCTCTGCGCACTCGTGGGCGTCCGAGAAGGACGACATGCTGGTCAGAGCCAGCATGGACGGTTCCAGCCGGTGACCACCCGATGCGCAGTTCTCGATCACAAGGTCTGGCATCTCCTGCCGGATGAGCCGGAAGAAGTCGTGAACGGCGGCCATCTGCTGTCGCAGCCCCTCGCCGAGCGACTCCGCTCCGTCGCACCCGATGCCGATGCTGTTGTTGTAGTCGACCTTGAGGTAGCCGAAACCGTTGTCCTTGAGGAAGTCGATCACCCGCTCCTTGAGGAACGCGATCACGAATGGGTCGCGGAAGTCCCAGAAGCGCCGGCCTCCGGCTGTCACGGGGACGCCGTCACGTTTGAGCAGGTGGTCGGTGAGAGTGAATGCCGTGGCCCGGGAGCCGACGGTCTCGAACTCGAACCAGATCCCGGGGATCATTCCGGCCGATCGAACACGGTCGAGCGTCTCTGAGAGCCCGTCGGGGAAAGTCCGACGGTCGAGCTCCCAGTCGCCGTGCCCGTTGAACCACTCAGTGCCTTCGGCCTTGTACCAGCCGCTGTCGATCACCAGGTACTGGATGCCCTTTCCCGCGAGACGGTCGGCGATCGCGCGAAGGCTGGCAGGCGACGGCGAGCCCCAGGTGGTGCAGTACTCGTTGAAGATGACGGGCAAGTCCTCTTCCACCGCCGGTACGTCGAGGAGGCGCTGATGCCGCGCCGTCAGGCGGTGGGCGGCGTCGTCCACACCACCCTGTGTGACCGTCAGGTATGCGACCGGGGTTCGGACCTCTTCCCCGCCGGCGAGCGTCTTCGTCCAGTGGCCGAGCTCGCGGTCCGCGATCCCCCCGGAAAGGTTGAGTGCGGAGTCCAGTCGACCAAGTTCGATCTGCCACGACGCCGGGTGCGCGATCTGCGCGCCCCAGCACACGCTTGCGCGGGTGTCCTCGACGATCGCCATCGGGAAGAACCCGTGGACCGGCCACGACCCGACCTGTCCGAAGCGAAGGCACCGATCCCAGCCGGCCCAAGCCGGCTCCAGGGCCAGGTTCTCGACGTGGTCGGACGCCAGGCGTCCCTCACCCGACCAGGCGCTGCGGAGCCTGTGCAGGACGAGTTCGCCTGGCGTGTCGTCCTCGCCGAACGGCGTCAGACCGGTGAGCGAGAACGACGAGAGCAGCTCCAGCGTCACTGGGGCGGAGCCCTCGTTGCGGACTGAGACGAAGGAGTCCAGCGTCGTGCCGCCCGCCTGCCAGTGCAAGTAGTGCTCGACGAGGCAGTCCTGGTGGGTGCGGAGCGTGGTCACGACCGCGACACCGCCGTCGGCCTCCTCCTCGGTGCGCTGTGACTCGAACCTGAGGGTCCCGACGGTCTCGCCGTTGCGCAGCGAGCGGCCGGCGGATCCGCCGGGGTACGAATCGCCAACGATCTTGATCTGCACGAGCGATTCGACGGTGAACGACCTCTCGGCGGCCTGTGCCACCGTGGCGGCAGGCATCAGCACCAGCCCGACTGGCCCGTCCGGACCGCTCCTCACATAACGGGCGATCGTGTCACCGAGGACGTAGTCCTTGAGGACCTCCATAGTTGTTCCTTTCATCTGCGTCACGCACCGTCGACGAGCTGCCCGGCGGCCGGATGGCTTGTCACTCGCAGCCGGAGCGTGGCGGGCGTCGGCCACAGGGTGGCTTCGGCCACGGGTCTGGGGCCGAGCACCGCGCTGCCGAGCCCGTGGACGGCGGCGTCGACATGGATCCAGAGCACGTCGTCCGGGACCAGGTCGCTGGTGTGGGCCGCTGCAGCCAGCGCGTGGTCACTCCAGGGCCGTGCCGTGAGGGTGACGCCTTCTACGGGTCGGCCGCCAACGGTGATTTCTGCCGCTGCGATCTCCAGCCGCCCGGTCCGGAGCGCGAATGTCGCCCGCTCAACGCCCTGGCGAGCCCCGTTCTCCTGAGGGTGGACGTAGGGCGTCTGCCACTGACCGACGGTTTGGGTCCAGCGGCCGAAGCGTGCGGCTCGGCGCGAGTCCGGATAGTTCTCCCCGGGGCCCTGCCCCACCCAGTCGATCGAGACAGCACCGGCGTCGGGCTGTTCGAGGGCGAGCAGCCACCCGATACGGGCGAGCGTTCCGGGCCAGATGCCCTCGGGGGTGATCCGGATGTCGATGTCAGCGGTCTCGTCGTCCACTGCGCGGAAGGCATACTCGACGGCGAACCTCTGGGTGCGACCCGCGCCCGCCGCACACGAGGAGACCGTGAGCACGTCGTCCTCCGCCACCACCCTTACCACGGACTCGTGCAGGCGACTGAGTCCCGCCCGCTCCCAGGTGGCGGCGTCCGAGAAGGGGTGCGACCCGAAGCAGTCACCCGAATCGTTGTCAGTAGGTGCTCGCCAGGCGTCGATTCTGGCCACCGACACCGGCGTGGCGCCGATGGACACGAGTCGCCCCGAACGGTCGATGACAAGGGGGCCGACCTTCCAGCCGTCATCGGTGACGCGCACCGGTCCCTGCGGGTGCTGCGGTATCGGGGTTGCGCGCATCATCGTCTGCCCACGACCGAGACAGTGGGACGGCTCGGCCCAGGCAGGTCTGGCGTCGTCGCGGAACGTCGCCTCGACGACGAGCCACGCGCTGGTGTCGGCGGGGAGCGTCACGGCGGCGAGCAGCGTAGCGGCATCGACCTCAGTCATGTCGCCCGGAGCGAGCACGGGAAGGTCGACCAGGCCCGACGCCACCACCTCTCCTGCGGCCACCACCTGCCACCGTGCGTCGACATGGTCCGTGGCAGTGAATGCGTAGCGGTTCCGCACGCTCAGCACGCCCTGCCGCGTTTCCCGGATCGAGATCGGTGCGTACACCGCGGCGAGCTCGGATGCGCCGGGAGAAGGGGTGCGGTCAGGGAACATCAGCCCATCGGCGACGAACAGGCCGTCGTGCAGCTCCTCACCGAAGTCGCCACCGTAGGCGAAGTACTCGCGGGACTCGTCTCTTACCAGGATCGCTTGGTCCATCCATTCCCAGACGAAGCCGCCGGCGACACGGTCGAAGCCATCGAAGATGTCGACGTAGTCGGTGAGCCCTCCTGGGCCGTTGCCCATCGAGTGCGCGTACTCGCACAGCATGAACGGAAGATCCATGCGCCGTGCGTGGATCTCCGCTGTGGGCACCGGCCCGTCCGCGGGCTTGGGGCCGTCGACGCGTCGAGCGATCAGCTCGAGCTCGTCGAAGTCGACGTACATCCGTGAGTAGACGTCGGTGAATTCGAACGTCTTGTCGGCTTCGTAGTGCTCGGGGCGCGTCGGGTCGAGGGAGCGGATCTCCGCGAACATCGGCTCCACGTTGCATCCCCGGTCCGCCTCGTTGCCCAGCGACCACACGACGACAGACGGATGGTGGGCGTCCCGTCGCACCATCCGCTGCACCCTGTCCACGAGCACCGGCTCCCACCGGGGGTCCGCGGTCGGGTTGCCGCGCCAGCCCTCGAAGACGAACCCGTGCGTCTCGAGGTCTCCTTCGTCGATGACATAGAGACCGTACTCGTCGCACAGCTCGAGAAACCGCGGGTGCGGAGGGTAGTGACTGGTCCGCACCGCGTTGATGTGATGCCTTTTCATGAGGAGGACATCGGCGAGCATGTCGTCGGACGTCAGCGCCCGGCCCCGAGTGGGGTGAAACTCATGGCGATTGACGCCGTAGAACTTGACCGGTGACCCGTTGAGCTTCAGCACGCCACCGTCGATGTGAATCGTGCGAAACCCCACGCGGAGCGAGACCGTCTCGGCGGCGGTCACGACCTCGAGGTCGTAGAGCCGTGGGTTCTCTGCACTCCATGGGATCACCGGGGCCGTGGCCGGCACGCCGGCTACCTCGCTGATCGCGAGCTCGGGGATCCGTACGGTTGCGTCCGAGTGGGCCAGCCCGTCGTGTCCCTCTACCGAGACGCAGAGCGTTCCGCGTCCCGTCCGGTGGTCATAGTCGGCCGACACGCGGACGTGGCCGATCCCACCCGTCGGTCGGTGCTCGAGGCTCACGCCCCGGAAGATGCCCGACAACCACCACATGTCCTGGTCTTCGATGTAGGTCGTCGCCGACCACTGGGTCACGCGAACCGCGAGCAGGTTCTCACCCTCGACGACGGTGCTCGTCACATCCACCTCGGACGGAAGCCGCGAGCCGTGCGACCGGGCCAGCACGACTCCGTTCACCGCCACCTCGAACCACGAGTCGACGCCCTCGAAACGCAGCACCACGCGCCCCGACCGGAGCCATTCCTCGGGAACCGTGAAGGCACGGCGGTACTCGCCCGTCGGGTTCTCCACGGGAACCGACGGAGGCAGCAGAGGGATCGGGTACAGGATGTTCGTGTAGGCCGGTTTGCCGTAGGGCCACTCGCCAGGAGCCCCGGCCAGTTGCCAGTGACCCGGTACCCGGATCTCGTCCCATCCCTCGCCCGGTGAGTCGCGGGCAGTTCCCGTGTCGGCCGTCGGGAAGAGCTTGAACCGCCAGCTGCCGTCGAGGCTTCGCCGCGCTCCGGCGAGACTGCCGGGTTCCGTCACCCGGTACCGCGGCGCGAGCACACCTTCGGGCGGGACGATTCGTTCATGATCCTTGGTCATCGGCGTGAAGAACTCTCTTGTCGGTGCTGAGATCGGTGACGAGTCGAGGGCGGACGCGGCGCTGCTACAGCTCCACCGCGCCGGACGTCAGTCCCGCGCGGAAGGACTTCTGGAGGGGAGAACTCCGGGCGCGGAGTCGGATCCTCATCACCTGAAGTCCTTTCGTCACTTCGTGGTGGGGTGGTGTTTCGATGAGCCGGCGGTCGATGCAATCGACATGACGGCCCAGGGGGCGAGGTCGATGTCGATCGTCAGGGCGCCGTCCGCGTCGACCGTGATGGTCCGGCGGTCGAGGTTGTCGGCGGCCTTCTCGAGGTCGACGACGTCCTGGCGCGAGAGGTTGAGCGGGGCGCCTAGTTGGTGCCAGGCCTCCGCGACGTTGCCGTGCGCCCAGTCGAGAATCTCGACGGTGAACTCTGCGCCCGGAATCAGGCCCTCGATCGAGTGAGCGACTCGTCGAGCGGGCCCGACCTCGGCAAGAGTCCGTGTGTCGGCGTAGCCGCGCGCCGAGGCGAGCCCCGTCTTACCCATGTCGGCGGGGTAGTTGTAGAAGATCGCCGAGACGTCACCTGTCGACGAGGACCGCGTGATGGCCCCGTCGGGCAGGTCGGCCAGCAAGCGGTCGCCGAGACGGTTGAGCATGGCCATCGCGTGGAAGGTCGGCTTGTGCAGGCCGTTCTCGTTGACGAAGCCGAAGCCGCCGTGGAACGGGCCGATCCCGGCGCCGCCCTCCTCGAAGACGTCGGTAAAGGTCCAGTACGAGATCGACTCGGCGAGCGGTGCGCCCTTGAGGAACGCGCGCACGATGTACGACGCCGCGAAGAGCGTGTCGTGGATCGCGTCCCGGCTCGATGGCGACGTCGACCACTCGGTGATGTGCAGCTCCGCGTCCGGGAAGGGGCTGTTCTTGATGATCTTGCGCGTCAGCTGCAGGTCGACGTAGGTGGCGTCCTTCTGGCGCGTGATCGCGTTGACGATGCCGATGGAGTCGGCGGCGTAGTCCGTCGGGTACAGGTGCGTCGAGAGGAAGTCGATCGGGAGCCCGCGCTGCGCGCAGTACTCGATGAACTCGTGGATCCACACCGGCTGCCAGTCGAGCTCGTCGGGGTCCGGCGCCACGGCAGTCTCGACCTCGAGCGACGGGTTGTGGTACTCGCCTGCATAACGTGCGTCGGGGACGAACACGCTCGTCGACGGACCGCCGACCTTGAGCTGCGGGTCGATCGCCTTGATCGCCGTGGCGGTCGCCGCGTAGAGCTCGAAGTACTGGGTGCGCGTCCCGGTCCAGAAGTGCGGCACGAGGTTCGGCTCGTTCCAGACCTCGAACGGCCACTGCCGGACCTCGTCGATCCCGTACCGGTCGATCCAGTGCTTGACGGTCGTGGTGACGAGCTCGACCCAGGCACCCATGTCCTTGGGCGGGCTGCAGTGCGCCTTCCACCAGAACAGGGTCTCGGTCTGGGTCGCGAGCTGACGGGGCATGAACCCGAGCTCGACGAACGGACGAGCACCCGCGTCGAGGATCGCGTCGAACACCTTGTCGACGTACGCGTAGGTGTAGACCGGCTCGGACAGCTGCTCCGGCAGCCCGAAGCCGCCGCCGTTGTCCGTCCGGTACACGAACATGTCGTCGTGGAACAGCCCGTGGAAGCGGACGTGACGCACGCCCAGCACGTCGACTGCCTCACGGAAGTGCGCCTGCCAGTCGGCCCGCAGGGCCTCGTTCGCGCGACCGGCACCGACGCACTCGTTCCAGACGTGTCGTAGGGCGGCATCGACCGGCGCCTGCCCATCGATCACCAGGGCCGACGTCGCCGCGTCGTCGCGCATAGGAACTCCTTCGGTCTGGCTGATGGTTGCGAAACAGCTGCCGTCGAAACTGTTTCGCAACTCTCAAAGGCAGATTTAGGTTAGGAGCTGTGCCAGTGGAAGGCAAGAAGTGAAATGAACCAATCGTGTGCTCGATCCGAGCCTTTGCGAGTGGCACGCCCTGAATGATAGCCTCGAAATAGTTTCGAGATGGGGAGGCAAGTGGCTGCTCAGGCAAGCGTTCGGCGGGCGACTCTGACGGATGTCGGCGCCGCCGCGGGGGTGTCGAAGGCGACGGTTTCCAAGGCGCTCAACGGTCGCAGTGACGTCGCGGCCGAGACTCGTGAGCGCGTGCTCGCGGCGGTCACGGCCCTGAACTACAGGCCGACAACGGCGCCCGATCCCACGACGGAACGACGCGCGCTGGCGGTCGTGTTCGATATCCCCGCCTCTCCGTACATCCTCAACGTGCTGCAGGGCGTGCTGGCCACGGCGACGGACGGGCGGCTGGACCTGCTCACCCGGCTCGCGCCGGATCTCGAGGTTCGCACGCAGCGGACGGTCGCTCGCGAGTGGATCGCCGAGCAGCGCGCCTGTGGCGCCGTGGGCATCGTCGGGCTGACTTTGTCCGAACCCGACGCGCTCATCGATGCCGCCGCTGACGCAGGTCTTGCGTTCGTCATGGTTGACCCCGTCGACACCAACCACCAGCGCATGGTCAGCGTCGGCTCATCCAACTGGGCGGGTGCCCGTGCCGCCGCGGACCACCTCATTGCACTTGGCCATCGGCGCATCGGCTGGATCGGCGGCCCGGAGGTCTCGCATGCAGCACGCGACCGGTTCTACGGCTTCAGTGCGGCCCTGGACGCCGCTGGGCTGACGCTCGACCCTGCGCTTGTCCGGGCAGAACGGTTCGACGTTGCCGCCGGCGCACGGCTCGCACGCGAGATTCTGTCGGCGCCCAACCCGCCGACAGCCATCCTGGCGGCCGACGACGAGCTCGCCGTCGGCGTACTCGCGACAGCGCACGATCTGGGGATCCGAGTGCCGGAGGACCTCAGCGTCACAGGGTTCGACGACACGCCGCAGGCAGCCTGGACGACACCACCGCTGACCACCGTTCACCAGCACCTCGATGGTATGGGCCGGATGGCGGTCCATACGGTCATCGCGATGTCTTCGGGCACGCCGCCGGCTTCACGTCACGTCGAGCTCGCCACCTCACTCACGCTCCGAGGCAGTACGACGGCTGCACCAGGCGCGGCAGCACCAGCTGCGTCCTGACTCGGCAGCTGCATGCTGGAGCCGTCGAAGAAGCCTGCAGGTGTCAATGTCGGTGGCGCCGACGATCTCCGGCTACTCACAAGCGGTGATTACGGTGTCGAGCCGCGCCGCATCCGCGGGCTATTTGTTGGATCTTGCCTTCTTCTTCAATCGAGTGCACACGGTTGCGTTGCCGTCTGGACAGACGTTGGCGGGGATGGCGCGCGGGCCGTACGGCGCTGAGCGGCTGAATGAGGTGCTGGCGCATTCGCGTCCACTGATGACCTATCGGGCGACTGGACGCGGGTTCGTCGCGTCGCTTGGTGCCGATCCGGATCCGCCCGCTCCAGGGCTTGGCGTCTGACTCCTGGAAGTCGTGATCCGGGCTCGGTTGTCTGCGTTGTGACGGGATCTTCGTGGCTGGAACTGTTCGGCTTTGTTGGAGGTCTTGGTGAACGATCTTGGGGTTGCGAGTACGGCGGAGGAACGGCAGCGGATGTTGGGAGCAAGTGCTGCGGCGGCTCGGTTCTACCGCAGAGAGTTGCTTCGAGCAACAAATGGATGGGTGGCCGGCTGGCAAGCCGACGAAGAAACCGCAGCACAAACAACGGCATCGCTATCACAAGAACGACAATCGGTATAAAGGGCCGACAATCGGCTACACGATGTACTACAAGGGTGGCCGTGGGAAGTGGCGAATCTGGAAGTACGGAATCTCGTCGGTCGGACCATCCCGGGCATGGGGACAGGTCGATGGCTACAGACGAATGATGGGCTCGAGCTGCACGGTGGGGAGCATTCGTGAGTTCAGTAACCGTTGGCGTGCGCGCACCTGGGAGTATCAGGAGAACAAGGCGTACTATCGCCGCTGTGGCCACTGCCCTCCGGGACAATACACCAGTTGCAGATGACTGCTGATCAGGAGTGGCTGAAGCTGGATGCCGGTAGCGAGTACGACGCGCGCTGGCGGCGCTACTTCAGCCTCAGAGAAGAGGAACGCGTGACGAAGCTTGCGGAAGATCTGGTTCCGCAAGCCCAGCAACTCGCATCAGCAACCCACTGGCACTCAGTCTCAGCCGATCGAGACCTGTGGATAATCTTGGTACTTCACAAAACGCGCGACCGGCTGATCAGAAATCCAAATCGGACAGACGCCGGCCGACCCTATGTCGAGACAGTGCTGCCATGGAGCCGCTACGTCGACCTTCCATCGGACCAGCAGGAGCGTGTCATCCTGGAGCGAGTCGATGCGGTTCTTGTAGAACTCGCCCGCCAAGCCGCAGAGATCGGTGGATCGCCGTTCGGGTAGCTGCTGCGGCCGTCGCGGCACGGCAATTCGACTGCTCTACTGGCGGCCGACGTGGCCACTCTGTCCCGTCGGCGGCTTGTAGATGTTCGAGGACATGCGGCTGCTGGCTGGGGTGATGTTCTCCGCGGTTCGGTCCGATCGCACTCACCACGGCACCGGCGCCGACTACTACACCCTCGACAACCAAGGCTCGCCCATCAGCTTGGTCGGTTCCGCCGACACGGTGACCGCGACCTACACCTACGACCCAGCCGGCAACTACTCCAGTGGGCTTTGGCGGGTTGGCAGCGTTCGCAACGCCACTGCTCGAGCAGCTCGTCCGGCCGGTCCGGCTCGAGCAGTGGCCAGATGGTGTCGAGACCCCCGCGGTGCAATTGGAGTTCGCGCGCGTCGGCAGTTTCGGGCGAAGGAAATATCGAGAGGCCTTGGCCGGTGAGGCGGGCGATGGTGTGGGTGATTTCGACGGTGCCGGCTTCGAGGTCGATTTGGTGCCAGAGGACGGCGAGGGATTCGCCGATGCGGACGCCGGTGCCGAGCATGAAGGTGGTGAGGTCGGGGATGTCGGCTTCGACGGCTCGTTGGTCGCCGACGAGGCTTTTGCGGAGGAGGGTGACCTCCTCGCGGGTGAGGGCGCGGAGCGGGTTCTTGGTGGGGGCTTCGATGGCGTCGACCTCGCGAACCGGGTTGACGGTCAGCGCGCCGTAGCGGACGGCGAGTTTCATGGCGCCGGAGATGATCGCGCGGCAGGTCTTGGCGGTCGGGGCACCGGCGGTGGTTTTGATCTTGGTGAGGACGGTGTCGAGGCGTGGGGTGGTGGCTTCGCCGATGCGGAGTTCGCCGATGGCGGGGCGGACGTGGTTCTTGAGGTTGCGGCGGTAGGTGTCGAGGGAGGTTGGGGACCGCTTGCCGTCGGCGATCAGGCCCTCGAATCTCTTCTCCCAGAGATCGAGGAGGTGGTTGATCTTGTGCATCGAGTGAGCTCGCCGGACCGGTTAGTGCTGGCGCGACTCTGGAGCTTCTGCAGGAGGGCGCGCTCGGCGGCAGTCTTGGTCTTGCCGTAGGCGGAGACCGGCCGGACGTGGCCGTCGTGGTCGCGGAACTTGGCCTGCGACTTGTGCTTGAGGGGTTTGCCGTTGGAGTCGGTTTCGGCGACCCAGGTGGAGATCTTTCCCCACGATCCGAGCTGCAGTAGTGGTCTCGCCATGTCATGCCTCCAACCGGTGTGGTGGTTGGCGGCTCAGCGGCGAGCGTGATGGATGATTCGCGATCTGGAGAACGATGCGAAGCGATGTGATGTGACGCACAGTCACGATCAGGTGAAGTAGTTCAGGATCAGGGCGACCGGACGCCGAATCGGCTTGCGAAGCAAATGAGTGCGTAAAGAGTGCGCACCAGACACGAAGAAGCCCAGGGCACCGTGGTGACCTGGGCTGTTGTGCGCCGCCAGGGACTCGAACCCCGAACCCGCTGAATTCCACCTGAGGATGATCATCGTTTCTCAATGATGCTCGGATTCCCTTACAGGTAACGGATTCCGCGACTGCTTGTTGCGCATAAGTTCTCATCGGCAACCATCCTCTCGCGCTGATTGAGGTGCGTAAAGAGGTGCGTGGCCGGTTGGTCGACCTGTCATCCGGGCAGCTTTGTCGAGGCGTGATGCCGGGGAGGCCTCGCGCTGCGACTTGTTGGCAGCTTCGTGCCGCTCCGCCTCTTGACGGCTTGCGTCCTTGCGCGTTCAGCCGCGCGACGGCCGTCTCCAGCACCCTGCGTCAGTCCGTCTTTCTTGCCGCTTCGCCGTGGGTGCCCGCCAAATGGTGGCGCTTGCGGTTGACCGGCGCAACACGAGTTGCGGGAGCCGGGCAAGCGAGTCTGTGAGGGGCCGGCGCCTGTCCTTGCGAAACGATGTGGGCTCTGGTTGAAGCTGAGTGGGTTCTCAGTTTCCCCATGTTGTGGTTGCCGAACCGCAGGCTGCTGGACACCTGGGCTTCACGTAGTCGCTGTAGCTGGCGCATAGGTATGGGTTGCGCGCAGGTATGTCCGACGTTTCGATTCCTGGAGAGCCCATGTCGAAGTACACCCGGCCGGTTGCGGTCGGACTCTCGGCGGCGTCAATCGCCGCGCTGTGTACGCTTTCACTGATCGGCACGAGCGCCAGGCCGCTCAGGCGACGAGCGCGTCCGACAGCAAGCATGTGCTGCTGATCTCGATCGACGGAATGCATCAGAGCGACCTTGACTGGTACGTCGCGACCCATCCCAAGTCTGCGCTCGCCGAGCTGACGCGTAGCGGACTCGAATACACCGAGGCGTCGACGTCGAACCCGTCGGACTCCGACCCGGGCGGCACCGCGCTGATGACCGGCGGCAATCCGAAGTCGACCGGCGTGTACTACGACGTTGAGTACAGCCACAAGGTCGACGAGCCGGGCGCGTCCTGCACGCCGGGGCACGCGGCCACTGGCGGCAACGTCGTCTACGACTCGCCCGACGACGCGCTCCCGGGCGTCCCGGACCTGAGCACAGGTGCAGCTCACGCCTTCCCGTCATTCGACGAGAACGGGTCGATCTACGGGCCTGACGGTGCTGATCGCAACCCGGCGCTGATCATGAACCTGAAGAACGACGCGTCGTCGTTCAACAGGACGACGTTCCCGATCGACCCGGCGACCTGCAAGAACATCATGCCGTGGGACTACCTAGGTGATAACTCGATCTTCCAGGTGATCCACGCCGCCGGCCTGCGTACTTCGTGGTCGGACAAGCACGCCGTCTACATGTCGTTCAACGGTCCAGGCTCGCAGGGCAAGAGCATCGACGACTACTTCGGCCCCGAGATCGACTCGCAGGCGGTGATGCCGAACGGCAAGCCCTACCCGCAGGATGACGACTGGGCGCACATCGCTGCCGCCACCAAGCAGTACGACGGCTACAAGGTCCAGGCGATGCTGAACGAGATCGACGGTCTCGACCACTCGGGCAAGGACCACGTCGGCACCCCGGCGATCTTCGGCATGAACTTCCAGACCGTCTCGGTCGCACAGAAGATCCCATCGACGTCTGCTGACCTCATCTCGGACGGCCATGGTGGGTACACCACCAGTGCACCGCAGCCTGGTGGCTACCAGCGGCTCAACAGCCAACTGGTTCCCGGCCCGGTGCTCTCGAGCGCCTTGGACTCCGTCAACGCCGAGCTCGGCCGCATGGTCGCCGAGCTAGCGAAGAAGCACCTGTCAGACTCGACGACGATCATCGTCACGGCCAAGCATGGGCAGTCGCCGCAGGATCCCAGCAAGCTCGTCACTGTGCAGGACGGTCCGATCGTCGACGCGATCAACGCAGAGTGGGCCAAGACGCACCCGGGCAAGACGCTGATCGTCGCGGGCACGAACGACGATCTGTGGCAGTCGTACCTGTCGGACAACTCGCAGGCCGCGGACAACTTCGTCAAGAGCTACCTGTGGAACCACACCGCCCAGGGACTCGACGTCAACAAGAAGCCGGTCACCGTTCAGCACTCGGGTCTGACGCACATCTGGGCCGGCGCCCAGGCCGCGCACTTCTTCGGCGTACCGGTCAACAACGGCCACTACCCAGACGTCTTCGGCAAGGTCCAGGAGGGCATCGTATACGCAAAGCCGTCCAAGCTCGCCGAGCACGGCGGCATGAACACCGGGGACAGCCACGTCCTGCTGATCGTCTACGGTGCTGGCATCCGCCCCCAGGTCGTGCGCGCCCCTGTCGAGACCACCCAGGTCGCGCCGACAATTCTCGCTCTCCTCGGGCTCGACCCCAACAAGCTGCGAGCCGTTCAGGTCGAGGGCACGCGGGTCCTGCCAGGCGCCGCGCCGCGCAAACACCGGTGATCGCTGTGCTCTGGGTCCGCGGCAGGTCCTTCGGCGAGGTGTTTGGCCGACTACGCTCGGGGCGGGACGGATCACTACTCAGATGGAGCACCGCGGCACTGCCGACGAGCCCATACTGGAGGGGTACACGACACTCGGGTACGTCGCGGCGCGGACCGGGCGGCTGCAATTTGGGTCTGCTGGTTGCGTGCCCACGCCGATCGTGGGGCGAGTGCACGATCCTCGAGCACGACATCCCAGCTGTATTCGCGCACCGATCGAAGTACGAGGGTGGTGTGATCGTCGCCGCCCACAATTTCAGTGCCGAGCCGACTCAGGTGACGCTCGCGGTCGCGAGCTCGGGAGTCGGCCTCCACGCGGTCGATCTGCTGCGTGACGATACGACCGAAGTGGCCGAGGACGGCACGCTGTCCCTGCTGCTCGAGCCTCCCGGCGCCCGTTGGCTACGCATCGTCGGCCCGCACGACCGATATCTCATCTGAGTCCGGATCGGTGTGGCAGGGTGGCTCGCGTGCCTGACGAAGCCAAGCAAGCCTATCCGGGTGAGCCGAGGTTGCCCGCTGCTGTCGGTGTCGTGGTCGCGATCGGGCTGTACGCCCTGCTGCCCAGCGCTCTGCAGATCGGGCCGCGGTTCGTGATCCCGGGGCTGGAGTTGCTGTTGTTCATCCCGTTGGTGCTGGCCAACCCGCGCCGGATGAGCAAGGAGAACCGGCTGCTCCGGCGGCTGTCGATCGCGCTCGTGCTGCTGATCGCGTTGTCCAACACCACAGCCCTCGTGCTGCTGATCCGCTCGTTGTTGACGGGACAGGCGACCGCGGGCGCCCAGTTGCTGGCAGCAGCGGGCCAGGTGTGGCTCACGAACGTCCTCGTCTTCGCACTCGCCTATTGGGAACTCGATCGAGGCGGACCGGTCACCCGCTTCCGTGTCGACCGGCCCGCACTGCCCGATGCCGATTTTCGCTTCCCACAGGACGAGGACCACGACGCGATCAGCGAGGTGGCGAGGCGGTCGTCCAGCAGATCCGGCTGGGCGCCGGGCTTCATCGACTATCTGTACGTGTCCGTCACGAACTCCTCGGCTTTCAGTCCCACCGACACCATGCCGCTGTCGGTCCGCGCCAAGCTCCTGATGGCGATCGAATCGGTCTCCGCCCTGATGACGTCGATCCTCGTCGTCTCCTTCGCCATCAGCCTCCTCGGCCACTGAGCCTGGGCAAGCAGTCAGGAAGGTTCGGACGGCGAGGCGGAAGCCGGTGCGGCGCGCCTGGGGTAGTTCTCTGGACTCCGCGGCGCGGATGAGCATCATATGACTTATGGGGCTTGATGAACGGATGGGCGCCGGCGATATTGCTGGACGGCCCGATGGTGCGATCGCGTCCTCGGAGAGCAGGGTCGTAGCGGATACCTTCGCTCGGCTGGCGCAGGAGCTGCATGGGTCTGCGGGGGTCGAGGAGACGGTGCAGGCCGTCGTGGAGTTCGCGTTGCAGGCGTTGAACTGCTCGTACGCCGGTGTCGCGCTGGCCACGCGGGGCCGTCCGGAGGTGCCGGCGGTGACCGATGCGGTGGTCGGAGAGATCTACCAGTGGCAGATGGCGGGTGGCCATGGTCCGCTGGTGGAGTCGATGCGTGAGCACAGCACGATCCTGATCCGGGACACGGCGGCAGACGAGCGGTGGCCGGACTGGTCCGCGAAGGTGATGTCGCTGGGTGTTCGGAGCGTGTTGGACGTTCCGTTGACGACGGCGGCCGGGACGGTCGGCGTACTCGGGCTGTACAGCGAGTCACCGGACGCGTTCGGTGCCGACGACGAGGCGGTCGCGCACATTCTGGCCAGGCATGCGTCGGTCGCTGTGGCGACTGCTCGCAAGGAGGCGAACCTTGCGCAGGCAGTGGATGCGCGCAAGCTGGTCGGCCAGGCGATGGGCATCCTGATGGAGCGCTATGGCATCGATGGCGACCGCGCGTTCGACGTCTTGCGACGCTACTCGCAAGATACCAACACCAAGCTGCGCGACGTGGCGCAGCAGCTGATAGATACGCGCCGGCTACCCGAGCACACCTGACCCGGCTGGACTCTCAGGCGTGTTCGCCATCGAGGAGTTCGTGGATCTCTTCGAGAGCCTTCTGGATAGCGGAGTGGTTGTACTGCGCAGCGCGGGACTCGGCGCTGATCACGCCGCAGCGGTGGACGCGGCGGAAGTCGCCGTACGGGAACTCGTAGTGTCCCTTGGTCTCGTCGTCCATGTCGCTGTCGACGCCGAGGAACCACAGGCTGTATTCGTCCCAGCCGTGCTTGTCCAGGTACGCATTCTGCTCGTCCGCGGTCGGGGCGTGCTCGCTCCAGTCGTCCCGCTCGTCCTTCGTCGTCTGCCCCTGCCGGACCAGGTGCTTCGCGTGCTCGAACGCCTTCTCGTTCAGCTTCACAGTCATATCGCTCCGGTGCCCGCCCGCCCGTGAGGTGAATCAGGGTCGCGATGGCGACGCCTGATGTGTGCTGGGATCGCCTTCCGCCCTGCCGTCAGCCCCACGGCGTTCGGCGGTCGCATCGGGCCGGGTACCGGGGTGGTATGCGACTGCGCCGGAGTCATCCTGATCGGCCCGGGTACTCCCGGCGGCGTCGGGGGAGCGGGTTCAGCTACCTGGACGAGGACGGGAAGACGATCAAGGACGCCGACGTCATCGAGCGGATCCGGACGCTGGCCATCCCGCCCGCCTGGGACGAGGTCTGGATCTGTCCACATCCCAATGGGCACATCCAGGCGATCGGCACCGACCAGGCAGGCCGGAAGCAGTACCTCTATCACGACGACTGGCGTTCGGCCCAGGACGACGACAAGCACGATCGGGTCCGTCAGCTGGCCCGCAAACTCCCGGCGTTCCGGGAGGCGGTCGACACGGATCTGGGTACCCCCGGACTCGATCAACGCCGGGTCCTGGCTGTGGCGTTGCGGATGCTCGACTACGGCGTCTTCCGGACAGGCAACACGGAATACGCCGAGGAGTACGGCAGCCGAGGTGCGGCGACCCTGCTCCGTGACGACGTCCGAGTCAGTGACGGCAAGGTGGTCTTCGACTTCGTCGCCAAGGGCGGCCAGCAGCGCACGCTCGAGCTCGACGACGACCGCCTCGCGGCCGCAGTGGGATCCCTGAAACGTGGCCGGCACAAGAATCCGCGGCTGCTGGTCTATCGCGACGCCTCCGGCTACCTCGAGATCGACGCGGGCATGATCAACGAGCGCTTTCAAGAACTGGTCGGCGAGCATTACACGGTCAAAGATCTCCGGACCTGGACCGCCACCGTGCACGCGGCCGTCGACCTGGCCGAACAGGAACCGCCGCGCACGAAGAAGGCGCTCGATGCTGCCGTCAAGGACATGCTGGCGGAGGTCTCCAGTCATCTCGGCAACACCCCGGCGGTGGCGAGAGCGTCGTACGTCGACCCTCGCGTGATCACGCAGTACGAACACGGGCACAGCATCGCCGAGACCGTCGACCGCGTCGGCGACGATCTCGACGACGTGCAGGCCCGCGGTGCCCTCGAACGCTCGGTCAACCGTCTCCTGGACCGCGACAGCCGCTGAGCTCGATCGCTCGGGGCGCGACGATCCGGACACGACGCCGTACCCGGATCCTGAGCCACAGCCGGACGAGGACCCGGACGAGCAGCTGCCAAGGCCCGAGAACGTGTGCGGCGGGAGAATCGCGTGCGGCGCTGGTCGCTGAGCGCTGGCAGGCCCGTTTGCCGACGGTCGGCTCGGGAACCTGAAGTGATGAGCTCGGCAATTCGCCTGCTGACGGCGGCGATGGTGACGCTCGGCTTGGCCGCGTCCCCGTCTCCGGATCCCTCGGGTGCGGGAGATGCCAGTCCGCGCGACTATCAAGGTGCCTGGCTGGTGGTGATCGCGGTGGGTGTCGTCGTCGTGATCGTCGGCGCCGGGACGTACTACCTGCAGCGCACTCGCCGCATTGATCTGTCTCAGACGAGTGAGGTCGAGCACCGGTCGCCGCCTGACCGGCACTCCAATTCGAGCTGAGGCGGTCGAGCAATCTGCACGTCGGGGGCCACGGAGTGGTTAGCCCGTGATCGCATCGTTCGGTCGTGTCGGGCCGGGCGCAAGCTCGATCAGTATGACGAACCGCCCGCTTGACCAGCTGGTTGAGGTGGCATGAGAGTGGCCAGCCGCTGGAGGGAGTGCGGCTCAGCGATGTGGCGGTCCGGGCTGCAGAACGGCTGGTCACCCTGAAACGAGTCTGGCGCGTGTTCCTGCAGATCGACAGTGCAGAGCCGCGTTCGCTGTCCGTCCGGGCTCTGCTCTTTGTGGCTGATCTTCGCCTCGGTGAGTTGCGCGGGGGAGACCTCAGGTGGGTCAGGCCTCCGGCTCGCGCGGTGATGTCACAGTCTCCTGTTCCAGGGTGGCCTTGAGGTTGGCCAGGGTCTGCCGGAGTTCGCCGTCGACGTCCTGGCTGGTGTGGACGCGGACGGTGAGTTTGGACGTTCCGTCTGCGACGAAGGCGACCGCCAGTTCGCCACCGTAGTCGTTCGGGCCGACTGTGCCCCAGCGCAGCTCACGGGCTCAGTCATGGGAGTGCTTCTTGCGGAGGCGGAGTTCGGGGAGGATCTCGGTGCGGTAGAGGTTCATCATGTCGACGGTGTGCGGGCCGCTGTTGGCGACGTACACCTCGTCGAAGCCGGCCTCGGCGTACGGCGTGAACGCGTCCACGTGGACGTCCGCTTTGGGGCCGCAGGCAACGGATTCCGCGGTTGACTCCTTGGTGACGAGTCGGCTGGCCTGCTCGAAGTGGCGGGGTGAAGGCAGCACCTGGGCGAGCTCGCCGGGGAGTCCGGAGTTGCCCCAGATCCGGTGGGCCTGGTCGATGCCTTCTGCCTCGGTCGGTGCGTAGCTGACCTTGAACCCGGCCTGGGTCGGCTTGCTCCCGCCGCCGTTGTCGCGGAACCGCTGCAGCAGCTCCCGGTCCGGAGTCGTGGTGATGTAGCCGTCCGCGATCCGTGCCGCGACATCGGTTGCCTCCGGCCCGAAGCCGGACATGTAGATCGGCAGCGGCTGTTGGGGCCGGGTGTAGATCCGGGCGGTGTCGACGGTGTAGTGCTTGCCGTGATGGGTGACGAACCCGTCCTCGGTCCACAGTCGGCGCATGATCTCGACGGCTTCCTCGAGCATCTCCAGCCGTACGTCGACGGTCGGCCAGACCGACCCGAGCACGTGCTCGTTCAGCGCCTCACCGGTCCCGATCCCGAGCGTGAACCGCCCGTTCAGCAGTACGGCGCTGGTCGCGGCCGCCTGCGCGATCACGGCCGGGTGGATCCGCACCGTCGGACACGTCACCGCCGTCGTCACCGGCAACTCGGACACCTGCGAGATCGCCCCGATGGTCGACCAGACGAACGCGCTCTGCCCCTGCTCGTCGTTCCACGGGTGGAAGTGGTCACTGATCCACAACCCGTCGAACCCGGCCTCCTCGGCCATCCGAGCCTGCTCGATCAGCTCGGCGGGTGTGTACTCCTCGCTGGACAGGAAGTATCCGATCTTCACGCGCACCTCCCGATGAATCGCTACCCATCGGGTTCCCGATGCCACGTTCTCCAATCGCCCCGGATTTGTGACGGGCGGTGGCGGGTACCCGGCGGGCGTGATGACACTGGACGGGCGCGTGATCTACCAGGTCGATCCGGCAACGTTCTCCGGCCCCGGAGCTGATGCCGGCCTGGACGGCGTACGGCGGCGTCTGGAGCACGTCCGCGCGGTCGGGGCGGACACGCTGTGGCTGCAGCCGTTCTACGTCTCGCCGTACCGCGACGCCGGGTACGACATCGTCGATCACCACGGCGTGTCGCAGCGGTTCGGGACGATGGCGGACTTCGACGACCTGGTCGAGCGGTGTCATCAGCTGGACCTGCGGGTCGTGGTCGGACTCGTCGTCCAGCACACCTCGACCGACCACCCCTGGTTCCGGTCCGCGCGGGACGACCCGGCGTCGCCGTACCGCGACTTCTACGTCTGGGCCGCCGAGCCGCACGACGACGAAGTCGTGAAGAAGCCGGTGTTCCAAGGTGTCGAGGACTCGATCTGGGCGTACGACGACCACGCCGGAAGGTACTACCGGCACGCGTTCTACCGGCACCAGCCGGACCTCGACGTGGGCCATCCGCGGATCCGCGAGGCGATCGCGGGCATCGTCCGGCACTGGCTGGACCACGGCGTCGACGGGTTCCGGGTGGACGCCGTGCCGCACATGGTCCGGCAGGCCGCGGTCACGGACAGCCGTGACGACGGCTTCTGGTTCCTGTCCGAGCTCGCGGATGCGGCCGACGGCGCGCCGCTGCTGGGCGAGGTCGACGAAGGCCCGTCGACGTACCCGGAGTACTTCGGGAACGGAGACCGCTTGACCGGGATCCTGGACTTCTGGACCAACAACCTGCTCTTCCTCGCGCTCGCCCGCAGCTCCGCGGAACCGCTGGTGCGGGCTCTCCGCGCCCAGCCGACCTCACCGGAGGGCTGCACGTACCTGAACTGGCTACGGAACCACGACGAGCTCAACCTGTCGCTGCTGTCGGACTCCGAGCGCGACGAGGTGATGGCGGCGTTCGCGCCGGACGAGACCATGCGCGCCTTCGGCCGAGGCATCCGCCGCCGGCTCGCGCCGATGCTCGGCGACGACGTACGCCGGGTCGCGATGGCACATGCGATCGTGCAGTCGCTGCCCGGTGTGCCGATCGTGCGGTACGGCGAGGAGATAGGCATGGGCGATGACCTCTCCCTGCCCGGGCGGGAAGCGGTCCGTACGCCGATGGAGTGGTCGAAGGTCGAGGAGCAGGACCTCCGGCCGGGCTCGCTGCTCAGCCGGGTGTCCCAACTCGTCCATCGCCGCCGCGGGCTGGGGCCACTGCGACCGGGGCACTGCGACGCGCTCTCCTTCGGCGCCGATGCGGTCCTGGGTTTGCTCCACCACCGCGCGGACGGCCCTGTACTGATGATGATCAACCTGTCCGACGACCAGGTGTGTCTGGAACTCGAGTACGACGTTCGCGCCGACCTGCTCGCGGATCGCGAGTACGAGCCGGCCGGCTCCGGTGTGGTGCTCGGTGGTTACGGTTATCGCTGGTTGCGGGTGAGGTAGACGCTCGCGGCGGCTGCGCCGGCGGCGAGCGCTCCGATCATGCCTCGGTGCCGCGAGGCCCAGACCTGGTAGCTCCGGCCGGTGGAGCGGTCGTCGAAGGCTCCGTGGGCTCCGTAGTCGCGGTCGTCGTCGGCGGGCTGCCAGAGGTTGGCGGCCTTCTCGGCGGGCGCGTCGGCTTGCTGGGACTTGTACCCGGTCCGGGCCAGGTAGCGGTCGAGGAGCCCGGCAGCGAACTTGTTCGTGACGATGGTGGCTGCGGTCGGGGCTCCGACCCAGTACTCGCGCCGCCCTGGATGGTCCGCGGCGTACACGACGGCGTCCGCGGCGACCTCGGGCTGGTAGATCGGCGGCACCGGTTGCGGATGTTTGGGCAGGCGCGAGAGCACCCACGAGAACTGCGGCGTGTTCACGGCCGGCATCTGCACCATCGTCACCCGCACGCTCGACTTGTCGTGCATGAGTTCGCATCGCAGCGAGTCGTGGAAGCCTTGGATCGCGTGCTTCGCGCCGCAGTAGGCCGATTGCAGCGGGATCCCGCGGTAGGCGAGCGCCGATCCGACCTGGACGATCGTGCCGTGGTCGCGCGGCTTCATCCTGCGTAGCGCGGCGCGGGTGCCGTACACGTAGCCGAGATAGGTCACGTCCGTGGTCCGCTGGAACTCCGCCGGCTCGATCTCGAGGAACGGCGCGAAGACCGAACTGAAGGCGACGTTCACCCAGACGTCGATCGGCCCGAGCTGCTTCTCGACCCGGCCGGCCGCGAGCTCCACCTCCTCGTGGTCGGCGACATCGACCTCGATCGGCAGCGCCGTACCGCCGGCTTTCTCGACGTCCTGGACTGCTGCCGCGAGCCCGGTCCCGCCGCGCGCCAGTAGCGCGATCTTCGCCCTGCGGCGGGCGAACGCGACCGCGCTCGCCCGTCCGATCCCGCCGCTCGCCCCGGTCACCACGACGACCTGTTCCACGTGAATCTCCTTCTACTTGGCAGCCTGTTTCTCGAAGATGTCGGTGATCTCCTCGACCGACAGTTCCTTCGTCTCGGGCAGGTACGCGACCACGAACGCCACCGCGATCGCGGACAGCACGGCGAACAGGACCATCAGCCAGGCCAGCCCGAAGCCGTTCAGCAACGTCGGCACCAGCAGGATCAGCGCGAAGTTCGCGATCCAGTCGGCCGAGGCGGCGATGGCTGCCGCTCGGCCGCGGACGGCGGTCGGGAAGTACTCGCCCTGGATCAGCCAGCCGGTGCCACCGACCCCGATCGCGAACGCCGCGATGAAGATGTCGAGGGCAACGAGGATCAGTACGACCCGGGTGATGCCGTCGGTCAGGGCGACGCCGATCCCGCCGAGCAGCATCGCGGCGGCCATCACGGCGTACCCGCTGATGGCCAGTTTGCGGCGGCCGATCTTGTCGACGAATTTGAAGGCGAAGTACGTCGCGATCACATTCACCGCGCTCATCACGGCTGTGACGGCGACCGCGGCGATGGCGGCCTTGACCTCGTCGTCACCGGTCTTCAGGTACGGCGCCATCAGCTTCGGACCGTAGTAGAAGGTGAGGTTGATACCGGTGATCTGCTGGAAGACGAAGAACACCGAGACGACGACCAGCGCGCGTTTCACTCCACGAGACCACAGTTGTCTGCCCTTGCCTGCCGTGCGTTCCTGCTCGTCGACAACTTGTGCGCTGCGCTCGATCTGCTCGGCGCTCACGTCGACGCCCAGCTTGCCGAGCGCCGCGCGGGTGTCGTCGTACCGTCCTTGCCGCATCAACCAGCGAGGCGACTCGGGCATCCGGGTCCGCAGTACCAGTGCGAAGACGGCGGGTACCGCGCCCAGCCCCAGTAGCAGGCGCCAGTCGAAACTCTGGGCGTGCTGGGGGAGCGGGATCAGGACCGCGAGGGCGATCAGGTAGGAGACCAGGATGCCGACCGTGATCATCCATTGCTGCAGGATGCCGAGCGCTCCGCGACGTGCCTTCGGCGCGTACTCGGCGATGTACGCCGTCGCGATCGCCGAATCGGCCCCGATCGCGAGCCCGATCAGCGTCCGGGCGAACAGCAGGACCCACGCGTCCCAGGCGAACGCCGACAGCAGTGCGCCGAGCGCGTAGATGGCGGCGTCGACGATCAGCAGTGACTTGCGTCCGAGCCGGTCGGACGTCGGGCCGGCGGCCAGCGCCCCGACCGCGGCGCCGATCGATGCGCCGGCGACCAGATAGCCGAGCGCGAGGGAGCCGAGATCCCAGGGCAGGAAGTTCACGACTGAGCCGATATTGGCAGTGTCGTACCCGAACAGGAACCCGCCGACGGTCGCGAGCAGTGTCAGCGACCAGTAGAACGACGTCGGTACACGAGTGTCGAGATGACTCAGCACATCAGTGGCCGACTGCTGCGACGCCATGAGGAAGCGCCTCCTTCGGACGAACCGGTTTCGCCTTTCAGGTGACCACTGCGGCCGGCCCGAAACCCGTTTTGCTCCGATCTGTGCGGGGTACCGGCCGGGCCGTCGCGCTGGGGAGGTGACAGGTGGCTGTGCAGGTGGAGACGGATGGCCCTCGCACGCCTGGATGGTTTCCGGGCATGCTCGAGTCGGCCGTCGACGGAGAGGTGCGGTTCGACGCAGGTTCGTTGGCCGCGTACTCGTGTGATTCCTCGAACTACCGCCAGATCCCGCTCGGGGTCGTGGTTCCGCGGACCGTCGAAGCGGCCGTAGCCGCGGTGGAAGTGTGCCGGCGGGCCGACCTACCGGTGCTGTCGCGTGGCGGTGGGACGAGCCTGGCCGGGCAGACCACCAACGCGGCGGTCGTCATCGACTGGACGAAGTACTGCAATGGCCTGATAGCGGTCGACGCAGCGGCCAGGACCTGCGTGGTCGAGCCTGGGATGGCGCTGGACGATCTGAATCGCGCGCTGGCCGCGGACGGGCTGATGTTCGGGCCGAGGCCGTCGACGCATCAGAGCTGCACGATCGGCGGGATGGTCGGGAACAACTCGTGTGGTGCCAGCGCACAGGCGTACGGGAAGACCGTCGACAATGTCCGGCGGCTCGAGGTGCTGACGTACGACGGGCTCCGGATGTGGGTCGGGCCAACGTCGGCCGCAGACCTGGAACAGATTGCTGCGGGCAATGACCGGCGGGCGGAGATCTACCGCGGGCTCGCCGGTCTGCGAGATCGCTACCTGGGTGACATCCGCACCGGCTACCCGAAGATCCCGCGCCGTGTGTCCGGCTACAACCTTGACTCGCTGCTGCCGGAGAACGGTTTCGACGTCGCGAAGGCACTGGTCGGCAGCGAGGGCACGCTGGTCACGGTGCTGCACGCGGAGCTCGAGCTCGTCAGGGTCCCGAAGTACCAGACGATGGTGGTGCTTGGTTACCCCAGTCTGGAGGACGCGGGCCGCGCGGTACCCAGGATCCTGCCGCATCAGCCGTGGCAACTCGAAGGGCTGGACGAGGTGCTGATCAGCCTGGAGCACGAGCAGCACACGGTCGACACGGCGATCGAGGGGCTGCCGGAGGGACGAGGTTGGCTGACCGTGCAGTTCGCCGGCGACACGTTCGAGGAAGCGGATCGAGCCGCGCGTGGACTGATGGACGACCTTCGCGACAGCGAGGTCAAGATCAAATATCTCGACGATCCGACCCGCGAACAGCAGCTGATCGAGTTGCGGGAGGCCGGTCTGGGTGCGACTGCGCACCCGGCCGCGAAGCATGAGAACTGGGAAGGTTGGGAAGACTCCGCAGTACATCCTGATGATCTCGGTGACTACCTCCACGATCTACGCGAGCTCCTGGACAAGTTCGGGTATGACGAGACCGAGACGTCGCTGTACGGCCATTTCGGCCAGGGTTGTGTGCACACCCGGATTCCGTTCGAGTTGCGCACGGCGGACGGGATCGCGCACTACCGCGAGTTCGTGCAGCACGCCGCCCAGCTGGTGACGAGTTACGGCGGGTCGCTGTCCGGGGAGCACGGGGACGGGCAGTCGCGCGGCGAGCTGCTGACGATGATGTTCGGCGCGGAGCTGGTCGGCGCGCTCGGTGAGTTCAAGGCGGTCTTCGATCCCGGGAACCGGATGAATCCGGGCAAGATCGTCGACCCGAACCCGCTCGACTCGCACCTGAGGCTGGGCACCGGGTTCGCCCATCCGCCGCTGCGCACCGAGTTCGGCTATCCCGCCGACGACGGCAAGTTCAGTAAGGCGACGATGCGCTGTGTGGGAATCGGCAAGTGCCGCCAGTCCTCGTCGGACGACGGCGCGGTGATGTGTCCGTCGTACCTGGTCACCCGGGAAGAGGAGCACTCGCCGCGAGGGCGGTCCCGGCTGTTGTTCGAGATGGTGCGGGGCGAAGTGATCCCCGACGGCTGGCGGTCGAACGAGGTGCGTGACGCGCTGGATCTGTGCCTGGCGTGCAAGGGCTGCAAGGTGGACTGCCCGGTCGGGGTGGACGTCGCCACGTACAAGGCCGAGTTCCTGTCGCATCACTACCGGCACCGGCTGCGTCCGATGGCGCACTACTCGATGGGTTGGCTGCCGGTCTGGGCGCAGCTGGCACGGCGGGTGCCGCGCGGGGTGAACGCGGTGACCCATACTCCTGTCCTGTCGCAAGTGTTGAAGCGAGCAGGCGGGATCGCGGCCGAGCGTGAGCTCCCGCGGTTCGCCGAAGAGCCCTTCACGGACTGGTTCGCACAGCGGCCGGAACATCCGGGGAAGCAGGTCGTGCTGTGGCCGGACACCTTCACGAACTTCTTCCATCCGTCGATCGGACGTGCCGCGGTCGAGGTGCTCGAGGCGGCGGGCTTCGAGGTCACCGTTCCGGATCGTCCGGTGTGCTGCGGACTGACCTGGATCTCGACCGGGCAGCTCGGCGTGGCGAAGCGGGTGCTGCGCCGGACCGTCGACGTACTGCGGGATTCGATCCGGGCCGGGGTGCCGGTCGTCGGGCTCGAGCCGTCCTGCAGCGCAGTGTTCCGCTCGGACGCGCCGGAGCTGCTGAACGACGACGAGGACGTGCGGCGACTCTCGAAGCAGTTCGTCACGTTCGCGGAGTTGCTCGAGGACTGGCAACCACCGCGGCTCGACGTGCATGCGATGGTGCAGACGCACTGCCATCAGCACGCGGTCCTGACGTCCGACGCCGAGCTGATGCAGCGCGCCGGAATCGACCGTGAGCAGCTCGATTCCGGTTGTTGCGGGCTGGCCGGGAACTTCGGCTTCGAACGCGCCCACTACGACGTCTCGATCGCGGCCGGCGAACGCGTCCTGCTGCCGAAGGTGCGCGGCGCCGCCGCGGACACCGTGATCGTTGCCGACGGGTTCAGTTGCCGGACCCAGATCGAGCAAGCCACCGACCGGCGAGCCGTACATCTCGCCGAACTCTTGGCCGCAGGCCTTCAGGAGGATTGATATGAGCACGACGACAGTTGGCGACTACGTACTCGGGCGACTCCGCGAGTGGGGCGTCGACCACGTCTTCGGGTACGCCGGTGACGGCATCAACGGACTGTTGTCGGCGTGGGAGAAGGCGGACAACGAGCCGAAGTTCGTGCAGGCCCGGCACGAGGAGATGGCAGCGTTCGAGGCGGTCGGGTATGCCAAGTTCACCGGGCGGGTCGGGGTGTGCGCGGCGACCAGCGGACCGGGTGCGATCCATCTGCTGAACGGGTTGTACGACGCGAAACTCGACCACGTTCCCGTCGTGGCGATCGTCGGGCAGACGGCGCGGAGCGCGATGGGCGGCAGCTATCAGCAGGAGGTCGACCTGCACACTCTGTACAAGGACGTCGCCTCGGACTACTGCGAGACGGTAATGGTGCCGGAGCAGCTGCCGAATGTGCTCGACCGGGCGATGCGGATCGCGGCGTCGCGTCGTACTGTCACGGCGCTGATCATCCCGTCGGACCTGCAGGAGCTCGAGTACACGGAGCCGGCGCACGCGTTCAAGATGGTGCCGTCAAGCCTGGATCTGACGTGGTCCGCGCCGGTCCCGGCGGCCGACGACATCCAGCGGGCCGCCGAGATCCTGAATGCGGGGGAGAAGGTCGCGATCCTCGTCGGTCAAGGTGCACGCGGCGCGGTCGACGAGGTCACACAACTCGCGCAGCTCACGGGCGCCGGCGTGGCGAAAGCTCTGCTGGGCAAGGACGTACTGCCGGACGAACTGCCGTGGGTCACCGGGTCGATCGGGCTGCTGGGCACGAGGCCGTCGTACGAAATGATGATGGACTGCGACACGTTGCTGGTGGTCGGATCGAACTTCCCGTACTCGCAGTTCCTGCCGGCCTTCGGCCAGGCGCGGGCGATCCAGATCGACGTGGATCCGACGATGATCGGGATGCGGTATCCGTTCGAGGTGAACCTGGTCGGCGACGCGTCGCGGACCCTGCACGAGTTACTGGCTTTGGTCCGGCCGAAGAACGAACGGTCGTGGCTGGAAGGCATCGAGGCGAACGTGCGACGCTGGTGGGAGGTCATGGAGCGGCGCGCACACACGTCGGCGGATCCGATCAACCCCGAATTGGTGTTCCACGAGTTGTCGCCGCGGCTGCCCGACGATGCGATCGTCGCCGCGGACTCGGGTTCGGCGGCGAACTGGTATGCGCGGCACATCCGGTTCCGGGGTGACATGCGGGGCTCGCTGTCGGGCACGCTGGCGACGATGGGGCCTGGGGTGCCGTACGTGATCGGCGCGAAGTTCGGGTTGCCGGACCGGCCCGGATACGCGCTGGTGGGCGACGGTGCGATGCAGATGAACGGAATGAACGAGCTGATCACGATCGCGAAGTACTGGCGGGAGTGGGCGGATCCGCGGCTGGTGGTCGCGGTTCTGCACAACAATGACCTGAACCAGGTGACGTGGGAGCTGCGGGCGATGGGAGGCTCGCCCCAGTTCCTGCCCTCTCAGCAGCTGCCGGACTTCCCGTACGCCGGGTACGCGCGGCTCCTCGGTCTACACGGTGTGACCGCGGAGAAGCCCGAGGAGGTCGCCCCGGCGTGGGACGAGGCAATGCGCGCCGACCGGCCATGTGTGGTCGAGTTCCGTACCGATCCCGCCGTACCGCCGATCCCGCCGCACGCGACCTGGGACCAGCTGGAGAAGGCGCTGGAGTCGATCGTCCGTGGCGACAGTGATCGCGTCAGCATGGTCAAGGAAGGCGTGAAGTCCAAGGTCCAGGAGTTCTTGCCGGGCAAGTCATGACGATCAGTGCCGTCGAGGCGTCTGCCTTCACGATCCCGATAGATGCGCCGGAGGCCGACGGGACGTTCGCCTGGGACAGCACTACGCTGGTCCTGGTCGAGGTGTCGGCCGACGGCCGCATGGGGACGGGCTGGACCTACGGTTCGCCGGCTTGTTCAGCCGTCGTCACAAACGATCTGGCCGAAGAGGTGATCGGTCGGGACGCGATGGACGTCGGCGGCTGCTGGACGGCGATGCGGGAGGCTCTGCGAAACATCGGGCGCCCCGGTGTGGCCGGGATGGCCCTGTCGGCGGTGGACTGCGCGCTGTGGGATCTGAAGGCACGCCTGCTGGAAATGCCCCTGCACCGATTGCTGGGAGCGGTGCGGTACGGCGTACCGGTGTACGGGAGCGGCGGTTTCACGACGTACGACGAGCGACAGTTGGCGGACCAGCTGTCCGGATGGGTCGGGCAGGGGATCCCGCGGGTCAAGATCAAGATCGGCGAGAGCGGCGGCACGGCCGAGGACCGGGATCTGCAGCGGGTCGCGCAGGCGCGGAAGATGATCGGCGATGCTGAGCTGTTCGTCGACGCGAACGGCGCATACAGCGTCGGCCAAGCGCGGCGGCTCGCGTCCTGCCTGTCGCGGTACGACGTGACCTGGTTCGAGGAGCCGGTGTCGTCGGACGACCTGGTCGGGCTACGCGCTGTCCGCGAGCAGACGAGCATCGACGTGACGGCAGGCGAGTACGGGTACGACCTGGTGTACTTCGAACGCATGTGCGCCGCCGGCGCGGTCGACTGCCTCCAGGTAGACGTGACCCGCTGCGGAGGCATCAGCGAACTCCTCCGTGTCGCCGCGGTCGCTGAGGCCCACGGTCTGCAGGTGTCCGGCCACTGCGCCCCGGGTCTCCACCTGGCGCCGCTGGCTGCGATCCCGAACCTCCGCCACCTCGAGTGGTTCCACGACCACGTCCGCATCGAGTCCATGCTGTTCGACGGTCTACCTATTCCCGCGGACGGCTCCGCCACCCCATCACTTGCCCCCGGCAACGGCCTCACCTTGCGACCAGCAGCCGCAGCCGGCTACCGCGTCGCCTGATCCAGGAACTTCCGCCAGAAGGCCGTGCGGATGGTGGCGTGGTTGAAGGTCGTGGGCATCGGGCCGGCGATTTTCGTGCGGGTCGCTGGGTCGACGTCCAGGGCGTAGCGGACGGCAACGTGGCTGACCGCGGAACGGGATGATCGGCCAGGGGCCTGTCGGCTCGACCGTCGAGCCAGATGGCTGGCTCCAAGCGGTTCGCGAAATCGAGGGCTTCGTCATCGCGGTGGAAGACGGAGTTGACGATCGCGAACTCGGTTCCCTCGGGGCGATCCGGTCATGCCAGCCGGTGGCGGTGCGCGACGCACGCAGTACGACGAGGGTTGTCGGCCAGAGGCGCAGCGCCAGGAGGGCGGAGGCGTCCGGATGACCAGCCTCCATGACGATCGGCGCGAGCTCTGCCGGACGGGTCGCGAGGACGGCGAACAGGCGCCAGAGCGCGATCCCGGCGGCATCGAAGGCGAACAGCCAATGCCGCACCTGGCCGGCTGGATCGAGCGGGCCGTCGCGGTGTTCGAGCGCGCTGACCAGCGACCCGGACTCGGCCTTGGCGACGTACGCGGCGATGACATCGAGGAAACGTTCGCGGACCCGTCCCGGTGCGGGTGGAACTCGGCCCAGTTAGCGTCTGCGCGGAGCAGGTCGAGGTCGGCGGTCAGATCGGTATCGTCGCCGGCGGAGTCGCCCAGGACGATACGCCGTACGACGCGAGACCAGACCGCACGAAACTCTTCCCAGCCGAGCGTCCCGGTCAGGGTGTCCAGCTCGTCGCGAACGACCTCGAGCATCTGGTGCCCGTGTCGATGGACCGGCTCGTGGGCGCCGAGAGCGTGTTCGTTGAGCTCGCGCCGCTCGGTGCGCAGCGGCGGATCGGTCACGAGCACCGCGTGGGGCTGGAAGTGCCGCAGCGCACCGGCCCTGTCGGTGGTTGCCGCGGCAAAGGGCTCGGGTGTCTCGGCGAGCAGGCGACGTACGTCGTCGGCGGCGAGCACGAGCCCGATCGTCCGGCCGGGGAATCGGGGGCAGCAAAGGACTATCGCCGTACCTGTTGCGGAACCTGCGCACCAGACGCAGCGCGCGGCCGTCGGCGCGAAACCCGCTCCGCGAGCACACCGACCGCGGGTCGGCGGAGCCTGGCGCCTCGCGCGACCAGCGGCAGGAAGATGTCACCCACGGCGCGCCCGGTGTCGAGCGGCGAAGCTGTCGGCAACTCGAGTGGCATGTCCTTCGGATGTCCGCGCATGCGCCACTCAAACACGCGTGAATGTGTGCGGCGCGGTACCGGATCGTGCTGCTGGCCGTGCTGACGGGAACAACCGCGGTGGCCGGCCGGTGGCGGCGCTCGCTCGGCGCTCAAGGTCAGCTCGGCGGGAGATGGCTGACCGGGAGGCGAACTCGAGACCTGACTTGCGACACAAGATCTCTGCGGAACAGGATGTCCAGACGACGGCGCCGGGCAACGACGACAACCTCCCGGCTCCTCGTCGCGGTGATCAGAGCCGCTAGTGCGTCGGCCGGTGGCTGGCTGACGACGACACCGCTCACCTTTGCTCCCAGCGACCTTAGCTGGGCCACACTGTCTCGCATCAGTAGCTCCGCCTGTTCACTCGAAGCTCTGTGTTGCGTCGTGGACGGGCTGAGCGCGCGAACGAGGCTGAACCTCACCGGGACATTCCTGGAGCGATACATCTGGACCAGCCGGCGCGCGGAATCGTCGGACATCACTTGCTCGACCAGTACCGCGATATCGAATCTGCCCCCAGCAGATTGCATCTCTCGGTTTCCTCCGTCCACACATCGTCCCGGGTGTCTGTTCTACCCCGCGGCCGGTCCCGGCCGCCGCCGAAGTACGAAGTCGTCAAGAGAACTCAAAGAAGATCGCCGCCGGGGCGGCCGGTTTCGTGCAGGCTGTCGCCAGGAACGGACCGCCGACGGTCCTGTCGGCGACGCGCGATTGCAGTATGCAATGCTTGCAGCGGACAAGTTGTGGAGGTGTGATGGCCGACCCGATGATGCCCCCGCTGAGCTGGGGAGCTTTTCTCGGCAGTTGGCGACTGGCACCGGGATGGTTTGCGGTCGCTGCTGTGCTCGCGGTCGGGTATGTCGTCCTGCGGGCCTGCGGCCGTGGTGGATCGACGGTCCACCTATGGCGAGGGGCGTCGTTCGTTCTGGGCTGCGGGCTCATGTGGGTGTGCGTGGCGTCCGGGATCGACCGGTACTCGATGGCCGTCTTCTGGATGCACATGGTGCTCCACCTGCTGCTCATCATGGTCGTCCCGGCGTTACTGGTCCTCGGGCATCCGATCACCGTCGTACTCGAGTCCCTTCCTGCCACGCGTCAGCCGGCTGCGCGGCGCCTGGCGGCCTCGCGGCCGGTCGGCTACCTCGCCCATGCCGCGACCGGGCTTGTCGCCTACGCGGTCGTGATCTTCGGGACCCACCTGACCGGGTTCATGGACCAGATGGTGCTGCATCCCTGGCTGATGACAGCTGAGCAGGCCCTGTATGTCGTCAGCGGATTCCTGTTGCTCCTCCCTCTTCTCGGTGAGGAACCGATCCGTCCTGGTCAGGGTTACCTGGTGCGGTTCATGCTGTTTCTGATCGCCATGATCCCCGACACTCTGGTGGGTATCGTGCTGCTTCAAGCCACCCGTGACCCGTTCCCGATCATGGCGCACCACCACCCACCGTGGGCCCCGGCGGCCCTGACGGACGTTCACACCGCCGGCGGGCTGATGTGGGCCGGGGGCGACGGGCTGATGATGTTCCTGGCCGTCGGACTGATGATCAGCGTCGTAACCTCGCCGAGCAAGCGCGAACGGATGACCGGTGCGTGGCTGGACGGCGTCCGCCGTTCTGTCATCGCGACCGAGGTCGGCGCCGATCCGGAGCATCCGCTCGATCCCGACAGTGACGAGGCGTACGACGCCTACAATGCCATGCTCCAGCGACTCGCGGCCGGTCGTCGCAACGAACCGGGCCGCTGAAGCGCTCGATGGTGGACGCCGGTAGGCGGCCACCTGGCAACGACCGCCGACCGGCATCACACGACCCGAGCCTTGCGCCTGTTCACGGCCCGGCCTGGGACCGACCGTAGCCGGGGAGACAGTCGGTCTCCACCCGAAGCACGCGAGTACCGGGCGACGTCAACAAATCGCAATGTAGTCGTCAAGGCCTCGTCCAGAACGGTCAGGCTCACTTCCTGTTCACGGCGATGTGCACAGCTACGGCGAAGACCGTCGCGATCGAGATGATCGACATTGTCAGGGTTGCATGATTCATCGTGTGTCCGTCCGGAGATCGGTCGCAGCTGAGAGCGCGGACGCCAAGGTCAGATCCAGCGCCCGGATTCGGTGTGCAGGTCGATGGCGGCCACCGACAGGAGGATCCGTTCGTCATCCGCTGCAGCGATCTGCCCGGCACGAACGTGACAGTCGTTGTCCATCAGGCCGACGCCGGTGACCGTGATGAGGCCGTAGGCCGAACTGCAGTTTCACGATTCATCGGTCGACGAGGTGGACGAAGGGAAGATCGACCCTGGAACGCACCTGCGATGCGAGGTCTCGGTGCAGGAAGGTTGCCAGTCGATGCTGTCCGGTTACGACCACGACCTCCTCGCTCCGGGTCCTGGCGATGAGCTCGAGCAGCGCGTCGACCGGCTGCTGGTCCGAGACGGCTCCGGTGACAGGCGCCTGCAACGCCTCCATCCTCTCGACGCTCTTCTGCATCAGGCGCTCCGCCTCCTCACGTGAGCCGTCGGCGCGAGTCGATGCGTCGCCGAGAGGTCTGACGATGTGGTAGCGCAGTGGTGTGTTCTTCATCTGGTAGAGCTCGATCATCCGTCTCGCGGAAGTGCCGCTCAGTTCGTTCTCCACCAGTACCGCTACGTCGAACCAGCCGGCGGTCTCGTCGGGCTGAATCATGGTCGGTCTCCTCTCGCCGTCGTGAACCCGGCTTCCAGACCTACCCGCTGTCTCGTCGGCACCGAAGACCCCCCGACCACTCGTCAACAGAACTCAAACCCGCGGCAATCACCTGGTCACACGGAGCCCTGGTTCAGGTGCACCAGGTCTCTGGCAGTGGATGTTTCGGAGGGTCGGCGTGGCCCCGCGTATCCGGGCACCACGCTCGTCGAGTTAGTTCGTGGAGAGCCCAGGCTTTGTGGCTCGCGCGATGAAGTATGGACCGAACGGCGTGAGCTGGACGAGTGGTCTGGCTACTGTCAGACCGCAGCTCCGAAGTGCGGCCGTCGCACTCGCCAGAGGCTCGGAGCGACCCGGTCTGCGCGGCGCCGGGTCGGCGAACAGGTCTGCGATGCACAACTGGCCGCGCGAGGCGAGTACCCGGGTCATCTCCTGAACCGCCCCATCGAGATCGTGGAAGTGGCGTGCTGTGGAGCTGCACGTGACGGCCGTGAAGGTGCCGTCGTCGAAGGGCAGGCGGTGAGCGTCGGCGATCGCGAGCCGTGCCCGGTGATCCAGTTGGCGGGCACGCTCCACCATCGCCGGGCAGGCGTCGACCCCGACAGCCCACCCGACGGTACGGCTGGCCTGGTGCACGAGCGCGCCGGTACCGCAACCGACATCGAGGAACCGGTCCGCTGCCGTCAGCCGCATCGAGAGCAGCGCCTGCCGACTGAGCCGGACGAGGAGCTGTGACAAGGCGTCATCCCCGTAGGTCGGCGCCCATTCCGTGAAGCGGTGCTTGACCGTGTGCATCTCGTGGCCGATTGTCTGTCGACGCTCAGTTGGTGGGAGAAAATATTGCACACCGCAACTCACGGCGCCAGATCGCCGGCCCGCCGTGTCATGAGATCGTCAAGAATCCGTCCAGCCGATCTCAACACGGGATTGGCAAAGGTGGTGCGGGTGATGCACAACCTGAGGACCTGCAGGATCCCGCTGTCGGTGGTCTCTGCCTACTATCAGCGGAACCTGGACGTGCGGCGGGGTCCCACGCGACCGGTCGCGTGGGACAGGGAAGTATTCATCGGGATCGGGGACACCGGGATCGTCGAGGTCTGGCTGATGGAGTCGGCGGCACACGTCGCTTACCTCGAGCCCCGCAGCGGAACCGGGCTCCTGGTGATGCCGCCGCGGGACACGGACATCTCGGCAGAGGAAGGGTTCACCGGCATTCCCTGGCCGGCAGAGTGGAGTGACTGTCCAGGTGCGGGGATGTCCTTACAGAGTGCCGATCTCGTCCGACTCCTTGATCGCCTCGCGACAAGTGGCTGGACGTTGCTCGAAGATCGGCGCGGCGATGCTGAGGTTGCCGGACAAGCCGCCGGCGGCGGTCCCGCGGTGTGCCTGTTCGCCGTACGCACGTCGTTCGAACATCTCGTCCTGGAAGATCTGCACCAGGCATTGACGGCCCTGCACGCGGCAGCCGATCTGCGGCACGTGCGGCATTGAGCTGATCAGTTGGCTGGAGGCCGCAGGAAGCGCGGTGGTTCGCCGTTCAGTGCGGCGTCGGATGACAGCCACGCATGGGTCTCGTCCGGGTGTCTCCGCTCGATCTCGGCGAGCAGCAAGTGCCGTGCCTGCGCGGCTGTTGTGGCTTCCTCACCGGCCGTCTCCGCGAGCCTGGTGCTGGTCGCCTGCCACACCGAGTACAACTCTCCGTCCGTCCAGGTCTCCAGGTACCCGTCGCGCACGTCGAGCACGCGGGATTCGGCGGTGACGTCGGAGCGAGTGCCGCGGCGTGCTCGGTGCCTGACCAGGTCGAGGGTCCATGGTGAGGCAACGGCGAGCACGACGACGATCAGGAGCAGCCACGCGCCGACCGTCAGACCCAGCCCGAAGGCGGCGACGGCTGTCAGACCGGCCGCGGCGGAGTCAGCCGCAATCCGGGCATAGGCGGTGAAGCGCGCCGGCCCGGATTCCAGTGTTCGCAGATTGGCCCAGATCACCGCCACGCAGATGGTTGCGGTCGCGAACAGGCCGAGCATGGCGGGCACCGACTCGATCGTCAACGCGAGCGCGATTCCAGCAAGGACTGCCAGTGCGCTCACGGTCGACCAGGCGAGAGAGTAAATCCGCATCGGCAGAATCGGTCCTCACAGATAGCACGGCGGTCTCCACGGTCCTGTCTAATCTCATTGCGGGCCGCGATCACGTGCCGCGGGGGAACGACACGCGATCTCAAACTTTCCGCAGCCTGCTCGTCAACCATGAGACGGGCGGGAGTTGCGTACGCCAAATATTGCATAATGCAACTCATGTCCGCCGAGATCGCCACCGACCTGCCCCCGCCGTCGTACCGCCGGCGACTTCGGCGGCTGCTGCAGGCGTCCGAAGGCGGGCTGCTCGCGCTGGCGTTGCTCGTCGGTGCCGGGTCGGCCGGTTTCGCGATCGTGTTCCGCTGGTTGATTGCGACCTTCACGCACCTGGCGACCGGCCGTGCCGACTACGCGGCGACGCCGGGCGCGGCACATCCAGGCTTGCCCGGTCTTGGGCGCTGGTTCCTTCTCGGGGTGCCAGTGATCGCAGGTCTGCTGTACGGGCCGCTGGTGCACTTCTTCGCGCGTGAGGCTCGCGGTCACGGCGTACCGGAGGTGATGTACGCCGTCGGTCGCCGGGGTGCCCGGATCCCGCCGCAGGTCGCTGCGGTGAAGGCGCTGGCGTCAGCGCTGTGTATCGGCGGTGGGGGATCGGTCGGCCGGGAGGGGCCGATTGTCCAGATCGGCTCGGCGTTGGGATCCACCGTGGGCCGGCTCGCGCGGGTCGCCGAACCGCGGCTCCGGGTGCTGGTCGCGTGCGGGGCGGCCGGTGGGATCGCGGCGACGTTCAACGCGCCGCTGGCCGGAGTCTTCTTCGCGATGGAACTGATCCTGGCCGACTTCACAGCACAGGCGTTCGGGATGGTCGTCGTCTCGGCGGTTGTATCCGCGGCGATCGGGCGGGCGGCGCTGGGGGATGCGCCGTTCCTGTCGCTTCCGCCGTTCACGGTGGAGCACGTCGGTCAGTACGGCCTGTTCGCCGTCCTGGGCCTGTTGGCAGGCGGTGTCGGCGTGCTTTTCACCCGCGTCTTGTATCTGATCGAGGATGCGTGCGATGCGATCTGGCGTGGCCCGGAGTGGCTGCGGCCCGCGGTCGGCGGCGTCCTGCTCGGGCTGTTGCTTATCGCGGTCCCGCAGATGTACGGCGTGGGTTATCCGGTGCTGGGCAATGCTGTCTTCGGCCTGTACGGCGTCGGCTTCCTTCTGCTGCTGGCGGGAGCCAAGATGCTGGCCACCAGCTTGACGATCGGCATCGGCGGCTCTGGTGGGGTGTTCGCGCCCAGCTTGTTCATCGGCGCGGTGCTCGGTTCGGCGTTCGGGCAGCTGGCACATGGTGCGCTGCCTGGCATGGCCGGGCCGGCAGGTGCCTACGGACTGATCGGGATGGGAGCGGTGTTCGCGGGCGCTGCACGAGCGCCGATCACCGCGGTGGTCATCCTGTTCGAGCTGACCGGGGAGTATTCGATTATCTTGCCGTTGATGACGGCGATCGTGCTGGCCACCGGCGTCAGTCACGCGCTGTCGGCCGACACGATCTACACCCTGAAGCTCCGTCGCCGCGGGATCGATCTGGGACGTCGCGAGGTGATCAGTACGGCGGCGCGGACCAAGGTCAGTGAGGTGATGACCGCCGTTCCCGGCGGAGTGCGGGCGGATCTGCCGCTCCGCGATGTGGCGGTCATGCTGGCTCGCTCCGCGTCCGGGGTGCTGCCGGTGATCGGGGAGCAGGGCAACTACCTTGGAGTCGTGACGGCGCGCGTGGTCGCCGAGGCCCTCGCGGACGGCCGGCATGATGCCGATCCCGCGTCGTTGGTTCTCGAGCTCCCGCTGCACGTACGCCGCGATGACCACCTCGACCAGGCGATCGAGGCGCTTGACCGCAGCGGCTGCGCGGCCGTCCCCGTGCTCGATGCCGGTCGCGTCGTCGGCTGGATCAGCTACAAGATCGCACTGAGCTCGCTGCCGGGCGAACGCACGACGGGCGGTGTCCGATGACCCGGCGGATTCCGCGAGTTCTGGCGCGTGCGCCGATTCCGTTGTTCCGTTGGGGTTTCGGGTTCCTGATGGGTGGCCGGCTGACGATGATCGAGCACCGTGGCCGGGTGACGGGACAGGCGCGGTACGTCGTACTCGAGGTCCTCGAGCGCGATCCGGACGGTCTGGTTGTGGTGTCGGGGTACGGGCGTGGCGCGCAGTGGTACCGCAATGTCCTGGCAGATCCGGCTGTGAGGGTGTGGTCAGGTCGACGGCGCGGCGCCCGGGCGAGAGCAACAGCGATCCCGGCGGGCGAAGTCCCTGGCCGGCTGGAGGACTACCGTCGTCGGCACCGACGCGCGGCAAAGGCGCTGGGGCGGACGCTGGCGCTGCCGGATCTGGCGGCCGATCGCCCGCTCCCAGCAGATGTCGGGGAGCGGCTGCCGCTGGTGCGCATCGAGTACGCCGCTAGGTGAGCTGCGGTGCGGTCGATTACCCTCGGCAAAGATCAGCCAGTGCAAGCTTCCGGAGGTGGAGCCGTGGCAGGCTCGCGTACCAGTTCTGCGAACGCGTCGACGGATGAGCCGGTCGACGAACTCGTCGCCGCGGTGCTGACCGCCTCGCGGGTGCTGGTCGGTATCTCCGCGCGGTCGCTGGCCGGGGTCGAGGAGTCTGTCACGCTGACGCAGTTCCGGATGCTGGTCGTCCTCGAGGGGCATGGCCCCAGCCGTCTGAATCGGCTCGCCGAGCGGCTCGAGGTGACTGCCTCGACGGCACTGCGGATGGTCGACCGGTTGATCGCGGCGGGTCTGGTCGACCGCCGGGAGAACGAGCAGGATCGCCGCGAGGTCGTCATCGACCTGACGGCGGCAGGACGATCGCTGGTCCGGAAGGTGACCCGGGTACGCCGTACGGCGATCGAGCGTGTCGTCAGGGCGATGCCGGTCACCCGGCGGCGCGAACTCGTCCGTGCGCTGGAGTCGTTCGCGACGGCGGCCGACGAGCCGGCTGTGGTCGCGGAGGCTGCGGGTCGCCTGGGCTGGTGAGCTCAGCGCGAGCGCAGCGCGGCGTAGTCCGCCGCGGTCAGGGGTTCGGCGGTCAGCGCGCCATCGGCCAGCAGCGCCTCGACCGGCTGACCGTTCCGCGAGAAGGTCACTTCGTCGATGGTCGAGAGCGCGGTGACGGAGAGCACGATCTGTCCGACGGCGAGAACGTTCTCCGTGGCAGACCTGCCGTCGGTCTCGCCGGCGAGCTCCAGGTCGACCCGCTTACCTTGAACGCCGGCGACAGTCAGGGTGAGCTCCGGTGGTAACGCCGACGTGACACCGTCGGCCTGCTCGGTCGGGTTCGGCCCGGCCAGCAGCGCCGAGATGACCGTCTGCAGGCGATCCGTCGGCGCCGGGCTCGGTGCGTCGCGGACGAATGTCACCAGCTGATCCTTCCGAGTGAAGACCACCTGGATCGCCGGTTTGCCAGGTGTCGCCGATGCCGGTCCTGACGTAGGGGACCCGGTGCCCTGGAGCCGTGACGGCATGGCGCCCGGATCGATCGGCGCCGGCTGCCGCTGCACGGGAACGCCGCAGCCCGCCAGCAGGACGACCGCGAGCACCGCCAGTACCGCCCTCACGCGCCGGCCTCCGGGAGTCTGACGACGAACCGGGTCCCGCCGGCCGGCGACGCCGAGCACCAGACCGTTCCGCCGTGCGCCGTGGCGCTCTCGGCAACCAGCGCCAGGCCGAGGCCGGTACCGGACGAGGAACCTCGCCCGCCGGGCCCGGTGGCGAAGCGTTCGAAGACCCGCTCGCGGTCGTCGGCCGGGATGCCCGGTCCGGCGTCGTCGACGAACACCAGGACGTCGTCCTCCGAGCGGGCGACCTGGACGGCGACCAGCCCATCTCCGTGGCGCTCCGCGTTCTCGAACAGGTTGCGGAACAGGCGCCCGAGGCGCGGTTTGTCGGCAACTACCTGCACATCCTCGGGACCGCTGAGGAGCGACGCCTCGCGACCGGCCTCCCCGAGCACTTGTCGCAGCAGTGGACTCAGTTCGACGACCGTGCTGGGGCGCAGATCGAGCCCTCCGTCGGAGCGGGCGAGTTCGAGAAGATCCTCCAGCAGCCGGCGGAAGCGTTGCAGGTCGGCGGTGACCAGGTCGAGGGCGCGCTGCGATCTTTCCGAGAGTTCATGCCGCCTCGCGTTGAGCAGGTCGACGCTGCCGACCAACGTCGTCAAGGGCGAGCGGAGCTCGTGGCTCACGTCGGCGGCCAGCCGCGCATCACGGTTGATGCGTTGCTGCAAAGTGTCGACCATGCTGTTGAACGAACCGACGATCGTGGCGAGCTCCGGATCGAGTGTCGCCGGCAGCCGGGTGTCGAGTTGTCCGCCCGCGATCGAGGCCGCGGTGGCCGCCACCCGGTTCAGCGGCGTGACGACCGACCGGCTGCCCCACACCCCGAGAGCGGCCCCGGCAGCGGTCGCGAGCAGCGCGCCGCCGGACAGGATCCCGCTGAGCAACCGCAGAGTGCCGTCCAACTCGGTGAGCGGGGCGATCTCATAGAACTCTGCCTGGACAGAGGGAACCGGTACGCCGATGACCATCGCCGGCCCGTCGTCGGATCGGAAGCGCTGGCTGGTGGCCGTTCCGTCGGCGACGTCCTGGCGGACCGCAGGCGGTACGGCGTCGCGGCCTTGGTCCAGCGACGACGCGTACCACTGGCCTTGCCACTTGAGAACGATTGTGTGTCCGGCCGGCGTACCGGCGGCGGTCAGAACGGCCGAGACGTCGGCGCCGGCGCTCTCGAGCCGGCGCTGGATGAACACCGCGTCCGCGAAGGACTGATGTTGTACGACGTGCTCCCGCTGTGACAGCAGGTATCCCCGGGCCAGCAGATAGGTGCTGATGGCAAAGACTGCCGAGACGAGGAGAGCTACCAGCGCGAACGCCAGAACCAGCCGGTGCCGCAGACCGAGGGCGCCACGGCCGAACGGAACGAACTTCATTGCGGGTCCAGCCGGTAGCCCATTCCTCGCATCGTGACGACGATCTGCGGCTTTCCGGGGTCTCGTTCGATCTTCGTGCGGAGCCTTCTGATGTGCACGTCGACGATGCGCTCGTCCCCGTAGTACCCGTGCTCCCAGACCGACGCCAGCAATGCGGGCCGGCTGAGCACCCGGCCCGGCGGCTGGGCGAGCTCGACCAGCAGCCGGTACTCCGTGACCGTCAGCGGCACATCGCTGCCGTCGAGGCTCACCGCGCCCCGGGACGTGGACAGCACCAGCCGACGGTCCGGGCCTGCATCAAGGACGATGTCGGCCTCGACCGGATCCGTGCTGTTCCGCAGTCGTCGCCGCAGTGCGCGCAGACGTGCGGTGATCTCCTTGATCTGAAAGGGTTTCGTGACGTAGTCGTCTGCGCCGGCCTCGAGGCCGGCGACGATGTCGTGGGTGTCGGAGCGGGCGCTGACGATCACGATCGGGATGTCGCTCATCCGGCGTATCTCGCGGATGCACGTGTAGCCGTCGATCTCCCCGAGCATCAGATCCACCATCACCAGGTCGGGGAGCGACGACCGGACCTTGGTCAGGGCGGACGGGGTGTCCGCCGCCTCGACGACCTGGTAGCCCTCGTCCTCGAGGGCCAGGCGCAGCACGGCCCGGATACGGTCGTCGTCCTCCACGATCAGGACTTGCATCGGCATGGCTCCATCGTCGCAATCATCCCCCACGATGTGCCGCCGGGGAACCGCATGTCATCTGATCGTCAAGTAGGGCGACGACCGATCTCAATGTCGGCAGTGCACGGTGGTACCAAGGCCACAACACCTCGGAAGGCGACAGCCGATGACCGACTCCGTCCACAGCCCGCTCCCGCAGAAGGCCATCGTGACGATCTCCGATGCGGACCTCGGCAGCGGCCTGACCGCGCTGCACTGGCGCTTGCGCGGCCTGGTGATGGAAGGCGCTTGCCTGGTCGTCATCGACGTGTCCGATATCGGTGAGATGTCGTCGACGCTGCTGGCGGCTTTGCTGGACACCCACCGCGCGTGCCGCCGCCGGGGCGGAGGAGTGGTCATCCGCCACGCCAGCCGCAAGATGACCGACGTACTGCGCCGTACCGGCCTCGACCGCGTCTTCGACGTCGAGGCCGCGTGACCCTGACGCGTTGCAGGCTCTCGCGAGCCCGCCGGATCCGACGAGGCCGCCCAGCTCGGCTCTGTGAGGTAGTACCGCCAGTGAACCCGTTCGACCGCGATTCGACCCGCCGACGCTACGTGGACGTGACTGTCCTCGAATTCGCCGCCCATACCGCCTACCTCGATCCTGTCACCGGTACCGGTTACCTCGTCACACCGCGCCCGCAGAACGACGTCCCTGCGCCCGAAGATCCATTGGTCGAGGCGGCCTGGTCGGACTGTCTGGGTGGCCACGCGCCCGCCGGGCTCTCGTTGTACGACGCGGACCGTCGAGACGCCTTCGAACATCTCGCGTGTGAAGGCTGGGAGCCGCTGCTCGACGAGGACGGTGGGATCGAGGAGGCCGGCTGGACCACGGACGGTCGCCGTGCGCTTTGTCTCTATGCGATGCCGACGGGCGGCGAGCCGTGCGTAGAGGCGCTGCACCGCGCCTTGACGGCACTGGACATTGCCTCCGACGTCCACGTCCGGGTCCGCCCGCAAGACTCGCCGGGCGCCGACTGAGCGCTCATTGGCTTGCCGGCCGGCGAGGTAGCGCGGTGAGACACCCCGCGATAGCGCCGACCGCCAGGACCACGTGCAGCCAGACGTCTGCGCCCTCCACGGGGACAAGACCGGTCGATGCCGGACTCTCGTCGACGAGTCGGTATCCGGCGAACATCAGCACGGTCGCACCGACTGCGGCCAGGAAGATGACACACGTTCGACCTGATCCCGCTGCGAGAAGCCCGGCCGCGCCGAGAACCAAGTGCACGACGATGTGCAGGACCGGTGCGTGGAAGAGGCCGGAAACGGCTGATTCGGGGCTCGGGGTCCACGGCGTCAGCACGGCGATGTAGTGGGCCGCCCCGAGGCCGGCCAGCGCGATGAAGGCTCCGGCGAGCCACAGCGCGCTGACCTGAGCCGCCGACGGTGCGAGCCGATTGTTCGATTCTGCAGATCGCATCCGCGGTCTCCTCACCTGTGGCCGGCCCTCACGGGGTGTGCTGATGACAAGCGTCCCCTCAGTAGCTGTCACCAGCACACCCGGCGGCGTGGCGCTCGGCCCCGAATCACCGGTGCGCCACGACCGGACTCGACGATAGGGCGAAACCAACGCCGGATCAGCTGTCTGAGCGGACCGTCAAAGGCTCTCAAAGAGCCCTCAACAATCACTTCCGAGGAGATCAGGCGTGGTGATCGACCGCATGCAGCAGGCGTACGCCGAGGTAATCGCGAAGCCGCTGTTTGCGATCCGGGAGCACGAAGCCGGAGTACTCGTCGGAACTCACGACGACAACGGCTTCCCGGCTTCCGGTGGATTTCACCAGGATCCGGGCGCCGCTCAGCAAGTCGCCATGCGTGATCGCGACAGTGACTTCTCCGGTCCCGAGTAAACGGAGTCGCCTGGCGCTGTGCTCGATGCGCTGTCCGAGATCCACAGTCGGTTCGTCGGTGCTGACCGGCTCGGCGCCGGTCAGCCGGGCCACCGCGGGGGACCCGAAGGTGTCGCGGGACAGAACACCCAGTGCCGCGACCCCACGGTCGGCGGTACTGCGGTCGTCCGCGAGCAGCAGGTGGTAGTTCACCGGAGCTCCGGGAGCGGGACCCAAGGCCGATATCTCGGCGGCGTCGCGCTCGGACAGTTCGGTTTCCACGACTACGACGACCTCACGTGTCATCACGTGCCTCCTCGCCGGACGACTGCGTCATGCTTGTGGTATCCAGCGACCCGAACGCAACCTCGTGTCGTGCAGTCTTCATCTGTTCGTCAAGGTTCACGATCGCGTCGGCGCGACGCTGGTGACGATCGCCGGGGTGGAGCGGTTCGTCACCAGCGCGCTGGTCGGCACGGCGTCGGAAGCGCCGACCGAGGTCCGCTGGAACCGGAGCAGGGGACACCACCCACCTGACGGGCCGCGGACATCAGCTGTGCCTGGCCCGACTATAGGCATGAGCGCCCGGCCTGTATCCGATCGTCATGAACTCTCAAAGCATGCTCAAACCGTCCGCAGCATCGCGTCGCTGCTCAACGGTCGACGATATGAACCAGGGGCACACCTACCGCGGACCGAACCCGCGTCGCCAGATCTCGGCCGAGGAGCGTCGCCAACCTGTGGCGGCCGGTCACGACCACAATCTCCTCACTGCGGGTCGCGGCCACGAGCCCGGCCGGAGCCTCGATCGCCGGTTGATCCGCAACGACACCAGTTGCCCTTGCCCCCAAGGCCGCCAGCCGCGCAACGTCGTCCCGGACCGGCGTCTCGGCATGTCCGTCGTACCGCTTGACTCCGCGCGGAAGGAGCCGACAGCCGGACCAGGTTGTATCGCACCAGCGCGCTCTTCATCCGGTACAGCTCGATCCTCCGCCGCGCCGCAGTGCTGGACAGTTCGTGCTCGTTTGGGTGGGTTGAGGACGACGCCGTACGCCGGTGGCTGGTAGAACTCGGCGTGGATCCGGTAGCCGATGGCGGTCTCGCCGTGGCGGGCGGCGGCGCTGGTTCCAGCCGAGCATCAGCGTGCGTCCGGGGGTGGGGTCGTGCCGCGGACGGGCTGATGAGGGGCTTGCGAGTTGATTGAACGGCCGTTTAGGCTTTGAACGTGCGTTCAACCGCAGACTCCGCGGGCTTGGCTCCCAGTGCTGGGCAGATGACTGCTGAGCGGATCCGGGATGCGGCGATCCTGCGGTACGGTCGGGATGGTTTCTCGATCGGACTCCGGGCAGTGGCGGCGGACGCCGGGGTGACCGCCGGCTTGGTGGTGCATCATTTCGGGTCGAAGGAAGGTCTCCGGAAGGCTTGCGATGCGCATGTGCTCGGGGTGATCCGATCGGCGAAGTTGAAGGCGACAACGGGCGGCCCGGGCGCTGCGATCGCGCAGCTGGCGGAGATCGAGGAGTACGCGCCGATGGCGCTGTACTCGCTGCGGAGCCTGCAGGCCGGCGGTGACCTGGCGACGGAGTTCATGGCGCAGATGTGCCGTGATGCGGAGGAGTACCTCGAGGCCGGCGTCGAGAGCGGTTTGATCAGGCCGAGTCGCGATCCGTCCGGGCGAGCGCGGTACCTGGCGATGCAGGCGATGGGCTCGTTGCTGCTGTGGATATCGCTGCACCCCGGGTTTCGCGAGGTCGACGACTTCCGCAAGGAGCTGCGGCAGATCTCGGATCAGATCACCTTGCCGGCGCTGGAGTTGTTCTCGGAGGGTTTGTTCGTCGACCGCAAGCTGCTCGACGAGTACTTGATGTACGTCTGCGATCCGCCTGCCTTCGACGCGAAGCCGTAAGCCGGACAACGCGCCTCGTGGCGCTGCAACCAGACGACATCTGGCCGGGACGATCCCGGAGTTCAGTGCGGGAGAGGTTCAGCGATGACTGCTGCCCTGACGATTCAGCAATTGCACAAGTCCTTCGGTCAGGTGAAGGCCCTCGATGGTCTCGACCTGACTGTCGACGTCGGCCAAGTGGCGGGTTTCCTGGGCCCGAACGGTGCCGGCAAGTCCACTACGATCCGGATTCTCCTCGGTCTGCTCGGCGCCGATTCCGGGTACGTCGACGTACTCGGCCTGCACCCGTGGTACGACGCGGTCGAACTGCGTCGCCGTCTCGCGTACGTACCGGGCGAGGTGAGCTTGTGGCCGAACCTGACCGGTGGCGAGACGATCGATCTGCTGTCGCGTTTGCGTGGCGGTGCTTCGAAGGCTCGCAAGGCCGAGTTGCTGGAGCGGTTCGCATTGGACCCGACGAAGAAGGGTCGCACGTACAGCAAGGGCGATCGGCAGAAGGTGGCACTCGTCGCTGCCCTGGTGACGGACGTCGAGTTGCTGGTGCTGGACGAGCCGACGTCCGGCCTCGATCCGTTGGTGGCGACGGTGTTCCAGGAGTGCATCGCAGAGGTGAGGGCAGTGGGTGGTTCGGTGTTGTTGTCCAGCCGCATTCTCGCCGAGGTGGAGAAGCTGTGTGACACCGTCACGATCATTCGTGCGGGTCGCTCGGTGCAGTCCGGCACGCTTGCAGAGCTGCGGCATCTCACGCGCACGGCGATCAGCGTTTCGCTCGACGGCGGGACCGCAGCGTTGGCCGCCGTTCCGGTCCACAACCTACGCGCGGAGGCCGGTGTTGTGACGTTCGAGGTGGATCACGACGATTTGCCGTCCGTCGTGCGGATCCTGGGTGGTCTCGGCGTACGTAGCCTCACCAGCGCCCCGCCGTCGTTGGAGCAGTTGTTCCTGCGTGAGTACGGCGATCAGTTGATCGGCGCCGACTCATGACCAGCTTCACGGCACGGGCTGGGCTCCGGGCGTGAGGTCGGCGCCTTCGAAGGTGCGGGCGACGACGATGTCGGTGGACGAGTGCGCGACGATGGACAACACGATGGTCAGGGCGACGAGGTGGAACACCTCGTCGGCTGCCGGGATGCCGGACTCGAGGACGAGCAGCCCGTACACGACCGAGGCGAAGCCTTTCGGGCCGAACCACATGGCGGCGAGTTGTTCGCGCGCCCCGAGACGGGAGCGCAGGAAGGACACCGCGAGCGCGAGCGGCCGGGCGACGAGCAGGGCAACGAGAGCGAAGATCCAGCCCTGCCAGGAGATCTCGGCCAGGAACTCCAGCGAGATCAACGCGCCGAAGACCAGCAGGGCGGCGAGTTTGAGCCCTTCGGCGATGAGTTCACCGAACTGTTCGAAGGCGGCTCGCTGGGCCGGCCCGAAGGTCGCGACCGTGATGCCGGCCGCGAAAGCCGCCAGGAAAAGATTTCCGTGGAGTGTCTTGGCCAGCGCAAGGACCAGGAGGCCGATCGCCACGGCGTTGAGCGGTTCGTACTTCGTGGAGGCGGAGAAGAATCGCGTTCGCTCCAGCTGGATCGCGATCCAAGGTACGGCGATGCCGATCGCGATCCCGACGGCCAGCTCGAGCGCCAATTCACCCAGATGAAGGCTGTCACGACCCGCGGCGACAGCGAGGAACACCATCACGAACGGGAGTGCCAGACCGTCGTTGACCCCGGACTCGACGTTCAGCAGGTGCCGCAGCCGTGCCGGAACCTTCTCGTTGCCGACCAGTGCGGAGGCGAAGACGGGGTCTGTCGGCGCCAGGATCGCACCGATCAACAGCGACTCCGGCCAGTCGAGGCCGACGATGAAGTGCGCCGCCAGCGCGGTGATCACGAGGGTGAGCGGCAGGCCCCATCCCAGCGCCCGACCGGGCAGCCGCCACGCCGAGCGCAGATCGGTCCAGCCGACCCGCATGCCGTCGGTGAAGAGCACGGCGAACAACGCGAGCTCGGCCAGCACCGAGACGACTGGTGAACCCGGGGCGAGATCGAGCACGCCAGTGGTCTGCGGACCGAGCACGAATCCAGCGACCAGGAACAGGACGGCCGTCGAGAGGATGGTTCGTCCGGCCAGACTCGAGACCAGCACGGCCAGCAGCAGTACTGCGGCGAAGCACATCAGCAGCATTGACGCTCCAAGGGCGGTCAAGACAGGACGAAGTACCGCAGCCACAGGTACGGCGCGGCGACGAGGATGGTGATCGCGGTGATCACCACGCCCTTTCGGGTGAACTCCCAGAAGCTGATCGGGCTTCCGGCACGTAGTGCGATGCCGATGACGACCACGTTCGCGCTGGCGCCGACCGCGGTCGCGTTGCCGCCGAAGTCGGCGCCGGCAGCCAAAGCCCACCAGAGGGCATGCGCGTGGGCGGGGTCGGCGACGTTCTTGGCGAGGTCCTGGACGACAGGGCTCATCGTGGCGACGTACGGGATGTTGTCGACGATCCCGGACAAGACGGCGGACACGACCAGGATCAGCATCGTGGCAAGTAACGGCCGGCCGCCGGTCGCGTCCCCGACGAGGTCGGCCAGGTTGCCGATGACGCCGGTCTTGACCAGGGCGCCGACCATCACGAACAGACCGGCGAAGAACAACAGCGTCTGCCACTCGACGCTGCCCATGTAGTCCTTGGTCGGTACTCCGGAGATGAGCACGAGCAACCCGGCTCCGAGAAGAGCCACGACGGACGGCTCGATATGGAAGACCGAATGCCCGACGAACCCGACGAGCACCGCGAGCAGGACCGCGCCGGACTTGATCAACAGCCGGGTGTCCTGGATCGCTTCGCGTTCGTTCAGCCGCAGGACGTTCTCAACCTTGGCGGGGTCGACCTCGAACGAGCCCCTGAACAACCGGGGTAGGACCAGGGTGAAGACGACGAGCACGATCACGACCAGCGGCGCCATGTGGATCAGGAAGTCGTTGAAGGTGAGCCCGGACCGACTGGCGATGATGATGTTCGGCGGATCACCGATCAACGTCGCGGCACCGCCGATGTTCGAGGCCATCACCTCGGCGATCAGGAACGGCACCGGGTTGACTCCGAGCCGGTCGCAGACAAGCAGTGTGACAGGCGCGATCAGTAGCACCGTGGTCACGTTGTCGAGGAACGCCGACGCGATCGCGGTGATCATCGTCAGCAGGATCATCACCCGTAACGGCGCTCCCTTCGCCTGCTTGGCCGCCCAGATCGCGACGTACTCGAAGACGCCCGTACGGCGGAGCACGCCGACGATGATCATCATCCCGAGCAGCAGGAAGATGACGTTCCAATCGATCCCAGTGTCCTGCGAGTAGAACGCGTGGTCGGGGTCGGTGACGCCGAGCGCGAACAGGATGCCTGCCCCGCCGAGGGCGGCGAGCAGTTTGTGCGTCCACTCGGTCGCGATCAGGACGTACGCGGCGAGAAAGACGATCAGGGCGATCGCGGTCATGCGACCGCCCCGACGTTCACTGCGTGGAGACGACCAGCTCCAGCAGGCGGGACGCGGTGATCGCCCCGACGATCTCGTGGTCCTTCACGACGGCGACCAAGGGACAACGCAGCCGGGCCATGATCGCCGCGACCTCGATCACGGTGTCGTCGTGGTTGACGACCGGTAGCTCGACCGGCTCGGACGGGAGCAGTTTGCGGACCGTCAGACCGGCCAGCTTGCTCGCGACCTGATCGGCCAACGGCTCGTCCATCACTCTCGCCAGCGACGGATCGTCCTGGACGTAGCTCGGCACCAGGAAGCGCACCACCTGCGAGGCCGGCAGCACCGAATGCGGGCGGCCCTTGTCGTCGACGACGATGAGGCCCGGCAGCCGACGGGTCGCCAGCAGCGACACGGCCTCCAGGGCGTCCGTGTCCAGGCTGACCACCGGAAACTCCTCGGCCATCTGATCTCCGTGCACACTTGCACGATACGACGCCCAGCAGCCGCCGGCACGCAACCGGCCGGAGCTCTGCCAGCGTTCTCATGCCGTCTCCTCCGGGGTCGCTGATCAGCCCGCACCCCGCTCAGGGACGGGCACTGCCGACCAGACTTCCCGGCGCTCCGTCCCCCACCCTCTCCCATGGCGGGGGCCTGGGGCAAACAGGCCCGAGTGGGGACCGGCATGTCGCGAGGGCTACCTGTGGAGCCTGATCCTGCTCCCTGCGACGGGCGCAAGCGGGTCACGCGCGCGCGACATGGTTGCAGCGTCGGCCGATCGCCTTCGCGATCTGGATCACCGGCCCGCGGCCGTGGGCCGGCTCGCCGGCGGATACGTCGTCCAAGCTGTGGGTGCCCTTCGCTCTGAAGAGGCCGAAGGACGCCTCGAGCCTCGACTCGCCGGTACGCTGTCCAGGCTCCGATGGCTGGCTGCACACGTGGTCGCCGGTGCGGCCGGGCTGGTCCTGATCGTCGTCGGTGCTCGCGGCCTCGGCGGCGTACGCCGTAGCGACCTTCCTCGCCCTCCTCGGCCCTGGCCTCAAGCTTGCCCCGTGGGTCCTCGACCTCGCCCGCACCACCCACGTCGGCAGCCTCCGCTGGGGACAACAGCGGTTCGTCTACACCGCGTTCGGCGGCAACGGCAGCTCGGGCGTCGACTGGGTGCGTTGGCTCGTGGCCATCGTGATCGCCGCAGTTCTGGGCGTCGTCGCATCCACGGTGACCGGTCGGAACACGACGGCGCGACGCTGAACCACCGGTATTTTTGTCAGCTGGGTTCGTACTCTCGGCGGTACCGGTAGGAGTTGTGCTCGGCGATCGTTCCGTCTGGGTTGGTGATGATGTGGTCGACGCCGTACCAGCAGGCCACGGTCGCACCCTGACTGGCTTGGCGTTGCCTTCCGCCACCCGCTGCGAAGGGTTCGTCGCAGTTGCGCCAGCGGGTCTTCCAGATTCCGTCTTCGCAGTAGGTCTCGATGTCGTCAACGGCCATGATGATCCTCGGTCAAGATGCGGTCGTAGGCGGCGCGACGGACTGGATCGCGCAGCGTCGCGTAAGCGGTGAGGATTTCCTGCAAGCGTTCGTCGGCGTGACGTTCCGGTCCCGGCGCGCGGGATTCGGTGTGGTGCTGATGGATGAGTGCGCGGAAGGCGTGATCGAGATCCTCGTCCGACGCCTGAGCAGTCACGCCGAGCACGTTGTACGGATCTGGGTCTGGTTGCTGCGTGACAGGTTCGGCCATTGTGCTCACCGCCTCTGACGGCTGAAGCTTGATCGTCGGGTTAAGGGGGTGCGGCGGCCCGCACAGTCGGGGTGTGACTGAGCGGGCGGCCGCACCGCAGGTCAGGACTCGTGTCGAGTGACGGCGGGTCACCTCCTCTCACCCGAGAAATCGAGGTTCGTCAGCTGTTCCGGCGCCGCGGAGGCCCGCGAGCCCGGCCGTGGGTTCGACGCGGCAACACCGGCCGGGGCGCACTGTTCCCTCGGCGTACCCGGAGCGGGCGCGGCCTCGCCGGGCGCCCACGGCTGGGCAGGCAATGCTTGTCGAGCGGCGGTTGGGACGGCGATTCCCAGCTGGCAGCGATGAGGGCGTCGAACTCGGCCCGCAGCAGCTCGTCATCGGCGAGCGTCAGGTCGAGGAAGGCTTCGTCGAGTTGCTGTGTGTCCACCGTCATCGATCTCACCCCATCGACAACAACGTGCCCTGTCACCGGTGCCTGCTCAGGCGTTGATTTCCTTGCGATCGTTGTCGGTGCTCGCGATCGAGATCTTGCGTGGTTTGGCTCGTTCGGCGATCGGGATCCTCAGGGTGAGTACGCCGGCTTCGTAGCGGGCCTCGATCCCGTCGGGGTCCAGCGTGTCGCCCAGGAACAGTTGCCGGGAGAACACGCCGAGCGGGCGCTCGGCAACCTGCATCTCAACGCCGTCGCCGAGCTCGAGCGGCCTGCGCTCGGCCTTCACGGTGAGCACGTTGCGCTCGACGTCGAGTTCGATCGCGTCCGGTGCGACACCGGGAAGATCGAAGGAAACGACGTACTGATCGCCTTGGCGGTAGGCGTCCATCGGCATCGCGGTCGGCCGTGACCACGTGCCCGGCGTCTGGTTCCCGAAGACCTGCTGGGCAAGCCGATCGAACTCGCGGAACGGGTCTGTGCGCATCAACATCGTCTGCACCTCCTGTGGCATCAAGTCAACTGTGGTGTCAATACGCACCTCCGGTATAACATGTCATCCAAACGATGACAAGTGTCGATGTCATCCAATCGCTGACGCTGGGCTGATGAGGTGAGAGAGTGGCCGACGACGACCAGCTGGACGCCGCAGCGACGCCGGTCGCAGCCGCACTGGCCGCAGTGGAAGAGATGGTTCGGCATCTCGCCGACGGGGTTCCCGGACACACCGCGAGCGCGGCCGACGTTGTCGCGGCATTGGTCGAGCTGCGAGCGGTGCAGGATCGGCTCGCCGCCTGGGAGCCGCTGCTCATCGGTGCAGCGCGAGAGCAGGGCGTCAGCTGGGCGGAGCTTGCTCCCGCGCTCGGTGTTGCCAGCAGGCAGGCTGCCGAGCGCCGCTATCTGCGACTCAATCCCCACAGCGCCGACCAGCCGGACATGACCGGCGAGCAGCGGGTGCAAGCGGCTCGCGACCGCCGCGCAGGCGAACGTGCCGTCACTCGATGGGCCCGCGACAACGCGGCCCAGTTGCGCCGGCTCGCCGTACAGATCACTGCGCTGGACGACCTCGACACCGACGCCCAGCAAAGCGTCGACCGGCTTCTGCACGCACTCGGCGACAACGACACCTCAGCACTGCTGGCGCCGCTGGCCGAGGCCGGAGCACAGCTTGAGAACAGCAACCCCACCTTGGCCGGGCAGGTCGCCGACATCAACACGACCACCGACCAGCTACGCGACGAACACAAGACCAGGACGCAGGATCCTGCGCCATAAGGTCGGGTCGCCGATCGCCGCCTCGTTCCACGGCTTCGCGCCGGACCCAGTCCCGGCCGCCAGGTCGAGACCCGGCTTTCGAGCTTGGCTGCACTCGGCCTGGCCGTGTGCCGTCCGGCGCGAAGCGCTCTACTGCGGCGGTCTTGTGTACCGCCGTGCGATCGTCAGAGTTCTGCTTCGTCCTGCACCCTCTGCTGGAGCTTGTCCTTGGGTAGGCCGGAGGCTCCTGCGATGTCGGCGTTACTCGCTTGCTGCGCGAGTTGGTCGCGGGTGATGTCACCGGGTTGTTCGCCGAGGTGTTGCTTGCGGCTGGCAACGAAGGCTTCGCCGAGCTCGGTACGGCGCTCGTCCGACAAGTTTGACCGCATACCGGGCAGGACCTTGGTCTCTTCCTCTTCGACGTGATGTGACACTGCGTCGATCAGGTTCTGCAGCGCCTCGTCGAACGCGGCCGACGTCGGATCGGTCTCGGCCAGCTTCGCGAGCAGTTGGTCGGCCTCGATGTGCTCCTGCTGGCTGTGCGAGACCTCTTCCTTCTCGCCGGCTTCGGCGGCGGCGACCGGATAGACCTCGGCTTCCTCCGCCCGGCTGTGGGCGGTCAGCAGGGTAGTCAGCACCGGCAGCAGGTTCGCCCGCTTCTCCGGATTCTCCTGGAGTTCGTCGAACAGCCGCTCGACCTCGCGGTGGTCCTGCATGATCAGATCAACAACATCGCCGGGCATCTCATCGTCCTCTCGCACTGTGTGGTGCCCTGCTGGTACCCGACTCGCATGCACTGCTACGACAGAGATTCGCGTGTTTCGCAGCGGGTACCGGTCGGCTGATCTCCTTGGTGGTACGGCAGTGTGTGCCATTTCGGTAAGTCCTTGTTGCGAGGCAGAAATGCTGCGGCCGCCGGCCTCGACCAGGCCATCCCCTCACCGTTGGTACCGCCGTCGTACGGCCTGGTGGTCGTCGCTGGTCGCCTCACCCGCGCGTTGGCAGCAGGCGGCGCCAGCGCGACGGCCAGCAGCGGCACGCCGACGAGCAGCGGTACGCAGTACAACGGATCGCCGGGCGGCGACGGAACGCCACGGTCAGCCTCTGACGAGTACCTGGCCCCGCCGCTCGCTGCGCCCGCGGTCGGGGCTGTCGACCGAGTACACCTACAACGCCTCCAACCACCTCACCTCGGTCAAGCCCGCCGGACAGGTCCGTTCCAGTTCAAATACGTGACCGTCGACCAGCGCGAGAAGCTCGACACGGTCACCCGCGACCGGCCGGCCGGCGACCCGACCGGCGGCACCGCGACCCTGGGCAAGTATGTGTACGACGTGCCGCTTTCCGGCACCGGACTGCCCGACCTGTCGGCGACCCAGGTCGCCAACTGGAACCAGAAAGCCGTGCCCACCAACGGCTTCGCGGTCTTCGGCCCCGACCACCCACTCAGCGGCGCACCGACTTCGGATGATTGGCAGTACGCGGACCTGCAATACACCGACGCCGCCGGCTACACGATCAACACCGCCAAGTACGGCGCCGGGGACTGGCAGTACACCTCCACCGACTACAACGACCAGGGCAACATCGTCCGCCAGCTCGACGAACGCGCCCTGCGCGCCGTCATCGACACCAGCGCTCCGGCCGACCAGCTGGCAACCATCACGGCCTACAACGCCGACATCCCCAACAACGCCGGCACTGTCGTTACCGCGGCCGGGACGCTCGTCACCGATACCTATGGCCCGGCCCGCTGGGCAGCGCTCAAGAACGGCACGCTCGGCTGGGTCCGCCCGCACACCCACACGAAATACGACGACGGCGCGCCGAACGGCGACATCAACCCGGACACATCCCTGCCCTTCCGGCTGCCCACGACCGAGACGTCGTCCGCCTATGACCCGGGCACCCTGACCGATCTCGAGACCGCCGGCCAGACCCTGACCGACTACAACGCCCCAATAGCGGGTGATGCCGACGGGTGGGGCCGGAACCTGCCCGGCAAGACCATCACTGACGTCGACCTCAACGGCGTCAACAGCACCGGCGACATTGTCAAGCTCACCCGCTACGACTCTGAAGGCCGCGTGATCGAGACCCGGCAACCGAAGTCGAACGGCGCCGACGCGGGCACGACGAAAACTGTCTACTACACGACAGCTGTCAACACCACTGGGTCCCCGGAGTGCGGCAGCAAGCCGCAATGGGCAGGGCTGGTCTGCAAGACCTACCCAGCAGCCGCGCCCAACGCCGGACCGAGCCTGCCCTCAACAACAACCACAGCCTTCAACTACCTGCTGTCGCCGGAAACCGTCACCGAGACCTCCGGCACCGTTAGTCGCACCACCACCACGACCTACCTGACCGACGGCCGTACCGACACATCCGCAACGACCGTCACCGGTCTAACCGGGTCGACACCGAACACGAAGAAGACCACCACCTACGACGCCGCCAGTGGCCAGCCGACCGTGGTCACGGCGAGGAACGCCGACAATACCATCGCCAGCACGGTCACCACCGGCTACGACGCCTGGGGCCGTCAGACCTCCTACCAGCCGTCAGGTGACGCGGCCACCACCACCGTGTACAACGCCGCGGGTGACGTCGCCACCGTGACCGACCCGAACGGCACCACCAGCTACACCTACGACGGGACCGACGCAGCAGGCAAAACCGAGCACCGCGGCATCGTCACCAAGGTCGACGTCACCAGCGCGGGCTCCACCTGGACCTCCACCGGCGCCTACGACTCCGACGGCACACTCATCACCCAGAAACTCCCCGGCGGCGTCACCCAGAACACCGACCTCGACAACGTTGGCGAACCCTCCGGCCTGAGCTACACCGGCCAAGTCACCACCCTGAACCCCGACGGATCTACCACCGTCGACCCCAACGGTCCCTGGCTGTCCTGGTCCCTCCAAAACGACGTCACCGGCCGCGTCACCCACGAATGGACCCCCGACGGCAACGCCTTCACCACCACAACCGGCGGCGCCATCCCCTACGACCGCCACTACACCTACGACAACGCCGGCCGCCTCACCCAAGTCAACGACCGCACCGCCACAACCTCCGGCGTCGACGTCGAGGACCCCGCGCAGGCACCGGCCTGCGTCACCCGTACCTACGGCTTTGACGCCAACGACAACCGCCTCACCAAGGCCGCTGCGCCCGGAGCCGCTGACGGCTCTTGCACCACCGCCGGAGCCACAACCGTCACTCGCACCTTCGACTCAGCGGATCGCCCGATCACTGGTGCCAATGGAGTCGGTAACTACGCCTACGATGCCCTCGGTCGCGCGACGGCGTTGCCTGCATCAGATGCACCCCGGCCGACCGACGGTGACATTGCCCTCAGCTACTACGACAATGACCTGGCACGCTCGATCGCTCAGGGCGGCACCACCACAACCTTCACTCTCGACGCGCTGGACCGACGCACTACCGAGACGGTGGCGAATGGCTCTGGCTCAACCCAGACAGTTCGCCACTACACCGATACCTCCGACAATCCAACCTGGGTCACCCAGGGTTCCACCACCCAGCGCTACGCCGAACTGATCGGAGGTGACCTCGCCCTCACAGTCGACCAAGCAGGCGCCGCTGACCTCACCCTCGCCAACACACGCGGCGACATAGTTACCACCGTTAGCCTCCCAGCCAGTGGCGTACTCGCCGGAGGGATCGACGGCTGGAACAACTACGACGAATATGGCAACGCCACAGCCACTGCCGGCACAGGTGTGCTCAATTATGGCTGGCTCGGTGGGAAGCAACGAGCCGCGTCGGGTGCAGGGCTGGTTCTGATGGGGGTTCGCCTGTACAACGCCGCAACAGGTCTGTTCGCCTCGCTCGACCCGGTCGCCGGCGGCAATTCGAACGCGTACACCTATCCGACGGATCCCGTCAACAAGAACGACCTCGATGGTCGCTGGGGTAAGAAGTTTTGGAAGATCGCGAAGATTGTCAGCGGAGTGGCGGCCTTCGGTGTCTGCGTCGCCCTGTCGTTCGGTGTCTGCCTTGCCGCCGGCCTTGTCGCTGGGGCCATCGCAGCCCGCTCGGACGCTGGCTCGTTCCATGGACGTAGCTTTCGGCGAAAACTCTTGGTGAATTCCATCTGGGCTGGGGTCGGAGCAGGGGTTGGGTATGGCCTGGGCAGGCTGGGGATGTTCTCTAAGTACGCGAAACACATGCGGTACAGCAGAGCGAGGCACGCAAGGACCACAGCGTTGCGCAGGTACTTCAGGCGGGGCCGCAGCGTTAGGTACAAGTTCGCCTATTACAAGGCTCAGGCAGAGGTCGGCGGTATGATGACCGCATACCAGAATGGCTGGACGCGGAACAGAGGCAGGTACGGTGACGACTGATGGGAAAAGCGGTACGCAGGACCGATTGATCGTACGGAATCGCGTCAATATGGTAGCCGGACTGGTAATCCAGGCAATCCTGCTCGGTATCTGGATCCTCAATGACCCGCTCGAATTGTGGAGTTCAGTGCCACCGAGTGAGAGTGCAACCTGGGCGGAATCAGTCGTAATGGTGCTCCTCATGGCACTGGTCGGCATTGCCAGTATGGCTCTGTTTTGGTATCCGCATGTGCAAGTCGAACCTGCTCGAATTGTCGTTTATAACCCCATCTCCACGGTCATCGTGCCGCGTGAGGCGATCTCGGAGGTTGATACGACGGCGCGCCATGTCCGGATTCGCGCCAATGGGCGAATGCTTCGATGCTGGGGCCTTGAGACATCTCTGTGGATGCAATTGACACACAACGACAAGGCGTGGAAGTTGCGGATCCAACCTGTGGCCAACCGAACCGGAACCATCGAGTCGGCGGCCGACCTACCTCAGCGACAGTGGAGGCGGCCGTCCGTGCCCGAGGTGATAGTCGGCGGAGGATGGCTCGTATTGCTAGTTGTCTCAATGATCTACGGTTGAACGTGTTGCCGGCGGGCTCTCCAGGCGTCCGATGTCCCACGCTCGCCGGTGCACGGGTTCTGACTGACGTCAAATGTCGGGACCTACCTCGCTGGGTCCCGACGAATCATCGATGTCGTTCGCTACTATCGTCGATTCGAAGGACATGGCGGCGGGATCGGCAGTCGCGGATTTCCTGTGCTTCTCGCCTCAGATCTTCCCTCGGCGAGGAATCGGTTGCTGTGTATATGAAGGCGTTGTTGCATACGTATGCTCTTTGCCGTCGAGCGCGTAAGGCCGGCTCAGACGCTCGTTTCGCCGCACGCAGGCGTGCGGCACGCCAAGCTCGGACAGCATCCGGTCAGCTTGAACTGGCCCGCGCAAGGAGGCAAGGCATGTGAAGCGCGGCCGAATCCATCGTCTCCGAACCAGGTATGTGCACAGTGGCCACGTCCGGAGCCCCCGAACAGCGGTTTACGGGGCCGTCTGGGAGACGGTTATAGGTTCGGAATCGACTAGACAACGCAATTCCACAAAGATGGTGATAGACATGTCGCGGCCGCACCTTCGCAAGTTGTACTGGGACTTCGGGTGGGGCGGCCGTGGCATGGATGCACTCTTCGCCTTAGCTGCATTGGTGCACTCACCGGCGGTGGCGTCGGCGCAATATTTGGCGGATGGTTGATGGGCGCCGGCCTGGGCCTGCTGGTCGGCATGGCTGTTTTCGTTGGACTAGTGATATGGGCCCACCACGGACGGCAATCGCCTGAGCGCAGACATTGATCTCTCCGGCCCTGAGTCAAAACACCAACAGCTATGACTGTGTCGAGGTCGGGTGAAGACTGACCCTTTATCGGCGGCTGAAAATGAACCCCTGCGTGACCCTGTGAAGGGTGATGACAGTGGAAGACTGGGCTGAGATCCGCCGGTTGCACCGGTCGGAGGGGATGGCTATCAAGGCGATCTCGAGGAACCTGGGGATCTCGCGGAACGCTGTTCGGCGGGCGTTGGCCAGCGATAGCCCGCCTGCGTACTCGCGGCCGGCGAGGGGGTCGGCGGTGGACGCGGTGGAGCCACGGATCCGGCAACTGTTGCAGGAGACGCCGACGATGCCGGCCACGGTGATCGCCGAGCGGATCGAGTGGTCTTATGGGCTGACGGTGCTCAAGGAACGGGTCCGGGCGCTGCGGCCGTACTATCTGCCGCCAGATCCGGCCTCGCGCACCGAGTACGATCCGGGCCATCGGGCGCAGTGCGACCTGTGGTTCCCGCCGGCGTTGATTCCGCTGGGCGCCGGACAATCAGGATCGCGGCCGGTGCTGGTGACGACGGCGTGCTATTCGAGGATGCGTTGGGCGGTGAGGGCGCCGTACCGGACGGCGAGTTTCATGGCGCCGGAGATGACGGCGCGACATGTTCTGGCGGTGGCGGCGCCGGCATGGTTCTTGATCGTGGTCAGGACGGTGTCGAGGCGCTGGGTGGTGGCTTCGCCGATATGGAGTTCGCCGATGGCGGGACGGACATGGTTCTTGAGGGCGCGCCGGTAGGTGGCGAGTGAGGTGGGTGAGCGTGTGCCGTCGGCGACCAGGTTCTCGAACCTTCGCTCCCAGAGGTCGAGGAGGTCATTGACCTTGTGGGCCGCGGTGAGTTCGCCGGAGTGGTTGGTCCTTGCGCGGTTCTGGAGTTTGAGGCACAGGGCGGTACGGGCGGCGGTCTTGGTGGTGCCGGTGGCGGTGACGGCGCGGACTTTGCCGTCGTGGTCGCGGAACCTGGCGTGGGCCAGGTGCTTGGCGGGTTTGTGGTTCTTGGTGGTCTTGAGGGGCCTGGTGGAGATCTCTCCCCAGGTTCCGATGGGCAGTGGTGTTCTCGGCATGTGGTGCCTCCAACCGGTGTGAGCGTTGCTTGTTCAACGCTCGGCGGTTGCGGAGGTCGGCGAGTCGGACATGTCGCGCACACGTGTGATGTGACGCACAGTCACGACGAGATGAAGTCCGCACATCCGGTCGGCGAGAGAGACGTGGCGGCTGAAAGCGTCGAATAAAAGGTGTCCTGCAGGCATGAAGAAGCCCAGGCCACGCTGTGACCTGGGCTTTTGTGCGCCGCCAGGGACTCGAACCCCGAACCCGCTGATTTCCAGCTGAGCATGATCCTCATTTGTCGATGACGATCGAAATCTCTTGCGGGCAAGGGATTCGAGGTCGGTATCGTGCACATTGCTTCTCATTGCTCACCATCCTCTCGCGCTGATTGAGGTGCGTAAAGAGGCGCCTTGGCGGGGACGAGTGGCCGGGGCAGCGAGCGAGCTCAGCGGGCGGAAGGTGGTCGCTCCGAGTGCTCACCTGTGCCGAGGCGGAAGTGGATGAATGCGCTACTGGTACTGGTCAAGTGCTAGCCATCTCCACCTCGCGGCCTCGGGACCCCGAAGCTGCGTGGACTGGAATTCTGTCTCCACCGCCGGCTCGACGCGCCGGACCGCCTCAAGCTGAGCCCGCCCAGTCCTGGCCGCATCTCAGACCCCTGACGCTCACCGCTCACTTGGATCACCCGCCCTGACCGGATTGGGCCGGCTGCACCGCTGGTGGAGGAGCGAGTACCCGGCCGACGAAGACGCCCGCCGCGCCGGCTCCGACGGCAGTCGCTGCCGCGGTCAGTAGAGCGACGGCCAACGTTGAGGCTGACGCGGTGACGACGTTCATTCGGTGGAGTTCACGAAGCTGCCGCAGGCCGTAGCCGTGGCGACGCAGGACCATGAAGTCGGCCGTCAGCCCGAGCACGATGCCGAACAGGAGGAGCTGGACCACCTGGAGCAGCGCGCTCTGCAGAGCGTCCTCCGTACGTGGGTTCGGAAGCAGAGCAATGCAGAGCGCAGGACCGGCCATGCTGAGGAACAGGGTGATTCCCTTGCCGAGGCCGGTGTTTCCTCGAACCAACGGATAGGCTCCACCCAGGACGAGGCCGGCGAGCGCGAATCGCAGGATCACAAGTACGCCTGCGACGGCGTCGAGCATCCTGAACTGTCCGCCCGCCATCAGTGTGTTAAACACCGCGGCACTGTCCAGCACGGTCCACGGGAGACCGATCACGAAGGCGATGATCGCGAACTGACGGGCGCGGTCCCACGGGCTGGTCCCGTCGTAGGACGACAGAGCGCGACGCAGTTGCGCTCGCGTCGGCCTGCTCGGCGTCATGGCCAGCTCCGTGACCCGCCGGAGGTGCTCGCCAGGCTCAGCCGAGGGTTCCGCAAGCTTCTTGCGGAGATCGGCTTCCAGCGCGTTGTCGGTACGGGCGATAACCGTTTCATGGACCACCGTCCGGACAGCGTCGCCGGCGGCGCGCTGGGCCGACCGGCCAACCTCGGGCCGTGCGTCTGCGTCGGCAGGCTTGGGAAAGAGCCAGAGCTCGAATAGCAGCCAGCCGATCAGGAATGAAATAGGTAGCTTCGCCAGACTGACGGTAGGAGTGAGCAGACCGACGAGAGCGATCAGGAGAGCAGAAGATCGCAGAAGCTCCCGCGACCCCCGGGCTGCGCCGTCGCCGGCCGGCGACCCGAGCCGCCGCAGTACCAGGACCAAGATCATCAGTACGACTACACGCAGCGTCTGGTCGAGCGAGGAGGCAAGCGTCTGGAAGTCGCTCCACGCGAACGGAGGCTGGTCCTGATCCCCGTAGACGGTGAATGGAATCGACAGCCCAGCAGCGAGAGGTAACCGCAGGAAGCGCAATCGCCGGAGTCGGGGGCGAATTGCGCGCCAGGATTCAGGTGGATCGGCGTTGACAACGTGCCGTACCAGGCGATCGATCGCAAGCCAGATCAGCACACCGGCGATCACCGGGATCACCATGCCGATCGGGTTGGCGATCAGTCCGCCCCGCCAGGTGGCCGGCGCGATCAAAAGCAGAACCATCACGAGGACGATGCCGGCGCAGACCGTTGTGGCCGCGCCACGACCGAGACGCATTGCACGGCCCAGGAGCGCGCCGCCAAAAACCGAGACCAGCACTGCCAGGTAGAGGGCGACGACGTGGCCGGTCAACCCGCCGTACCACGCGCTCCAGGTGGGTTCGGTGCTCAGCCAGGACCAGTGCGAGGAGTCGAAGAGCAGAAAAGGTGCCCCAAGCAACAAGTAGGCGAAGCCGTAGATGATCGCCAGCAGCGAGCCGAGTCCGAGCACGAGCGCTGCGATCAGCTGCCCACGTGAGGTGAAGCGGTCGAGCAGTTGTCCTGCTGTCCGACCGCGTCGCAGAATCACGGCAAGGATCGGGACAGGCACGAGAGTGAAGCACGCCAGAGCGATCGCCTGGGTGCCGGCGCCGTCCGCCAGCCAGCCAGGCCAGGTTGAGGGTGCGGACCCGTCGTCCGGTGGGATCCAGGCCATTCCCTGCTCGATCACCAGCAAGATGCCCGCGGCGGCGATCAGGACGGCGACGGTCACGGTTCGTCCGGTTCTGCCCCGTCCCCGGGCCACTAGGAGACCGGTCAGCGCGGCTCCGTGCAGCAGGACAAGAATCAGCACGAAGAATCCCGGCTGCGTCTGCCACCAGGCGGGCTGTTCCGCATACCCCGGTGGTGGCGGCGGGTAGTCGAACGACCAGGTCCGCAGGGTGACGCACCAGACGGGAATCGTGGTCCCCAGCACGACGACGATGCCGAGTACGAGCCGCCCGACGTCGCCGGACGCCCGGGGTGTCCGCCGGACGCCGTCCAGCCCGCGGCGCAGGCTGATCCGTCGCCAGACGAATGCCAGAAGAACGAGAAGTACGGCGGATCCGAGTTCCGTCGCAGGACTGAGGCCGAGCCAGCTGGGGCTGTCGTTGGACCAGAAGAGGCGCTGGTTCACGGCCGACAGGAGATCCGAGACCGCCATCCCCAGCGCGATCAGGACGTGCAGCATGAGGAGCAGCCCGGCGACCGTCCCCGCGCGTGTACCGAGCAGGTCGGTGACTGCCCACCGGCGGAGTGAACCGGCCGAACCTTGTTCGCGGGGCGGCCGCAGGCGAGCCCACGCGAACACCAGAGGGATTGCGGTCAGTCCCGCGAAGCCGATGCGCGAGAAAAGCCCGGAAAGGTCCTTGCCGGGGCCTATGAGCGGCCGCGGGCGGAGGTAAGGATCGGCCTCCGAGGCGCTGGCCGGAACAAGCTGGAGATGAGCTGTGCCTGCACCCTCGAAGACGGCGCGGCCGTCCGCCTGCTCCTGCCACCGTCCAACGGTCCGGCAGGCGGAGACATCGGTCGGAGATGCTGTGGCGGCGGCGACGCGCAAGCTGGAGCCGACGACCGTGATCGTCCGCTTGACCACCTTCGTGCACAGGTCCTGCCCGTCGTCCACAGTCAGGCTGATGCGATCATCGGCCGGTGCAAGGCCTAATGCCTCGATGCGTATGGTTGCGTTCTTGGCGTCGGCCGTGAACACCGGATCGCCGAAATCAAGGTATCTGTCGATCGTGGGCCGGACTCCGACGAACTCTGCTAACTCATCGCCGCGGTCATCGGCCCGACCGGCGCGAACAGCCTGGATCAAGGGGTCCGTGACCGGTCCCTCGATGGTCGCTATCAGCTTGATCTCGCCGTCCGCGTTGTCCGAGTTCGGTGGCGTTACTGTGATCGAGGCATTGACGGTCAGCGTGTTCGCTGCGCTCCGCTTCGCCGCTTCCCGGAGCTGGTCCGCCTCGTCCGACGGATCGGCCGCCTTCACCCATGGTTCGCCCGCACGATCGAGAACCTGCGGGCCCGGCGCGTCCGGTTGACTAAGCATGCTGCTCACATACTCGAATCCGGCCAGCATCACCAGGACGCCCGCCACTGCCAAGACGATCCGCACGAACGTCCAGACCTTCATCATCCCACCCCCCGGATCCGACGGTGACTACATCGCTACGGAGCGACTCGCGTTACGCGCCGAGCGGCTTGCCGGCGACTCGGCCAGACCAGGTGGGCGAGTGTCGCTGGGAAGGGGTTCGGACTGACCGCGACCGTGCACAAGCACCGCCGATTCTTCGAGGCCGCGCGGTGCCTGCACCTGGCCGTGACCGCCGTGGCGGTCGTTCGTTGCGCCGATTCGTTGTGCATGATGGTGAAGTCGCTGCTGATCGCCGGGCCACGAGACGAAGGCCCTAAGTTCGTCTACCAACTGCTCACACCCGAACGAGCTCTCGGTGCTGCGGGCAGATCTGGATCTGATCCTTGGCGCGGTGGAGGAGGAGCTCGACGTACGACGGCGGGAAGCATCCCACGTCGGCTTCGGATATGGCGCTCGTCACTGCCTCGGTGCACCACTCGCACGAATGGAACTCCAAGTTGCCCTCGGCGCCCTTCTGACCCGTCTACCCGGCCTTAGCCTCACCGCCGAAGACGACATCACTTGGAACCCGGCCTGTCGACCCTAGGCCCCGAACGCATGCTCGTCACCTGGAGGCTTCCATAGACGCGTAACGCTGACCGGCGCGGCACCGATAGGTGGTCGAGGGGGAGATGATGGATATCAATCGTGAACAAGTCCAGATCGCAGCGAAGTCGGTGCGAGGCCCAGGGGAGAGCCTTGATCCCCCGCACGTGGTGATCCAGGTCGTCGCGTCGCTGTTAGGTGAGCACAAGATCGACCACGCGGTTTCGGTGAAGGTCTCGAGTCGAGGAGACGAGCGGGACCCGTTTACGTCGTGGAAGTACGCCGCCTTGACCGGCTTTGGGTTGATCGCTGTAGATGTGACCAATGCGATTGCAGACTGGGAGTTGGATGGCTCCGGCAGAAGAGAGCCGACGCCGACAATCGACGCCCGCTTCATCCCGCTTGGCGAGATCACCCATTGCAGAGTTGTTGGCATCGAGCGAGTCTCAACATCGTTTGAAGAGTGGACCGTCAGTTGGGAGATTGGCATCCGCGGCGAGCAGCCGGTTCGTCTGCCGGAGGGGCGGTACTCAGCGGAGAGGTCCGCGGCATCGGCGCTCGGGCGGGCCATCGCGGACAGGCTATGTGAGCGCTAGTACTACGCTCCGTCGGCATGGACAAGGTGCTTGAGCTCGCGTCGACGTTGGTCGTACCTGCGATTGCGACACTGCTGGCCGCCGTCTTTGGACCGACGCTGAGGACGGCGGCACGCCTGCGTCGGGATCTGGCGAGCGACGCCGCGATCGTCGAATCTCTGCCGGACAAGGCGAAAGACGCGTTGCGTCAGGACATGGGGCGGCGAACCCTCGAGCTGCTCCAGGTGATCGCGTGGCCTGGGGTGAGTCGCCGAGACCGGGAGTTTCGGCTTGTCGCGGCCGCAGATTTTGGTCAAACCGCGCTGGGCGTCGGCCTGGCTGCCGGGAAACCGAACGAGGCCTTGGCGATGAGCGACGCGGGTCGCGCGGTGCTCTGGGCGGGGATCCTGAATCGCTGTACGGATCTCTCAGCGCTGGCCGTGGTCGCACCTGCGCTTGCTGAGCGGATGCAGGACGTACGGCGTGAGCTGACCGGCTGACCTTCGACGAGGGGTCGCCGGGTCGGGCGTGGAGTGCCATACTCACTGACGGTTACGAGGTCGCAAGGGGGCGGCCGGGGAGCGGGGACGTATGACGGTGGGGACCGGGGCCGAGAATCCGAATGATCGGCGGATGGCGCTGGCGTTGGAGTGGGACGGGCTGGTGGGGCAGGTTCGGGAACTCGACGGGTTTCAGGACTTTCTGCGGCCGCCGCGGGTGGAGGATCTGTTGCCAGCGGCTGAGCGCGGGCCGGTGGCGGTGATCAATGTCAGCCGGTGGCGGTGCGACGCGTTGCTGGTCCGGCCCGACGGGGTGAAGTCGATCGAGCTGGAGGATCTGACCCTCGAGGCGGCGTCCGAGCGGGCGAATCGGTACCTCGACACGCTCCGCGAGGTCGAGACCGCCGAAAAAGCGTTGTTCGCGGCGTACGACGCGGCGGCCGCCGACCCCGGACACGCAGGGGATCGCCGCATGGCTCGGGCGAGTCAGGAGGTCGCCCGCGCGCAGGACAGGGTCGATGTGATGCTGACCGAGCTGCAGGCGTGGATGTGGGACACGATCGCGGGGCCGGTGCTGGCGGAGCTTGGGTACGACGGGACGCCGGCCGGCGATGTGTCTACCTGGCCGCGGCTGTGGTGGTGCCCGACCGGCGCGCTCACGGTGCTCCCGCTGCATACGGCCGGATATCACGCGGACCCCGTCGAGGCGCGTCGTACCGTGCTGGATCGCGTGGTCTCGTCGTACACGCCGACGCTGCGGGCGCTGCTCGACGCGCGCGACCCGCGGCGTCGTATGCCGACCCCGGCCGGCGAGCCGGACCGGATGCTGCTGGTGTCGGTCGGGAACGCCGAGGGGCAGGTGCCGCTCAAGACCGAGGCTGAGCGGGATGTGTTGCAGGAGCTGTTCCCGGGAGAGCTTAGTACGACGCTTCCGGAGGCGGATGCGACGCGGCAGCGGGTCCGGCAGGAGCTGGGTCGGCATCGGTGGGTGCACTTCAGTTGTCATGGCGATCAGGACCTCAACGATCCCTCGCAAGGTGGGGTGTGGTTGACCGACGGGATGCTGACGATCGCGGATCTGACCGCCGAGCAGTTCGACGGCGACTTCGCCGGGCTGTCGGCGTGCAAGACCGCGATCGGCGGGATCGATCTGCTCGACGAGGCGATCACGCTGGCGGCGGCGCTGCACTACCTGGGCTACCGGCACGTGGTCGCGACGCTGTGGTCGGTCAACGACAAGCACACCAGCGAGGTCTTCACGAGCATCTACCGCAAGATCGCCGCGGACGGGAAACTCCGACCGGACCTCGCTCCGGCGGCGCTGCACGAAGCGGTCCGCGCCCTCAGGGACTCGGCGCCCGAGTGGCCGCACCAATGGACACCTTTCACCCACACCGGACCGTGACAGGCGGGAGATGGCAAATGACTGAGCAGTGCAAGGAGTACGCCGAAGTGAGTCTGGCCACGTACGGAGAGACGTTTGCGGCGGACTGCGAGGTCACGGAGACGTCCCGCGGCATCCGGTTCGCCGGGAAGTGTCCGCGTTGCTCGACCTTCATGACCTACGACTGGGTGGAGACGTACACCCGGACCACGCACTCCGGTCCGTCGGCACCGGCCGTCGGCGACGGGGAGCAGGCCGTCATCCTCTGCACCTGCCCCAAGTCGCACGAGGGAACTCCTCCGGACGAGGAAGGTTGCGGTGCCTACTGGCGGATGGAGGTGGCCGCCGAGTGACAACACCGGGTCCGGGTGGGACCGGTTCGAGGCGCCTGGTGGCCCGCGGCGTGGCGTCGAAAGGTCCGACCGACCGGCGAATCGCGCGAGTGCAGCGCGACCTTGCCAAGAACTCGCTCCCGAAGGTCCGGGCGAAGGCGCTGGCGTGGCGCAACGGACTGGGTGCGCTGCTGGCTGGGCTGATCGGATTCGGGCTGATCAAGGGCCGGACGGACGTTGGCGAGCTCGCCTCGCCGTACGCCGTGCTTGCTGGGCTAGCACTGCTAGCGGCGCTAATCGCCGGTGCCGTCGCAGCGCTGGCATTGCTTAGCGCCGCACACGGTGCGCTTGCGGAGGGCTCGACCAAGAAACTACTGAAATCGCGTGATCCCAAGAGCGACGTTGACCAGGACGAGACAGCCGTTGCATCGCGAGCACTTAAGCGAGGGGTGATCGCGGTTGGGTTCTGTGCGGGTTTGCTGGTGTTGGCGGTGGCTGTCACTTGGTACGGCCCGGCTAAAGAGCCTTCGAAGGTGTCGGTGACGACGCCGGCGGGGGTGGTTTGCGGGACGGTGGTGAAGCTGGAGGGCGGGTCGCTGACTGTGAAAACCGGCACCGGCGACCAGGTGGTTCCGATGAGTACTGCGACTTGGCTGCGGGTGGTCGATAGTTGTGCGAAGCCTGGATGAGCGCGAGGTTCGGAAGGCCGCGCAAGCGTGGACCGTTGAGGCGCAGCGCGAGGGGCGGTACGAGCTGCTGGGGATGGCTTGTGACACGTTCCGGTGGTTGGTGAGGGCAACGGATTCGGCGGCGTCGCGGTCGGATCTGTTCGTTGCGTTGCAGTTGGCGTACGGCGTCACGGGCGATCTAGCAGTGCTAGATGAAGCAGTCGAGCTCGGGCCGGCTGTGGTCGATGCGGCAGCCGAGGGACGTCGGCGAGCCCGGCAAGAGTCGAATCTCGCCAACGCGCTGCGGCTGCGGTTCGAGGCGACGGGGGAGCGACGCGACCTCAATGAGTCCGTCCAGCGGGCGCGGCGTGGCCTCGATCCGACCGCGCCGGCCGAGACTCAGGCGCAGCGGCACTCCAACCTCGCCCTCCCGCTCAGGCTGCGCTACGAGTTGCTGGAACGGCGCGCCGACCTCGACGAGTCGCTGTCCGAATTCCAGCATGCCCTGGAGTTGGCCGGCGATGCCGAGCCGCAGCACAGCCGGATCATGTCCAACCTGTCCGTGAGCACCCGGTTGATCGGTACGGCGGACGCCGACGCCGACAAGCTTGCCGAGGCCGTCGAGCAGGCGACCAGAATTCTCGACGATGACATCGACGAGGCAGACCGCCCCGGATTCCTGATCAACGCTGCCCTCGCCTGCCTGGATCTGCACCGGCTGACCGGCACCCCGGATGCGCTCGACCGCGGCCTCGGCTACCTCGATCAAACCATGACGTTGCCGTCAGCAACCGACTCCGATCTCGTTCTCGCCACCCTCAACGCCGCGTACGGCAGACGCCTGAAGGCTTCCTCGTCCCGAGACTCGATCGACGAGGCAGTCGCGGCCGCTCTCAAGGCTCTCAAAGCCCTACGCGCCGACAGCCCTGATCTCGCACTCGCCTGGGCCGGTCTCGGTCGCGCGTGCTGGTTGCGTTTCCAGGACCTCCGCGAGCCCGCCGACGCCCGCCACGCCATCCAGGCCCGCCTCGAGTCAGCACAAGCGCCCGGCGGCGCGCCCGCGCTTCGCGCTCAGTCCGGGGTATTCGTTGGCCGTTGGTCCATGCAGGTCGGCGAACCTCTTGCCGCGATGGCCGGGTACGCGCAGGCGATCGCGCTGCTGCCCGAGGTTGCCTGGAGAGGGATGGAGCGATGGGAGCGGGAGCGTGGGCTGACCGAGTTCGAGGGCCTGGCCGGTGACGCGATGGCGGCCGCGCTCGCCGCCGGTTCTGAGCCGGACGCGCTGGTCTTCGTCGAGCACGGCCGAAGCGTCCTCTGGTACAGCGGTTTGAAGGACCACCAGACCGCGGAGCTCGCCCGCACCCGACCGGACCTCACCGCCGAGCTGACCGCGCTCCGCGACCGCATCGACGCCCTCGACACGCGTCGCGTCCGGGAGTTGCTCAGCGAGGCCACCGAATGACGGCGGGCTGGGATCCCGCCGTACTCGACGACGACGCGTTGTGGGCGGCCTGCGAGGACGACTGTGACGGGGTCGCCGTCGATGTGCTTGCGGAGCAGGGCATGGCGGCCGTTGATGCATACGACGTGAGCGGCCGCCCGCCGCTGCTCGCTGTAGCGATGCATCGGCTGAGGCTGGTGATCGAGGGGACGGAGGAGGGCGATCCGATCCGGCCGGAGATCGCGACGATGTTGGGGAGCGTCTTCCGCGTCGGCGCGGCCGTGGTCGGGCAGCCGGATCTGCTCGATGACGCGGTGGAGGCGTGCCGGATTGCGGCCGAGGAGGGCGATGGGCCGGGGTACCAGTCGAACCTGGGCGCGGTCCTGCTGGCGCGGTACGCGCTGACGGGCGAGGAAGCGGACCTGCTCGAGGCGATGGAGGCGAGCAGCGCGGCGGTGAAGCTGGCGGCGGATGACGATCCGGACCGGCGCTCGTACTGGGTCAACTGGAGCATCACGCAGCGCATGCTCGGCGAGGAGCGCGCCGATCTCGAACTGCTGTCGGCCGCGGTCGATGCAGGCGAGACGGCCTGCGGGTTGTCCGCGGCGGACGCTGCGCAGATCACCCCGTTGCTGGTGCTTGAGGACGCTGTGCTCAGCCGCTACCAGTACGGCGGCGAACCGGCCGACCTCGACCGAGCCGTGGAGCTTGCCGAGCGCGCGGCCCGTCGCTCGCAGGAGGAGGCGGAGTCGCGGACGTTGGCGTGTTCGCACGCGTGCACCTGTCGACGACTCCGCTTCGAGGCGAACGGACGCCCAGCCGACCTCGACGCCGCGGTTGAGTGGGCGGAGCAGGCCGTCGTACTGTCCGAGGAAGAGGACTACGACGCGCTCATCGGTCGCGCGATCATCCTGACTCGGCGCTTCGAGCAGAACGGTCAGACGGTCGATATCGACGCGGCCCTTGCGGACGCACGGCGGGCGTTCGGCCTTGAGCCGGCGGTGGCGGCGACGCTGGCAAAGATCCTGATATCCAGGGCCGAGCGGCTCGGTGAGGTCGCGGATCTCGACGAAGCGGTCGAGCTGATGCGCGCGGTCGCGGATGACGAGTCGCCGGCGCTGCTCGCCGATCTCGGGTCCGTCATGTCGGCACGGTACGACGCGACGTACGAGCAGGCAGATCTGGATGCGGCGATCGGCGCGTTCGACAAGGGCCTCGAGTTGATGCCGTCGGCGTACGTTGATCGGCTGGCGGCGTTGGCGAATGCGGCCAACGCGTACTGCTCCCGCTACGAGCTGCTCGGGACCGTCGGTGATCTCGATCGCGCGATCGAGCTAGCCGCGGAGGCGCTCGACGGACTGCCACCGGACGCGATCGACCGGATCCCGATCCTGGCCAACTTCAGCCTCGCATGCCGCCAGCGGTACGAGTCGCGGGGCGACCGCGAGGATCTGGAGCTCGCGATCGCGGCGGGTGAGCAGGCTCTGCTCCTACTCAGCGACGCGCGAGGGCACGAGTATGCGCATGTTCTGTCCGGGTTGAGTGCTTGCCGCCGGACGCGGTTTGGGCAGACCGGTGATCGGGACGATCTGGACTGGGCGGTCGCGGCAGCACGGCAGGCTGTCGAGCTGACGTCGGACGGCGATTCCTCGATGTGCGGGCGGCTGACAAATCTCGCGGTGTGTCTGCTGAGCGTGTACGAGACGACCGCGCACGCGGCGAGTCTGGACGAGGCTGTCCGGGTCGGTCGCCGGGCGGTCGAGCAGACGAACTCCGGGCCGGGTCCGCTCGCGACCGCGGCGACGAACCTGGGAAACGTGCTGCTGACCCGGTTCGAACTGCGGTCGGCGCCGTACGATCTCGACGACTCGGTAGCGGCCGCGCGGCGAGCCGTGGAGCTGACGCCGACGGACAGCCCGTTCCGGGTGGCGCGGTTGTCGAACTTGGCGAATGTGCTGCGGGAGAAGGCGTTCCGCGGTGTCGAGGGCGCCGCGGACGAGTCGGTGAAGGCTGCCGAGCTGGCAGTTGGTGCGGCAGAGCCGGGCGATCCGATGCTGCCGGGCTTCTGGTCGAACCTCGGGCTGGCGCTGAGCACGCGGTACGACGTACACGCGCGTGGCGAGGACCTGGACCGGTCGATCGAGGCGTTCCGGGAGGCGGTGCGGACGGCCGAGGGGAGCGAGCAAGATGCGTTGATGTATCGGTCGAATCTCGGGATGGCCCTTCGGCAACGTGGGGTCGCCAACGATTCACAGGCAGACCTTGACGAGGCGATTGCGGTCCTGCAGGCGGTGACGGCTGCGGACTGGGGTGGGCATCCGGACTCGGCGCCGTTCCTGCTGGGGTTGGGGAACGCGTACGCCAGCCGGGTCGATCGGTCCCAGGATCCGGCCGATCTGGCGGCAGCGTTGTCGACCTGGCGCCGGGCAGCCGAGGTCATTGGATCCAGCCCCGCGGTCAAGCTGCAGGCCGCACAGTCGCTGGGCGATACCGCCATGGCGAACGGTGACGGGACTGCGGCGGCGTCCGGCTACGGCGCCGCGATCGAGCTGTTGACGTCCGTGGTCTGGAGAGGCCTGAACCGGGTGGCACAGGAACAACTCCTGATCGGCCTCCGCACCCTCGCCGCTTCCTCGGCCGCCGCCGCGGTCGAGTCGGGGGACCCGGCTAGAGCCATCGAACTCCTCGAAGCCGGCCGCTCGATCCTCTGGCAACAGAACATCCACCCCCGCGACGACCTGACCAAGCTCGCAATCGTGGACGAGAAGCTCGGTCAACGCATCGCCGAACTCTCGAACGCGCTGATGGCGGGTGGGTAGATGTCGCTGCGCGCGGACCTCGGCGAGCTGCTGTTCGCCGTTCATATGCTTCGGCGACAGCCACGACACCGTCGCTGCGCGGCTGCGGATCGTCGCCCGCCGCCAGACCTATCTCGACGAGCTCGAACGCCGGGCACCCGCACAGCTCGGCGCATGGCTGGCCGCCGGCGCCCGCGCCGCCGGCGACCCCAGCAAATTCATTTGCCCGGACGCCACCGGCCGAGCAGACGACCAGCGATGAAAGGAGACTCGAACGTGCGGAACCGACCCATCGACCGACGCCGACTCCTGACCGGCATCATCGCAGCAACGTCACGGCCCATCACCGGCTGCGGAGCCGACCTGGCCGGCCAGGAAATGGCGAGCACCGCGGGCTCCGCAGTCGGCACCATCACCGGGCCCCTCCTGCTCCGCGGCGTCATTGCGGTCTGCGACCACCCCGGCACCGCCACGCTGCTAGCCACCATCTTCAACCACGGAGATCGCGGCGACGCCCTGACCAGCGTCACCCTGCACGGCGGCCAGGCTGTCCTCGAGCGGCAGCCATCCCCGCCGGCAGCAGCACCGTGTACGGCCACCAGAGCTCGGCTGCCGACCGACCACCCGGCCGGATCATTCTGCGGGGCGCCCCGGTCACACCGGGCCTGTTCGTGCAACTGACGCTGACGTTCCAACGAGCCGCGCCGGCGTCATCGTCTACTGCAGTCGTGACCGCCAACTCAGCGGCCTCTCACCCCGCCCCGGTTGGGACTGACACGGGTTGCCGATGGCGCACGTCAGTCCTGGAGGATCACATTCCGGCGGCTACGTATGCCGTGCAGGTTGCGGGCTTGCCGGTGGTGATCAGGTTCGGGTCGATGACGATCTGCCCGGATGGTGGTACGAGGTCGGGATAATCCGAACCGCCGCCGTTCACCTTGCCGTCGGCGCCCTTGCAGATGACGCCGATACGTGGCGACTGCAACGCCCCCGCAGTGGGATTCGCGATCGTGAACTTCGCATGCCACAGGGTCTTGTCGTACGGGTCGACCGTGATGCTGTCGGCCTTGAAGGTTCCGAGGTTCGTCTTGGTTTCCTCGAAGGTGCCCTCGTCCTCCACCAGCAAGGTCGGTTGCAACGACGCAACCTTTATCCGCTGGCCGACATCGACCTGGGTACCGACGGCACGGAGCTGGCCGGCGATGTCGAATGACTCCACCTGGGATTCGCTTTTCACGATCTTCCCGCTCTTGTCGAGCAGGTTGAAATTCACCGTAACCGTCTGCCCTCCATGGTCAGACAGGTTCTTCACCAGGGCGGTCACCCAGACGTACTGACCAGCCTGCCCGTAACCGAACTCGACGATCTGACCAAGGTCGCGTTTCTTGTCATCGCTCGAGGTGCTCCCACTTTGCGGCGTACCCGTGTCGACATCCTCGCCCCCAGATCCGCACGCAGCGAACGTCAGGGAGATAGCGAACGCAGCCGCAAGCACGAGCAGGCGACGTCGTTTGCTGACCATGGCACTCCGAGTCCTGGCTGACCGCCGAGTGCGCTCGAGGCTGGAGCGGCCTGCAAGCTCGTCCATCACTATCAACCTCTCTGCAATGTGGCATGTCGTGCCAGCGTAAGTCACGCACTGTAACAAATAGGGCTACTGACTCGATACTCACGGTGAGACGTTCGTGCACGCACGCTGCTGCACCGTCTGGGTGGGGGAGATCCTATGAACATGACGCTTACGGTCGTGGCGAACCTGTTGCAAGCTGCGCCGGACGAGAACTCGCAGGACTGGAGGCAGGTCGTCAGTTGGGTGCTGGGCTTGCCGGTCGCCCTTGCCGCGGCACTGGGCACCATCTACGTCATACCGAAGGCCCGACGCGAGAACCGCAAGCTTGAACTGGAGATCCTCGAGAAGGAACGGGCTTTGGGCATTGCTCAGGCAAATGAGGACCCCGCCCAGGTTGCCACCGCCGTGGCCGAACCGATCTTCGAGACGAGGAGGGCACAGAACCTTATCTTGCGGTTCGTACTGCTCTACCTCCTCCTGCAAGCCTGGAGCGTAGTCAGTGGGCTGTTGGGTTCGGCCTTGGCCGGCGCCCAGATCGGGCTCAACAATGCCGTCGAAGCGGACGCCTCCGTGTGGGTGATCGCGGGCTACTTGCTCGCCGCCGCCGTGGCGTCCCTGCCCGGGGTCATACGCTCGCTGCTGTTCGTACTGGTCGGCTGGCCGCTGCTGCTCGATGTCGCCAAACTGCTGCGTTTCGACCTTCCAGACTTCACGTATAAGCCGGTCGCAAGGCGGATGCTGATTCTCATCGCGATCATCGCGGCCCTGGTCCCGAATCTGATGGGCGCGAGCTTCTCGCTCTTCCGCTTCTGATCGCTGCCCGGTGGCGCGTTCGAGGCTGGTCGGATCACAGCGTCGTCGGCGACGGCGCGAGGTCGGCTGTGCGGAGGCTACGTCTCGGCCCGCTGGTGAGAGCGACAGCAAGACCCAGCCTTGGAGGTCAGCGCCGCGCGAGGGCATGCAACTGTTCAGGATCAGCAGATAGCGGTGGCTGAAACGGTGCTGAGGCGCGGAGTGAGCGGAGTCCGAGTGGCCGGTTGAGCTCCTTCACATCGTCGAGTCGGAGCAGATGAGCGTGCTCTACGCCGTCGAGGTATTGAACGATTCCAGCCATGACAACGAGAGCGTGTGGCGGTAGCGCCGACATGCCGTATGAGGGCGGAGGGCAACGACTTCGATCAGCGTGGCTGTTCCGACTACGGCCATGGTCGGGGCACTTGCGTACAGGACGACGGCGGTACCAGGAGACGCCGTGATCGCCCGCCGGCGAAGCTCCACGGTCTTCGTGTCAATCAGGATTGCGTTTGCGAAGCGTGGGCGGAGGGCGACAAGGGAGATCGCGGCCTCGACGACTGCTTGTTCGTTGGGACTGGCTGCTGCTACAACGACATCCGAGTGTGTGATCGGACCAGCCGACATGTACAGAGGCTACGTTCGGTAGCGGGGACCGGCATCTTATGTTGCGTGTCGTACACGGCCGCGGCACCACCCGTTCGTAGCGGCTGCGCCTACTCTTGGATAGGTGGCGTGATCGTCACCCAGACGCTGTGGACCGCGTGTTTCCACCATCGTGTCAAGGCATGAGCTTGTGTGTCTCCGCCGGCTCACACCAGCTCCACAGTGGTGCAAACCTGTGTTACAGCCACTCGATAACGATCGGCATTGTTCAAGCGGTTGACCCGCGACGTGTGTTGCTCGTGTCCCCTACGGTGAGAGAACCCCCCATGGGTGTGGCGTCCCCTCCAGACCCGCACCGGACGGGTGCCCTGATCTGGTGACCAGGGCACTCCGTTCACCTCGTCGATTGCGGCGATCTGTAACGCTCCGTTAGTGCCCGACGATAAGGGTGTTGATCGCGGTGGGGGCGCTGGCGATCGGCTTGGGGGGAAGCGATGGGTGCGATGCGGCCGCTTGTTGTCATGGCCTCGGTGGGTGCGCTGGTGCTCGGGGTGACGGCGTGCTCTAAAGACGGCAAGGCTTCTTCGCCGGCTGCTACGGCGACGCCGAGTGGTGTGCCCGTCGAGGCCGGCACAGCGGCGGAGGCGAGCCACGGTGGTGTGAAGGTCGTGCTGCCGGGATCGTCGGTTGGCGGCAGTGGACGGTTGCGGGTCGAGGACGATACGAGCCTACCGAGAGACGCGGCCGGCCTGCATCGGTTCGGGGATGGTGTGCGGGTCGAGCTATCGGGTGCGCAGCTGAAGGGGCGGGCGACTGTCACGTTCGCGGTTCCGGCGGGGTGGGATCCCAACGTGGTGCCGGTGGTTGCTTGGCAGGACGGGCATGGCGGCTGGCGTTGGCTGCCGACGTCGCAGTGGAGGCCTGGCCAGCCGACGGTGACGGCTCAGACCGACCACTTCTCTTCGGGCTTTCTCGGTGGGTTCGACATCAAGGCGGCAGCGAGTGAGGCGCTGAGCTGGTTGGGCAATCGACTCTCCGGCCGGGCGGGGGTGGCGCAACCGCGGTGCAATGGCGAGACGACGCTGCGGACGAGGGTTAAGGTGGTCTCGGACGGCGGGGACTCGGTGAAGTGGTGCGCGGGCGTCGAGTCTGGTCACGCTGTACTGCGGATCGCGAACAACCGGCTGGCTTTCACCCAGGTGACTTATCCGAACCAGTGGAAGGTCATCGCCGGCGATCGTTTCGGGTTCAGCGGTGATGCGCTCACCCAGTGGATCGCGACGGGTGGGGAGAAGGTGCTGACACCACGCGGCAAGTCCGTCATCCTCATACCTCGCGGCGAGAGCGTGACCTTGCGGCTGCCCGACGTACCGGACGCCACGGTCTGGGCAGAGATCAGCCAAGTTGCCTATGTGCTGCAGATCATCGAGCTGGCGATGTCGGTCAGAAAGGCCGTGTCTAAGGCGGCAGGTCAGGCAGTCGAGACCGATGGTTGGATGGAACGACTGGCCAAGACCGTCACTACCGGTGATCCGTCGAAGGCCTGGACCGAGGCTGCCAAGGGCTGTCTGAAGAGCTTTCGCGACGAGTACACGGACAACTTCTTTGAGGTCGCCGAGGTGACGAAGTCGATCAAGGAGTCGATGAAGTTCGCGGCCAGGTGTACGGCGGAGATGGCGCGCGCGCAGACGACTGACGTCGCGATGTTCCTTGGTGGTCTGGTTTTCGGGGTGATCGATTTCGTCGTCTCGACGATAGGTGCTGCGTTGTCCTTGCTGATCATCAGTGCTCGCGAGATCGTGGACTCGGTGGCGAGCTTCGGGGGCAAGAGCAATCCGATCTATGGAATCTCGTTCGTTCCCAAGTCCGTGCCGACCGAGGTCATCAAGGTCGATCCACTCATGAAATCCGGGGGAGCGAAGTCGGGCTGGAAAGTGGAAGACACCGGCAAAATCCTTGAGTGCGCTCCGAGTGGCGAGGCGTATCCCTCGCCGGCTGCGGTCAGCTCAGGAATCTATTCCTGTGGTTATGTTGCCGACGGCGCCGATGTCTGTTGGGTCACCGAGCAGCAGATCGCAATGTGCGGCGGCGCGCCATGGGACAAGCGACTCTACAGATGGACGGTCAATGAGTCCGTCCTGCCTTCGGTGAAGCCAGAGGCGAACCCCTATCCGTGGGGACTTGAACTGTCCGACGGCACCCGCTGCCGGCTGCGGAACGGTGGCTCGTGGTCCGGTCGACCCGATGGCTGGAACGGTGCCTACTACTGCGAGGGCGTCAACTTCGTCGTCCTCGCCGACACCAACCACGACTATCGCTACCTGGACAAGAGCACCCCGACGTGGAAGGTGTGGGTCGGCGATCTGGACGACTCAGCAAAGTCGATGCCTCCACCCAAAGTCATGGCCGTCACCAAGGCCTACTTCGCATCGAACTGAGCTCAGTTCAAGTCGCCGAGGCGTCTGGCGTCACGAGATCGTCAAGAAACCGTTCGACCGATCTCAACGGTGGATGGGCGAAGGTGTTGCGGTGGCGCACAACCTCAAGACGTGCAGGATCCCGTTGTCTGTCGTCGCTGCCTACTACTGCCGGAACCTGAACGTCCGGCCGGGTCCCTCCCGCCCGGTCGGGCGGGATCGCGATCTGTTCATCGAGATCGGCGTTACGAGGATCGTCGAAATCTGGGTCATGGAGTCGGCGGCGCACGTTGCCTACCTGGAGCCGCGCAGCGGGACGGGACTCCTGGTGATGCCGATCCTGGAGAGGGACGTTTCGGCGGACGAAGGGTTCGCCGGCGTCGCGTGGCCTGACGAGTGGAGCGGCTCTCCTTTTGCGGAGATGTCTTTGCACAGTGCCGATCTGCTCGAGATGCTCGATCGTCTCGCGGACGCGGGATGGACACTGCTGGAGGACGCGGAGGGTGACGCCGAGGTGGCTGGTGAAGCGGCCGGTGGCGGCTCGGCGCTCTGCCTCTTCGCTATTCGCACGCGATCCGATGAGCTCGTTCTCGAGGATCTGCATCAGGCGTTGACAGCTCTGCACGCCGCAGCTGATCTGCGCCATCTCCAGCCGTGAACTGATCAGTCGGCAGGTGGGGCGCACGAAGCGCGGCAGCACGCCCTTCGGCCCGGGTCGGATGAGAGTCGGCGTCGTTCGTCATCAAGGCACGGAGTGACCTAGACATTCATTGGCTAGACTGGGCGCCACCATGGACGGATCTGGGTCGTTGCGCCGGCTGATGCTGCGCGGGCTGGCGTTGGTCGCCGCGCTCGTGGCCGTGTGCGCGTTCCACGGTTCCGCTTCGGAGCCGGTGGATGCGCGGTTGGCGGCCGGTCCAGTGGCTGCGGCGCCCGCGTCGGACCTCGTCGGTCCGTTGCATCTGGACTTCGGTGAGGTGCCGTCGGCGTTTCCGGTCGAGGAGCATCACGCGCACGTTCTCGTAGTGTTCCTGCTGGGCGGGCTTCTCCTCGGGCTCGTGGTGCGGCGGCTCGCTGGGTACGCCGTCGGCGATCTCTGGCGCACGACGGGCTGCATCGGCGTGACCGATCCCCCGTGCTCCGTGGCTCCTTCTCTGACACGACTCTGCGTACTGCGGACCTGATCCTGCGTACGTCGTGAGTGGCAGCTCCATTCGAGCTCGCCACCGCTTCGCCGTACCCCGATCAGTCGCATCCAGAGGAGACCCATGTCCGTGCAGGCGGCCTCCTTCTCTTCTCCGAGTAAGGAATCACTATGAGTACAAACACCCGTATCTCGATCGGAATCGCGACGGCGTTCGCGATTGTGGTCGCAGTACTACTTGCCATCAGCAACCGCTCCGGCGACGACAGTACGAGTATCGCCGGCCCGTCGGAACAGCTGGTACGTGCGGACAGCCACCGGCTCGGTGCAGCAGCCGACAACAAGGTCACGTTCGTGGAGTTTCTGGACTTTGAGTGCGAGGCCTGCGCGGCGGCGTACCCGGTGGTGGAGAAGCTGCGCAAGGACTACGCCGGCAAAGTGACGTTCGTGGTGCGCTACTTCCCGATCCCGAGCCACTTCAACGCCGAACGCGCGGCCCGCGCTGTCGAGGCGGCGGCCGCGCAGGGCAAGTTCGAGGCGATGTACCAGAAGATGTACGAGACCCAGACCGAGTGGGGCGAACAGCAGGTGCCGGCTGACGCACGGTTCCGCGGGTATGCCCAGGCGCTCGGGCTCGATGTGGTTGCCTGGGACAAGATTTACAACGATCCCGCCACCCTGCAGCGGATCAAGAAGGATGTCGCCGACGGCGAGGCGGTCGGCGTCACAGGCACACCGACGTTCTTCCTGAACGGCGAGAAGCTGCAGCCCGAGTCCGTCGACGATCTCATCGCGAGCATCGATGCTGCCCTCGAGTAGCCCGGTCCAGGGTCGCCCACGGGCATTGCCGTGGCTTCTGATGCTCGGCGGCGCTGCCGGGCTAGGAGCTGCAATGGGTCTGACCGTCGAGAAGATGCGGCTGCTGCACGACCCGTCGTACGTTCCCTCCTGCAGCATCAACCCGGTTCTCTCCTGCGGTTCAGTGATGTCCACCCCGCAGGCCGAGGCGTTCGGTATTCCCAACTCGCTCCTCGGTATCGTCGGCTTCGCGATCGTCACTACGGTTGGCGCCGCCTTGTTGGCCGGCGCCGAACTGGCCCGTTGGTTCTGGCTGGGTCTCCAGCTGGGTGTCACGTTCGGCGTGGGCTTCGTTCACTGGCTGATCTTCCAGAGCCTGTACCGAATCGGTGCCCTATGCCCCTATTGCCTGATCGTCTGGGCAGTGACAATCCCGATCTTCTGGTACGTGACCCTTCACAACCTGCGAAGGGTCACGTTCCACGCCGTGGTAATGACAAGCTGGTACGTGATCATCCTGGCGCTGATCACCGAGCGCTTCTGGGACTACTGGAGCACACGCCTGTAGCGATCGAGAGGACCGCCGCGGAGAGCTCAGCGCGAACGCAGTACGGCGTAGTCTGCGGCGGTCAGGGGATCGGTGGTCAGTGCACCGTCGGCCAGCAGGGCCTCGACGGGCTGGCCGTTGCGGGAGAAGGTCACCTGGTCGACTGTGGAGAGCGCGGTGACCGAGAGCACGATCTGTCCGACGGCGAGCACGTTCTCGGTGGCGGACCGGCCGTCTGTTTCGCCGGAGAGCTCGAGATGGACCACTTGTCCCTGGACACCGGCGACTGCCAAGGTGAGCTCCGGCGGCAGTGCCGAGGTGATGCCGTCGGCCTGCTCGGTCGTGGTCGGGCCTGCGAGCAGCGCCGAGATGACTGTCTGGAGGCGATCGGAGGGCGCTGGTTTCGGCGCGTCGCGGACTAGCGTCACCAGGCGGTCGTTCCGTACGAGGACGACCTGGATCGCCGGTTTGCCCGGTGTCGCCGAAGAAGGCCCTGACGTCGGCGAGTTTCCACGCAGGAGCCGAGACGGTACGGCCGCGGGGTCGATCGGCGCTGGTTGCTGCTGCACGGGAACTCCGCATCCGGCGAGCACGACCGCTGCGGCGAGGACGGTCACAAGGGCTCTCATGCCGAAGCCTCCGGCAGCCTGACGACGATCCTGGCTCCGTCGGCCGGGGACGCAGCGCACCAGACTGTACCGCCGTGCGCCGTTGCCGTCTCGGCCACCAGAGCCAGGCCGAGACCGGTGCCCGACGACGAACCGCGCCCGCCGTGGCCGGTCGCGAACCGCTCGAAGACCCGTTCGCGGTCCTCGGCCCGGATGCCCGGGCCGGCGTCGTCGACGTACACCACGACGTCGCAGCCCGACCGAGCGACCTGTACGCCGACGAGCCCCTCTCCGTGACGTTCCGCGTTCTCGAAGAGGTTGCGGAAGAGGCGTCCGAGGCGTGGCTTGTCGGCGAGCACCTGCAGATCCTCCGGGCCCTTCAGCAGGGAGGGATCGCGGCCGACCTCGCCTAGCGCCTGTCGCAAGAGAGGGGCCAGTTCGATCACGGTGCTCGGACGGAGATCGAGGCCGCCGTCGGAGCGAGCGAGTTCGAGCAGATCCTCGAGCAGCCGCCGGAAGCGTTGCAGGTCGGCTGTGATCAGGTCGAGGACGCGTCGGGAACGATCCGAAAGCTCGTCCCGGCGGGCGTTCAGAAGGTCGACGCTACCGACCAAGGTGGTCAAGGGGGAGCGAAGCTCGTGGCTGACATCAGCTGCTAGCCGCGCGTCCCGGTTGATGCGTTGCTGCAATGTGTCGACCATGCTGTTGAAGGATCCGACGATGGTGGCGAGCTCCGGATCCAACGTGGCCGGTAGCCGGGTGTCGAGGTCCCCGCCCGCGATCGACGCCGCCGTGGCCGCGACTCGATTCAGCGGAGTGACTACCGACCGGCTGCCCCACACTCCGAGGGCGGCACCCGCCGCGGTAGCGAGCAGCGCACCACCGGAGAGGATGCCGCTCAACAGGCGCAGCGTGCCGTCGAGTTCGGTGAGTGGTGCGATCTCGTAGAACTCCGCCTGGACCGACGGCACTGGTACGCCGATGACCATCGACGGCCCGTCATCGGATCGGAAGCGTTGACTGGTGGCCGTTCCGTCGGTGACGTGTTGGCGGACTGCGGCCGGTACGGCGTCGCGGCCTTGGTCCAGCGATGACGCGTACCACTGGCCTTGCCAGTTGAGGATGATCGTGTGGCCGGCCGGCGTACCGGCAGCGGTCAGAACGGCCGACACGTCGGCGCCTGCACTCTGGAGACGACGTTGGATGAACTCTGCGTCGGTGAAGGCCTGATGCTGTACGACGCGCTCTCGTTGGGCCAGCAGGTATCCGCGGGCCAGCAGATAGGTGCTGATGGCAAAGACTGCCGAGACGAGCAGCGCCACCAGCGCGAACGCAAGGACCAGCCGGTGCCGCAGACCCGGAGTACGCCGCCCGAACCCGCGCAGCCCCATCCTCATTGCGGATCCAGCCGGTAGCCCATCCCTCGCATCGTCACCACGATCTGCGGCTTGCCGGGGTCTCGTTCGATCTTGGTGCGGAGCCGTCTGATGTGGACGTCGACGATGCGCTCGTCTCCGTAGTACCCGTGCTCCCAGACCGACGCGAGGAGGGCGGGCCGGCTGAGCACCCGGCCGGGCGGCTGGGCGAGTTCGACGAGCAGGCGGTACTCCGTGACCGTCAGCGGCAGGTCCTTGCCATCGAGAGTCACCGCGCCGCGGGACGTGGATAGGACCAGTCTGCGACCCGGCCCCGCGTCAAGTACCACGTCGGCCTCGACGGGATCGCTGCTGCTCCGCAGCCTGCGTCGCAAGGCGCGCAGTCGTGCGGTGATCTCCTTGATCTGGAAGGGCTTCGTGACGTAGTCGTCGGCGCCGGCCTCAAGTCCGGCCACGATGTCGTGGGTGTCGGATCGGGCGCTGACAATCACGATCGGGATGTCGCTCATCCGCCGTACCTCGCGGATGCAGGTGTATCCGTCGACCTCGCCGAGCATCAGGTCCACCATCATCAGGTCCGGGAGCGAGGACCGGACTTCGGCCAAGGCGGACGGCGTGTCCGCGGCTTCGGTGACCTGATAGCCCTCGTCCTCCAGTGCCAGGCGCAGAACGGCGCGGATTCGGTCGTCGTCCTCGACGATCAGGACTTGCATCGGCATGACCCCATCGTCGCAATCATCTGCCCCGGTGTGACCCCGTGGTACCCCATGTCATCTGATCGTCAAGAAGGACGACGACCGATCTCAAAGTCGACGATGCAGGGTGGTATCAACGCCAGATCACTCCGGAAGGCGACAGCTGATGACCGATGCTATCCACAGCCCGCTCCCGCAGAAGGCCATCGTGACCATCTCCGACGCTGACCTTGGCAGCGGCCTGACCGCTCTGCGCTGGCGTTTGCGAGGCCTGGTGATGGAAGGCGCGTGCCTGGTCGTGATCGACGTCTCCGAGATCAGCGAGATGTCGTCGACACTTCTCGCCGCGCTCCTGGACACCCATCGGGTGTGTCGCCGCCGGGGCGGGGGAGTAGTCATCCGGCATGCCAGCCGCAAGATGTCCGACGTACTTCGCCGCACCGGTCTCGATCGCGTTTTCGACGTCGAGGCTGCGTGACCCTGTTGCGCTGCAGGATTTCGCGAACCCGCCCGATCCGCCTGGGCCGCCCAGCCCGGTTCTGTGAGGTAGCACCGCCCATGAACCCGTTCGACCGCGACTCGACCCGCCGGCGCTACGTCGACGTGACCGTCGTCGAGTTCGCCGCACACACCGCCTACCTCGATCCCATCACCGGAACGGGGTACCTCGTGACTCCCCATCCAGACACCGACGTCCCCCCACCTGAAGACCCGCTGGTCGAGGCGGCGTGGTCAGGCAGTCTGTACGAGGACGATCAGCCTGGCCGTCTGTCGCTGTACGACGCCGATCTCCGCGGCGCACTCAACCACCTGGCATCCGAAGGGTGGGAGCCACTGCTCGACGAGATCGGCGAGATCGAGGAGGCGGGCTGGACGACGGACGGGCGGCGTGCGCTGTGCCTCTACGCCATGCCGGCCACCGAACCCTGCGTCGAGGCCCTCCACCGAGCACTGACGGCGCTGGACATCGCCTCCGACGTCCACGTCCGTGTCCGGCATAAAACGGACAAGAACTCGCCAGACGTAGCCGACTGATTCCTCACCAGACCCATGGACGGGTCGTCAGCCTCCGTTCACCATTCTCGCGGCGAACTGGTTCACGGCGGTGACCGAGATCGGCAAGTGGATGCGGAACAAGGCGATGCCGGCGCGATCGGCATAGCCGATCGCTTCCTTGCTGTAGCCGCTGCGTGCGAAGCAGACGGCAATGCGGCCGTGGGCAGCACCCATCAACTGCTGCAGCGTCGGCCGCCCGACAGGCTTCATGGCGTACTTCACCTGTGCGGCCACGGCCGCACCAACGACGTCGACGCCTGCGTCCGCGCCTGCCGCCGTCGTCACCGCATCATCGAAGCCGAACTGGCGCAGCACCTGAGCCGCGAGGCGCTCGGCCTGCTGCCATTCGGCGTCGGAGCCGGCCGCCGAGTCGCCCCACCAGAATCGGTGCTGTTGTTCAGGCGACATGCGGTCGAGGACCCGCTGGCTCCTGTCTGACAATGCGTCGCTCACTACCCTGTCAGCGGCGAGGTACCCGTCGGTTCGTCGTAAGACCTGATCCGCCCAGGTGAAGTAGTCCTCAGGTACTTGGATCGCGTTGCGGATCGCGTACAGGAGATGGTCGCGACAGGCCGCGACCGCCTCCGTGAGCGCTATCCAGGCCCGCTCCCGATGGATCAAGCTCGGATGATCGCCGGGGAGCGCGACGCCGAGGCCTGCCGCTACCGGGTCCGGATCCGTCCAACCTCTCCGCCATCTGCCGGCTGATCGAAGGACGTATTCCCAGGTGTTCGCCTGCTTGAGACGCCCGGCGGCGGTTGTTACCTCCCACCGTCTGACCTGGTCGTCCGGGGCACGATAGTGCTCCCACTGCCCCGGGTAGTCCGGCACAGGCCGCAGGTACGGCGCGATCGCCTCCGGCGCACCGCGCACCTGCCAGAACTCCCATTGCCCCGGCGCGTCCGGCCAGTCGGGTTCGGGAAGCCATTGACCCGCCGGCTGAAAGTACGGCGGAGCCGGCGGCCAGCCAGGCGGCGTGACCCAGATGCACTCGACTCCCAGATGCTGCTCCACCAGCCGCCCCTCCCGATCCCACTCCAGGACCGTCACTCTCGTATCGTCACATAACGGCTCCGTGTCCTGGAGAATCGGGGCTGGCGGCACCTTTCTTGCTACCTGTTGTCCGCCCCGGGCTAATAGGCGCCTGGGTGCCGGTTGGCGGCGAGGGCGACGGCGGCGGCGCCGCGGAGGGCGACTGTGTACGCGGCGGGTGCTGGCTGGACGAAGCAGGACAGTTGCTTCGAGAGCTGGTAAGTGATCGCTGGGACCATGGCGCCGCCGCCGGCCAGGAGTGGTCCTCTTTCGAGCGCGTCGACGACTTGCGGCCCGCAGGCGTCGCCGAGCAGATCAGTCACCATGCCGCGGATTCGTTCGATGAGGTTGTCGATCGTGATCGAGAGCTCCAGGTCGGCGATGCCGACGGGACAGCGGCGTGCCTCGATCATGGTTCCGTTCGACAGCACGGCTAATTCCGTCAGGTGGGCCCCGAGGTCGATGACGAGCAGGGATTCGACCACGTCGGCTTTGGCGCCGATGGCGGCAGCCTTGACGCTGTCGAGCGTGATGATTGTGCGTGGCCGGAGAACCTCGACCGCCGCGAGAGCCGTGTCCCGATCAGCCGCTGAACAGAGCACGGGAACGGTCATGACGACCAGCTCGGGCTCCGGGGCGACAACGCCGTTGTCCAGCAGAAGGCGATCGAGCATCCGGGCTGTGCCGGGAACGTCGGTGATCCTGCCGCGGGACAGGGGGTGACAGGCGCCGGCGGCCGAGATCGTCACCGTCGGGGCGTCGACGACCAGGCCGTGGTCCGGCATCCAGGCGCGAGTGCGCACGCTTCCGAGATCGAGCGCGAGGCCCGTCCGGAGCCGGCTCCACGGCCGGGGGCCCGGACGGATTCCCGCGACTTTGCGCAGTCCGTTCATGACTGCATCTCGACGAAAAGCTGGCATCGCGCGCATTGGCGCGCCTGCGGGTGGGCGGACAACCGCTCGAGGCTGATCATGCTGCCGCACCGACCGCAGCGGCCGTAGCGGCCGGAGTCCATTCGGGCAAGCGCCGCCTCGGTTTCGGCCAGCGCGGTTCGTGCGGCTGTCCTGAGTTTGCGACGGACCTCGCCGTGCGCGGCGAGCTCATGGGAGGAGCCCGTCGTATCGACCTCGACGGGGCTGCGGGCGATGTCTCGGAGTTGTTGACGTCGGAAGTGGCGATCCTCGTGCAGAGCCGTTCGCAGAACGGCGAGTTGTGCGGGATCGAGGCGTTGGTCGAGTACAGGAATCTGATGGATCACGGCTGGAGCTCCTCGGCTAAAGACGAACGCGCGGCTGGGAAGGGATAACCTGTCCAGCTCCGCGGCGGGGTCAGCTGGCGCGTTGCTGACACCCGACGCAGAAGCGCACGTACGGCAGGATTTCGAGGCGCTCGACGGGGATGACGGATTGACAGCCGCGGCAGGTTCCGTAGGAGCCGTCGTTCAGCCGCATCCCCGCAGCGTCGATCTCTTCGAGTACGCGCTCGATCGCGGCTGTCTGCGCTGCCTGCAGGTTTTCGTCCGCCGACTCTTCGATCGCCCTCAGCTGAGCGAGGCGGGAGCTGCGCTCGTGTTCCAGGCGTTGCCGGGCCTCGTGTTTGGCGAGGTGCTGAGCGCGACCCATGTCGGTGGTCATTGAATCGGTTCCTTTCAGACGGTGACGGAAGCCCGGCGTGCACGTGGAGGTCCGCACACGCCGGGGGTCTGTGGTCCGTCATGAGGTCGTGACTTAGTTCTGTCACCACCATCGGCGACGCAGTGCTCGCAGACCATCGGGCCTGACACCCATTTCAGGCGCACAGACACCGGCTTGCACCAGGCGGGAAATGAGTATCAGCCCCGATCGACGCGCTGCGGTGGATCGGGCAGTCTGGAGGGCACGAAGAAGGAGAGATCGTGCCGGCGTTCTGGCGCATCTTCGCGCTGAACGCGGTCGTCCTTGCTGCCGTGACAGCATTCTTGCTGTGCGACCGAGCACTTCTTCCCACTGCGCGATGAGGGGGGCTTATCGTCGGGAGTGGCAACATCGTCCGTAACCTGCGCGCCGTCGACGAGCGCACGCCGGACTCGGAGTACGACTGGGCGCTGCGTTTCGACGACGCCGCGCGCGAGCTGCTCGAGGGGTTCCCCACGGAGGTGGCAGCACTGGATGCCCACCGCGACTTCGCCCGCTCAGTTCCCACATCAGATCGCTTCCTGCCTTTGCTCTACGCCGCGGGGCTGGCCGACGACGAGCCGTTCGATCTGCTCGTCGACGGACACGCGGCCGGCTCGATCTCGATGGCCGCCTACACCCTCGGCCTGGACCGTGATGCGGCCGTCGACTCAGACGCAGGGCCTGCCGCCCCGCTGCCCGACAGCTTCCCGACGATCGAAAGCAACCTCTGAATGTGAGTCAGTTCTTCACCACCGCCGGGGCCAGAAGTGCCGTGGCGCGCTCCATCCATCCCTTGCGTGGCGAGCCGAACCTGAGCACCTCTGCGAGGTAGGCGCCGACCAGTATGCCGAGGACTGTGTCGGGATCGGTCTGCGCTTGTAGGCGTCCGGCCTTGATGTCGATGCTCATCAGGTCGGCCAGCGCGTTCAATCGGATGGCTAGGCGTGACCGTACAGCCGCCGTGAACTCGGGATCGCTATCGGCGATGATCGCGGCGGTAGCGCCCGGCCCGAGCCGGTTCTCGAGAATGTCGCTGATCTGGTCCATGACCCATCGCAACTTCTCGCTGACCTCGAGGTCGGGCGCCAGGGGTGCCGGGTCGATGAGGTGCTCCAGGATCGCATGCATCAATTCGTCCCGGCCGCGGTAGCGGCGGTAGATCGTCGTTCGAGCTACACCTGAGTGCGCTGCCACGGAATCGATGTTCACTGCGGCCGGTCCCTTCGAACGGAGCAGTTCGCGCGCCGCCTCGAAGATGCGCTGGTCGGTCGACTCGAGCCGCGGCCGACCGCGGCCGTTTGTGGTGGGTGGCATGGACCCAGTCTGCCGGGAATAGATGCCCACAGATATTCGCTACAGTAAATGTATCGAAAATGTGATGAGGAAGACAATTTCTCAGGAGGATCGAGATGGAGAAGATCGTTGTCGGCGTCGACGGCAGCAAGGGTGCTCGAGAAGCACTTCGATGGGCTGTTGACGAGGCGAAAGTGCGTGGCGCCGGCCTCGTCGTCGTTCACGCATGGCAGCAGCCCGCGGCGGCGCTGATGTCCCCGTATGCTCCACTGCTGACCGATCCTGTGACTCTCGCCGAGATAGCGCGCAAAACACTTGCTGACAGCATCGCCACAGTGGATCTCACTGGCCTTGCCGGTGAGCCCGAACTACGGACCGTCCAAGGCCCCGCGGCGCCTGCCCTGCTCGGAGCCGCCCACGACGCGACCTTGCTGGTCGTCGGCTCGCGCGGACGCGGCGGATTTGCCGGTCTGCTGCTCGGGTCGGTGAGCCAGCAAGTCGCCCATGAGTCCGCCGTCCCGGTGGTCGTCATCCCGCCGGCCGCGAAGGCGACAGACCGTCCACTGGTAGTCAACCGGACGGCTGACCGATGATCGTCCACGGCGCGCATCGAGGTTAGCCGAAGAGCGGGAGGATCACCGGCAAACTGCACGGGCACTGCCGGGCCATGGATGACTAGAACTGGGTGCCCGCCGATCAGCCTCCGGTTGCACCGCCACTGTGCTCGATGGTTTGCCTGCCTGAAGAGCCTGCGTTGCCAGCTGCCGTGCCGACCGGCGAGCATGCGGTCCCGGTGCGGCACTGATGTCGAAGAAGACCTCGCGGCGGGCGTGCTGGTCGGCCGGGAGGTCGTCACGGGTGAGCGAGACATTGCCGAGGCCTTGAGTTGCTCCAGGCGGAACGCGTGTTCAGCATGAAGAGAGGTGCGAAGCCGGGTCCTCGGGACCCGGCTCGAACATGTCGACGGTGGCGAACCTGTTGGTCAACGCATCATTGGTCAGGTCAGGCGTTCCTGACAACTGACGCAGTAGCGAGCGTAGGGCAGGACCTCCAGCCGTTCGATCGCAATGCCCGCTCGGCAGGCTTGGCACGTTCCGTAGGCCCCGTTGGCGAGACGACGTTCGGCGGCGGTGATCTCGCTCAGAGCGTAGTGGATGGCAACCTTCCGGGCGGTCGTCAGGTCCTTGTCCACGAGTGGGGCAGTATCTTCGACAGCGCGCAGCTGGGCGCGGCGAGAGTTGCGGGCGCGTTGCAGTCGTTGGCGTACCTCGTGCGCCGACATGTTGGGGGAACGGGCGACGGTGGTCATTTGGGCGTTCGTCCTTTCACGAAAGCTGAAAACGAAATCGACGCCGCTGCCGCCAACGGAAGCACTGTCGTGTTCTGCTGGCCCAGTTGCGCCTTACCTTCAACCATGCCCGGTCCTGATCGGCGCGACCATCGGGACCAGCACCCATCTTTCCGAGACGCTGAAACCGCGGCGGTCCTTCTGATGCGGACGGCGTCACGGCCGCCGATCTCTCTGACGGGCCCGACGTGGTGGCCGTCACTGTTGCTATAGGCAACGGTGACCGTGTCCATCCCGGTTGCCGAAGGCTACTCCTCTGGAGATCGCAGCAATCTTGTTCATCAGCCTCAGGATGGTGGACGCACCGGTCGGCTACCTGAGTTCGCCCCACACCGTCACACCGGAGTGGGATGCTGGGCGACGATCGTGAGCGGGCTGTGGACGCGGCCTGGGAGCCGGTCGCTGAGCCTGGCCGCGGGGAAGGAGCAGCGGGACCGATGCGAACCGACGACGGTCAACGCTGCGCCCGCCGACTCTGCGGTCAGCACGACAGCAGCCTTGCCGAGCAGGACTTTCGGTTCCACGGTTACGGTGGGAAATCTGCGTTGCGGGTTCCTCAGGACCGCACGCAACAATCGGAGCTCGGCTCGTAGGATGGCTCTGTCCTCATCGCTGAGATCGGTATGGCCGTTCGGCCGGATGGCACAGCCGCGGACAGCGGTCAGCCCGATGCCACGCCGCTCTGCGGCCCGGAAGGCATACCGCACTGCTCGATCTATCCGGTCCGGATCGCGGCTCTGCTCGTAGATCGCCTGATCTCCCACACCAACGACGACTCGGGCGACCGAGGGGCCGGCTGGCACTGTTGAGAACGGGCGTACGACGGTCACTGGACATATAGCCAACCGTGCGAGCTCGCCGGCAAGCGGGCGACCCGGCAACCACTTCCGACGGTCTGCGGCGCCAAGAACGAGCTGGTGAGCGTACTTGCTGACGTGCCGCAGGACGTCGACTGCCGTACCCGGCACGGTGGCCGCGGTGATCCGGACTTCAGGAGCTACGACGCGGGCCCGCCTCTCGGCGTCACGAAGAATGTCGTCGGCTGTTGCTCGGTAGAACCGGCAATCGGGCGCGGGCGCCAGGCCGAACGGATCGAACGCGGCCGGGAACGTCCAAGCATGGATGAGCCGAAGCGGCCGATCACAGCTGGCGGCCTCAGCCGCCGCCCATTCGATTGCGTCCGCTGCGCGGTCGAGCTCGTCGACCCCGACCACGATCGGTGCGCGCCGGGCGGCCCACGGCGGAGCCTCCGACCGGGTTGCCGCGTCCGCCCGATGACCGACGTCGTCTGGGCGGGACCGATAGTAGGACGTCACTTGCCGGCCAATCGGTGTCCGGCAATCAGAACAACAGCTGCGACTCGGAGCTGCAGCCGGATCTGGTCCAGTCTCACTCGCTCATGATCACTCAACACGTCGTACCTCCTGCTGCCCCGCATGTCGGGCGTGCATGACGCGCCCGAGGCTCATTTATATCGTAACGCGATATTCCTGGACCGGTTCACGGCTCCACCAGTCCCGCGCGGATCGCATAGCGAGCCAGTTCGAGCCGGTCGCGCAGTCCGAGCTTCTGAAGCATGTTCGCGCGGTGGCGCTCCACGGTCTTGATGCTGATGAACAGCAGCTGGGCGATCTCCTTGGACGAGTGGCCTTCGGCAACTAGCTTGAGCACTTCCTCCTCCCGGGCGGTCAAAACCTGTTCGGGAAGGTCCTGCCCCCGGCGGGCACGGTCGAGGTAACTGCGAATCAGTGCGTTGACCGCGCCCGGGTACAAGAACGGCTCACCCCGCATTGCAGCCCGGCACGCCTCCACCAAGTCACGGTCAGCGACCGACTTCAGGACGTATCCGGCGGCTCCGGCCTTCAGAGCCTGGAAGAAGTACTGCTCGTTGTCGTACATCGTCAGCATCAGGATGCGTAGGTCCGGCTGGGTTGCGGACAGTTCGCGAGCTGCCTGCAGTCCGGTCATCTGCGGCATGGCGATGTCGAGAATCGCGAGGTCGACGGGGGTTCGGCGGGCCACCTCGATGGCTTCTCTGCCGTCTCCCGCCTCGGCCACCACCTGCAGGTCCGGCTCACTGTCAAGGATCAGCCGTACGCCGCGGCGCACGAGGGCGTGGTCGTCGGCGAGGAGGATCCGTGTGACGGCGTTCTCGGTCTGGTACACGCTCATGCCTCCTCTCGGGTGATCGGCACCGACAGCGTGACCGCGGTACCGCGACCGGGCGCGGAACTCACGTCGAGAGACGCTCCGATCAAGAGCGCCCGTTCGCGCATTCCGCGGATTCCGGCGCCCTCGTGCGCCAGGCCGAGGCCGCGGCCGTCATCCTCGACCTTCAGACTGACCGTCTCAGGACGGTGATCCAGGTTGAGATCGACGATTGTCGCGTCGGCGTGACGGGCGACATTGGTCAGGGCTTCTTGAGCCACTCGATACAAAACGAGCTCCACTTGCTCGTCGAGCTTGGGCAGCTGCGGTGTGAAGCGGGGACGTACGGACAGCCCTGTGTGAGTGGACAACTCGGTCGCCAAGGCGATCAGGGCGCTGACCAGACCGAGGTCCTCCAGTACGCCGGGGCGCAAGCGCCGAGCCAGCCGACGTACCTCGTCCAAACTCGCACGAGTGGTCTCCTGCGCCTGCAGCAGATCGTCCCGCAGGGCAGGGTCGTCGACGCGGTCGGCGGCGCGTTTGAGCTCGAGCAGCACAGCTGTCAGAGACTGACCGACCTCATCGTGCAGTTCTTGGGAGATCCGACGCCGTTCAGCCTCTTGGGCAGAAAGTGCGCGGGAGCTACTCGCGGCGCGTTCGGCCTCCAGCCTGGCGAGCATGTCGTTGAAGGACTGGATCAGTTGAGCGATGCCGCCTCGGCCGGGGATCGGCAACCGCTGGCCGGGACGCAGGAGATCGACGGTTGCCATCTGCCGGCTCAGCCGATCCAGCGGGGCGAGCCCGACCTGCAGCAGAACGGCGTTCGCCACCAGCATCACGACCAAGCCGGCGATAAGCACCACGGCTTCGGTGAACACGATAGGCACCGACACCCGTACCGGCGCCAACAGCAGCAGCGCGGTCGCCGCGCAGAGCACCAGCGCGTTGAGCGCGAAAATGCGCCGGAACAGCGGCACCGCATGCCCTCTCCGGACGTCCGCAGCTCCGTCAGCCGTCATTCCGTTTCCCATGCTTCTAGCCTGCCTGCTCGATGCCGACTAGTCGATCGGGGCTGGCACTCATACCGTCCCTGGCGCCTGCAGACCGGGTTCCGACCCTGCACCCGATCAACAAGATGTCGACCCGCGTTGCCAACCGTGGAAGGTAGTCACGATCAGTGCCTGCATGCCGGCGGCCCGGCTCGCGTGCCAGGTCAGTGCCCGTCCGAAGGCACTAGAGCTAAGCGAAGGCACCGACCCCGCCACAGAATCCGCCTCGTTGCCGAGAGCAACCGGTGGGGCATCTGGCAATGGTCACATTCGAGTCCTGCCGAAAGATGGGTGTCAGCACCGATACTGGCGAGCGGATGGAGCCTGGACACTGGACGTGCAGTGGACGACACGAACGACACGGAAGGAGCACGCGAGCATGACCTTGACCATCACCTTTCCCGCCTTGATCGGCTCGCGGGCGGTTATCGGACCGGCGGAGTGGAGCCCGGGGCTCTGGCTGAGCCTTGCTTTGCTCGGACTGGCCTTGGCGATCAGCGCGTTCGTACGCGTCGTACCGAGGCATCAACGGATCGTGATTTCGCGGTTGGGCAGCATCTCCCGCGTTCGCGGACCCGGACTGGTTCCCGTGTTGCCGGGCGTGGAAAGCGCTACCAAGGTGTCCTTGCGAACTGTCCAGCTGCCGCTAACGGTCTCCGCTCGAACGCGGGACGGTATTCCTGTTCATCTAGTTGCCGCCGTCGCGTTCCGAATCACCGCACCGGACCGCGCCGCCTCCTCGGCCGATCCGGTGGCGGACACTATGTCATCGATCGAGCACGCGCTCGTCAGCCAGATCGGCCGAACCGACCTGCTTGCGCTGCTACTTGTTCGGGAACGCTGGGAGGAGCGGCTGCCGGGCGAGATCACAGGCGTCGCGAAACGGTGGGGGACCGAGGTGACAGAGGTGACCGTGAGAGACATCGAAACTCAGGTGTCCGCGGACATGCTGCGGGCAGCCGGCCAGCGGCCCGTCGATCGCGTCGCCTAGTCGCGAGTGCTGAAAGGGCCTGGCTCACCAATTGGCCGGCGGGTCGCTGGCCGGAAACGAGTCGAAGCCCCAGAGATCGACGATGTCCGCTGTCGCAGACGCTTGCTCCACCGGTACGGGGCCCTGTGAGGGCGCTGATGTGTCGGCGTCGATGTCTCGTGCGGGTACCTGCGGCGGTACTGAGTTGCCCATCTCAGTTGCATACTCGCACTTCAACCACGGGGCCTGCCATAGCCAGCGCTTCTCGGCTGTGGCTTGATCTGAAGTTGCGTCGGGTCTCCGCAACGACTCTTACTGTGACAGCCCTGCCGGACGACGCCGTCGAACCAGACCCAGCCTTCGTGCCGACCGCACTGGCCGGACCACGCCGTCCCTGGCAAAGCCTCGAGAAATATCGTACTACGATAGATTATCGATTTCCATGATCGCCGTGAGGATGCCGGCCCGGCGTAGGGGCCGAAGATGGGTGCTGGTCCCGATGTGAAACGTCGCAGACGTCGGCAATGGTTGATATATGACGACAAACCGAATGACATCTCCGATGTCCGACCGACTCGGACTCCCGGGCTCCCATCGTCGCAACGAGGTACTGCAGCGCCTGCAGCATGAACGAAACGGCAGGCTTACGCAGTTGCAGGCGATGGAGGCGGTCGAGCCGAATGACAACAAGGAACTGATGGCCGCACAGGCTGCAGCGGTCCGCGTCGTACTGTCCGAGATCGAGGCCGCCGAGGAACGGGTCGAGGACGGCACCTACGGCGACTGTCAGGCATGCGATGTCAGGATCCCGCTCGACCGGTTGGAGATTCTGCCGTACGTCCGATACTGCGTGCGCTGCCAGCAGCGGCATCTCTGAGGAGTCCGTCGGTTGGGTCGGTCAGCGCCGGGAGGGGGCGCTCGATGTCATCGAATGAAGGAGTCTGGACGTGAGGTCTCGTGCTAGCAGATCAGGATTCCGGGGCACTCCAGTCGGGCAGGGACAAGACAGCTTCCATGCGGCGAAGCTCGTCACGGTGCAACGCGCCGAGTCGCCCGAGGATTTCGTCTCCCACCGGCGTCAGCGAAACGCGCACCACACGGGCATCGTCCGGATCGCGAGTTCGGACGATCAATTCTTGCGCCTGGGCGCGGTCGATCAGCTCGACGACGCTGTGGTGACGGAGCTGGAGGCGTTCGGCCAGTTCACGGACGCTTGCCCACTCACGTCCGGGGAATCCCTTCACAGCCAACATCAGCTGGTATTGCTGCGGGGCCAGACCGTCTCGACGTACGGCCTCCTCGCTGAACCGAAGGTAGCGGCGGATGCCGAACCGGAAGCGTGCAAGCGCCTCGAAATCCTGCTTCGTCAGCGGCTTGGTCGACTCCTTTTTGGCCGTCACGTGACGCTCCCTCCTGGTATCGCCCGATCCCAAAAGTATCTCGGGCTATGACCTAACCACCCCTGAGCGGCGCGCCCGGCCGCGGCCGGCAGCACTGCTGGGCAGGAGTGACTTCCAGGGAATAGATCTCGCTCAATTTACGCTACATATTATGTAGCGATTATCTGATCGACCAACGTGGACGGAGGAAAGGGAATGACAGCGGCTGGTGGCAGCGACGTAGTCCTGCTCATGGTGGCAGGGGTTGCGGTGGTCATCATCACACTTCGGGTCATGGCCCGGGCTTACCGGCTCAAGCAGCAGGAGCTCAAGCAGCAAGCAGCGCCCAAGGTGACCGTTCTGAAGGACTGGCAGTCCGCCAGGAGCCGGCGTGGACGCAGTGTTGCCGACGAAGGAGTGTGAATGATGGTGGGAGACGAAACTCGTGTCGTCACGATCGCCGGGCCGCGAGAGCTTCGCGAGTCCGGCGAGACTCTCGCGGACCCTGCGCCTGGTCGTGTGCTCGTCGACGTCACGTATGCCGGCATCTGCGGCACCGATGTGCACGGATACACCGATGGGTACCTGCTCCCGCGGGCTGTGTTCGGCCATGAGTGGACCGGCGCGTTGAGTGCGGTCGGGCCGGGCGTGACCGATCTGAAGGTGGGACAGCGGGTTGTCGGTGGAGTCGGGCCGGCTTGTGGCCGGTGCGCTCCATGCATCGCGGGCCATGCTCGGCAGTGCGACAAAGTGTTCGCCGAGGCAAACGGGCTCGATGACGAGGCGCCTGACCATGGTGCCTTTGCGGGACGGATCGACGTCTCGGCGCGCCGGGCTATCGCCGTACCAGACGAGCTTTCGGACGTCGAGGCGGCTCTCGTCGAGCCGGCAGCCGTGACCTTTCACGCGGTGCGCAGGGTCACTGCGGAACTGGGTGCCATCGTTGTTGTTCAAGGCGCCGGCCCGATAGGCCTACTGACCGCGCAGCACGCGCGCAACGCCGGTGCCGGTCGGATCATCGTCTCGGAACCGTCGACCGCACGCCGTGATGTCGCCACGATGCTTGGCTTTGCCGATGTCGTCGTACCGGAATCGCTCAGGTCCGTTCTCCATGCGGTGTCGGATGGCCGCGGTGCTGACGTGGTCTACGAATGCACAGGTGTGGCCTCACTTCTTCAGCCGTCTGCGCAGCTCGTGCGTCGAGGCGGAACCTTGGCACTCCTTGGTTATCCACTGCACGACTCCACGGTGAGCTACGCGGATTGGCAGCGTCGAGAGCTGACGGTGGTCGGCTCACTGGCATACAACCACGAGGACTTTCTCGGCGTGATGAGCCTCATTCGTGAGCGCCGGTTGGACGTTGAGGTCCTTCACACCGGAACGGTTGGCCTCTCCTGGCTTCGCGACACCTTGGAGGAGCTGGACGCCGGCACCAGCCGACACGCGAAGGTTCTCGTCAGCCCGCTCGGGTGATCCTCGTCGATCTCGGGACTAGCCACCACTCACCTCATGGAGGAGGCACAGATGCTCAAGATCGTTCACGCGTGGCAGCAATCGGGATGGCTGACATGACTTTTCCTGGTGACGTCCTGGAGAAACCGCACCCGGTCGCCGATCAGGCGACTGCCCACGGCGATTCGCCGATAGCTGCCGAAGAGCTGGGCCGGCTGAAACGAAGGCTGCGAGAGCACCATCGCTTCCGCCAGAAACAGTTGCGTGACTTCCTGGACGGTCGCGTGCGGCAACGTCGTACTGTGGCGCAGATCGAGGTGCAGGCTGAGCTGACCACCGCTGCAGTACGGGTCCTCGCCGAGATCGAGATCGCATTGATCCGGATGGACACCGGCCAGTACGGCGATTGCCTGAGGTGTGGAGGCGCCATCGCCCTGCCGCGCCTGCGAATCCTCCCACATACCCGCTACTGCGCCCGATGTCCTGTGGGTGCGGTGGGCGCGGTTTGAGGTCACAGACCCGCTGAGCCGGGGTCGAAAGGACAGCACCAGGAGCGGCTCCGCAAATGAGTGTCAGCCCCGATCGACTTGCGGTGGGGCAGGAGACAGCCTGGAGGGCATGAAACGTCGAGCAACCGCTGACGGGGCATCTGCCACAGGAAACAGCAGATCTCGGCGTCGGCTGTGAGGTTGCCGATACCCGGCAACGATTGAGTCCGGCGTTCGCCGATGGGGCCCGTGTTCAGCCCGTCGGCGACACGTCATCGTGGAATTTGCGGACACGGAGGTGCGGGTGTCGCAGCTCCGTGTCCGTGTCGATGAGGAGGTTTCGATGACTGACCTGCATCAGGTGGCGTCGGCCGACACACAACGTGCCCCGCACACCGTCGATGTGGAGTGGTACCGCGAGGAGCTGAAGCAGCAGCGGAAGTTTCGTCTCGACCAGCTGACTCACCTCGCCTACGAGGGACTGGCGGCTTTCGACGATGCTCGGAGTGAGGTCACGACGACGCTGATGAGAGCAGCCAGAACCGCGCTGGCGGACATCGATGCCGCGCTGTTCCGGCTTGTGATCGGTCGCTTCGGGGAGTGTCAACGCTGCGGTCGCGCCATCTCCGAGGACCGCTTGCGCGCGGTCCCGATGGCCAGTCTGTGCCTGCGTTGCCAACTCGCCAAAGGCGCGGCTAATCCGCACTTGCAGACCTGGCGCACCGGGACCATTCCACCACCGACACCGGCTCCGACGCTGCCGCCGCGACCGCCGCGAGACATCGTCGAGGTGTGGGGCGAGGATTCGTTCCCGGCCAGCGACCCGCCGGCGAACTGGTGAGTCGGCCCGTGGGGACTACGCAGGCCGGTGACGGCGATCCGATCCACGAGCCGTTGGCGCAGGTCGGCGCCCACCAGGACCGATCCTGGTCGCTGACGGCCAGGGTCGGCCCCGGGGAGACGACGGCACCTCGCCGTCCGCTGGGCCGTGCGGTGGTTAGGATCCTCACCACTACCGATCACAAGGTGATCGGGCACCTCTACCTGATCACGTCGTTCGCGTTCTTCCTGATCGGCGGCTCGATGGCGCTGATCATCCGCGCGGAATTGGCCAAGCCGGGTCTGCAGATCGTGAACGAGGAGGTCTACAACCAGCTCTTCACCATGCACGGCACGATCATGCTGCTGCTGTTCGCGACGCCGCTGTTCGTTGGGTTCGCCAACGTGATCATGCCGGTGCAGATCGGCGCTCCGGACGTGGCGTTCCCGCGGCTGAACATGTTCAGCTACTGGCTGTTCCTGTTCGGCGGTCTGATCGCATTCAGCGGCTTCTTCACCCCGGGAGGTGCAGCGAGCTTCGGGTGGACCGGCTATGCGCCGCTGTCCAACGCGGTCCGCTCGCCCGGCGTCGGCGGCGACCTGTGGATCATGGGTCTGTGGATGGCCGGTCTGGGCACCATCCTCGGTGCGGTCAACTTCGTGACGACGGTCATCACCCTACGTGCACCCGGCATGACGATGTTCCGAATGCCGGTCTTCACCTGGAACACCCTCATTACGTCCATCATGGTTCTGGTGGCGTTCCCGATCCTGGCCGGCGCACTGCTGATGCTGGAGGCCGATCGACTATTCGGGGCCCATGTGTTCGATGCGTCGAACGGCGGACCGATGCTGTGGCAGCACCTGTTCTGGTTCTTCGGGCATCCAGAGGTGTACATCATCGCCTTGCCGTTCTTCGGCATCATTACCGAGATCCTGCCGGTCTTCAGCCGCAAGTCCGTGTTCGGCTACCTCGGTCTGGTCGGTGCCACGCTGGCGATCGCTGCGCTGTCGATGGCGGTCTGGGCGCACCACATGTTCGCCACCGGCGCGGTCAGTCTGCCGTTCTTCTCGTTCATGTCGTTCCTGATCGCGGTGCCTACCGGGGTGAAATTCTTCAACTGGATAGGCACGATGTGGGGCGGATCGGTGTCGTTCGAGACCCCAATGCTGTGGTCGCTCGGGTTCATGACGACGTTCTTGTTCGGCGGTCTGACCGGCGTCATCCTCGCCTCGCCGACGTTGGACTTCCAGGTCACCGATACATACTTCGTGGTGGCGCACTTCCACTACGTCGTCTTCGGCACCGTGGTGTTCGCGATGTTCGCCGGGTTCTACTACTGGTGGCCGAAGTTCACCGGCCGGATGCTCAACGAGCGGCTGGGCAAGCTGCACTTCTGGCTGCTGTTCATCGGCTTCCACACGACGTTCCTGGTGCAGCACTGGCTGGGTGTCGAGGGGATGCCGCGGCGCTACGCCGATTACAGCCCGACCGAGGGATTCACCACCCTGAACCAGGTCTCCAGCATCGGGGCATTCATCCTCGGGGCCTCGACCCTGCCGTTCCTCTACAACGTGTACAAATCGCGGAGGTCGCCGAAGGTCGGTGTCGACGACCCGTGGGGCTGGGGCCGCTCGCTCGAGTGGGCAACCAGCTGCCCACCACCGCGGCACAACTTCGAGAAGCTGCCCCGGGTCCGTTCGGAGAGCCCCGCGTTCGACAAGCATCACCCCGAGATCTCGCTCGCGGCGTACCCGGACAACCGGGCCGGCAACAACAACCTGCTCGACGCAGGCGATGACGAGGATCGGGTCGAGCATCTCGAGGAGACCGTAGACACCGAGACGGAAGGAGAAGACGCGCCCTAATCCGGAAGGCGCTCGGGCTCGATGCGTACGCAGCAGTGGCCTGGTCCCGGCTCGAGCCGGGCGTGTAGTTGCGCGGCGTCGAGCCCCGCGAGAAGTCCGTCGATCAGGCGCAGGTTCATCTCACAGACCAGGTCGGTGTGGTCTTGCGCGAGCGTGTGGAAGGGACAGTTGCCGAGCACGATCGCATGGCCGGATACGCGGGGCTCGAAGCCTTGTGCTTCGAGGATGCGCAGTACGGCATCGAAGCCGGCACTTGTATCGTCGGCATCCGCGGCGAGGTCGTTGCCGAGTTGCCGGGCTCGCCGCTCGAGAGCAGTTCGCGGCGGTTCCCCGGTGGTCTCAGCGTCCTCGATCGCCGCTGCCAGCAGGTCCCCAGCGAGGTCGTAGCGATGTTCGGGCAGCGACACCTCGACCTGCCGCTCCGATCGCCGGTACAGCTTCGACGGGCGGCCGGAGCCGGGGCCTGATCGGCCGTTACGGCGCTCGTACTCCACGTCGAGCAGGCCCTCAGCGGCGAGCCGGTCGAGGTGGAAGGCGGCGGTGGCGCGCGGCAGACCGAGCGCAGTAGCTGCTTCGTCCCGGGTCACCGCGGTCGACTGGCGTGCGACGTGTTCGTACAGGCGTCGCCGCGTTGGTTCGTCCAACGTGGCGACTGCTGAGATCTGCGCTTCCTTGGCGTCGTCCACGCACACGATTCTAAAGCCAACGCCCATTGACGAAAAGCCCGGGCGCTTCTAAAGTCAAAATAAGTCTTCTTTAGAAGGGGTAGTAGACATGACGACTGACGTGCACAAGCCGCACAAGCCGAGCCGGGAGGCACTGTCCGATCCGGCGTACCAGGCCTTCCTGGTCCTGCGGACGGTCTTCACGGTGGCGCCGATCGTGTTCGGTCTCGACAAGTTCGCGAACCTGCTAACCGACTGGCCGGGCTATCTGGCCTCGTGGATCAACGACATCGTCCCCGGCTCGGCTCAGGACGCGATGCACATGGTGGGAGTGATCGAGATCGTCGCGGGCGTCGCGGTCGCCGTGATACCTCGCTACGGAGCGCTGGTGGTGGCGGCCTGGCTGGCGGGCATCATCCTGAACCTGCTGACGATTCCTGGCTTCTACGACGTCGCGCTGCGCGACTTCGGGCTCCTGGTCGGCGCGGTCGCCCTGGCCCGCCTCGCGGTCAAGTACGCGCCGGCACGGCACACCTCATGAGCGACCAACCCACCTACGTCATCGTCGGCGCGAGCCTTGCCGGAGCGACTGCGGCTCACACGCTGCGGGAAGAGGGTTTCAGTGGCCGCATCGTGCTGATCGGCGACGAGACGGACCTCCCGTACGAGCGGCCGCCGTTGTCGAAGGGCTATCTGCTGGGCACCGATGAGCGAGCGAAGATCTACGTGCACGAGGAGTCCTGGTACGCCGAACACTCGGTGGAGCTGGTGCTCGGCCGGCGCGTCACCTCGCTGGACCGACCCACCCACCAGGTGGGGCTTGATACCGGCGAACGGATCGGCTACGCGAAGTTGCTGTTGGCAACAGGTGCGTCCCCTCGACGCCTTCGGGTGCCGGGCGCGGAGCTCGAGGGTGTGCACTACCTTCGACGGGTAGCCGATTCCGACCGGTTGCGTGAGACGATCCGGGCCGGCGGCCGGATCGTCGTCGTTGGCGGCGGCTGGATCGGTCTGGAGACGGCCGCCGCGGCCCGTGAGTTCGGTTGCGATGTGACCGTGATCGATCCGCAGCGGGAACCTCTCCGCGCGGCCCTGGGGAGTGAGATGGGGGCGTTCTTCGCCGGGCTGCACCTGCGCCACGGCGTCGATCTGCAGCTGAGTGCGGCCATAACCGAGTTGCTGGGCACGGGCCACGTGAGCGGCGTTCGGACCCGGGACGGCAGCGAGTTCGCGGCCGACGCGGTCATCGTGGGGATCGGCGCGACGCCGAACGTGGAGCTCGCGGAGCAGGCAGTGTTGAGCTGCGACAACGGGATCGTCGTCGACGAGAGTTTGTGCACACAGGACCCCGATGTCTACGCGGTGGGCGATGTCGCGAACTCGTACCGTCCCTTCTACGGCCGGCACTTGCGAAGCGAGCACTGGGCCAATGCCTTGCACGGTGCAGCAGTTGCGGCCCGGGCGATGCTTGGTCAGCGCGTTGCCGACGACAAGCTTCCCTACTTCTTCACCGACCAGTACGACGTCGGGATGGAGTTCTGCGGCTGGTTCGAGCCGGACGGGTACGACCGTCTCGTCACCCGCGGCGATGTCGCCGGGCGAGCCTTCCACGCGTTCTGGCTGGCCGACGACCGGGTCGTGGCGGGGATGCACGTAAACGTGTGGGACGAAGGGATCACGCCCGTCGAGGAACTGATCCGTAGCCGGCATCCAGTGGATCCGGTGAGGCTCGCGGACCCGTCGGTCCCCTTGGCCGCACATGCCATGGTCTAGTGATCGAACAACACCGTGACCAGTCCTGCGAGAGCCGCAGCCAGGGCCAGGTGCACCAGCACCAGTCCCCAAGGAAGCCCGGTGAAGTACTGAGTGAACCCGACCGCGCCCTGGGCGAGTTCGGTCGCCAGCATCAGGACAGCCAACCGCCGGACTGTTCGGGTGGTCTTCGTCGACCAGGCGACGACTACCAGCGCAACTGTCGCACCGAACAACACACACACCGCGTCGGCGTGGAGTTGACTGATTGCCGTTTCGTCGAAGCCGTTCCGTCCTGAGCCGGGGTCGCCGGCGTGTGGCCCAGCGCCGGTGACCATGGTGCCCAAGAGGAATACCAGCCAAGCCGCGATCAGACACAGTGCGGCCAGCGCCCGCACTGCAGGCGGCAGGTGTGACTCAGCCGAGGGGCCTGCCCGGCGCGCTAGCGTCGCGGTCAGGCTCACCATCACCAGCGAGATCAGGAAGTGCGTCGACACGATCCACGGATTCAGCCCGGTGAGGACGCTGATTCCGCCGACCGCAGCTTGCAACGGCACACCGAGTAGGGCGAACGTGGCCAACCTGCGCAGGTCCGTACGCCGAGGCCGATGCGACATCACGACGAGCCACGTAACGACCGCGACGGCGACGACCACGATGGTCACCATCCGGTTCCCGAACTCGATCGCCGCATGGACTCCCATCGCGCTGTGTGGGGTGTACGACGCGTCGGTGCATCGCGGCCAGGTCGGGCATCCGAGTCCAGAGCCGGTGAGCCGCACGAGGCCACCTGTCGTCGCGATTGCGACATTGGCTGCAACTGATGCCCAGGCCCAGGCGCGCACCGCGCCGACTTCGGGCCTGGGCCAACGACGGAAGCCACGACTGCCAGCATCAAGTTCGAATCACACAGCCACGAGAAGGCTGACTCCGAGCGCGGCCAACGCGAGAACCTTGCCTGCCTCGAGACCGACGTAGTACACATGCATGCTCGAGCGGGAGTGGTGCTGACCGGCGAGGACACGGTCGGTACGCCGGTTGAGCCGAGGCCGGATCGCAATGAGCTGGCCGGCCAGAATCACCACGCTCGCTGCCGTAAGACCCGCGACGGAGGCGGAAGGTCGCGCCATGACGACCGATGCGAGCGCGATCAGCGCCAACACGATCTCGACGCGGTTGAGGGCCCGGAAGACGATGCGCCCGATACCCAGCCCGACAGGGATGTCGACGCCTGGAGCGCGGAATTTGAGTGGCGTCTCCAGGAAGGAGATCGCGAGCACCATGCCGAGCCAGATGAAGACGGCGGCGGTCGCGACGGCGGCTGGTGCGGCGTTCAAGGTGCTCCTTCTGGATTCATACGGTCACGAATGGGTGGTTGCCTCCGGCAACCTACGCGGCCGGCCAGCCGGTGATTCGCGCGACGAACTCCGGGGGTGAGGCAACGATCATCATGACGGCCGGTTCGGTTCCCGGGTTGGCCAGACTGACGCGCTCACCGGTGGCGATGTGGGCGACGGCGCCGGGGGCGAGTCTGTGCTCCTGTCCGCCTTGTCGCAGATCGATCGAGCCGGAGACATGCACCAGGACGATCTCGGACGGACCGTGGTCGTGTTCGGGCAGGCCGCCGCCGGGTGGAATCCATACCTGGACCATGGCGATCTTGTCGGAGGTCTCGGCGGCGACGAGCACCTCCATCGTCGGGCCTCCGCTGATAGGCGCCCGGCGCCGGGGGGTGCTGCCGATCCTGGTCAGGTACATCATGCGCTCCTGCGACGGGTGGGGGAGAGGTGGACGATGCACGCATCGGGCTCGGCGAACGGTTCCAGCCGCGTCGCGGCGATCGGTGCGCGGATCTCGCTGAGTGCCCCCCGCATCAGACCGAGATGCAGCGGACACAAGGTGGCGGAGTACTCCTCCGCGAGTTCGAGGAAGGGGCAATGCCGCAGTCTGATGCGCTCGGCCGGATCGCCGTCGGGGTCCGGCGCGAATCCCAGGTCGGTCATCATCGCGGTCAGCCGCTCGATGGCCTCGGCGGCGCCGGGCCGGCGAGGCGGCGGGACCTGTTCGACCAGGTAGCCGCCCCAGTTGCGGCCCGCAGCTTCGGCCGCGGCGCCGGCATCGGGATTCGTAGACAGCTGACCGAGCAGAATCTTGGCCAGCAACTGATACTGACGCCGCCCGCCTCGGTCCATCCCCGGATGTGGTGTGTGCACGGTGCGAGGGCGGCCCCGTCCGGTCGGCTCCTCGAGCCGGCGGTCGACGAGTCCTTCCGCTACGAGCGCGTCGAGGTGGAAGCGGACCGTGTTGGGATGGATGCCGAGTTGTTCGGCGAGCTCGGTGACGCCCAGCGCCGCATCGGAGCCTCGGAGAGCTTCGAGCAATGCGTGTCGGCGGGGCTGGTCACCGGTCGTCGGGTCAGTCCTGGTCATGGGGTCAGCTTGCCTGCTCCTGCGGCGGAAGCGCCGCAATGAGAGGATGGTCGCGGGCGATGGCGCCCACCTTGAAGGCGCCGCCTGGCGAGCCGAGCTCGTCGAAGAATCCCGCGTTCGCGGCCTGGTAGTCCTTCCACTGCCCAGGCAGATCGTCCTCGTAGAAGATGGCCTCGACCGGGCAGACCGGTTCACACGCACCGCAGTCGATGCACTCCTCGGGATGGATGTAGAGCGAGCGCCCGCCTTCGTAGATGCAGTCGACCGGGCACTCCTCGACGCAGGCCAGGTCCTTGACGTCGACACACGGTTGCGCAATCACGTAGGTCACAGCGAACTCCTCACCAGCGGCTTGTAATTACTACAAATATCACATGTAATAATCATTGAAAACAGCGACGTGAGGAGTGACACCATGCCGGCTGAGGAGATCTTCATCCAGGCGACGGACACCGACCCGGCGGTCATCGCGCGAGCGGCGATGCGCGAGGCCCATCGGCGATTGCGAGACCGCCTGGCCGAGCTGACGCAGGCCGCAGCCGGGCAGCGGCCGGTCGCGGACCTTGTTGACTTCTGTCGTCACGAGCTGCGCGACCACCTGGTGGTCGCCGAGCGCGACCTGTACGCGCCGGCGTCCAGGGTTGCCGAGACACGTCTGCTGGCGGACGCTCTCCGCGTCGGCAATGCGGTGCTCAACCACCAGATCAACGACCTGGCTGTCGCCACCGCGAGCGAAGCGGTCCGGATCGCCACGATGATCGCGGGAGCACTTGATCTCTACCTTCGGATCGAGGAATCGGCGGCTCCCGTCCTCGCCGATCTGGCCGGCATCGATCCCTCGCTGGTGGAGGCCGATCAGCAGGGCGTCGTCGATGTCCGGCAGATCGCACGCGGTGGACGTCATCCGCGGGTCTTCGCCCGGTACGCGCGGCTGGCGCCCGGTGAAACCTTTATTCTGATCAACAGTCACGACCCGAAGCCACTGCGTCGGGAATTCGAGTCGGTGTACCCCGGCGCCTACAGCTGGGACTATCTGCAAGCCGGTCCCGAGGAGTGGCGGGTCCGCATCGGCCGGGTCACGGCAGATGCCTGACGGCTCAGGGCCTGATGCTGCCCAAGCTGTCGGTCTCACGGCGGAGCAGTCCAGGGTTCGCGTCCTGGCCGATGTACATGAACTCGTCGACGAGTCGCCCGTGCCGTCCGGTGCCCGGTGGACCCTCGCCGAGCCGGGGCGCCAGCTCGATGCGAACCTCATCCACTTACGCGCCGGTCATCGCGTGGACACCCACACCGAACCGGATCTCGACGTAGTACTCGTCGTCGTCGCTGGTGGCGGCATTGTTGGTACGCCCGATGGAGAGCAGGCGCTTGCCGACGGCAACGTAGTTTGGTTGCCCCGAGGCTCGACCCGCAACCTCACCGCCGGCGACAACGGCCTGTCTTACTTGACGGTGCATCGTCGCCGGCCTGGCCTGCAGATCGGGAGGCGGCCAGGTCGGTAGCCCGCCGAGCTACCAGAAAGCATCAGCGGGTCTCATTCAGCACCCGGGCCAGGACCGTCGCCTGGCTGTGGTCCACGTCCCGGGTCGCCGTCACCAAGGGCCAGCTCGATGCGAACCTCATCCACTCACGCGCCGGTCATCGCGTGGACACCCACACCGAACCGGATCTCGACGTAGTACTCGTCGTCGTCGCTGGTGGCGGCATTGTTGGTACACCCGACAACGAGCAGACGCTTGCCGACGGCAACGTAGTTTGGTTGCCCCGGGGCTCGACCCGCAACCTCACCGCCGGCGACAACGGCATGTCCTACCTGACGGTGCACCGTCGCCGGCCTGGCCTGCAGATCGGGAGGCGGCCAGGTCAGTAGCCCGTTGAGCTACAGAAGCATCAACGGGCCTCGTTCAGCACCCGGGCCAGAACCGTTGCCTGGCTATGGTCCACGTCTCTGGTCGCCGTCACCAAGACCAGGTCGTCGCGTGCTGCCAGCGTGCGTAGTTGCTCCAGCGCGGTCCGGCCGGCCTGCGTTGCCAGCTCGTCGCGATAGCGCTTCTCGAACTGCGCGAACTTCTCCGGGACGTGGCCGTACCACTTGCGCAGTTCGGTGGACGGCGCAACGTCTTTGGCCCACAAGTCGATGGCGGCTGCTTCCTTGCGGATCCCCCGCGGCCACACGCGATCGACCAGCACCCGGATGCCGTCGCCGGCCGCGGGCCGGTCGTAGATCCTGCGGACGTGCACATCGTGGCGGCGTGTCATGCGACACCGTCCGCGGTTTCGCCCCAGTCTGGTACTGCGAGGGCCGTGCCCAGGCTCCGGAGCTCGTCGCGGTGGAGTGCGCTCAGCCGCGCCAACGCGCGCTCGCCGTGCTTCGTCAGCTGAACCCGGACCAGCCTGGCGTCCGTCGGATCCGGTGCCCTGGTCACGAGGTCCTGCAGCTGGACCCGGCTGACCAGTTCGCCGACGCTGTGATGGCGGAGCTGAAGGCGGTCGGCCAGTTCGCTCACCGTCGCCCATTCGCGGCCTGGAAATCCCTTCAACGCCAGTAACAACTGGTACTGCTGCGGTGTCATTCCATGACTGCGGACAGCCTGCTCGCTGAAGCGAAGATACCGGCGGATGCCGAAACGGAAGCGCGCCAGCGCCTCGAAATCCGCCTTGGTCAACGGCTCCGCGGCTTGCTTGTCGCGCATCGTGTCAGACGGCATGTGATCACGTCCTCGATGGTTCCACCGGGAGAGCCCGGTTCTGCTCCAAGTGTATCGCGTTACGACATACCTGCTGGCGCTGCACCGTTGCCGGTTCCCGGCAATCAACAAGCTGTGACCTTCGCCGATTGCGCCAATACCCGGCACCGCGGCGTACGGGCAGTGTCGGAGGTACCCGATCAAGCCTCCGGGAGCGTGCCATGCAATCACTCATCGCCACACGGAGCGAGTTGCTCGACCGCCGGCGGCGGGCGGTATTCGTCGCTCAGGGCCGCGACCTGCTCAAGGACAAGCGGACGGCGCTGGTCCGCGAGTTCCGCAACCACCAGACCGAGCTCCTGGACGGACTCGAGCGGCTCCGAGCCCTCGCAGCCCGGGCCCGGCACGTCCTCGACGAAGCCACCGCGGTGTGCGGGCCGGAGGCACTTACGTCCGGAGCCCTGGCCGCCGCGACAGGGATCGGAGCGGAGTTGCGTTCCCGGACCGTCGCGGGTGTTCACGTTTTCGATCTTCGCCATGACGCGGTACGACGCAACGCCGCAACCCGCGGGTGGGCGCCGGCGCTGGCCTCGTCTCATCTTGACGCCGTCGCGCTGGCATACGAGGAACAACTGGAGTGGCTGCTGGATCTGTGCGCGGTCGAGTTGAGCGTACGCCGGCTGGCCACCGAGATCGCGCGGACCACCACGCAGATCAACGCCTTGGACAACATCGTGCTCCCGCAACTGCATGACGAGGCGCGCCAGATCGCTCTCATCCTGGACGAGCGCGAACGCGAGGAACACGCCCGGCTCCGGCGAGCTCGCACCCGCCGCGCCTCCCGCGATGCGAGCTCCGACGGGGCCAGCCGCGTTCGGAGCGCGGCATGAGCCGGGTAGATGACGACAGTGGAACGGTAGATCCGGCGACTTCGCACGAGTTGGTGCGGGAGCTCGAGAAGTCGATCGCCGCCCGGCTTGCCGCGGCGGATCAGGCCCGCGATGAGGTGGCACTAGCTCAAGTGCAGGCGGAGCACCTCATCGCCGAGGCCGAAGCGCAGGCGGCGGAGGAGGCGCGGCAACGGACAACCGCGATCTTGTCCGCCGCCCGCGCCGAGGCCGCCCGGTTGACCCAGGCCGGCTACCACCGCGCAGCCGACCTGACCGCCGCCACTGCCAGGCGTCGCGACCGGGACGTCGCGACCGTCGTCGCCGCGGTCCTGCCCCGGACGAACATGGTGCAGGAGGTGGACGACTCATGAGGGTCCCACTCACGCAACTCGAGGTCGTCGGGCTTCGGCCGCGCCTGGACGACGCGCTGGCTGCGCTGCAAGAACTGCGACTGGCGGAGGTCGTGACGATCGTCGATCCTGGTGAGGCCCCGCCAGACCTCGCCGAGCTCATCGCTCGGACAGACGCAGTGCTCGGGCTCGTCGACCAGTACTTGTCCGCTCCGTCGCCGGGCCACACTGTGCTGAGCGATGCTGAGCTGCGCAGTACCCTCGCCCGCCTCGAGCCTGAGATCACAACGTTGCTGGCCACGGAAGAGGGGCTCCGCGGCGAGGCGGAATCGTTGCCTCGCTCCATCGATGCCTTGGACGCTCTGCAGCCGCTCGTACCGGAACTCGGCCAGCTGGACGACAGGCAGCTGGCAAACCTGGGCTTAGCCAGTATGGCGTTGGTCCTGGACGACCCGGACCTGCGGATCGTCCCTGCCCTGACGCGGCAACTTGCCGACCTGCTCGGTCGGGGCCACCTGCTGGTCACCTCCACGCCGGCACCTGGCAGCCCGGTCGGCTGTTTGCTGGTACTTCGTCGCCGCGACCTGCCTGCCGTCGACGCTCTGCTCGGCACGGAACGCATCGTCGAGGTCGGTATCCCGGCGGCGTACGCCGGTAGGTCATTGCGCGCGACTGTCGAGGCGATGCGGGAACGCCTCGTCGCAGTGCCTGGCGAGCGCGAGCGTCTACAGGACCGATTGGCAGCCACGGTCGCACCAGTCGCAGGGACTCTGCAACCCACTGCCGTCGCACTGCGAGCTCGCGCCGAACGAGCCGTGGCGGCAACGCAGGCTGATGTGTCCGCGCGGACGTTCGTACTTCGGCTCTGGGTCCCGACCAAAGAGACCGCGCGGATCGAGCAGACGCTGGCCGACCGACTCGGCCGGGCGGTCGCCGTCGAGCGCCTGGACAGCGGTGTCCAGGCCGAGGACCAGCCGGTACTGCTCCGGAACCGACCAGGCTGGCGGCCGTTCCAGCAGCTCGTCGGCCTGTTGTCCTGGCCGGCCCGTGGTGACCTGGACCCAACCGGGCTGACGGCGCTGGTTCTCCCGCTGTTCTTCGGCGTGATGGTCGGCGACCTGGTCTATGGCGCGATCCTGCTGGTTGCCGGGTGGTGGCTGAAATCGCGCCGGCCCAGGCAGGGCATTATCGGCGAAGTAGGCAAGGTGATGACTCTCGGCGGTGCCTGGGCTGTCGTCTTCGGGCTGTTGTACGGCGAAGCTCTCGGCAGCTTGGGCCACCGGCTCGGCTTGCCGGCGCTGTGGTTCTACCGAGGTGGTCCGACCGCGCTCGAGCCGCTGTTGCTGTTCGCCTTGGCGATCGGCCTGGTCCATGTCGTCCTCGGGTTGCTGCTGGGTATCTGGACAGCCGCGCGCGGACACCACCGCCGACCACTTGCCTCGAAGGTGGGGACACTACTCGTGCTGGCCGGGTTGTTCGGGCTGGCAGGCGTCGCCGCCGCGGAGTTCCCCGCACAGGTGCTGACGCCTGCCGTCGCGGCGCTGGTCGTCGGCGTCGTCGTGGCCTGCGTGTCCCAGGGTGCGCTCGGCGTCCTGCTGGGCCCGCTCGACCTACTCGGTGCCCTCGGCAACGTTCTGTCCTACCTGCGACTCGCCGCGGTCGGTCTCGCTTCGACATACCTCGCCGAGGTCGCCAACCAGTTGGGCGCCCGGGGCCCGCTGCTTCTCGGAGTCCTCGTCGCCACGTTGTTCCATGCGCTGAATCTCGCCCTGGCGGCGTTCAGCCCGACCATCCAGGCACTCCGGCTGCACTACGTCGAATTCTTCGGACAGTTCTACGAAGGCGGCGGGCGACTCTTCGCGCCCCTCGGAGGTTCCGTCGCTCCGGGGCCCGAGAACCTCACTGCGCTGCCGGTCCCTGCCACCACTTCACCCGAGCCGGTTCCGGCCGTTCAACACTGAAAGGACACACATCATGGAACTCGGACTGATTGCCCTCGGCGCCGGTCTCGCTGTCGGACTCGCCGCCCTGGCCACCGGATACGCTCAGGCACGGATCGGGGCCGCAGCCATGGGCGCGGTGGCCGAGAAGCCTGAACTGACCGGCCGCGCGATCCTGCTGGTGGCGATCCCGGAGACGCTCGTCATCCTCGGGTTCGCCGTCGCCGCGATGATCATCCTGCTGCTCGGCGGCAAGTGATGGCACTGCGCGACCTGCTCACCGCACTGGAAGAGGAAGGCGCGGCCGAGCACGAGGAGGCTCAGCGAGACAGGCGCCGGCAAGCGGCTCAGCTCATCGCCGCTGCACAGGAGCGAGCCGCTGGGATCCACCAGGGCGTCGTGACAGCAGCCGAAGCCGCTGCACACGAGGAGGCACAGGAGCTGTTGATCGCCGCGCGGTTCACGGCGCGTCGGTCCGTTCGAACGGCGCGGGACAAGGCTTTGGAAGCTGTCTACACCGACGTGCGCGAGCAATTGCTCGCGCTGCCGGGCAGCGTGGAAGGCCAGAGACTGGCGGCAGCTTGCGCGGAGGAAGCCGTCACGGCGATGCCGAAGGCCACCAGTGTTCATGTCCACCCAGCCGACGCAGCGGCGCTCGGAACCGAAGGAACGGTCCCGATCGTTGCCGACCTCGAAGACGGTGGCGTCATCGCCGAAGACGACCAGGGCCGCTACATCGACAACACCTACCTCACTCGGCTGGCGAACACCTGGCCGCAGCTCCGGGCCGAACTGAGCCGCGATTGGGACGAGGACTCATGACACCCCGACCCGACTTCATCGCCGGCAACACGCGACTGCGGGCGCGGCTACCCGCGCTGCTCGGTCCCGCCGAGTACGACCAGCTCGCCGGCCTCTCCCGCGAGACGGTTGTCGAACGCCTCGCAGCGTCGACGTACCGGCCGTACCTCAACCGCGACCACCCAGGCGAACGGCAACTCCTGGACGCGGTCGGGCGCCGACAGCGTGACCTGCTGCGCGGAGTACGCGGGCTGTACGGCGGGATTGCCGGCATCGCCGTCGCGGTATTGCTGGCCCGGCACGACTTGCAAGACGCACTGGCGCTGATGCGCGGCGCGCGCACCGGACAGGCCGCCTCCGTTCGGCTTACCGCCGTGATGGGTGTCGGCGCGATCGACCAGGCGACCGCTGCCGATATCGCCGCAGCGCCTGATGGCGCAGCCGCGGTCCTGCGGTTGACGTCGAATCAGCTCCCGGACACGCTGACTGCCCGGGTGCTGCCGACAGCCTGGGAGCAGTACGAGTTGCACGGTGACCCCGACGAGTTCGAGACCGCGGTCGCGAGCGCTGCGATCGACGGCTGGCTCGACCGGCTGGAATGGGTCGGCCGGCCGGCCCGGCCCGTTCTGGACCTGATTCTGGCCGAGTGCGACCGGGCCAACCTGCTCGCCGTACTGCGCGACCCGGCGGCCGAGCCGCCGCGACTTCTCCCTGCGGGCCTGGTTGCCGAATCGGCGCTGATGGCTGCCCGGCAAGGAGATCCGCAGGCGGCAGTGGCAACCCGTCCCGAATGGCGGGGCCCGCTTGAACGGCACCTTCGGGACAAGGACCACGCTGTGCTCGAAGGGGAGCTGGACGTCGCCGTCTGGCGCCAGGCCGTGCGAGGGCTGCGACGCGGCGATCCTCTCGGTGCGGACATTCCCGTCGGCTACGTGCTGGCCGCCGAATGCGAGGCGCGGGCCGTCCGGCTGCTGCTCACCGGCCTCGGCCCGGCGTACCACGTCCGAGATCTGCTCGTCCCATGAGTGACACCGATCGGAAGGACCCAACCGTGACCGACGCACTTGTCATCGCCACCCCCATGACCGCCATCGGGTTTCTCCTGGCCGGCGCGCGGACGATCACTGCCGTCAACGCCGACGAGACCGTTGCCGCGGTCACCGAAGCGATCGCGGATGGCCGGGCCGCGGTCGTCGCGGTTCACGGCGCGCTTTGGTCGGCGGTCGGAGGACAGGTTCGCGCCGGCTGGGCCAAGCAGGCCAGGCCGCTCATCCTGAGCCTCCCCGACGAGGACGGCGATGTCTCCGCAGCCAAGGACGCGGCGCTCCGCGACCTGCTGGCCCTTGCGGTCGGCTACCAGATCACCTTCACGCCGAGCGGAGGTACCACGTGACCACAATCATCGACACCGGAAGGGTGGCGCGGGTCTCCGGTCCGGTGATCAGTGCGACCGGGCTGCCCCGAGCCCGCCTGTTCGACGTGGTGCGGGTCGGCGCCGAACGACTGCTGGGCGAGGTCATCAAGATCGACGGCGAAGTCGTAGTCACGCAGGTCTTCGAAGACACCACCGGCCTACGTGTCGGCGAACCGGTCGAGGCGACCGGCGAACCGCTGTACGCCGAACTCGGCCCAGGACTCCTGGGCTCGATCCTCGACGGCACCCAACGACCGCTGCAGAACCTCAGCACGAGCGGCGACCTGTATATCGCCAAGGGCGCCGACCCGCCACGCCTGGACCGCGATCTTCGCTGGGACTTCCGGCCCGTGGTCGAGCCCGGCGACCGGGTCGGACCTGGTGACATCCTCGGAACGGTCTCCGAGGGACGCGCGATCGAGCACCGCATCCTTGTACCCGAAGGCATCAACGGGGTGGTCACCGCGGCCCGTCCCGGGCCGGCCACTGTTCTCGATCATGTCGTCGACGTCGACGGACAGCCGGTGGCGATGATGCGACGGTGGCCATTACGTCGTGCCCGCCCGGTCGCGAACCGGCTGCCGCTCACCGTGCCGCTGATCACCGGTCAGCGCGTCCTCGACCTGCTCTTCCCGGTCGCCCGCGGCGGAAGCGCCATCATCCCAGGCGGCTTCGGGACCGGAAAAACCGTGCTGGAACAGGCGTTGGCGAAGTTGTCGACCGCCGACATCGTCATCTACGTCGGCTGCGGCGAGCGCGGCAACGAACTGACCGAAGTACTGGAGGAGTTCCCCGATCTGACCGATCCGCGCAGCGGCGCTCCACTGATGGAACGCACCGTGCTGATCGCGAACACGTCCAACATGCCGGTCGCGGCCCGCGAAGCCAGCATCTACAGCGGAATCACTATCGCGGAGTACTACCGCGACCAGGGGTACGACGTCGCCATGATGGCCGACTCCACCAGCCGGTGGGGCGAGGCGCTGCGTGAGGTGTCGAGCCGGCTGGAGGAGATGCCCGCCGAGGACGGATACCCCGCCTACCTGGCCACGCGATTGGCCGGGTTCTACGAGCGCGCCGGCGCGGTCCGATGTCTCGGTACGCCAGAGCGCACGGGGTCGGTGACGATCGTCGGCGCCGTCTCACCGGCCGGCGGCGATTTCTCCGAGCCCATCACCCAGAACAGCCTCCGGCTCGCGGGTTGCTTCTGGGCACTCGATACCGCATTGTCCCGGCAACGTCACTTCCCGGCCGTGAACTGGCTGCGCAGTTTCTCGCAGTACAGCCTCGACGAATGGTTCGACCGGGAGATCGGTCCGGACTGGTCGCCGTTGCGGGGCTGGGCGGCGTCGACCCTGCAGGACGAAGGCGCACTGCAGGAGGTCGTATCGTTGCTCGGCGTCGAAGCGCTGGCCGCCGAGCAACGGATCACGCTGCGGATCGGGCAAGCCTTGCGAGAAGACCTGCTCCAACAGTCCTCGTTCGACGACCTCGACGCATCCTGTCCGCCGGCGCGGCTGGCGGCGATGCTGCGCGTCGTCCACCAGGCCGGCGCCGCCATGACCTCAGCGCATCAGCGCGGCGTCGCGGTCACCGAGATCACCTCGGCGAGCGTGCTGACGAAGCTCGGCGCGATGCGCCGATGGCTCCCTGAGAACGTCGAAGACTCTGCGACCCGGTTGAGCCGGGAGATCGCTGATGAAATGAGCTCACTGTGACCACGACCCAAGCCCCCTATACCGTTGGGCACCGCACCGTGACCCGGGTGGCCGGGCCGCTCATCGTCGTGGACGGGATGGACGGCGTCGGCTACGGCGAACTGGTCGAGGTCGACACCGGCGATGGCTCGATCCGGGAAGGCCAGGTGCTCGAGCTCGACGAATCACTGGCCGTTGTCCAGGTCTTCGGCGGAACTGTAGGTATCGGACGCCGCGAAACCTCCGTACTCACCCGCGGCCGTGCCACCAGGACCGGTGTCGGCGCCGACTACTTCGGGCGCGTCCTCGACGGGGCCGGCAGGCCGCGCGACGACGGCCCACAACCCGTCCCGGACGAGTACCGCCATGTCAATGGTCTGCCGCTCAACCCGATCACCCGCGCGCACCCCGACCAGTTCATCGAAACCGGCGTCTCGGCGATCGACGGGCTCTGTACCCTCGTCCGAGGCCAGAAGCTGCCGATCTTCTCCGGCGCCGGATTGCCCGCGAACGGCCTCGCTGCACGGATCGCGGCGCAGGCGCGAGTGCCCGGCGACGACACCGAAGTCGTCGTCATCTTCGCGGCCATGGGAGTCACCCGCAGGGAGGCGGAGTTCTTCCGCACCGAATTCCTCACCGGTGGCGCCGCCGCGCGTAGCGTCCTCTTGCTCAACCTTGCCGACGATCCGACCATCGAGCGATTGCTGACGCCGCGGGTCGCGCTGACCATGGCCGAATACCTCGCCTTCGAACAGCGTCGGCACGTCCTGGTCGTGATGACCGACATGACGGCGTACTGCGAAGCGCTGCGCGAGATCTCCGCCGCCCGCGAGGAGATGCCGGGCCGCCGCGGTTACCCCGGGTACATGTACACCGACCTGGCCTCGCTGTACGAGCGGGCCGGCCGGGTCCGCGGCGGCACTGGGTCCCTTACCCAGTTGATGATCCTCACCATGCCCGATGACGACATCACCCACCCGATCCCCGACCTCACCGGCTACATCACCGAAGGCCAGATCGTGCTGTCGCGGGAGCTCGACCGGCAAGGCGTGCAACCGCCGATCGATGTACTGCCTTCGCTGTCGCGCCTCATGAACGCCGGCATCGGCTCCGGCAAGACCCGCGACGACCACCGTGCCCTGGCCGATCAGCTGTACGCCTGCTACGCACGCGGCCGCGAGGTCCGCCGGCTGATGTCGATCGTCGGCGAGAGCGGCCTACCTCCGGAAGACCGGCGCTATCTCACCTTCGCCGCGGCCTTTGAGCGCACATACCTCGACCAAGGCCCCGACCGCCGTACTTTGACCGACACACTCGAGGTGGGCTGGCAGCTGCTGTCGCCCTTCCAGGCAGCCGAGTTGAAGCGCGTCAGCGCTGAACTGCTGGCGCGTTACCACCGTGAGCCGACCGAGACGGCGACCGATGGTTGATGGACGTTCCGTTGCTTGTCTGGGCCCTGGCCGTCGTCGCGATTCTTTCCCTGCTCCTGTTCGACTTCCTCTTCCATGTGCGCACCGCGCATGATCCGTCCCTGGGCGAGGCCGCAATCTGGTCCGCCATCTACGTAGGCATCGCCGTCTTGTTCGGTGCCGGCGTCTGGCTCCTGGCGCGACACTGGGCAGCGAATACTTCGTCAGCTACATCACGGAGAAGGCGCTGTCGGTGGACAACCTCTTCGTGTTCGTCATCATCATGGCCAGTTTCAAAGTGCCGCGCGCCGACCAGCAGAAGGCCCTACTCTTCGGCATCGTCTTGTCTCTCCTCGCCCGCACCGCCTTCATCCTCCTGGGTGCTGCGCTCGTCAACTCCTATGCCTTCGTGTTTTACATCTTCGGGCTTGTCCTGCTGGTCACCGCCGGCCAGATGCTCAAACCCGGGACCGCGACGGCCCGCTCGGCGAACAACGTCGTCGTCCGCCTCGCCAAGAGGCTCCTGCGGAGCTCCGCAACCTACGACGGCGACAGGCTGTTCACCATCGACCAGGGTCGCCGGGTGATGACTCCGATGCTGCTGGTCATGGTGACCATCGGCGGCACCGACGTCCTGTTCGCGCTGGACTCCATCCCGGCGATCTTCGGGCTGACCCAAAGTGTCTTCATCGTGTTTACCGCCACCGCGTTCTCCCTGCTGGGGCTGCGGCAGCTCTATTTCCTCATCGACGGACTTCTGGACCGTCTCATCTACCTGTCCTATGGCCTCGCCGCGATCCTCGGCTTCATCGGGATCAAGCTCATCCTGCATGCGCTGCACGAGAACAACCTCCCCTTCGTCAACGGCGCCGAGCCCGTACATGTCCCCGAGATCAGTACGCGTCTGTCGTTGACCGTGATCGCCGGCCTCCTGATCGTTACCGTCATTACTTCGCTGGTCAGCGTCAAGGTCCCCGCCGTACAGGCCGAGCACCTCACCAACAATTCCCGCGGCAGTCATCACGACCCGAGCGCAGCGGGGGCGACCGCGTGGCCGGCGCGCGTACATCTCCCCGGGAACGGTGGGCACCTGAACGGTATGGCGAAGCGCCGTCTGTCACTGATTTCCGGGATTCTCGTCCTGGTCGCTCTGGTACTCGTCCTGCTCGCAGCAACGGTGACGAGCGGCGCGATCGATGGGTTCGAAATCGGTGTGGCTCTCGTCCTCTTGGTCGTCAGCTACCTTGTCCAGCGCGACGTACGACGGCGGACGACGTACGAGCGACGTCCCGATGACAAGCCACCTCCACCGATGTCATCCCCGTGAAGCAGGCGTGTATGCCTGCCGTTCGCCCTGCCGTGGCGTCTACTGATAATTGAGTTAGTGACGTCGTCACGTTGGAGGGGGCGATGGCGTGGGGTGTTGCAAACGACGCCCACGGGGTCGGCACGATGCCCCCTGCGCTCCGTCCGGTGACGTCAGATGCTCTGGTTGTGGGAAATGTTCCGCTGGCCGTGTTCGGCTTGGGCCCGACCGTGGTCGGCCTGCTTGTGCAGGGAGTAGGAACGTTCGTCTAGTGGCACTCCCTGACCGCAACAGCATGACGCTTGGAGCTGACGGATGACTGAGATGTCCTTGACGGAGCCGGAATCACGCGCGATCCAGCTGGTCGACCACTATCTGCAGGTCATCGAGGATGATTGGGGACCAGGAGCGCTTCCTTCGGCGGTTTACCAACATGCAGCCGGGCTGCGGGTTTTGCTGGTACACAACGAGTTGAGCCGGGCTTGGGGAAAGGTGTGGCCCGCTGGCGCCAGGCCTGGGCTCACCGTTGTCGCACCAGACCTGCGATCGCTCGTTCCGGAGCCAATGCTTCCCCAGGTCGTCTACGCACAATCGGCAGGTCTCGCGGTACCAGGTATGCACCTGTGGATGCCCGTCGCGCTGCGGAGGGCGCCGCAGGCCCCATCGGACGAACTTCCTGTCCCGGTCGCTGACGACGCAGAACGGATACCCGTCGGTCAATCTCTCGGGTTTGGCCTCAAAGGCGGCATTCTGTCCGGTCTTATCGACCAGAGCAAAGTCCCGTTGGCGCCAGCGAGTTGCTATCGGCGATACAAGCTCAAGCAGTTCATGGCATCGCCATGCATTGTCTCCGATGGCCGCTGGATCAGTCGCGAGAGACTCGTGAGCGACTTCGTCAATCAGTTCGGCGGCGCGCACCTGACCTGGAGTGACATTGACTCGAAGTACAGGGATCTAACCGACTCGGGGCGGTGGATGAGGATCCGCGGACGAAGCCCAGCGGTCTTCGAGCTGCTCTCGATCGGTCAGATCGTCGTCCGATCCGAGTCCGTCCGGCTGTTTCGTGAGAGGGTGCGGCAACTACGCCTCGAGCCCCTGCTCTGATCGGATCGCAGACTCGGGACGCGGTGGTGTCTGACCCGGTGCGGGTCGTGGATTGCACTATGCAATGCTTGCAGCGCGCAAGTTACGCAGATGTGGATGGCGAGGTCGATGTCTGATCCGAGTGCGATGCAGCCATTGGACTGGACGTCCTTCGTGGGTAGTTGGAGGCTTGTGCCGGGCTGGCTCGCGGTTGTCCTCTTGCTTGCGGTCGGGTACGGCGTTCTGCGGGTGCGCAGCCGAAGCCGGTCGACGGTTCACCCGTGGCGGGCGGGGTCCTTCGTTCTCGGGTGCGCACTGTTGTGGGTCTCCGTGGCTTCCGGGATCGGTCGCTATGCGATGGATCTCTTCTGGATGCACATGGTGCTCCATCTGCTGCTGATCATGGTCGTGCCGGCACTCCTCGTGCTCGGGCACCCGATCACCGTTGCGCTCGAGTCCCTTTCGCCGGGCCGGCAGTCCCGGGCGCGATCGCTGGTGGCCTCGCGCGCGGTCGGGGTCCTGGTTCATCCCGCGAGCGGCCTGGTCGTCTACACGGTGGTGATCGTCGGGACGCACCTGACCGGTTTCATGGACCAAATGGCGATGCATCCGTGGCTGATGCCGGCCGAGCAGGTCTTGTATGTCGTCTCCGGCTGCCTCTTGTTCCTGCCCCTTCTGGGGGAGGAACCGATCCGGTCGGACCTGGGGTACCTGCTGCGGCTGGTGCTGTTCCTGCTGGCGATGGTGCCGGACACTGTCGTCGGCATCGTCCTGCTGCAGGACACCGCGGATCCGTTCCCGATGATGGCGGAGCACCACCCGTCGTGGGCGCCGCCTGCCTTGTCCGACGTTCATACTGCCGGCGGACTCATGTGGGCCGTAGGGGACGGGCTGATGATGTTCGCTGCCGTCGGGCTGATGATCAGCGTTGTGACCTCGCCCAGCAAGCGTGAGCGAATGACGGGGCGTTGGCTGGACGCGGTACGGAGCAACGTGATTGCGACCGAGGTCGGTGCGGACCCCGCACGGCCCCTCGATCCAGACAGCGATGATGCGTACGCGGCTTACAACCGCATGCTCCAGCGGCTCGCTGCCGAACGGGGCAGCGACGGGGACAGGAGTCGGTAGTCTCGCCCGCGACGCCGGCGAGGTCTGACGGTTCACGTCCCTCGATCGAAGCGTGATTCCACCACTTTCATTTGGGGGATGCCGGCGACAGGCGCCCCTCAACGCCCGCCGCCCGGCATCCACTCGGCCCGAGTTCGCGCGTGGTCAGTTGGGCCTCGCATCGACGCTAGACAAGGACGTTTCTGGTCTCCAGCCGGCGGCCGCCGCTGTTGAGGAACGTCAACAACTCTCAACAAGCGCGTCAACGACCTGACAAGGACTAGCAAAGACCCGACTCGGCGCGGACCTGCAGTCACTTGGTCAGCCGTCGAGCGCTCTGAGACTCTTGTGGGCTTGTGCCAAGAGTGCCTGGCGGCCTGCGAGTTCCTTCTCCAGGTCGAGGACCCGGTCTGTTTCGCCGGCAGCGCGAGCCCTCGCCAGGTTTGCCTGGACCTTGTCCACGGCCTCTTGGAGCTCAACAGTCAGTTGCACGGCGCGTGCCAGCCGCGCCGGGTCGACGACGATACTCGCGTGCTGAGATGCGCCGACTGAGGACGTCGTACGTCTAGTTGCAGCGTTGGCGGCGAACCGATAGAGGTCTGCCGTGTCCGTACCACGCCGCTCTGGCGCGGGCAGGCCCCTGGCCCTAAGCCGTGTCCGCAACTCGGGGTAGATGTCTGAGAATGTGAGCCAGTCGGGCTTACCGGCGATACCCGCACGGACCAGGTCGCGGAACTCACCGGTGAAGGACGTGCACGCGTGCTCCTGTTCCGCAGGGGGCGGGACATGAGCGGCGTCGTTACTCCTTGCTGCAGTGAGGATGTAGGAGCCACGAATGTCGGCGAGGTCGGCGAGGGTGTGGCCGCCGTCTCCGCCGAGGGCTTCGATCGCTCGCCCGGCGAAGCAGCAATCCAGGATCGCGACGCGTACCCGAGCGCCGGAATTGAGGAAGGCGTGCCTGACGGTGTCCCACCTCAGCCCGCTGAGCTGCGGGTGTGCAGGGTGGGTCGAACTCACTGTGAGACAGAGATCCGCGCGGTCGGTGATCTTGCCGTGGCCGACGTAGTACAGCAGGAAGACGCCTGTCGTGTTCCTGGCGAGTTCGGTCAACTCTATGCCGAGATCGGATGCCGATCGTGGGTTGGAGATGACTGTGAGCTGGTCCCGGGACCAGCCGCACAGCGCCGGATCCCGGAGCATTGCTTCCATGGCTGCAAGGCTGTTCCGGGCTGAACGGATCGGCGTGAACTCGGCGTGGTCATACTCTGAAACACCGATCAGTACGGCACGAGAGCCGCCGTTGTGGTCAGCGCGCATCGCTGGAGCGGAGGATCTCTTCGAGGATTGGCCTCACATCGCGGGCGGTCTGAATTTCCAGCGTGACCGACCTGCGACCCGACTCGACGGTGATCTTTGCACTCGTCCGTCGCGTGTTCAGCCAGGCGATCAGCGATGACGCAAGGACTGTACCGGCGCCGCCCGCACCGAATGCCACGGTCAACAGGTCCGGTCCCGCTCCGAGCTCGGTGTCACCGATGGGAGCGGCTTCGATCCCGACTCGCCCGCGAAACTCGTCTTCGTTGCGCAGCCAATCGTGCAACGCGATCAGGTCATCGCTGCTTCCGTCCGTGATGCGAATCCGAGCGCCCATTCCCACCGTCCCTAACCTCAGTTGGAGCGAGACATTGTGCCAGTTGAGAGGCGCACGCCCGATTGAGAGGTCAGGGGCCCATGTTGTCCGCGACCTCATGCTTCGTCACGGCTGCCATGCCGGGTCCGCACAGCCCGCGTGGGCACCGCCCCACCGATGTTGTATCGGCCCGGCCGTTCCCGGTGGGGTAGTCGCCGTCGCAGGGGCCGCGACGTGCGCCTTGGTGGCCAACACTTGGGGCGTGCGCACGCGGCCGAGTGGGACCGGGCTGGCGCCCGAGTCGGAGTGCTCCAGTTCCTGCACCTTCGGTGCATCAGCCGCGCCCGCTACCGCGGCGTCTCGTACTGGGTCCCGAGTCCCGGCAACTTCGGTATCCGTTGCCTTGGTGGTTTCTGACGGCGTTGAGCGTTCGAGAAACCGGAGCAGCTCGACGGGGAAGGGCAGCACGAGGGTGGAGTTCTTTTCGGCAGCGACCTCGACGACCGTCTGAAGCAGGCGCAGCTGCAGTGCGGCTGGGTGTTGTGTCATGACCTCGGCGGCCTGGCCGAGTTTCTCCGACGCCTGCAGTTCGCCGTCCGCAGTGATGATGCGGGCCCGACGCTCGCGTTCGGCCTCGGCTTGGCGCGACATGGATCGCTTCATCGTCTCCGGCAGGGCGACGTCCTTGATCTCGACCCGTTCGATGTGCACACCCCAGTCGAGTGCTGGGCTGTCGATCATCAGCTCCATACCCTGGTTGAGGCGTTCGCGGTTGGACAGCAGGTCGTCCAGATCGCTCTTGCCGATGATCGAGCGAAGCGATGTCTGTGCGACCTGGCCGATGGCCGACACGTAGTCCTCGACATCGACTGCGGCTCGGACCGGGTCGATGACGTTGAAGTAGACGACTGCGTCGACGCGAACCGTCACGTTGTCGCGGGTGATGCCGTCCTGCGCGGGGACCGGCATCGTGATGATCTGCAGGTTGACCTTCTGTAGGCGATCCGCGATCGGCACCAGCAAGGCAAGACCGGGTGGCCGGATCGCCGGTTGTACCCGGCCGAACCGGAATACGACGCCTCTCTCGTACTGCCTGACCACGCGGATGCAGGCTGACGCTCCGATCAGGCCGACAGTGATCGCTATGAGCAGTAGATAGAAGATGATCATTTCTTTCTCCGTTGGGGCATCCGGGTCGGTGTCAGGAGCTGCGCCGTGCGGGCGCGTATTTGGTGGAGAGGCGGGCCAGTGCGAGAGCGGCTACGAGAAGGCCGAAGTCGCGCAGGGCGACGTCGTAGAAACCTGACAGCGTGAGCAGGTTGAGGATGATGCCCGCGAGCCAGGCGGCGACCAGCAGGGCGCCGTAGCGCGGGATCAGGGCGACGGCGATGCCGGCGACGATCTCGATAACCCCGATGACGTACATCGCGTCCTGGCCGGAGCCGGGGACGATGTCGTTGATCCATGGCGCGAGGTAGGAGGGCCAGTCGGTGAGCAAGTTGGCGAACTTGTCCAGGCCGAAGGCGATCGGGGCCACAGTGAAGACGGTTCGCAGGACCAGGAATGCCTGGTATGCCGGGTCGGACATCGTCTCCCGGCTTGGTTTGCGGGCGGTGTGCCCCTCAGTGCTCATGATCTGCTCCTTCCAGAGCGTCCACGTACTTCCATGCTCGTCCGGCGGCGACGGACTAACACGGCCTCTGGTCGGCCGACTTGGAACCCCTGTGGTTGCCGATGATCGGCAACATGTGGAACCGTCGGAACGTTGGCAGGTCCAACGAACCCCTGTGCGGGTGCGTCAAGGGCGAGGCGCGTCTTTCGTGGTCGTCGCGGTTCGGATCAGGGATGCGCGGCGTGGATCAATTCGGCTGCGAATCCCTGTCGCCATGAGGTGTAGCGAGGTGCCCAGTCGAGGACGCGCCGAGCGAGGACGTTGTCAGCGCCGCGCAACCGGGTCATCAAGGCGACACCCCAGGCGCCGGCGGTCAATCTGGCGAGGGCTACGGGTACATGTTTGGGTGGCGGAGCCGCTAGCACTTCGGCCAGGATGGGCAGCCACTCGCGCACCCGTGCAGGCTCGTCATCGACCACGTTCAGTGCGCCGCGCACTTGGCTGTGTAGCGCCACTGCGATGGCCGAGGCGGCGTCGGCGACGTGGGTGAAGGAGAATGTGCCGTCACCGGAGCCGATGATCGGCATCTTCCCGGCCTGTACCTGACGGACGAATGATCCATGTCTGCCATAGCTCGTGCCGTGACCGTAAAGCTGTCCGAGACGCAGTACCAGCCCATCTGCCTGCCTGGTGCGCTGTTCGAGCGACCGCAGGGCGGCCAGCACCGGGGCGAACTGGTGGGGTGGATTCCGCCATAACGGTGCGCCCTCGGTGGCCGGGACCCATGTGCTCGGCTCGTAGATGCAGGCCAGGCCTTCGGTGATGATGCATTTGGCGCCGGCCTGTTCTGCGGCGTACAGCAGATTTCGGGTGCCTTCGGTGCGGAGCCGGTTGGTCTGCGCGAAGTCGCGGCTCATGCGCCGCGGATTGATTCTAGCCGGAATCGCAGTGAGCAAGTGGACCACCGCATCGGGTGCAGCGTCCTTGACGACGCGGCTCAGCGCGCCGGCGTCCAGCGCATCGGCCTCGGCGACCACGGCTCCCAGCATCTCGACCTCGACAGCGGCGCTGTTCGAGCGGGCCAGCCCGATCACCTCATGGCCCTGGGAGATGAGCAGTGGCAGCAGCCGGCGCCCGATGACGCCGGTTGCCCCGGCTACGAAGACGCGCATGGTTTCTCCTGGAAGCGGTGCCGTCCGTACTCGGCCCGGGCGTTATTGTGGGGTGTCATCGCCGCCGTACGTCGGGTTTGACTGCTCCTGTCCAGCCAGGGATGTCGTTCTAGCCAACTGTGGGATCGACTCGTCCACCTCGCCGCAATCGGCCAGCTGCTGCAGCGTCCGTGCGACGATTGCCTGCGCGTCGACCTCGAAGTGGCGGCGTAGGGCTGCACGAGTGTCGGAGTGGCCGAATCCGTCGGTGCCGAGAGACGCCCATGGCCTGCGGACGAACGGGGCGATCTGATCGGGAACGGCGCGCATCCAGTCCGAGACCGCCAGGACTGGGCCTTCGGTCTCTCCGAGCCGCTCTGTTACGTACGGAACGTGGCGAGGCTGGTCGGGGTGAGACAGGTTCCATTCCTCCGCGGCGAGAGCGTCTCGGCGCAGTTGCGTCCACGACGTGACCGACCAGACGTCAGCCTGAACGCTCCAATCGCTGTGCAAGAGGCGCTGCGCCTCCAGTGCTGCGGGCATGGCGATGCCGGAGGCAAGGATCTGCGCCTTCGGCCCGTCTCCGTCCGAACCGGGGGAGTAGCGGTGCATTCCGGCGAGGATGCCCGCGACGTCGACGTCATCTGGCTCGGCTGGTTGGGGGATCGGTTCGTTGTACAGGGTGAGGTAATAGAAGACGTTCTTGTCCTCGCCGGGCCGCGGTTCGCCGTACATCCGCCGTAACGCGTCCGCGGTGATGTGGCCCAGCTCGAAGGCATAGGCGGCGTCGTACGCAATGCACGCGGGGTTGGTCGATGCCAGCAGCAACGAATGGCCGTCCTGGTGTTGCAGGCCCTCGCCGTTGAGCGTGGTCCGGCCGGCCGTAGCTCCGAGCAGGAAACCTCTGGTCATCTGATCTGCCGCGGCCCACAGCTCGTCGCCGGTGCGCTGGAACCCGAACATCGAGTAGAAGATGTAGAGCGGGATCATCGGCTCGCCGTGGGTTGCGTACGACGTACCGGCCGCCGTCCAGGACGCAGCGGATCCGGCCTCCGTGATGCCCTCGTGGAGGAGGACGCCGTGGATGTCTTCCTGATAGCTGAGCATCTGTTCGCGGTCGACGGACAGGTAGTTCTGTCCGTGCGGGGAGTAGATCTTCTTGGACGGGAACAGGGAGTCCAGCCCGAAAGTGCGGGCTTCGTCGGGGATGATCGGCACGAACCGGTAGCCCATGTTCGGGTCCTTGATCAGGTCTTTGAGCAGGCGGACGAACGCCATCGTGGTGGCGACCTGCTGCCGGCCCGAGCCGCGTCGAGCGATCGCGTAAGCGGCCTCTCCCGGGAGAGCGAGAGGCGCACTGGTGACTCTGCGAGCAGGCAGGTAACCGCCCAATGCGCGGCGCCGCTCGTGCAAATACTCGAGTTCCGGTGAGTCTGCCGGCGGCAGGTAGTACGGCGGCTTCACCGCGTCCAGGGCCGAGTCGGGAATCTCCAGGAACAGCCGGTCCCGGAAGCCCTTGAGATCGTCGAGCGTCAGCTTCTTCATCTGATGGGTGGAGTTGCGTCCCTCGAAGTGGGAACCCAGGGTCCAGCCCTTGATGGTCTTGGCCAGGATCACGGTCGGCTGTCCGGTGTGCTCGGTCGCGGCCCGGTATGCGGCGTACAACTTTCGGTAGTCGTGTCCGCCGCGTTTGAGATTCCAGATCTCGTTGTCGGGCAGATGCTCCACCATCGCAGCGGTGCGCGGGTCGCGGCCGAAGAAGTGCTCGCGGACGAACGCGCCGGACTCGGCCTTGTAGGTCTGGAAGTCCCCATCGGGCGTGGTGTTCATCAGGTTGAGCAGTGCGCCGTCGGTGTCATTGGCCAGCAACGGGTCCCACTCGCGACCCCAGATCACCTTGATGACGTTCCAGCCGGCGCCGCGGAAGTACGACTCCAGTTCCTGGATGATCTTGCCGTTCCCGCGAACCGGACCGTCGAGACGCTGGAGGTTACAGTTGATCACGAAGGTGAGGTTGTCGAGCTCCTCGCGAGCGGCGACGCCGATCGCGCCGAGGGCCTCAGGCTCGTCCATCTCGCCGTCGCCGAGGAACGCCCAGACCCGCTGTCGGCTGGTGTCTTTGAGACCGCGGTGGTACAGGTAGCGGTTGAAACGAGCCTGGTAGATCGCGTTGAGCGGCCCCAACCCCATCGACACGGTCGGGAACTCCCAGAAGTCCGGCATCAGCCGCGGATGCGGGTACGACGGCAGTCCGCCGCCGAGGCCGGCATGGGAGAACTCCTGCCGGAATCCGTCCAGCTGGTCGCCGCTGAGCCGGCCCTCCAGGAATGCTCGCGCGTAGATGCCGGGGGAGGCGTGTCCCTGGAAGTAGATCTGATCGCCGCCGCCAGGTGCGTCGTGGCCGCGGAAGAAGTGGTTGAACCCGACCTCGAACAGCGCTGCGGCGGAGGCGTAGGTGGAGATATGTCCGCCGACCCCGACACCCGGCCGCTGCGCACGATGGACCATGACTGCGGCGTTCCAGCGGTTGTATGCCCGGATCCGCCGCTCGATGTACTCGTCGCCCGGGAATTCGGGCTCGGCGTCTGGAGCGATCGTGTTGATGTAGTCGGTACTGCGCAGGTTTGCGACACCGACGCGCCGGTCACGGGCCCGCTGCAGGATGCTGAGCAGCAGATACCGGGCGCGGTTCTGCCCGGCATGGTCGACGACCTGGTCGAGCGATTCCAGCCATTCCTGGGTCTCGGACGGGTCCAGATCGAGTAGTTGGCTGTGCAGGCCGAGGCTTTCCGGCAGCCCTTGCGGTGTCGGTGTCATGACCGCTCCTTGAGGTCCGAAAGGGCGTCCGGCGCCGCGACGGCCAGCCGTGGCCGTCGCGCAGGCGACGACTTCCCGACGGGTTGGGACCGGTGTGGACGAACGATCGCGACCGGGCAGGCGGCGTGCTGCAGCACCGCCTGGCTGACCGATCCCAGCAGCATGCCGGCGAACCCGCCGCGGCCGCGCGATCCGACCACGACCAGCTCGGCGCCGGCCGATGCATCGATCAGAGCCTGCGCAGGGTGGTCGTGGACGATCTTCGTGCGTACGTCGATACCCGGGACGAGCACACGTTTGCTCTCCATCGCTTCGGCGAACAGTTGCTGCTCGACCTGGTCGGCGATTTCGGGAGGAACGCGCAGCGCCGGATTCTGTCGGTTCGGCATTTCGGCGTGTACGGCGGTGATGCCGATACGGCGATGCGCCGCCTGCCGGAAGGCGAACCGGATCGCCGCGGCCGAGATGTCCGACCCGTCGACGCCGACCACGATCCGTCCCGCCGGCGACGCGCGGAACGCCGTACCGTCTCCGTGGGGGTGAACGACCACCACCGGGCACGAGGCGTGCGCGGCCACCGTGGCGCTCACCGACCCCACGAGAAGCCCGCGGAAGCCGCCCGCACCCCGGCCGCCGACAACCATCAGGTCGGCATCGTGCGCCTCACTCAGCAGCGTCGGCGCAGCGGGACCGACGATCAGGCTGGCCACGACCTTGACGTCGGGGGCGATGTCGCGCGCGTATGCCTCCGCCTCGGCGAGGATCCATTCGGCAGCCGATTGGAGGCCGAGATTCGAGTCCACGACGGAGCCCATGTCCAAGGCGGTGCCGATCATCGGCCAGCTGAAGGCGTGGACGATGCGCAGGGGACAATGCCTCGACGCTGCCTCTGCGGTGGCCCAGGCGAGCGCTCCCCGCGCCGATACCGAGCCGTCGACCCCGACGAGAACCGGTCGCCGAAGCCGCTTGTCCACAGTAGTTGTCATCATCATCTCGTCGCTCCGCATCAGCTGTCCGTGCCCTGCGGTTCCGACTGTGCCGTTCCAGTGGTCAGACAGGTAGGGCAGTGATCGGCGAACCTGTGACGGCCCTTATGGCCGACCTCCGGCAACGATGCTCTACTGGGACATGGCCCAGAAACTGTGTCCATCCGGCTCGAGGGGAGTGGCATGAACGGATCCGGTGGGCTGCGTTGGCCGGGTTCGGCCGGGAACAGCGCGGATGAAGCCTGGTTGACGGCAATTGCGCAAGCGGCCGCCGGAGACTCCCAGGCGCCGTTGGAGCTGCTCGTCCAGTACCTCAGCCTGCTCGCGGATGCGGCCATCTCCGGGAGACGGCCCCGTGAACACGAGCTGGCAATCGTCCGTGAGCTGGGGCGTCGCGCGGCGGAGCAGGGCATCCCGGCGGGCCGGGTTGTCGATCTCTACCTGTCCGCGGCCTGGCGGATGTGGCGCGACCTGCCTGACGTGGTGCCGTACCGGGACCGTGACACTGTCCGGGCCTCGGCACAGGCGGTTTTACATGCGGTCGGTGAAGCGATTGCGGTACTCGTCGACAGCTATCAGGTCGCCACGCAGCAGCTGGTCCGGCAGGAGGAGTCGCTGCGCCGCGAGCTGGTTGACGATCTGCTCCGCGGGGACCCCGACGTCGCGGGAATAGTCGAGCGCGCCGAACCCTTCGGTATCGACCTCGGCCGGCCGCATCAGGTGGTTCTGGCCCGGCCCGCGGACGGGCTACCGGAGGGCGATACAAGCGCGAGCATGCTGGAGCTCTTCATCCTCGACCGTTTCGGGGATCGCGAAGTACTCGTCGCGACCAAAGAGGGGCTGCTCGTGGTGCTGATCCCTGCGACTCCGCCCCGCACGGCCCCGCGCACGATCGTCCAGGACGTGGGAACTCTGATCCACGACGCGTTGATCCGGCACCGGTCAGGCCGTCAATGGCGGGTCTCCACCGGCCGGCCGTACCCGGGTTCATACGGCATTGCGCGCTCCTACGAAGAAGCGCGGGAAGCGCTGAAGCTGGCGGACCGACTGCGATTCGACGCCCCGGTCGTCGATGCGAAGGACATGCTCGTGTACCGCGTTCTCGTCCGGGACCAGGCCGCGATCGTAGACCTCATCCAAGCCGTCCTCACGCCGTTGACCCAGGCTCGCGGCGGTGCGGAGCCGTTGCTTGAGACCCTCGAGGCCTACTTCGCGACCGGCGAAGTCGCCACCGACGCGGCACGGCGCTTGAACGTGTCGGTCCGCACGGTCACCTACCGGCTGGCGAAGGTCAAGGAACTGACGCGACACGACCCGGGTGATCCCGCTCAGCGGCTCATCCTGCACATTGCAGTGCTCGGGGCGCGACTTCTCGACTGGCCGACGCGTGAGGTCTCTCACAGCGCGGAGGTCCTCCCTTAGCCGGGTGGCATCGGGTTGCCGGGCGTCGGCGATGAGGGCGGCCTCAGTTCGCCGATCAGCGCCGTACCGGTTGTGTGTCGCCGGAGGCAGAGTTGTGGGTGCACGGAACAAGGAGGTTGTCATGAAGATCTATCGAGTCTTCTGGCTGGTCTTCTGTGGTGTGCTGGGTCTCCTCGGGGCAGTCGTGGCCTTCAGTTGGTCACTCGCGAACGTCATCATGCTGGTCGTCATGGCGGCCCTGATGGGTTCAGTGGTGGCCGTGATCGTCCTGGCGGACCCGGACGGACCGTCCCGGTCCCCGCGGGAGCGACGAGGAATCATCGCTGTGACTACAGCCCTCAGCGCCGCCGGAACGCTCGCGTTCATCGGGCTGGGCACACTTCTGGGCGCTGCCACGGCGCTGCTGTTGGTGGTCGTCCTCGCGGCCCTGTCGCCGTACACGATCCGCTACTGCGTGCGCTGGCTCACCGAACACGGCCATCTGGTCGCCGCATCACCTGCTCCTGTCCATCTGGAGCGTGCCGACTGGTCCGCGACGCTCGCGATCGCGCCGATCGCAGAGACCCGGCCGCACGAGGAAGCCAAACCCTACGTGGCGCCTGATGCCTTGAGCGACGAAGCGCTCTGCTTGGCGTGGCGCGCCAGCTTCTCGGCTCTGCAGAAGGCCGGCTCACCGGCGGAGCAACTGCGGATCGCGGATGAGCGGCGGGCATATCTCGACGAGATCGAGCGCCGTACCACTCACGGGATGGCGGCGTGGCTGGCATCAGGACCGCGAGCAGCGGGGGATCCTAGCCGATTCGTCCTGGGAGACGGCGCGGCAGGTCGCGCTCGCATCAACTGGGACGACCTGTTCCACGACATGGGCAAGTGAGCATCTACTACTCCGGCGAAAGCCGGGCGAGATCGAGAATGCGATGACCAAGCTGCAATACCTCTACGACGTCTGCGGGCAGAGTCCCTGGCTGGACAACCTCACCCGCGCGTACCTGCGGGACGGAACCCTGGCGCGCATGGTCAACCAGGGCATCCGGGGCGTCACCGCGAACCCGACGATCTTCGCCCGGAGCATCACCGGGTCGCACCACTACGACGAACAGTTCTCAGCGCTGATCGCGGCCGGCAGATCGGTGGACGACGCCTACTGGGAGTTGGTCACCTCCGACGCCGCCGACGCGCTCGCAGTACTGCGCCCGGTCTTCGACAGGGGCGACTGCTTCGACGGGTTCGTGTCGGTGGAGGTGTCGCCCGAGTTGGCACACGACACGTCCGCCACGATCGCCGCCGCCCGATGGCTGCGCCGTCGACTCGCACAACCCAATCTGCTCGTCAAGGTTCCCGCGACCGCCGAGGGCGTCGCTGCCGTCGAGAAGCTGACTGCCGAGGGGGCGAGCATCAATGTCACGCTGTTGTTCTCCCTGTCCCGGTATGCCGAGATCATCGACGCGTATCTGTCCGGGTTGGAGCGTTTCACCGGCAAGGGCGGCGATCCCTCGTCCGTCAGCAGCGTCGCATCGTTCTTCGTCAGCAGGGTCGATACCGAAGTCGACCAGCGACTCCAGACGCTTGGCACCGAGGAGGCGCTGGCCCTACGCGGGCAGGCTGCCGTCGCACAGGCCAAGCTGGCCTACCGGTTGTTCACCGAACAGTTCTCGAGCAGTCGCTGGCACCGGCTTGCCGCCTTGGGCGCAGATGTTCAGCGTCCGCTGTGGGCATCGACGTCCACCAAGAATCCCGACGACCGCGACACGCGTTACGTCGAGCAACTCATCGGCCCCGACACCGTCACGACCTTGCCCGAGGCAACGATCGCCGCCTTCGAGGACCACGGCACTGTCGCTCGTACTGTAGACCGTGGCGTTCCGGAGGCAACCGAAGTCATGCAGCGGCTAGCGGCGGTCGGAATCGACATGACCGCAGTGGGACGCACCCTCGAGGGCGACGGCATCGCCGGCTTCGAGAAGGCCTATCGCGGCGTACTTGCAGACCTCACTGTGTCCGCGCGGTCAACGGCAGCATCCCTCTAGACCGCCGGGCCGGCACAACCGTGGGGCGGACTACCCACAGGTTGTGCCGACCCGGTGCGGCACCTGTTACACGACCGATCTGCTCTCAGCCAGCTCGGTCGCGAATCCTTGTCGCCACGACGGGTACTTCGGGTGCCAGCCGAGAACTCGCTTCGCCGCAGCGTTGTCGGCACCGCGAAGCCGGGTCATGAACGCGACACCCCAGCTGCCGATCGTCAACCTGGCCAGCGTTTCCGGTACGGCGAACGGCTGAGGTGCATTCAGAAGCCGGGCTAGGACGGGCAGCCACTCACGGACCAGGGCCGGCTCGTCGTCGACCACATTGAGCGCGCCGCCCGCAGTACTGTCCAGGGCAGCCGCGATGGCGCCGGCGGCATCGTCGGTGTGCGTGAAGGAGAAGGTTCCGTTGCCTTGCCGAACGATCGGCAACTTACGTGCCCGGACGAGGCGAACGAATGCTCCGTCGGGCGCGTAGATCGTGCCGGGGCCGTACAGATGTCCGAGGCGCAGAACCAGTCCGCCCGCTTCCTGGGTGAGCCGTTCCAGGTCCTCGATGGCAGCGAGCACCGGAGCGAACTGCTCGGGGGACGGTGCCAGAACGGATCGCCCTCTGTCGCCAACCCGGGCCTGTTCGGTTCGTAGGCGTAGGCGTAAGTCCCGCGCCATCCGCTTGGGATCGACCTTGGCCGGGATCCGGGTGAGTAGATGGACGACGGCGTTGGGCGCTGCGATCCGTACGGCGCGGCGCATCGCCGCATGGTCGAGCGCGTCGGCGTGGACGACGTCGACGCCCAGCCTCTCCAGAGCGACGCCGGCCTTGGGCGATCGTGCGAGTCCGATGACGTCGTGGCCGGCTGTGCGGAGGATTGGCACCAAGCGGCGACCGATGACGCCGGTGGCGCCGGCTACGAAGACACGCATGATTCCTCCTGCACCAAGGGCTGCCACGAGCCGCCGCCAAATGCTTGCCTTGGATGAACGACGGCGACCGGGCAGGCGGCGCACTCCAGCACTGCCTGACTTACTGATCCCAGCCGCGCGCCGGCGAGTTCCTCGGGTTTGTGCGCGCCGACCACGACAAGTCCTGCATCGGCAGACTCATCGATGAGTGCCTGTGCTGGGTCGTTGCGCACGAACTTGGTGTGAAAGGGGGATTCCGGACACACGCAGATGCTCGTAGGTGGGATGAGGCCGCGGCGACATCGAGGCATGTACGGCAATGACCCCGACGTGGCGGCGCGCAGCCTCGTGGAGCGCAAACCGGACAGCCTCGGTCGACATCTCCGGCCCGTCGACGCCCACTACGACCTGGCCGCGGGGGGAAGCCCGGAAGGCCGTGCCCTTCCGGTGCGGGCGGACGACAATCACCGGGCACGGGGCCTCCGCGGCCAGGGCCGCGCTCACAGATCCGACCTGCAGCCCCCGGAGACCGCCCGCACCCCGGCTGCCCACGACCGCGAGTGCGGCGCCTTGTGCCCGACTCAGCAACATCGGTGCCGGGTCGCCGACGAACACCTCGGCGACGACCCCGGTGCCCGGAGCCGCACGTCGTACGTGGCTCTCCGCCTCGACGAGGAGCGACTCCGCCGCCGCGTACGAATCGCTACTCATGGATCCGCCGGCATGAACAATGTGCAACGGGCAATGCCTGTACGACGCCTCCGCGAGAGCCCAGGACAATGCGCCCTGGGCGCGGCCTGACCGTCGGATGGAGTCGTCACCACCGAGTCGCGAAGGTGTGTCCTGGATCCAATGATCCTGGTTCTGCGATCGAGGCAGGCGGGTGACCGTCTGGGGTATGGAATCTGGGAAAGCCAGGGCAACGACTGCGGGTGCGAACGTACCACCACCGTCCGCCGCCGTGGCGCAGAGCAAGGTCAGCTGGAGCATCGCCGAATTCATCAGGATCGTCGATGACGCGATCGATGCGGCTGGGGCGCAGTTGGCTCGTTCGGCTGGGCTTTGGGCTGACTCGCCGACGCCATATGACGAGCGTGATCGACCGACCGTACGCCGGCGGACCCCGCCTCAACAGCTGCCCTTGGACGAGCTCGACGGAGATCGGGACGTCAGCTTGATGTGAGCGTCACCTGGCCAGGTCCTTGAACCGACGTTCCAGGTTCTCCCCGGTGGTCGGGGCGAGATGAGCTTCGTGGCAGTCGGTTGTGCTCGCTGCTTCGGAGGTCTTCGTGAAATCTCAAGGGTTTGGGCTGTCGCTGGAGGAACGGCGGCGGTTGCTGGAGGCAAATGCTGCGGCTGCGCGGTTCTTCAGACTGGAGTTGCTTCAGGCCACGGATGGGTGGCCGGTCCAGTACCTCAAGGCTCACGGGGCGGAGTCCGTGCTGTCGACGGAGTCGCCCTGGAAGTTGGCTACGCGCTAGGACGTGGACGAAACTGGTTGATCATCTGCGCGAGGCAGGGGTCGGCTATGGCACGTCGGCTCGGGCTGGGCTGATGGCCTGGAACGGTCGCGGTGTGGCGATCGACAGGCATCGGGACAAGTTGATGCTGGTCACGCGTGATCGCCGGCTGTCGCCGGTTGGACTTGTTGGGATCGGGCCGGATGGTGAGGCGCGGTCAGTCAGTCCGGTGACGATGATCCACCGGCCGTCGAACGTTCTGGTGGGGATTGAGGAACAGCGGAACTTGCTGGCAGGCGGTGCGGTTCCGCTGATTGTTGACGATCCGATGGATGCCATAGCCGTCTCGAACGCCGGCCTGCTGGATGGGCAGTGGGCTGCCATCCCGGTGTGTGGTGGTGGCTTGTCGACGTCGCAGGCGAAGACCCTGCGGGAGTTCAGTACGACCGAGAAGGTCATCGTCGTTCTGAGTGGCACGGAGGCGCAGCGGAACCAGAACGCTGGCTATCTGCTGGACCTCGCGTTCTTCTTCAACCGAGTGCGGGCCGTCTCCTTGGGTCCCGGTGAGACCCTCGCCGGTCTGGCGGGCAAGGAGTTCGGTGCTGAGAGGTTGAGCGACCTGCTGGCGAATTCACGTCCCTTGATGACGTACCGGACCAGCGGTAGCGGGTTCTTCGCGCTCCGCAGTGTGGATCCAGATCCGCCTGCTCCGGGACTCGAGGTCTGAACTCCTGGATGTCGTGATCTGGGTTCGATCTCCAGCATTCCAAAGGGATCTTCGATGCCGGAACTGTTCGGCTTTGTTGGAGGTCTTGGTGAGTGATCTTGGGTTTGAGAGTTCGCCGGAGGAGCGGTGGCGGATGCTGGGTGCGAATGCTGCCGCAGCACGGTTCTTCCGGCGGGAGTTGCTTCGGGCAACGGGTGGGTGGCCGGCTGAGTACTTGAAGGATGCCGGCATCGAGCATGTGCTGTCGACGGAGTCGACGTGGAAGGTTGGATACGCTCCGGATACCTGGTCGAATCTTGTCGATCATCTGCGGTCGGAGGGGTTCAGCCACGCGACGATGGTGCGGGCGGGGTTGATGAGGTGGACGAACGACGGGGATGCGATCGATCGATATCGGGACGAGCTCGTTCTTGTTGCCCGTGACCACCAAATGTTGTCCGCGGGCTTCATCGGGATCGGACCCGAAGGGATTGCGCGGTCTTTGACTCCCGCTACCGCAGTACATCGGCCCTCGAATGTGCTTGTCGGCATCGAGGAGCAGATCGATCTTCTGCGCGGTGGCGCGATGCCGGTGATCGTCGACGATCCCGCGGACGCGATCGCGATCTCGCAGATGAGTCGGCAGCGGGACGGTCAGTGGGCGGCAATCCCGGTGTGTGGTGACGCGCTGTCGACTGCACAGGTGCGGTTGCTGCGCAAGTTCAGCATGACCGATTCGGTGGCCGTGATGATCAGTGGCGACGAGCGCTCCCAGCTGCGCGGGCTTGGGTTCATCCCCGATCTGATGTTGCAGTACGACAGAGTCCGTGCGGTCGCGCTGCCGGGCAGCGGACGGGAGTTCACGGCTCTTGCTGATGCGCCGGACCGATTACATGAACTGTTGACCACGGCGCCTCCCACGGTGAGTTATCGGGTCGGTAGTCGAACCGCGCCGTTGATCAGTCCCGATCCTGAGCCGCCGGATCGCGGACTGGATCTGTGAGTTCCGAGCTGTTGGAGGCTCATCGAGCGGCTGCGTCCTTCTATCGGCAGCAGCTGCTGGACAGCCCTGACGGTTGGGCGGCGCAGCATCTGCGTGGCCGCGGGTTGGGTGCCGTGCTCGCGCCTGACGCGCCCTGCTGGGCGGGGTACGCACCTGATGGTTGGTCTCGGCTCGTCGATCATCTGCGTCGGTTGGGCTGCGACGATCAGGTGCTGGTGGCCTCGGGCCTGGCGTCGGTGACCGGGTCCGGCTATCTCGTAGACAGGTTCCGCGACCGCATTGTGTTTGCCGCCCACGATCGCGACCTTCGCACCGTCGGCTTCAGTGGTCGCGCGCGCAGTAGCCGGCTGAGGTACCTGAATTCGCCGACCACACACGTCTACTCCAAAGCACAGACACTGGTTGGACTCGACGGCCAGATCGACAGGCTTAGGGCGGGTTCCGTTCCGGTCTTCGTCGAAGGCCCGATGGACGCCGTCGCCGTCACCCTGGCAGGAGACGAGTGGGTAGGCGCGGCCTGCTGCGGTACGGCACTCACACCGGCGCAAGTTCAGATCGTGAGTAGGCACTCGCGAGCTGGCGCGGTCGTCGTCGGATTCGATGGTGATCCGGGTGGCCGGATGGCAGCAGTGCGGAGTCTCGAGGTGCTGTCCGGTGTGTTCGACGAGGTGCTGTTCGCTCGGCTGCCTGATAGCCAGGACCCGGCAGCGATGTACGCCGCGGCTCCAGCGCAATTGAGAGCCGCACTGGATTCGGCCCGCCCGCTCGTCGACTTCGCGATCGAAGTTGAGCTCAAGAAGTGGGACAAGGTCCTGGATCACCTGAGCGGTCAGGTGAATGCGGTTCGGGCCGTTGCACCCCTGGTTGCGAGCCTGCCTCCGACCCGGGTGGCCGGCGGGATTGCGAACCTCGCTCGCGCCGTACATCTCGACGAGCAAATCGTGTCGCAGGAGGTCGTTGCCACTGTCGGGCGTCGCCGCGAGCATCGATCTCGTGGGCGGCGCCGCCCTTCTGTCCACCTGGATGCGGGGGCCGAACCAGGTGACTATTCAAGGAGTCCTTGATTCCGGGATCCAGGTTCTGATGCGGCGCATCTGCCAGCAGATTGTGGGCATGGACGTTGACCTGGAGGTACTGATCGCCGACGCGGAGCGCTCCGGCTGGGCACCGGAGCCGTCGCGCCGGCTGGCGGATGGGATCGAGGCGCGGATCGTCGTACCGCTGTCGAGTCGGCTCCGTACGGCGCTTGGCCCGGATGAGGCCGCGCAGCTCGCGCGGGTGATCGCCTGGGAGCGGTGCCTGGAGTTGGCAGTCGACCCGCCTGAAGGCGGGGTGTCGTGGGGATACCTTGCGAATCTGGTCCGGTGGCGGCTGCAAGACGCCGTACGTGCAGAGGTGGTTCGGCGTAGGCGTCATCCGCTGACCCACCAGTTGCCGGACGGTGAGGCTGCGCACCGGCCGGTCCTGGGTCAGCACCTCGATCGGATCGCGCTGGAACTGGTTGGCGAGGGACTCGCGCTTGTCGTCGGCCGGCGCCTGATCAGGGCTGCAGCTGACGGACCACCGTTCTATCGCGCGGGGATCGTTGCCCGAGTCTGTCGGGCCGGTGCGACGAGGTCACAGGCAGAAGCCTTCGCCTGGCTGCTTCGAGGAGGCGCGAGCCAGACCTCGGCGCTGGCGCGGTTGGCGCTCGGCGAGCCGGCCGACAGCGTCTTCGCGGACCCTGCCGTAAGGCGCTGGATGCGCGTCGCATCGGGCCGTGACCAGCGGTTTTTCGGCGGACCAAGCCGCCTCGGCCACCGCCGAGCGGCTGGCGTCGAGTGGCTCACCGCTACCAACAGAGCCGCCTGACGAAAAGTCTCCCGGCCTCAACCGTTGAGGCCCGTTATGACGAACAACCACCACGAGGCACCCCGCCATCACTGGGTCGTCCGGTACTACCGCGCGCAGTTGCGGATCGCGCTGCGCGTGTTCAGCGCGCTGTGGCTCATCCCACGGCCGATCGCGGGCGCGGGGTTCGCCTGGCTGCGCCGTACCGAAGTCCCCAAGAGAGGAACCACTGTGAAGTCATCGATCCGGTCGAAGGTCTTGGTGCCGGTCTTGATCATCACTGGTGTTGTCGTCCTGATCGTGATGCTTGCTGCCCGCTGGCAGCACCCGGACGGGAAGCCGAGCTCGGACGGTACCGCGATACCGGGAGAGTCGCCCGTACAGCTGAGCACATGGCGGCGTCCAACGACGACTGACCCGCAGGTCTTCGCGATCGCCTATGCCCGGGCGATGTGGACCTACGACACCAGACAACACAGCTACGTGGACTGGCAGAACGCCGTCAGCGTGTTCGCCGATCCGTCCTCGGCTGCACCGCAGGTCGCGAAGAGCCTGTTGCCGCAGTGGGCGGAGTGGGACCAGCTCCAGTCGCACAAGGCTCGTGCGACAGTCGGCACTGTCACGGCCGAGGTCACGCCGGAGCTCGAGGCGATGATCAACCGCAGCGAGGCGCCGACCGGCTGGCATGCCTATGTGGTCCACGGCAAGCAAACGGTCGTGACAGACACTGATACGCGGTTCCTCGATCGGCAAGCCGCAGTGGCTGTTGTCTGTACGCCGACCTGCAGTTTCTGGTCTGCGACGGCCCAGGTGTCGCCGTGATCCTCAAGGTGACGCTTGCCGCCGCGCTGGTGGCCGGCGGAGTCGGTCTGATGGCACCGATTGCTCTCGCAGCCAGCGGCACAGATGGATGTGTCGCGACGTCCATCCAAGCCGTGCCGGCCGGTTGCAAGTCTCCGGTCGGCACTGGCGGGGAGGCGCTGCCTGGCGCGGATCAGGCGGTGGCTCGTGCGCTGCGCCTGGTCGGCAGTCACGGTTACTACCAGCTGTGCGCACGCCTGGCTGCCAACATCTGGGGCCGGCCGCGCGCCGGCTACTTCTCCGCCGCAGAACAGTGGCACCAGATGGTTGCCACTGGCAACGCACATCCCGGCGACCGGCAGCCGCCGACCGGTGCCCTCGTGTTCTGGGAGACGGGTGGTCCGTACGGCCACGTCGCGGTGTACGTCGGCGACGGCCGCATCGTCTCGAACGACGTCGGCGACGCGGTCGCCGGCGAAGGCGGCGTGTACCTCGTCCCGTTCGGACTCATCGAATCCAAATGGGGCGCCACCTACTTGGGCTGGACGCCGCCCATCTACTCCTCTACCTGAAGGACATGGACGTGTTCAGACGTACTGCCGCTCTGCGGCAATTGGTCGCCATGCAGGATCCTGGCGTCAGCCCCAACGCCAATGGGCTGCCGGGTTTGCCCGAGGTGCGCACGCTCGCCGGGGCGACAATCACGTTCGCCCTCGTGACGTGCGTCGTTGCCTTGGTCATCTGCGCGGCCGCGTGGGCACTGGGAAGCATCAACGGCAATCCGCATGTCGCCGGCAAAGGGCGGATCGGCGTACTGGTCAGCCTCGGCGCCGCCATCCTGATCGGCTCGGCCAACAGCCTCATCCGCTTCTTCAGCGGCATCATCATCGGCTGACGGGCGTACGGCTGATGTCTTGGATTCAGTGCCTGGTCAATCCAGGGGCCTGTGCGGTCTCGGCAGGCAAGGACGCGCTCACCGATTCGGTCTGGGACTCGTTCGTGAGCTGGCTGGCGAAGGGGCTGAGCCAGATGACGACTTACGTGTTCGACAGCTTCAGCGACAGCACAACGCCTGACTTCAGCCAACGCTGGTGGACCGACAACCTCGACCTGGTCGTGTCGATCTCCCTGCCGCTGCTCGTCATCGCCTTCGTGATTCAGTGCGCCTCGGCGGCGATCCGGCGGGAGCCGGCCAGGCTAGGACAGGCCGTGCTCGGAGCTCTGCTCGGCACGGCCGGAGTCCCCTTTGCCGTTGGCATCGTAGGCGTGACTGGTCAGGCAGTCGACCAGATGGCAACGGCGATTCTCGGCAATCCGAGCACCAGACCCGGCTTCGAACGGATGCTAAACGTCACGGCGCTGCTGAGTGCTGGGACGCTTGGTGGCTTCCTGGCAATAGCGGTCGTGTTCGCTCTGATCGCGACGGCGCTTCTGTACTTCGTGATGCTGATCCGCGAGGTCGCACTCGTCGCCTTCGTCGTCTTTGCCCCGATCGCCCTGGCGAGCTGGACGTGGTCGGCGACCAGACACTGGTTGCGGCGGTGGATCGAAGTTGTCGGGGCACTGCTGTTCTCGAAGGTCGCAATGGCCGTTGTGTTCACTCTCGGGGTATCGGCTACTGGTGCGGCCGACAACCCCGCCGACGCGAGCATCGGATCGTTCCTCACCGGGGTTCTGCTGTTCGCGATGGCTGCCTTCGCCCCGCTGGCGACGTATTCCTTCATCCACTGGGCGGGGGACCAGGGACACACCGCCATCCATGCGCTGCAGCAAGGCACGGCCGGTGCTTCTGCGGTGAAGGAACGGGTCGAGCAGGCGCAGCAGTGGGGTGCGCATCATTTCGGCGGGTCGAGTGGGAAGGACGCATCGGGACCGGTGGTCGGCGACACGCGGGATGCGAAGTCAGCCGATACGTCCGCAGGTAGTGAGGCCGCGTCTCAAGGGCAGCCGGGTGGGGACGACCAAGCCGCAGCCACGTCGACTGGCTCGCAGCCTGCGCCGGCTGGCGAGGGCGCGACGGCCGTTGCGGTCGCGACGAGTCAGGTGTCGGTGGACGGTTTCGGAGGCCCTGGACAGGCCTCGGACAGGGATAGCGACAACCGGGGAGGTGGGCAGCAATGACGAGTCCCGATTCACTCTCGACGCGCTTCCCACGACCCGAGCGGCACGCCGTACTGCTCGGTCTGCGTCCCGTACAGGTCGGTCTCCTCCTGGCCGCAGTCCTGCTGGTGACCGTGGCGATTGCGACACAACTGAACCCGATAGCCAAGGCGGCCGGGTTGGCGATGGCTCCGGTCTGCGTCGCGGTCGCCTTCGCTCGAGCTGAGGAACTGCCCGTGTACAGATGGCTTCTGCTGAGGTCCGTTCATGGTTGGCGATCCTTGCGCGGCCGGCAGTCGTACCGCGCTCGCGTGATGGAGCCGCGCAAGCATGGGCGTCTGCAGTTGCCGGGTGAGAGTGGCACGCTGCGGATCCTGACTTCGGGTACGGGGTTAGGTGTCGTCCACGATCCGCGGCGTCGACGTCTGATCGCAGTCGCACGGATCGAAGGTCCGGCGCATCTGTTGCAGAACGCCGACGAGCAGGATCGGCGAGTCGCGGCGTACGGGCGTCTGATCGCGAGTCTGTGTCAGGGCAACCGGATTGCACGGGCGCAGATCCTCGAGCGCACCCTTCCTGATCCGGGCGACGAGTTGGGGGAGTGGGCGAAGCAACGCAGGGTCGACCCTCGGACCGCGGCCGGAGCGATCTACACCGATCTGCTCGAGCGCGCCGCACCCACCGCGGCACGACACGAGACGCTGTTCAGTTTCGCGGTGAACCTCGACGCGGTCTCGCGTGAGGTGCGCAAGCATGGCGGGGGACTGATCGGTGCCATGGCCGTGCTGGAGTCCGAGGCGCGCGCCTTCCAGACCTCGCTCGCCGCGGCGGGCGTGGCAGGGGTCTGGCTCAGCGCTGGAGATCTGGCCGCAAGTCTGCGCGTCGCGTTCGACCCAGCTGCCACGAGGACACTGCAGAAACCGCAGACGATCGACGCGGTGGACGCTGGTCCGTTGGCCGTCGATGTCGGTTGGGACCAGCTGAGAACCGACTCCTCATTGCACAGGGTCTATGTCGTCTCGGAGTGGCCGCGGATCCGGGCGACTCCCTCGTTCCTGAGCCCGTTGCTGCTGAAGCCGGGCATTCGCCGTACGTTCACCCTGGTTCTCGAGCCGATCCCGATGGCCAAGGCGCTTCGAGATGCGCGGCGCCATCAGGTCGAACGAATCAGCGACCGCGCGACACGCAACCGGATCGGGCAGCTGGAGTCTGAGGAAGACCGCCAGCTCGATGCCGACGTCGCCCAGCGGGAGCGTGACCTGGCGGCAGGCCACGGCGATGTGCGGTGGCTCGGGCTGGTGGCGGTCTCGGCCGACTCAGAGGACGCGTTGGACGACGCTTGCATGGAGGTCGAGATCGCCGCGGGACAGGCCCTGCTCGACCTGCGCCGCTTGGTCGGCCAGCAGATGGAAGGCTTTCTGGCTGCAGCACTCCCGTTCGGGATGGGGCTGTGATGGCGCGTCACTCTGTGTACTACGAAGCCGACGGAGCCGACCGGGCCACGAGGCGAGCGAACAAGCAAGCGGCGCAGTTGGGACCCCACAAGCCGCGGGCGAGTGCGATCGAGGGGGAGACCGGCAGCGGGCGTGGACGACGACTCCTCGTCGACGCCCATCGAGCTACCACCAGAGTGCTACGGGTCGCCTACCCGTTCCTGGCTGAAGGCGGGTTGGGGGCCGATGGCACCTACATCGGTTCCGATGTCTTCAGCGGTGGATCGTTCGTCTACGACCCGTGGGTGTTCTATCAGAGCCGAGTCATCACCAACCCGAACGTCCTGCTCGCCGGTGTGATCGGCAGCGGCAAGTCGTCGACGGCCAAGGCTCTGATCACTCGTTCCATTGCCCTAGGCCACAAGGCGTACGTGCCTTGTGATCCGAAGGGGGAGTGGACGTCAGTCGCCGAGGCGGTGGGCGGTGCCACCATCAAGCTCGGACCTGGGCTGCCGACCCGACTCAACCCGCTGGACGCCGGCCGCAGACCTGCAACGCTCGACCCCGACGAATGGCAGCGAATCGTCTGGTCACGCCGTCGAGCCCTCCTAGGCACGCTCGCCGAATCGACCCTCGGTCGTCCACTGGCCGCCGTCGAACACACCGCGCTCGACCTCGCGCTTGAGACCGTGTCGAGTCAGGTCGAGTCGCCGACGGTCCCCGATGTCGTGGTCGCTCTCTTTACCCCGGACTCGGCCTTCGCCAGTCGCGCCGGCCTGCAGACGACAAGCCTCACCGACGACGGGCGGCAGGTCGCCCACGCGATCCGCCGGCTTGTGCACGGCGACATGTCCGGGATGTTCGACGGACCGTCGACGACCGAGTTCGACCCGACGCTGCCGATGGTCACGCTCGACTCCTCATGGCTCGGCAGCGGCGGCAACGACGAGGCCCTGCGGCTGACACTTGCCTGCGCATCGTCATGGCTTGAATCCGCGGTCGCGGACCCAGCCGGAGGCAATCGCTACATCGTGTACGACGAGGGCTGGCGAGTCATGCGCGATCCGGCGCTGCTTCGCCGGATGCAGGAACAGTGGAAGCTCTCGCGGGCCTGGGGCGTCTCGAACATCCTCATCGTCCACCGCCTCTCCGACCTCGCAGCCGTCGGCGACCTGGGCTCCGAAGCCCGGGCCCTGGCCGAAGGCCTGCTGGCCGACTGCTCGACCAGGATCATGCTCCGCCAGGAGCCTGACCAACTCGCCCGTACGGCGAGCCTGCTCGGCCTCACGGACGTCGAGATCGCGACGATCGCGAAGCTGCCCAAAGGCCGGGCGTTGTGGCGGTTGCCCAGCCGATCATTCGTCGTACAGCTGGTCCGTCATGCCCGCGAAGTCGAACTCTTCGACACCGATGCCCGGATGTAGAGGGACATGAACCAACGACCACCACGCGACCTGAACGAGACCCTGGCTATCTGCGCAGCCATCCTCTTCTGCACCACCGGCATCCTCTACCTCGCGGGCGGCATCGCATGCCTACTCACGACCGGCAAATGGCCCAGGTCGGCGTGGATCGACGCCCTGAAGGTTGTCCTTCATCCGAGCAACCCAGCGACTGCCTTCGGGGTGACCAGGCTTGCGCCTGCGCTCTACTGGACAACTTTGGCCGTGCTGATTGCCGTGCCCATCATCGTCGGTCTCCTCGGTGCTCGACTGTGGCAAGGCCGGCGGACGTCCCACGGGCGTCGACGTGCCCTCGCGGGACGCCCCGGCCTGGCCACCGCCGCTGAGGTCGAGTCAGCCGTCGGTCGCCGACAGGTGGTACGACGAGGACGCACCGCCCGTCCGCAGGCACCAACCCGATCACCCGCCGAGGTAGGAACTCTGCTCGGGCGTTCCCGCAATCGCGAGTGCTGGGCATCCGTCGAGGACTCCCGCATCGATGTCGGCCCACCTCGCTCAGGCAAGGGTCTCCATCAGATCATCGGCGGCATCATCGATGCACCCGGTGCCGTCGTCACGACCTCGACCCGTCCCGACAACCTTGCCGCCACCCTTGAGCTCCGCCGCAAGATCGGTCCTGTTGCCGTCTTCGACCCCCAAGGACTCGGACGCGCCGAAGGCGTTCGCTGGTCACCCGTGCGCGGCTGCGAGAACCCAACCACCGCCATGGTCCGTGCCAGCGGCCTCGCCGCCGGCGCCGGCTTCACCAAAGGCGGCGTCACCGACGGCGCCTTCTGGCACGGCCAAACCGAGATGGCGCTCCGCGGTCTCCTCCACGCCGCCGCCCTCGACGACTGCGGTATCGCCCAGCTCTACCGCTGGAGCCTCGAACCAGCCTCCGCCACCGAGGCTGTCACGATCCTCAACCGCACCGACGACGCGGCTGACGGCTGGGGCGACACTCTCGACGGCATCGTCCGCATGGACGGCCGCACCCGCGACGCCATATGGGCCGGCGTCCGCTCCGCCTTGTCCGCCCTCGCAGATCCCGCCGTACGACGCTCCTTCGACCCACCACCCGGCGAAGGCCTCGAGCCAGCCACGTTCATCCGCGAGCGCGGCACCATCTACCTGCTCGGCACCGGAGCCGGCGCCAGCGCAACCTCGTCCTTCATCGCAGCCCTGCTAGAAGACATCACCGAATCAGCCCGGCAACTCGCCGCCCACAACCCCGGCGGCCGACTCGAACCACCACTGGGCCTCGTCCTCGACGAGATCGCCAACCTGTGCGCCGTACCATCCCTGCCCGGACTCATGGCCGACGGCGGCGGCTCCGGCATCTCCACCCACGTCGTCATCCAGTCCCTAGCCCAAGCCCGCGAGCGCTGGGGCGAACAAGCCGCGGCTGCCATGTGGGACGCCGCGACCCTCCGCCTCATCCTCGGCGGCTCCGCCCAACCCCGCGACCTCCAAGACCTCGCCGCCGTCTGCGGCGAACGCGACGAAGAGATCCGCAACTGGAGCCGCGGCCCCGACGGCGGCCGCACCACCTCCACGAGCACCCGTCGAATCCCGATCCTGCCACCTGACGTCATCCGCACCCTGCCTTTCGGCACCGGCGTACTCCTTGCTCGTACCGCCCCACCCATCCTCCTCACCATGACCCCTTGGACCGACCGACGCGACGCCGACCAGATCCGCAACAGCATCGGCAAGGCCGTCCTCCGATGAACCGCGACGAAGAACTCGCCAGAGCACTAGCCTTCGCGCCACCCACCGATCCGTACGTCGTCTGCTGGCGCGACCTAGACCCCGCCAGCACAACCGAAGAACTAGAACACCTCGCCGAATGGGTCTCCTGGGCAACAAGTCGCTACAACCTCGACCACAAGGTAGTCCCACCCTGCTGGCCCCATCACGGTGCCATCGTCGAAGAACTCTCCGCTCTCCGCACGTTCTGGGAATCCTGCTACCAAGACGATGCTGCGCCGTCAGACCCGCTCGCCTTCCACCGCGACCTAGCCCTCACGCAACGCCGGCTGCGGGACTGGACCTCGTCACTCGGATGCACCCGAACTATGCACCGCTCAAGCGACTCGACCCTCTAGCGGCCTATTCGGCGATTCGATGATTTTGGGCAGGCCTTCGTCCAGGCAGAGTTACCGAGGACGCATCATGCGGCTGAACGCGCTCGCCTGCTTAAGTGTCAACGCAGGTTGATCTGCCGCTCTCCAGAGTTGAATCAGGTGAGTCTCCTCGGGTTCGCCTGGCACCGGTCCTCTACTGTGTGCCAGGTCGCGATTCGTGCCGTGGATTCGTAATCGATACGCCCCTGCGGAATCGTCGTCGAACGGGATTCGGACCACAGGCACGAAGCCGAAGCCACAGACCAGCAAGGGAGCCTCGCTCAGCTGAAGCGATAGCTCCGAGACATCTTCCCAGGCGTCAAGTCGGACCGGCGGAACAGTCGTATGAACCTCCACGGTGAGGGACAGGCCGCCAGATTCGGTGGCAGCCGTCACGAACACGCCCCCACCAGCGGTGGCGACGAACCCGTCGGACAACGATGGATCCGGTACAACGGGATCTTGATCGGGCTGAATCAGGTAGTACTGCCATTCGGAGATCGGGACGTGGCAGGCCAGAGTATGGACGGGCCTACCACGTCCGACCGCATCATCCTGGGTCATCCGCTAACGGTAATGAAGAACGGGTCCCCGTCAATCATCCGCTGAGTTGTCAGGAATGCGCTGTACAGCGTCCCGCCGTACCTGTTGTCAGGCAAAGGGACATGCGCAACCGACGTGCGGTCTCTGCCAACTAGGTACGCACCTTGGTACGTCGCCGCGAATGGGTACTCGTCGCAGCTGTCGTCATCGTCTTGTTTGACGAAGCCTTCGCACGACGTATCGCGATTCCCCTGCGCCATCACGTCGTTGTACATCCGATGGGTCTGCTGCGCGTGTAATGGCCGTTGGAATGTCAGCTGCGTGCGTCAGGCTGGAGCAGGTCGCGTGGGGGCTGCGGCAGGAGGCTCGGAGCGATCATTTAGCGTTGAAGCCTGCCGATAGATCGTTGCTCGCCTTGCGAGGTCAATGTATCGCGTTCGCTGCAAGGCAGCGTCGTGGGAGGGCCGGGCACCGAGGATTGGGCGCCCGCGAACGCTGTAGAACTCCCTGTAGCTGGCGATATCCCGAACGAGCGATCTGAACCCGTCTGTTGACTGAGGGACCTGTTGGATGAGTTCCGCGTACCACTCGGTGGCTTGGACTGCAGCCTGGTTGGCCAGGTAGTCGGCACGAGCTGAGATTTGGCTTTCGATCTCGCGTAGTGGTGCGACCAGACTTGGGTCGCTGACGTTTCCGGCCGGAATGATCAGGCCCGCGATCAGTACTGATTGGCGACCAGTTCGTTGAAGGCTTCGGTTGACGAGCCGTTCGACTCTCCCGTGCAGAACTGCCGCGAGGTCAACGGCGTCATGCAATGCCGACTGGCGTACCGCATGCTGAAGAACCTTCGTCGGGTTGAACCCGACGGCCTCGGCCCGGCGAAGTTCGGCTACGAGGGCGCCGTACGCCGCGGAGGCTTGTATAGCTGCTTGATCGCTCGCATTCGAGACGCTGGTGCCTATCGCGGCGCGGTAGCGGTTGCGGGCATCGAGTTGACAGAGATGTTCGTGGATGGGGACGAGGCGGTCGAGGCGAGTGGCCCGATCGAGTTCATGGCGCATGATTTCGTGGGCCGCCTCCTCGACCCCAGGGTTGTCGAGGACGGCGTCGAGGATGTCCTGCATGGTCTGTTCGGCAGAGGGTTCGTGGAGGTCCGAGGCGTTCTGATGGGTGGCGACGTAAGCACTGTTGGAGTGGCGTCCGCGGGTCATGCCGACATAGAGGAGAGCTCGGCTGAGTTGCTCGGTGACGATGAGGTGTGCCGAGTCGATGGTGGCGCCCTGGGCTCGGTGGGCTGTGGTCGCGTAGGCGAGTTCAACGGATTCTTGGACATAAGAGTTGGGCAGCGTGACGGTGCCGCCGGTGTGGTTTTGGACGGTGAGGGATCCGTCAGGCCAGCGGCGGATGACGGTCCAATGGTCGCCGTTCTTGACGTGGTCATTGGCTCCGTGGCGGAGGCGGCGGCTGTTGAGGCGGGTGACAATGTGGTCGCCGAGCCCGACCTGGTTGCCGTTGTGGAGTTCGACGCCGTCGGACTCGACCTCGCCGGTAGTGATGCGATCGAGGCGGGCGCGGGCGTTGAGGCGGGCGACTGTGTCATTGTCTGCGGCGATGAGAAGGCTGGATCGGCCGGCTCGGGTATCGGCGAGCCAGGCCTTGTACGCGGCGTCTTCCATCTCGTCGGATGAGCCCGCGCTGAGTCGGTTGTGGTCGTCGTAGAGATCAACCGCGGTGAGGTCCCCGGCGCGGAGGGCGAGGCTGGCTTCGCGTTCCCATGGGTTGGTGAAGCGCCAGACGTCGGTGAGCTCGGCGGCTTCGGTGTCCTTGGCGACGAGGCGGAAGGCTCCGCCTGTGTCGGCCGCTCCGAGTTGGGCGTCATCGCCGACGAGGAGGAGTTTGGCGCTGGCCGCGTTGGTTGCGCGGGCGAGGGTTGCGAGTTCCATGGTGGAGGCCATGGAGGCTTCGTCGATGATGACGAGTTGGTTCTTGCGGAAGGTCCAACGGTCCTGTTCGGCTCGGAGCGCTGCGAGTTGTACAGCGAGACGTTGATGGCGTCGCCGACGGCGTGACCGGCTGGCGAGATGTACGGCGTACTCCGTTTGTCGGATCTGTTCTCGGCGTTGTTCGGCACCGAGTCCGGCGGACTCGTAGATCCACTTGGCGATGTTCTCGGTCGGGATTCCGATCGCGTCGGCGAGGACGGTTGACGCGGCGGAGGATGGTGCGAGCGCGATGATCGAGCCGTCGCCGTGTACCGCCGTCCAGTTGTTCGTGAGGGTGGAGAGCAACTTCGTCTTGCCTGTTCCGGCTGGGCCGATGAGGGCCTCGAGCTTCTGGCCGCTGGTCGAGATGCGGTGCAGGGCTTGGAGCTTGTCGGGGCTGAGATCTGGCGTCTGTGAAGTGCGGATTGTTGGCCCGGATGAGTCGTGGGCGAGATCGAGGAGTAGCGACTCGGCGCCGAGGATCACCGGAGAGGTGTAGATCTCGCCGTTGTGGATCGTGAAGACGCTCTCGCCGCTCGATCTGGTAATGGGGGCTGCGACGATTTCCGGGGCGGTGAGGCTGATGGAGTGCTGTTCGGCCTTCTTGGCGATGTTCTCCAGGACGGCGAATCGCTCGTCGGCCGTGGTCAGACGGAGCAGTCGGGTCTGGCGAGCAGCCTCGGCCAGGAGGTTCCAGCGGGTCCAGGTTGCGCGCTTGTTTTGCAGTGTGAGGACGGTCGCAGCGCCCAACGCCTCGACGGTCTCTTGGCTGAGGTCGGCGGCGGTCAGCGGGCGGTCGCCGACCTGTTCGAGCGTGCGCTGAAGGGACGCAACGGCTTCGCGGCCGATCGCCAGTTCGGCGCGAGTTCGCCATCGGGACATGAGCTCGTACAGTGGCTTGGCGAGGTGCTTGGGTGGACGATTCATGAGGGTCGCCTGCTGCCGCAGTACGTAGATCTCGCGGCGACTAGGTGGATGAATCGGGTCTCCGCGCTCCTCGAGAAGTGCGCTGAGGTTGGCCTCGATCTGCTCCGTTCTGGCCGAGAACTCGGCGATCAGCTCGTCCGGTACGGCGGTGATCTCGAAGGCCGGATTGCGTCCCCGACCACGTTCGCGCAGCTCCCAATCGACGCCGAGCCGCCGGGTCAGGTTGTCGGCAAGAAGCACGTTGTGGACCTCCGACATCGCGACTGCGGCGCGATAGAGAACACGTCCGTCAAGCGTTCGCCAGGCGCCGTCAGGACCCTGTACCCGGTTCGCGACCACCACGTGAGTGTGCAGCTGGGGATCGCCGCTGCGGGTGTCCCAGTGATCGAACGCCGCGCCAATGATGCCGCGAGTTTCGATCTGCGCGACGCCTCCAGGCCCCGTCCTGGTGAACGCTGCATGCCGCTCGATCAGGTGGATGACATCACGGACGGCCTCGTGGTGGGCTGCGACGATCTGCTCCTGTACCCCGACATCGCTCGTTGCCCACAGCGCCGAAATCGACTTGGCGGGGGAGAAGGTCAGGTCGTACCCGGCCACCGCCTGCTTCGACTTCTGCCGCATCTCCTCCTTGCGGATTCTCCGCATCGCGTCTTCTCGTTCGACGTCGCTCAGCCCCGGATCCAGTTCGTCAGTCCGGTCCTGAATGCGCTCCGACGGAGTCTTGTAGACCGGGTAGGGCCGGCCGAGCGGTACGCCGGTTACAGGGTCCTGAGCACGCCCGAACAAGGCCGCCATCTGATCTTCGTTGACCTCGGCACCAGCCAGGAGCAGACCGCCGGCGACACCGCTCAGCCCGGCGCCGAGCCACCGGCCAGGCGGATATCCCGAGGCTGTGTAGTACGCCGTCAGCGGCGTCGCCATCCGGCGATCAACATCTCCCGAGGCGATGTGCCGCAGCAGATACTTGTAGCCATCTCCAGCAGTCAGCCGATGAATACTAAGCACGATCGCCGACCCGACGAATGCTCCATACAAGCTCAACGGCAACGAACTTCAGGTCTGCATATGGCGTCCGCCACACCGCCCGCTCCTCAAGTGCAAGATGTGTGGCAGTGATCTTCCCTGTCCATCTCGGTGACCAATGGCTGCCAGCGCTCAGACTAGGCCTGGTCTGTGTATCACGTACGCGATTCCGCGGAGGTGGAGCGCCTGACGTAACAGTTGGGTTCACCAGAGCGATAGAGGATCAAGGCCATTGATTTTGTGCGCAGGTGTTTGACGGCGGGTCGAAATGACGGGGGATCATGAACCATCGGTCAACGCTGCTCGGTTGTCTTCTTGCCGTGACAGCAATAGGTGCAGCGACGGGCTGTTCGGGCGACAACGGAAGTGGCACCGCGGACGAATCCAGGTCCGTGTCGAGTCCAGCTGCGACGGAGGGTGTGCCAGCATCAGAGGGTGTTGAGACTCCGGGGCCGCCACCGCCACTCAAGGTCGCGGTCGGAGATGAATTCGTCCGATACGACGACAGCGACGGCGATCGAGTGGAGATCCAGGTAACGGCCGACAAGTTTCGCTGTGGCATCAAGCGCTACCCGTTCGCAGCCTCGTCGGTTTCGGGATCGATTCCAGCTGATGTCCCTGCTGTTCCTTCGGCCGGTCAGCAGTTCTGCCAGGCTGACTTGTCGGTGAAGAACGTCGGCAAGAGACCGTTGAAGGACGGAGCGCAGCCGGGTGCGGACGCCTCGATCAGCGTCGGCGATACCCAGTACGCCGCCACTGACCTCAGTGAGGCGATCGTTTACACGTTCCTTAGCAACGCCAACAACTCGGGCAAGAACGTTGGATGGTTCCTTGGGGACGTGATCAATCCTGGACAGGTCGTACAGCAGATTCAGGTCTGGGAGGTTCCGGCGGAAGCCAAGCCGACAGCGATCGTCTTTGCGTCGCAGCAGGAGGAAGCTGGGGAGACCGCGGCTGTCGAAGTCCGCGTCCCGTGATGAATCGACCGCAGTTCGAGGTCCTGCTCCAGCGTTCTAGCGAGATACGCCGCTCCGACGGGGAGCTGATGTCTCAGTTTCGGTTGTGGAACGGTTGTCCGAAATCAGCATGCATTTTCGACGCCGCCAACGGGAACGTCGCAGCTAGTCGCGTCCTCGCGAGCGGCGTGTCGTACCTCGGGCTCGGCTGAGGTTCTAGGGTCGGAGGATGGCGGGGAACGCGGATGCCGGGGGAAGCGGCCAGACCGTGCTGCAGGATGCCGTGCGGTTGTTGCTGTTGATTCAGGCAGCGGGTACGGATCTGCACGAGTCCGAGGTGGAGAGCGCCCCGGACGGTGCCGTGGCGGTAGTCAAGGGGCAGGTGCTGCTGCAGGCCTTGGACTTCTGGCTGCGGAATCCGGACTACCTGGCCGACGAGTTGCTGAGCCGGTATGAGTGTGCTGGTGACGCGGCCGATCTCGAGGTGGCGGCCTCGATCTTGGACAGCGAGGAGCCCGAGGTGCGGTCGTACCCGATGCTTAGGTACCTGTTCGGGGCGTACGAGCCGCTCGACGAGGCGCTGGCGGTATTGCGGGCGCCGGGGCTGGTCATCGTCCGGCGTGTCGGTGCTCCGGGGGCGGTCAAGCAAGCCAACTACTACCTGACCGCCGCGGGCAGAGATGTTGCGACGGCGGTGATTGGCGCGGCTGCGGAGTTCTCCTACTACGTCGAGCGAGCGAAGGTCGTGATCGATCTCGCGGCCGGCCGGCCCGGAAGCCAGCTCAAGAAGGTCCAGTACCAGCAGTTGGAGTACGGCGAGACCGAGTTGCTGCACCACATCACCGGGATCGCCGACCGCGTTCGGACGCGTCTCGCCTCGCTGCGATCTGGTCTCGGAGAAGGGAACGCGTCGTGATCAGTCCGGGAGAGCTGCGGGCCGAGGTGGTCGACCGCGCTCAGGTGAGTGCCAACGAGGTCGACCAAATCCTCCGGAACAACGATCTCACCCTGCAGAGCGTGTCGATGCCGCAGCGGACGCTCCGGGTGAACCGGCTGCGCCTGACTGGCGCCAAGGCCGGACCGCTCGACCCAGGACCGTTCGATGAGACGTTCGATTTCCCCAGCGGTGTAACTGTGCTCACCGGCGACAACTTCCGTGGCAAGACCTCAATCCTGGAGATCATCAAGCTGATGCTCCGGGGAGAGTCGGCCGATCTCCAGCAAGACGTGCGGAAGTGGCTGAGCGCTGTCAGCCTCGACGTCCTGGTTAACGACCAGCCAGTTGGTCTGCGCGCCCGCTTCGAGGGCGGTCGGATCGTGTGGGGTGCGCTGATGACGGGCACGACGGACCAGCTCGCGGCCGCGCACTCGGAGATGCCGGCGGGTCTGTCGGTCCTTGCCGAGGTCCGGGACGAGGAGTCCTGGAGCGCGACGGTCGCGGCCCGGATGATGCAGCTCCTGGGCCTCGAGGAGCTCCGCGTGTACACCGCCGCCAAGTCGTCTGACACCGTCGGGCAGGTCAACCCGCATGGCTGGCCGTCGTACTTCGGTGCCATCTATCCCCCGAGCGGATCGGACAAGATCCTCCTGGGTGCGACGTCCGCGGCCGGTTTGGCAACTCGGTTACTCGAGGTGTTCCTCGATCTCCCACACGCAGCGCTGTACACCCGCGCGAATGCCGCGATGAAACGACTGGAAGGCGCTCGGTCGGCGCAGGCTCGCCGAGCGACGACCGCGGCCGCCGGGCTCGAGGCGCGGCGTGCGGCAGCCGAGCAGCGGCTGAACGAGGCCAGCAAGGCGCTCGCCGAGCTGCAGAAGGTACAGACCGGAGGAGTCGAGCTTCGCGCCGCCGCTGTGGCGGCAGATGAGGCGGCGAGAGAGTTGAATGCCGCGGCCAGGGCACACGACGTCGCCTCCGCAACACTCCAGCAGGCAACCCAGAATCGGATCACCGACGAGCGTCGAGTGCACTCCCTCAAGGAAACCGCGGTGGCGGGTGCACTCTTCCACGGGCTCGACCCAGCCGCCTGCCCTCGGTGCGAGGCTGTGATCGACGCGGACCGCCGGGCCGGCGAGGTGAGCAATCACCAGTGCTCGATCTGTAGGACGACGATCCAGTTCGATGACTCGGACGACGCTGCTGCCGAGCTCGAGGCAGCGGAAGCCGCACTGGCGGCTAGTGTGCAGGCTGCATCGGCACTGAAGGAGAAAGCCGAGCAGACAAAGACCGCGATGGCGGCAGCAAAGACGAAGATGGAGGCGGCAGAGACGCGCTTGGCGCAGGCCGAGACCAGCCGTCACGTCGATGCCTTGATGCAGGCGGAGATCGACGTCGCGACCGCGAGAGGAGCGCTTGAGGCTTTGGGTCCCGAGGTAGCTGCCCCAGCGGACCCGCCACCGGAGGAACGGGTGCTCAAGGCGCTGGTTGCCGTCCTCGAAGACGACAAGCTGGCCTCGTGGCAGTCGCTGGTGCCCGAGCTCGACGACGAGATCGCAGAGCTGGCTCGTCGCTTCGGCATCGGCGAGCTCGAACGAGTGTCCATCAAGCGCAACGCGAACATGGATGTCTTCAAGGGCGGTGGCGCCAAAGGTCCGTTCGGCGGGCAGAGTGCGGGCGAGCGGATGCGGCTGCGGTTCGCCGTGGTGCTCGGTTTGTTACGAGTTGGCCGGCAGCACGGCATTGCGAGTCATCCCGGGCTGCTTCTGCTGGATAGCCTCAAGGCGGAGGAGATGCAGGACGCCGACGCCGCGGCGCTGCTCGAGGTGCTGGTCGAAGTCGCTGGGAGCGAGGGCGGCATCCAGGTCATCGCGACGACGCAGGACCGGAAGCTAACGAGCACAGTGTCCGGAGCTGCTGCGACGATCGGTCCGAGGACGCCGGCGGGGTGCCTGTTCTGAAGGACGTCAGTGGGAGGCGGTAGCGGATGAGCGATCTGGATCTCCAGGAGCGGTTGCGCCAGATCGTCATGTCGGGTGACGGAGTGGCGCTTGACGACCTCGGAACCGGTGCGGATCTCCTGAACGCCCTTCGTGCTGCGGCAGTCACGCCGACGGCCCCGCTCGTGGCGGACGCCTTGCGCAACGAGCATCACCGCGAGTCGTGGCAGGAGGAGATCAAGGCGTTCATCGAAGGCCTGCCCGGGCAGCGAAGCCAGCTCTCGATGGTGGAGACCTGCGATGTTCTGCTGGCCTCGCCGACCGTCGTTGATGTGGCGGGCCAGTTGCTGCACGACGTACTCGTCCCCGACGCAGGTCGGATCATGGCAGCGCCCACAGTGGCTGCAACGGGTCTGGAGACTGCGCTGCGACTGGTGCTGCTCGGCGCGGCACGTCGGTATCGGGTGCTAGAGGCTCTGACCTCGGCGCCGACTGACGCGCCGGACGACTACACCGATCGGTTGCCTCGCCTCATCGGCATTACGCTCGACCTGTGGGATCAGGGGGAGGATGCCGCCGACCTCGAGGCCGCGCTTCGCCAACTGGATGCGAGCGGCGCCGAGGATGCCGGGATGGAACTCGCGCGACTGGAGCTGCGGCGAGCCACTTTGCTCACGGATGTTGCCGAGGTGCGGTCCGGTCTGAACGCTGCCGCGGAAGCCTTCGCAACAATCGCGCAGACATCAGAAGCCCGGGACGATGCCGCGGCCTACGCGGCGGCTTGCCGAGCGGTTGTTGCGTTCCATGACGAGGACCGGGCAGCGCTGCAGGAGTCTGCTACCGCGGCGGCATCGGCAGCGCGTCACGTCGCGATGGGCTATCACGGCATGCATCAGCGATCGTGGTCGGCTCCACGACGCAGTACGGAGTTCGCCTGGTATGGGCTGGCCGCGCAGTTGGAGCAGGCCGCGATGGAGCTCGCGGACGACGAGTTCATCAACACATGGTCCGCGGTGGATACTTTGATGGGTGTCTACGCCCTCGACCGCACAGTTGCGCCCGCCGGATCCGGTCTCGATCGCCTGATCGCACCGAGGGTAGAGAATGCGGTCGCGCAACGGGTCGGCATGCTGCGGCAGCTGCAGCGGGTCGTTGATATTGACAACAGTCGCGACACTCCCCAGCTTCCGCCGGGGGCCGCGATGCTGGTCGCCGCGGCCAAGGGCGCCACCGCCCGCGAGCCGTCGGCTGAGCCCGACACCGAGGAGCCGGCTGTAGGCGGCTACCTGTTGAAGCTGCTGCCCCCTGACGTGGTGCTTGAACTTGCTGGGAAGCACCCGGACTCGATGGAGGCTTTGGAAGACTTGGCGGCGCGCCTTGCGATGACTCATGTCTTCGGCACGGCGTACGACCACACGATTGCGGGACCCCTCCGCGAGCGTCTGTTCGCGGGCCTGGCGACGAATCCGGCGTTCGAAGGTCCAGCGCGAGTGGAGTTCGGCCTGCTAGTCACCGTCACCGTATCGTTCCTCCTTCACGTTGCCGATAGCAAGCGTCCCTGGACGCGTCCCATCAAAGAGCTGGACTCGGCACCTCTCGAAGCCGCGTTGCAGGAGGACCTTTACCAGATGTTGTGCACGGTGCCTGCGTTTGCAGGTCGTGTCGTCTGGGAGCCGCGGAACATAGCGACCGGTCGAGGCGACCTCGCCTTGCAGTTCGACGCCGGACGTCGATATCTCGTGGAAACCAAGCGTGAGTCGTCCAACGCCGACGCAGAGCATCTCAACGCGACCTACACCGCGCAGGCGGCGGAGTATCAGGCGACCAACGTCCCGTTGTCGGAGCTTGTTGTGCTGGATCTCACCGACCACAAGGACGGCACCAGGCATCTCAGTGAGAGTGCCTGGGTCCACCATCGGAGAGCTGAGGGACAGGAAGTACTCCGGAGCGTTGTGGTAGGTGTCGTGACCGGGAACCGGGAACCGCCCAGCTCTCTGCGCTAGGCGTGGCCCTGTGCGTCTCGTGCGGAGGACTGAGCTCACGTCGTCGTTCAGAGGGGGGTGAGACCTGGCGGCCTGGGCGATACTCAACGTCCGAGCGTTGCTGGATGCCGCGGTGGAGGGTCTCGCGGAGGCGTCGGATCGCGTTCAGGTGGCGGAGAACTCCTCGCTCTCCGTCTTGAACGTCGGGCCGGCACCAGTGTCGATCGCCATCGCGTGGGTGGACGGGCGAGATTTCGATCGCTCGCCGTAGGGCTGGGGCGATATCGCTCTCCAGTTCGCTGAGCTGGGTCTCCCACGCGTCCGTCCTGGTGCCGGCGGATAGCACGATGGTGTGGAGGTTCCGGATGACGGTGGGGTTTTTGACAGCGACCTGACGTCGCGCGCAGGTCACGACATCCAGATGCACCATCTCCTCCTTCGCCGAGGCGAACTTGGGGAGGTGGAAACGTGGAACGGTGCGGTGCCGCTGGCGACGCCTGCGCAGGCAGACATTCAACGTGTGCCGACCGACAGAAACACGCGACGCCTGTGGCGACACGCACATCCCCGGTTCGGTGCGCGTTCCGTTCGACTCGGATAGCGTCATCGCGCAAGATGTCCGAGTGAACGACGAACTCAGCCAGAGCCAGGAGCTTCTAGCCTGGCTCGAGCAGCCGCCGACCGCAGTACCGCCAGCGATCCCCGTGACAGCGCCGGCGCGCCTCCCATTCGAGGCCCTCAGACCGGACGACTTCGAACGTCTGGTTCTCGATGTCACCCGCATCAGCTACGAGGTCGAGGAGGCGAGGCGGTACGGCGAGCCCGGCCAGAAGCAGTATGGAATTGACCTCTTCGGGCGATTGGCGTCGGAGGGCGACGCTCGTCTCCGGTATGTGACCGTCCAGTGTCGCAACGTCAAGGCGGTCAGCCCGAAAGCTCTGGGTCGGGCCGTGGAAGAGTTCCTCGCGGGTACCTGGGCCAGTCGCAGCGACGAATTCGTCTATGCCACCAGGGCGTCCGCGCAGCGGACGGAGCTTCTGGAGGCGATCGAGAACGCCGTGGCTCGACTTCGCGAAGCGCATGTTCGCTTCGAAGTTTGGGATGGCGAACGGCTCTCCGAGGTCCTGCGGCCTCGGTACCAGATCGTGGAACTCTACTTCGGGCCCGCCACAGCGGCGGCGTACTGCCTGCCGACAGCAGGTCGGACGCCTGGCGTGGTGGCAGCGGTCGACCCGGAGACGCTGCCTCAGCGGCGTGGCGGCTCACAGCCTGAAGCGGCGACGGAGCGCGCTCGGCGTCAACGACGTTCCGTCGTCTCGCGGTGGAAGTCAGTGTCGCCTGGTGATCCGGTGACAATCGGTCTAAGCAATCTCAAGGAGTTCAGCAGCCCGCACCTTGATTCGCCTTCTCGGTGGGACTCCGAATCCCCCTCATCGGTGGCCATCGGCATTGGGGTCGCCTCTTCACCGCTGCCTGCTCGGGGGCCTTCGACCTCCCAGCTCAGGCGAGAGTTCCTGCGCTTGCTCAACGACTCGTCGATATCGAAACTTCTCGCGGCGCTCATTCCTCAACGAGCTTCCGAGCAGTGGCGGAGTTACAACGACGTCGGACGCGGAAACTACGCAGCCGTGCGTTCCGCGGAAGCGGATCTTGGTGTCCCGTCGGCCTGGGCGAGGCTGCTGCTGGCTGAACCGGATCGTCGCTCGAGTGGCCTGGACCCTCGATGCACGTACCTGTTACTCCATGTCGACTGGACGAGCTCCGGGACGGCTGTCGACGGCGCTTGAAAGCTGGTCGGTTTCGGCGGTTGAAAAGTGAGCGGTTGTTGGCAGTCTAGGACTCGTTGTTGTCTGTGGTGGTGCGGATGCTGGGGAGGCTGTCGATGCCGCGCCCGCGGAGCCGATAGCTGGCGCCTTTGAGGGTGAGGACGTCGGCGTGGTGGACAATGCGGTCGATCATCGCGGCAGCGACGGCTTGGTCTCCGAAGACACCGCCCCAGCCGGAGAACGGCAGGTTCGAGGTCAGCACGAGCGAGGCGTGTTCGTAGCGGGATGAGACGAGCTGGAAGAACAGGTTCGCGGCGTCTTGCTCGAAGGGGAGGTAGCCGACCTCGTCGACGATGATGAGGCCGTAGCGGCGCAGCCTGGCGAGCTCGTTCGGTAGCTTGCCGGCTCGGTGGGCGTCGGTGAGGCGGGCGACCCAGTCGGTCGCTGTCGCGAACAGGACGCGGTGACCGTGCCGGGCGGCCGCGACACCCAAGGCGGTGGCCAGGTGGGTCTTTCCGGTGCCGGGCGGGCCGAGGAGGACGACATTGCGGGCCTCGGTGAGGAACCCACCGGATGCGAGTGCTGCGATCTGTTGATGTGCTGCTGGTTGGGCGTCGAAGTCGAAGTCCTTGAGGGTTTTGACGGCACCGAACCCGGCGGCGCGGATGCGTAGTCGGGCGCCAGATGAGTTGCGGGCACTGACTTCGCGTTCGAGGACCGCGGCGAGGTAGTCCTCATGAGTCCAGCCGGCGTCACGGGCTTGATCGGCCAGCCGGGCGGCGGCCTCGGTAATCCGGGGTGCTTTCAGCGCGGCGGCCAGATAGGTGATCTGCTTGAGCGCCTCCGTGGCCGCAGCGGGGTTCCTCGTTGATTTGGTGGCGGCCATCAGCTGATTCCTTCCTCGGCGGTGAACTGGTCGGTGAGCCCGAAGGCGCGGTCGTAGTCGGTGAGATCGCGGGCCAGATCATCACCGGCGGCCGCGACACCCCCAAGGGCGTGGGGTTGCTGGAACTGTTTGCGCAGCCAGGCGGCTGTCTGAACGTGGCCGGGGTCGGTGACGGTGGTTCCTCTGGCCCAGACCCGGCAGTGCTCGGCCACGACGCGACCTTCTGCGCGGACCCGCACCCGTTCCAGGTCTGCGGCGACGTCGACCATCCGGCCGATCACGGCCGGATCGACGGAGTAGTCGTTGGTGTCGAGCCGGACGTAGTAGTCACGGCCCAGCCGGATCTTGTTGCGCCAGCCCAGGTGCAGCGGGATCGGCGGCAACGCCAGCATCGCCGCCCGATCCGTGTCGACCAGATCGGCCGGTGCGGCCTTGATCGTGCGGACCACCCGTGCGTTCGCCTTCGTCAGCCAGTCGGTGAACTGGGCGTTGAAATCTGCCGGTGAACTGAACGTCCGGCCGGGCATGAACGAGGTCTCGAACCAGCCGTTGCGGCGCTCCACAATGCCCTTGGATTCAGGGTCTCTGGGCGGCAGCAGCACGAGTTTGGTGGCCAGCGTGCCCATGAACGCCCCAACGCCTTCGGCGCGACGCTGTCCGCGGCCGATGCCGGGTTCGTTGTCCCAGATCAGCCGGCGCGGGACCCGCCCCAGTTGCTGGATCAGCTCCCACGACCCCAGCAGCAGGTCCTCGGTCTTGCGGGTCGGGATCATCCGCGCCGTCACGAACCTCGAATACGCGGCCGTGATCACCAGCACCGGCAACAACTTCGCGCTGCCGTCTTCCAACGGGATCTTCCGCGGCGGGAACCACAAATCACACTGCGCGGCATCACCAGCCGCCCACACGATCCGGTCGACCGGATCGATCGGCCGCTGCTCGGGCCGCAACCGCGCCACGTTCTCGCGGAACCACCGGATCGATCCGGTCCACCCGACCCGCTCGGCCAGCACCGTGGCCGGCATGTCAGGTGTCTGCTCCAGCAACTCCCGCACCCGCGCCTCGAACACCGTGAACGACGTCGGTGCCGGCCTGCGCACATAGCTAGGCGGCGCATCCGAGTTGACCGCCTTGATCACCGTCGTCCGCGAGATCCCCAGCCGCTGCGCGATCTGCGCCTTCGGCACCCCCTCAGCCGCCAACCTCCTGATCAGCGCCCAGTCCTCCAAAGTGATCACTCTCCAATCGTCGAGTGCTCACTTTTCACCGCCGAAAGTGTTCAGTTTTCGAGCGCCGCCGACAACGGCGACGGTTCCACCACCGTTAGCGCTCCGCCGGTGGCGGAGGATGATGACGCTTGCGCTCGCGACCCCCGCGTCGGTTGCGAGGTATCTTGTCGACCAGGTCGGTGTCGCGGTCAGAGATGAACCGCAGCCGGCGATCGGCTTCTGGATGGCGACGTCGTCGAAGCTGACGAAGCTAGTTGATATCGATGGCCTGGATCCGGTCGAGGGTTCGCAACCGTCGCAGTGGTACGACGCCTACGCGGTCGGCGATGCAGCTGGCGAGACTCCGAACGAGATTGCCACAGATTGGCTGACCCGGATGGGCGATAGGGCGTTGCACCTCGACGATTACGAAGCGTCCATTTGAGCTGAGCGCCGAGCGAACTCCCCACCTGGCTCACCACAATGGATGATCAACAGCGGTCAGAGGTGCAACGTCATGACACTAGCCCCAGGCCGTTCATGCAGGTCAGACCTGATTTCGGCAAACGACAAACAACCTCAAGCAGCGCGGGTCCGTAAAGCGGGGTTAGGGGTCCCGGCCCCGCGCCTCGCTACTACATCGATGAGCGAACAGAGTCCGAGCCATAGCGAAGCGACTACTCTCGGGCGCTGCTCCTGTCGGTCGCCCAGATCTGTCAGGCGTAAGTGTTGTCTCGCGATCGATCCGCCCGCTCAGGCCAATGCTGCAGGCGGCACTGTATGCCCGCAGTGCCTGCCTGAGGAAGGTCGTGGACAACGTCGGCGACCCATTGGCTGTCGGGGTGCGGGATCCTGTGCCCGCCTGCAAGCGATGAAACTATTGCTGTAGGCAACTTCCTACTCCGTCACAGCTCCGTGAGAGACTGCGAAACGCTGGCAACTGCTGATCATCGACGGGAGCCAAACTGCAGGTCAGACGCGATATCCAGAGTCCTGTGCCAAAGCCCCGCCACGCTGGAGGAGATCTACACCATCTTCGAGGAGCGTCGAAGAGTCCTGTCAACTTTGGACTCGGATCTCGTGATCTTGTGGCGCGAGTCCTTGAACGGTGTGGGATCGGCTGAGTGTTCAGTCAGGGAGTCGTCGAGCCTTCGGCGAGGTTGGTGTCCTCACCTTCGAATTCAATGAGCTTGCCTCTGCTCGCCTTGTCTCGGGCCGAGGTCCGACGCTCCTCTGTTCGCCCGGCTGCTGGCTGTCCCACTGCTTGCGTGCGCACAAAAGTTGTCTGCGGCATCCGTTGAGTGGCCGTGGTCTGGGACCAGACGTCCTGGAGCACCGATCCAGGACAGAGACGGAGGCATCAGGTGAGCGAGAACTTGTCGAAGGGCGGCGGCGTACGCCGGCAGGTTGTTGAGCTGGTGAATCGGGCTGAGGCGATTGTGGAGGCGCTCGAGGCGACGGCTGCTGATGGGCGATGGGCGATGACGGCGTTCAGCAGGTATCGCTTGTGTGAGCTGCTCAAGATCATGCCGTACGTACGGTACGACGGCGAGCCTGGCGATGATCCGGTGGCGTTGCTGGAAGAGGCGACGGGTCTGGTCGACCAGATCGACGTGCCGATCGAGGAACTTAGTTGGAGGCTTGCGCTCGGGGATGCGTTGCGGACCGCCGCGGCGGATGTTCGGAGGGTCCGTGATGCGAGCGACGTATGAGGATCTGCTTCGTACGGCCAGGCGGATCGCTGCGAACGCTCAGCGCGGCGTATATCCCGACAAGTCCGAGGTGCTCGCCGATTGGCAGGCTGTGCTGTTCGCGACGAAGAACCATCTCCGCTGGTTGCGGTTGCATCTGAAGGTGAAGCCCGGGGAGGCGAAGCGTTCGGACAATGCGCTGGGACGTTTGGCTCAGGCGATTGGTGCCGGTGCTGACCTGCTGGCCGTGCAAGATGCGGGGGCCGCGGCAGTGCTGGATGTTGGCGAGGATTTGGTCGCTGCAAGATCCGAGGTGGCGGCCATTGCGTTAATGGCAGGGGAAGTCGCCATGCGAAGTACTCGAGCGCGGGATCCTGAGCGAAGCCGCGTCCGTTCGGCGATGCGTGAGCTGGCTGAGATCGCGAGCGCCGACGTACGGCGAACCGGGCTCGGCGGTCTTGCCCTGCTGGCAGCTGGCCGGCCAGCCGCACTGACCGGCGATCTGTCCTTGATCGGCCCGGCTGCCGCGCGGTGGGAGCGTGCGCACGCGGCGACATCTCCGGAGATGGTGCTGACCCGAGACCTGCGGTCCGCGACGGCGCAGCTGCGGACTATTGGCGGCGACGTCTGGCACATCGCAACCCAGTTGCTGTCGGCGCAGTCAGCAGGCCTCGACGCCACTCAGCGACGCGATCTGGATCTCATGAGGAGCGAACTGCACAGCGCCGAGGCGAGCTCCCGCCGCGTAGAGAGCTCCTGGAGACGGCGCCTTTCCGACCTTGGCGGCCTCAGCGAGTCGCCGGCTGAGATTGCCTTCCTCGATCTGAAGAGCGCGGTTAGCCATGTTCTCGGCGACGATCGGGGCCTACGCCGTCCCAGGGACTTGATTCCAGATCACAGGACCGCGATGGAACTGGTCGACACGGTGGACGAGGTGCTTTGGTGTACCGAGCAGGTCTGGCGGCATCAGCAGCGCACAGTGCGCTGGCTGGTCGGAGCCGGACGTCTGTTCGTGCCGCGGCAGGAGGCGTCACAGGTCGATATCTACTTCCTTCGACGTCCCGGAGGTGGTTCACGTCCTCTGCAAGCGAGGTGGGTACGAACGGGTCTAGGCGGCTGTTTCGACGACCTGACGAGTGCGCTGGCCGAGTCCGCCGAGCATGGGAAGGCCGCCGGAGAGATCGCCAGGCGCCTGGCGGCAACGTCGGCGATTTCACGCCGCACTGGAGAGCCGCGACCAAGAACGCCTGGGCCGTACGTCGCGTACGCGTCCGGGATCGACGATCAAGGACAGGAGTTGGCTGAGCTCTGCCGTTGAGCCTTGCAACCGATCCAGCTGGAGGTTGCTGTGGGCAAAGAACCGGTACGGGCGGAGGATCTCCACCGCGCGCTCGACACTGAACTCAGCAAGATGCGGTCTGGGACCGACTGGTGCAAGTGGATGGATGCCGCGGCGTCGTTCCCGACGTTCGGCTTCGGCAACGTCGTGCTGATCAACCTCCAGATGCCACAGGCGAGCTGGGTAGCACATGCGAACACGTGGAGACGGTTGGGGAGGGAGGTGAAGCCGCCGCTGGCCATCAGGATTCTTTACCCCGTCCGTTCGCGGACGGCGGTGGCTGCGGCGATGGAGGACGCGTTGGGATCGGCCAGTGAGAAGCAGAGAACGGGCGGTCAGATCGAGCAGCAGGTGATCGGCTTTCAGGTCGGGGTTGTGTACGACGTGACAGGCACAGTCGGCCCGCCGCTCGCCCTGCCACCGTTGCCGGCAACTGCGAGTGCGACTGTGGCAAAGAGGTTGTGGAATGCCTTGACCCGCGAAGCTGGAGCAGACGGATTCACGGTCGACATTCGGCCGACCGGTGATGCGTCCGAAGGCTGCACCGACCACAAGGCCAAGCGGATTGTGATTGCCGATCATCTGGACGACTTCCGTGCAGTCGAACGACTGGCTCACGAGGTTGCACACGCCCGATTGCACTCGTCGGCCGAGACGGGGGAGTCAGCAAGCGTGCTGTGTCGTGGGATCCGTGAAGTGGAAGCCGAGTCCGTCGCTCATGTGGTACTTGCCCATCACGGGCTGAGCTTTGACGCACAGTCCTTCGAGTACCTCGTCGGCTGGGCGCACCATATCGATCCGGAGCAGCCCGGCAACGTCATCAAGGCGACTGGTGCGCGTGTCGTCGATACGACCAGAACACTGATCAAGTCGACCGACCGGTTCCTGAAGGCTCACAGACCGGCGCTCAGCTCGGTTCCGGCGAGGCCGCTCGGCTCCGTGTTGATCGCCCCCGACCTCGATGGCCCGATCCGGTGAGGTGGCTCGCGCATGGGAGCCAGCGAGCGAGTGGCCGCGCTGCGGCGTGCGCGCGAACGACAGGCGAGGATCGAGGCGGCGACAACCCGAACTCTCAAGGCGCAGGCATCGCTCGATCGTGCGGTCGAGGCGAGGAATCTCGCCATCGAGCGGTACGACGAACGAGTCGCTGATGCCGAGGCTGCGCGGGCGGCCGAGATCACCGAGCTCGTGCGAACCTGCAGGTCTTCAGAAGCGGCGGCGGAGATCCTTGGCTGGTCGGTCCAGGAGCTTCGTCGCGTCGTGAAGGTTGATCGCGACCGACGTGACGCGGCGACAGGGGCCTGCGATGGCGACTCTTGATGTGGATCCGCTGTGGGACATTGATCAAGTCGCGGCGTACTTAGGCGTTCCCAAGCGAACGCTCTATCGATGGCGAACGCTCGGCTATGGACCACCCGCCAAGAAGGTCGGCCGGCATCTGCGATACCGCGCGAGCGATGTCATCACATGGTTTGCAGATCTGCCGGACCACATCCTCGATGAGAGGTGTAACGGATGATCATGATCACTCGACCCTGGTGAGATATTGCACCATCTCGGAGGGTTGATGCATGGAGGCGACGGTCGGGTCGTCCCAGATGATGATCAGCCAGTTCGGGCCTGCGTAGTCGATATGGCGTTGACCCGGTTCGACGGACAGGGTTGGTGTGAGGTTGGTTCACGCTACCTGTTGGTGGGTGGCGTGGGTTGATTCGTAGGTGGCAGGGCT